>NZ_JBVFUX010000005.1:0-23066 GCF_055693405.1 Gymnodinialimonas sp. JB5-7
AAAAATCCCAACAAAAACAGGTGGCTAAAAGAAAGAGCGATCAGGCATATTGGCTGAAATCGGGCTTTCACATACCTTACACACATTGCACACTGTGTAAGGAATCCTTCGAGATGGCCGAAAAGCACACGATTTTGGGCGGCAAAGTGCACGTCTACAAGCGCGAGCGAAGCTCGGTCTGGCAGTGTTCGGCATACCTCGAAGGAAAAAACCGCCGCGTTAGCACCAAAGAAGAAAGCTTGGCCAAGGCAAAGGAATTTGCCGAGGATTGGTACCTTGAACTGCGAGGTAAGAAAGCTCGTGGCGAGCTGCTCTCGGAACACACTTTTGCACACGCCGCCGACCGCTTCATGAAAGAGTACGAACTTATGACCGCGGGCGAGCGGAACGAGGTCTACGTTAAGGGGCATCGTGGACGGCTAAAGAACCATTTAGTCCCCTACTTCGGCAAGATGGGAATTTCGCAGGTGACCGCAGGCGCTGTCCAGGACTACCGGATATTCAGGATCGAGCCGAAAGACGAACCAGGCTGGAAGCCGCCATCACGATCTACCATGCACCATGAGATCGTGACGCTTCGGCAGGTTTTGAAAACAGCACTTAGGCAAGGATGGATCCAAGGACTGCCGGATCTGTCAGCACCATACCGATCATCCGGAAAGGTCGTGCACCGGGCTTGGTTTTCGCACGAAGAATACAAGACGCTTTACACGGCGACACGCGCAAACATCGCCAAACAGGCAAACTCACGCCACCATAGGCTTGCGGCACAGATGCATGACAAAGTGCTGTTCATGGCAAATACCGGTATTCGACCAGATGAGGCCAACGGCCTAGAATACCGGGATGTCGAGATTGTCGAAGATGACGCCACCGGCGAGACAATTCTCGAGATCGAAGTCCGCGGGAAGCGCGGGGTAGGTTACTGCAAAAGCACTAACGGTGCTGTTCGTCCCTTTCAAAGGATGATGCAGCGCAATCTACCGGCTTCGACCGACCGTCTATTTCCGGTAGATCACAATAGGCAGTTCAACAGGATCCTGGAGGAAACGGGCCTTAAGTTCGATCGCCAAGGCAACCGCCGAACACTGTACTCGCTGCGGCACAGCTACATCTGCTTTCGGCTTCTTGAAGGCGCAGACATCTACCAGATCGCCAAGAACTGTCGAACCAGTGTCGAGATGATCGAGAAACACTATGCAGTGCACCTGAAGAACAGCCTGGACGCGGCCGCGATCAACGTCCGCAAGCCAAGAAAACCGACGGGTTAGAGGAGAAGTTATCCCCACTTTCCTTTTCTTAAAAGGTTTATGAATATTAATTACTTAGTCTTCTTCACTGAGTATTCTTAGTGTCAAAAAAACCGACAACTAGAGGTCGGTTTTCCCGACATCTAGATGTCAAAAATTTTGACATCTGGTTGTCACTTCCTCTTCAAAACCTTGGCCTTCAGGTTGAGCTCGTAGAGATTTGCTCTCCCCTGCCCCAGCCGCTTGATCTTGATGAAACCTTTCCGCTCCAACTCTTTCACATGAGCGTTCACAGTCTGCCGGGAGATGCCGATATCGGTAGCTAGTCTGTCTTGGCCAGGGAAGCAGAAGTCGTTGTGCCAAGCGTAAGATAGCAGCAGCGCGTAAACCAGTTTCGCTCCAGCGGAGATAGCATCGCTCTTGAGCACCGCGTTCGGCACTTGGGTGAAGCCAGACATCGACAACTCATCACCACCCTTGATGATGATGTTTCGTTGCTGGAGCGCTTCGCCAAATGACTTCATATGCCTTGGCTGAATTATACACTAAGCGGCGTTCGTCTCGTTAGCGCCGTGGACAATATCGTGGTGCTGCCCTTCCCATTGTCGCCGCGGCGAACGGGGCTGCTACTGTTCAGTTGTTCGCGTGTCGTTTCCGCATTCAACTTGAAAGCTTCAATGACGGTCGCCAAAGCCTTGTCCGTCTCGCGGCGGTGTTTCAACTCATCTCTCAGAAATTCGATTTCAGCGTTCTTCTGTTCAAGCTGTGATCGCAGTTCCTTTTCTACACCTCGCTCGGCTCCCCGGTGCTGATCAGTTCGAACCGGTTCCCGTGTGTGCGCCGGCAATTCTGGGATGCTATCAAAGGGAGAACCTGTTTGCCTCAGTTCGCCCCGGTTCGCACCAGTGAGGTCGGGTTCGGATTGCTTTCGGCGCTCAAATTCAAGCTCTTCCTCAATTTTGCGATCAAGCGATGAAAGCTCAATAGACCATCGAAATCCGTTGCCGGTATCTTCTCTGTGGACGGCGATATCGGGGCTTTCGGGGTTCGCGAAAGATCTTGCAGCCCACTTTCTGACTGTTTTTGGAGTACGGGGTAGGCCGCGTTCACTACAACGAGACACCGCCTCGGCGACTGTTATCCACGATGAAATCGGTTCGGAACCGTTCGTCACCTGGTTCGCACCAGAATGCTCTGATTGCATGAATGTAATGATAGCATGCCTGGCTGTTGGTCGCTCAAAGCACTGGACAGGCCCAAGCTAACCACCCCCTTCATGCGGCCGGTACCAGTACATATCTCTGTGGCATGGCTCATTTTTTCTCGATGATAGTAAACACAACCACTTTGGGTTTTCCTTGGCGGCATTTGCCATTTGCGACAATGACCCGTCGGAACATATCGCCTCAGTGTTCCGGAGGCTTGGATATGACCCTGAGACCTTTGAGTTCAAATCGTCCTCAAAGATGGCGAACGACGAACGTCTCCGAACCTTAAGAAGTGCCCTAAAGTCGTTCATCCGAGGACATTGCAAAATAGCTGTCTGCGTTGTTGGTGCAGAGAATAGGCTGGGGCCTGCAGCTCTCGAACTGCTTGCAGCAGCCCTCTCACACTCCCGTTTCAAAGGTCAATCGCACGAAGTATTCTTTGACGAAGGCTTGTTTAAATCAGCTACGGCCGCTTCGCGGCTTGTAGAGGACGATCCCAGATTTCGCTGTTGCGAATTCCACTTTGAGCAAGACTCGCGAAAGCGCTTGGGCATTCAATTGGCAGACATCGTTGCTCATACATGTAGCACGATGCTCCTTGAGACACTCGGTCATGTCACCAAGAAAATTGTTCTGAATGCACCCGGAGACAGTGTGTATGATGGTCTAGAGGTTGAGCTTGGCTTTGAGATGTGGGCCGAAATTCGCTACGCCTTCTTGGCGAACAACAAACCAAATCCGAAGGACAACTTTGATCTGGCCAACGTCGACGTATACCCATGGGGGTTGTTCATCGACGAGGGCGTAACCGAGCAAATTTCCGGATCGGCAATGGAGCGCTTCGGCGAGAACTATCTTGGCTGTATCCATTGACCAGCCATGGCGATCCCTCAGCCATTGACTAGATAGCTTCAATCGCAGCCCACTTTCCAGCCATTGGCGCCTAGTATATTGCTTGTTGCGATTGGTGACCGATGTGGCTCGTCAAAGAGGGCTTTTTCCGGAAGTTGTTTTCTGGCTTAGCGTGCCTGAGTTTACATCACGATTCTGACCCATAATCGCCAACTATCCTTGCCTGCTGTAAAAAAGTGCATATTCTGCTTTCTACCCAACACCTTGTAGCTGCAAAACAACGCGTCGCAATATTTTGTCAGGAAAGTCACTTTGTCAGACCAGTCTCAAGTTACCGGACTTTTGGACCGACTAGACAAAGAAATCTCGGATGGAAGTGTCTGCGTCGACGGGTTCATCGATGATTTACAGATGTTCCAAGACAGACGGCGCGTAGAAGGTTTAGACGGTTTGGAAGACAAACTAAAGGCTGCAGAGCGCCATGACCAGGTCGAGGGAGCGCAGGCCAAGAAAGAGCTTTTTGCGAAACTGCTAGCCAAGATGCAGCATTATCCTTCGGCGCAAAAGATCTTTGCCTTGTTCCTCGCCCGTATAAACGATGTTTTTGAAAACCATATTATTCCGCACGCCTCGTCTCTCGACAGACAGCAAATCGATGAAATCATCGAGGACAAGATCGTCCAACCAACACTTCAAGATATGGGAGCAGGTTTTGAGCATTTCACCATCAACCATGCCCATGTCAGGGGCATGATCTACTGGCTTGCTGATAGATGCTATGTGAGGTGGAGCTAGTGTTCTCTCTCTCCTACACCGCTGCTTATGACCCCTATCATACCGTCTTTAGAATGCTCGTCCTTCTTGCTTCGGCAGAAAACGGCAGAATTCCATCTAAGACAGCAAGAGCAGCCGACTTCTTCTACTGCTTTCCATGGATGCTAGAGGACATCCGAGCGCCAAGGAGCATTGAGGGCTTTGCTCGTATGCGGAACCAAATCGTGAAGAAGTACCCCAAAACAAGCTATGATCGGTTTCCCAATGCTCGCGTGGTGTTTGAGAGGATGGAGCTGATCCAGTCGACGGCGGTAAGCGCGCTCGCGGGCGCAAACATGATAGAAGCGGTTGAGACTTCGTCGGAGATGCTGGCTCTCAAGCGCGAAAGCGTGCCTTCTGGACTTTTTGCCGCTGTAGAGCAGGCAATCGAGAAAACGCCAGATCTATTGAAGTTTGTGGCAGTCGTACTTCCGCAGGTAGAACAACTCGGAAGTGATGGTCTATTTGCCCGCACAGGCCTTGGAGAGTACAGCTATGACGTTGTTTAGGCCAAACCTCGAAATTGTCGATCTGTCGATTTTTCGCCGTGGTCAACTCGTCTTTTCAGAAGCATTTCACACAGGGCTGAACATTATTCGGGGCGAGAACAGCTCCGGCAAATCCACAATTATGGATTTCATATTCTACGGTCTGGGTGGTGACCTTTTGGAACACCAATGGCGGGAGTCGGCGCTTCTGTGCGACACCATTACAATGGGGGTCAAACTAAATGGGAAAGACGTCACTCTGCAGAGAGACGTTGAACAAAAGTCTTCACAGCCCATGCGCATCTTTTTTGGCCCAAGTTCAGACGCACTGGAAAGCAGCGGGGCTGGCTGGGAGCGGTACTCCTTCCGGCGAGGCCAGTCCGAAAGCTTTTCTCAAGTGATGTTCCGGCTGCTCGGTCTGCCCGAAGTACAATATGGCGAAGCCAACACGAAGATCACGATGAATCAAGTCTTGCGCCTTCTATACTCGGACCAGCTAAGCTCGGTCGAAAAGCTGTTTCGTGGTCAGCCTTTTGACGATGCGATTACGCGACAGACTGTGGGACATCTTCTTCTCGGTGCCTTTAGTGACGATTACTATACAGCAAGGCTGAACCTGAAGACCTACGAAGCTGAGATGAAGGATGTCGTTTCAAGGATTTCGACACTGATCAGGCTTCACGGCCGCGACGGCCATCCTTTGACCGAGGATTGGATTGATCAGGAGTACTTGCGCCTCCAAAAAGAACTGGACGATCTAAACAGCCAAATTGAAGAGACGGAGGAACAGGTCTTTTCAACACAGTTTGAGGATCGGCTTTCGTTGAACGATCAAGAAACCACTTTTGCGAGAGTGAAGGAGCTCCAAACACAGATTGGCAAGTTGAAAGAGGAATTGGATTTCCTTGAGCTGGAGGCTTCGGACTCCGCGGAATTCATCGCCTCTCTGACCAAGAAGCTTCGTGCCTTGCACGAGTCTAAAATGGTCGTTGACGAGTTAAATGCGCTAAAATTTGACTTCTGTCCGGCGTGTTTCGCTCCTGTCCACGGCACCGAGGTCGAAGGCGCCTGCACACTTTGCAAACAAGCTTCTGACGAAAGCCAGGTTAAGGAGCGCGCTCTGCGATTGATCAATGAATATGCTCGGCAAAGGCAAAATTCGATTGATCTTCAAGCAGGTAGGCAGCGTCAAATTTCGGACTTGAAGGCGAAGCTGACGAAAGTCACAGAGCTATGGGAGCAAGCAGGTCGTCACTATACGGTTTCCCTCCGTAGCCCAACAACGGAGCTCCGATCAAGGCTGCGATCTCTGAATCGCGAGGCGGGCTATGCTCAGCGTAAGCTTGAAGAGTTGGCGACTCGAAAATCTGCGGTCGCTGAATTGCAAGAAGCCCAGAACCGGCGAGACGAACTACAGCGCAAGATTGACGATGTTCGATCCGTGATCGAGACTGCGGAAAAGCGCGATCGTGATCAAATTTCGAAAGCGCGAAGGTCGATAGAGCTTGAAGTCCTCGACTTTCTGAGACGCGACCTTGAGCGCCAGTCAACATTCAAGAATGCTGACAAGGTCGATTTTGATTTCGACGGCGATCGAATAAGTGTCAACGGCGAGTCATTTTTCTCCGCAAGTTCCATGGTTTATCTTCGCAATAGCTTCATTGCCGCGTTTGCTGTTGCTTCGGCCAGCCAACCATCATTTTCCCATCCGCGCTTCCTTTTGATGGATACAGTGGAAGATAAGGGTATGGAGCCGGAGAGGAGCAGGAATTTCCAAAGATTACTTCATGAGAAGTCAAACGCGGCAAAATCTTCAAACCAGATTATTATTGCTACCTCGATGATTGCCCCAGAGTTAGACAAGCCTGAAATCACTGTCGGTGATTTCTATACCCACCAAAATCGCACCTTGCGCATATCTGGCGCGTAGTAGCGGACAGCGAATGTCTAAAACAGAACCTGAACAAGTGACCTGGACACCAGAAGCTTGGAGCGTACGAACAATAAATTGGCATCTCCTGAGAGGGTTTGGCCAGAGTCTGCCAGCGTCCATCACCATGAGCGCGCCATTCGTGGGCTACATAATTTTGTACCATGCGCAGATCGAGAGCTATTTGGGCGGTCTCGGTGGTTTGCTGGACCAGCAGGTTGCCCCAGGCATATGCACCCCTTGGTTCGGGTTTTCTATGCGGCTAAACATCGTCTATGTTGGCCTTTTGTTGCTTGGTTTGGGTACGATCCTATATCGCGTTTTTGCACCCGCGATAGTTAAACGCCCGAAGGACATTAACGAGTATGTCATCGAGACAATAGACAACGTTTCCGCAAGAAACCTGCGATCAATGTATGCAACTATAGCATCACGAAGGCCGCAGGTAGCTTCCTCGTTCGACCAAAGAGCGCCTTGGCTCAATCGAGAGAAAAGCCTTAAGACAGCATCGGATGCTCTAAAAAAGGACGATGACAACCAAATCAAGATCGATGTACTTCGGAGCTTCTACAATGTGCTGGATAGGCACACATCAAGACGCATGGTTTACACAGTACTGACATTCTACGTGGCTGGCTTCTCACTTCTATCAGTTCCAGGTGTCGCTTTCACGGGTCGCGTTCTTTGCGTTATCGGGCATGATTTCGGCCTGCTTGGCGAATGAACTCGCAACCGCCCAAATCCAAGGTTTGTTCGCGTATCATCGGATACCCGGATGTCCGCATTGAAATTTGCGTTTGACCTGATACCGCTTGCAGCGAAGTACTATTTTCCGCCCTAAGCGCGGTAAACCGTTGCTCTACTCACACCGAATATCTGTGCGATTTCTTTCACGTGACGTCGCTCCTCATCGCGCATTCGACGGACTTCAGCTTTAGCTTCGTCTGAGAGCGCTCTTGGTCTACCGCCAATCCGCCCTCGCTTACGGGCAGCCTTTAGTCCCTCATTGGTACGCTCAACTATTCGCTCGCGTTCAAATTCGGCGATACTGCCAAACACATGAAACACGAGGCGCCCGGCTGGGGTGGTAGTGTCGATGTCTTCGCCAAGCGAACGAAAGCCAGCGCCGCGCTCCCGGATCTGCTCGACGATGTCGATGAGATCCCGCAACGATCGAGCAAGGCGATCGTACTTTGAGACAACAACCACATCGTCCTTGCGCAACTGCTCGAACAACTTCTCCAGTTCTGGCCGCTCGCGGTTCTTTCCAGTGCGCTTTTCCTCGAAGATCCTGTCAACGCCTGCACGGCGGAGCGCGTCACGCTGAGCGTCGAGGCTCTGATCAGCAGTTGAGACGCGTGCATATCCAATGATCATGCTCTCAGTGTATCAAAAACGTCTCAAAATACGAAGGGTTTTGGACAGGGTTTTTGAGACGGCTAACGTGTTGAGGAATATGAGCACCCCTCGCCCGTCTCAAAAACGACCGATTATGCAACCTAGGGTTGACTTGCGTTCTGAAACGAGCTCCGCTCTCCAGCGGCGATCTTGAGCCCATGAGAAGGATGCTCCCTATAGCATTCCTAATTCATTGAGCTAATCCGAGGGCATCCAATCGACCGTCTAACTCAGCGTCGAGGCGTTGCAATGCATCTGAAGGGATGCTCCCTATATCGAGAAGGGGGCCTTCAGTCATCGAGGAAATGACGCCTTGTTCAAGCGGCTGAATTGGGTCGACTAAGCCGCCATTTATCAGAATCTGCTCAAGAAGCTGTGCGTCCGAAACCTGTTGGGCCTGCCAAGCCAAATAAGGCTGGTTTTCGAGCCACAGGCTATTGTTAGCGCATTCCCCTTGAGCAACAGAAAAATACCTCAAATCGACCAACGCTCCTGAGATCTGATCCCGTGAAATTTCGAATTCGCGAAACTCGTCGGGCCTGCTGAGTTCCGTTATTGCTCGCCATTCATCGATTTCTTGAACCTCTAGTGAGAAACTTCGGATGATTGCGACTAGATCATCGTAGGCCTCCATTAGGTTTGAGCCGCCCAATTGACCTAGATCTGCTCCAACCGCAGACGGTTCGGACAGTAGTTGCCCCCGCATATTCGGCGAAACTACACAAGCCGGAAGCTCTTGCCCTTGCACAACTTGGCAAAGCTCAGAGATGTCCGACAGACTGCCGTTGTTCTCACAAACGGACGCGCCCAAAGTGAACACTCTGGTGCGTCGCTCCAGTTCTGATCGTGGCGCTGTCAGCGACGCCAACAGTTCAGCGCGCTGCACCAACTCAGGCATGATTTCCAATTCAGACACCAATCGGTCAATGCGGGGGCCCAAACTCGCTTCGACAATCTGGCGCGGTGTTTCGCGCGAATTGTCCATGGCGGCGACCTCTAAGAGGATACTTTCTGGGACTTCAGGATCAACTCGACGCGCAAGGTTCACCCGCTGAAAGTGCATTATTGACTCAATCGCAGGATAGTCCTGTTCATCAGGCCAAACAAACAACGCCGGCACCGATCGTCCCGTGTCCCGGTTGATGTACCTCCATTCGTTGCGCAGTCGCGGCAGAACTACACCGTAGTAGTCAATCGGACCAAGCTCGGAAACCGCTCGAACCAATCCAGCGCTTCGGCGGTTGATGCCATCAATGATGAGTTCCTGTGCATCTCCACAATTCAAGCCTCGCGTTATTCCAACAAACCTACCAAGCCACCTCAAGCCCAGTTCTAGGCCGACAAAAGTGCCCGCTACTAACCCACCGATAACTTCAAATGGAACTTCGACTAAAGTATCAATCTCCCCAAGATCGACGTCAATCTCATCGAAAAGGTCGTCCACATACGCCCAATCCTCTTCTGCTTCATTGCTTAAGTCGTAGTGCGAGGCCAAAAACCAGTCCCTCACTTGCATTCGATCTCCGACAATAGGCGGCTCAAGTGGGCCACCAATAAAATCTCGGGTAGGCCAAGAAACGTCCCTTTCCGGAAGAGTTACTTGATTGACAAATCGCCTTGACATACTGGTTCGGTATTCCCAATGGCACTGTCGATCGTCGACAAAACGCCCTTCGCTCCAATCATCAGCCTGGCCTGTTTGCCACCATCGAACGCCGACAACACCTTGGTAAGCCAACGTTAGCTCATGAAATGACCCGTCGGCGGCAAATACAATCGCCCATCGGGACTCTGAAACGGCGATCTGATCACTGAAAGTGTCCTGTGCAGCGGCGCTTGCGCTCAGAATGGCGGAGCATATGACGGAGCAGACAGCCCCAGAAAATTTCGATCTTGTCATTTCTTTCCCCCATGTGCGGTCTATGCTGCGCAGTAAAAGGCCACGTCGCAAAAAACTCTAATGAATTCACTTAAGCAGCTTTTCTTCCGCCAAGCCAGCATCTGGAAGACCGTTGAGGATTTCTGTTGCAACTGCAGGTTGATCTTGGGTGTTCTCAGCTGAGTCACTCACCTCCCCTGAAGCGACCTGCAATTGTGACGTGTTAGGAAAAGAACGACTTGTCTCCGAACAGACCACCAAAAACGACCGATTTTGCAACCTAGGATTGAGCGGGGCTCCAAAGTTAGCTCTCTTCGTACCCGACCTGGAATGGCCGGAATGCGGGACAAAACGGTTGTCCGATGCGGTTGCTAAAAGGTCTGCTTTGGAGGTAGGGAATTCAACCATCATTTCTGTCCTCAAGTGCTGGTGGACATAAAAATCGGAGTTGTGATTGCCTTCTTTTGACTGCGTCCCAAATGAACAGATGCGTTTTGGTATTGTGACGAGTGACGTCGCAATGACCACTGAAACGATAGATATTGGCGGGTGGACCTTGGGTCGACCAAGTGTTGGGACGACAGATTTTTCTAAGATCAACAACCTGCTTGAGTACTATGCTTGTTCAAACCTCGCGGCGGGGTTTGATCGTGAGATAGGCCAATCCAATGAGTGCCGTTTGAAATGGGCTACGATCACGCATGATGGAGGGTTTCACACTCGCTCAACATTCAATAATGACCCTAGCCTTTGGCGTTTCACCATAGTTGCGCCAAAAGAAGGCACACCTAATATTTCTGGCCAGATCATCTCACGAGCTTTGCGGATCTCAACGCCAGGTCTGAAGGTTGATGCCTGGTCAGTTTTGGATAAGGATGGAGCCACCAAGTTTGGGGGGCAGGCTGAACGCTGCATTGCTGAACTTCAGCTAAATGGGTTTCAGCCAGTAGCCTTACTCAGTGAGGCCGACTTTCAAGACGTTCCTTCGATTGCTCAGTCAATTTTTGACATCCGTTCAAACTCTGATTTTGGTTTTATCGAGACAGCTATCTCCAGATTTGAGTCCTTTGATGGCGCACGAGAAGGTATTCTTAAAACAATCGGGTACTTCTCAATCCAAGAGCTTCTCGCTGCGCCCGGGCAGGGACAGATTTCACGCAGATTCAGGGAGAATCTTGCGTCTCGATTTAGCAGCGAACTTTATGACGAAGATTACTTCAGCCGCCTCTACGATCTGCGTTGTCAGATAGCCCACGGCGACGAAAGTATGGAGCAGTCTGTAGATACGTTTGCTTCCACAGAGCTAAACCCCGACAACGCTGACCCACTTTTCGATGGAAGATTCTTCCCAGAGAAGTGTCGATTGAAGTTCGAAAAGTGACGAAGATGATACTACGAGATGCAGTCTTGCATCCTCAAGCTTATACCAGTTTTAGAAGGTGAATCTTAGGCGAGCTGCTAGGGCCATAAGTTTACGGTTTTCCCGACTAAAAATTGGGAACGGATCTCCACTAGGGAAGGCTTACGCGCCAAGCTGAGTAATTTGCGGACACAAAAGGCGGAGATTCGAACACCTCGCAGCATCCGATAAAATGGGCTCAAACCAGCCCTTCGCTGCGCATGCGAGCGCCCCAGCGCGGTCAGCCGCCCAACCGAAGGTCCGGTCAGCGGGACTAAGCTGACTTACGCCGCACTGACGCCAACGGCCGCTTTCTCCCGGACGGAGAAGGAAGCTTGCCCTCTGTCGCGCAGGCCAGGCCGAAGCAGAGCTCGCCTGCCAAATAGAAATAGTTGACGAGCAGCTTAAACTAGAGCGGCTCGTATTCCGTATTATGTTCAGAGCTCTCCTGGCTATATCGAAAAACTAAAGCTCTTCGCTTCGGCTCACTCAATTCTTTTGGGCGGCAAGTGGCCTTTGAGCTCGCGCGCCCTCAGATCTTCTAGAACATCGGCAAGACTTGGGTCGTCCTCAAGCGTAGATATATGGATATGTGCAAGAGCGCCTCTCGATCCTTGGACTCTTCTGAGAAAAATAGGCCCCGACCAATGCGGACCTTGGTTTGAGATCGCCATCACCGACCCAGACATGATCTCAGTCGAAGTATGCGGACCCGGCTCTGGTTCCCTCATCGTAAATGAGTAGCACTTCATGCACACATTTCGGACGTCCTTTGATAAGCACGCTATCGACTGAGCAAAAGGGAAAAGTACCCCTTCATCTACTTCATCGACGGTATATCCACGAAATTCAAATTTTTGGTGCTCACGGAGCCAGTACGCATTTCCCTTGCGTCTGATTTCGACATGGCTCCGAATTATATACCCGTCTCCGCCTGTTCTCCACGAAGGACGATACGCTTCCCAATTGTCACCAACTAAGCCAGCAAGACTCGGATAGGGCCTAAACTCAACTTCATTGAAATGCCTGAGTAGGCTGTCAGCAAAGCGTTCCCCAGAGTTGCGTGGAACCCCGCCTAGGCCTCGCGTTGTGATCAAAGGGCCTTTATCCCATCCAAATGAGAAGAAGGCGTAGAGTACACGCGCTTTTTCCCATGATGGGATGTGGTTGCCATTTGCCATCTTCGATAGCGTTCCAACCGAAATATTGAAGCTGTCTGCGCTAGTTTCTGGTCGGACTTCCAGCCACCATTCAATGCAGGCATCACACGCTGTACGGTACGACATGCCCGGGCTGTCTCGAATAAGGCGAACAGCATCTGCCAGCTCTTCGCGCTGAGATTTGGTGTCCGTGTAGACCAAGGTTGCTTCATCGAGTTTCGTCATGGGACCGTTCAGAATTTGTTCATTCAACTGAACACATCCATCTGCGGGCCGCAACGATCTTTCACTCAGCTCTCGCTAGGAATCACACATCGCAACCAGCTTACAAGGAGCACAGAATGTCCTGGCAAACCAACAACCCGACCTGGAAGGGTGGCTATCAAGGCCATCAGTTGCCGAGCAACGCAACGCAACAACAGATTCATGACCACAATCAAGGTCGTGCTCAGGCGGAGGCCGATCGGCAGAAAAAGATGGCGGAAGCGTATAAGCCAAAGAAGTAATCGGCATAGATTGCAAGTTGTTGCCCCACTCTAGTGGGGCAACAATCAAGAAGCTTATTGCCAATTCAACGAAGCCTTTAGGAGTAAATGATGTCGAAATTTGCGACAGTTGTATGTAGCGCAGCGCTGGTTGGCATAGTGAATTCTGCGGCCTCAGCTCAAACTATTGATCGGGGGCTAGACGGATTAAGCGCCTTCGAATTGGGCGGCGAGTTGGCTTCGTCTCTTGCTGAAGGGGACGTTGGAGGGGCACTGGGTTCTCTCGGGGCAGAAATCGTCCCGATACTGATAACGCGCGGTGGAATTCCACAATTCCTTCTGTCACAGCTAGCCGGTGATGAAATCGCGCTGCTAACTTCCCTTGGTTACACATTGCTATCCGAGCAGGGGCCACAACCACTTTGCATTGAGCGCCAGATGTCGATTGCCGGTGTATCCTATGAGGATGTTGTCGTCCCCGGAGTTTCGGAGCGCGGGCGACTGGGCTACCTTGAGTACGAGATAGAGCTTCGGGAATTCGTTCGCAACGAACTGGTTAGGCGAGCACAATCCACTGGCGGTAGCTATACCGTCGGGTGCCTTGAGTTTGAAGAGTTAGGACTTCGAGCCGCGCTATCAGCGGAGATAGAGGCACTTGATCTCCCCACCGAGCAAGAGGCTGATCACGATCAAATCGTACAGGTGAGAGAGAATGATCCCGACACGACCCTTTGGTTGACTCAGGTCTTTGGGGTGAACTCCGCAGAAACATGGAGCGTGTTCTTCCACAATGACACCGAAGCCCTGGCTTTCCTATATCTTCATCTGGCCGGTTCTGCTGGAAACTTTGGAGTTGTAATCGGCCAGTTCGAACGAGGGTCCGATGGAAATTTCTCTTTTAATGGGTACGTACGTGATCTCTACGGTACCTCTCCACGAGAAGTGAGTTTCGAGCCCGACAGCATCCGTTTGACAACAACAATGCTGGCGCCTGGCGACGCAAGATGCTGCCCAACCGGCGCTACTAATTGGATCATCGACAGGCAAACGCTTCTGGCACACCAGCAATAGAGCTGCGATTTCACACGAAAATCCAACATCGTTTTCCGCAGTGCCAAAAACGGTCGTTTCTGTCACTGCAAGCGATCAAACCGGAACCATTGAAAACTCTTGTGCCACAAAACCTTGGCAAAACCTGGTTTGATTTTGGCACGTTTTTGCCCGCCGACGCCGGACCGGACATTCGCCATACTGCAGTATGTCGTAGGTATGGGCTCGAAGCCGCCGTTCGCGACGACGCAGCAATCAAATCACACCAATGCGCTAAGTTTGCGCCGCACTACCCCACTAACTTAACGTCTCTCCCCGAGCCGTTCGGGTACGCCATCAAGACAGCACCGTCTGTCGATTTTTCCAACGTCTGCCAATCAGTGAAAAGAAATAACCCAGGCGGCACTCGCCGATCGCCGTGGCTGAGGTGACGTTTGTAGGTGGCCTGCATAGATTGAACCCGCTCGGGGCTAGTCGTCACCGTAAGTACGCGGAAAGCAGGGATATCGAATTGGTGCTTGTGTGCGCCAGATCTGAATGCTGCGGAATAGACCAACATCTTTCGCAGAAACGATGTGTCTGACCAAAAGCGCAAACTACGTTGCTTGCGATCGCCCGGTTCGATCGTCTCGGTGCCCTGGTCGATTTCAATGAAGAAGACCTGCCGCCCGCCTTTGTAATCAAGCGCGATGATCTGATCCGGCGCCGTCCCCTGATTGGAACCATGCACATGCCACGAAACATTTGCGCGTATCGTATTCTTCAAACCTCGCGACAGGTTCTCTGGGCTGACGGGTGGTAAGAACTCATCAGCGTACCGCACCTGAGCGCCTGGTACCTGTGCCGCAGCACTGGCAAAGGCAACCATAAAGCGAGCCGTAGCAAGGTGATGCTCTATCGAGCTCGGCTTGAGCTCAGCATTCTTCTGCTGCCACCGCTCTATCGAGATGTTGGCTCCATGATGATCACGAAGGGCTCGAGCACCCTCTCGTGAGATCGCATAGGCCAGGTGCTTGGAACCGGCTCGGCTGGTGTTGCGTCGGTTCTGACTGATCGGCCGATCGAGAAACTCGTTCTCCCACAGCCGTCGAAGCCGGCGTGAAATCACCTGTGGATCACGGGTTGGGAAAAGAAGGTAGAGCGACTTACTGTCGATGACCCGATGCCGCCAGACGTGCCATAAAATGGCGACGTCGTCTTCCTGAAGGTCGATCCCTCGAGCTTCAGCCGGTCGTTTAAAGCGTCTACTGGGCGCGCGGGTTGTGCTCATGTCGAGAGTATACCACTGGCTCAGTCTTTGGGCTTGAACGTAAACGCGTCGTCATCGTCATCACCGCCGTCATCATCACGATCAGCATTTCCTGGATCAATGATGTCGATCGCCGGACGCTTCCGGGCCTCCAGCGCGAGATCAACTTCAGCATGCGGAGCGGTGAACATACTTCGCTCCATAAATCTGATGGTTTTCTTCTCGATCATGAACGGCAAAGCCCGCGCCGGAGCGACATCTGGTGATCGCATAGACAGCGTCGTCTTTCCGCCGGCCAAGTACACAAGCATTTGGCGTTTCGCGAGGTTCCGTACAGCTACCGTTGCCTCATGCAATTGCTCTTCCAAACTCATGGGCTCGCCGCGTTCTTCGTAGACCGTGCGCAGGGACTGACTCCAACTTTCCGTCTCGGTAAAGGCCTCACTCTCCGACCAATTGCTAGAGCTCGAGTGGCTCTCGCTACTCGACCAACTATCGGTTTGGCTGGAGCTTTCGCTCTCTCCTTCTGTTCGATGTCGCCCGTCACCAATTCCATCATCAAAGAAAGCCCAGGGGTCGTTTGGATCAAAGTATCCCTCGCCTGAGCTGGTGCCTGCACAGGTCGAACTAGAGCTACCACTCCCATAGGAACTAGCTGACCCCTCGGCCCCACCCTCAGTCCTGGTGGTGGAGCGGGCTGAAGCACCGCCGTGTAGGTCGATGATCTCCTGTCCCACCGCGACCGGATTAGTCAGACCGCGCTTGCGGCGCTCAACATCGAAGTCTTTGCGGAACAAGTGCCGCGCCACATCTTCAGCGAGATCATCTGCATCAAGTCGAAAGATGACCTTGCTTTGTGCGCCGGCCATCACGGCGTCTTGGAAACCTTTGCCATATTGCTCGAGCTGGCTCATCCGATGATGCGCCAGGATGTAATGCAGGCCAAACTTGGCCGTCTGATCAAGCGCCTTCGCCACGTCCTCCGTAATATAGTCGGCGCACTCATCAACGTAGCAGTAGAAGGGCTTGGCGCTAGCGGTGCGCAGGTCTCGTGTCTTGGCGCTATAGAAAAGGTCGGCGAAGATCATGGCACCCAGTGCTTTCGTATTCCGCTCAGAAATCGCATCCGTACTGGCCAAGTTGACCAACACGATGTGCCGCTCATCCATGCAGCGCTTGAAGTCGAGCAAACCGCTGGTTTGCCCCATGATGCGTTGGATGGATTGATTGCCTGAGAACGCCAACAACCGGCTGTTGGTGCTCTCCATGTACTCAGCAAACATACGCGGCTGGTAACTGTTCAGCTCGTCCCAATCTTTTCCCCGATCCCAGTTCTTAAAGGTACTGGTCAAAAGCAAACGATCCTCTTGATACGGTAACGTCGAAAACCGTCGCGCATCGGTGATCGCCAGTCGGTGTTCAGCCAACGCGAAGAACACCAGCTCGAGGCACTTTGCTAGGCGTGGGGTCTGGTTGATGTCCGCCCCACCCCAGACCTTGGTGCAGGCGTCGACCATCAGATCAACCCGCACGGTTGGATCGGCGTCGCCCGTAGCAAACGGGTTAAAGCCAACCGACCACCCTGCGGCTGTCGGATTTATAAGATGCACCTGTCGGTGATCTGCTGCACCGGTCACGGTGAGCCATTGCACTAAGCTGTCGTAGAGCGTGCCGTGCGGATCAATCACACAGACACCATCGCCCTTCATGATGTCCTGACGGATCATATGCTCCATGAAGAACGACTTACCCATCCGGGAATTACCCATGATGTGGAAGTGCTGTTCGCGGGTCTCCTTCTCCGCAAAGACCATGCGCCCCTTCAGCTTACCGAGTGGGATCGTCCCCATTACAAGCTCGAAGCGTGTTTTTTCTGAAGTGCATCCATCTCCGCCAGCACCATGGAGATCTGTGCCGCTAATCCCTCGTATTCAGCCTCTGAAAGGTTCTCGGCCATGATCTGCTCTTGCAGCTTCTGCAGTCGAGCTTGGAGGCGAAGCATCTGTTCTTCAAAAGATTTCTTCGATTGCTCGGACGTTTCCTTTTCGGACGGGTCTGGTTTCGGCGGCGGATTCCGCATCCGCTCCAATTTCTCACGCTCGCGCAATAGTTCCTGCTCCAACCGCAGGCGTTTGATCTCACGCGCAATCTCAGCATCCTTGGCATCCTCTTCCGCTACCGAACGTGCGCGCTCAGCCTCTGCCTGCGCATGCTGCGCCACCGCCAATCGAGCTTTCTGGTTTGCTAGAAAAACATCTGCCTCAAGCATTGCGGCTTCGCGGTACTCATCGCGCTTTTTCCAACGCCCCTCCTCGGCATACAGTTCACGTCTGGCAGCGATGAAATCCTTCTGATCTGTTACGCTCCCAGTGCCCTCCTGTATCATCTGGCGATACGCTCTGATTGTACGGGCAGCCCCCCAATACTCAAGGTTGCCAAACAAGGCACGAGCAACTCCTAGATCAGGAACGTGCGGCGGAAGATGTTGCACACTCTTCATCTCGCGGAGATCCTGCGGCTCGTCATCATCTGGCGGAAAAATCTCGCCGTCTAGTGGTCGATCTTTGTCGTGCTCTGACATCAATTCCTGTCCTCGCCTGGACGATATCGTCCCCTTTGAAAGCCGCGAAGGGCTTCGTTTTCGCGTTCCAACTCTTCAATCTCAGCCATTTTCCGCGAGAGCTCAGCCGCTTCCTCAGCGCGGCGGGTCTCCTGCTCGATCGAAGCCTTGAGGTTCGAGTTTTGGCTACGCAGCCGAGCAAGCTGCTCGTCAACACTTTCAGCCGTTTTGCCCATCTCCTTGCGGAGCGCCCGAGCGTGCGTATCACTCGTCGACTTCTCGCGTAGACCAGACACAACAGCGCCGGGCTCAAACGTCGCACGGCCGGCACCCGCAGCGTAGGCAGCCCGGAGCTTTGAGCGTGTCGTCCAAAAAACATACGCCCGCGGTATGCAGATCAATGCGGCAATGATCGTTCCACAGATCAAGAAGTAGACCGGAATTGTCGCGAGCAAGTAGGTGAAAATGAACGGCGCCATAAGCAGTGAAAGACCCACCGATGGCATTTCATCACTATTTACCAAAACCGCGACGGTAATCAGCATCGCAACGAAGTAAAAAACGATCGGTCTAAGGAGGAAATACACATCCTCTTTGATGCTCTTTCCATCTTTCTCTCGGAAGTAGTCCAACTGGAGCGAGCTCAGTACGATTGCACTCGCAACCACACCGTAAAACGGCAGCAATGACGCATATCGAATGATACCGGCATCGTGCGCTTGAAACGGCAAGCTCACCGCCGTCCACAAACATCCGACGTAGTGACTGCACGGAATTCGGCTCGGCTCATAAAACAGCACGATCGCCATGAGCCAAATCCAAAAGCGCGGCGCCAGCACGACAAACGCTGCCGTGATCCCCAACCCCACCAGCAAACTCCTATACGTATATAGACTTACATCCGCGGATCTCCGTCCGGCCAACGCACCATCCCCTATTTGCAAAAACCATAAAAATATGGTTTAATATCAATAGCTTATTCCCTTCTCAACCGTGCGTTTGAATTCCCTTGAACCCACGCAGAGGAGGAAAGCATGTACCCTGAAATTCTATTTGTTCTTATCGGCTTGGGTGTTGTCTACTTTTTGTGACCACTCCCATTAGCCGCCTGCTTGGTGATCGATCGACACCGCGTAACCTGAGCTCGCTCAGCATAGGTGAGCTCCACGATGGTATCCTGGCGGATATCGTCTCACCTGAGAGCGAGGCTTGCTTCCAAGCATCTCGGCAAAAAGAAGCGGAGGCCGCAGCGTTTCTGGTCAAAGGCCGTGAACGCATCGCCAAAGCCGAGGCGCAAATGTATGCCTCAATCTCGTTGCTCGAAGTGCGGCAGAAAGCCAAAGACGCGTGCGACGAGATGTGGGAGCGGTATGTATCCGTGGCCGAACGCCAGTTCGGCGAACACACGGTATACATGGCCTGTCGCCAGCTTGGCTACAAATGACCCAATCCCCGACACCTTCCCGGTGCCGGGGATTTCTATATTCCTAGGAACCTAGTTTCGTAGCCACTGCCCAATCCGTGCCTCAACCTTCGCGCGCGGTACGGTGTAGGCACGGCGGCTTTTGATCGCACCCGCTCCCTGTTCCGTGTGTCGGGTCGGGCAACTTGGTTTGCCCGATAAACGATGTCGTCGTCTCGCCGTCGGTCAAAAGACGGCCAATAACCTCGCCCTTGCGCAGGTCGGCAAATCGCGACGACGCGATGCCGCGACACTCACGCGACAAACGTTCGGCGTCATTTCCCCCTACCCGAAACGCGACAATGTTGCCAACGTTTCCAAAAACGGTGGCTTGGATCTCGGGCGACACCTGATCCAAAAATTGATGTCCGATCGTAAGGGTGAGCCCGAACTTCCGCGCTTCCGACAAGATCAGATTAAAACTGTCGGTCGTGAAGCTCTGGAACTCGTCAATGTAAACATGGTGCGCCAGGCGCTCCGGCCGCGGCGCCATGGCGGCTTGTACCAAGCCCGACACCGCGAGCGAACCGAGCAAGCTGGTGTTGTCTTCTCCGAGCGTGCCTTTTGGCACACGAATAATGAGCACCTTCTCGGTGCGAATGATGTCGTCAAAACTGATCGTCGGCCGCCACTGGCCGATGATGTTGCGAACAAATGGGCTGGCCAAGATGGCGCCCAGTTTGTTCTGCACCGGCGCAAGCGCATCGATCCGGAAGCGGTCATTCCACACATCAAACTCAGTGCCGAAGAAGCTGATCACTTGCTCGTCGATCGCGTGCTGCAAGAGACACTTGCGATAGTCATCATCCACCAACACCAGCGCTACAGCAACGATCGACGGTCGTGCTCGATCTGGTGCGTCCAGCACCAGGCGTACGGTGTTGCGTAGGATGTGCTCGAGCCGCGGCCCCCAACTGTCTGACCAGGCGTGCTTGAAAGTGGCGACGATGTTGCTCGTCACCCGCGGCCGCTCATCGAGCGGCACGCGGTAAAAGAGGTTGATGCCCGGTACGTGCTCGACGTCGGTCGGATCGACCAAGACAACGTCGTCGATCCGTCGCGTCGGGATGGCGTCGCAAAGCTCCGCCGCCAGATCTCCATGGGGATCTATGAGTGTCACCCCTGCCCCGCACGCAATGTCTTGCCGCGCCAGGTTATGCAGCAACGTACTCTTTCCTGTCCCGGTCTGCCCGACGCAGTACAAGTGCCGCGCACGGTCAGCCGGCGCCAACCCAAACGGCCGCTTCTGGTTCCATGTCTCTCGTTCTCCCAAATGCAAAAAATCCTGTGGCATACACCAAAGCCAGCCTCGCCTGGACGCGACTGCCGACATGATCGGCAGTCGGCAGTCGCGCGCAGGAGTACGTTTCCGATCACGTACTCACCGCCTCCGGCCGTGCGGTCGTCGTCAGAATTGAGGTGTTTGGCTCAAGGGACGACTGTCCCAAAATGAGGGTTGAGGTCGAAGCGAAGCGGGGCTGACTTTGATGTCTGAGAACGGATGACCTGATTGCCTCTAGTATACCCCATGCCGCCACATGACAGCCTGGCCAGGCTGTCAACTCGACGGATCTTCGATCCACGGTAAGCTGCTCGAAGAACGATCCTCGTTCATCCCCTCCCCAATCAGCTAAGGTAATGACTATGGCAAAGCGCATCGACTTTGCGCACGTCCGTGCGCAGGCCAATATCGGAACCGTGTTCGAAGCCTATGGCATCGAACTCATCAAAGATGGCAGCAAGGCCGGGCAATACAAAGCCCTCTGCCCCTTCCACGAGGACACCAAGCCATCACTCAAGGTGAACACGGAGAAGGGCGTCTATAACTGCTTCGTCTGTGGCGCGAAAGGCAATGTCCTGGATTTCGTGATGGCCATGGATGGCATCAACATCCGGCCGGCGGCGGAGAAGGTCGCAGAGATCTGCGCCATTCCGGTCACCGAAAACGGCCACACCCCGAAGTCAAAGAAACGGTCACCAGGCAAGCCTGCGCAGCCAAAGGCTGAAACACCGCCGCCTGCGCCTGAGACCGAAGACGGCGAGCAGTACAATCCCCCACTCACGTTCGAGCTCAAGCTCACGGAAGACGAAGATCTTTTGGCCTGGCTCGACGAACACGGCATTGCGGCGAGCGAGCGCGAGACCTTTGGTCTCGGCCGCGCCAGCAAGCGCAGCAAGACGATCGGAGATCGTCTGGCAATCCCCCTGCATGACACAGAGGGGCGCACGATCGGCTACTGCGGTCGGTACCTGGGTGATGCGGGCGAAGATGACGTGCCGAAATATGTCCTCCCGAAAGGCTTTCGGAAGGAACTCGAGCTGTTCAACTATCACCGGGTCGCCGAGCGGGAGGACAATCGCGCACTGGTCATCTTTGAGAGCTACCTCTCAGTGATGCGGCACCACCGCATCTTCCAAGCGGTCTCGCCCTTCGGTCGCTCCATCTCTGACCAACAAGTTGATCTGGTCGCGTCGTTAGCGCCGCGGAAGATCTTCGTCGTCGCCGATGGCGACGAACCAGGACGCATTGGTGCCCGAGAGATTGCGGGCGCACTCTCGGGCACCACCTGGGCACGTGCCGTAGATCTTCCCGATGGGGTGAAACCCCACCACCTCACCAGTGATGAGCTTGCCGAAATCCTTCGGCCGCTCTGGTGAGCACCTGTAAAACCGCAGCCTTGGCCGCGGTTTTTTTCTCGCCGGCTTTGCCGATGTGAGAACCTTGGGCGCAGCCCCTGCCCGCCTGCGGGCAATGCGTTTACGCTTGGCTAGTCCTTAGCCACAAAACGTTCCCCCGAGTTGTCGGCCGCCGATTGAGTTCGACTTTTTTCCGAGCCGTCAGGCGACAGAAAAAATCGAAACGAAATCGTGTCGTGCCCGACCCCGAGCGATCGGTGCAGGCTGGCCAGCGTTAGCGTGTCGATAGACGGCCAGACCAACCGAGTGCAGCGGCGCTCGCCCCAAGCCGTTAGGCGGGGTGAGAGACGCGGAGCGAAGCCAGCAGGCATTCAGCTTAGTTATAACTGTATGACAATGGCGAGCGCTCGGGGTCGGGCGCAGAACGACAACTCGGGGGGAACACTTTTCTGTTGCCATTCAACAGGATAAGGCGCATCGCGCCAGAGTTTGCCTATACAATAGTAGTATTGTATATCTTATTGTATAGGTAAACACTCTCTAAGAGATTGTTTTAAAAACTTTTTCAGGCTTGAATAACTGGAAGCTGATTTTCAGCACTATGCACCTGAAAACAAAGGCAGACACCCTCACTGTTGGCCACAATGATCGTTTGGGTGTGCTGGTCTGTTTGCATAGCGGTTAGAAAAAGAGAGCGATGATTGCAACGATAGTTGCTGTCTGAGCGGCCGAGAATCCGGCCATCCACATTACTATCTTTGTGATGTCATCCTTAGTTGCTAGGCGAGCTGTAGCTTCGTCCTTAGTAAGGAACTCAGCTATGGCTTCACGGGCAACGTCCCGTTCAACGCCGTTGGCAACGAGGATGTCGTACAATTTGATTGAAGCTGATGTCATATCAATGGGTTATGACTGGATCTTATCACGAATGGTGTAATCTCGCCAAATAGGCCCGTTAGGTGATGCGGCCAATTCAGGAATGGGCCTCAGAGCCCCTGAAGCGCCCGTGAGGCAACAAAGCTCGCTATTTTGGGGCAAACAGCGCAAAAGCCAGTTGAAGCGCCCTGAGGGGCGCGTGGCGGCCCCAACGCATCAACGCAAGACTTACACATATTGTTACACATTTTTGGTTTGCGTATCTTTTTTTTATTTATTTACAGATACTAAGAATCCTTGCAAAACGACTGTTAATCAATTGGTCGTAGGTTCGATCCCTACCGCCGGAGCCAATTTTCCCTGTAACATC
>NZ_JBVFUX010000006.1:0-79628 GCF_055693405.1 Gymnodinialimonas sp. JB5-7
CAAACATCGGGCCGAACCGAAGCCACCACTATCGGACGCTCTCGTGGCTCACATCGACACCGCGCTCATGCAGCAGATCTTCGACGTTCCGAAGCGACAGAGGAAAACGAACGTACATCATCACGGCAAGACGGATGATCTCGTGACTGGTTTTGAAGTACTTGAATGGAGCGTGTTTGGTCATCCATGAAAGCTACGAGACAGCCCTGCCCCGCTCAAACGATGTTCCTCTGACAAGGCCATGCTCCTGCTAGGACAGCGCACCAATCGATCCGCTCATTAGAAAGGGCTTGCTTACCGCAATTGGAAGTGCACATCTAAGTTGCCAATGAGTATAGTAAAAACGCAACAGCCGTGCATCCCGTAGACTTGATCGATCCCCGTGACGAACTGGAAGAATTGTACCAGGCTGAGTACGGTGATCCTGTTGACATTCTATTGCGCGGTCTCGGTGTGCCTTTGGGTGCACTACTACTCCAGCTATACACTGGGTGGCTTGCTCCAGTTCTCTGGGTACTGATCTTTGCAGGTTTCCACGCAGTACAATGGCCCTTTCTTACGCTACGCAGGAAAGCGGCATCTCAGCTGGATGCAGTTATCGGAGGCTTGCTCTTCATTGCCGTGCAAATCTCATTTCTATGGCTTCCAACTGTGTTGGCCGCAAACGACGACCCGAGTCTGATGCTCATCGGAATGATAGTTTTTGTGATTACGGCAATGTACCATGTTCGCCGGGCTGACCGGTCGAGGTGGCTCGTGTTCACACAAGTTGCCATATTTGGAACGTCGCTTGCCTACATCTCATATGCATGCATTGAAAGGAGCGACGATCCAATTGTTCAAGCGGGCGTCGTCATGGTCACGTTGTTTGCCATCATCTTCATTTCCGTGACGATGCTTGGTGCCCATCATCGACGCCTTGAAATCATCCAGGCATCCGCAAACCTTGCACACGAACAAAAAATGTCCGCTATCGGCAAGCTGGCTGGTGGCGTTGCCCATGATTTCAACAATGCACTTACAGTCATCAAAGGAAATCTTGAGCTATTTAGCGAAATCCATGAGGCCAGTGAGCGGAGAGAGGTGATGTCAGAAGCTCTACGTGCCGCTGAGCGCGCCGAGGGCGTAATTGAACAGCTACTGATCTACGCCCGCAAGGCACCTTCAAAATCGTCCAAGATGGATGCCAACAAAGCACTGGAGGATTTAGAAGCGTTTGGCCAAACGATGGTACCCGAACGCATCCAGCTTGATGTCACCAAATTACCGCACCCGGTGATGATTGAAGTCGATCACCGACAGTTGTCGGCTGCGCTTTTGAACCTTTTGAAGAATTCAGTAGATGCCATTGAAGCTAACGGCACCATCATCGCCAGCATAGCGATAAGTGAAACAATGGGTTCTCGGACAAAAGTGAGTGAAAGTGTGCCGGGCGAGGGCAAGTATGCTATCTTGAGCATGTTTGATACAGGGTCAGGCATTCCGCCTGAAATTCTAGCTAGTGTCTCTGATCCATTCTTCACCACGAAGGAACCTGGGAAAGGAACTGGCCTTGGGCTTTCCATGGTAAGTGGTTTCGCAACGGAAAGTGGCGGGAAGGTGGAAATTGAGAGCACCAAATTTGGAACGTCAGTTTCACTCATCCTTCCGCTACACTTGTAACACCTGCTCACCCGAGGGTGGCCGAAAATCCAACGAGGAAGGTCGAGTGCCCGAACGGCTATGGCAGAGCATTGAGTCCTTCAGGTTGGTTCCTGCTTTGCCAAGCGTCCAAAAGGTTAGGCACCTTTGAGCCAGGTACTGGTTCGCAAAGGAAATGCCCTTGAACAAGGTCACATCCGAGTGCACTGATTGCTTCGAATTGAGGCTCGGATTCCACACACTCTGCTACGACCAGAACGCTCAGCGAATGGGCAACCTCTACAACACCTTCAACAATCGTGGCCACTCGCCAGCTTGTTAAAACCTCGTCGACGAACTCTCCGGCAATCTTGATCGCCGAGCACGGCACGTCACGGAGAATGGAGAGAGAAGATCCACCAGTCCCAAAGTCATCAAGCGCGATTTTGCAACCGAGTGCTTGAGCGGCTTCAATGTTGGACAACTTCTTTTCATAGGAATGGCCCGTCAAAGCTGCTTCAGTTATCTCAATGGCTAATGCCTTCGGGCTCAACTTAGTGCTTGCCAAACAGTATTTTAATTTTTCAATGAAAGTGTCTGAGCGCAGGCAGCTTCTTCCAACATTCCAACCGACGCTCTCAAACGGCACACCCTCTGCAATCCAGTCCCTGCAATTCTCGAGCACTCTCGCGAGCATCAACCAATCAAACGACGCCTCTCGTTCTGAGTTGCCTTTCATGCACTTCATGAATTTCGCTGGAGCGAAAACACGTCCACCGCGGTGGTATCTCGCTAACGCTTCCAATCCCTCGAAGCTTCCGGTCTTAACTCGGATCAAGGGTTGGAAGTATGGCACAACCGGCATGGCACAAATCCTTTTTAAGGTTGTGAGGTGTTTCCAATGACTACGAGCGAGCCGCGTCTCTGCAGAGTGGAACCCGACCTACTTGAAAGCTGGCTTGGGTTGATGCGGTCGAGACTAACAGCTACGGAAAATCCAATCCATCGATGAGAAGGTAATTTCGTATGCGAGAAATCGATATATACCGGCTGGACGCCCATTCGCTACGTGTTTTCGTGACCGTTTTTGAACTCAACTCGGTGAGTCGAGCTGCGGGATCACTGGACCTTAACCAATCGACCGTGAGCCACACCTTGGACAAACTTCGTTCGGCGCTCGGCGACCAGCTTTTCGTGAGAGCGGGTCGAGGTATCTCTCCAACCGAAAAGGCAATTTCCATCATGCCAAGGGTTCAAAGGATCATCGCTGAATTTGAAGGATTGTCGGCGCCAGAAAAATTCGACTCCACACTAGAAACGAGACCACTAAGAATCGCAATCTCGACACCTGCTTTAGTTGAAGACATGCGGGCACTACGGGCGGAGCTTCGAGTTGTTGCGCCAAGATCAAGTCTTCACATTCGAAGGTTAGCCCCTCGCAGTAAGGTCACAGCGATGCTGACAGAAGGCGAAGTCGATGTGGCGATTGCAGTTGCTGGTCTTCGATATTCGCCGACCCTGAAAAGCTGTCTTTATGGTCACGATGAGCTTGTGATCTTCTTCGACCCAGAGTTGAGATCACCTATTTCGAGCATCGAACAGTACTTTGATGCGTCGCACGCTGCGGTTGATTTCGGCGGCCACACCAAGAGTGTTGTGGAAGCCGCATTCGAGGAAAAGGGGTTCAAACGGAGCTATAGCCTGCTGGCCCCGACTGCCTCGATGCTGGCCGATTTGATGGTCGGCACGGACTTGGTAGCTACTATGCCACGGCGACTCCATGAGGCGGCGTTTGCCGAACTGGACTTTTGCCCTATTCCCTTCGCATTGCCGAAGCTGAAATATGAACTGGTTTGGCATAGGAAGTATGAACATTCAGGGCGCAACGCGTGGTTACGCAAGTTGCTGTTGACGGTGAGTGCGCGCCTTCACGAAAGCTAGCTAACAAAGCCGCAAGGCAGTCCTCTGGTTCTACAACGCAAGACCAATTGAAAGTCATAGCTTTGCACACCTGCCGAAGAGAAATTGCACGCTTCACAAGATGTAAGGGATATATGGGCATTAATGGTTGTCGGGTGGGAGGCTACTTGTACTTCGCCCCCGCTAATAGGGCCATCTCTTGACCCAGGACGCGTTCGTTCAGGGTGGCCCTTCGTTCCGCGACAGAGTAACGAGGGGCTCATATCAGGTCATCCAGGGGCTACGTTCGTTCTGCATCTTGGCAGTAGCGCATAGTTGCAGGCCGACGGTTTTTCGGGGGACGGCGACATGCTTAGGTCCAGCCAAGAAGGTGAGAGGCTTCTAGGCGGTGCTTCCAACCGATTCCAAAGCACCCCGCTAGGCCCAATTGCCATGACGGGGTGCACACTGCGGAAGCGGCGCTCTGCCAAACGCCTTTGTGGGTACATGTCCTTGCTCACTATATAGGAAAGGCCACGCATAAAAACATTGAGCCGAAAGCGTTAAAATTGGGTTAAAGTTTGATCGCTGCCATATGCGACTTGCACGTAGCAATTCGATGTGGATGGCTAATCAGAATTGGACGCGGCTTCGACGCTCGCCTTTGCTCATTTCGGAACGCATCCATATGCAGGATTTCGGCACTTTGCGGAACCGCATCGAAGCTCGGTTGCGGCCTCAATAGTTTAGATGGGTCTTGAACCTATAGCACGTTGAAAGTGTGACGTCAGACGAATACGTTTCAGTGTCACTTAGGAAATAGTCACCGCCACTTATTCAGCACAAGTGACCCGCCACTTGGACAGAGCAGCGGTCCGGCTCAGCAGCATGTTGTTTCGACTTGAGAGACTGCAGTCTCGGTTGAAGTGGTTGGAACCTGAGGCGTGGACGGAGGCAAACTTCTGTAGACTTCGCATTCGTCGGAACCGGAGCATTGCTCGCTCTCTTCGTCGAAACGGAAGATGCGAATTCTTAGCCCGATCGTTGACCCAACGCCCGGTCTCTTGGCTTTCAATGCCACCAATCTCTTTGAGTGCAGCGCCATAGGAGCGAAGCTTGTCGGTCACAAACACTTCAGGCTGCCCATACTTGCGCATTGCTTTTCCTAAGAACTTCAGCGCTGCCTTTTTGTCACGCCGTTTGGTGACATAGCTCTCCAGCACCTAGCCCTCGTGATCCACGGCTCGCCAGAGATAGTGCGTCCTGCCCGCGACCTTCATGAAAACCTTGTCCAAGTGCCAACGCCACTTGCTTGATTTCAAGCCTTCGACCTACCGCTTCTTGATCTCGGACGCAAACATGGGGCCGAACTTTTGCCACCGGTATCGGTTAGTCTCGTGGCACACTTCCACTCCACGTTCATGAAGCAGATCCCCGACGTTCCGGAGTGAAAGTCGAAGTCGGACATGGAGCATCACCGCCAGGCGGATGATCTCTGGGCTCGTCTTGAAGGATTTGAACGGGAATCCTTTGCTCTCGAGCCAAGATTAGAAAAGCACCCTGCCTATCTCAATAAAGCTTCGTCTAACAGCACCATAGGGGTTGTCCGGTTGACGACAGATGTAAGGACTGCGCCGTCAGCTCTCGCGAAGCGCCCGTCCAATAAACGCCGTAAACGGTTCAATCAGATACGTCATTGGTGTGCGCTCTTCGGTTTGGATGAATGCATCTACGGGCATGCCGGGCACAAGCACGCGATCCCCGAGAAGTGCTGCCTGATCTTCTGGCAGAACAATTTCAGCGCGGTAAAAGCTGTTGCCACTGACATCATCGACAAACGCGTCCGCTGAGGTCTGACTTACTAGGCCAGTAACTTGTGGGAGGTCGTTTTGATTGAAGGCCCGAAACACCACTGTGACTTCTTGGCCTGCAAACACCTGGTCGATGTCGATTGCGGGAACGCGCGCGGAAATTACCAACGGCCGTCCTTCGGGCACCAGATATGCAAAGGGATCGGCGGGACGCAAAACCGACCCTTCGCCAAAAATCGTCAGACCATGGATACGTCCTGCCACCGGCGCGCGGAGGTCCAACCGCGAGATACGTGAGGCGAGGTTGCTGGCGCGTTCGGTCAGCTCCTGTTCGGTGACGCGGATTTCGCGAAGCTCGGTGATCGCTTGTTCACGGCGCTCCGTCTGAAGCTGCAGGATGGCCAGTTCGTTTTCGATGATCCGTTCTGCGGCCTCAGCTTGGCCCGCAGCAACTTCCCCAGCGGAACCCTGAAGTTGAACAAGTTCCTGCTGCAATCGGACCACTGGTTCTCGTGTACCGCCCCCGCTGTCCAGCAAAGCTTGCCGCCGCTCCAATTCCTCTTCGACAAGCGCGACTTGGCCTGCCAGCGCGTCTTGCTGCGCTTCAAGCGCGCGGACTTGGGCATTGATCTGTGTTACGCGCCCACGCACTTGTTCCATCTGTCGCGCTGTTGTCTCGGCTCGTGCCGCAAAGAGATTTTGTTGACCGGCCAAGAGGTCCGCAATCCCCGGATCATTTTCAGCAATTGCTATGAGCTCAGGCACAAAGATGACGTTTTCGCGGCCATCTTGCTCCGCTTCCAACCGGGCCCTGCGCGCCTGGACCTCGGCGAGGTTGGTTTGGACGACCCTGAGTTCTGTCTGCAGCTCTGACGGGTCCAACCGGGCCAAGACTTGCCACGCCTCAACACGGTCGCCTTCATCGACGAGCAACTCAGCCACCAATCCGCCATCGGGATGCTGGATGGCCTGGCGATTGAGGTCCACTTCCACCTGTCCAGCTGCCACAACGGCCCCCGACAGAGTTGTTGTCACAGCCCAGGTTCCGAAGCCGCCAACGAGAACAAGCAGGGACAGAAAGCCAAGCCGCATCGGGCCCGCTACGGACCAATTTGTGTCGGCGTCGCTCATATCAGTCCACCTCTGCCGGGATTGTCGGATACCAATCGCACATCCGCCGTGTTCTTCAGAACACGCGCCAAAACCTCGTCCCGTGGTCCGAAGGCCTGGGCGATTCCGTCGCGGAGCACTAAAAGCTTGTCACACTGCTGAATGGCGTTCGGGCGATGCGCCATGATGATAACGGCGAGCCCCTTTCCTTGATGCCGTGTACGGCTTTGTTGAGGGCATCTGAGCCCGCGCTGTCCAAGGCCGAGTTCGGCTCATCTAAAACGAGCAGAACGGGATCGCCATAAAGCGCACGGGCCAGGCCAACGCGCTGGACCTGCCCGCCCGACAACATCGGCCCCATCCCAGAGACCTGCGTCTCATAGCCATCCGGAAGGGCTCGGATCATCGTATCGGCATCCGCCGCCACCGCTGCCGTCGAAATGGCCTCTGCATTTGGAGAGGCCTCAAGCCTGGCAATGTTCTGTGCAATCGTCCCGTCAAAAAGCGAAACGCTTTGCGGGAGGTATCCGATTAGATTTCCAAGCCGATCTGGCTCGTACTGGTCGAGGGTCGCTCGGTCAAGCCGGATAGACCCGCCCGACGGTTGCCATAGACCTGTGATCGCACGCGCCAAGCTGGATTTACCGGAGCCAGACGGGCCAATCACGCCGACCGCTTCTCCGGGCTCTACCCGAAACGAAATGCCCCGGAGCGTCGGTGCGCTCGCCCCGAGCGGTACGACCGATAGGCTTGCCACTTCGAGCGCCGCTTTCGGTCGGGGCAGGTCCAGTTTTGGAGACGGTACGGGTTCATCCGCCAGCAAGCCCTGCAACCGACCCCAGCCACGTGCAGCCTCCGAGATCATCGACCATTGCCCAATGGCAAGATCAATCGGCGCCAATGCGCGGCCCATCAGGATGGATCCTGCGATCATGGCCCCTGCCCTAAGCTCGCCCCGCAATACCAACAGCGCCGCCAGACCGAGGATCGCAGATTGCAGGAAAAGACGCAGTGTCTTGGATAACGTAGAGAAGCCGCCGACCTTATCCGCCGCCCGCATGGAGACATTCAACGCGCGCTTGCGCAGATCGTGCCACCGCGAGAAAGCCGCGTCCTGCATGCCAAGGGAACGTATGACTTCCGCCTGCGACTGCATCTCACCGGCCATGCGGTCAGCGAGGCGACCTGTCTCAGCGGCCTCACGAAGCGGCTTCGCCGTCGACTGACGATTGAGAATTGTTACCACAACCAACACAGCAGCGCCGCCGACCGCCAAACAGCCGAGCCATGGGTGGAAAATGAAAATGACCGCTATGAAGAGCGGCGTGAAAGGAAGGTCGAACACGGCCATGAAAACGGGCGATGAGGTAAGACGCTGGACAGAAGCCAAATCCGACAAGGCTGTTTGCGTCTGACCCGTGCGTTGCGCCCGCGACAGCGCCGCGCGGAAGATCCGTGCATCGAATGAATGTTGCAACTTCGCCCCATATCGCGCGGCCACACGAACACGTGCGAAATCCAACAGGCCCATCATGATGAACAGGAAACAGACGAGGACCGTGAGAGCCAGAAGCGTTTCTTCGCTGCCAGATCCCAATACACGTTCGTATACCTGCAGCATGTACAGCGGACCGGTGAGCATCAGCACGTTTACGAACAGGCTGAAAAGAAGCACTGACCACAAAAGCCACGCATTGCGGCGCCGAAAGTTATCGAGTTCGTCTGCGTGGTTAGACTTTTCTATAGTCAATATCTGAACCCATTCACTCCAAGACAAGTGTGGCAACAGGCATCCATCAGTGCCGGGACTGCGCGTGAAAGCCACTAAGGAGTCACTCATAAAACTAACTCGTTTAGAGAAGGTGAAATCATAACAATCAGATCTGCTTTGGCAGCTTCAAGAATGTGAAAATGCGTGCGCAACCGATAGACCTCGTGGCCTTCCCTCAGAGCCATTCACGTAAAATCCGCGAAGAAATCGGCCTGTTTTGTCCACGGAGATCAGTTTTCTCTTTGACATCGATGGCGCAGATGTCCGTGAGCGCGAAACTCATTATGCTGACTTGTTTGGTGGCTTGGGTCTCTCACCTGGTTTCTTCGAGCAGTAATCGAACCAAAATCGTGGAATGGCATTTCGCCTCAGCCGTAAGTGACATCGACTGTGCATCTCAAGAGAGAGAGAGAGAGAGAGGGGAGAGACATGCCACGAAAACGAAGACGAGCCTTGCGTCACATTTTTTCGGCTATGAGCTCGTAGCCTCTCGAGACAATGCCCCCCACAGAGTTGGGGGCATAAGAGGCCCAAAACGAGGCGCGATAGAGAGCAAATACCGCCTTCAACCACTTGCAAAAGATCATCCAAGACTGCCCGGCGAGGAACAAACCGACGCAAAAGCTAGAACGGTTTGATTGATCCACCCCCACGCTCCCTCATTCACAACGAGAGCTTAGTAGATACTTAATTCCGTTTAGGTACCGTTTCTCGTCCTGCACTATGGAGTTCAGTATGCTAGGTAAACAAGAAGACGTAGCAGAAAAGAGGCTCAAACTGTTGGCGCTTTGGAGGATGGAGCCCCCGCACGCGACAACCGATTGGACATCTGTTTCTCTCACAGCCAAGAAACCAGCAAGAATACAAGAAAAGGCTATGACGTTTCGCCTTCGCTGCCAACACTCAGCCGGTCATCCAACGCTTGTTCGTTTGACCAATGTTTCGACGCTTCAGATGAATTTAGGTTTGCTTGGTTGTAGTCACAGCTATGCTGTAGACCTCTCCCCTTCTACTTGGTGAGTGCGCGCTTCTAATGATCCCGTTATCAAATTGCAATGCAAAGTGATTAGGTGACCCAAAAGGTCCGTAGCAAAATTTTCAAGAAAGACCTTACGTAACTTTAATTTGCGGGCCGTTGCCCTCAGCATTGGCCTCCGACGCAAGCACTGGGGGCGACGTTCCATTGCTAACTGTTTTCTCGTTGCTGCTTCTCAGCTTTACGGCTTCGCTTGTTTTTTTCGGAGACGACAACGATGAAACTGATACACCGGACGCACCATACGGGGACGACAATGATCGCGTCTTCATTAACGACGAGTTCGCATCAGATATTCTCACGTTCGCTGGTGATGAGACGATCGCTATTCAATCCGAAGTGGGGATCAATGTGCTCGAAGGAGACGCCAACGATTCAATAACCTCTGGCTCCGGTGCGGACTACCTTTCAGGTGAGGCCAGAAACGAAACAATCGGCGGATCATCTGGCAACGACACGCTATCCGGACGCCCAAGAAACGATATTCCGTCGGGTGGAACAGGAAACGACTTTATGTCCGGTGGAACCGGACAAGACACATTAATCGGAGGTCAGTTTAATGATCGTATTTCAGGAGGCGCTGCAAGCGACCTTATTCGAGGGTTGCGTGGTACAGACCAAATGAACGGTGGAGGTTGAAATGACACGCTGCTTGGCAGCGCTGGCAAAGACTTTCTAACCGGTAACAGTGGGAGCGACACCTTAGAGGGGGCGAAAACACTGACAGGATTCTCGGTGGCAGCGAACATGATCTGATCAGTGGAGACGCCGACGATGATACACTGCTTGGCGGAACTGGCTCAGATACCGTACTCGGCAGAGGCGGAGATGACGAAATCAGGGGCGGGTACGGAAAAGACGTTATCTACGGTGGAAATGGCAACGACACGCCACGCTTAGTTGAGAATGACACAGCAGTGGGCGGGGCAGGAAACGATAACTTCAGTGTCACCGTGTTTAAGCTCAAAGGGTCGTAAGTAGCTGTCGTTACCGATTTCGACGTTACGAGCGACCGTCTTGCACTCAATGTGATCAACCCGTCAAACGAAGATGTCGCAAGTGTTACTTCGCTTCGAGACGCTGTTGATGGCTCGGGTATAGAGGTTTTCTTCGGAGTAGACGAATACGCTAAGCTGCTGAACGTATCGGCGGTTGATCATCCTACTGTTGAGATTATGTTGCATTAAGTCGTGCTAACTAGCCCACGCCAGCATTTGGGGAGTGCCACTATCACTGAGCTTTTCTCTAATTCTTGGACAGCATTTAACATGTCTATTGCTGCCATCTGCTCGTAATTGATCGCGCAGTATGGCGTTTTCTTTGACCAGCACGCCACCGCGGACCGGCTACGGCAAAGGGCACCGTGGAAAGGTTTGTGATCGTAAGACACAATCCAATTGATGATCCAAGCGCGAGTTACTAATTCGGAATCTTAGGCGTGCAAAAATACGGTCCTTTTTCATTGACCGTCAGAGCAGCTTCACGAAATCGTTGTCCAAGCGGCGCTACATACCATCCATTGAGATCCTGAAGCTGGATAGCTGTATTCGATCTGTCCAGGCAAAAGGCATCAACTGGCTGTCCCGATCCGTATGTATGATCGCGGCATGGCGCGCTGGCTACAATCACCAACGCCCAATTTCAAGCCTCGAAAGGCTAATCCCGTTGGAGTATTATCGACGGCCAAAAATGGATCGAACCGCGAACTACGCTCACTGAAAAACGCGTACTAGAAGCGGGGCAGGTCAGTCGAAATGTTCAAGCTCAGCCATTTTTTCATACCTAAGGTGGGTTTCTCGAGCTATGTGGCTGCCCAAGAGCAGGAGACACTTTGAGCAGCTTGGTCATTCAAGAAAAAATCCTGTGCTTTAAGCTACGCTTGCCACTCTAATATCCAACTCAGCGGTTTGAGAAACTCCTCCAAAAAGACAACTGGCACTCCGTTCACGACCACTTCGACGCCGTACTCTACTGGCCGAACATCGAGATGAAGCTCGCCTCCAGTTTGGTCATCCCTCATTTCTATCAGCAAAGACTCAGCTGAAGCGTCAAAATCAGCAATTCTTGCAGTCGTGGGAGTGGCTCCATCATCAGAAAAAACATAGAAAAAATCGGTTCCATTTCCCCCGACCAAGAGGTCGTCGTTCTCGCCAATGAGCGTGTCATCTCCATCGTCACCGTATAGCTCAGAGGCAGGAGCTTCATCTCCAAGGTATGGGTTTGAGACCGCCACAATCAGATCGTTACCGTCTCCTCCCAAAATAGTATCGGATCCTTCCCCACCGTATAGGTAGTCATCACCAGAACAGCCGGCGATTGCATCAGAAGCACCCCCTCCTACAATCAGGTCGCTTCCACTTGTGCCAACGATCTCATTGTCGGTGTCTTGCGCGAACTCGACCGACTCAAACGCTTCAAGATCGAAGTCGTTTTCGTATGGAGCATTCGATGTGCCGGTCCGGTTGTTATCTGCTTCGCTATCGTCAGCAACAACAACATCCGCTGCCCCTGGCCCCGAGATGATATCAACGCATGGTTCGTCAATCGCCACATCACCGGAACCTCCCGGCAAAAGATCAAGTAAGTCAGTCTGATCAGGCGACACAGCGCTGTCGTCAGTTTCTACAGAAGGCTCATCCGAGTTGGCATCGCCTCCCAAATCCGAACCGCCGTCCTCAGAGCCGTCCGGCAGCATCAGGGAAATTCCCATACCCAGAAGCAAGAATCCAAGAATGCCAATCATGATAAGAGTCTCGCAAGTTGAACCTCATAAGACCCTTAGCATACTACACTGCTTGAATCCGTTATTCTTTGGACGTTGGTTAACGCGCCGCTGATATGCGCCGCCAAATCGAAAACCCAAGTTAGAAACGGCGGGTGCTTGATACACGACAAGACGTCAGACGAGTGTTGTGTCAATTGCACGGACCGCAAGAATAAGTTTCGTTACACCAAAAGGCTTCACTCAAACGTAGTTCCGCGTTTATGCCCACTTGGTTCTCCGGCATGTCGAAGCACTGTAACACATGCATCTTCACTGACGCTGTCGACACCGTTGCGGATGTCTAAGTGCCACCATATGGCATGCAAAATCGCATCATCCAACACCGGCCTGTTCTTAGAGCTTCTCTCCAATAGAAGCGGTCGATGATCAGCCCTTTTTTAGCAACGACAGAGGCGTTGCTTCTCGCATGCGAAAAGAAAAACAGTCCGATGGAAGCTGCAGTTAAGACAACTTGTGTTGCGCAGTTGTCTCATTCTAACGGTGGTTCCTTCGAGCATTTGGCCGTGCTCCAAGTGACGACACAAGATTACATTTGGTAATCCTTTTCGGCCAAAATATCGGTTCATCGCACCAGTTGTGAAACACTCGAGACAAGGAGACAAAGAAGATGTCCAGCATTTGCTCCCAGAAGGCGGCGCCATCGGCTCGGTTTACAAATCAACTTCGACCGACAACTCTTGGATTAACCCTCCAAAAGCGAGCTGCAGAGAGGATCTGTTGGCCTGCCGCAAGATAGTCAGTCTCGGAGTTCGCCTTGGAGAACGCCACAAGCTGGGAAGGGACGTTAAGCTAACCGCCTTACCGCAGCGAGGGTTGCAATCACGGCATTGCGCTCCGTTATTTGGTGACCGTGTCGCGAGTTGCCTTCAATCGACACGGAAGCAAACAGCGGGTGGGGCAAAACGGAACCCTTGAAAGTTCGGGCAACTCACGAACACATGACTGCTATACATTCGCCTCTTCCATGCGGGTTTTTTCTTAGTGGCTAAGGTCTACACTGTTCCTTATTGCCCTTGGAAAATCGTCAGTAAGCCGCCGAGGCATAGGGGCGATGACGCATTCTTCATCCTGTTTCCTGCACCCTAACACCATCCGTAAACAGCACGCGCCTAACAGGTGATCGACGCACCATTGCGGATTACACCATATTTCACCGTCCTTCTGGTTTCGTACGGCAACCATAGTCTCTCAGTTGGATTAGCGGAAATACAGCGCAACTACGTGCAGCTGAACTCTTTGTCACTACAGATCCGAAATTGTCCGATGCATTTGCTTTTCTTTAATTCTTTGACGTCATCACGTGGTTGAGCAGTCACTAAACTTATCAACTTACTGAAACCGAAACTGTATCAAAGGCTGGCCAGATGAGCCCTTGGCTCACTGGTTGCCTTGTGCACATTTGCAAGCAAGGCGGTTGGTCCGGTGGGACTGGCGACCTCCCAATTTTTCCAATCGTCGCTGCGCACTCCCATCAAACTGCGTAAGGCTTCCATAGTTCTAGGTGATCGCGTTAACACTATTTTTACTATGTCTGACGTTATCTAAGAAAAAAGCGGGTAAAAGACATGGCTAACTGGGACGACAGACCACCGAGAACGGCAAACGTCGTAGGGTCTCCAGCTGCAAACAACTCACGAAATGAGCTTATCAGCGAGCTGATCAACGAGCACGCTGGGTTGCGACTTAGGTATGCGGAGGAAACCAAAAAAGTAACGGACGCGTACGCATGCATCGCAAAGCACCATCAGAGAGTTGGCCGAGTCGCCACAAGCAACAGCGACGACTGCCTGGTTCCGGTAAATGATACGGTGACGCCCAAAGGGGTTGAACAGGCCATCTCTTCGCCGCAAAATATGACCCAACCTCAGCAAATCGAAAAGAGCGAATACGCGGTTGGTTTGCCTGCAAGCACATTTCAAAAATCGGAGCCAGACCGCCCCTCGGTCGTACATATGGACATCAGTGAATACGAATTTGAGCAACTTGAATTGTCCGAGCTACGAATTCATAGTTTCCTTCATCAACTAGAGGAACTGGAAACTGAGATTGCGGGGAGCACCCCCAAAACTCCAAAAGGACTAATAGAGAAGCTTCGTTTCTTTGCAAGGTTGGCATCTGAAGGCTCTGAATTTGCATTGGAGGTTTTGCCATTTGTTTTGGATGTATCCTTGGATCACCTCGAAGAGATTCTTTGGATCAAGGGAAGAAGAAGCAATAGAAATTGACCCTACCGCTTTATACAGGGCCAAGAAACCTGCGCGCATAGTAGCATATTGGCAACTGGCAAAACGCCTTCACGAAGCAGCGCTGAAAAAATTGCGACGCTAAAAATCACCAATTGAATTTAGAAGATTAGTATATCACTTGCGTCAATACTATTATGGTCGACACTATCCAATACAATACCGCCAAGAGATTTATCAACTATTTCATTGGAATCAAGGAACCGTACCACAGTGGAAACGCCACCGTCATATGCGATGAACTGCACTCCGTTGAACTCTCCTCCAAACCCCCTGAATTGAACACTAGTAGGTCTTCACCAACTTGGAAATCTGTCACCCGGTCAAGGCGATCGTCGAAATTGTCGAAATAAAATAAGTCGTCTCCAAGTCCACCGGTCAAAACGTCAGCACCCGACCCGCCGTTGAGGGTGTCATTTCCGGCACCACCATCCAACGTGTCAAACCCCCAATCACCGATAAGTTCGTCGGCACCATCTCCTCCGCGCAGAGAGTCGCTATTTCCGCCACCAATCAACAAATCTTGACCGGCATCTCCTTGGAGAAAGTCGAACCCATTGTCGCCAAAAATAGTGTCGTTACCGACTCCTCCCATGAGAGAATCGTTGTCCTCTTGGCCGTGTATCCGGTCGTTGCCGTTTCCACCTAGAATCGTGTCCTCACCAATGCCTCCGACCAGAAAATCTTGGCCCGCGCCACCCTCCAATTCATCTCGCCCGCCGTAACCAAGTATGGTGTCTGCACCGTCCCCACCTATCGCTGTATCGTTGCCCTCGCCTCCGTCGAGCACATCTGCTCCATGTTCACCACGAATGTAATCGTCGCCCAAACTGCCAAGGATAGTATCATCACCGTCGCCACCCTCGATAAAATCGTTGCCACCTTCACCAATCAAAACATCATCTCCGTTTTCGCCAGAGATGGAGTCTGCTCCTTCCAGGCCAAGGAGAAAGTCATCGGCCGCAGTACCAAAGATTTCGTTGACGGTTTCTACAGGGGAAGTACTAGGCTCGTCGATTGTCTCGACAGACGTAATGTGCAGCACCTCGTAAGGGTTCAAAAAGACTTCGAGAGTGCCGTCAATCCAAGCTGAACCAAGATCAACTGTGCGCAGCTCGGCGTTACGGTGATTACCTCCGGTTTGCGCATACCCGACAATATATGCAAACAGTTCCGCATTTTCATCTACAACCGAAGAAAGATCTACCGAGAAGACGCCAGCCTCTGAAGTTCTAGAGCTGATAAAGATCTCGCTTCTCTGCGGCATCTCCTCAGGCTGCAATAAGCTGCTGAAAACAGTAAGCTCAAGATCTTGCGCACCCTCAGTCGCGGTCCAATCAGTATTCAAAAGCTCCAGGCCAACGGTTACCTCACCAAGAATGTCGAACATTGCCGCGCGCGTGCTGTTAACGACGACGTCGTAGCCGTTCACAGTTTCGATGATTATATCCTCATGGCGGTTGAGATACGCATTTTGGGTACTATGGATGATCGGCCAAGCGAACGAGAAATCTACTTCTGCCTCCACCAGGTTTGTGTAGTGCTCCAATATAAAGGATGCCCCGTGAATACCGATATCAACTTCATCACCTCTTAGGGCCATGTTACGATTAATGTTGAATTCGCCGACAACTCGCAAAAGCTCGGTTCCCACCCATTCTTCCCAATTTGCCGACTCGCCTCCGTCGAGATTTTCACTAAGCCCACGATCTTCAGCAAAGATTCCACTATCATCCTGGAAGCTACCCTGGTCGGAATCCCGCCAATAGAAGTTTCTAACGATGCCGTCGATCAGACCATGCGGATCAGCAACTTGCTCAAAAGCGTTTTGAATTGCTGCATTCGCTGTGCCGATGTCATTTCCATAACTTCCCCAAGGTTTCCACAGGCTTGAATTAGGATAGCTGCGCTGTCGCCCGAAGCGTCCATGCCAGACTTGAGCGCGACTGCAGCCTGGGCGGCACCAGCTCCATAGTCTACTTCACGCGTCTCGTCGCCCGGCTCCCTCTTGATCCAGTATTCATTGCCGAGTTCATATGACGCCACAGTGCCGGGATACTGTTCACCGATCAGTTGCGACATCGTTGCCAGTTGGTCGTAAAGCTCTGCTTCGCCAACGCCTCCATATGGCTCCAGTGTTTCAACTGGAACGACCAGGCTTACCTTGATGCCATGCTCATGAGCATACGAAAGGTATTCGTCTAGAAAATCACTTAACTGTCCGTTAATTACGATACCGTATTCTGAGAACGCTTCTTTTTCTTGACCAGCCGGAAACCTGGTGTATTCGACTCTGAACTCAGAAAGAGCATTAAGAGTTTCCTGCGTTGGCGCGCCAAGCGGATTACCATCGTTCCCTCCCCAAGGTGTCTCACCTGTATTCGCACCAGGCAAAATATTCACGTTGAAATGGCCGTCGGTAGAAAAAGCACCGGTCGACTCAATTGCGTTGATCTCATAAACAGTCATCATCACACCCTCAGTTTCGCTGACCAAGGGCTAGACCTTCTACAGGTTGTACCAGATGTTCAAAATTGGGCAAAGCGATGGAGGATGGAAACCTGTTGAAGGGGTTTCTGAAGGCTTTTGTAAACCATGTCCTCTTATCTAGATACACCGCCTGGCGGGCGGGCGACGTATCTTTGTGGGCACTATCAGTGTCACTGGGTGAAGATGTTGGTTAAAGCCCGATACGTGAATGCGTCATTGGCAAATTCTATACTCACGGCCGGCATTGGTGTATCGTAGTACGCGATCTACCAGACCATCTTTTGACAGTTGAATGCGCCCCCAAGGTCATTCTCACTCTGGGAAGCCGTCTCGTTGAAGAGGTCATCGAAGTAGCGCATCGTGTTTACAGCGGTGTTAACAAACTCCGTACATTCGCCCTGGGTACTACTTTTGAGTATATAGGGAGCGGATGCGTACCGCCTTCTCAGTGATGGGCATCGCGCCAAACGCGAGCCCTTTTGTCCAGCCTGCTGTGACCAGGTGGTGCGGAGATGCAGAAGACGCCGCTCGATTTCGTTACCGCGGCCTCACCAGATTTCGCGTCGCAGAAGGAGCCGCAGGTTTTTTGCCACAAGAGCAAAAAACTGGCCTGGGACTTGCTTTCTCACGCTTGCCTATTTCTAGGGCAATTAGCGGGTTTTGACACTCCAAAAGAAGCGCAGGCATCATATGGCGGACGCAACAAAAAACTCATCGCCGCTTGCGCTCCAGTACTCAGCCAACTGCCATGCCAAGACGTGACTCTGTTGTGAGGTCTGAAGAAAGCAAACATCAGCGGCAATGGTGGTAGCTGTCCGATAGATGGCAAGCGGCAATGGCACTCCTAATTTGGGGTGATTGATGATTGGCGCTTCAAGATCTCGCTGCGACCGAGCAAAGTGCAAAGCAGATCTCCAAAGCTGACGCGTCTGGAAAGCGACTAGCTACTACTGCTGCTGTGGCGTGTGCCGTGTTGCCATTCTCAAGCAGCTCATGAGCCGCTAGAGCCTCCATTTCCCTAATTTGCCTCAAAAAGAACTTCTCTTACCTTGCCCTCAGAATGCAAATAGTAACTACAGCTTTGACCCTTCGAAAGCTATCTTAATGGACAGGAAAGAAATTGAGTAAATTCAACGTGATTTCGCCCGTCTAAAGCTGTCCAAGCGAACACCAATGCGGCGCCCTTCGGCAGCGCGCTCATGTTTTTCTTAATTTGGACGGAGCAATCCTAAATCCTTGTGCGCGCACTATGCTCGTGCCCTCAGGCATACCGTGCGGCTAGCACAAGATTGAACTCAATTATGGAACTTCTCATTTCAAACCATAGGAATGAATTACGATCGCTGCATGCAAAATCACGCCATCGAATATAGTCTTTAGCTCGGGTGTGCCTGACCGGCAGAACCCGGAGTGCACGGAGTCACGAAAACACCAACTGAAGTTACTACCTATGCTGTCCGGATTACCATAGAATATTAGTTTGATGTATCCATTCACGAGCTTTTGCTGACCGGTTGGTCTACCGCAACACGGATCAGAGCGCATGGTGGACCGGTCGAGATAACACTGTGCAAACCCCAGCCATTTTAAAGGCGTCTGTCGCATCAATGGGACTAGGGCTATAACCTTGTGCCAATCAAGTGGATGCAGAACCGTATTCTGTAGACGACCGCAGATCAGAGGTATTCTTTCCGGGTGGAACTGGCTGAAGGGTACCATTGGCTTCGGGAGTGTTTCGCTGTTTGCGTTTCAGCTTCTGCGGAAAGGCACATAGCGTAAGTATTTGAGAATGCGACCATGTGTTCACTTAGAGATTTTGCGTTCGTGTAGTCGCAGAAGCGACCTCCGAAGCACAGAAAATGGTTCCAAGATTCTAGAGCGCCTCTAGACTATGGCTAACGTAGCATTCAATTGCGACCCTGCAATCTTGTTATGAAGCGCAAGGCTTGACAATTCTTGAGACTAGTCAGCGTGCGACTGGTCTGGGAGTATCGTTTTGCCCTAGGGATTGGATACTGCCTTTGCCTCGGCCATTCTCGTTTCATTATCCGCTCTTGGAGCAACGACGATCCAGTGTTGTAACGGAACCGATCGCTATACTTGCGTTTGACGGTGAAACGCATTCGCCAAGCGACGTAGACCCATGCCTTGCTGGGTTCGACACACCGGAAGAGCACACAAATGCCTGTGGCGGCTTCACCGAGATTGATTTGGCTCGAGGGGCTTCCAGACGCTTGGTTGAATTGCTGAACACGAGCGGCTGGCAGATCCAAACGTTGGGAGAAGCCGACCGCTACGGTAGAGTTCAGGCAAACCTATATGTGAACGGCGAAGACGTTGGCGACATACTCGTTCGTAAAGAGCTTGCAAGGTATTGGCCTGATGGGCCGGAATTTTGGTGCCAGTAGCTCGTGGAAGGGACAACAGCGAGCGTTCCCATGAGTGAGTAGAACACGCCTCCTGGAACCGCCCGCACTAGCAGGTAAAGCAAGGCCCGTTCGCCTGCTTGAACGCCTAGTGGACGTTCCTCAGGAAATCGTGCGCTGTTTCGCCAGCTCGGCCCGATTTCGGGAGCGGACTGCAAGCAACGACGCATGATGGATTCAGAGCCACTATCTGCCGTCGAAGCCGCGACCGAAGCAAATGAAGGCTCACTCCAGAGTCTTCGCTCAAACCCTTCAATACGGGTTCCAGTCTTCTCAGTGAATTGTCTATTCCGTGTTCGCTTGAACATTCGAGCGCGAGTTCAGCGATTGCACGGAACACGTCGTCTGTGTTTCTCGTCATATCTCTTCCCCATACAATAGCGAAGAGGATGCCGACGCGTGGTTAACAATCCCCTAACGAACGTTTAGAAACCGCGCGGCGCGGATTTGTGGTTCCGTTGATGGGCGCAACATAAAAGCCCGTGCCGCGAACCAGGAGGCTTCGGCGTTCAATCTCAATCATCTCAGTAAGCGCTCTCTTGGTGTTCGTAAAACCACGCCGCTCCGCTGCGGTTTCCGCGACAAGCAGCTTTTCTAGAATGGAAGTATCTGGGGTCATGGTCATTCTCCCTATTGGCAAAAGGAAGTGTCGGCAATGAGTGTTAATGAAGTCTTAAGTTAACCTTTGCGTAAGCGGTTTCTCGCCCAAATCTCGTATCTGGAGTTGGTAAGCACGCTATTGGTGGACAGCTATACAGGGATGTAGCCGTTGTGGCGGCGCACCACGTGCGATGCACGAAAGAGCAATGGAAAATTATTTGAGCGGTCATCTCTCGCGCACAGAGTTGCTGTGCAGCGTCGCCGCCGATGCGGCCTAAGCACATTCAGCGCGATTTTCCGTTAAACCTCAAAACCAACTCATGATTGGACCAACTGGAGGGATGCCGGATTTCATGACGCATCCCCGATACTGTGCATTGCCTTAGCCTCCCGCCATTCAGCACATCGCTGCTGCTGAGCAAGAGAAATGCGATTGCGACCTTCTTGAGTGCGCGGGCCAGTGCTAAGGCCCCCGTGCAGCTCGCAGCGTTTGCGGCCTGGCTCGCCTTTGGCACGACAGTGGTGGCCATTCCGGGTCTTTGCGCCACAGGTTGGCCGCTGCTTTCCATGCTGGACAGTATTTCGCGGAACTACGGACCCGAGATGCGCGCGCTTGGCTGGATCACGAAAATACCGCCGGAAATCGCTGAATTGCGCAGCGATGCGGGCAGGAACGCCATGAGCCAGCGGCACAATGCCCTTTGCCTCCCAATAGCCGACAGCGTGGCGGCCACAGCCAATCATTTCGCCCAACTCGGCCTGCGTCTGTCCAGAAGCCGTGCGCAGAAAGGCAAGGTCTGACCCTTTGATGTGGGAGGGCTTCATTGCCATGTGCGCCTCCGTGCTCTTCGATCCCGTGCAGCAGCTTTTCGGCAAGCCTCACGGCAAAACCGTGCGTCCACCCTCTTCCAGCTTGGCATGACTGAACCGCAGCGCTCACAGATCCACCCAGTCGCGTAGCGCCGATACATCGCGATTGCACGCCGCCTCATACTAAGGTTGCGCTCCGCCGGTGCCTCGGCTCGGATCACCAAACTCCCATTTGGGTCTGCTTCCATCGTGATTGAATGTGCATCCGGTGCTGGCATTTTGTGAGCTCCATAGGCGGATCAATACACTAGGAAGATATCATTTGGCTTCCATGCAGTGCGCGTAACATCCACGGCAATGGGGTGCCAATTTACCTCATCTGTTCAAGGGGTTTACGCGACTATTGCCCAATATTTCTTGGCGAAAACCTTAGGGTAGTCTTCGGGCTTCTGTTCTCCTGCTTTCAGGAAACCAGAACGCACCTTTTCCGGCAAAACGGAAAAGCACAAATGGCCCCCGAAGATGCCCCTAGAGGGGCGCCTGGCTATCCTATCATCTCGACGCGTGCTGATCTCTGAGGCGAAGTCGGTTCAGCAAGGTCATTGGCCAACGGTAGGAATAGTGAAATTTCAGTGCCTGCATTCGAGCTTTGGATACAAAGCCCACCGCTGTGCTCCGCCAAGAAACCGGCCACCATCGAAAGCCCGAGACCAGTTCCCTTCCCTTGCGGCTTTGTAGTGAAGAACGGCTCAGTGACCAAAGCCACTTCTTGATCCGGAATTCCCGAACCAGTGTCAGTCACCGTTACCAAGACGTACCGACCGTCTGCTGGTCGATCACCTATGAACCGCAAATTGGGGTCCAACGCTTCAACAGCCGAGAGTCTGATGGCTATTGTCCCATTTCCGACTATCGCATCCGTTGCGTTCTTTACTAGGTTGAACAATGCGGCTGAGAACTGGCGATCATCAACATAGATTTTTGATCCCGGTGCGTCCTGCTCAGATTTGAAGTGAATACGTTCAGGAACCATCGGCCCTGCGAGTTCGATTGTGTCTTCCAAGACGTCATTCGCATCTAGGAAGCGCTTCGTCGATGGTGCTCTTCGAGCAAATACCAGGAGTTGTTGGATTACGCCTTCCGCCCGCGTCGCTGCTGACAATGCTTGAAAAAGTACTTCATCTCGGTCTGCAGGATCTTTCACATACTGCTGCAGTTCCAGGTTTCCCTTGATGACTGTGAGTGCGTTGTTGAAGTCATGAGCGACTCCACCGGCGAGCCGACCAATTGCGGACATCTTCTGCTCTTGGGCTAATCTCTCAGCGCCTTCCAACAGACGGACTTGCCGCTCGTGACCGCTGCGTAAGGTCAAGGCAATATACACTGCAGTCATCACAGACGTGAAAATCAAACCGGCCTGCACCAACGGTTCATCAATCCGCATCACATGTGTTCCGGAAACGAAGACCACAATAATCGAAAAGACCGCAATCTGTGAGGTCACCAACCAACCGATGGTATCGGATCTCCGGACAAAGAACATTGCTGTCGCCACGATCACGAACATTCCAACTAACATCAAACCTGGCTCATCGAGTGAAGCCAAATATGCGGGCAGCCATAGAAATGACGCGTGAACGAAGACGAACAGTGCCGCACCGACAGCTACATGCCTTCTAGTGGGATTTCGCAGCGCGATGCTTAAGCGAAAAAGCCAAAAATGAGCGGCATGCAGTGCGGCGTATGCGAGCACCCAAAGAACCACAGAAAGCCAACCTGTGTACAGGTACAACAGGACGCCGCCGACTGGCACTCCAATGGCGCGGACGATGATGTCGAGCTTTTCGCCATACTCGATATCGTACATTGCCTGCAGCTCGTCTCGGGGTTCTCTGATAAATGCAGCAGGCCTTTGGTGTTGCCCAATTGCTATACCTTTGGACGGGGCCACCGGTCAATTTAGTTCGAGAAATTTCGCTTCCAACACTATTTCGAATGCGGCCCACCAACAGACGACGTGGCTGGCTGAATGGACTCCTAGACTCCTTCCTTCGTAAACTTCCTCATCCACCGAACTTGAGAAATCAAATCCGGTTGGTGGCGAGTTCTGATCCGCCGTGTGGCCAATTATTCGTTGCTGCCTTTGAAACCATAACGACATTCACCGCATCGAAATTTGTGGAGGCACTAAACATGAGAACAGCAGCACATGCTCCTTCCTTGTCATGCGAGGAGAACGTTAGAGCACTTGCCCCAAGAAAAAGCCCTTATTGGAATATCCTGGAGTTCTGTCGCCACATTGGTTTGCAAAAGCTCTCTTCTGGAGAACTTTACTGGGTGGCGCGAATTCGTTGCTTGGATGGGCGGTACAAGCAGACAAGGCTCGGGCCTCATTTGTCCAACGAAGGCCATGGGCTGAATTACAAAGAGGCCTTGGCTCGTGCGCAAGACTGGTTCAATGACCCTGGGATAATGGCCATCTCATCCGAAAAGTACCCCGTCGGGGTCAATACCAAGCTCAAATATACTAAGAAAACAAAAAGCTTCACAGTCGGAGACGCAATGCACTATTTTGTGGAATGGAAGCGCATCGCAGCCGCAAGGACATACTTCGAAACAACCCTTACGCTGATTAACCATCATATCATTCCTCGTCTTGGCCACTTGCCGGTTGAGGAACTCACTCAACCCGTTTTCACCCAATTCTGTATCGACGTTCTTGAAACCGCGCCCAAGAGGGGCAGAGGTGAGTCAGGCGCGCGAGTTCGTTTGGAAGACATCGATCATGAGCGGCTTCGAAAAAGGAAGAAGACCCTTAACACCGTCATCGGCCTGTTGCGCACGGCAATTGAAATGGCCTGGGAAAACGGTGACGTGGAGAGTGAGCTGTATTGGCGACGCCTACGCCGCGTTCCCCACGCCGATACGCCGCGACAGTTCTTTTTGACGCGGGCTCAGGCAAAAAGTTTGATCGTCTCCTGCAGACCCGACCTAGCGCTCTTGGTGCAGGGCGCTTTGTATTCTGGTTGCCGCGTATCTGAACTTGCTCGCCTTCAGGCGCGAGACGTCGGCGGCCACGTGTTCGGGATCTACGTAGCACCCATGAAAAGCTATCGTGGACGTTATGTCGTGCTGCCGAACGAAGGCATGTCGTTCTTCTTAGACCTGGTCGAGGGCTTGGAGGACGAAGATTTGGTTTTCAGAATGTCATCAGGAAGATCATGGTCAGGCTGTCACAAACACCTCTTTAGGGACGCCGTGCGACGGGCCGGATTACCCAATGGTTTTGTGTTTCATGGGCTTCGACACACATATGCAAGCCAGCTCGTACAAGCGGGTACGCCACTCGCAATGATTGCCAAGCAACTAGGGCACTCGAACACTGACACTGTCAGCCGCACATACGGACATCTTTGCTGCGATGGTCTCGAGAGCGAGATATCCCATCGATTTGCCCCCCTTCAAAAAAAGCGAAAGGATGCCAGGCTCGAACGTCTGAGAGACTCTTTGCAAAACCGCACGGAGCCGCATTGGTCCTGGCCAAGAAAGAATAGGAGCAAAGCATCTGGTGAACTGGTGGGCTTACTTAGGTCTCATGAAGAGGAGCTGAAATAGGGCTCTACGAACAGCTACCATTCTTAGTTCGTATAACCCATCTAACCTGCGCGCGTGCTGTTCTCTTCGAGCTTTCTCGCGCAGTCACGGACAGGCGATTGCGACTTAGGCCCTCTGGCAGCACGTAGAAAAGTTTGCCCGTTCAAAAAGTATCCACCGGGACCCCCGGACCCGTGTACAAAATCAGTGGTCCCGGTGAATACAGTGCGGCTGTAATCCGAGCGATACGGCCGTCCAGCATGGATAGTCCTGGAAATCTTGACATGAAGTTAAGTCGGGGCACCGAGGCAGGCTCTTTCACAATGAGAGGAGATTTCACCTTTAAGAGACGATCAGCTTGTACGGCACGCCGTTAACTCTCCGTTTGCCAAATTGGCACACAATTCAGAGATGAGCGGAGTAACTAAGTCTCAGTTCTTGGTCGCTGTGGCCGCGTTGGGTGCGATGATCGCGGCATTGCAGTTCGGGTCGACGTTACTCGAGACAATGCTGGCATTGGCTGGTTGGTCTTTTCTTGCAGGACTTGTTGCAATTGCTGTGCTTGGTGCTTTCAGCTTGTTCAGGTCAACAGATCCAGTTCAACCTCTAAGGCCACATCCGAGGTTTGATGCAGTTCCACAAAGCGCTGAAATCCTGCATCTGGATGCCTTCCGGAATGAACGAGGAGCGACCGACGAAGCGGCGTCCAAGTCTGACTAGCCATACTCAACTACCCGGCAGTTGTAGGTCGCACCTTGCAGCAATCCTCTGTTAACCCATTATTAGCGATTTCAGCTCAAGGCTTTGAAGCATTGCCCTCCTTAGGCATAGGGACGGGGCAAGTACCCACAAAGGCGTTTGGCAGAGCGCCTCATCCCCAGTGCGCACCCCGTGACGGCATTCTGGCCTGGCGGGGTGTTTGTGGACTCACCGATATCTTTCTGTGAGCCTAAAAGGAGATCATTGGAGGATGCTGAAATGAGTGAAGTTGAAAAACTACGCAGAGTATTTGAGGCGGCAAATGCCAAGGCGAGCGCCGAACGATTGATTACAAAGTTGATCCTCCAAACCTTGCTGGCAAGGACCGCAAGGATGGACGACGACCCAGAGCAATTCGTTATGACATTGATTGCCCCAATAGTTGAGGGGATTGACGGTTCAGAGCCGAGCGGCGACTTGCAGAAAACAGTCTTTTCACGAGCAACGGAGTTCGCGCAGGAAATTGAATCTGCGGTTCTTGCCCAACTCGAATTGCAATAGTTCTAGCGAGTGACGCACCCGCGAAAACAACAATACCGATGGCCTTGTCAGAGGAACATTGCTTGAGCGGGGCAGGGCGGTTTCGTAGCGTCGCGGGATGACCAAACGCGCCCCATTTAAGTACTTCAAAACCAGTCCCGAGATTATCCGTCTTACCGTGATGATGTACGTTCGTTTTCCTCTATCGCTTCGGAAAGTCGAAGATCTGCTGCATGAGCGCGGTGTCGATGTGAGCCACGAGAGCGTCCGATACTGGTGGCTTCGGTTCGGCCCGATGTTTGCGTCTGAGATTAAGAAGCGACGGGTCGAAGGGATGGAGTCCGGTCGCCGGCGCTGGTATCTGGACGAGGTCTTCGTGAAGATCAGCGGCAAGACACACTATCTTTGGCGGGCCGTAGATCACGAAGGCGAAGTGCTCGAAAGCTGCGTCACGAAGCGTCGCGACAAGAGGTCCGTACTGAAATCTTTAAGAAAAGCGATGCGCAAGCACGGTCGACCTGTAGTGTTGGTAACCGACAAGCTTCGTTCCTATGGCGCCGCTCTCAAGGAACAAGGCGGCGCAGACCGGCAAGAGACAGGTCGCTGGGTAAACAATCGAGCGGAGCATTCGCACTTTCCGTACCTACGAAGGGAGAGGGCAATGCAGCGCTTCCGGCGGATGCGAAGTTTGCAGAAGTTCGCCTCCGTCCACGCCTCAGTCTCCAACCACTTCAACCAAGACCGTAGTCAATCGAGTCGAAGCCGCTTCAAACTTAGCCGAACCGCCGCTCTAATTGAGTGGCGCGAGCTTTGTGCTGAATAAACCGCAGGGGCTCTGTCCTAGCTGAGACTGGTTCAAATTTGTCTCGATAGCACCCCTCAACAAGTTGCGGGACGACGAGCCAGACCCCGAGCTGGTCGCTGATCTGGATCGGGTGATCGATACCAACCAGAGGATTGTCGACAAGGCGAACTTGATACTGCCAAGCGAGAGCTGAAGCTGCAGTGCAGCGATGGCGGTGATTGGGAGGTCGGGCGGGATGCGGACGTTCGCCGCAGCGCCGCGATCGTCCTTTAAAATCTCAAACCGGACGGTTGGTGTGCACACGACACTGAGAATGCGGCCGCAAGCCCAGCGAAGGTCTGATTTGAGCCCGAAGCTCTGAATTTCTGCGTTCTGCCTAAACGACCGCTCTAGGGAGAGCCGAGGTCGTCTTCCAGTCAGTTGTTGCGGCCATGAAAGGTGTGGTTCTGTTCGAAGAAAAACTCGCGTCGTACAGCATTTTCGGCACGTTCGTAGCGCTTCAGCCACAAAGAGATCGCGGCCTTAGCTGTCTGACGTCGGTAGTTAGTGGTGCATCGGCAGCAACGTTTTTCGGCTACTGCTCGCGCCGAGTCTGCAATTCCCATCATGATGGGTTGAAGCACAATAGGAGTGATCGACTGTTCTGGTGGAACAAACTGTAAACCCACTTGACTGGTTTGCTTCAGCCAATAGGAGAAATACCTCCACATCGGTCGGCGCCATTTGCGTGTCGACTGCAAGTGCGTGGATTAATGATTGCCGGATTTCACTGTGACCATGATCGCCCATCATTGATGAAAGCGTCAGAAGGTTTGCTATTTCGGCGAAGATCTTTTCGTCATGCATTTTGTATTCATCCCGCAAGAAAGTAGCTAGTTTCGCGTGAATTGAATTAGCAAATGATTACTCGCTGAAGCTGTTGCCGTCAGCAGGATCGAAAGATTACGTTTTCTGCTTCATCCCTCAGGTTGTGAACCCCAATTTCTCTCTGAGGATTAGTCGTCGCCAAAAGCACAAGCTCAGCGCGAAACGCGTTGGCTGTATGCTCAAAGCCTTCGACTTCCCCGGCCATTAACGCAGCTGTTGTTCGCTCAATTAGTTCAATTTGACTCATTTCAGTCCACCGTGCTTTACGGCAAATTTTGTCTGCTGTACTTTACAATACCTCCACCTAGAGGTGAGTAGTTAATGAACGGTTAACGATAAAGTCATACAAAAATTCCTCGGCATGAATTAGCCGACTTGCACTAAAGTCCCCTAACTGCGACTTCGTGCTTGGAGGTGGGGCGGATCAATCAAAACTACAATGAAGAAGCAGTACGTTTGCTTTCGTCGATAGCGAAGTGTCGAAAGTAGCTACGGGGAACAAAAAAGACGGACGGCCACTTGGTCCGCAGTCCTACCGTTAACGTTCGGTTAAACAATTGACTGCTAATGCCTTTTGGTAATTGGTACCTAAAGTCGCGATTGGCGATCCTACACATGCCCGACTACCCGCTGCCGCAAAACGAAGTAGCTCGCTTGCAAGCTTTGTGCGACCTCAACATCTATCGCAGCGAGCGGTGTCCCGAGTTTGATGCGATTACTGGGCTGGCTTCTGAGATTCTTGACTGTCCAATTGCACTGATTTCTCTGGTCGAAAAGGATGAGCAATGGTTCAAGGCGAAGGTCGGATTAGATGCCGACACCACGACGCGAGATGTCGCATTTTGCGCTCATGCAATTGCAAAGAACGAGCCCCTTGTCGTTCCAGACGCCCGCCAAGATTGCCGGTTCGAAAACAACCCACTCGTTTTGGGGCACCCAAACATTGCTTTCTATGCTGGGGTACCAATATCGATAGATGGAGAACACAATCTTGGAACACTCTGCGCGATCGACACGAAGCCGCGAGAGATAAGCGAAGCACAGCTTTCACAGCTGGTCCAGCTCGCAAAAGTTGTAGGTGGGCTCATCTGTTCACTTCGAGATCGACGCGCATCGGAACTCGCACAGATCGCTAGGAGCGAACAACACCAACAATTGGTTCGTTCGCTGACGTTGCTGGAGCAAGTGAAGGAGCTTTCCGGGGTTGGGGGATGGGAGCTGCGGCTCGATCCCCAAACTCTCACTTGGACGGAGGAAACGAAGCGAATTCATGAGGTCTCGCTGGATTACGAGCCACAACTGGACACCGCCATTGAGTTTTACGCACCGGAAGCCAGGGAAGTAATTGCCGCTCACGTCTCAAAAGCGATGGAGGATGGCACCGCATGGGACACTGAACTTCCTTTGATCACAGCCAGAAAGCGGAAGATATGGGTGCGTGCAATGGGCCGTCCCGTCTACGAACACGGTGAACTTGTAAGCCTTGTGGGTGCTTTCCAAGACGTCACTGAAACGAGAGAGGCACACAATCGAATTTTGGCTTCTGAGGAGAAGGCGCAATCGCGTTCAAGACAGCTTCAGGTAGTGATTGACAGCATGGATGAAGGTGTATCCGTGTTTGATGGTCAGGGCAAACTGAGAACGTGGAACCAACGTTACATCGACCTTTTCCGAAAGCCAGACGGTGAAGTTCAGCCCGGTGTAACGTTGAAAGAGCTGCTCGAGTTGGAAAAGGCACGCGGCGACTTTACGGTAGATATTGATGCACACCTGAAAGACTTGAAGGCTCAGCTTGCCACCGGCGAAGCTCAATCGCGTGTCTTCCGAACCCAGAACGGTACGATAATTCAATCGACTCATTCTCCGATCCCCGGAGGTGGTTGGGTAGGAACGCACTCCGATGCCACAAAACGGATCACCGCCGCTGAGCAAGACGAGTATGCCGCCCGTCACGATCAGCTAACGGGGCTTGGCAACCGGCTGGAGTTCGAGACTCGAATGGCGGAAGCAGCCAATGGTGAGCTTTCCGGCCAAGCGCATGTGCTAATGCTCGTGGATCTGGATCGATTCAAAGAAATCAATGACACGTATGGCCACCAATCTGGTGACGATGTACTTGTTGAGGTGGCTCAACGCTTGCGCAATTGCATTCGAGAAGATGACTTCATTGCTCGACTAGGTGGAGACGAGTTTGCGATCCTGATAACTTGTGTGCACCGAAAGGCGCGAGCTCATGCTGTCGATCTTGCAGAGCGGATAAATGCGTCCGTTGCGCACCCCTTCGAAATTGGCTCCAAGAGCGAGAGAATTGGTGCAAGCGTTGGAATTTGCGTCGCAGACGGGCCAAGACTCGCGCCACGTGTCCTTATCAGACGCGCAGATCGCGCACTCTACAAGGTCAAGGAAACCTGCCGCGGCAGCTACTATTTTCATGACAACGTTCTTGTCTCAGAGGAATATGCGAAGCAGCGCAGCGACGCTGCCGTTCGCAACTCGGCCAAAAACGGATCGCTGGCGTTAGCCTTTCAACCGATATTCGATTTGAGCCAGCAAGAATTCTGTGGGGGTGAAGCGCTTATTCGATGGGCGGGTTCCTCTCCGACCCAGATTACTCCCAGAGATCTCATTCAGATTGCTGAGAGTACGGGCGCAATTGAAGAGATAGGCACGTGGGTTTTGGAGGAGAGCCTTCGTGTTGCGTGTGATTGGGACCGGGACACGAAAGTGGCCGTGAATGTCTCACCCAGCCAGCTAGGGAATGGCACCTTCTTCGATAAAGTCAGTCAAGCATTGTCGCGCCATCGTTTCTCGGGAGAACGGCTTGAACTAGAGATAACTGAAAAGGTGCTCTTACAGGACAGAGGTGCTGTGATTGAGGAACTTCTGTCGCTTCAATCGCTCGGCGTAAGGGTGGTCTTGGATGATTTTGGTACTGGTTTTGCGTCCCTAAGCTACCTACAGAGCTTTCCATTCAACAAACTCAAGATAGATCGCTCATTTGTGGCAGAGTCATCTCATTTTGCGTCGTCGCGGGCAATCCGAACAGCGATCATCAACCTGACCAAGGAGCTTGGTATGGATTGTACCGCCGAAGGCATTGAAAACCGTGAACAGTTCCAAGACATCGCCGCAGCAGGATGCGATTTTGCACAGGGCTTCTTCCTGGCAGAGCCGGTAAGCGCTGCCGAGCTTCAAAAATCCGAGGCATTCCAGAAAAAAGCCGCGTAGTTAACCGCTGAAGGTGAGTGCCCACTAACTGGCATTGGGTCGCGAATTCAGACTCGTTTGGATTCGCCGCAATTGAAGACTGCAGAAGGTGGATCCATTGGTTTTTCGGTCAGTTTTCAGTTGGTTGGCATCTCCGAAGCGGTCAAAGGCTAGAGGTCCGCAGTGTTTCGCGAACTGTGAGTTCGACTGCGGCCAGGTTACACTGATCCAGCGAACGTGCGAACCTAGGGCCTGCATCGCAGCATGCCGATCGGCCAGTGAACAGCAGCTTGGGGCCGTTGGTTGCCAATATGCCCACTCGTCAAGGAAGATTGACGAATCTGGCAGCTTGCATCGGGAAGGGCCTTCAATGTTCTGGCTGTGGAATGGACCCAATGAGTGAAATCATTAACTTGGTGATAGGCAGCGCATTGGACTTGATCCTAATAGCAGTAGCAGTCGTCGTTATTGTCTTTCGAGCGTATGTACGACGGGCGAACAAACAAAAGGATCAATAAAAGTCGCGGCTGGCGCGAATTGCGACGCGCAACCCCACTACCTGGCGAGGGTAGAAGGGACACCCTGCCTTAGCCTTGCAAGGGTTCCGATCACTCGTACCAAACCGCGTTTTTTCGTATCAAAGCCGAATGCACACCAACCTACGCAACATTCAGTATATCTTGCCGCGGTTCGTCGCAAAGCAGAGTTCCATTCTTCTGGTGACGCAGCAGAAGTTGCTTCAATTTCTTGCCTTTGGCGAAAACTCTGGCAGGTGTCATGGCGAAGATTTCCGATGGGTTAAGCGTCTTCCTGATGGACCTCATTTCCGGTCGACTAAGGTCTGCAAGAGCGCTTCGGCCCAAGTACAGGCTCTCCGTTCCGAGTCCATTTGCTTCAATTACCGAGTGTTCACTTAGCAGCAAGTGAATGTAGGAGAACGGCTTCACTGTTTCCACGCGGCGTATTCCCTCGAAGCCTATTAACTGCGCTGCGGGCGCAAGGATTTCCTGTGCCCCATACATTCTTTGGGCAACTTTTGACCGGATCAGCATCCGGTGCTGTGGTGAAACGAATAGATCGGCATGGTTGGAAGTAAGGGCGAACGCCGTCCCCGGTATTCTAATCGGCGCATGCCTCGGGTTGGCTCGCAAATGCGGTGCCGACATTCTGCGATGCCGAATGAAGGCGACAGGTTTGGCACTACCGCCCAGTACGCAAACAAGATCACCAACGCGGAGATCCTCAATTTTCACGGAGCCAGTTGGGGTGGAAATCAATGTTCCTGGTAGAAAACACGGTGGGCCGAGTTGGCTCGTCAGGAGAGGTCCTTGCGTCGTCACATATGTCGAGGAAAAAAATTCCCCTTCAGAAAGTACTTGTCCATCTGTCGGGGTGAAAATGACGCTGCCATCGCTGATGTAGATTGTCGTGCCCACGTACGTCACGTCGCCAACCCCAGGTACCGTGATCGTCACTGTATCACCTGGCCAAGAAGCTGTGACATCCAGACCGGCTACAGCGTCGTCATCAAACTCGTCAATATCGCCGTCATCATTCTGATCGGTGAGAGTGAACTGTTGGACAGTCACTACTGTTCCAGGATCTGGTGGATTTGCTGGATCAAACGTGAAGAATTGATCTGTAAAACTTGTCGGCATATGGTCACCCAGTTGGTTGAGTTGACCGAGCAGTAGCTTCCCAATTTCAAAGAACTACTAACGTTAAAAGGAATGCGGAATTGTCTCCAGATTTATGGAATACTCGAGAAGACGTGCAAAAACAATCTGGTTGAATACAGAATAACTGTATGCGGTGTGGAGGCCACTGTTAGTCCGTTGCGTCATGCCTTGTTTGCCTGAAGCTTAATGGAGACTCAATAAAGAACATCAAAAATGGTCCCTTCTGAGGGGGCCTTGTCGCGATATGATGCAGATTGGGGGAGCAGAAAAGACGGAGCGCCTGTCTTTCATGGTTGTGCAACTGATTAGCCCCACTTGAGTGGTTCGAAGCCAGTTTTGGGCAGCCAACTGACTTAGTCACCTAAGCTGAGATTGATGCAAGATGCCAAAGAAACAAACCCCGCCCCTGGGCCTCAATGCTAGTTGGTCTCAACGACGAGTGGCACTAGGTCAGATTGTCTGTCGATAGTTCCACTTGTGGGAGCCTCGAAGCTGAACGCCAAAGGCACCCACTCTTCTGATTCAGCATTTTGAATAGGTCGGACCCGGTCATTGGCTTGCCAAAGTAGAAGCCCTGCAAAGTGTCGCATCCCAATTCGCGAGCGAGTTGCGCCTGGGCTTCAGTTTCCACCCCTTCTGCGACCACTTTCAGCCCTAGGCTCTTCCCAATGCCAATGAGCGACTCGAACAACGCTCGGGAATGTTGGCGTTCCGCAGCAGGCCGAATGAACTGACGATCAATCTTGAGAATGTCTGGGTTTATCTGAAGCAGCCCCTGGACTGAGGCATGTCCGGTTCCGAAATCGTCTACCGCAATCTCTACACCGATTTCACGCAATTCCTCTAATGTCCAACTGGTGGCGTTATGGATCTGCTCCAGGTAAACTGATTCAACAAGCTCAACAATCAAACGTGTCGGGTCGATCCCTGAGACTTTAATTTCGTGTAAGAGAGCCGTATCGGAGAGGCGACCAGCAGAAACGTTGATCGCAAACGTGGAGAGCTTGGTATGTGCTTTATCAAGATATGCCACCGCCTTGCCAAGGCGGCTGAACAAGATCGCATCAATCTCTGCTAGGATCCCCATTTGTGCCGCGACTCCTAAGAAATCTGCTGGCGGCAAAAGACCCCTTGTCGGATGAGACCATCGTACAAGAACTTCAACACCCGTAATTTGACTTGTCGAAGCATTCACTAAAGGTTGGAAATAAGGAACGAACTCTTTCCGCTCGCACGCAACTAGTAGCTCTGCCGCCAGATGTCTGGTCGCCAAGGATTTGGTATGCATTTCCGCCGTAAAGAAGGACCAACGCCCCCGGCCCGCCGACTTGGAGTGATAGAGCGCCGTGTCTGCATCCCCGACGATTTCTTCGGGGTTCTTGGTATTTTCGTCCGCGATAGCTAAGCCGACACTGGCCCCACAAGAAACCAATTTTCCGTCGTATTCAAATGGCTTGGACATCTCCTGCATGATAACGTCTGCGAGGCCGCTGATTTCGAGAGCGCTCTCTCCGAGATGCCTCAAAATCACAAACTCGTCTCCCCCAAGCGCGCAACAAGGTCTGGAGTCGGAGGTGATCCGTTTCAGCATTGAGGCGACGGCGACAAGCAAACCGTCGCCCGCTTCATGGCCAAGCGTGTCGTTGATGGTCTTGAAGCGATCCAGATCGATGTAGAGGATTGCGAAGGCGGCGCCGCCATTTCTTAGGGAGGAAATCCAGGTGCTTAGATTCGCCTCAAAGTGCCGCCGGTTAGACAGGCCGGTTAACGGATCCTCGTTGGAGTCGCGTGTGACGGCTGTGGCGATGGAGCGCAGGCGTCTGTTCTCGCTTTCCAAGAAAGCGACTTGTTCCGTGTATTTCGCAACTAGATCGTTGGTGGAGGCGTCGTTTGCGCGCTCTATAACGTTCTTCAACGGTGTTGAGTCGGATTGAAGCTCGATCAAGGAGCAGAGCCACCAGCGACTGCCGTCCTCTGGGTCAGTGAGCGGTGTCCACGTCATCGTAACCCAGACAGGGTCACCGTTCTTCTTGTAGAGCCGCACTCTGACGGAGAAGTGCTCCCAGCGCATCAGCTTATCGATGGTAAGGAGGTGGGCGCTTTGGTCCATGTCCGGGCTGACAAAGATCGTCGCCCGCTGGCCGATAACGTCGGCTTGGTCGAACCCCATTATTCGAACTAGCGACTTGTTGCACCAATGGAACACCATCACCGCACCGTCGTCATCACTTGCGAGGGCCAGCCCCAAGCCTTCTTTGCACTGGGAGGGCACTTGTTCGAGGAGGCCGAGCGATATCATGAAACCATTCACTATGTACCTGAATGGTATCGCTCATAAGTTAACGAGTGGTTAACGGAGCCCGGCGTGTCTGCGGTCGAAGCCACGTATGTTTGGCGGCGTCCGCCAGAGCAATTAGCGGCCGCTCGCGGGCGGCAGGCCTGCTTCGTCTGGGCGCCGGCTTGCGCCAAATGCGCAGAGCAATGCAAGGAGGCACAACCCACATATCGCGAGGCTCGCGTACCCTATATCCATCCGTGCTAGGACGGAGACTGTCGCAATACCGCCGATCCGAGCAAAAGTGATGTCCAGGCTCGCCGAGAAGGTCGTTAATCCTTCGGGCGCGAGATCTTAGGATTAGCTGCGTCGAGGGTGCATTGCTACACGCCAGTCCAGCGCCGACCAGAACGGACGAAACTGCGACGAGCAGGAAGCTTTGGTGATTGAACAATAGCAGCACTGCGACCGCCAAAAAGAGCGGCGCGGCCAGCATGATCCCTTGGACATGATCGCGATCGACCAAGTTCCTCAGCACTGTGCTGATGCACGAAAAGGTGATCCACGCCAACGACAAGACGATCCCGATACCGGAGGCGCTGATGTCACTGTCGGACAGCCAAACCGGGAGGCGGAATAGATAATAGGTGACGCTTCCGTAGGTGAAGAAGACGTAAGCGAGTGTCAATAGAAGGTCCCGACTGCGCAGGATTTCCAAGTGGTTTGGTGTGGGTGCCGTGGAGGGTGCGGTATCTTGCGACTCTGTGGATTTCTTCAGCAAGACCCACGCGCTGGCAGCCAAAATTGAGATGAAGACGAAAGCCAGTCTCCAGCTGTACCCCCCAAGTAAGTGCCCATAAAGAAGCGGGGCGAAGGCTGCGATGTAGCCTGTGAGACTCCCCCACAAGATCAACGCACGTCCTGGCATGTCAGGGGAGGCGCGCGTGAGGTAAATCGGGACCAGCGGGGAGAAAATGCCGCTCCCGAACCCTTGCACGAGGCGCCCGAAAATGAGGGTTTCAGAGGTCTGCGCTGTGGCAGCGACCAAAGCGCCCGCCGCGAAAAACGCTACTCCCGCGCCAAAGACTTTCCGGATGTTGAACGCGTCGCCGAAGCATCCGCAAAAAGCACACCAACGGCGACCGCGGCGCCGTAGGTATTGAACACCCAGGCAAGATCCCCGACCGACAAAGCAAACTGCGCCTGTATGGCGGGCAACAAGAGGGGCACGAGGGTAAGATCCATAACGAAGGCGACGTAGGCCGAAATTGGTCCGAGGATCACGGCACTGGGCAAGGTAAGCCCTCCGAAAATCGTACGAGTGTTTGCGGATCTCGTAGTCAATTTCCAAAGTGTTTCCTCATCCATTGGCAGGAACTCCAACCCCAAGGGTGGCGCGCGCGAGCGACGCGGGAATCGTTGTCATTGCTGCCACTGTCGCAGCTTGGACGGCGGGTCGTGTCTTGGATAGTGTGCGCGCCAATTCGCTGGCTTCCATCCAGATCAGATAGTCTTCCTCGGTCACCTGTTGGTCCGGCCCGATCCAACGTCCAGGCTCGCAATGGTTGAAACAATAGCGCAGATGCGCACCTTTGGCAGCGACACGCTGCGGCACAAGCGCGAAGACATACGAGGGGTTCCAAGCCGCCACTGCAATCTCGAGCATCAGACGCGAGAGGAGGGTAGTCACGCCTTGACTGCGCGCGCCACCAAGGCCTTGGGCGCGCAGCCAGAATTCGCCCTGATAGCAGACCTGTCCGGTGATGAAATCAAGCGCGTTGGGTCCCGAATAAAAGGTCTGATCCGGGTCCGGCGTCGAGTCAGGCGTGATGTATTTGTGGCGATGACAGACCAGGTGCGTGTTCAGCGAGGTGCCCGACAGGTCAAGAAGCCGCACGGCTTGCGTATGGATCAGATCACCGTCTTCGTTGAACCCGCAAATCCAAAAGCCGTTCGTTTGGTCAATGTAAGAAGCCGCTACGTCGAACATTGGATAGATTGGCCCACGATCAGATAACTTGCTTCGGTAGGCCCGGTATTTGGCGAAGTCGTCGCCAATCTCGATACGAATGCCGGTTTCTTCCAGGTCTCTAGCAATACGGGACAATTGGGTTGTTAGTTCAAAAAGTCTACTTGGCGACGTCATCCTTGAGTAGCTCCTCAGTCCCAGGTCACTGGGCGTTTTTGACGACAATATGGTTAACATACCGTTAGTCATGAGTTGGTTTTGAGGTTTAACGGAAAATCGCGCTGAATGTGCTTAGGCCGCATCGGCGGCGACGCTGCACAGCAACTCTGTGCGCGAGAGATGACCGCTCAAATAATTTTCCATTGCTCTTTCGTGCATCGCACGTGGTGCGCCGCCACAACGGCTACATCCCTGTATAGCTGTCCACCAATAGCGTGCTTACCAACTCCAGATACGAGATTTGGGCGAGAAACCGCTTACGCAAAGGTTAACTTAAGACTTCATTAACACTCATTGCCGACACTTCCTTTTGCCAATAGGGAGAATGACCATGACCCCAGATACTTCCATTCTAGAAAAGCTGCTTGTCGCGGAAACCGCAGCGGAGCGGCGTGGTTTTACGAACACCAAGAGAGCGCTTACTGAGATGATTGAGATTGAACGCCGAAGCCTCCTGGTTCGCGGCACGGGCTTTTATGTTGCGCCCATCAACGGAACCACAAATCCGCGCCGCGCGGTTTCTAAACGTTCGTTAGGGGATTGTTAACCACGCGTCGGCATCCTCTTCGCTATTGTATGGGGAAGAGATATGACGAGAAACACAGACGACGTGTTCCGTGCAATCGCTGAACTCGCGCTCGAATGTTCAAGCGAACACGGAATAGACAATTCACTGAGAAGACTGGAACCCGTATTGAAGGGTTTGAGCGAAGACTCTGGAGTGAGCCTTCATTTGCTTCGGTCGCGGCTTCGACGGCAGATAGTGGCTCTGAATCCATCATGCGTCGTTGCTTGCAGTCCGCTCCCGAAATCGGGCCGAGCTGGCGAAACAGCGCACGATTTCCTGAGGAACGTCCACTAGGGTGCGGCAGACAAATTCGAACCAGTCCCTGCCCGGACAGAGACACTGCCGTTTTTCAGCGCAAAGACCGCGCCACTCGGTCAGAGCGGCGGTTCTGCTCAGCTTGAAGTGTTTTCGACTTGCGAGACTGCGGTCTTGGTTGAGGTGGTTTGAGACAGATGCGTGGACGGAGGTCATCTTCTGCAAACTTCGTATGCGCCGGAACCGCTGCATCGCTCGCTCCCTTCGTCGAAATGGCAGGTGCGAATTCTCCGCTCGATTGTTTACCCAACGACCTGTCTCTTGCCGATCTGCGCCGCCTAGTTCCTTAAGAGCAACGCCATAGGAACGAAGCTTGTCGGTCACCGACACCTCAGGTCGACCGTGCTTGCTCATTGCTTTTCTAAGGAATTTCAACGCTGCCTTCTTGTCGCGACGTTTGGTTACATAGCTTTCCAGCACCTCGCCCTCGTGATCTACGGCTCGCCAGAGATAGTGCGTCCTGCCCGCGATCTTCACGAAAACCTCGTCCAGATGCCAACGCCAGCGACTGGACTTCATCCCTTCGACCCGCCGCTTCTTAATCTCAGACGCAAGCATCGGACCGAACCTCTGCCACCAGTATCTGATGGTCTCATAGCTGACATCGATGCCGCGCTCATGGAGCAAGTCCTCCACGTTTCTGAGCGAAAGTGGGAAACGGACGTAGTACATCACCGCTAGGCGGATGATCTCAGGGCTCGTCTTGAAGTATTTGAACGGGGATCGTTTGGTCACCCTGCGACGCTACGAAACCGCCCTGCCCCGCTCAAGCGATGTTCCTCTGACAAGGCCATGCAGGCGTCTGATAGAGGTCCTTCCGCCTCACTAGAGTGGACCGCACGCAGTCACAGGAGTCCGGCCCAAACCGGACATCGGTTTCCTTTGGGCTCGCTGCTGTGCAGCTTCCCAATAGCGAACATCTGGCGCGCACCACTTACTTCATGGCGGCCCTGTTAAAGTTGACATCGGCAAATGGCTTAGCTCGAAACGAGTCCGCATCCCCTGCATGAAACAGCAATGCAATTATTGCGGCTTGAGCTGCACGATAAAGTAAGGCGTGCCGCGGAAAAACGTCGCGCTCATTCGTAATTCAAAGTGCATGAGAAGTTGGTTTCGAGCACCCAGAACTCGGCGGACGGTCGATGACTCGGCTCGAGCAAGCGTTTCGGCGCTGTCGGGAAGATCTATGTCGATGCCGCAATACTCCGACAATTCAACTCGAGGTAGAACCGGATCACCGAACAATCGACATGCAGACGCATTCGCAAACATCAGAAGGCCATCTTCTTTTGCAACGAGTGCTGGGTCCGGCAGGGCCTCAAGACCCGCGCGCAAATCATTGTCGGGTATATTCACCGCTGCAATCATCTGAACTTGGCTCGCTTCGTCCAGGAGTGGAACAATGAGCCTTCGCCAAACGGTTGCAAAAACGCCGATTGGGGGGACATGGACGCTTAGTACGCTTTGTTTGCGAAGGACGACGGCAGCATAGAGCGCAACAAAGAAATCAGAGATGTGCCCACCGATTTCTGAGGTTTTGGAGCCAGTCATGTCTCGCCCAAACACTGACGAAATCCCGGAACCGTATTTCAGGTACCTAAAATCCGTGAGGTCTGAAAATGGTTCGAGCAGCATGACCCATGGTTCAAACGAAAGGCTCTCCAAGCAAGAAAAGCGTTCTTCCGATTGCAGCAGCTCCAGTGTTCCGCCGATTTTCAAGTACTGTGCAAAACTCTTGATGGTCGGGTGTACGATGTCGAATTCGGATGGGTTCCACAAAACCGCTGGAGAACCTGTCTCGTTTTCCGCAAACAGGTTACTGACGGTGCTGAAATCCATCCTCGTCAGCGTTTCGACGAGAGTAGGTGCCGAGCCGCCGTTTCCATCGCGCTCTTCTCGTGTCAAACCGCGCTCCAAATCACTGCATTGCGAACCTTAGCGTTCCTCAAGAGCTGATCAAACCACCATGTTGGCCTAAGCGCCTCCACTCGGGATCGCGGAGCGAAACAGGGCTTCGATTGCTTCGACGATCCGGTGTTGCATTCCGATTACTGAATGCCAGTAGCAAACTCACGCTGCCAAACTCTTCAAGAGTACTGCTCTGAAGTCTTCACGCCATGTCGGCTTGTACGCGCAGGTCTGTATGCCGGCGCGAACCAGTTGATCCTTTAGGGCCAATGGGTACGTGCCGACCATGGCGAACCTGAATCCGTGGTCAAGCAGGCAGCCCCGCAACCGCAGATACTCTACCAAAACAGGGGGAAAACTAAGGCAGCGATCCGCGTCAATGATTAGGTCGTGGTAGCTACCGCGACCAAGGCTCTCAAAGTGCGATGTGTGACCATCGGAATTCTTGATGGTAACCGCGAAAATCGAGCATTGCAGATAGATCTCTGCCAGTGCTTCAGAACTAGTCCCAATTGCAAGCACATGTCTCATATTTCTTAAGTCCTTTGAAAACATGAACCTCCAGCGGTGCGGCTGGAACGCTATCCAGCCTGTCTTTTGCCGATGCTTTGCAATCGGCAAGCCGCCGCGCGGGTGAAGTTGACCATGTACATCTTTGGATCAGAGGGCTTGGGCACAACGAGATCTGCACCGGCTTGAGTAAGTTGATCCCTGAATCCTTCAAAGGACATATTCACTACAGCAAGGAGTGTTGCATCCGAAGACGGCCCCTCAGTATTTCGAAGCCGCAATATCAGTTGAGGGGCGAAAACTTCCAAGTTTTCAGTATCAACAACGGTGACGTCAAAACGCTGAGCCTCAAATGCAGCCTCTATGTCAGTTGCACTCTCAAGCACTGTTGTCTTCCACCCCATAGCTTCGAGTGCAGATGAAATGCCATCTGCCCCCTCGTCAGGGAAGCCTGCTAGAAGTGCTCTTGGCTGATTTGGCTGTACTGACCGCATGTCAGCGCAGTGACATTGTTCCATCGTGTATTCCTGTCATTCTTGAAAATCGCGCCAGTTCGCCTGGCTTGAATTGATTGAGTTTACGTGTCTGCGAAGCTCGGCTTCGAGGACGGCGACCATTTTTTCTGGCTTTTGCCGCTTCGCGATGCAGAGGTCAGCTCCGCGTTGTTCAACAAGGCTTGGGAGTGTGCTGGGAATGAAACTCGAGGAGACGACTATCCGGGTTCCCGGCCCTTCGCCGAAATGGGTTCGCAGAAGCTTGATGTTGTCCAGCGTGTGCAGGTCCATGGCGTCGATCTCCAGGGACACAAGATCGACCCGCTCTTGGCAATTCATGTCTAGAAACGAATCTACCGTGCTCTTGTGCTTTGCATGAACGGAGCGACTTCTAAGTTTGGTCACCAGAAGTTGCCCGTATTCTGTGTCTTGCGCCACAATAAGGACATGTGGCGTGCAGCGGCCCCAGGACAGTGGAACTAGTCTAGTCGCTTCGGCCAAAGGTCATTCCTCCAGATTTTAGTTCTGAGAAGGCACCAGCAACGGCGCGGGTTCGAAGGCTAAATCGCAGTTCACTCGCAGAGAATGTAGTACGTACGGCGCTGTTACGGCGATCCAGGCGGAGCGCAGATCCATCTCGAGGACGGTTCTGCTTTGTCAAATTGGCTTTCCGCCATAGGTTATTCCCAGAGGATATTGGGTGTGGTCGAGGCATCGGAAAATCACAATGAGATCAATGCGTGGCTGGAACGCGCAAGATCGGAAACGCTGCTCAAGGGCGGGCAGCGGAGATACGATCTACTCGACTATCTCGTCCGTGAGGAGCTGGAGGGGCGTGGCGAAAACCTCAAGGCCTACTCGATTGCTCTAGATGTGTTGGGGCGCAAAGAGGATTTCGATCCAGCGACTGACAGCATTGTGCGCGTCGAAATTGCCCGACTGCGCGACGCGTTAGAACTTTATTACGCGCGCTCAGGTGATCCAAACGAACCCAAGATTAGCATTCCGAAAGGAAGTTATCGTCCGACAATCGACATTGCGCCATCGGACGGTGAAACCGTTCCAGCAAGTACGCGTGTGGCCAGCCGCAAATTTGGGCTACCTGCCGGATTAGTGATCAGTTTGGCTGTCCTCTGCTTTTTGGTGTATTTTCTTTTTGTCGCTTCTCCTCCGCAACCTGCACATACTGACCGCCCTGTTGTCGAGTTCGCGTCGATTGCGGCAGATCAAAGCTCCCCTGGATACAGTTTTGCGCAAGGCTTTCGGCAGCAGCTCCTGACCGATCTCGCGCATCTTCCGACCGTGATCGTAAGAAATGGGCCACTTGCCGAGGACGATGTGCGCAGCGCAGCAGCTTCTGAACCCGACTATCGGCTAACCATCACTCCCGCATTTGAGGGTCAGTCAGGAATAATAGGAATAGAACTGAGCTCGCTCGTGACAGCTAGTGTCGTTTGGACACGCACAATTCCGATCACTGACAGCAGCTCGGACTTCTATACTCTTCTAACCGATGCAGTCCGAGGCATTGGGCAGGAAGTGGCAGGTTCTTCCGGTGTCATTACGAACGAACAAGCGACACTTGCGTTGGCAGCTATGGCAGATCGCAGCTCTCCAAGAGTAGAGTATCAGTGCCTAATTCTCTCACTTGTCTTCGATGCAACGAAAGACGAGGAAACAGGACAGTTGTCCAGAGAGTGCCTTACCGACGCAATCGCGAACGGAACCCAGAATTCGACACTGTTGGCACTGTTCGCGCTCAATGAATTTTTTGACAGTGCGGGTATTCCAGGAGAACACGGTCGACCGGCACTTGAAACAATACTCTTGCTGGAAGACGCCCGCGGACACGCACTAGCGGCCATAAATACCGATCCTTCCAATGCCTTTGCGCATGAGGTGCTTGGAAACATCCTGTCCGCTCTGGGTGACCATGACGGGGCAATCGAACGCTATCAGCGGGCGGTAGACTTGGCTCCCTCCCGGCCAGCGCCGCATTTCCTTTTGGGCTGGCAGATGGCTTTGCAAGGCAACTGGGAGGAGGGCGTTATCAAGATGCAAGAAGGGATCGACATGCAGCCCAACATTCCGGGCTATATGATCGTTCCGCTTGCTTTGGACGCCTTTCGGCGATCCGACTATGAGCAATCTTTGCAGTACGCACGGGCCGTGATCGACCGAGGCGATGCCCGAGGCTATTCGTTGGCTTTCGCGGCAAGCTTGGCTCAAGGCGACACAGGAGCAGCCGAAGAATTTTTCTTTGCTCCGGGCGCGCGAACATCAACCGATCCGTCCGATCCGATGCGCGAAGTCCGAGTGACTTTTAGCAATCCCGACGTGATGCCGCGCTACCAGGAAGTGATCGAGTCTTTTCTAATCCAATTGGAAACCCCATAATTTCAATGGGCTGAATGCGTTGTCCGGTTCAAAAGTAACGCAGGAGTCACACGCATGTACGTGATTTAGTGAAGCTTTCGCGGTTTCCAGTCGATGAGCTGGAGGAATCGCTATGAACATATTGTTTTATGGATCGGATGCATTGCTAGCGCGTGTGCGCAATCAAGCTATCGGGCAGTCTTGGGACATCCATCGCGCGGAGGACCCGGATCAGGTCCTGGACTACAAAGGTACACAATCGTTCCAAGCCGCGCTTTTTGGGCTCTGTGAAAGTGGACATGCAGTCCGCGCTGCAGTCCGGAACGCAAAATATGCGTTGGAGATTCCCGCGTCGATTGGCCTTGCAAAGCAGAACGATGTTGTGAGTATCTCCGAAATATCGATGCCAGGATTGGATATCGTCGTGCCAGAATGCGGCGATGATCGTCTCACCAAACAGCAGTGCGATGCCATCCTTCGTTTGGCTAACGGCGCGAGGTCCGAATGCGTTACACTAGGTGGCGTGAGTTTTCACATATCTGAGAACAGGTTCTCAGTTAACAGACGGGACATCCACCTACCGCCCAAGAAGCACAAGTTGCTTGAGCTCCTTTTCCTGAAGCGTGGGTGCACAGTGACGAAAGAGATGGTGTTTAACCATCTCTACGGCTGGAATGAGCCGCCAGAAGCAAAGATCATTGACGTCTTTGTGTGCCAAATCAGACGATCTCTGCGTGAGGCCGGATTGGAGAAAGACTGCATTCAAACTGTTTGGGGGCAGGGCTACAGAGTGCCAGATACTTTGGACACACAAACACGATCAGCCGCATAGTCTTGGTTTACGGCCCAAAGCGGTCGTCCACGGTGGGGTTGAGATGCTGCGGCACGCCTGCCAACCCTGCCTTTCGCTGCGGTTGCAAAACTTGTTCGGATGAACTCAACGTCTGCGGCCTCGGCAGACAACTATCGCTCCCACTCCTGCGCTCGCGCAAATGCTCAAGACAATAGCATTTGTTCTTCGTCTTGGTTTCTTGGGCTCAGGATTTTCTGCCTCAACCAATCTTGAAGACCGTTAACCAACTGCTCATGAATCGGGTTCCGCAAAAATCGTAGATCATTTAGCGATCATTTTAGATTGTTCTGAGACGCCCGAACCGGGCTGATCTTCTGAAGTGGACTGCAAAATGGCGCAACCAAGCTCAGATATGCTAAAAGCGTTAAACCTCTTGGGCTTGACGCCTGAGGCAGGCCCAGTCGAAATCCGTGCGGCATGGAAGGCGATGATAAAATCCTACCACCCGGATCGCGTTTCCGGGGACAAACGGGCTGCCAACGAACGCCTTGCTGAGATTAACGTGGCATTTGAGCAAACATCCAAATGGACAGCCGATATGGCGCAGGCTTTCCGAGCCGAACGCACCAAGGCGAAAGCGCAAGCTGCGCAGGCTCTGCGCCAAGCCGAGCGACGCGCTGCCGAAACGGCACGACAACGCGCGGAGGCCGCAAGGCAACGCGCCGCTGGACGGAAATTGCTGGAAGAGGCAGCACGAAAGCGAGCAACGGAACTCGAGCGCTACGAAGCCAGAAAACGCGAACAACGAGCCTTACGCTCGCACCGCCCCTCCGCAACCGAGGGGAAAGCGGAAGCTCGGTTTTTGGCTTCGCTAGAGAACTTAGCAATACGTGTACCTGTGCGTGAGCTTGGCTTCGCCTAAACAGGGAATTGCTCGGTCAGTGTGAATACCATGCAGCCAATTCCTCACGTTGGCTACAGGTCAGAGCTAGCCGCTAGCATACCCAAGTAGACGCCGGTGAGCAAAGCGCTAAGCAACCTGTCACCAGTGGGAAAACCCCAACGCCTCGAACTCTCGATGTTTTGTTCGCTTAGCTATGGAGCGGTGACCAGCATGTCTGGCATCCGAGTATACCATGTCCACAAATCTCCGTGTCGAAGGCAATCACGTTGTCGGCGTGTGCTGCCGTTTCGCTCCCAAAAACGGCTCGTGCAGCAAGCCGGTTTGCCTCGGCTAAGTGGAGTAGTGTGTCTACATCCGTTGGTGACATCCCCGTGTCGGCAGCAAGAGCCCGAACTAGGGTTCGTTTGAACCCGGGATGATCATCGTGTCCCATCATTGACGCAAGCGTCAGAAGGCCGGCGATTTCTGTGAATAACTTCTCTTTGTACATTCTCAATTTGCCCCACATGAAGGCACAAACCTTCATGTGAAAACACTTAAGGAACCGTTAATCCTTGAGGCCTAAGGATCGCTCCCTAGGCGGTGCAACATCAGCTGGTGCCCAAAAGTCCACTGACTGAGATGCAAAATTTGCTTGTGGATAGGGTGTTAGTAGGCGCTCAAGTTCAGACCGCAGTGCCTCGGCCGTGTACAAAAAACCGTGGCTTTCTGCTTCGAGCAGTGCGGATTTTGTACGCTCAATTAGTTCCATGTCACTCATGGCTACATACTCTGTCGCAATTTTGCTCTGCCTAGAGGTGTGTGGTTAACGAGAAGTTAACGCTCACGTCAAACCGTTGCAGTTCGGCAATAAATGGCCGAATGATTTGTGAACGATCACGTCACTCTCGGGTACTTGAATACGCTGCCCATCATCCAGGCGCGCGGTAAGATAGCAGAATGTCCGCTTGATCTGACAGCCGTAAATCACAGCGCAGCTCCAGCGAAGGTCCGCTATCCGCCCAAACTCTCGGTTCCGTGGGCACATGGAACCGCTATATGATTACCTACCGCACTGGATGAATAGATCTCGCAATAGTGCCGCCAGCGCCACGCAGCAGCCTGAACAACACTTCACCCGATGCAACCAGCTGCTGGCGCAAGTCAAAGCCAGTCCACGTCAGGGCCTTTCTCTGGGAACTCGTAGGCAAGAGCGTGGACGACGGAGTCAACTTGGTCGTCATGGCGCCCGCTTGGGAAGGCGAGAAGTTCGGCCTCCAAAGTGGAAAGCCACGGAGCTGACTTTGGAAACAACACACGACCAGACTCGAATTTCGGTGTTTGGATGTAGGCTCGCGTTTCCTTTGACTGGTTCGGCGTGACTGCTACGGCGTCGAACCCTGCGGCGACCAAATCCGCGATCAACCCCGTTCCGACACCCGTATCTTCGACCAAGATCATCCAGGCGTTGTGTTTCTGGGCCTCGGCTATCATGCGCGCCTTCAAAGCCGGATAATCCAGCTTCTCCCTCACGACATCTAAGAGGTAGTATATCCCCCCTTACAGAGCCAGGTTGTCCCAGCGGACCAATCGTTTTCCAGCCCCGTTTTTGAAGCTGTGTCCCAACTCTGGAATATACCATCGTCTTCCGTGATTTCGGGCAGGAAGGGGTAGTAAGACAACCACTCGCGCTTGAACATGTTCCCGCCTGGAGGAACAGGGCGCTGCTGGTATTGAGCTTCAGATCCTTCAGATCCAAGGTGCAGCCTAAGCTCATCTAAGATAGTCTGCGTCTCGCGGGCCGCGTGGAGCAGCTCGCCCTTCTCGCGACGATGATATCGATTTTTCCCGATCTCAATGCTCTGCGCCGCATCCGCTATCGCAGGCAAATTAAGGTGGGTCCACCCCTGGTCATGCTCAGTCACATGACCGACCAGGTCATCAACGTGGAGGCGCTGCGTGACTATGACGACTGCACCCTCAGTCTTCTGATTGAGGCGGGATAGCAAAGTGGAACTATACCATTCATTCACCCGGGTGCGTTGGGCGTCTGATCGAGCATCGTCTGCTTTGAGCGGGTCATCAATTATGATGGTATCAGCGCCGCGCCCTGTGAGTACGCCGCCTACAGAAGTCGCCAATCGACTGCCACGCTTAGTGAGGCGCACTTCCTGCTCGGACTCTTTTTGTGGATCGATCCTGGTTGCCGGAAACAGCTCCTTGAACCAACCGGAGGCTATCACAACCCGGTAGTCATTGTGCAGCTTGGTCGCGAGGCTCTGCGCATATGACACTGCGACGATCTTTTTGGTGGGATCATGGCCATGCAGGAAAGCAGAAAAAGCCACCGAAGCCGAGATCGACTTGGCTGATCTCGGAGGCATCGTGATGATCAGCCGCTTGATCTTGCCAAGCCTGACCTGCTCAAGGTGCCAAGCGATAGCTTCGATATGCCAATTGTGCTGGAACGGCGTACCTGGATTTAAGGTACGGAAAGTCTTCTCGATAAAGTGGTAGAAACTTGATCTTAGGAGCTCATTGAAGACGAGCTTTTGTTCTTCATTGCCCAGTTGCGCAATTCTGCATCCGTCGGTTTTCTATCGATCATCAACGTCATCCTCGTCACCGGTGACATTCTTTGGAGAGTCTTGGTCATCGTGAGGCGGCGACATCCCGTCCTGATCTTGAAAGCGATCCACAGCCGCGCTCATGTTCTCCTCCCCGCATTGGGCAGAAGGCAGATCCGGCGCGTCAGGCTGCGCGAAGCTCGACATCATCTGATCAAGCATCGCTTGGTCTTCTGGAGAGAGGTCCGCCTGATCAATGACGTCCGTTTCTGCGTACGCTGGATCATGCAATAGGCTGAAGACCAACCTCGCCGCACGCAGATCTCCCTTGGCCGCCTTGTTCGTAATGGCTCGGAAGATCAAATCTTGGATCGACATACGTTTAGACACGCCCCTCTCAGTGATCGACACTTTCCTCACGACCTCTTTCCGCATCTGGGCCTGCACGGACTTTGGCTTTCGCTTCCGCCCCTTGGGGTTGCCACTCTGGCCAGGCTTGAACTGGGTCGCCTTCGGCGGCTTGCCGTAGCCGACTTCGTAGTCAGGCTCAGCGATTGGCGGCTTTTGCTCGTTGCTTTCAGACATCACTCGTCCTCCGCTGCCGGAAGCACGAGGTCGCGCGCAGCCGCGAACAATGCATCGAAGCAGCACCCGATCGCAGAGTCCGGGGCGCCTTCGTCGGTGAGACGCTGTTCCAAAATAGCGTCCTTGCCGGTCTGCTGCTGCCATCGGCGAATGGCCGCGTCGACATAAGACGGCTCGTACTCAACGCCGAAGCAATGACGTCCAACTTTCTCAGCCGCCAGTAGGGTCGTCCCAGAGCCCAGAAAAGGATCGAACACAATTTCTTTGCGATTGGAGGCATCCTTTACGGCCTCCGCAATCATTGCCACTGGCTTCACGGTAGGATGCAGCGCCAGATCATCGCCCGTGCCTGTCTGGAACGTGTTCACGCCAGGATATGTCCAAACGTTGGAGCGATTGCGGCCGTACTTGCCGAGTTGCACATTGTTGGTTGATGGGCCGTCGGGCTTTGCAAAAACAGCCACCAGTTCATGTGCAGAGCGGTAGAACGCCCCCTGCCCCGGCGTGGCTTTGTTCCAGACGCATACGTTCTTGAGGTCTAGGCCAAGTTCACGACCGACACTCAGCAAAAGCTCAATGTGGCGCCAATCCATGAAGACATAGAGCAAAGATCCCGCCGCCGTGTGGCTCAGCATGACCCTCAAACTGTCATCAAGGAAAGCCTTGAATTCCCGATCGGACATTTCTCCCGAGGCAAAGGCGAACTCGCTATGTTTCGTCTTCCCTCGCCCGCCGACATGTCCTTGGACCTTCACGTTATACGGTGGGTCAGTGACAACGAGGCTTGCGGTCTGATCCTCAAATAGCGTTGCCGCAGCACTGGTATCTCGAGCATCTCCGCAGAGAATGCGGTGCTGCCCGAGTTGCCAGATGTCCCCTCGCTTCGAGGTCAGGACGTCTGCGCGACTGGGAATTTCATCTTCTTCGCTGAGCGAAGGCATTGCATCCTCATTGTCTGTCAGGATGAGGTCGATCTCGCCGGTTTCAAAGCCTATCACCTCGAGATCAAGGTCGAGCTCAGGCAAAAGACTAGCAAGTTCCTCCAGTTCGACGGCCAGCAGATCAGTGTCCCAACCAGCGTTGAGCGCGATTTTGTTGTCGGCGAGAATGTAGGCCCGTTGTTCTGCATCGCTCAGGTGACTTAGGCGTACAACCGGAACCTCGCTAAGGCCCAACTGTTTCGCGGCCTCAAGCCGACCATGACCGGCAATCACGCCGCACTGCTCGCCCACCAAAATCGGATTGTTGAACCCGAATTTCCTTATGCTTTCTGCGATTTGAGCTACTTGCTTACGCGAATGCGTTCGGGCGTTCTTGGGGTTGGGCACAAGCTTGCTGGTGACGATAAACTCGATACACCGCGCGGCAATGGATGCGATTGTTTCAACAGCGTCGTCGCGTTTTTCGCAAGCAGCACTGGCAGGTTTGAGTGTCATCGGTCGGCCCTCAGTTTCGATTGAACCAAGAGCTACGAAAGAAACCCTTCCTATTTCAGTGCGCCAAAATACCTCTTTCGATCACAATTCTGACCATTTCTGCAACATTCGCATCGCCGACATTGGAAGGGCCCGTGTACCTCATGAATTTGTTTCCTAATGACGTATGCAAAACTTGGCACCTCAGTTCCGGCATCGAGATCCGCTTTTCCAACAAGCACTGAGAAACAGAACAAACCTAGTATTGCGCCCTCGAGTGATGCCTCGCCCGGTCAAGTCACTCCAAAGGTTCGCAATATCGGCAGCAAACACTATTTTTTGGGCTTCGGATGGACGTCCATTCTTGTGGAGACGCTCGTCTTCGAGATCCTGGTCGATCCAATCACGGAGCCTTTCCAAGTCTGATGGATTGCTCGGTGAACACTGGCTAATGTCTTTCAACGTGCCGAAGCGAAGCCGCCTCCTATCGTCCAGCACCCCGGCGCGAAACGTCCTGACGACCTTCTGAGCAAAGTGTTTTTCAACGGGTCGGTTGGGCGCAAGCATCTGTTCCTCAACCAACTGCCTAATTTGCTTTAGTTCCCTCAGATGGCCTGGCCGATTTTCCCCTGGCAAAAGCCCGGCGTTCGTGAACGCACGTTCGATACCTGCATAGACGAACGCCGCAACGCTTTCAGTCCAAAGCTCGTCACCCAGTTTTCTTGGTTTCAGCACGATTTTGAGACGTCTCTTTCCAGGCTTCGGTGAAAAAAGAAACTCGTCTACTGGCAGAAAGTCATACGGTGGTCGCGAAGGGTCTTCGGTGCAAACCACCCTGCAGGCAAGGTCGGACAATCTTTCTCGAAGGCGTTCAGCTGCTAGCAAGCAGTCGTTCGGCGCTCTGGCGGGCAATGCTAGGACGTCCATGAAGATCTCCGACGAGGCGAAGCATCAGCGCTCCTCTGTTTACACTTATCAAATCTTTGCGCATTTGCCCTCGCAAATTTGTTCATCCCATTCAATTTCTTGATACCACTGGCGAGCTAATTGCAGCAGGTCAAATGGCGAAAGACTAATGCGATTGGCTCTTTCTTAGGCGCTCTCGTCGAGATGGGAAACGACTGGACTATTGCTTGAAACCACGCATCAGTGACGACACGCCCGACAGAGTTCTCGGGCGCGCCTCAGTACAGAGGCTGACATTTCGCCGGCCTGCGCACTCAGGAGGCACACATGCCAGACTCCAAACCTACCAAGATCGAAAATTTCCAAACGCTCTTGGAGCGGTCATCCGGTGTGACGCTTGTTGAGATCTGCAAAGCCACTGGCTGGCAAAGGTATTCCGCCAGGTCAGCGATCATCGGTTTGAAGAAAGCAGGCCACACCATAGTACGGACGTCCGGTAAGCAGGGCGAATTGTCTTTATATCGCATCCTCGCCAACATCGGTGCGGGCACGTGACCCTCGCTGAACTCGAGGCCTTGGACCGGGTTCAGCTTGTTTCGACCTGGTCGAATGTATTCGGCGCTCCAGCTCCCAAGACAATGAGCCGCGTTTTTCTGCGTCACTTCCTCGCCTTCGAGCTGCAAGCCCGACAAAGTGGCGGGCTTACGAAGCGTGTTCGCAAGGCCGTGGAGACGGCGAATGAAGAAACAAATAAGCTCAACTCACCTGCTCTCAAACCTGGTGGCAGGCTGATCCGGGAATGGAATGGCGTGACGCACGTAGTCGATGTTCAGGACAATAGCTTCAGCTGGAACGGTGAGACTTACCGATCGCTCTCGGCCATTGCTCGGGAGATTACTGGTGCGCACTGGTCCGGTCCTCGGTTTTCGGACTGACGGGAAAATTGGCGCAATGAGCCGTCCCACCGTCCGCTGCGCGATCTACACACGTAAATCCTCCGATGAAGGCCTCGACCAAGACTTCAATTCCCTCGATGCACAACACGAGGCGTGTGCCTCCTATATTGCGAGTCAACGCCACGAAGGGTGGAAGATGCTTCCGGCTCGTTACGACGACGGCGGAATTTCGGGCGGAACGCTAGAACGCCCGGCCCTGCGAAGTCTGATGGCGGACATTGATGCCGGGCGCATCGACATGGTGGTTGTCTACAAAATCGACCGCCTTACACGGTCGCTCGCCGACTTCGCCAAGTTGGTGGAACATCTGGAGAAGGCCGAGTGTTCCTTTGTTTCCGTCACCCAAGCTTTCAACACCTCTTCCTCGATGGGACGCCTCACCCTCAACGTGCTCTTGTCCTTTGCTCAGTTTGAACGCGAAGTAACAGCCGAACGGATCCGGGACAAAATCGCTGCTTCCAAGAAGAAGGGCATGTGGATGGGAGGCGTCGCGCCCTTAGGATATGTTCCGCACCCGGATCCGACCCGTCGCGAACTTGTTGTGAACGAGGGTGAAGCCGCAATCGTTCGTCGTCTTTTCGTGCTCTATGAGGCCCATGGTTGTCTCAATGCCACGTCGCGAGAGGCAGACCGCGTTGGCCTGCGCTCAAAACGCCATGTCTTTTCCTCGGGAAGGGTTCAGGGTGGCGGTCCATTCAGTCGCGGACAGATCCACAAGATCCTGACAAATCCAATCTATCGTGGGCTTGTCCGACACAAGGAGAAGACATGGCCCGGATTGCATGCAGCCATTGTTGATCGGGATCTTTGGGATCGCGTGCAAGGACGACTCGAGAGCGCTAGTTCACGGAGGCGGGGCATAGCGCAGCCACGAAGATTGCGGATGCAACTGCCGCCCCACTTCTAGGAAAGGTGCGGGACGAGACCGGGGATATCCTGACACCATCGCACACCCATCGGCACGGTCGCCGCCACAGATATTATGTATCCAACCGATTGATCTCGGGCGGACGCGACCCGGAAGCTTGGCGTCTTCCAGCCCGAACCCTGGAAAGGGCAGTTTCTTCTGCCATCGCGGATCATTTAGCAGATCATGCCAACCGGCATGCGATAGCGACCCGTGCAGATGCGACCACATGCGCTGCAATCACAGAGAGAACATATGCTCTTGCCGACTCAATCAGATCTGGCGGAGTCAGGAGCGCCGTACCTTTGCTCGACAGAATTGCAATTGCGCGAGGCATATTAGCATTCCGACTGAATCCGGGTTCCCTTGGATCAGAGTTGAAGGTGCCCCAAGAAGAATTGGCGCCCTTGCTCCTGTCTTTCGAAGCCCCGTTTACGTGTCGACGTCGAGGAGTTGAGACAAAGATTGTCGCGGGGATCCGCAAACCTGAGCCGGATCGGACGCTTCTACGTGCGCTCCGGACGGCACATAATTGGGCCACGGCATTGCGCGGCGGTGTATCGCTCAAAGCCATCGCAGCAGATGCGAGAGTAACCGATCGGTACGTCGCGCGCATCGTGCCTCTTGCCTGTCTCTCGCCGCGAATTCAGCAAGCGATTGTCACGGGAACGCAACCGGTGACCCTCACACTTGCTGAGCTGATCCGAAGAAAGCTGCCGCTCGACTGGGCGGATCAAGAACAGCTCTTCTTGCACCAAGACTAATCCCTGCTTCGGGTTCCGCACTCCTTGCTCGTTCGGTGATATTCCCTGCTTGGCGCACATATTTCCCTGCTCGGACACCTAGGGAAATCCGCTTCAAGCGCTTGATTTGCTACTGATAATCACACGAGAAATGCCCAAATCATGGAATTCCGTACAAGGTTCCCTGATAATTCCTTGCTACCAGGGAAATCTCCCGAAAACCGCACCGACCAATTTCGCCAACTGAGACCGGTCTGGCAAAACCGGCAAACTCACTGACGCAGGTGCGTCTCTGTTCAGGGAAACGTCTGACAAGCCGCCGGAAACACGGCGAAAAATCGCTCAACTTTGCTACCGGGAACGGAGACAGGGGTCGATGGCGGAGGAGGTGGGATTCGAACCCACGGTACGCTTTCACGCACGCCGGTTTTCAAGACCGGTGCATTCGACCACTCTGCCACTCCTCCGGCGGGGTCTGGGCCACGCGATACTGTGACATGTGTGATTCTGAAACCCGCCCTGTGAAGGCAACTTTCACAAGCCACCTTTTCAGAACCGAATCAGTCAGCTATCTTGCTCGCAATACAGGTGTGCCCGCCAAAAGGGCACAGGTCCGGCAACGACCGGGAAACCAATAAAACACCGTGCGCTCGACGCGCGGGAAATGAGTGCAGAGATGAGCAGTATGACACAACACCGCCCCACGCCCCGAATCCGCCTGGCGCTTGCGCTTGTGCCACTGATGGCCCTGTCCGCCTGTATGGGTGAGGACGGCGAATTCTTCGGCTCCCGCAACGCTGATGCCGATGGCCCAGCGCCAATTGGCGCCACACGCCTCGTCGAACGCGACGTCGAGGCGCCTGAAATCTTTGAAGAAACCACCGAAGGCTTGTGGGATGGACGCCCCTCGCTTGGTGGCGTCTGGGTCGCGCACCCCGATGTTGGCGATCCCGAACGCGTGATCATCCGCAACGATGAAAACGGCCGCTTCGTGATCGGCGCGCTCTTCCGCCGCGAACGCGATCACCCCGGCCCGACGCTTCAGATCTCCTCTGACGCAGCCGCCGCCCTGGGCGTTTTGGCCGGCGATCCAACCGTGCTAAACGTCACCGCCCTGCGTCGTGAAGAAGTGGCCGAGACCGCTGAAGGCGCGCCCGACGCACTGGCACCGGGCGAAGAAATCGCAGCCTCCGCCGCTGCGGCCGAGATCACCGCAACCCCGCTCGACGGCGCAGAAGACATCGCAAGCGCCGCCGCAGCCGCCATTGAGGCCGCGGATCCCGCACCGCAACCGGCCGCCGCGCGCACGCCTGCGGCCAGCGATCTTGAGAACCCCTATGTTCAGATCGGCATCTTCTCTGTGCAAGAAAACGCCACCAATACCGGGCAGGCCTTGCGCAGCGTTGGACTAGAGCCCACAATCTATGACCAGTCGAGCAACGGTCGCCAATTCTGGCGCGTCGTGGTGGGCCCCGCGAATACGTCGGAAACCCGCGATGCGATCCTTGAAAGCGTGCAGGGGCTTGGCTTTGATGATGCCTTTTTCGTAAGTCGATAGGACGCCATGCACAGCGCAATTCTGACCAGACCCGCCGCGACACTCCTCGCGGCGGTTTTGTTTTTGCTCACTGCCCTGACCGCCGCAATGGGCCAGGGCTACGACACTCAGGCCCGCGCGGCCTATGTCTATGACCATGCCTCGGGCCAGGTCCTGTTGGAGCTGAACGCGGATGAGGCTTTACCGCCCGCCTCTATGTCCAAGCTGATGACGCTTCTGATGACGTTCGAGGCGCTTCGCGATGGCCGCCTGACGCTGGAGACGCGCGTGCCGGTCTCAGAGCATGCAATGAGCTTCGGCGGCTCTACCATGTTCCTCAACACACAAGACCGTCCGACCATCGAAGAGTTGATCCGCGGCGTTGTGATCGTATCCGGCAATGACGCGTCGGTGGCCTTGGGCGAGGCGCTCAGCCCCGATGGGACAGAGGCCGGATTTGCCGAAATGATGACGGCACGCGCGCGCCAGTTGGGAATGATGAATTCGACCTTCCGAAATGCCTCAGGCTGGCCCGCGGAAGGCCACCGCATGTCGATGCGTGACCTTGGCATTCTGTCGGTTCGCCTGATCGAGGAGTTCCCCGAATACTACCACTACTTCCAGGAAACGGAATTCGACTACGAGGGTCGCTCTCCCGCCAACCGGTTCAACCGCAATCCCCTTTTGGGGCTGGGGATCGGTGCGGACGGCCTGAAAACCGGCCACACGTCCGAGGCTGGCTATGGACTTGCAGGCTCGGCCATGCAGGGCGATCGCCGCGTGACCTTTGTGATCACTGGCCTGTCTTCGTCTGAGGCGCGCGCGGCGGAATCCGAGCGCATTGTGACCTGGGCCTTCCGCCAATTCGTGATGCAGGAGGTCGTGGAACCCGGCATTGAAATCGCCCGTGCACCTGTCTTCCTTGGCGCGGAAGAAAGCGTAGGCCTTGCCCCGGCGGAAGGCGTCGAAATGCTCGTGCCTGCCCTGCTGGACCCGGAGATCGAGGCAAACGTCACCTTCACAAGCCCCCTGCCCGCGCCCGTCGCAGCCGGAGACGTGGTCGGCGAATTGCATATCATGCAAGGTGTCCTGGGCTTTGAGGCCCGCGTTCCAGTTGTCGCGATGGCAGATGTCCAACGCGGCGGTCCGATGGTGCGTCTTCGGACGGCATGGGGCGATGTGATGGGCATGGTCGGCGGCGGCGAAGACGCCGCACCGGAAGCTGTCGCCAACTGACACCGCCCCACCCGGCACGATCCCAATGTGCTCCCGCCCATGACCGAAAGCAGAGCTTTCGGTCAATGGTTGGGCGTGGCACGCCGGGCGGGCCAGATGGCCCGCGTCGGCGCGGACGGCGCTTCATCTGATAGCTTTCGATGTAGGGTGCGCGCTGTGCCATATTTTGCATTTTCATGGAACAAAGATGGGCAGTACATCCAAAGGAGCGCACCAGCTTGCTCTGCGGCACGGACCGTGTAATGGCTGGCGCCTCAACGGATGGGACAAGGACCAACACGCGATATGGCTGAGACGAACGGCCTCTTCATCAGCTTTGAGGGCATTGATGGCTCTGGCAAGTCCACACAGGCGCGCAAGCTCGCGGATTGGTTGCTGGATCAGGGGCGCGATCCGGTTCTGACGCGCGAGCCGGGCGGCGCGCCAGGGGCCGAGGAAATCCGTCGGCTGCTGGTTGAGGGGGAGCCGGAACGCTGGAGCCCCGAAACCGAAATCCTGCTCTTCACTGCCGCGCGCCGCGACCATCTGGAGCGCACAATCCGCCCCGCGCTTGAGGCAGGCCGGGACGTTGTGACGGATCGCTTCGCCGATTCCACACGAGTCTACCAAGGGGCCACACGTGGCGATCTTCGGGGGTTGGTGGACCAAATCCACGACAGCGCCATCGATGTTGAGCCTGATCTGACCCTCATCCTCGACATGGATCCTGCCATTGCGTTGCAACGCGGCTTGGCGCGTCAGAGCGGCGAGGACCGGTTTGAGGAGTTTGGCCTTCCGTTCCAGCAAAAGCTGCGGTCGGGCTTTCTCGACCTCGCCTCGGATCAGCCCGACAGGTGCGTTGTGATTGACGCCAACACAGATGCAGATGCGATTGCCTCTGCGATCCGCGATGTGGTGGCGGGCAAGCTGGGTTGAAGCGCCCGCTTTTCGCCTGCCCCTGCCCCGCGCCCGTGCTACGTTACCTGCATGTCTGACGACGTCCCACTCGAATCCGATCGCCTCGACGGCGCACCACATCCGCGCGAAACGCTGCAGCTGTTTGGCCATGCCGGGCCGGAGGCGGAGTTCCTGTCTGCAGCCTCTTCGGGCCGCCTGCCTCACGGTTGGCTCCTGACCGGCCCGCGCGGAATAGGCAAAGCCACCTTCGCATGGCGCGCCGCGCGTTTTCTGTTGGCGACGCCCCCGATGGCAGATGACGACATGTTCGGTGCCCCGCCGCCGCCCGAGAGCCTCGACATCGACCCCGAGCATCCCATTGCCCGGCGGATGCTGGCCCTGACTGAGCCGGGTCTGTTTCTGCTGCGGCGCCCGGCGGACGACAAGGACCCGAAGAAGCTGAAGACGGTCATCACCGTCGACGAGGTCCGGGGTCTCAAGGGCTTTTTCCAGATGTCCGCAGGCGATGGCCGCCGTGTCGTGATCGTGGACAGCGCGGATGAGATGAACCCGTCGGCCGCGAACGCCCTTCTCAAGGAATTGGAAGAACCCCCGGAAGGTGCCGTTCTTTTCCTCATCTCGCACCGCCCCTCGGGCCTTTTGCCAACGATCCGCTCCCGGTGCAGGACCTTGCGCTTCAACGCGCTCAAAAATGCAGACCTCGCCGCAGCGCTGGCGCAAGCCGGGGCGGAACCACCCGAAGGTGTTGCATTGGCCACCCTCGCCCAAGGGTCGGTCGGTGCGGCCATCACCTTGGCCGAACAAGGCGGACCCGCACTTTACGCTGATGTCATGCGCCTGCTGGAAACCTTGCCCAACATGGACCGCGCGCTGGCCCTCAAACTCGCCGAAAGCACGGCGGGCAAAGCCAATGAAGCGTGCTTTGATCTGACCCTGAGCCTGTTGGAAACCGCGCTCTCCCGAGCGGCCCGCCTTGGCGCGACCGGACAAGCCACCGCTGACATCGTCCCAAACGAGGCGGCAATTCTCGCCCGCCTCGCCCCGGACCCGCAGAGAGCCCGAGACTGGGCCATGCTTGCACAATCGCTGACCGCGCGCGCCCGCCGCGGCAAGGCGGTCAACCTTGACCCCGCCGCGCTCATCTTCGATATCTTCCTCGATCTGGACCGCACTGCGGCCCGCCTTGCCGCGTGAGCGTCCCCATGACCCAACCTCGAGATCGTCGACAGCCACTGCCACCTCGATTTCGACAGCCTCGCTTCAGAGCTGCCCGAAGTGATCTCGCGCGCTTTGGATGCTGGCGTCACGCGTATGGTCACGATCTGCACGCGCCTCAAGAACGCCCCGCAGGTACAGGCCATCGCCGAGGCGCACGCACCGTTTTCTGGGCCGGCGGCACCCACCCCATGTCCGCAGCGGAGGAGCCTCTGGCAACTGTCGAAGACCTGGCGGCACTCGCCGCGCATCCCAAATTCGTCGGTATCGGTGAGACCGGACTGGATTATCACTACACGGCCGATAGCAAAGCCGTGCAGCAGGAAAGCCTTCGCATCCATATCGAGGCCGCTCGGCGGACAAATCTGCCCCTTATCATCCACGCCCGCGACGCCGACGATGATATAGCCCGCATCCTAACCGAAGAACACAAAGCCGCCCCCTTCACCTGCGTCATGCACTGCTTCTCCAGCAGCGCGGAACTGGCTAAGGCCGCCGTCGATTTGGGCTTCTACCTGTCCATGTCGGGCATCGCCGCATTCCCGAAATCCCAAGCCTTGCGCGATATCTTCGCAAGCGCCCCGGTCGACCGCATCCTTGTCGAAACCGACGGCCCATACCTCGCACCCCCGCCCCACCGCGGCAAACGGAACGAGCCTGCGTTCACCGCCCACACCGCGCGAGTGGGCGCAGAGCTTTTCGGTCTTTCCTACGACGCTTTCGCCGCCCAGACCTCGGCCAACTTTGACCGGCTGTTTTGGAAAGCGGCCCTTGCGACAAAGGCCGCCTGAATGGCCACGCTGCGCTTCACCATCCTTGGCTGCGGCTCGTCCGGTGGCGTCCCGCGCCTTGGCGGCCATTGGGGCGCCTGCGACCCCACCCACCCGAAAAACACTCGCCGCCGCTGTTCCCTTCTGGTGGAACGCATCACCCCAGGCGGCACCACTGCTGTCCTTATCGATACCTCCCCCGACCTGCGGGCGCAGCTTCTGGACGCGGGCATTGGTCGGCTTGATGCCGTCCTCTACACCCATGCCCATGCCGATCATGTCCACGGACTCGATGACCTGCGGATGATCGTCTTCAACATGCGTGCGCGCTTGCCGGTCTACGCAGATGGCCCCACCACAAACGACCTGCTCAACCGCTTTGGCTATGCCTTTGTGCAGCCGCCAGGCTCGGCCTATCCGCCAATCCTCGACATCTTCGGGATCGATGGCGATACCACCATCGACGGCCCCGGCGGCCCGATCACGTTCGCCCCGTTTGAGGTCACGCACGGCAATATTGATGCACTCGGCTTCCGCGTAAACGACGTGGCCTACCTGCCCGACGTGTCCGACATCCCCGATGCTGCTTGGCCTGCCCTGAAAAACCTCGACATCTGGATCCTCGACGCCCTGCGCCGGGACCCACATCCATCCCACAGCCACCTCGCGAATTCACTGGAATGGATCGCGCGCGCCGCACCCAAACGCGCCGTGCTCACCAACATGCACATCGATCTGGACTATGAGACGGTTCTGGCCGAAACGCCCGCACATGTCGAACCCGCCTTCGACGGGATGCAGATTGAGGTCGCGGACTAAGCCCAAAAGGCACCGCCTCGCCCATCTTTGTTCCACGAAAATGCATTTGCGCCGCCTGCCCCAAGCGCGTCGCCACAAGTAAAGCGCCAACAAATTGAGTGCCAAGACGGCCGCAGGATGCTTCAATTTCCCTTCCCGCTCCAAACCCGCTAACCCTGCAGCATGCTTGATCTTCTGGCCATCGTTCTGCCGGTTTTCCTTGTCGTCGGCGCGGGCTACGCCGCCGTCTGGCGCGGCCTTTTCAAGGATAGTGCAGTTGATGGGCTCATGGTGTTCACCCAGAAATTCGCCATTCCCTGTCTGCTCTTCTCCGCCATTGCCACGCTCGATCTCGGGGCCGAGCTTAACCTTCGCCTCCTGATATCCTTCTACGCGGGCTCAACCTTCTGCTTCTTCGCAGGCCTTTTCGGCGCGCGCCTTGTCTTCAAGCGCCCCTGGACGGACAGCGTCGCCATCGGTTTTTCCGCACTCTTTGCCAATACCGTCCTTCTGGGCTTGCCGATATCCGAGCGCGCTTATGGCGCGGAGGCTCTCGGGCCGAACTACACCATCATCGCGTTCCACGCGGCCTACTGCTACCTGCTCGGCATAACGACGATGGAGATCATCCGCGCTGAAACACGCGGCCTGCGCCTTGGCGGCACCGTGGCCAAGGCGATGTTCCAGAATTCCCTGATGATCGGCATCGGCCTGGGCTTCATCGTGAACCTCTCCGGCTTGCCGATCCCCAGCGTCCTGCGAGAGGCATTGGATCTGATGATCCGCGCGGCCCTGCCGGCGGCCCTCTTTGGCCTTGGCGGGGTGCTTTACCGCTACAAACCCGAAGGCGATGTAGGCGTCATCGCCATGATCTGCGGCTTGTCCCTGCTGGGGCATCCGGTCATTGCGTACACGCTCGGCAATGGCCTTGGTCTCAGCCAGGCTCAATTGCAATCTGCTGTCGTCACCGCCGCCATGGCCCCCGGCGTGAACACCTATATTTTCGCAGATATGTACGGCTGCGCCCGCCGCGTGGCAGCCACGTCAGTACTCGTCGGTACGGCGCTTACCGTTGTTACAGCTGCGGTGTGGATCGCGGTGTTGGGATAGCCGCTGAAAACCTTAACATAAGGTTAAGAAAAAGCGCAGAACCGTTTCAATTCAACAGCTTAACCCATGGTTGCGCGCGTGCAACCGCCCCTCAATGCGGCGCAATTCCACGCAGTCGCTCAGACCGCCGCCTGAGCATCTCCACCGTCGCCAGAAGCACGATCGAGATCGCCACAAGGATCGTGGCCGCCGCCAGAATGACCGGGCTGATCTGCTCGCGCAGGCCCGTGAACATCTGCCACGGCAGGGTCTGCTGCCCGGCTGAGCCGACGAAGATCACAACCACCACCTCGTCAAACGAGGTGATGAACGCGAACAACCCGCCCGAGATGACGCCCGGCAGGATCAAAGGCATCTGGATGCGGAAGAAGGTTGTGACCGGATTGGCCCCCAGATTGGCCGCCGCCCGCGTCAGGGACCGGTCAAAGCCCACAAGCGTGGCCGTAACGGTGATAATGACAAAGGGGATACCAAGCGCCGCATGGGCCAACACAACACCCCAATAGGTGCCCTGCAACCCGATGCGGGAGTAGAAGAAATACATCCCTGCCGCCGAGATGATCAGCGGCACGATCATGGGTGAGATCAGGATCGCCATGATCGCCCCTTTGAACGGCACGTGCGTCTGGCTCAAACCAATCGCTGCAAGCGTTCCGAAGCCAACCGACAAAAGGGTCGCCACCGGCGCAATCATCAGCGAGTTGCGCAGCGGCGTCATCCATTCCTCGCCCTCAAGGCCTGTGAGCTTGCCGATCACCAGACCGAAAATGGCCCCGATCAGGATTGGAAACAGGTTCAGGTTCCCCTTCCACACCTTCAGGATCACCGTAAGAACTGCCCCGATCCCAAGCCCGACCAGCAGGCCGATCCATGGGTAGCCGTCCTCGCCGAAGAAATCCTGATAGTGGTGCAGGCTGTAGGCGTCGCGCTCAAAGGCGAGCATCCCAGGCGTGAAGGTAAAGAAGTCTTCCGCATTGAAGCTCAGCGGAATGATGATGATGATCGGCGCGATTAGGAAGAAGAAGATCAGCCCACAGATCACCCTGAACCCGTAGAACCAGATGCGCTGTCCGAACGTGGCATATGGGGAAGTTTTGTATCCATGGTCGCTTACCCCAGCTTCACGTTGTCGATGCCCACGATCCGGTCGTAGAGCCAATAAAGAACCAAAACCACTGCCAACAGGATCGAGCCAAGCGCGGCTGCTAAGCCCCAGTTCAGGCTGGAGGAGATGTGGAACGCGATCCGGTTCGAAATGAACGTCCCCGTCCGCCCACCGACAAGTTCAGGGGTGATGTAGTAGCCGATGGCCAGAATGAAGACGAGGATACAGCCCGCCCCGATTCCCGGAATGCTCTGCGGGAAGTAAACCCGTCGGAACGCGGTGAAATTCGTCGCCCCCAGCGATTTCGCCGCCCGGACATAGCTCGGCGGGATCGTCTTCATCACCGAGAACATCGGCAGGATCATGAACGGCAAGAGGATATGCGTCATGGCGATGATCGTTCCAGTCTGATTGTTGATCAGCGCCAATCGGCTGTCATCGGCCACCAGCCCAATCCACACCAGGATGTCGTTGATCACCCCTTGCTGTTGCAGCAGCACCTTCCAGGCAGAGGTCCGCACCAAAAGCGAAGTCCAGAAAGGCAGCAACACCAAGATCAGCAGCAAGTTCGATGTGCGCGTGGGCAGGTTCGACAGCAGGTATGCGATGGGATAGCCAAGCAGGATACAGCTGATCGTGATGACGCCTGACATGAACAATGTCCGCCAGAACAGCAGCAGATACAGGCGCTGATCTTCAGGCTGTGCCTCAATGCCCTGTGGCGTCAGTTGTAGGTCGACGGACGACAGGAAATAGCCTGCGGTGAACGGGTCCGAGAAAGCCTCGATCGTGCCCCAGACTTCAAGGTCGAGCCAATCCTCGTCGATGTCTTCAAAGGCTTCGCGGTAGCTTTGGGTCTCGAAACCCGGAACGGCCTCCAAGGCCGCCACGAAGACAGGGCCATCAAAGCGCCCAAGGCCCTCAGCCCCCTCGCCACTTTCGTGGATCGCCATCAGGTCATGGTAAAGCCCCGCATAGACAAGGTGCCATGGCTCTTCTTCCGCCGGGTCATCGCCATCGGTTTCCTGAATGGTCCTCGCGAAAACCTCATAGGCTTCAGCCGCGCGGGGGAAGCTGGCCTCAAACTCCGCGTCGATCCGGAACAGCGACAACGGGCGATCCTCGCCCTCAGCCGGGCGGCTGGCCAACCAGCCCGTGTCTGACACCAGTGGCAACCAGAACAGCGGGTCTTCCCACTGTTCGTTCAGATCCACGAACTGGTCCGTGTAAATCTCGCCAATATCGTCCACACCGCGCCCGGTCTTGCGGAACAGGGACGACATGCCGGTCGTCTCGTAGTTCAGGCGACTGCCCAGGCGCGTATGCTGGCGGCGTTCGGTTGCGGCGTAGAAATCCAGCGCCAGCGCCGCGTAGACATCGTCTTCGGGCAGATCTGACGGGTCCCATTCATCCAGCGCCACAACGGTGCGCGGCAGGGTCTCGGACACGATCTGGTTCTCGACCGAGCGGAATAGCATATCCACGATCGGGGCGATGAAGGTCACAAGGATAAAGATCAGCAGCGGCGCGATCAGCATCAGTGCGCGCAATTTCTGGGCGCGCAACGCACGGGCCAGCGACCGCTTCAGCGGGCGGCCATCGGCGGCCAGGACGGGGCCATCTTGAGTTGCGTCGCTCATTCCACGCCCTCGACTACAAGGATCACACTGTCGGCGGTGCGACGGCGGATCTCGGCAACTTCTTGATATGCGGGGTCGTTGTAGGCGGCCATTGCGGCCTCGTATGACTCGAATTCAAACACGACATGGCGCTGGAAGGTCTCACCTTCCATAATCTCGGACTTGCCGCCGCGCACGATGGGCTTGGCCCCGTGGCTCAGCAGGATCGGCGTGTCCCGTTCGATGTACTCTTGGTACGCCTCGGGATCGTTCACCGTGATGTGGCCGATGATATAGCCTTTGGGCATTGGACCGCCTTGTCGCCTCATGAGGGTGTCAGGGCGACCCAGGCCGCCCTGACAAAGGTAGATTTACTGGGCCAGCCACGCCTGGAAGCGTGCGTCCATGTCATCGCGGTAGTCCGCCCACCACTCGTAGTTGAACAGGAACGTGTTCTGAGCGTTTGCCGGATCGGTCGGCATGTGGGGCGCCATCGGGATGCCGAGGTCGGCATGGTCACCCACCAGCGGCGCGGACGACGCACGGGTCGGGCCATACGAGATGTAGAGCGCCTGATCGGCCAGGCGCTGCGTGTCCGTGGCGAAGCGCACGAAGTCGAGCGTACGGGCAAGACGATCTTCCGGCAGGCCAGCAGGAATGATCCAGCCGTCCAGGTCGAACATCTGCCAATCCCAGAGCATGTTGACCGGCTGGCCCTGCTCTTCGATCAGGCTGAACAGACGACCATTGTAGGTCGAACCGATTGCAACCTCACCATCGGCCAGAAGCTGTGGCGTGTCAGCACCGGCGGACCACCAAACAGTCTGGTCCTTGATGGTGTCGAGCATCGCGAACGCGCGCTCAAGACCTTCTTCGGTCTCCAGCGTGTCGTAGACGTCTTCGATCGCCACACCGTCACAGATCAGCGCCCATTCCAGGTTCGCAATCGGGCGACGCTCCAGCGAACGCTGGCCGGGGAAGTTTTCGGTGTCGAAGATCGCGCAGACACTGTCAGGCTCGGCGCCGTTCCACTCTGCGATATCGTTGCGGTAGCCGAAAGTGGTCGAATACACGATCTGCGGGATGAAGCAGTCGGACACGATGAACTCGCCGAAGTCTTCCGAGGCAGGCGTGCCATCGGGGGCCGGTGCCAGCACTTCGTCATGGTCGATTTCCATCGCCAGACCTTCGTCGCACAGACGCATGGCATCAGCGGCCACAACGTCGACGAGGTCCCAGGTGATGTTGCCGGCCTCATTCATGGCACGCAGGCGCGCCACGGCTTCGGCCGAGCTTTCGTCCCAGATCACTTCCAGGCCCTCATGCATCGCAGCATAGGGGTCGGAATAGGCGCGCGTCTGGCTGGTCTGGTACGCACCGCCCCACGACACAAGCGTCATGGAACCGGCCATGTGACCATCGGCCATTGCACCCGTCGCAGCAAAGGCCGCGCCGGTAGTCAGGAGCATAAGGCTCTTGAGTTTCATGGTTAGTCTCTCCTTGGTTGGACTTTGGTTTTTCCCGTGGTTTTTCGACCCTTTACGGGCCGTTATGCATCAAGTGCCCGGCAATCCTGCGGACGCCAGCCGATCTCGATGCTCTCCCCCGGTTTCAGCCTGCGCTGATCGGGGGCATTTCGTGTCTTGATGATGAAGTCTTCGGTTCCCGCAACGCTCAGGCGCGTGCGGTAGATGTCGCCCATATAGACGAACTCCTTGACCTCAGCCTTCAGCGTATGGGCGTCATCCGCCAGACGCGAGCGATCCATTTCGACTCGCTCGGGCCGGATCGACACTTGGGTTTTCTCGCCGACCGCGCTGACATTGACCGGAACCGCGTCAATGACGGAGCCATCTTCCAACGTCACTTCGCACATGTCGCCTGCCATCTTGCTGACCGTGCCCTGCAACGTGTTGTTCTCGCCAATGAATTGGGCGACGAAGCTGTTCTGCGGCTCCTCGTAAAGTGTGTCCGGCGCCGCAAGCTGCTGGATGCGGCCATCGTCGAAGACGGCCACGCGATCCGACATGGTCAACGCCTCGGTCTGGTCGTGGGTCACGTAAACGGTCGTGATCCCCAACTCATGGGCGAGGTTGGTGATCTCGAACTGCAAGGTTTCGCGCAGCTGTTTGTCGAGCGCACCAAGCGGTTCGTCCATCAGAACCAGCTCAGGCTCGAACACCAGCGCGCGCGCCAACGCGATCCGCTGCTGCTGGCCACCAGAAAGCTGCGCCGGGCGGCGATTGATGAAATCACCCATCTGGACCATGTCGAGCGCGCGCTTGATCTTGCCCTCCCGGTCCGACTTGCCCATCCCGCGCACTTCCAGCGGGAAAGACAGATTCTCGCCCACTGTCATATGCGGGAAAAGCGCATAATTCTGGAACACCATGCCGATGCCGCGCTTGTGCGGCGGAATGTTGTTGATCGGTTTGCCGTCGAGGGTGATTTCGCCGTGCGTGGCGGTCTCGAACCCGGCCAGCATCATCAGGCAGGTGGTCTTGCCCGAGCCCGAGGGCCCAAGCATCGTCAGGAACTCGCCCCGCCCGATGTGAAGATTGAGGTCTTTAACGACGAGCACTTCGCCGTCATAGCTTTTTTGCACGCGGTCGAAGGCGACGAACGCTTCCGTCTGGTCTGAGGTCAAACCCCACTCCCCTGTTGTCTTGCTGCAGTGTCTCCGGGTTTACCCCGTGCCTGCGCTTATCAGGGCGAAGACTAAGCGCGGATGACCCGCAGTTTCAACCAAAGCCTTCGCCTACCCTATCTTCAAACCTGAATTTCCTTCTGACAAACGGGAAATGCGGCCATTCACAATCAAAAGCGGCGCAATCGGGCGATCTGCCCGTGTCTTGTGCGGGTCGGGCAAAGGGCGTAACCCTTGCGCAAGGCATGTTATGACCCGCGAGGATGGCCTTTTGCCGCTTTTCCCCAACATCTTGGACATCGCGTGACGACCGCTTCCCACAGCAATCCTTCGGGCGCCGCACTTTGGCGTCGTTTGTGGGCAGAGCATGTGCGCCGCTACTGGCCCGTGCTTTTGTTGGCCGTCATACTCATGAGCCTTGAAGGCGCAGCCATCGGGGCCTTTGCCTGGCTTGTTCAACCGCTCTTCGACACGCTTTTCACCTCCGGGTCGATGGAGGGCGTGACATGGGTCGCGTTGATGGTCGGCGCCCTGTTTCTGCTGCGCGCAACGGCTGGCTTTTTCCAGCGAATACTCGTGGTAGGCGTCGGGCTGCGCGTTGTGGCAGGCCTTCAACGCCGCATTTTGGACCATCTCCTGACCCTGGACATGGCCTTCTTTCAGACGAACCCGCCGGGTGCCCTGATCGAACGCACCCGCGGCGACACGAGCGCGCTTCAATCGGTTTCATCGGCTGCCCTCATGTCCTTGGGGCGCGACGCGATCACGCTCGTCTCTCTGCTGACAGTCATGCTCTACACCGATTGGCGTTGGACGCTGTTCGCCTTGTTGGGTGTCCCTGCTCTCATCCTTCCACTGTTGGCTGTTCAGGCCTTTATCAAGCGCACAGCAATCGCGGCGCGTGCGGCTGCGGCGGGCCTCTCAACCCGCCTGGATGAGATTTTTCACGGCATTCAAACCATCAAGCTGAACCGGCTTGAGCAGCATGAACGCGCCCGCTTCAAGGACGAGATCGCGGCCTATCTGCGCCCGTCGATCCGCGCCCAGATCGGTGTGGCCTCCAACCCCGCGATGATCGACATCATCGCAGCACTCGGCTTTGTTGTGGTGCTTTATGTCGGCGGACAGGACATCATCGACGGTGAAAAAACCCTCGGCCAGTTCATGTCCTTTTTCACGGCCTTGGGGCTGCTGTTCGAGCCGCTGCGCCGCTTGTCCAGCATTGCAGGCCAGGTTCAGACAGCCGGCGCCTCGCTGGAGCGGATCTATGATGTGCTGGGGACGAAGCCGACCATCACGGATGTGCCGCATGCAAAACCATTGTCGGCAGGCGATGTGACCTTCGACAATGTGCACTTCGCGTATGGCGATGCACCGGTCCTGCGCGGCCTGACCTTCACCGCGACGGCCGGGCAAACGACGGCGCTTGTGGGCGCGTCCGGTGCGGGCAAGACCACCGTGTTTGCGGCCCTGACACGCTTGCTGGATGCGTCTGAAGGCACGATTGCCATCGGCGGCACGCCAATCATCGAAGCCGAAACCGGCAGCCTGCGCGACACGATCGCTGTCGTAGGCCAGGAAACGGCCCTGTTCGATGAAAGCATCGCCGCCAACATCCGCATGGGCGCACTGGACGCAACAGACGCGGAGGTTGAGCAGGCCGCGCAAGCCGCCGAGGTTATGGAGTTTGCCCAGAACTTGCCCAATGGCCTCAATACGCTGGTTGGTCCCCGTGGCTCTGGTCTGTCCGGCGGACAGCGTCAGCGCGTTGCCATTGCGCGCGCGATGCTCAAAAGCGCCCCGATCCTGCTGCTGGATGAGCCAACATCCGCCCTTGATGCCAAGTCGGAAAAGCTGGTCGGCGCCGCGTTAGATCGGCTCGCGGAGGGCCGCACCACCTTGGTGATCGCGCACCGCCTGTCCACCATCCGCAATGCCGACAAGATCATCGTCATGGATCAAGGGCGCGTTGTCGAAGAAGGCACACATGACGAACTGCTCAGCCAAAATGGCGCCTATGCGCGCCTGCACGCGCTGCAGATCACCGGCACAGATGATTAATGCGTGACGGCGGACCAAATCCCGAAGGCGCCGACTATCACAAGGCTCAGCGCCCACAAAAGATCGAGGTTGAACCACGTCTTCGACAGGAACTTCAGCCCCAGCCAAAGGTAAATGAAAACCGCGATAACCGCGCCAGCAAATGTCATCGCCAGCGTGTGCAAGCCTGCCACGGCAACCGCGATCCCCAGATCGCTGCGCATCAACGCCCCTGCCGCGAGATGCCCGGTGTCATCGGCCGCAATCGCGCAAATCCCTAGATAAATCGGCACCAACATCAGCCCCGCCCCATGGGCCAAGGCCGCCAGAAACGACCATAAGGCCAGCCGGGCCGGATGCACGCGCGCCAGCATACGCGGATGGCGGCGATTGATCAGCAGATACACCCCCATCGCGATCACGATCACGCCTGCGCCGATCCGGATCTGGGTCTCGTATTCGACCAGCACAATCATCAACGAAAAGGGCAACAGGATCGCCAGCATCGACAGGAAATGCCCAAACGCCAACAGCCCCAACGCCTTCGGAAGGGCCGAGGCTTTCCGCTCCATCAACGCGGCTGAGACCGCCAGGGGCCAGCCCATCCCGGGGTTCAACCCGTGATAGAGGCCCGAGGCGACGACGGCCCACCAAAGGGCCGCCACTGAAAGGTCTTCCATAAGGCCCGCTTAGACGTTCGGGTAGCAGAAGCTGTCAGTCGAACAATCCCCGCCCTCAAGGCGGATCTGATGCGACCGGTAGCCGTCGGGGAAGTCGATGTAGAAGTCCTCCGCCAGGCGGAAACCATTCTCATCATTGTGCGCCATGACCATCTGGCCGCCCTCGTCGTCCGGGTAGAACTGATCATCCCATGTCGAATAGAGCGAGTTGGTCCAGTAGACCCGCTTCCCGTCGCGGGAAACCTCGACCATCTGGGGGCCATAAACGAAGGGTTTGCCGTTGGGGTGCGCGGTGCCACGCGCGATGCCGCCAACCTCAACCTTGCCCACAAGAACCGGGTTCATCGGGTCAGACACATCGTATTGATGCATCTCGCCCAGACCCCAGCAGGCCACATAGAGGTATTTGTCATCCAGGCTCAGGTCGATATCCGTCACCAGCGGCGGCACCGCCTCGAACCCCTGCAAAAGCGGCGGCAGGTTCTCTGCCGCCTCAGGGCGCGGGTCGATGGTGATGGTCTTCTTGGCCTGCCATTTGCCATCCTCGCCGCGCCACCAGGTGAAGATCGAACCTTGCAGGTTGGTTGTATCCACCACCACCCCACAGAACCCGTAGCTTTTGGTCGGATCATGCGCAGGCCGGATTTCCAGTGCCATCTGGTGGTTCTCGCCCAGATCAATCGTCTGCACGTTCTTCCGCGCACGAAGGTCCCAGAAATGGATCTTGTGGCCGTATTTGTTGGACAAAAGGTCCTCTGCCACGATCCCGCCCTCGAATTGCGGCGGCAGGCCCCATTCGGACGACACCATGTAATCCTGCGGCAGGTTCCACCAGAAATCGTAGTGCTTGTCCTGCTCGCCCCGGTCCATCTCATAACGGCCGATCACATCGAACGTCTCGCAATCCATGATGAAGATGCCGGGCGGGCCATCGGTGCCATCTTCGCCACCGCCACCAAGGGTGGAGACGTAAATGCCCTCGGGCCCGCAATGGATCGTGTGGGGGCGCGAATAGCCGGTCTTGGCGAAAATCTCTTCCGGTTCGATGATCTTGTGGATCTTGGCCTCAAGCGGCTCCTTCACGTCAATCACATAGATCCGGCTCGACCGGATGCCGGGCACGATCAGATAGCGACGCTCAAGAAAGGCGTGACCCGTCAGCGGCGAAAGCGATGACGAACACGCGTTCCAGCCAAAATGGTGAAACTCGTCACCCTTGTTGGGCACAATCACCTGATGGACGATCTGGCCATAGGTTTCAGATTTTGGGTCAAGGTCCACCACGGCGATGCCATCGGGCTGGCTGCCATCGGGGCTCAGCATCACGGTGAAGCCGTAGGTCTCAACCGGCGCTTCCATCGCCAGCTTCGCAGATGCGTGGAATGTCGGGTCTGGTCTCAGGTTCATATTCGTCCTCCCATTTCAGTAAGGTGCAGTCCTCTTGGGTGGGACTTTTCGCGTCGCTCAGGCACGGCTCCTCCAGTGCAGTCCCGGGGCAATCCGGGCCACGCGCCATACCGTCCGTCAAATGTCTGACAATTGATACGCTGCCTCAGAATCACTGATCCGCAAAGCGTTTTTTCGACCCGGGGTGGAAAGCGGCCTGCACAATTCCTGCACTGAATGCCCCCGCCCCCTGCACGGACCCCACGCACCCTGCGCAATCCCCTCTGCCAGAACGTCTGCATTGAGACGCGAAACAGCGGAGAAAACCAATGAGCGGACAGTTCACAATCCGGGGCCTTCCCGATCGCTTGAAACACGATGCCTGGTGGCTGATTGATGCGCCATCCAACACCAATGCCCGGCCGCAGCCCGGACTCGGCGCGCGCATCTCGGATGGCAAGGCTGCCCTACTGGCTCTGCTGATCCTGATCGTTCTGGCGGACATCAGTTTTGGGGTCAGGCACCGGGCCTTTCCATGGCCCTTTTCTGCATCGCCCTGTCCGCCGCAATGGTCGCATTCAAACCGGTCAAGGCCACGCGCCGCGAATGGGCCATGGCCATGGCGTTCGCCGTCATATGCAATTTGCCTGTTATCGAACACAGCCAGCCACTGGCCTACGCCTTCAGCGTGGGGAATTGCGGTGCTGCTCGCGTGGGTGGTCCTTGGTGCGCAAATCCGCTGGTCCGAGGCGCTGACACCCTTTATCCGCGCCTCCTCGGACGGCTTGATCCTGCTGCCGGCCCGCGTGATCGGCTCTGCGCGCAATCACAAGGCCGACACAAACTGGGCAGCTCTCACCCGCGCCTACCTGCTTCCTGTCACCATCGCGTTGGTCTTCGTAACGCTGTTCGCCGTCGCAAACCCGCTGTTTGAACGGACGCTGGCAAATGCCGCGAATTTCGGCCCGATCAACGGCGACACCGTCGTGCGTATCGTCTTCTGGGCCGCTGCGGCGTGCCTGATATGGCCCTACCTCAACACCTTTGCCTTGCGCCGAGACGCAGCCTTCGACCTGAAATTCCCGGCGGGCGACCTCTCTGCCGGCTATCTGAATTCTGCGTCCCTGCGCCTGTCCCTGATCCTCTTCAATGCGATCTTCGCGATCCAATCCCTGTCCGACCTGACGATCCTGACGGGCGGCGTCGCCCTGCCGGATGGCATGAGCTACGCCGAATATGCACATCGTGGCGCTTACCCTCTGCTGGTGACGGCGCTGCTTGCGGGCCTGTTCGCGGCCCTGACCCACAAGATGGTGGCTGAGGACAAGCGGATGCGCTGGCTGGTCTACGCCTGGCTCGGCCAAACCCTGTTGCTGGTCTGCACTGCCGCGTTCCGACTGGCGCTGTATGTGCAGGCCTACAGCCTGACGCATCTGCGCATTGCGGCCTTCATCTGGATGGCGCTGATCGGCGTAGGCCTTGTGCTGGTGCTAATCCAGATCGCCCAGACCCGCCCCCTGGGCTGGCTCATCCGCTGGAACGCGGGCACGGCGCTTGCCACGCTCTACCTCTGCTGTTTCGTCAACTTCACCCACATCATCGCCGATCACAATTTGTCGGCAGACATTCCCATCAGCCGCCTCGACCTGCACTACCTCTGCGGTCTTGGCGAGCAGGTCATCCCGGCCATGTGGGAACACGGGCCCATCCATGATGATGTGATGTGCGGCGTCCATGGCCGCCCGACCATTGCCTTTGACGACATCGACAGCTGGCAGGAATGGGGCTTTCGCCGCTGGCGGCTTGAAGCGTATCTTACCGCTCACCACGATTTGTGAGACGACATAGCCCATGCCCGCACACCTTTTGATTGTCGATGACGATCCCAATATCCGCGATGTCATCGGCTTTGCTGTTGAGGCCGCGGGCTTCAAGGCCGACTTTGCCGCCGATGGGGCGGCGGGTCTGGCCAAGGCGCAGACGGGTGCGGCGGACTTGCTGATCCTGGATGTGGGCCTGCCCGAGATGGACGGCTTCGACGTCTGCAAGGAGCTGCGCAAAACCTCGGACGTGCCGATCCTGTTCCTGACGGCCCGCGATGATGAGATTGACCGCATCCTGGGCATGGAAATCGGCGGGGACGATTACGTCACAAAACCCTTCTCGCCCCGCGAGCTTGTGGCCCGTATCAAGGCAATTCTGAAACGCTCGGGCGGACGAGCCGCCCCGTCAGAAACGTTCAGTCACGGCGCGCTAAGCCTCGACCCCGCCCGCCACCAATGCACCTTCGCAGGCGCTGAGGTGGCGCTGACGCAATCGGAGTTCAACCTGCTTGAAGCTCTGCTCGCCAACCCCGACAAGGTCATAAAGCGCAACGCGCTGGTGGATGCGGTCTACGGCCACAACATCCACGTCTCCGACCGCACCATCGACAGCCATATCCGCAACATCCGTCGCAAACTGGCCGAGGCTGGCTGCGCAGACAGCATCGAAACGGTGCATGGGGTGGGCCTTCGGATGGGCCCATGCCTGCCCGCGTGAGCGCGCGCAGAAAATGGCGCCCGGGATTGGGCGGGGTGATCCTGGCCATGCTGGCGCTGGTCCTGTTCCTGCCATTTGCGGGCCTGAACCTGTTTCGCTTCTACGCCAATCAACTTGTCCAACAGACCGAGGAAAGCCTGCTGATGCAGGCCGCCGTCCTGACGGCCACCTACGAAGAACTCTACCGCACCGCCGCGGATCTGCCGCCCGAGCCTTTGCCCGCGGACGGTCGCCGTCCGTTCCGCCCGCTCTTTCCCTCCGTCACCGTCAACCCGCAGACGATCCTCGGCCCCCGCCCGGATGGACTTCCCGCCACTGAAACGATCGCAGAGCCATACCGCCGGATTTCGCCCTACCTGTCCGAGATCGCTCTCGGCGCGCAGGAGCAGACCTTGGCAGGTTATCGCTTCCTCGACCGCTTCGGCACCGTGATCGCGGGCTCCGCTGAAACCGGCGTCTATCTGGGCCATGTGCAAGAGGTCGCGCTTGCGTTGAATGGCGATACCGTCTCCGTGCCCCGTGTGCGCACCCGCCCAACGGCAGAGCCGCTGATCTACCGCTTCAGCCAAGGCACACGCGTCCGCATCTTTGTCGCGATGCCAGTCACCATCGGCGATGACATCATCGGCGTCGTTTACCTCAACCGCACGCCCAACCATATCTTCCGCTTCCTCTACACCGAACGCCTGAACCTCTTCGGCGCCGCGATGTTCGTGCTGCTATCCACCGGCCTGATCGGCTATCTCTTCTGGCGCTTCGTCTCCCGCCCGATCCGCTCACTGGCCGCCCGGACCGAGACGTTCGGCGCGTCCGAGGCGCGATGGGAGCCCCTCGATCACTACGGAACGCGAGAGATTGAGACCTTGGCGCAAAGCTTCGGCACGATGGCCAACAGGTTGCAGGATCAACAGACCACTCTGAAAACCTACACCGCCCATGTCAGCCACGAGATGAAATCACCTCTCACCGCGATCAAGGGCGCGGTGGAATTGATGCAAGACACCGAGATGCCCCCAGAACGGCAGGTGAAATTCCTTGAAAATATCGCGCGTGATACGGAGCGGATGGAGCAACTCCTCGCCCGGATGCGGGAATATTCTGCCGTCGGTCAACTCGCCTCGGACGGGTCCAGCGATCTGGCGGACGCATTGGACGACATGATCAGCCGCTTCCCACGCCTCAACATGCGCCTGATCGGTCCAACGCGGCAGGTTCCGCTCTCACGTGAGGCGCTCGAGATCATCTTCCGCCACCTCATCGAGAACGCAGAAAGCCATGGCGCCACCGAGGTGCGGGTCACGGCCACCGACGAGGGGTTCACTCTGTCCGACAACGGCTCGGGCATCAGTCCCGGCAATCGCGACCGCATTTTTGAGCCGTTCTTTACCTCGCGCCGAACCGATGGCGGCACGGGGATGGGCCTGTCTATTGTCCGTTCCGTGCTCGCGCAGGCCGGAGGCGACATCACACTGGATGACGCTGATGACGGCACGACGTTCCGGATCCATTTTCAGGTCTGAAGAGGCAAGGGTTGCGGGATGGCCCGTTCCCCGGCACATCTTGGTGGCCTGATTGTGGAGCTTCCAATGACAGACATTCCCAAAACAATGCGCGCTGTTGTCCTCAAGCGACATGGCGGCCTTGATGCGTTGGAATTTGAGGCCGAGTGGCCTGTCCCCACCCCGGGCCCGGACCAAGTGCTGATCAAAGTGCTTGCCTGCGGCATGAACAACACCGACGTGAACACGCGCGCGGGCTGGTATTCGAAATCAGTGACCGAGGCCACAACCGGCGGCGCCTACGAGACGCTGGATGGTGACGCCGACAACACATGGGGCGGCGCGGGCATCGCGTTTCCGCGTATTCAGGGGGCAGATGTCTGCGGTTTGGTCGTAGCCGCAGGCGCGAACGCCGATCAAAGCCTGATCGGCAAGCGTGTCATCACTGACAACTGGCTGCGCGACTGGGATGATCCCCTGAACATGCACAAAACGGGCTACTATGGGTCCGAGGCCGATGGCGGCTATGCCGAATACACCGTGATCGACCACCGCAACGTCGCTGCGGTGTACAGCCCGCTGTCAGATGCGGAACTCGCCACCTTTTCGTGCTCCTACGCCACCGCAGAGGGAATGTTGGATAAATCCGGCGTCGGTGCGGGCGACGTGGTCCTCGTTACCGGCGCGTCCGGCGGGGTCGGCGGTGCCCTGATCCAGCTGGCCAAGCATCGCGGAGCAATGGTCGTGGCTTTGGCCTCACCCGCCAAGCACGAAGACGTCGCCGCATGCGGCCCCGATGCGATCCTGCCCCGCGCACCCGAAGATCTGAAGGTCGCCCTTAAGGACGCTATCGGTCGCGACAACGTCACGGTGGTCGCGGACATCGTTGCAGGCGATTACTTTCCTACGCTGATCGACGCGCTTGATCGTGGCGGGCGCTACGTGACCTCCGGTGCCATTGCCGGGCCCATCGTCAGCCTCGATGTGCGCACGCTCTATCTGATGGATCTCAGCTTTTTCGGCTCCACCGTGAACCCGCCGCAGACCTTCAAGAATCTGGTAAGTTACATCGAAGCCGGCGCGCTCAAACCCATGCTCGCGGCAACCTACCCGCTGGAGGATTTCCACGCAGGTCAGCAAGCCTTCATCGACAAGGCCCATACGGGAAATATCGTTGTGGTGCCGTGAACACTCCACAACCACCCTTGGCTTATTTTCTTCCTTGAACGCCGGATAGACCTGAAATTCGGTCCAAACTTACTTTTTACAACATCACTCCACAAGCGCCGCAATCCAATCGGCGAACGCAATAGCAGTCGCTTTTTCCGATGAGACCGACAGGAAATAGGCTTCCTGGCCCACAATCGCACCATCGGATGCGCGGACCAATTGCCCTGTTTCCAGCGCCTGACCTCGCCAACATCTCGCTGACCAAAGCAACTCCGTGGCCTTGCGCGGCCAATTGTAGGGCCATGCCGTAGGTATCGGTGAACAGGACGGGTTTGCGCACCCGTCCAACTTGCTCCTGCCAGGCTTGCCAACCTGCTGAGGTTCCAACCGCCTCAATCAGTGCCGCCTCGGCCAAGGGGGCCTCAAATCCGGGCGCTTGTAACGGGACCAATCGATTCGATCCCAAGGCCACCGCACCCTCTCCTGCCTGCTTCGCCGACCCGAAGCGGATTTCGACATCCGCCCGCGCGGTCTGGAAATCATCGGCCCAGATCGCGCTCAACAAGCGCAAGCGAACCGCAGGGAACAGCGCTTGGAACGCCCCCAGATGCGGTGCGATCACCCATTGCGCCACGCTGACCGACGTCGCCACCGTTAAAAGATCCTCACCCGGATCGCCCGCAACCAGATCCGCCGCCGCCGCCAATCCATCCAGCGACGCGCTGACCTGCGGCAAGAGCCGCCTGCCATCATCCGTCAGCGCCAATCCACGCGGCAACCGTGTGAACAACGGCACGCGAAGGCGCGTTTCCAACGCTTTCACCTGTTGGCTCACCGCCGATTGCGTCAGCCCCACTTCCTCTGCCGCTGCGGTAAAACTCAAGTGCCGTGCAGCGGCCTCGAACGACCGAAACCACGTCAAAGGGGGAAGGGATTTCGGCAAGGGTCAACTCCGGCATTAGCTTTACTAATACCAAAGGCCATAATTCCCTCGTTTGTCAAAGAAACAACGGCTTCCTACGCTCTGCCAACCAAGCCCGGAGCGCCCAATGACCCCGAAATTCGAAAGATCGTGACCTATGACGAAGAGGTTCTGATCGAAGGCTTTCGCCAGGCTGACAAACCCTGGCGGCTGTTTGCCGTTGCCGCCGTTGTGACGAACCCCTGGGCCGGTCGCTATGTCGATGATCTCAAGCCGGAAATCCAAGCTTACGGTCCCATCCTGGGTGAGATGCTGACTGATCGAATGATCGCGCTTGCTGGAGGCGGCGACAAGATCGAAGCCTATGGCAAAGCCGCCGTCGTTGGCCTGAATGGTGAGATCGAACACGCCTCGGGCCTCATCCACACCCTGCGCTTCGGCAATTTCTACCGGGAGGCCGTCGGCGCGAAATCCTACCTCGCCTTCACCAACACGCGCGGGCCTGCAAATGCGCCGATCATGGTGCCGCTAATGGACAGGAACGACGCGGGCCGACGCTCCCATTATCTGACCATCCAATTCGCCATCCCCGACGCACCCCGCGACGATGAAATCGTCGTCTGCCTCGGCGCCGCCCTCTCTGGCCGCCCGCACCACCGCATCGGCGACCGCTACCAAGACCTCAAGGATCTGGGCCATGACGTGGACAACCCGGCCGCGGTCTGACCTCTCCGGCCTCGCCTGCATACGTGCGGGCAACGGGCCAAAGGTCGTGCTTTTGCACGGCGTAGGCCTGCGGTCCGAGGCGTGGAATGCCCAGATCGACGCCATCAGCGCGACCCACAACGTCACCGCCTTCGACATGCCCGGCCATGGCGAGACGCCCTTTGCGGACTTCACCATAGAAAGCCACGCCGCCCACATCCTGCGCGCCATCGACGGCCCGTTCATCGCCATCGGCCATTCTATGGGCGCGATGATCGCCGTCGAACTCGCCCGCCAGGCGCCGACCCGCATCCAAGCCGTCGCGGCCCTCAACGCCATCTTCGAACGCACGCCCGAGGCCGCGCAAGCCGTCCAATCCCGCGCCGCGTCCCTCGACGGTCCCACCGACCCCACACCAACGCTCACCCGCTGGTTTGGCGACGCCCCTCCCCCGAACGCACCGCCTGCGAAACCTGGCTCCGCGACATCGACCCCACCGCATACAAACACGCCTACACTCTCTTCGCGCACTCAAACGGCCCGTCCCGCAACACGCTGCGAACGCTGTTCTGCCCCACCCTCTTCCTGACCGGCGAACGCGAGCCCAACTCGACCCCAAAGATGTCCCACACTATGGCCTCCCTCGCCCCGCAAGGCCGTGCGCAAATCATCCGCAACGCCGCCCACATGATGCCGATGACACACACGGCTGAGACCACCAACGCCTTGAAAACCCTGCTTGAAAGGACCTGACCCATGGAGTTCTCCCTCTTCGCCCATATGGAACGGATCAGCCCCGACCAACCGCAGGACCTGCTGCGAGAGGAATTTCTGAGCCTGTGCAAAATGGCCGACGAAGGCGGCATGCGCGCGATCTGGACGGGCGAGCATCACGGGATGGATTTCACCATTGCGCCCAACCCGTTCCTGACGCTGGTGGACCTCGCCCACTACACCAAGAACGTACGCCTTGGCACCGGCACTATCGTCGCCCCCTTCTGGCACCCGATCAAGCTGGCCGGAGAGGCCGCCTCCGCCGACATGCTCACCGGGGGCCGCATCGAATTGGGCATCGCACGCGGCGCATATTCCTATGAATACGAACGCCTTATGCCCGGCATGGATGCGATGGAGGCGGGCTTGCGGATGCGCGAGGTCACCCCCTTCTCCCGCAACTCTGGCAAGGCGACTGCGCCCATGAGGGCGCGTATTTCAGCTTCCCCGCCACGACCTCCGCCCCCAAACCCGCACAGGAAAACGGCCCGCCCATCTGGATCGCTGCCCGCGACCCGAACAGCCACGAATTCGGCGTCCACAACGGGTTCAACATCCAGGTCACGCCGCTCTGGCAGGGCATGGAGGAGATCGAGACGCTGATGTCCCGCTTCAACGATGCTTGCGAAAGTTACAGCGGAAAACGCCCTAAGGTCATGCTCTTGCACCACACTTACGTGGGATCAGACGCCGACGACGTCGGCCTCGCAGCAAACGAGCTCTCCCGTTTCTACTGCTACTTCGGTGCGTGGTTTCAGAACAAGCGCCCGGTCACCCAAGGCCTGATCGAGACGCTTTCCGACGACGAACTCAAAGCCAACAAGATGATGGCCCCCGAAAACATGGCCCGCGACCTGACCATCGGCACGGCGCAGGAGGTCATCGACCAGATCAAACGCTACGAAGACCTCGGCTACGACGAATATTCGTTTTGGATCGACAGCGGCATGTCCTCTGAGCGAAAACAGGCCTCGCTGCGTCGTTTCATCGACGACGTCATGCCCGCCTTTGCCTGAGGGATCGCAAATGAGCCAGCCGCATTACCAGCTCTTCATCGACGGCCAATGGACGGAAGGCGCGCGCGGTCAGACCATGGCCTCCGAAAACCCAGCGACGGGTGAGCCTTGGGCCACTTTCGCCTGCGCCGCGCCAGAGGATGTCGACCGTTCCATCGCGAGCGCTCGCCGCGCATTGGGCGCGCCCGAATGGCGCGAAATGACCCAGACCGCGCGGGGCAAGCTACTCTACAAACTAGCCGATCTTATAGAGGAACACGCGCAGGACATCGGGCGGATCGAGACGACGGACTCCGGCAAACTGCTGGCTGAAACCGCCTCCCAATCCGCTTACGTCGGCGATTACTACCGCTACTATGCGGGCCTCGCCGACAAGATCGAAGGCGCGGTCCTGCCCATCGACAAACCCGACATGCACGTCTTCACCACCCGCCAGCCCATCGGTGTGGTCGCGGCCATCGTGCCGTGGAACGCGCAGATGTTCCTGACTGCCACCAAGCTCGGCCCCGCGCTCGCCGCCGGTTGCACCGTCGTCCTGAAGGCGTCTGAGATCGCCCCCGCGCCGATGCTGGAATTCGCCAAGCTCATCGAGGCCGCAGGCTTCCCAGCGGGCGTCGTCTCCGTCATCACAGGTGACGCCGAAAACTGCGCGATCCCCCTCACCCGCCACCCGGATGTCGACCGCATCGCCTTCACAGGCGGCCCGGAAACCGCCCGCCATGTCGTGCGAAACTCAGCCGAGAACTTCGCCGTCACCACGCTAGAGCTCGGCGGGAAATCCCCAATCCTCGTCTTCGACGACGCTGACCTCGACGGTGCGGCCAACGGCCTGATCGCAGGCAATTTCGGTGCGTCCGGTCAAAGCTGTGTCGCCGGATCGCGGGGCCTGATCCACCGCCCCATTCTCCAAGCGCTCGCCGCCAAAATCGAAGAGAAAATGGCAAACGTCCGAGTGGGCGACCCGCTGGAAGCCGACACGCATATCGGCCCCCTCTGCACCGCCGCGCAGGCTGAAACGATCACGGCCACTCTCGCCAAATCGCAAGCCCAAGGCGCAACCATCCGCTTCGGCGGCGCGCCTCTGGACCGCCCCGGCAACTACATGGCCCCCACCCTCGTGGAATGCGCAGGCCCTGACACCGAGACCCTCAAAGTCGAGATGTTCGGCCCTGTCATGTCCCTCCTGCCCTTCGACACCGAGGACGAGGCAATCGCCATCGCCAATGCGACACCCTTCGGCCTGGGCTCCGGCGTCTTCACCCAAAACGTCGCCCGCGCGCACCGGGTGTCGTCAAAGCTCAAAGCAGGCATTTGCTGGGTGAACACCTACCGCGCCGTCTCCCCCATCGCGCCGTTTGGCGGGTTCAATCAGTCCGGCTACGGACGCGAAGCGGGGCTGGAGGCTATTCTCGATTACACGCGCACCAAGACGACGTGGATCAACACGTCCGACGCGCCGATGTCCAATCCGTTTGTGATGCGGTGAATTTCGAGGAATGGCCCCCGGCCTCTCGGGACCGTTTTCGTCGAAAACGACCCTGTCGGCTTGCCTGACACTTTCTTCGAAAGTGCAGGATGGT
>NZ_JBVFUX010000007.1:0-152662 GCF_055693405.1 Gymnodinialimonas sp. JB5-7
CAAACATCGGACCGAACCTCTGCCACCAGTATCGGATGGTCTCATAGCTGACATCGATGCCACGCTCATGGAGCAAGCCCTCCACGTTTCTGAGCGAAAGTGGGAAACGGACGTAGTACATCACCGCTAGGCGGATGATCTCAGGGCTCGTCTTGAAGTATTTGAACGGGGATCGTTTGGTCACGAACCAAGCCTACAAAGGCAGCCTGCCTATCTCAACAAAGCTTCGTCTGAAAATACCACCGGGTTGTCAGGTTGACTACAGATGTAAGGACTTCGCCGTCAGGCTTCCCGCAGCGCCCGTCCAAAATACGCCGTGAACGGTTCAATCAGGTAAGTCATTGGTGTGCGTTCTTCAGTTTGGATGAATGCATCTACGGGCATGCCGGGCACAAGTACGCGATCCCCGAGACGTGCTGCCTGATCTTCTGGCAGAATAATTTCAGCGCGGTAAAAGTTGTTGCCACTGACTTCATCGACAAACGCGTCCGCTGACGTCTGACTTACTAGACCAGTAACTTCTGGCAGTTCGTTTTGGTTGAATGCTGGAAAAACCAGAGTGACCTCTTGGCCCGCGAACACCTGATCGATGTCGATCGCGGGGACACGGGCCGAAATCACCAAAGGTCGTCCTTCGGGGACCAGATAGGCAAACGGATCAGCCGGACGCAGAACCGACCCTCCGCCAAAGATCGTCAGACCATGAATTCGTCCAGCAACCGGGGCGCGAAGTTCCATACGTGAGATGCGTGTGGCCAGGTTATTGGCCCGTTCCGTTAGCTCCTGTTCGGTGACACGGATTTCGCGGAGCCTCAGTTATCGCCTGTTCGCGTCGCTCTGTTTGCAGGCCTGCAGGATGGCCAGTTCGTTTTCAATGATCCGTTCCGCAGCCTCAGCCTGTCCCGCAGCAACTTCTCCTGCCGACCCCTGGAGTTGAACAAGTTCCTGTTGCAAGCGGACCACTGGTTCACGCGTGCCGCCCCCGCTGTCCAGCAAGGCTTGCCGCCGCTCCGCCTCCTCTTCTACAAGCGCGACTTGGCCTGCAAGCGCATCTTGCTGTGCTTCCAGGGCACGGACCTGGGCATTGATTTGGGTGACACGCCCACGCAGTTGTTCCATCTCACGCGCCGTTGTCTCCGCACGCGCCTCGAAGAGGTTTTCTTGTCCGGCCAGAAGATCTGCAATTTCCGGATCGGCTTCGGCAAATATCAGGAGGTTTTGCGCAAAGGTGACCGTTTCGCTGCCATCTCGCTCGGCCTCTAGCCGCGCCCTGCGCGCCTGCACTTCGGCAAGATTGGCTCGACGATTATAAGCTCCGTCTGCAATTCTGACGGGTCGAGCCGGACCAAGACCTGCCTTGCCTCCACGCGGTCCCCTTCATCCACCAGTAGCTCCGCTACCAACCCGCCGTCAGGGTGCTGGATTGCCTGTCGATTGAGATCGACTTCAATCTGGCCAGAGGCCACGACCGCCCCGGACAGAGTTGTTGTCACAGCCCAGGTTCCAAAACCGCCCACGAGTACGAAGAGCGATAGAATGCCAAGACGCATCGGCACGGCAACGGACCGAGCCTGGTCTCATTCTCGCTCACGTCAGGCCTCCCTTGCCCGGATTGTCAGACACCAACCGCACGTCCGCCGTGTTCTTCAAAACGCGCGCCAATACTTCGTCGCGAGGACCAAAGGCCTGCGCGATCCCATCACGTAGAACCAAGAGCTTGTCGCATTGCTGAATGGCATTCGGACGATGCGCCATGATGATGACGGCGAGACCCCGCTCCTTCATGCCCTGCACTGCTTTGTTGAGGGCTTCCGAGCCCGCGCTGTCTAAGGCGGAGTTCGGCTCATCCAGAACTAGGAGGACCGGATCGCCATAGAGTGCACGGGCGAGGCCGACGCGTTGGACCTGCCCACCCGACAGCATGGGCCCGATCCCAGAGACTTGCGTCTCATACCCATCCGGAAGGGCGCGGATCATGGTATCTGCATCCGCAGCCACGGCTGCCGTCGAAATGGCCTCTGCATTAGGAGCGGCCTCAAGCCTCGCAATGTTCTGCGCAATCGTCCCGTCAAAAAGCGAGACGCTTTGTGGGAGATATCCGATCAGCTTTCCAAGCCGATCTGGTTCGTATTGGTCGAGGGTCGCCCGGTCGAGGCGGATAGACCCGCCTGACGGTTGCCAAAGACCCGTGATCGCACGGGCTAAGCTGGACTTGCCCGAGCCAGACGGACCAATCACGCCGACCGCTTCTCCAGGCTCTAACCGAAACGAAATGCCCCGCAGCGTCGGCACGCTTGCTCCGGGCGGTACGACCGATAGGCTTGCCACTTCGAGCGCTGCTTTCGGTCGCGGCAGGTCCAGCTTTGGGGACGGCACAGGCTCGTCCGCCAGAAGTCCGTTCAGTCGCCCCCACCCACGTGCGGCCTCTGAGATCATCGACCATTGGCCGATGGCAAGATCAATCGGGGCAAGTGCCCGTCCCATCAGGATGGAGCCGGCAATCATGGCCCCTGCCCTCAACTCGCCACGCAAAACCAACAGAGCTGCCAGGCCCAGGATAGCGGATTGCAGGAACAACCGAAGCGTCTTGGACAAGGTGGAGAACCCGCCCACCTTATCCGCCGCGCGCATGGAGACGTTCAGCGCACGCTTCCGCTGGCCATGCCAACGGGAGAAGGCCGCATCCTGCATGCCGAGGGAACGAATGACCTCAGCCTGCGACTGCATCTCTCCAGCCATTCGGTCCGCCATGCGACCCGTTTCAGCAGCCTCGCCAAGCGGTTTTGCCGTTGTCTGACGGTTCAGAATAGTGACGATCACCAAGAGTGCCGCACCGCCGAGCGCCAACCAACCCAGCCATGGGTGAAAGATAAAGATGACAGCGATGAAAAGCGGGGTGAACGGCAGGTCGAACACGGCCATGAAAACGGGCGATGAGGTCAGGCGCTGGACGGAGGCCAAATCCGATAGAGCAGTTTGCGCCTGCCCAGTCCGCTGTGCCCGTGACAGCGCCGCGCGGAATACCCGTGCATCGAATGACTGTTGCAACTTCGCCCCATAACGCGCAGCCACGCGAGCGCGAGCGAAGTCCAACAAACCCATCATGAAGAACAGGAAGCCGACCAAGATCGTTAGCGCGAGTAGAGTTTCCTCACTGCCAGATCCCAATACACGTTCGTACACCTGAAGCATGTACAGCGGACCGGTGAGCATCAGCACGTTTACGAATAGACTGAAAAGAAGCACTGACCACAGAAGCCACGCATTGCGTCGCCGAAGGTATTGAGTTCGTCTGTGTGGTTCGACTTTCCGGTAGTCAATATCTGAACCCATTCACACCAAGACATATGCGGCAACAGGCATCCATTAGCTCCAGGATTGCGCGTGAAAGCCACTAACGAGTCATACATAACGCGAACTTGTTTAGAGAAGGTGAAATCATCACAATCGAGTCTGCTTTGGCGGCTTTGAGACTGTGAACATGCGTGCACCACCGCTAGACTTCGCGGCCTTCGCGTAGCGCGATCCCTGTGAAATCCGCCAAGAAATCGGCCCGTTTTGTCCACGGAGATAAGTTTTTTCATCGATGGCGCAGATGTCCGTTAGCGCGAAACTCAATGAGCAAACTTGTTTGATCGCTTGGGACTCTGACCTGGTTTCTTCGAGCAGTTTTCGAACCAAAACGGCGGAGTGGCATTTCGCCTCAGCCGCAAGGGACCTAGACTGTGCATCTCAATAGAGAGACATCCCACGGAGACGAAGACGAGCCTTGCGTCACATTATTCTTGGCTAGGAGGCTCGTTAGCTCCCGCTACACTAGACCCCCACAGAGGTGGGGGCATAAGAGGCCCAAAACGAGGCGCGTTAGAGAGCAATTACCGCCGTCAACAACTTGCAAAAGACCATTCAAGACCGCCCGGCAACTTACAAACCGCCAGAAAAGCCAGACCGGTTTGATTGATCCACCCCAACGCTCCCTGATTCACAACGAGAGCTTAGTAGTTACTTAATTCTGTTTGGGTATCATTTCTCGTCCTGCACTATGGAGTTCAGTATGCAAGGTAAACAAGAAGACTTGGCAGAGAAGAGGCGCAAACTGATGGCGCTTTGGAGGATGGAGCCCCATGAAAGCGGCAACCGGTTGAACATCTGTTTCCTTGATAGCCAAGGGACCAGTGTGGATGCGGGAAAAGACTATGACCTTTCCCTTCGCTGCCAACACTCATGCTGTCATCCGCCGCTTGTTCATTTGACGAACGTTTCGACGCTTCAGATGAATTTAGGTTTGCTTGGTTGTAGTCACAACTATGCTGTAGACCTCTCCTTCTCCCCGGTTGGCGCGCGCTGTTAATGATCCAGTCATTGAATGGCAGTACAAAATGATACGACGACTTCAAAAATTCCGTAGAAAGATTGTCAAAACAGACCTTGCGCGACTTTAAATTGCGTGTCTTTGAACTCAGCATTGGCCTGCGATGCAAGCATTAGGAGCGGCGTTCCATTGCTAACTGTTTTCTCATTGCTGCTTCTCAGCTTTACGGTTTCGCTTATTTTTGTCGGAGACAATAATGATGAAACTGATGCATTGGACGCAACATACGGGGACGACGATGATAACATCATCATTAACGACGAGTTCGCATCAAATATTCTCACGTCCGCTGGTGACGACACGATCGCCATTCAATCTGAAGTGGGGTTCAATGTGTTCGCAGGAGACGGGGACGATTTAGTAACCTCTGGCCCTGGGGCGGACTATGTTTCAGGTGAGGCCGGAAACGACACAATCGGCGGATCATCTGGCAACGACACGCTATCCGGAGGCCCAGGAAACGATATTTTGTTGGGTGGACGAGGTATCGACTTTATGTCCGGTGGAACTGGACAAGACACATTAATCGGAGGTCAGTTTAATGATCGGATGTCTGGAGGCGCTGCAAGCGACCTTATTCGAGGGTTACGTGGTGCAGACCAAATGTACGGTGGAGGTGGAAATGACACGCTGCTCGGCGGCTCTGGTAACGACTTTCTAACCGGTAACAGTGGGAGCGACACCTTAGAGGGGGGCGAAAACACCGACAGAATTCTGGGTGGCAGCGGACATGATCTGATCAGTGGAGACGCCGGCGATGACACACTGCTTGGCGGAACTGGCTCTGATACCATACGCGGCGGAAGCGGCGATGACGAAATCAGGGGCGGGTACGGAAAAGACGTTGTCTACGGTGGAAATGGCAACGACACGCTATACTTACGTGACTATGATGTAGCAGTGGGTGGGGCAGGAAACGACAACTTCAGCGTCACCGTGTCGGAACTCAAAGGGTCGCAAGTTGCTGTTGTTACCGATTTTGACGTTACGAGCGACAAACTTACACTCAATTTGTTTAACCCGTCAGACGAAGATTTCGCAAGAGTTGCTTCGTTTCGTGACGCTGTTGATGGTTCGGGTATGGAAGTTTTCTTCGGAGTGGAAAAATACGCCAAGCTGCTGAATGTATCGGCGGCTGACCATCCTATTGTAGAGATTATGTTGCATTGAGCCATGCTAATTGGTCGGCGCTGGCATTTGGGGAATGCAGCTATCTCTATTCTTTTGGAAAGAATTTATCGTGTCAAATGCTGCCATTTGCTCCTAATTGATCGGGCTGTATGGCGTCTTATTTGCCCAGCACATCACCGCGGACAGGCTACGGCAAGGGGCACCGTGGAGAGGTATGTGATCGTAAGGCACTATTCAATTGATGAAGCCAGCGCGAGTTTCTAATTCGGACTCTCGGTTGTGCAAAGAGTCCTTTTTCAGTGACCAGCAGAGCGCTTCACGAAATCGTTGTCCAAACAGCGTTATCTACCATCCTTTGAGATCGTCAAGCGGGATCGCTGTAATTGATCTGTCCAGGCAAAAGACTTCACTGGCTGTCCTGATCGGTATGCATGATCTCGGCATGGCGCGTTGGCCCCAATCATCAAACCCCATATTCAAGCCACGAAAGGCTAATCCCGTAGGAGCATTTTCGGCGCTCAAAAAATGGACCAAACCGCGAAATGCGCTCACTGAAACATGCCTACTAGAAATGGGGCAGGTCAGTCGAAGTGTTCACGCGTGGCCACTTTTTCATACTTAAGGTGGGTTTCTCGAGCTACATGGCTGCCCAAGAGCAGGAGACACTGGAAGAACCTTGGTCATTCAAGAAAAAGATCTTGAGTTTTAAGCTACGCTTGCCACTCTGATATCCAACTCAACGGTTTGAGAAACTCCCTCCAAAAAGACAACTGGCACTCCGTTCACGACTACTTCAACGCCGTGCTCAGGCTGGCCGAACATCGAGATGAAGCTCGCCTCCAGTTTGGTCATCCCTCATTTCTATCAGCAGAGACTCGGCTGAAGCGTCAAAATCCGCAATTCTTGCAGTCGTGGGAGTGGCTGCATCATCAGAAAAAACATAGAAAAAGTCAGTTCCATGCCCCCCAACCAAGAGGTCGTCGTTCTCGCCAATGAGCGTGTCATCTCCATCGCCACCGTATAGCTCAGAGGCAAGAGCTTCATCTCCAAGATATGGGTTTGAGACCGCAACAATCAGATCGTTACCGTCTCCTCCAAAAATAGTATCGGATCCTTCCCCACCGTATAGGTAGTCATCGCCAGAACAGCCAACGATTGCATCAGAAACGCCCCCTCCTACAAGCAGGTCGCTTCCACTTGTACCAATGATCTCATTGTCGGTGTCTTGAGCGAACTCGACCGACTCAAACGCGTCAAGATCGAAGTCATTTTCGTAAGGTGCATTCGATGTGCCGATTCGGTTGTTATCTGCTTCGCTTTCGTCTGCAACGACAGCGTCTGCCGCCCCTTGCCCCGAGGTGAAATCAACGCATGTATCGTCAATCTCTACATCACCGGAACCTGACGGCAGAAGATCTAGTAAGTCCGTCTGATCAGGCAACAAAGCGCTTTCGTCTGTTTCTACAGAAGGCTCATCCGAGGTGGCATCACCTCCCAAATCGGAACTTCCGTCCTCAGAGCCGTCCGGCAACATTAGAGAAATTCCCACACCCAGTAGCAAGAATCCAAGAATACCAATCATGATAAGAGTCTCGCAAGTTGAACCTCATGAGATACTTAGCACACTACACCGCTTGAATTCGTAATTCTTTGGATGTTGGTTAACGGGCCACTGATTTGCGCCGCCAAATCGAAAACTCAAATTAAAAACGGCGGGTGTTTGATACACGACAGAGGGTCAGACGAGTGTTGTGTCAATTGCACTGACCGCAAGAATAAGTATAGTTACACTAAAGTGCTTCACTCAAACGTAGTTCCGCGTTTATGCCCACTTGGTTCTCAGGCATGTCGAACTACCGTACCACACGCAATGTCACTGAAGCTGACGACACCGTTGCAGTTGTCTAAGTGCCATCATGTGGCATGCAAAAACGACATCATCCAACACCGGCAAGTTCTTAGTGCTTCTCCCGATTAGAAGCGATCGATGATCAGCCCCTTTTAGTAACGGCAGAGGCGTTGCTTCTCGCATGCGAAAACAAAAAAGTACGATGGAAATTGCAGTTGAAACAACTTGTGTTGCGCACTTGTCTCAGGCCAACGGTGAGTCCTTCGAGCTTTTGGCCGTGCCCGAAGTTACGGCACAAGACCACATTCTGCGATCCCTTTCCGCCAGAATATCGGTTCATCGCACCAGTTCTGAAACACTCGAGACAAAGAGACAAAGTTGATGTCCAGCATTTGCTTCCAGAAGGCGACGCCATCGACTCGGTTTACAAATCAACTTCGACCGACAACTCTTGGATCAACCCTCCAAAAGCGAGCTACAAAGCGTATCTGTTGGCTTGCCGAAAGATATTGAGTCTCGGGGTTAACCTTGGAGAACGCGACAAGCTGGGAAGGGACGTTAAGCTAACCGCCCTACCGCAGCGAGGGTTGCAGTCACGGCATTGCACTCCGCAATTTGGTGATCGTCTCGCGAGTTGCCTTCAAACGACACGGAAGCAAACGGCGAGTGGGGGCAAAACGGAACCCTTGGAAGTTCGGGCATCTAACGAACACATGACCGCTATACACTCGCTTCTTCCATGCGGGTTTTTTCTATGCAGTTAAGGTCGACACCGTCCCTTGTTGCCCTTGGAAAATCGTCCGCAAGCCGCCGAGACATAGTGGCGATGACGCATTTTTCATCCGTTTCCTGCACCCTAACACTATCCGTAGACTGCTCGCGCCTGACGGGTGGTAGGCGCACCGTTGCGGATTACACCATATTCCACCCTCCATCTAGCTTCGTACGCCAACCATACTTTCTCCGTTGGATTGACGGAAAGATAGCGCAACGCAGTGCTACTGGCCTCCGTGTCGCTACAAAACCGAATTTATCCGAAACGTTTGTTCTTTTTTAATGTTTTGACTCCATCAAGAGTAGAGCAGTCACTAAACCTATCAACTCACCGAAACCGAAACTGTAGCAAAGACTTGCCAGGTGAGCCTTTGGCTCACTGGCGATCTTGCGTACTTTTGCAAGCAATACGTTCTTCAATGTAACGGGTCTTGTGGCACTGGCGACTTCACAACCCTGCCAAGCTTCGCCGCGTACACCCATCAAACTTCGCTAGGCCTCCATAGTTCCAGGCGATCGCGTTAACCCTATCTTTACTATGCCTGAACTTATCTTAGAAAAAACGGGTGAAAGACATGACCAACCGGGACGACAGACCACTGAGAACGGCGAACGTTTTATGGTCTCCAGCTGCAAACAGCTCACGAAAAGAGCTTATCAACGAGCCTGATCAACGAGCACGCTGGGATGCGACTTAGGTATGTGGAGGAAACCAAAAAAGTAACGGACGCGTACGCATGCATCGCCGAGCATCATCAGAGAGTTGGCCGAGCCGCTACAAGCGACGATAGCAGCTACAGGGTTTCGGTAGATGATACGGTGACGCCCAACGATGACAGCCAGGCCATCTCTTTGCCGCAAAATATGTCCCTGCCTCAGCAAATCGAAACAGGTAAATATTCGGTTGGTTCGTCTGCAAGCATATTTCGAAAAACCGAAACTAACCGCCCCTCAGTCGCACCTGTAGGCATCAGTGAATACCAATTTGAGCAACTTGAGTTGTCCGAGTCTGCGTATTCACAGTTACCTTCACCAACTAGAGGAGTTGGAGACTGAGATTGCGGGCATCAACCCCAACACCCCAAAAGGAATAGTAGAAAAGCTTCGTTTCTTTTCAAAGTTAGCATCTGAAGGCTCTGAATTTGCATCGGAGGTATTGCCATTTGTTTTGAATGTATCCTTGGATCGCCTCGAAGACGTGCTCTCCCTCAAGGCAACAGGAAGCGATAAAAATTGACACTACAGCTTTTTGCAGAGATCAAGAAACCTACGTCCATAGTAACATACCAGTAACTGGCAAAGGGTTTTCATAAAGCAGCGCCGCACAAAAACGCCGCGACGCCAGAGCTCTACAATCAAATTCAGAAGACCAATAGATCACTTGCACTAATACTGTTATGATCGACACTGTCTAATACAATACCGCCAAGAGATTTATCAACTATGTCATTGGAATCAAGGAACCGTACGACAGTGGACTCGCCACCGTCATATGCGATAAACTGCACCCCTTTGAACTTTCCTCCAAACCCCCCTGTATTGAACACGAGAAGGTCTTCACCAACTTGGAAATCTGTCACTCGGTCAAGGCGGTCGTCAAAATTGTCGAAATAAAATAGGTCCTCTCCAAGTCCACCGGTCAAAACGTCAGCACCTGACCCGCCGTTGAGGGTGTCGTTTCCGGCACCACCATCCAACGTGTCAAACCCCCAATCACCGATAAGTTCGTCGGCTCCATCTCCACCACTTAGAGAGTCGCTATTTCCGCCACCAATCAACAAATCTTGACCGGCATCTCCTTGGAGAAAGTCGAACCCATTGTCGCCGAAAATAGTGTCGTTACCGACTCCTCCCAGGAGAGAATCGTTGTCCTCTTGGCCGTGTATCCGGTCGTCGCCATTTCCACCTAGAATCGTGTCCTCACCAACCCCTCCGACTAGAAAATCTTGGCCCGCGCCACCTTCCAATTCATCTCGGCCGCCGTAACCAAGTATGGTGTCAGAACCGTCACCACCTATCGCTGTATCGTTGCCCTCGCCTCCGTCGAGCACATCTGCTCCATGTTCACCACGAATGTGATCGTCGCCCAAACTGCCAAGGATAGTATCATCACCGTCGCCACCCTGAATAAAATCGTTGCCACCTTCACCAATCAAAACATCATCTCCATTTTCGCCAGAGATGGAGTCCGCTCCTTCCAGGCCAAGGAGAAAGTCATCGGCCGCAGTACCAAAGATTTCGTTGACTGTTTCCACGGGGGAAGTACGAGGCTCAACAGACGTAATGTGCAGCACCTCGTAAGGGTTCAAAAAGACTTCGAGAGTGCCGTCTATCCAAGCTGAACCAAGATCAACCGTGCGCAGGCTCGGCGTTACGGTGATTGCCTCCGGTTTGCGCATACCCGACGATATATGCAAACAGCCTCCGCATCTTCATCTACAACCGAAGAAAGATCTACCGAGAAGGCGCCGGCTTCTGAAGTTCTAGAGTCGATAAAGATCTCGCTTCTCTGCGGCATCTCCTCAGGCTGCAATAAGCTGCTGAAAACAGTAACCTCAAGATCCTCTGTGCCCTCGGTCGCGGTCCAATCAGTATTCAAGAGACTCCAGGCCAACGGTTACCTCACCAAGAATGTCGAACATTGCCGCGCGCGTGCTGTTAACGACGACGTCGTAGCCATTCACAGTCTCGATAATTATTTCCTCATGGCGGTTGAGGTACGCATTTTGGGTACTATGGATGATCGGCCAAGCGAACGAGAAATCTACTTCTGCCTCCACCAGGTTGGTGTAGTGCTCCAAAATAAAGGATGCTCCATGAATACCGATATCAACTTCATCACCTCTTAGGGCCATGTTGCGATTAATGTTGAATTCGCCAACAACTCGCAAAAGATCGGTTCCCACCCAATTTTCCCAATTTGCCCCTTCGCCTCCATCGAAATTTTCATAAAGCCCACGATCTTCGGCAAAGATCCCACTATCATCCTGAAAGCCACCTTGGTCGGGATCCCGCCAGTAAAAGTTTCTAACGACGCCTTCGATCAGACCATGCGGATCAGCAACTTGCTCAAAAGCGTTTTGAATTGCTGCATTTGCTGTGCCGATATCATTGCCATAGCTTCCCCCAAGGTTTCCACAGGCTTGAATTAGGATAGCTGCACTGTCGCCAGAAGCTTCCATACCGGACTTGAGCGCGACTGCAGCCTGCGCGGCTCCAGCACCATAGTCTACTTCACGCGTTTCGTCGCCCGGCTCTCTCTTGATCCAGTATTCATTGCCGAGTTCATATGACGCCACAGTGCCGGGATACTGTTCACCGATCAGTTGCGACATCGTTGCCAGTTGGTCGTAAAGTTCTTCTGCGCCAACGCCTCCGTATGGCACCAGTGTTTCAACTGGAACGACCAGGCTTACCTTGATGCCATGCTCATGAGCATACGAAAGGTATTCATCTAGAAAATCACTTAACTGCCCGTTAATTACGATACCGTATTTAGAGAACGCTTCTTTTTCTTGACCAGCCGGAAACCTGGTGTATTCGACTCTGAACTCAGAAAGAGCATTGATAGTTTCCTGTGTTGGTGCGCCGAGCGGATTACCATCGTTCCCACCCCAAGGTGTCTCACCTGTATTTGCACCAGGCAAAATATTCACGTTGAAATGGCCGTCAGTAGAATAAACACCGGTCGACTCAATTGCGTTGATCTCATAAACAGTCATTATCACACCCTCAGTTTCGCTGATCGAGGGCTAGACCTTCGGTAGGTTGTACCGGATGTTCAAAATTGGGCAAAGCGATGGAGTATTGAAACCTGTTGAAGGGGTTTCTGAAGGCTTTTGTAAACCATTTCCTCTCATCTGGACACAAAACCTAGCGAGCGGACGAGTTATCGTTGTGGGCACTATCAGTGTCACTGGGCGAAAAGGTAGGTTAGAGCTCGATGCGTGAATGCCTCATTGGCAAACTCTACACTCACAGCCCGCATTGGTGTATCGTAGCACTCGGTCTATCAGAGCATCTTTTGATAACTGAATGCGACCGCCCAAGGTCATTCCCTCTCTGGGGAGTCGCCTCGTTGAAGAGGTCATCGAAGTAGCGCATCGTGTTTACAGCGGTGTTAACTAGCTCTGTACATTCGCCCTGGGTGCTACTTTTGAGTATATCGGGGTGGGGATGCGTACCGCCTTCGTTGTGATGGGCATTGCGCCAAACGCGAGCCTCCTTTGTCCAGACTGCTGTGACCACTTGGTGCGATGATGCAGAAGCCGTCGCTCGATTTCGTTACCGCAGTCTCACTAGATTTCGCGTCCCAGAAGGAGCCGTACGTTTTTGCCACAAGAGCAAAAAACTGGCTTGGGACTGGCTTTCTCAGGCTTGCCTATTTCTAAGGAAAATAGCGGGTTTGGACGCTCCAGGGAGAAGCGCATGCATCATTTGGCGGGCGCAACAAAAAACTCATCGTCGCTTGCGCTCCAGTACTCAGCCAACTGCCATGCCAATACGTGACTCTGTTGTGAGGTCTGAAGAAAGCAAACATCAGCGGCTATGGTGGTTGCTGTCCGATAGATGGCAAGCGGCAATGGCAATCCAAGTTTGGGGTGATTGATGACTGGCGCTTCGAGGTTCGCTGCGACCGTACAAAGTGCAAAGCAGATCTCCAAAGCTGACGCGTCTGGAAAGCGACTAGCTACTACTGCTGCTGTGGCGTGTGCCGTTTTGCCATTCTCAAGAAGCTCATGGGCCGCTAGAGCCTCCATTTCCCTAATTTTCCTCAAAAAGAACTACTCTTACCTTGCCTTCCAAGTGGAAATAGTAACTACAAGCCTTGACTCTTTGAAAGCTATCTTAATGGACAGGAAAGAAGTTGAACAAATTCTACATGATTTTTGCCCGTCTGAAGCTATCCAGGCGAACACCAATGCCGCTCCCTTCAGCAACCCGCTCATATTTTTCTTAATTTGGACGGAGCAATCCTAAATCCTTGTGGGCGCACTACGCTCGCAGCCCAAGCATGCCTTGCGGCTGGCGCAAGTTTCAACTCAATAAAGAGCTTCTCAATCCAAACCATATGAATCGATTTTGATCGCTGCTTACCAAATCACCCCATCGAATAAAATCGTCAACGTCAGCGTTCCTGGGTGACAAAATCCAAAGTGCACGGCGTCGCGAAGACACCAACTAAAGCCACTTCCTCTGCTGTCCGGATCACCATAAAACACTTGTTCGGCGTATCCATTCAAGACCGGTTGCAGACCGGTTGGCCTACCGCAACACGGATCAGAGCGCATTGTGGACCAGTCGAGATAACACCGTGCCAAACCCCAGCCATTTTACAGGCGACTCTCGCATCAAGGGGACGAGGGCTATAACCTTGCGACAATCAAGTGGATTCTGAGCCGAATTCTATAGACGACCGCGGATCAGACGTATTCTTTCAGAGTGGCAATGGTTGAAGGGTACCTTTAGCTTCGTGAGTGTTTCGCTGTTTGCGTTTCGATTCCTGCGGAAAAGAACACAGCGTAAGTACTTGAGAATGAGGCCCAGTGTTTACTTACGGATTTTGCGTTCGTGTGGTGGCAGGAGCGACCTCCGAAGCACAGAGCACGGTTCCAAGATTTTTTGCGTCTCTAGTCTTAGACAAACGTAGCATTCAATTGCGACCCTGCGATCTTGGTATGAAGCGCAAGGTGTTACAATTCTTTAGACCGGTGAGCGCGCGACTGGTTCGGGAGTATCGTTTTGCCTTAAGGATTGGATGCTTCCGTTGCCTCGGCCATTCCCGTTTCATTATACGCTCTTGGAGCAACGACGATCCAGTATTGTAACGGAACCGACCGCCATACTTGCGTTTGACGGTGAGACGCATCAGCCAAGCGACCTAGACCCATGCCTTGCTGGGTTCGACACACCGGAAGAGCACACAAACGCCTGTGTCGGCCACACCTGGGTTGATTGGATCCGAGCGGCTTCCAGGCGCTTGGTTGCTTTGCCTAACAAGAGCGACTGGCAGATCCAATCGTTGGGAGAAGCCGACCGTTACGGCAGAATGCTGGCAAACCTATATGTGAACGACGAAGATTTTGGCGACATCCTCGTTCGTGAGGGCCTTGCAAGGTATTGGCCAGACGGACCTGAATTTTGGTGCTAGTAGCTGGTGGAGGGCGCAACAGCGAGCGTTCCCATGAGCGAGTAGAACACGGCTCCTGGAACCGCCCGCACTGGCAGGTCAAGCAAGGCCACTTTGCCTCCTCGAAGGTCTAGTGGACGTTCCGCAAGAAATCGTGCGCTGTTTGGCCAGCACTCGACCCGATTTCGGGAGCGGACTGCAAGCAACGACGCATGGTAAATGCAGCGCCACTATCTGCCGTCGCAGCCGCGAGCGAAGCAAATGAAGATCCACTCCAAAGTCTTCGCTCAAACCCTTCAATACGGGTTCCAGTCTTCTCAGTGAATTGTCCATTCCGTGTTCGCTTGAACATTCGAGCGCGAGTTCAGCGATTGCACGGAACACGTCGTCTGTGTTTCTAGTCATATCTCTTCCCCATACAATAGCGAAGAGGATGCCGAAGCGTGGTTAACAATCCCCTAACGCACGTTTGGAAGCCGCGCGGCGCGGATTTGTGGTTTGGTTGGGGGGCACAGCGTAGAAGCCTGCGCCGCGAACCAAAAGGCTCCGGCGTTCAATCTCAATCATCTCGGTAAGCGCCTTCTTGGTGTTCTCGAAGCCACGCCGCTCTGCTGCAGTTTCCGCGACAAGCAGCTTTTCTAGAATGGAAGTATCTGGGGTCATGGTCATTCTCCCTTTTGGCTAAAGAGACCGTTGGCAATTAGTGTTAATGAAGTCTTAAGTTAACCTTTGCGTAAGCGGTTTCTCGCCCAAATCTCGTATCTGGGGTTGCTCAGCACGCTATTGGTGGACAGGTATACAGGGATGTATCCGTTGTGGCGGCGCGCCACGTGCTATGCACGAAAGTGCAATGGAACATCTTTTTGAGCGGTCATTTCTCGCGCACAGAGTTGCCGTGAAACCTCGCCGCCGATGCGACCTAAGCACATTCAGCGCGATTTCCCTTTAAACCTCAAAACCAACTCATGACTAACGGTATGTTAACCATATTGCCCTCAAAAACGCCTGGTAACCTGGGACTGAGGAGGCTTGCTCAAGGATGACGTCGCCAAGTAGACTTTTTGAACTAACAACCCAATTGTCCCGTATTGCCAGAGACCTGGAAAAAAACGGCATTCGTATCGAGATTGGCGACGACTTCGCCAAATACCGGGCCTACCGAAGCAAGTTGTCTGATCGTGGGCCAATCTATCCGATGTTCGACGTAGCGGCTTCATACATTGACCAAACGAACGGCTTTTGGATTTGCGGGTTCAACGAAAACGGCGATTTGATCCACACTCAAGCCGTACGGCTTCTTGATCTGTCGGGCACCTCGCTGAACACGCACTTGGTCTGTCATCGCCACAAATACATCACGCCTGACTCGACGCCTGACCCGGATCAGACCTTTTACTCGGGACCCAACGCGCTTGATTTCATCACTGGACAGGTCTGCTATCAGGGCGAATTCTGGCTGCGCGCCCAAGGCCTTGGTGGCGCGCGCAGTCAAGGCGTGACCACCCTGCTCTCGCGTCTGATGCTAGAGGTTGCAGTGGCGGCTTGGAACCCCTCGTACGTCTTCGCGCTTGTGCCGCAGCGTGTCGCTGCCAAAGGTGCGCATCTGCGCTATTGCTTCAACCATTGCGAGCCTGGACGTTGGATCGGGCCGGACCAACAGGTGACCGAGGAAGACTATCTGATCTGGATGGAAGCCAGCGAATTGGCGCGTACGCTGTCCAAAACGCGACCCGCCGTCCAAGGCGCGGCGGGGAAACAAAAACAAAGATTCCTGCGTCACTCGCGCGGGCCGCCCTTGGGGTTGGAGTTCCTGCCAATGGCTAAGGAAACACTTTGGAAGTTGACGCCGAGATCCGCAAAAATTCGCAAGAAGGGCGGAGGACTCACCTTGCCCAGTGCCTTAATTCTCGGACCGATTTCGGCCTACGTCGCCTTCGTGATGGATCTTACGCTTGTGCCCCTCTTGTTGCCCGCCATACAGGCGCATTTTGCTTTGTCGGTTGGGGATCTTGCCTGGGTGTTCAATATCTACGGCGCCGCGGTCGCCCTTGGTGTGCTGTTTTGCGGATGCTTCGGCGACGCACTCAACATCCGGAAGGTTTTTGTCGCGGGAGTAGCGTTTTTCGCGGCGGGCGCTTTGGTCGCTGCCACAGCGCAGACCTCTCAAACCCTCTTTTTCGGGCGCCTTGTGCAAGGGCTCGGGAGCGGCATTTTTTCCCCGCTGGTTCCGATTTACCTCACTCGTGCCTCCCCTGACATGCCAGGACGTGCGTTGATCTTGTGGGGGAGTCTCACCGGCTACATCGCAGCCTTCGCCCCGCTTCTTTATGGGCACTTCTTTGGGGGGCACAGCTGGAGACTGGCTTTCGCCTTCATCGCAATTTTGGCTGCCATCGCTTGGGTCTTGCTAACGAAATCTACTGAGTCGCAAGATACCGCACCCTCCACGGCACCCACACCAAACTACTGGGAAATCCTGCGCAGTCGGGACCTTCTATTGACACTCGCTTACGTCTTCTTAACCTATGGAAGCGTCACCTATTGTTTATTCCGCCTGCCGGTTCGGTTGTCCGACAATGACATCAGCGCCTCCGGCATCGGTCTCGTCTTGTCGTTGGCGTGGCTCACTTTTGCGTGTATCAGCACAGTGCTGAGGAACTTGGTCGATCGCGATCACGTCCAAGGGATCATGCTGGCTGCGCCGCTCTTTCTGGCGGTCGCCGTGCTGCTGTTGTTCAATCATCAAAGCGTCTTGCTCGTCGCACTATCGTCCGTTCTGGTCGGCGCCGGACTGGCGTGTAGCAATGCACCCTCGACGCAGCTAATCCTACAAATTTGCGCCAGAAGGCTTAACGACCTTCTCGGCAAGCTTAGACATCACCGTTGCCCGGATCGGCGGTATTGCGACAGTCTCTGTCCTGGCATGGATGGATATAGGGTACGCGAGCCTCGCGATATGTGCGTTGTGTCTCTTGGCATTGCTCTGCGCATTTGGCGCAAGCCAGCACCCTGCAGAAGCAGGCCCGTCGCCCGCGAGCGGCCGCTGAATGCTCTGTCGGACGCCGCCAAACAAACGGGGCGTCGACTTCAGAAGCGCCGGGCTCCGTTAACCACTCGTTAACTCATGAGCGATACCTATCAGGTACTTAGTGAATGGTTTCATGATATCGCCCGGACTCCTCGAACAAGTGCCCTCCAAGTGCAACGAAGGCTTGGGTCTGGCACTCGCAAGCGACGACGACGGTGCAGTGATGGTGTTCCATTGGTGTAATAAGTCGCTAGCTCGAATAATGGGATCTGACCAAGCCGACGTTATCGGCCAGCGGGCAACCATCTTTGTCAGCCCGGACATGGACCAAAGCGCCCACCTCTTTACCATCGATAAGCTGATGCGTTGGGAGCACTTCTCCGTCAGAGTGCGGCTCTACAAGAAGAACAGTGACCCTGTCTGGGTTACGATGACGTGGACACCCTCACTGACCCAGAGGACGGCAGTCGCTGGTGGCTCTGCTCCTTGATCGAGCTTCAATCCCACTCAACGCCGTTGAAGAACGTTACAGAGCTCGCAGACGACGCCTCCACCTACGATCTAGTTGCGAAATACACGGAACAGGTCGCTTTCTTGGAAAGCGAGAACAGACGCCTGCGCTCCATCGCCACATCCGTCACACGCGACTCCAACGAGGATCCGTTAACCGGCCTGTCTAACCGGCGGCACTTTGAGGCGAGCCTAAGCATCTGGATTTCCTCCCTAAGAAATGGCGGCACCGCCTTCGCAATCCTTTACATCGATCTGGATCGCTTTAAGTCCATCAATGACACACTTGGCCATGAAGCGGGCGACAGTTTACTTGTCGCCGTTGCCTCAATGTTGAAGCGGATCACTTCCGACTCAGACCTTGTCGCGCGCTTGGGGGGAGACGAGTTTGTGATTTTGAGGCCTCTCGGAGAAAGCGCTCTCGAAATCAGCGGCCTCGCAGACATCATCATAAAGGAGATGTCCAAGCCATTTGAATACGACGGAAAATTGGTATCCTGTGGGGCCAGTGTCGGCCTAGCGATCGCGGACGATAAAACCAAGAACCCCGAAGAAATCGTCGGAGATGCAGACATGGCGCTCTATCACGCAAAGTCGGCGGGCCGTGGGCGTTGGTCCTTCTTTACGGCAGAAATGCATACCAAATCCTTGGCGACCAGGCATCTAGCGGCAGAGCTACTAGTTGCGTGCGAGCGGGAAGAGTTCGTTCCTTATTTCCAGCCTTTGGTGAATGCTTCGACAGGTCAAATTACGGGTGTTGAAGTTCTCGTACGATGGTGCCATCCGACAAGGGGTCTTATGCCGCCAGCGGATTTCTTAGAGGTCGCGGCACAAATGGGGATCTTAGCAAAGATTGATGCGATCTTGTTCAGCCGCCTTGCCGAAGCGGTGACATATCTTGATAAAGCACATACCAAGGTCTCTAGGTTTGCGATCAACGTTTCTGCTGGTCGCCTCGCCGACACGGCGCTCTTACACGAAATAAGAGTCTCAGGGATCGACCCAAAACGTTTGACCGTTGAGTTGGTTGAATCAGTTTACTTGGAGCAGATCCATAGCACCACCGGATGGACATTAGAGGAATTGCGTGAAATCGGCGTAGAGATTGCTGTAGACGATTTCGGAACCGGTCATGCTTCAGTCAAAGGGCTGCTTCAGATAAACCCAGACATTCTCAAGATTGATCGTCAATTCATTCAGCCTGCTGCAGAAAGCCAACGTTCCCGAGCATTGATCGAGTCGCTAATTGGCATTGGGAAGAGCCTAGGGCTGAAAGTGGTCGCGGAAGGGGTGGAAACTGAAGTCCAGGCGCAACTCGCTCGCGAATTGGGTTGCGACACTTTGCAGGGGTTCTACTTCGGCAAGCCGATGGCCGAATCCGACCTGTTCAAAATGATGGATCAGACTAGCGGGTGCCTTTGGCGTTCAACTTCAAAGCTCCCAATAGTGGAGCTATCGATAGACAAACTGCCCTAGTGCCACTTGTCGCCGAGATCAACTGGCATTGCGGCGCATGGATCGGAATTTGCTTCTTTGGCATCTAACATCAATCCCGGCCTAGGTGACGAAGTCAGATGGCTGCTCAAAGCTGGCTTTGTGCCTGATTAAGTGACGCTGTAGCTGTGGGCTGGGTGCTGTCAGACAAATTCGAACCAGTCTCTGCCCGGACAGAGACACTGCCGTTTATTCAGCGCAAAGACCGCGCCACTCGGTCAGAGCGGCGGTTCTGCGCAGCTTGAAGTGTTTTCGACTTACGAGACTGCGGTCCTGGTTGAAGTGGTTTGAGACAGATGCGTGGACGGAGGCAAACTCCTGCAAACTTCGCATCCGCCGGAAGCGCTGCATTGCCCTCTCCCTTCGTCGGAACGGAAGGTGCGAATTCTCCGCTCGATTGTTTGTCCAGCGACCCGTCTCTTGCCGATCTGCGCCGCCTAATTCCTTAAGAGCAGCGCCATAGGAACGCAGCTTGTCGGTCACCAACACTTCAGGTTGACCGTGCTTGCGCATTGCTTTTCTTAGGAGTTTCAACGCTGCCTTCTTGTCGCGACGTTTGGCTACATAGCTTTCTAGCACCTCGCCCTCGTGATCTACGGCTCGCCAGAGATAGTGCGTCCTACCCGCGATCTTCACGAAAACCTCGTCCAGATGCCAACGCCAGCGACTGGACTTCATCCCTTCGACCCGCCGCTTCTTAATCTCAGACGCAAACATCGGACCGAACCTCTGCCACCAGTATCGGATGGTCTCATAGCTGACATCGATGCCACGCTCATGGAGCAAGCCCTCCACGTTTCTGAGCGAAAGTGGGAAACGGACGTAGTACATCACCGCTAGGCGGATGATCTCAGGGCTCGTCTTGAAGTATTTGAACGGGGATCGTTTGGTCATCCCGCGACGCTACGAAACCGCCCTGCCCCGCTCAAGCGATGTTCCTCTGACAAGGCCCGACGGCAGGTTTGGGCCTTTCTCAAAGCTGCGAACGTCGGCTATGTGCGCATCAAAACCATTCCGGCGGAGTGCAGCATTAGGGCTGCATGGGGCTCGGAGCAGACCTTCGCGGCGGTTTTGATCGCCTTCTCAATGTCGAGTGCACACCAAACGTCCGGTTTGAGAGATTTCAACGGATGATCGCGGCGTTGCAGCGAACTTCCGCTTCCCGCCCTCACCTGCCAAACACCGCCCACCGCCGTAACGCCGCTTCAGGCTCTCGCTTGGCAATATCGAGTTTGCCTTGTCGACAATTCTCTGGTTCGTATCGATGATCCGATCCAGGCCAGCCGCCAACTCCTGGTCTGCCTCGTCGTTCCGCAACTCAGTTAGGCGGTCGATTTCCTCAAGGCTATCGTCGCGGATCTCTCGGACCCTCTCGAAGTCGGCGGCCTGCTCCTTCGTCAACGGACCGTCAATCCGAACCAGGCCCGTTCGGCAGTCGATGATGATGTCATCGGGATGCGGCATAGGGTCTTCCAGATCGACGATGCCCAACCGCTTACGCCGCTTTAGTTCATCGCTCCAGGTCTCTTTGTAATCCAGCGCAGTCTCCAGATAGCTATCGTAGAGCATTTTGCGGGAGCTTTCCGTGTCAGCCAACAACTGCGCGAACAACCGCTGCGAGCGCGTATTGCCCTTCGCGGCATTGACTGCGATGGCCCGCATCACCGCCTGCGCAACCGGGATATCAACCGTGCGATTGCCCTCGCGTATCGGGATCGTCCGATAGGCTTCATCGATGATGATGTCCTTCAACCGCTCGTCGTTCAGCGCAGGCCGTTTGTTTTTTGCGCCTTTCGGGCGGCCCTTGGGGTTGCCGGAGCGCCCCTTCTGGAACCGACTATGCTCCGGTGGCTTGCCGTAGCCGACCTCGTAAGGAACCGCCTGTGCGGATGGCTTGCCCTTAAACGCGGGGCGCTCATCGTCCGTCATTCCGCAGCCTCCATCTGAGGCGGGCGGGACGGTGACCAACCGCAAACCACCTGCTCGGCTTGGTCATGCGCTAGCGTTTCCCACCGCGCGAGGATGCGATCACAGTAAATCGGGTCCAACTCGCAAAGGTATCCTTTCCGTCCAGTCTTCTCAGCGGCAACCAACGTCGAGCCGGACCCGCCGAAGACATCGAGCACCACATCGCCCCGGCCCGACACGTCCCGGATCGCATCCGCAATCATCTGCACAGGCTTCACAGTCGGATGCAGGCGGAGCTCCTCCATCCGCCCCTTCCGCATCGTGTTCACACCACGGTACTGCCAGACGTTCGTGCGATACCGCCCGCCCTGCCCCAACTCGAACGTGTTGATGTGCGGCGCTGTCCCCACCTTGAACGCGAAGATCAATTCGTGCCGAGAGCGATAGAACGTCCCCATCCCGCCGTTTTCCTTCACCCAGGTGATCAGGTTCTTGAGCTCCGAGTAAACCGCTTCACCCGCATCCAGCATTTCCCGCATATGGCGCCAATCCATGCACAGGAAGTGGATCGCCCCATGCTCACTGACCTCTGCCATGTTGCCGAACGCCGTCTGCAGGAACGCGGTGAACTGCTCGGCATCCATCTCGCCTGACGCCATGGCAAATTCTCGGTGTTGGGTTTTGCCCGAGTTCCCGACATGGCCCTCGATCGGCACATTATACGGCGGATCGCTGAACACCATCTGCGCCTTTGCGCCATCCATCAGTTCCGCCACAACTCGCTTGTCGAGACTGTCACCGCAGATCAGGCGATGCCGCCCCAACTGCCACACGTCTCCCAAGGCGCACCGTTCCGGCGCATCGTCTACCACGACGTCGTCCACCGGATCATCCGGCTCCTCTGGGGTCAAACCATCCACCAGCGTGTCGATCTCGGCAATCGAGAAGCCCGTGATCTCAAGGGCAAAGTCCAGATCCAACCCCTGCAGCGCGTCCGCCTCCTGCGCCAACAGATCCTCATCCCAGCCCGCATTCAGCGCCAGCTTGTTGTCCGCAAGAACGTAAGCTCGCTTTTCCTCTGCCGTCATATGCTCAAGCCGAAGACACGGGACCGTCTCCAGGCCTGCAGCAACTTCGCCGCCTCAACCCGGCCATGCCCCGCCAGGATGCGACACTCCCGGTCAATCAGCACAGGGTTCGTGAAGCCAAACGTCTCAATGCTGTCGGCAATCTGGCGAACCTGCGCCTTCGAATGGGTCCGCGCATTGCGCTCCCACGGGCGCAGGCTCTTGCGTGGCTATTTGCTCAATATTCTGGGTCATTCTGACCTCCACTTGTTGCTGCGCGAACTGATGAAGGAATCAATTCATCGGCCTACATCGTAAGATATATCATACGCCTAGACTCTTGGCAAACCACAGGCGTATATGGTCGTCTGACCAATCGAACACGGGAGAGTTTGATGGATATCGGTGAGCGACTTCACGCCTTGCGCCTGGCCAGCAATCAATCACTGCAGGCCGTGGCCGATCAGGTGCAAATCTCAAAGGCCCATGTCTGGGAACTCGAGAAGGGGCACTCCAAGAACCCCTCCTTCGAACTCGTGCAAAAACTCGCGACACATTTCGGGGTGACGATCGACGAGTTGACCGGCGCTGCAGACAAACCGGACGACAAGGACATTCACATCCAACGGCTACACCGCGACATGTCGGAGGCTCAGCGATGGAGACCGTCGGGTCGTCGAGGATATGATCAAGTCGCTCAAAACCCGGGCGCAGGGCGGCCTGTGATCCTTAGCCGTATCGATCTGGCAGACATTCAAGGATCCGTTCGCATGGCCAACGCAGTGCATCAGCAATTGTCCCAAACCGACGGCGCCGTACCGGTGACCCGCGTCGCAGAGGCTCTGGGCATTTTCGACATCACCGTCCAAGCGTTCGACGGCTTCGAGGGTATGTTGCTGAAGGACGCACGGCGCAGCGTCGGGTCAATCCTAGCCAATAACGCAAAAGGTGACCGGCGGGCACGCTTCACCATTGCCCATGAGTTAGGGCACTTCCTTCTCGAACGGCACGTGCTTAACGGCGATGAGGGCTTCCAGTGCCGATCTGTGGATCTGCGCGCATCCGATACAAGGTCGGACAATCGACACAAACGGCAGGAAGCCGAAGCCAATCTATTCGCGGCCCATCTCCTCGCTCCGCGGCATCTCTTCGACAGGCACATGGAGCCGGACCCGTCTCTCAAAGATGCGGTTCGCAGCGCCAAGACCCTCGACATCAGCCTCGAAGTCGCCGTGCGCCGCATGATTGACCTGCGCGATGAGCCGCTTGCCGCCGTCTGGTCTCACAAAGGGACCATTCGGTACAGTATCAAACACAAAGACTTCCCGTTTCTCCTGCCACGCCGCAAAGACCAGCTTCCAAAGGATACCTGGGCCACGAAGCAGGTTGCGGGCAATCGGGTCGGCATTTCGGAGATGCTCGATGCTCCGCCCTACCGGTGGGTCGATAGAGACAACTACGAGGCTCTTCGAGCAGACCCGGCTTGGACGCACAGGCCATGCCTTAACCTTGCTTTGGGCCAAGCGGCACCCAAACGCAGGCGAGGAAGAAGAGGACGGCACCGGCGGTCCGGACGCATTGTCCATGCCGGCGTTTCGGTAACGCGCAACACTTCGTAAGTTCGGCGACCTCGGACTGGACATTGCGGACCACCTGAGCGGTACTGCACGTAAGCCCGCTGTCACGGGCTTCTCTCAGTGCACCGGCCTGGACGCCCTAGGCGCTGATGAGAGAACAAGATGACCCTGGACGAGATCCCAACTGCCGACCGCCCCACGCTTCTAAAGGAATGGTCCGACCTCTTCGAAACCCCCTGCCCCGAAGGGCCTCAGCCAAACCATGCTGCGGCGCTTCCTCGCCTTCGAGCCCGCAAGCCAAGCGGCACGGTGGACTAAGCAAATCGGTTCGCACACAACTGCAGCGTTCGTCCGACTGCCAAGTCAAACCATCCGCAACCAGGCTAAAGCCCGGCGGACGCCTGATCCGCGAGTGGAATGGCAAGACCCACGTGGTCGAGGTCACCGATGATGGGTTCATGTGGCGCGGGCAGCGATGGCGCTCCCTGTCGGTCATTGCCCGGGAGATCACAGGCGCACACTGGTCAGGGCCGCGCTTCTTTGGATTGGCCAAGACGCGCTCATGACCAAAATTCGCTGTGCCATCTACACCCGCAAATCTTCAGATGACCGGCTGGATCAGGAGTTCAACTCCCTCGACGCCCAACACGAGGCCTGCGCCGCCTACATCGCAAGCCAGAAGCACGAAGGCTGGACGCAAAGCGCCACCCGCTACGACGATGGCGGCATCTCGGGCGGCACGCTCGATCGCCCCGGTCTTCAAGCGCTTCTCGGCGACATTGATGCTGGCCGCGTCGACATGGTCGTGGTCTACAAAATCGACCGCCTGACACGCTCCCTCGCGGACTTCGCAAAGCTTGTTGAGCGCATGGAAGCGGCTGAGTGCTCCTTCGTCTCCGTCACGCAGGCTTTCAATACCTCGTCGTCTATGGGCCGCCTCACACTCAACATGCTGCTTTCATTTGCACAATTCGAACGTGAACTCACAGCCGAGCGCATTCGCGACAAGATCGCCGCGTCAAAGAGGAAAGGCCTGTGGATGGGGGGATTGCCGCCCCTCGGATACGATCCGCATCCCGACAAAACGCGTCGGGAACTGGTGGTCAATGCCGATGAAGCCAAGACAATCCGGCGGCTCTTCGAGTCTCTATCTGGAAGCCGGGTGTTTGAGCAAGGCGGCGATACACGCACAGGCCGAAGGCCTAAGGTCCAAGCGGCGCGTTTTTGCGTCGGGTCGTATTCAGGGCGGTGGCCAACTGAGCCGCGGCCAGATCCATGCCATTCTCACCAGTCCGATCTATCGCGGACAGATCCGGCACAAGGATGAGACCTTCGAGGGCCTGCACGAGCCGATCATCGACCAGGTGCAATGGGACGCGGTGCAATCGGCCCTTCAAGACGCAAGTGCACGCCGACGCGGCGTCGCAAGTCTCAAAGCTCCCGCGGACGCGGCACCGCTGATCGGTAAGTTCCGCGACGAGACCGGAGATCGCCTCACGCCCACACACGCGCAAAAGTTCGGGCGGCGGATCCGGTATTACGTCTCCAACAGGTTGATCTCAGGCCGGGCCAAAGACGGATGGCGACTGCCCGCTCCGGCGTTCGAGCGCGCCGTGGCCGACATTATTTTCGCGCACTTGTCTGGCTTTGCCGCACGTTGTGCCGTTCTCGCCCGAGGTACAGCCAACAGAATGGAGGCCGCCAGCGCAGCAACAAAGGCTCTCGCGGATCGAGATCACTGTGCACGGAGCAAGAGAGGTCGCGTCAATCATCGAGCAAGGGACATTGGGTGCGAGCCCATCCGGATCGAACTAAACCGCGGTGCGCTGGCGACCCACCTTGGTGTCGATGAAGACCTGCTGGATGCGGATATCACGCACATCAAAAGCCCTTTCACGCACCGCAAACGCGGACAGGAAGTCAAAATCATCGCTGGAGAACGCGCGCCCCAACCCGATGACACTCTGATTGCGGCTCTGCGCAAAGCGCATCTTTGGGCCGGTGAGATCAAGACTGGCACATCGATTAAAGACATTGCCCGCGATGCCTCATGCGCCGGCAGCTACATACGCCGGATTATACCTCTCGCAACGCCTTCGCCGAGGATTCAGACGGCCATCCTAGATGGCTCGACCCCGCCCGACCTGACGCTCGAACGCCTGATCCGAAAGCCGCTTCCGCTTGACTGGTTTGCTCAAGAGACACAGTTCGGGTTTGCCGCCTAGGCCTTCCCTGTTTCCACCAGATAGCTTCCCTGTTTCCCATGCACTCTACCCTGTTGCGGCTGGAGAAGTTCCCTGTTCCAGTGCGCAGGGAAATCGCCCGTAACCTGCTGTAAAATTGTACCTTTACAGGATCTCGGATCGCGAAACCGCAAGCAAAAAACCCAACTTCCCTGTTCATTCCCTGTAACCGCAAAACCCGCACCGCGTTATATCGCCAATTGAGACGGACGGGCTTGAGGTCGCAACCATGGAACGCGCGGTGCGTCTCAGTCGATGAACGGTCGAGTAATGGCTTTGATCTCACGGGATAGTCGCGGCCCAAACGCACATCGCAAAGTGAGACGCGGGTCGGTGGCGGAGGAGGTGGGATTCGAACCCACGGTACGCTTTCACGCACGCCGGTTTTCAAGACCGGTGCATTCGACCACTCTGCCACTCCTCCGGCGGGGTCTGGGCCACGCGATACTGTGACATGTGTGATTCTGAAACCCGCCCTGTGAAGGCAACTTTCACAAGCCACCTTTTCAGAACCGAATCAGTCAGCTATCTTGCTCGCAATACAGGTGTGCCCGCCAAAAGGGCACAGGTCCGGCAACGACCGGGAAACCAATAAAACACCGTGCGCTCGACGCGCGGGAAATGAGTGCAGAGATGAGCAGTATGACACAACACCGCCCCACGCCCCGAATCCGCCTGGCGCTTGCGCTTGTGCCACTGATGGCCCTGTCCGCCTGTATGGGTGAGGACGGCGAATTCTTCGGCTCCCGCAACGCTGATGCCGATGGCCCGGCGCCAATTGGCGCCACACGCCTCGTCGAACGCGACGTCGAGGCGCCTGAAATCTTTGAAGAAACCACCGAAGGCTTGTGGGATGGACGCCCCTCGCTTGGTGGCGTCTGGGTCGCGCACCCCGATGTTGGCGATCCTGAACGCGTGATCATCCGCAACGATGAAAACGGCCGCTTCGTGATCGGCGCGCTCTTCCGACGCGAACGCGATCACCCCGGCCCGACGCTTCAGATCTCCTCTGACGCAGCCGCCGCCCTGGGCGTTTTGGCCGGCGATCCAACCGTGCTGAACGTCACCGCCCTGCGTCGTGAAGAAGTGGCCGAGACCGCTGAAGGCGCGCCCGACGCACTGGCACCGGGCGAAGAAATCGCAGCCTCCGCCGCTGCGGCCGAGATCACCGCAACCCCGCTCGACGGTGCAGAAGACATCGCAAGCGCCGCCGCAGCGGCCATTGAGGCCGCGGATCCCGCACCGCAACCGGCCGCCGCGCGCACGCCTGCGGCCAGCGATCTTGAGAACCCCTATGTTCAGATCGGCATCTTCTCTGTGCAAGAAAACGCCACCAATACCGGGCAGGCCTTGCGCAGCGTTGGACTAGAGCCCACAATCTATGACCAGTCGAGCAACGGTCGCCAATTCTGGCGCGTCGTGGTGGGCCCCGCGAATACGTCGGAAACCCGCGATGCGATCCTTGAAAGCGTGCAGGGGCTTGGCTTTGACGATGCCTTTTTCGTAAGTCGATAGGACGCCATGCACAGCGCAATTCTGATCAGACCCGCCGCGACACTCCTCGCGGCGGTTTTGTTTTTGCTCACTGCCCTGACCGCCGCAATGGGCCAGGGCTACGACACTCAGGCCCGCGCGGCCTATGTCTATGACCATGCCTCGGGCCAGGTCCTGTTGAGCCTGAACGCGGATGAGGCTTTGCCGCCCGCCTCTATGTCCAAGCTGATGACGCTTCTGATGACGTTCGAGGCGCTTCGCGATGGCCGCCTGACGCTGGAGACGCGCGTGCCTGTCTCAGAGCATGCAATGAGCTTCGGCGGCTCTACCATGTTCCTCAACACACAAGACCGTCCGACCATAGAAGAGTTGATCCGTGGCGTCGTGATCGTATCCGGCAATGACGCGTCGGTGGCCTTGGGCGAGGCGCTCAGCCCCGATGGGACAGAGGCTGGATTTGCCGAAATGATGACAGCGCGCGCGCGCCAGTTGGGAATGATGAATTCGACCTTCCGAAATGCCTCGGGCTGGCCCGCGGAAGGGCACCGCATGTCGATGCGTGACCTTGGCATTCTGTCGGTTCGCCTGATCGAGGAGTTTCCCGAATACTACCACTACTTCCAGGAAACGGAATTCGACTATGAGGATCGCTCTCCCGCCAACCGGTTCAACCGCAATCCCCTTTTGGGGCTGGGGATCGGTGCGGACGGCCTGAAAACCGGCCACACGTCCGAGGCTGGCTATGGACTTGCAGGCTCGGCCATGCAGGGCGATCGCCGCGTGACCTTTGTGATCACTGGCCTGTCTTCGTCTGAGGCGCGCGCGGCGGAATCCGAGCGCATTGTGACCTGGGCCTTCCGCCAATTCGTGATGCAGGAGGTCGTGGAACCCGGCATTGAAATCGCCCGTGCGCCTGTCTTCCTTGGCGCGGAAGAAAGCGTAGGCCTTGCCCCGGCGGAAGGCGTCGAAATGCTCGTGCCTGCCCTGCTGGACCCGGAGATCGAGGCAAACGTCACCTTCACAAGCCCCCTGCCCGCGCCCGTCGCAGCCGGAGACGTGGTCGGCGAATTGCATATCATGCAAGGTGTCCTGGGCTTTGAGGCCCGCGTTCCAGTTGTCGCTATGGCAGATGTCCAACGCGGCGGTCCGATGGTGCGTCTTCGGACGGCATGGGGCGATGTGATGGGCATGGTCGGCGGCGGCGAAGACGCCGCACCGGAAGCTGTCGCCAACTGACACCGCCCCACCCGGCACGATCCCAATGCGCTCCCGCCCTTGACACGAAAGCAGAGCTTTCGGTCAATGGTTGGGCGTGGCACGCCGGGCGGGCCAGATGGCCCGTGTCGGCGCGGACGGCGCTTCATCTGATAGCTTTCGATGTAGGGTGCGCGCTGTGCCATTTTTTGCATTTTCATGGAACAAAAGATGGGCAGTGCATCCAAAGGAGCGCACCAGCTTGCTCTGCGGCACGGACCGTGTAATGGCTGGCGCCTCAACGGATGGGACAAGGACCAACACGCGATATGGCTGAGACGAAAGGCCTCTTCATCAGCTTTGAGGGCATTGATGGCTCTGGCAAGTCCACACAGGCGCGCAGGCTCGCGGATTGGTTGCTGGATCAGGGGCGCGATCCGGTTCTGACGCGCGAGCCGGGCGGCGCGCCAGGGGCCGAGGAAATCCGTCGGCTGCTGGTTGAGGGGGAGCCGGAACGCTGGAGCCCCGAGACGGAAATCCTGCTCTTCACTGCCGCGCGCCGCGACCATCTGGAGCGCACAATCCGCCCCGCGCTTGAGGCAGGCCGGGACGTTGTGACGGATCGTTTCGCCGATTCCACACGAGTCTACCAAGGGGCCACACGTGGCGATCTTCGGGGGTTGGTGGACCAGATCCACGACAGCGCAATCGATGTTGAGCCTGATCTGACCCTCATCCTCGACATGGATCCTGCCATTGCGTTGCAACGCGGCTTGGCGCGTCAGAGCGGCGAGGACCGGTTTGAGGAGTTTGGCCTTCCGTTCCAGAAAAAGCTGCGGTCGGGCTTTCTCGACCTCGCCTCGGATCAGCCCGACAGGTGCGTTGTGATTGACGCCGACACAGATGCAGATGCGATTGCCTCTGCGATCCGCGATGTGGTGGCGGGCAAGCTGGGTTGAAGCGCCCGCTTTTCGCCTGCCCCTGCCCCGCGCCCGTGCTACGTTACCTGCATGTCTGACGACGTCCCACTCGAATCCGATCGCCTCGACGGCGCACCGCATCCGCGCGAAACGCTGCGGCTGTTTGGCCATGCCGGGCCGGAGGCGGAGTTCCTGTCTGCCGCCTCTTCGGGCCGCCTGCCTCACGGTTGGCTCCTGACCGGCCCGCGCGGAATAGGCAAAGCCACCTTCGCATGGCGCGCCGCGCGTTTTCTGTTGGCGACGCCCCCGATGGCAGATGACGACATGTTCGGTGCACCGCCGCCGCCCGAGAGCCTCGACATCGACCCCGAGCATCCCATTGCCCGGCGGATGCTGGCCCTGTCTGAGCCGGGTCTGTTTCTGCTGCGGCGCCCGGTGGACGATAAGGACCCGAAGAAGCTGAAGACGGTCATCACCGTTGACGAGGTCCGGGGTCTCAAGGGCTTTTTCCAGATGTCCGCAGGCGATGGCCGCCGTGTCGTGATCGTGGACAGCGCGGATGAGATGAACCCGTCGGCCGCGAACGCCCTTCTCAAGGAATTGGAAGAACCCCGGAAGGTGCCGTTCTTTTCCTCATCTCGCACCGCCCCTCGGGCCTTTTGCCAACGATCCGCTCCCGGTGCAGGACCTTGCGCTTCAACGCGCTCAAAGATGCAGACCTCGCCGCAGCGCTGGCGCAAGCCGGGGCGGAACCACCCGAAGGTGTTGCATTGGCCACCCTCGCCCAAGGGTCGGTCGGTGCGGCCATCACCTTGGCCGAACAAGGCGGACCCGCACTTTACGCTGATGTCATGCGCCTGCTGGAAACCTTGCCCAACATGGACCGCGCGCTGGCCCTCAAACTCGCCGAAAGCACGGCGGGCAAAGCCAATGAAGCGCGCTTTGATCTGACCCTGAGCCTGTTGGAAACCGCGCTCTCCCGAGCGGCCCGCCTTGGCGCGACCGGACAAGCCACCGCTGACATCGTCCCAAACGAGGCGGCAATTCTCGCCCGCCTCGCCCCGGACCCGCAGAGAGCCCGAGACTGGGCCATGCTTGCACAATCGCTGACCGCGCGCGCCCGCCGCGGCAAGGCGGTCAACCTTGACCCCGCCGCGCTCATCTTCGATATCTTCCTCGATCTGGACCGCACTGCGGCCCGCCTTGCCGCGTGAGCGTCCCCATGACCCAACCTCAAATCGTCGACAGCCACTGCCACCTCGATTTCGACAGCCTCGCCTCAGAGCCGCCCGAAGTGGTCTCGCGCGCTTTGGATGCTGGCGTCACGCGTATGGTCACGATCTGCACGCGCCTCAGGAACGCCCCGCAGGTACAGGCCATCGCCGAGGCGCACGCACCCGTTTTCTGGGCCGGCGGCACCCACCCCATGTCCGCAGCGGAGGAGCCTCTGGCAACTATTGAAGACCTGACGGCACTCGCCGCGCATCCCAAATTCGTCGGTATCGGTGAGACCGGTCTGGATTATCACTACACGGCCGATAGCAAAGCCGTGCAGCAGGAAAGCCTTCGCATCCATATCGAGGCCGCGCGGCAGACAAACCTGCCCCTCATCATCCATTCCCGCGATGCGGATGACGACATGGTTCGTATCCTGACCGAGGAACACCGCGCCGCCCCCTTCACCTGCGTGATGCACTGCTTCTCCAGCAGCGCGGAACTGGCTAAGGCCGCCGTCGATTTGGGCTTCTACCTGTCCATGTCGGGCATCGCCGCATTCCCGAAATCCCAAGCCTTGCGCGATATCTTCGCAAGCGCCCCGGTCGACCGCATCCTTGTCGAAACCGACAGCCCCTACCTCGCACCCCCACCCCACCGCGGCAAACGGAACGAGCCTGCCTTCACCGCCCACACCGCGCGTGTGGGTGCAGAGCTTTTCGACCTTTCCTACGACGCCTTCGCTGTCCAGACCTCGGCCAACTTTGACCGGCTGTTCTGGAAAGCGGCCCTTGCGACAAAGGCCGCCTGAATGGCCACGCTGCGCTTCACCATCCTTGGCTGCGGCTCGTCCGGTGGCGTCCCGCGCCTTGGCGGCCATTGGGGCGCCTGCGACCCCACCCACCCGAAAAACACTCGCCGCCGCTGTTCCCTTCTGGTGGAACGCATCACCCCAGGCGGCACCACTGCTGTCCTTATCGATACCTCCCCCGACCTGCGGGCGCAGCTTCTGGACACGGGCATTGGTCGGCTTGATGCCGTCCTCTACACCCATGCCCATGCCGATCATGTCCACGGACTCGATGACCTGCGGATGATCGTCTTCAACATGCGTGCGCGCTTGCCGGTCTACGCAGATGGCCCCACCACAAACGACCTGCTCAACCGCTTTGGCTATGCCTTTGTGCAGCCGCCAGGCTCGGCCTATCCGCCAATCCTCGACATCTTCGGGATCGATGGCGATACCACCATCGACGGCCCCGGCGGCCCGATCACGTTCGCCCCGTTTGAGGTCACGCACGGCAATATCGATGCACTCGGCTTCCGCGTAAACGACGTGGCCTACCTGCCCGACGTGTCCGACATCCCCGATGCTGCTTGGCCTGCCCTGAAAAACCTCGACATCTGGATCCTCGACGCCCTGCGCCGGGACCCACATCCATCCCACAGCCACCTCGCGAATTCACTGGAATGGATCGCGCGCGCTGCACCCAAACGCGCCGTGCTCACCAACATGCACATCGATCTGGACTATGAGACGGTTCTGGCCGAGACGCCCGCACATGTCGAACCCGCCTTCGACGGGATGCAGATCGAGGTCGCGGACTAAGCCCAAAAGGCACCGCCCCGCCCATCTTTGTTCCATGAAAATGCATTTGCGCCGCCTGCCCCAAGCGCGTCGCCACAAGTAAAGCGCCAACAAACTGACTGCCCGGAGGGCCGAGGAGGCTTCAATTTCCCTTCCCGCTCCAAACCCGCTAACCCTGCAACATGCTTGATCTTCTGGCCATCGTTCTGCCGGTTTTCCTTGTCGTCGGCGCGGGCTACTCCGCCGTCTGGCGCGGCCTTTTCAAGGATAGTGCAGTTGATGGGCTCATGGTGTTCACCCAGAAATTCGCCATTCCCTGTCTGCTCTTCTCCGCCATTGCCACGCTCGATCTCGGGGCCGAGCTTAACCTTCGCCTCCTGATATCCTTCTACGCGGGCTCAACCTTCTGCTTCTTCGCAGGCCTTTTCGGCGCGCGCCTTGTCTTCAAGCGCCCCTGGACGGACAGCGTCGCCATCGGTTTTTCCGCACTCTTTGCCAATACCGTCCTTCTGGGCTTGCCGATATCCGAGCGCGCTTATGGCGCGGAGGCTCTCGGGCCGAACTACACCATCATCGCCTTCCACGCGGCCTACTGCTACCTGCTCGGCATAACGACGATGGAGATCATCCGCGCTGAAACACGCGGCCTGCGCCTTGGCGGCACCGTGGCCAAGGCGATGTTCCAGAATTCCCTGATGATCGGCATCGGCCTGGGCTTCATCGTGAACCTCTCCGGCCTGCCGATCCCCGGCGTCCTGCGAGAGGCACTGGATCTGATGATCCGCGCGGCCCTGCCCGCGGCCCTCTTTGGCCTTGGCGGCGTGCTCTACCGTTACAAACCCGAAGGCGATGTAGGCGTCATCGCCATGATCTGCGGCTTGTCCCTGCTGGTGCATCCGGTCATTGCGTACACGCTCGGCAACGGCCTCGGCCTCAGCCAGGCCCAACTGCAATCTTCTGTCCTCACAGCCGCCATGGCCCCTGGCGTGAACACCTATATTTTCGCAGATATGTACGGCTGCGCCCGCCGCGTGGCAGCCACGTCGGTACTCGTCGGTACGGCGCTTACCGTTGTTACAGCTGCGGTGTGGATCGCGGTGTTGGGATAGCCGCTGAAAACCTTAACATCAAGTTAAGAAAAAGCGCAGAACCGTTTCAATTCAACATCTTAACCCATGGTTGCGCGCGTGCAACCGCCCCTCAATGCGGCGCAATTCCACGCAGTCGCTCAGACCGCCGCCTGAGCATCTCCACCGTCGCCAGAAGAACGATCGAAATCGCCACAAGGATCGTGGCCGCCGCCAGAATGACCGGGCTGATCTGCTCGCGCAGGCCCGTGAACATCTGCCACGGCAAGGTCTGCTGCCCGGCTGAGCCCACGAAGATCACCACCACGACTTCATCGAACGAGGTGATGAAGGCGAACAACCCGCCCGAGATCACGCCTGGCAGGATCAAAGGCATCTGGATGCGGAAGAAGGTTGTGACCGGATTGGCCCCCAGATTGGCCGCCGCCCGCGTCAGTGACCGGTCAAAGCCCACAAGCGTGGCCGTCACGGTGATGATGACAAACGGGATACCAAGCGCCGCATGGGCCAACACAACACCCCAATAGGTGCCTTGCAACCCGATGCGGGAGTAGAAGAAATACATCCCCGCCGCCGAGATGATCAGCGGCACGATCATGGGCGAGATCAGGATCGCCATGATCGCCCCTTTGAACGGCACGTGCGTCTGGCTCAAACCAATCGCTGCAAGCGTTCCGAAGCCAACCGACAAAGGGTCGCCACCGGCGCAATCATCAGCGAGTTGCGCAGCGGCGTCATCCATTCCTCGCCCTCAAGGCCTGTGAGCTTGCCGATCACCAGACCGAAAATGGCCCCGATCAGGATCGGAAACAGGTTCAGGTTCCCCTTCCACACCTTCAGGATCACCGTCAAAGCTGCCCCGATCCCAAGCCCGACCAACAGGCCGATCCATGGGTAGCCGTCCTCGCCGAAGAAATCCTGATAGTGGTGCAGGCTGTAGGCGTCGCGCTCAAAGGCGAGCATCCCAGGCGTGAAGGTAAAAAAGTCTTCCGCATTGAAGCTCAGCGGAATGATGATGATAATCGGCGCGATCAGGAAGAAGAAGATCAGCCCACAGATCACCCTGAACCCGTAGAACCAGATGCGCTGTCCGAAGGTGGCATATGGGGAAGTTTTGTATCCATGGTCGCTTACCCCAGCTTCACGTTGTCGATGCCCACGATCCGGTCGTAGAGCCAATAAAGAACCAAAACCACCGCCAGCAGGATCGAGCCAAGCGCGGCCGCCAGGCCCCAGTTGAGGCTGGAGGAGATGTGGAATGCGATCCGGTTCGAAATGAACGTCCCCGTCCGCCCACCGACAAGTTCAGGGGTGATGTAGTAGCCGATGGCTAGAATGAAGACGAGGATACAGCCCGCCCCGATTCCCGGAATGCTCTGCGGGAAGTAAACCCGTCGGAACGCGGTGAAATTCGTCGCCCCCAGCGATTTCGCCGCCCGGACATAGCTCGGCGGGATCGTCTTCATCACCGAGAACATTGGCAAGATCATGAACGGCAACAGGATGTGCGTCATCGCGATGATCGTGCCGGTCTGGTTGTTGATCAGCGCCAATCGGCTGTCATCGGCCACCAACCCAATCCACACCAGGATGTCATTGATCACCCCTTGCTGTTGTAGCAGCACCTTCCAGGCGGAGGTCCGCACCAAAAGCGAGGTCCAGAACGGCAGCAGCACCAGGATCAGCAGCAAGTTCGATGTGCGCGTGGGCAGGTTCGAAAGCAGATATGCGATGGGATAGCCAAGCAGGATACAGCTGATCGTTATGACGCCCGACATGAACAGCGTCCGCCAGAACAACAGCAGATACAGGCGCTGATCTTCAGGCTGTGCCTCAATACCCTGCGGCGTCAGTTGCAGATCGACGGACGACAGGAAGTAGCCGGCGGTGAACGGGTCCGAGAAAGCCTCGATCGTGCCCCAGACCTCAAGGTCGAGCCAATCTTCGTCGATATCCTCGAACGCGTCGCGGTAGCTTTGGGTCTCGAAACCCGGAACGGCCTCCAAGGCCGCCACGAATACAGGGCCATCAAAGCGCCCAAGGCCCGCAGCCCCCTCGCCACTTTCGTGGATCGCCATCAGGTCATGGTAAAGCCCCGCATAGACAAGGTGCCATGGCTCTTCTTCGGCCGGATCATCGCCATCGGTTTCCTGAATGGTTCTCGCGAAAACCTCATAGGCTTCCGCCGCGCGGGGAAGCTGGCCTCAAACTCCGCGTCGATCCGGAACAGCGACAACGGGCGATCCTCGCCCTCAGCCGGGCGGCTGGCCAACCAGCCGGTGTCTGACACCAGTGGCAACCAGAACAGCGGGTCTTCCCACTGTTCGTTCAGATCCACGAACTGGTCCGTGTAAATCTCGCCAATATCGTCTACACCGCGCCCGGTTTTGCGGAACAGGGACGACATACCCGTCGTCTCGTAGTTCAGGCGACTGCCCAGGCGCGTATGCTGGCGGCGTTCCGTTGCGGCGTAGAAATCCAGCGCCAGCGCCGCGTAGGCATCGTCTTCAGGCAGATCTGACGGATCCCATTCATCCAGCGCCACAACGGTGCGCGGCAGGGTCTCGGACACGATCTGGTTCTCGACCGAGCGGAACAGCATATCCACGATCGGGGCGATGAAGGTCACAAGGATAAAGATCAGCAGCGGCGCGATCAGCATCAGCGCGCGCAATTTCTGGGCGCGCAATGCACGGGACAGCGACCGCTTCAGCGGGCGGCCATCGGCGGCCAGGACGGGGCCATCTTGAGTTGCGTCGCTCATTCCACGCCCTCGACTACAAGGATCACACTGTCGGCGGTGCGACGGCGGATCTCGGCAACTTCTTGATATGCGGGGTCGTTGTAGGCGGCCATTGCGGCCTCGTACGACTCGAATTCAAACACGACATGGCGCTGGAAGGTCTCACCTTCCATAATCTCGGACTTGCCGCCGCGCACGATGGGCTTGGCCCCGTGGCTCAGCAGGATCGGCGTGTCCCGTTCGATGTACTCTTGGTACGCCTCGGGATCGTTCACCGTGATGTGGCCGATGATATAGCCTTTGGGCATTGGACCGCCTTGTCGCCTCATGAGGGTGTCAGGGCGACCGAGGCCGCCCTGACAAAGGTAGATTTACTGGGCCAGCCACGCCTGGAAGCGTGCGTCCATGTCATCGCGGTAGTCCGCCCACCACTCGTAGTTGAACAGGAACGTGTTCTGAGCGTTTGCCGGATCGGTCGGCATGTGGGGCGCCATCGGGATGCCGAGGTCGGCATGGTCACCCACCAGCGGCGCGGACGACGCACGGGTCGGGCCATACGAGATGTAGAGCGCCTGATCGGCCAGGCGCTGCGTGTCCGTGGCGAAGCGCACGAAGTCGAGCGTACGGGCGAGACGATCTTCCGGCAGGCCAGCAGGAATGATCCAGCCGTCCAGGTCGAACATCTGCCAATCCCAGAGCATGTTGACCGGCTGGCCCTGCTCTTCGATCAGGCTGAACAGACGACCATTGTAGGTCGAACCGATTGCAACCTCGCCATCGGCCAGAAGCTGTGGCGTGTCAGCACCGGCGGACCACCAAACAGTCTGGTCCTTGATGGTGTCGAGCATCGCGAACGCGCGCTCAAGACCTTCTTCGGTCTCCAGCGTGTCGTAGACGTCTTCGATCGCCACACCGTCACAGATCAGCGCCCATTCCAGGTTCGCAATCGGGCGACGCTCCAGCGAACGCTGGCCGGGGAAGTTTTCGGTGTCGAAGATCGCGCAGACACTGTCAGGCTCGGCGCCGTTCCACTCTGCGATATCGTTGCGGTAGCCGAAAGTGGTCGAATACACGATCTGCGGGATGAAGCAGTCGGACACGATGAACTCGCCGAAGTCTTCCGAGGCAGGCGTGCCATCGGGGGCCGGTGCCAGCACTTCGTCATGGTCGATTTCCATCGCCAGACCTTCGTCGCACAGACGCATGGCATCAGCGGCCACAACGTCGACGAGGTCCCAGGTGATGTTGCCGGCCTCATTCATGGCACGCAGGCGCGCCACGGCTTCGGCCGAGCTTTCGTCCCAGATCACTTCCAGGCCCTCATGCATCGCAGCATAAGGGTCGGAATAGGCGCGCGTCTGGCTGGTCTGGTAGGCACCGCCCCACGACACAAGCGTCATGGAACCGGCCATGTGACCATCGGCCATTGCACCCGTCGCAGCAAAGGCCGCGCCGGTAGTCAGGAGCATAAGGCTCTTGAGTTTCATGGTTAGTCTCTCCTTGGTTGGACTTTGGTTTTTCCCGTGGTTTTTCGGCCCTTTACGGGCCGTTATGCATCCAGTGCCCGGCAATCCTGCGGACGCCAGCCGATCTCGATGCTCTCCCCCGGTTTCAGCCTGCGCTGATCGGGGGCATTTCGTGTCTTGATGATGAAGTCTTCGGTTCCCGCAACGCTCAGGCGCGTGCGGTAGATGTCGCCCATATAGACGAATTCTTTGACCTCAGCCTTCAGCGTATGGGCGTCATCCGCCAGACGCGAGCGATCCATTTCGACCCGCTCGGGCCGGATCGACACTTGGGTTTTCTCGCCGACCGCGCTGACATTGACCGGAACCGCGTCAATGACGGAGCCATCTTCCAACGTCACTTCGCACATGTCGCCTGCCATCTTGCTGACCATGCCCTGCAACGTGTTGTTCTCGCCAATGAATTGGGCGACGAAGCTGTTCTGCGGCTCCTCATAAAGTGTGTCCGGCGCCGCAAGCTGCTGGATGCGGCCATCGTCGAAGACGGCCACGCGATCCGACATGGTCAACGCCTCGGTCTGGTCGTGGGTCACGTAAACGGTCGTGATCCCCAACTCATGGGCGAGGTTGGTGATCTCGAACTGCAAGGTTTCGCGCAGCTGTTTGTCGAGCGCACCAAGCGGTTCGTCCATCAGAACCAGGCTTCAGGCTCGAACACCAGCGCGCGCGCCAACGCGATCCGCTGCTGCTGGCCACCAGAAAGCTGCGCCGGGCGGCGATTGATGAAATCACCCATCTGGACCATGTCGAGCGCGCGCTTGATCTTGCCCTCCCGGTCCGACTTGCCCATCCCGCGCACTTCCAGCGGGAAAGACAGATTCTCGCCCACTGTCATATGCGGGAAAAGCGCATAATTCTGGAACACCATGCCGATGCCGCGCTTGTGCGGCGGAATGTTGTTGATCGGTTTGCCGTCGAGGGTGATTTCGCCGTGCGTGGCGGTCTCGAACCCGGCCAGCATCATCAGGCAGGTGGTCTTGCCCGAGCCCGAGGGCCCAAGCATCGTCAGGAACTCGCCCCGCCCGATGTGAAGATTGAGGTCTTTAACGACGAGCACTTCGCCGTCATAGCTTTTTTGCACGCGGTCGAAGGCGACGAACGCTTCCGTCTGGTCTGAGGTCAAACCCCACTCCCCTGTTGTCTTGCTGCAGTGTCTCCGGGTTTACCCCGTGCCTGCGCTTATCAGGGCGAAGACTAAGCGCGGATGACCCGCAGTTTCAACCAAAGCCTTCGCCAACCCTATCTTCAAACCTGAATTTCCTTCTGACAAACGGGAAATGCGGCCATTCACAATCAAAAAGCGGCGCAATCGGGCGATCTGCCCGTGTCTTGTGCGGGTCGGGCAAAGGGCGTAACCCTTGCGCAAGGCATGTTATGACCCGCGAGGATGGCCTTTTTGCCGCTTTTCCCCAACATCTTGGACATCGCGTGACGACCGCTTCCCACAGCAATCCTTCGGGCGCCGCACTTTGGCGTCGCTTGTGGACAGAGCATGTGCGCCGCTACTGGCCCGTGCTCTTGCTGGCCGTCATACTCATGAGCCTTGAAGGCGCAGCCATCGGGGCCTTTGCCTGGCTTGTCCAACCGCTCTTCGACACGCTTTTCACCTCTGGGTCGATGGAGGGTGTGACATGGGTCGCTTTGATGGTCGGCGCCCTGTTTCTGTTGCGCGCAACGGCTGGCTTTTTCCAACGAATACTCGTGGTAGGCGTCGGGCTGCGCGTTGTGGCAGGCCTTCAACGCCGCATTTTGGACCATCTCCTGACCCTGGACATGGCCTTCTTTCAGACGAACCCGCCGGGTGCCCTGATCGAACGCACCCGCGGCGACACGAGCGCGCTTCAATCGGTATCATCGGCTGCCCTCATGTCCTTGGGGCGCGACGCGATCACGCTCGTCTCTCTGCTGACAGTCATGCTCTACACCGATTGGCGTTGGACGCTGTTCGCCTTGTTGGGTGTCCCTGCTCTCATCCTTCCACTGTTGGCTGTTCAGGCATTTATCAAGCGCACAGCAATCGCGGCGCGTGCGGCTGCGGCGGGCCTCTCAACCCGCCTGGATGAGATCTTTCACGGCATTCAAACCATCAAGCTGAACCGGCTTGAGCAGCATGAACGCGCCCGTTTCAAGGACGAGATCGCGGCCTATCTGCGCCCGTCGATCCGCGCCCAGATCGGCGTGGCCTCCAACCCTGCGATGATCGACATCATCGCAGCACTTGGCTTTGTTGTGGTGCTTTATGTCGGCGGACAGGACATCATCGACGGCGAAAAAACCCTCGGCCAGTTCATGTCCTTTTTCACTGCCTTGGGGCTGCTGTTCGAGCCGCTGCGCCGCTTGTCCAGTATTGCAGGCCAGGTTCAGACAGCCGGCGCCTCGCTGGAGCGGATCTATGATGTGCTTGAGACGAAGCCGACCATCACGGATGGTAAGAACGCGAAACCATTGTCGGCAGGCGATGTGACCTTCGATAATGTCCACTTCGCGTATGGCGATGCGCCGGTCTTGCGCGGCCTGACCTTCACCGCGAAGGCCGGGCAAACGACGGCGCTTGTGGGCGCGTCCGGCGCGGGCAAGACCACCGTGTTTGCGGCCCTGACACGGTTGCTGGATGCCTCTGAAGGCACGATTGCCATCGGCGGCACGCCAATCATCCAAGCCGAAACCGCCAGCCTACGCGACACGATCGCTGTCGTAGGCCAGGAAACGGCCCTGTTCGATGAAAGCATCGCCGCCAACATCCGCATGGGCGCACTGGACGCAACAGAAGCGGAGGTTGAGCAGGCCGCGCAAGCCGCCGAGGTTATGGAGTTTGCCCAGAACTTGCCCAATGGCCTCAATACGCTGGTTGGTCCCCGTGGCTCTGGTCTGTCCGGCGGACAGCGTCAGCGCGTCGCCATTGCGCGCGCGATGCTCAAAAGCGCCCCTATCCTGCTGCTGGATGAGCCGACATCCGCCCTTGATGCCAAGTCGGAAAAGCTGGTCGGCGCAGCATTGGATCGCTTGGCAGAGGGCCGCACCACCTTGGTGATCGCGCACCGCCTATCCACCATCCGCAATGCCGACAAGATCATCGTCATGGATCAAGGGCGCGTTGTCGAAGAAGGCACACATGACGAACTGCTCAGCCAAAATGGCGCCTATGCTCGCCTGCACGCGATGCAGATCACCGGCACTGATGATTAATGCGTGACGGCTGACCAAATCCCGAAGGCGCCGACTATCACAAGGCTCAGCGCCCACAAAAGATCAAGGTTGAACCAAGTCTTCGACAGGAACTTCAGCCCCAGCCACAGGTAAATGAAAACCGCGATAACCGCGCCAGCAAATGTCATCGCCAGCGTGTGCAAGCCTGCCACGGCAACCGCGATCCCCAGATCGCTGCGCATCAACGCCTCTGCCGCAAGATGCCCGGTGTCATCGGCCGCAATCGCGCAAATCCCTAGATAAATCGGCACCAACATCAGCCCCGCCCCATGGGCCAAGGCCGCCAGAAACGACCATAAGGCCAGCCGGGCCGGATGCACGCGCGCCAGCATACGCGGATGACGGCGGTTGATCAGCAGGTACACCCCCATTGCGATCACGATGACGCCTGCGCCGATCCGGATCTGGGTCTCGTATTCGACCAGCACGATCATCAACGAAAAGGGCAGCAGGATCGCTAGCATCGACAGGAAATGCCCAAACGCCAACAGCCCCAGCGCCTTCGGAAGGGCTGAGGCTTTCCGCTCCATCAACGCGGCTGAAACCGCCAGGGGCCATCCCATCCCGGGGTTCAACCCGTGATATAGGCCCGAGGCGACGACGGCCCACCAAAGGGCCGCCACTGAAAGGTCTTCCATAAGGCCCGCTTAGACGTTCGGGTAGCAGAAGCTGTCAGTCGAACAATCCCCGCCCTCAAGGCGGATCTGATGCGACCGGTAGCCGTCGGGGAAGTCGATGTAGAAGTCCTCCGCCAGGCGGAAACCATTCTCATCATTGTGCGCCATGACCATCTGGCCGCCCTCGTCGTCCGGGTAGAACTGATCATCCCATGTCGAATAGAGCGAGTTGGTCCAGTAGACCCGCTTCCCGTCGCGAGAAACCTCGACCATCTGGGGACCATAGACAAACGGCTTGCCGTTGGGGTGCGCGGTGCCACGCGCGATGCCACCCACCTCAACCTTGCCCACAAGAACCGGGTTCATCGGGTCCGACACATCGTACTGATGCATCTCGCCCAAGCCCCAGCAGGCCACATAGAGGTATTTGTCATCCAGGCTCAGGTCGATATCCGTCACCAACGGCGGTACAGCCTCGAACCCCTGCAAAAGCGGTGGCAGGTTCTCTGCCGCCTCTGGGCGCGGGTCGATGGTGATGGTCTTCTTCGCCTGCCATTTGCCATCCTCGCCGCGCCACCAGGTGAAGATCGAACCTTGCAGGTTGGTTGTGTCCACCACCACCCCACAGAACCCGTAGCTTTTGGTCGGATCATGCGCAGGCCGGATTTCCAGTGCCATCTGATGGTTTTCGCCCAGATCAATCGTCTGCACATTCTTGCGCGCACGAAGGTCCCAGAAATGGATCTTGTGGCCGTATTTGTTGGACAAAAGGTCCTCTGCCACGATCCCGCCCTCGAATTGCGGCGGCAGACCCCATTCGGAGGACACCATGTAATCCTGCGGCAGGTTCCACCAGAAATCGTAGTGCTTGTCCTGCTCGCCCCGGTCCATCTCATAGCGGCCGATCACATCGAACGTCTCGCAATCCATGATGAAGATGCCGGGCGGTCCATCGGTGCCATCTTCGCCACCGCCACCAAGGGTGGAGACGTAAATGCCCTCGGGCCCGCAATGGATCGTGTGGGGGCGCGAATAGCCGGTCTTGGCGAAAATCTCTTCCGGTTCGATGATCTTGTGGATCTTGGCCTCAAGCGGCTCCTTCACGTCAATCACATAGATCCGGCTCGACCGGATGCCGGGCACGATCAGATAGCGACGCTCAAGAAAGGCATGACCCGTCAGCGGCGAAAGCGATGACGAACACGCGTTCCAGCCAAAATGGTGAAACTCGTCACCCTTGTTGGGCACAATCACCTGATGGACGATCTGGCCATAGGTTTCAGATTTTGGGTCAAGGTCCACTACGGCGATCCCATCGGGCTGGCTGCCATCGGGGCTCAGCATCACGGTGAAGCCGTAGGTCTCAACCGGCGCTTCCATCGCCAGCTTCGCAGATGCGTGGAATGTCGGGTCTGGTCTCAGGTTCATATTCGTCCTCCCATTTCAGTAAGGTGCAGTCCTCTTGGGTGGGACTTTTCGCGTCGCTCAGGCACAGCACCTCCTATGCGGTCCCGGGGCAATCCGGGCCACGCGCCATACCGTCCGTCAAATGTCTGACAATTGATACGCTGCCTCAGAATCACTGATCCGCAAAGCGTTTTTCGACCCGGGGTGGAAAGCCGCCTGCACAATTCCTGCACTGAATGCCCCCGGCCCCTGCACGGACCCCACGCACCCTGCGCAATCCCCTCTGCCAGAACGTCTGCATTGAGACGCGAAACAGCGGAGAAAACCAATGAGCGGACAGTTCACAATCCGGGAGCCTTCCCGATCGCTTGAAACACGATGCCTGGTGGCTGATTGATGCGCCATCCAACACCAATGCCCGGCCGCAGCCCGGACTCGGCGCGCGCATCTCCGATGGCAAGGCTGCCTTACTGGCTCTGCTGATCCTGATCGTTCTGGCGGATGTCAGTTTCTGGGGTCAGGCACCGGGCCTTTCCATGGCCCTTTTCTGCATCGCCCTGTCCGCCGCAATGGTCGCATTCAAACCGGTCAAGGCCACGCGCCGCGAATGGGCCATGGCCATGGCGTTCGCCGTCATATGCAATTTGCCTGTTATCGAACACAGCCAGCCACTGGCCTACGCCTTCAGTGTGGGTGGTATTGCTGTGCTGCTCGCATGGGTGGTCCTTGGTGCGCAAATCCGCTGGTCCGAGGCGCTGACACCCTTTATCCGCGCCTCCTCCGACGGCTTGATCCTGCTGCCGGCTCGTGTGATCGGCTCTGCGCGCAATCGCAAGGCCGACACAAATTGGGCAGGCTCTCACCCGCGCCTACCTGCTTCCTGTCACCATAGCGTTGGTCTTTGTGACCCTATTCGCCGTCGCAAATCCACTGTTCGAACGGACGCTGGCCAACGCGGCCAATTTCGGCCCGATCAACGGCGACACCATCGTGCGTATCATCTTCTGGGCCGCTGCGGCGTGCCTGATATGGCCCTACCTCAACACGTCCGCACTGCGCCGAGACGCGGCCTTCGACCTGAAATTCCCGGCGGGCGACCTCTCTGCCGGCTATCTGAATTCTGCGTCCCTGCGCCTGTCCCTGATCCTGTTCAATGCGATCTTCGCGATCCAATCCCTGTCCGACCTGACGATCCTGACGGGCGGCGTCGCCCTGCCGGATGGCATGAGCTATGCCGAATATGCACATCGAGGCGCTTACCCTCTGCTGGTGACGGCGCTGCTTGCGGGCCTGTTCGCGGCCCTGACCCACAAAATGGTGGCCGAGGATAAGCGGATGCGCTGGCTGGTCTACGCCTGGCTCGGCCAAACCCTGTTGCTGGTCTGCACTGCCGCGTTCCGACTGGCACTGTATGTGCAGGCCTACAGCCTGACGCATCTGCGCATCGCGGCCTTCATCTGGATGGCGCTGATCGGCGTGGGCCTGGTGCTGGTCCTGATCCAGATCGCCCAGACCCGCCCTTTGGGCTGGCTGATCCGCTGGAACGCGGGCACGGCGCTCGCCACGCTCTACATCTGCTGTTTCGTTAACTTCACCCACATCATCGCTGACCATAACCTGTCGGCAGACATTCCCATCAGCCGCCTCGACCTGCACTACCTCTGCGGTCTTGGCGAGCAGGTCATCCCGGCCATGTGGGAACACGGGCCCATCTATGACGATGTGATTTGTGGCGTCCATGGCCGCCCAACCATTGCCTTTGACGACATCGACAGCTGGCAGGAATGGGGCTTTCGCCGCTGGCGGCTTGAAGCGTATCTTACCGCTCACCACGATTTGTGAGACGACATAGCCCATGCCCGCACACCTTTTGATTGTCGATGACGATCCCAATATCCGCGATGTCATCGGCTTTGCTGTTGAGGCCGCGGGCTTCAAGGCCGACTTTGCCGCCGATGGGGCGGCGGGTCTGGCCAAGGCGCAGACGGGTGCGGCGGACTTGCTGATCCTGGATGTGGGCCTGCCCGAGATGGACGGCTTCGACGTCTGCAAGGGCTGCGCAAAACCTCGGACGTGCCGATCCTGTTCCTGACTGCCCGCGATGATGAGATTGACCGCATCCTGGGCATGGAAATCGGCGGGGACGATTACGTCACCAAACCCTTCTCGCCCCGCGAGCTTGTGGCCCGTATCAAGGCAATTCTGAAACGCTCGGGCGGGCGAGCCGCCCCGTCAGAAACGTTCAGTCACGGCGCGCTAACCCTCGACCCCGCCCGCCACCAATGCACCTTCGCAGGCGCTGAGGTGGCGCTGACGCAATCGGAGTTCAACCTGCTTGAAGCTCTGCTCGCCAACCCCGACAAGGTCATAAAGCGCAACGCGCTGGTGGATGCGGTCTACGGCCACAACATCCACGTCTCCGACCGCACCATCGACAGCCATATCCGCAACATCCGTCGCAAACTGGCCGAGGCTGGCTGCGCAGACAGCATCGAAACGGTGCATGGGGTGGGCCTTCGGATGGGCCCATGCCTGCCCGCGTGAGCGCGCGCAGAAAATGGCGCCCGGGATTGGGCGGGGTGATCCTGGCCATGCTGGCGCTGGTCCTGTTCCTGCCATTTGCGGGCCTGAACCTGTTTCGCTTCTACGCCAATCAACTTGTCCAACAAACCGAGGAAAGCCTGCTGATGCAGGCCGCCGTCCTGACGGCCACCTACGAAGAACTCTACCGCACCGCCGCGGATCTGCCGCCCGAGCCTTTGCCCGCGGACGGTCGCCGTCCGTTCCGCCCGCTCTTTCCCTCCGTCACCGTCAATCCGCAGACGATCCTCGGACCCCGCCCGGATGGACTGCCCGCCACGGAAACGGTCGCAGAGCCATACCGCCGGATCTCGCCCTACCTGTCTGAGATCGCTCTCGGCGCGCAGGAGCAGACCTTGGCAGGTTATCGCTTCCTCGACCGCTTCGGCACCGTGATCGCGGGCTCCGCGGAAACCGGCGTTTATCTGGGCCATGTGCAAGAGGTCGCGCTTGCGTTGAATGGCGATACGGTCTCCGTGCCCCGTGTGCGCACCCGCCCAACGGCAGAGCCGCTGATCTACCGCTTCAGCCAAGGCACCCGTGTCCGCATCTTCGTGGCGATGCCAGTCACTATCGGCGATGACATCATCGGTGTCGTTTACCTCAACCGCACGCCCAACCATATCTTCCGCTTCCTCTACACCGAACGCCTCAACCTCTTCGGCGCCGCGATGTTCGTGCTGCTATCCACCGGCCTGATCGGCTATCTCTTCTGGCGCTTCGTCTCCCGCCCGATCCGCTCACTGGCCGCCCGGACCGAGACGTTCGGCGCGTCCGAGGCGCGATGGGAGCCCCTCGATCACTACGGAACGCGAGAGATTGAGACCTTGGCGCAAAGCTTCGGCACGATGGCCAACAGGTTGCAGGATCAACAGACCACTCTGAAAACCTACACCGCCCATGTCAGCCACGAGATGAAATCACCGCTCACCGCGATCAAGGGCGCGGTGGAATTGATGCAAGACACCGAGATGCCCCCAGAACGGCAGGTGAAATTCCTTGAAAATATCGCGCGTGATACGGAGCGGATGGGGCAACTCCTCGCCCGGATGCGGGAATATTCTGCCGTCGGTCAACTCGCCTCGGACGGGTCCAGCGATCTGGCGGACGCATTGGACGGCATGATCAGCCGCTTCCCACGCCTCAACGTGCGTCTGATCGGTCCAACGCGGCAGGTTCCGCTCTCACGTGAGGCGCTCGAGATCATCTTCCGCCACCTCATTGAGAACGCAGAAAGCCATGGCGCCACCGAGGTGCGGGTGACGGCAAAAGAAGAGGGGTTCACCTTGTCCGACAACGGCTCGGGCATCAGTCCCGGCAATCGCGATCGCATTTTTGAGCCGTTCTTTACCTCGCGCCGAACCGATGGCGGCACAGGGATGGGCCTGTCGATTGTCCGCTCCGTGCTCGCGCAGGCCGGAGGCGACATCACACTGGATGACGCTGGTGACGGCACGACGTTCCGCATCCATTTTCAGGTCTGACGATGCAAGGGTTGCGGGATGGCCCGTTCCCCTGCACATCTTGGCGGCCTGATTGTGGAGCTTCCAATGACAGACATTCCCAAAACAATGCGCGCTGTTGTCCTTAAGCGACATGGCGGCCTTGATGCGTTGGAATTTGAGGCCGAGTGGCCTGTCCCCACCCCCGGCCCGGACCAAGTGCTGATCAAAGTGCTTGCCTGCGGCATGAACAACACCGACGTGAACACGCGCGCGGGCTGGTATTCGAAATCAGTGACCGAGGCCACAACCGGCGGCGCCTACGAGACGCTGGATGGTGACGCCGACAACACATGGGGCGGCGCGGGCATCGCGTTTCCGCGTATTCAGGGGGCAGATGTCTGCGGTTTGGTCGTAGCCGCAGGCGCGAACGCCGATCAAAGCCTGATCGGCAAGCGTGTCATCACTGACAACTGGCTGCGCGACTGGGACGATCCCCTGAACATGCACAAAACGGGCTACTATGGGTCCGAGGCCGATGGCGGCTATGCCGAATACACCGTAATCGACCACCGCAACGTCGCCGCCGCGAACAGCCCGCTGTCAGATGCCGAACTCGCCACCTTTTCGTGCTCTTACGCCACCGCAGAGGGAATGTTGGATAAATCCAGCGTCGGTGCGGGCGATGTGGTCCTCGTTACCGGCGCGTCCGGCGGGGTCGGCGGCGCCCTGATCCAGGCTGGCCAAGCATCGCGGAGCAACGGTCGTCGCTTTGGCCTCACCCGCCAAGCACGAAGACGTCGCCAAATGCGGCCCCGATGCGATCCTGCCCCGCGCACCCGAAGATCTGAAGGTCGCCCTTAAGGACGCTATCGGTCGCGACAACGTCACGGTGGTCGCGGACATCGTTGCAGGCGATTACTTTCCAACGCTGATCGACGCGCTCGATCGTGGCGGGCGCTACGTGACCTCCGGTGCCATTGCCGGGCCCATCGTCAGCCTCGATGTGCGCACGCTCTATCTGATGGATCTCAGCTTTTTCGGCTCCACCGTGAACCCGCCGCAGACCTTCAAGAATCTGGTAAGTTACATCGAAGCTGGCGCGCTCAAACCCATGCTCGCGGCAACCTACCCGCTGGAGGATTTCCAAGCGGGACAGCAAGCCTTCATCGACAAGGCCCATACGGGAAATATCGTTGTGGTGCCGTGAACACTCCACAACCACCCTTGGCTTATTTTCTTCCTTGAAGGCCGGATAGACCTGAAATTCGGTCCAAACTTACTTTTTTACAATATCACTCCACAAGCGCCGCAATCCACTCGGCGAACGCAACAGCAGTCGCTTTTTCCGACGAGATCGACAGGAAATAGGCTTCCTGGCCCACTATTGCACCATCGGATGCGCGGACCAATTGCCCTGTTTGCAGCGCCTGACCCGCCAACATCTCGCTGACCAAAGCAACCCCGTGGCCTTGCGCGGCCAATTGCAGGGCCATGCCGTAGGTATCGGTGAACAGGACGGGTTTGCGCACTTGTCCAACTTGCTCCTGCCAGGCTTGCCAACCTGCTGAGGTTCCAACCGCCTCAATCAACGCCGACTCGGCCAAGGGGGCCTCAAATCCGGGCGCTTGTAACGGGACCAATCGATTCGATCCCAACGCCACAGCACCCTCTCCTGCCTGCTTCGCCGACCCGAAGCGGATTTCGACATCCGCCCGCGCGGTCTGGAAATCATCGGCCCAGATCGCGCTCAACAAGCGCAAGCGAACCGCAGGGAACAGCGCTTGGAACGCCCCCAGATGCGGTGCGATCACCCATTGCGCCACGCTGACCGACGTCGCCACCGTTAAAAGATCCTCACCCGGATCGCCCGCAACCAGATCCGCCGCCGCCGCCAGTCCATCCAGCGACGCGCTGACCTGCGGCAAGAGCCGCCTGCCATCATCCGTCAGCGCCAATCCACGCGGCAACCGTGTGAACAACGGCACGCGAAGGCGCGTTTCCAACGCTTTCACCTGTTGGCTCACCGCCGATTGCGTCAGCCCCACTTCCTCTGCCGCTGCGGTAAAACTCAAGTGCCGTGCAGCGGCCTCGAACGACCGAAACCACGTCAAAGGGGAAGGGATTTCGCCAAGGGTCAACTCCGGCATTAGCTTTACTTATACCAAAGGCCATAATTCCCTCGTTTGTCAAAGAAACAACGGCTTCCTACGCTCTGCCAACCAAGCCCGGAGCACCCAATGACCCCCGAAATTCGAAAGATCGTGACCTATGACGAAGAGGTTCTGATCGAAGGCTTTCGCCAGGCTGACAAACCCTGGCGGCTATTTGCCGTTGCCGCCGTTGTGACGAACCCTTGGGCCGGTCGCTATGTCGATGATCTCAAACCGGAAATCCAAGCCTACGGTCCCATCCTGGGTGAGATGCTGACTGATCGAATGATCGCGCTGGCGGGCGGCGGCGACAAGATCGAAGCCTACGGCAAAGCCGCCGTCGTTGGCCACAACGGCGAAATCGAGCATGCCTCCGGCCTCATCCACACGCTCCGCTTCGGCAATTTCTACCGCGAAGCTGTCGGTGCGAAATCCTACCTCGCCTTCACCAACACGCGCGGGCCTGCAAATGCGCCGATCATGGTGCCGCTGATGGACAAGAACGACGCGGGCCGCCGCTCCCACTACCTGACCATCCAATTCGCCATCCCCGACGCCCCTCGCGACGACGAAATCGTCGTCTGCCTTGGCGCCGCCCTCTCTGGCCGCCCGCACCACCGCATCGGCGACCGCTACCAAGACCTCAAGGATCTGGGCCATGACGTGGACAACCCGGCCGCGGTCTGACCTCTCCGGCCTCGCCTGCATCCGCGCGGGCGACGGGCCACAGGTCGTGCTTTTGCACGGCGTCGGCCTGCGGTCCGAGGCGTGGAATGCGCAGATCGACGCCCTAAGCGCGACCCACAACGTCATCGCCATCGACATGCCCGGCCATGGCGAAACACCCTTCGCGGACTTCACTATCGAGACCCACGCCGCCCACATCCTGCGCGCCATCGACGGCCCCATTACCGCCATCGGCCATTCCATGGGCGCGATAATCGCACTCGAACTCGCCCGTCAGGCGCCGACCCGCATCCAAGCCGTCGCCGCGCTGAACGCCATCTTCGAACGCACAGCCGAGGCCGCGCAAGCCGTCCAATCCCGTGCCGCAGCCCTCAACGGTCCCACCGACCCCGCACCAACACTCACCCGCTGGTTCAGCGACACCCCCTCCCCCGAACGCACCGCCTGCGAAAGCTGGCTCACCAAGATCGAGCCGCAGGCCTACAAACACGCCTACACCCTCTTCGCGCACTCAAACGGCCCGTCCCGCAACTCGCTGCGAACGCTGCACCACCCCACCCTCTTCCTGACCGGCGAACGCGAGCCCAACTCGACCCCGAAGATGTCCCACACAATGGCCGCCCTCGCCCCGCAGGGCCGCGCGCAGATCATCCGCAACGCTGCCCACATGATGCCCATGACCCACGCGCACGACACCACCAACGCCCTGAAATCCCTCATGGAAAGGACCTGACCCATGGAGTTCTCCCTCTTCGCCCATATGGAACGGATCAGCCCCGACCAACCGCAGGACCTGCTTCGCGAGGAATTCCTGACGCTCTGCAAGATGGCCGACGACGGCGGGATGCGCGCGATCTGGACGGGCGAACATCACGGGATGGATTTCACCATCGCGCCCAATCCGTTCCTGACGCTGGTGGACCTCGCCCACCACACCAAGAACGTCCGCCTCGGAACCGGCACCATCGTCGCCCCCTTCTGGCACCCGATCAAACTGGCCGGAGAGGCCGCATCGGCAGACATGCTCACCGGGGGCCGCATCGAATTGGGCATCGCACGCGGCGCATATTCCTATGAATACGAACGCCTTATGCCCGGCATGGATGCGATGGAGGCGGGCTTGCGGATGCGCGAAGTCACCCCCTTCTCCCGCAACTCTGGCAAGGCGACTGCGCCCATGAGGGCAACTATTTCAGCTTCCCCGCCACGACCTCCGCCCCCAAACCCGCACAGGAAAACGGCCCGCCCATCTGGATCGCAGCCCGCGATCCCAACAGCCATGAATTCGGCGTCCACAACGGGTTCAACATCCAGGTCACGCCGCTCTGGCAGGGCATGGAGGAGATCGAGACGCTGATGTCCCGCTTCAACGATGCTTGCGACAGTTACAGCGGAAAACGCCCTAAGATCATGCTCTTGCACCACACTTACGTGGGATCAGACGCCGACGACGTCGGCCTCGCAGCAAACGAGCTCTCCCGTTTCTACTGCTACTTCGGTGCGTGGTTTCAGAACAAGCGCCCGGTCACCCAAGGCCTGATCGAGACGCTTTCCGACGACGAACTCAAAGCCAACAAGATGATGGCCCCCGAAAACATGGCCCGCGACCTGACCATCGGCACGGCGCAGGAGGTCATCGACCAGATCAAACGCTACGAAGACCTCGGCTACGACGAATATTCGTTTTGGATCGACAGCGGCATGTCCTCTGAGCGAAAACAGGCCTCGCTGCGTCGTTTCATCGACGACGTCATGCCCGCCTTTGCCTGAGGGATCGCAAATGAGCCAGCCGCATTACCAGACTTCTTCATCGACGGCCAATGGACGGAAGGCGCGCGCGGTCAGACCATGGCTTCCGAAAACCCAGCGACGGGTGAGCCTTGGGCCACTTTCGCCTGCGCCGCGCCAGAGGATGTCGACCGTTCCATCGCGAGCGCTCGCCGCGCATTGAACGCGCCGGAATGGCGCGAAATGACCCAAACCGCGCGGGGCAAGCTACTCTACAAACTAGCCGATCTTATAGAGGAACACGCGCAGGACATCGGGCGGATCGAGACAACGGACTCCGGCAAACTGCTGGCTGAAACCGCCTCCCAATCCGCTTACGTCGGCGATTACTACCGCTACTATGCGGGCCTCGCCGACAAGATCGAAGGCGCGGTCCTTCCTATCGACAAACCCGACATGCATGTCTTCACCACCCGCCAGCCCATCGGTGTGGTCGCGGCCATCGTGCCTTGGAACGCGCAGATGTTCCTGACTGCCACGAAACTCGGCCCTGCGCTGGCCGCCGGTTGCACCGTCGTCCTGAAGGCGTCTGAGATCGCGCCCGCCCCGATGCTGGAATTCGCCAAGCTCATCGAGGCCGCAGGCTTCCCAGCCGGCGTCGTCTCCGTCATCACAGGTGACGCCGAAAACTGCGCCATCCCGCTCACACGCCACCCCGACGTGGACCGCATCGCCTTCACCGGCGGCCCGGAAACCGCCCGCCATGTCGTGCGAAACTCAGCCGAAAACTTCGCCGTCACCACGCTGGAGGCTCGGTGGCAAATCCCCAATCCTCGTCTTCGACGACGCCGACCTCGACGGCGCGGCCAATGGCCTGATCGCAGGCAATTTTGGTGCCTCCGGCCAAAGCTGCGTCGCCGGATCGCGTGGCCTGATCCACCGCCCGATCCTCGACGCGCTCGCGGAAAAGATCGAAGAGAAAATGGCAAACGTCAATGTCGGCGATCCGCTGGAAGCCACAACCCATATCGGCCCCCTCTGCACCAACGCGCAGGTTGAAACGATCACGGCCACCCTCGCCAAATCGCAAGCCCAAGGCGCAACCATCCGCTTCGGCGGCGCACCACTGGACCGCCCCGGTAACTACATGGCCCCGACCCTCTTGGAATGCGCAGGCCCTGACACCGAAACGCTGAAAGTCGAGATGTTTGGCCCTGTCATGTCGCTTCTTCCCTTCGACACCGAGGACGAGGCCATCGCCATCGCCAATGCGACACCCTTCGGTCTCGGCTCGGGCGTCTTCACTCAAAACGTCGCCCGCGCGCACCGCGTGTCGTCGCGCCTCAAAGCAGGCATCTGCTGGGTCAACACTTACCGCGCAGTCTCCCCCATCGCGCCGTTCGGCGGGTTCAACCAGTCCGGCTACGGACGCGAAGCCGGGCTGGAGGCGATCCTCGACTACACGCGCACCAAGACGACGTGGATCAACACGTCTGATGCACCGATGGCGAATCCATTTGTGATGCGGTGATGAACGTTCAGGGCAAAGGCCCTTCGTAAGGGCTCAGGGCAATCAAACCCTTTCAAACGTCCACCGACGTTCGAATTCTGCTTTGCAAATCCAGGAATGATTGGTGCACCGGAGAGGACAAACCTAGAACCCTCTGAGTGCGGATTGATCCTGTCAGAATTAGGGGAATGGACAAGCATTCTTCGGGCTGAACCAGAAGTTATCCACAGGCTTGCTGTGCTGGCGGATCAGGGTGATGAGGCGTCTGAGACGCGTGACGGGTTGGATGGAGGCGGCCCGTCAGCAGTGGCGCCTCCGGGATTGGAGCCGTCGCCATGAGTGGGGTGTCGAAAGAGTTCCAGAGTGTCTCGACACAGGCAAGGATGGCGGAACACAAGCGGCCTGCCCCGCGCACGGCGATCTCGCCTTTGACGCTCCGGCTAACGAAGGAAGAGCGGGCGCGGCTGGAAGAACTTGCAGCGGGCATGACGCTCAGCGCTTATATCCGGGCCTGCGTGTTTGCCGGAGATGCGAAGCTGCGCAAACACCGGCCCTTGGACGCACAGGCAGATAAGAAGGCGGCTGCTGAGGCTCTGGCCCTGCTTGGTCAGTCGCGCGTGGCCAGCAATCTGAACCAACTCGCGCACCATGCCAATCTCGGGATCTTGGGAATCGGCGAGGCCGAACGGGCCCAGATTGAAGAAGCCTACGAGCATGTTCTCGCGATTCGCAGCCTGCTGATGGAGGCGCTTGGCAAACGACCAAAGTCCATAGGCACCAGATGATCCTTAAAGGCAACGAACGAGCTTACGGCGCGGAGCCTGGCACATCATCTGATGAACCCGCGCGACAATGACCATGTGCGTTTGCATGGCATCGACGGCTTTGTCGCGGATGATCTGTTCGGTGCCTTTGCGGAAGCCGAGGCCATCTCGGGCGCTACCAAATGCAACAAATATCTGTTCTCGCTGTCGCTCAACCCGCCGCCATCTGACAGCGTGTCGGTCGATCAATTCGAGGCAGCCATTGCGCAGGTCGAAAAACGTCTCGGTCTCGAAGGTCAGCCCCGAGCCGTTGTGTTCCACGAAAAGGACGGTCGCCGCCATGCCCATGCCGTCTGGTCGAAGATCGACGCGGGGCAGATGAAGGCGATCAACCTCTCGCATTACAAACGCAAACTCACGGGGCTGAGTCGGGAGATCTTCCTGGAGCACGGTTGGGATTTGCCGGACGGCTTCCGCAACCATGAAGATCGAAACCCACTGAACACCAACCGGGGCGAAAGCCAGCAAGCCAAGCGGTTGAAGCGGGATCGTGCCACCACAAAGGCGATGTTCCGAGCTTGCTGGGAGAACTCGGACAGCGGTGCGGCCTTTGCTGTCGCCCTCAAAGAGCAAGGCTTTGCGCTCGCCCGTGGGGATCGTCGCGGCTTTGTGGCTGTCGATGCGGATGGCAAGGTCTGGTCGCTCTCGCGCTGGTGCGGGGTAAAGGCGCGGGAGATGCGGCGGCGGTTGGGCCCGGAAGCAGAGCCTGCCATCGGTCGAAGAGGTTCGGGCGTGCGCCCAAGACTTGCGGCGACCAGAAAAGCTGCAGCCCAACCCGCAGCATGCGTTGAAGCGCGAAGAGATGGTCGCGCGCCAGCGGTTCGCGCGTGAAGACTTGCTGAGAGTTCAAGACGCGCGGCGGGCGCTGGAACGACAAGCTCAGATGCCGAAGGGCATGCGAGCCTGCATTCCTGCGCGTGACAGGACAATGGCGCACGACCGTTGCCGCAGTAGAATTGGCCGCAAAGATCGCAGAACAACGCGACCGGCAAGAACAACAGACGCTAATCGACGCGCATCTGACGGAGCGTAGAGCGCTGGATCGGGCCATCGGCCCGCAATTCCGGAAGCCCAAATCGCTTTTGATCGAAGAGCCAGAACAGGCACCCCTCTCAAAGCGCCAAATTGAACAACGCCCCGATCTCATTCTTGCTGAAATATCCAAAACCAAAGCCACCTTCAAACGCACTGACGTGCTGCGAGAACTGGCTAAGCACTTTGATGATCCCAAAGACCTGACTGGTCTGGCGGATCGTGCGCTCACATCTGCCGAAGCCGTACGTCTCTCCAGTGACCGTGTTCCCCACTATACGACGCGCGACTTCCAGAAAGCTGAGCAATCGCTCGCCAGATCATCAGCGCAGATGGCGTCTTCTCGAGACCATGGCGTTGCGTCAGAGCATGTGAGCGCTGCAGTGAAGGCCACGAACGCCAAGATGAAACGCGCGTTTGGCGGGACACTGAGTGATGAACAGCAAACGGCGATCCGACATGTTCTGAGTGACCGACGATTGGCGTCTGTCGTTGGGCTGGCGGGTGCGGGCAAAAGCACGATGCTGGAGGCGGCCGCTGATGCATGGCAACGGCAGGGCATCAAGGTCCATGGTGCAGCCCTAGCTGGGAAAGCGGCAGACGGGTTGCAGAGGCTCGTCCGGCATTCAAAGCCGAACCTTAGCCTCGCTTGAGATGTCTTGGGAGAACGGCAATGCGCCCATCAACAAAGATGATGTGCTGATCATCGACGAGGCCGGTATGATCGGCACGCGGCAGATGGCGCGGGTCACGGAAAAGATGAATGAGATTGGCGCAAAGCTTGTACTGGTGGGAGACCCCGATCAACTGCAGCCGATCGAGGCCGGAACGCCGTTCCGCGATGTGGTCGCAACCCATGGCGCTGCAGCGCTCAAAGAGATCTACCGGCAAACGCAGGATTGGCAGAGGGCCGCATCGAAGGAGCCTGGCGGCAGGTGATATCCATGAGGCCGTCGAGCGATACGACCAGCATGGCTGCGTAACGCGCACGCAAGCCCGAGACGATGCCATCGACGCGCTGGTTGAAAGCTATGTGATGGATGCTTCCGCGAAACCTGAGCAATCCCGACTGGCCTTTGCGCATCGCCGCAAGGACGTGCACGCACTCAACCAATCAATCCTCAGCGCGTTACGCGGCCCCGACGCGTCTCCAGAAACTATGCTTCAAACCGCAACTGGCCCGCGCAACTTTGCGGCGGGCGACCGCATGGTCTTCGGCCAGAATAACAAAGACCTCAGGGTCAAAAACGGCATGCTGGGTTCGGTGCTCTCTGCGTCTAAGAACGAAGTCACTATCGCTCTCGACGGCGACGAGAAACGGCACGTCACATTCGACCCCACAAAATACACCAAATTCGACCATGGCTATGCCGTCACCATCCACAAATCCCAGGGCGCCACAGTCGACCAGGCCCTTGTCTTGGGCTCCCGGTCGATGGACCGTCACCTTGCCTATGTTGCCATGACGCGCCACCGAGACAATCTACGCTTATTCCTAAGCCGACAAGACCAGCCGCGATGGGGACATAGTCAGCACCACACGCGCGAACAGACCAGAAGACCTGACCACAGCGGGCCGTCGATGGGGTGATGGAGCACGGAAGCGGCCACAAACGCAAAGCGCGGCGAATGCCGGGAATGAGTCCAAATTGCACATTAACCAGCGTGCTGTGAATGCCTGGTTTTTCTGTTCAGTCCAAACTCGATGACCGTAATCTTAGCAGGAAGCCGTGTTGTAAGCGACGGTTCCGAGAGCATTACCTCCTAAGCTCCATCTTCTTGCCAGGTGAGCGTGGAAAGCTCCTACAAACCACCGAAATTGAGAGGGATACCTCGCCCGCACTAGTGCCATCAATTGCAGAAACAAAAATTGGTGACAGATGTGGTCATGCGACTTATACAGCCTAGGGGGAGTACTTGCGAACAAATGATTGAAAAGACAAAGAGGGACCTTGAAGAGCTTGTATTGCGTACTTCGAGAGTACCCGGGCTGAGAAGCACGTATACTATAGGCCCATTTGGGTACAGATCTGGTTTCCTGTTTCAACAAACTCGCGCACTTAACCTCGCACAGTCGCTATTGCGGCGGGTAAACAGAACTGAACTACAAAGGAAGCGTATCGTCATATTAGGCGGTGGCGTGGCAGGGTGCACACTCCTCAACTCACTATGGCAACATGAGATACGTGCTGAATTATACGAAAAGTCAGGCGAACTATTAAACTTCCAAAGAAATGCCTCTCACAGGCTCGTTCACCCAAATTATAATCGCTGGCCTCTTCTTGATGGGATGAGAAACTTCACAAACCTCCCGTTGATGAACTGGTATGCCGACGAAGCCCCAAACGTACTGTCTCAATTACGGGATGAGTTTGAGGGCTATAAAATCGATCCAACGCTATTGCACAAAAATCACGAATGCACTTCGGTATCTGAAAAAGATGGAATAGTTAGGTTAGCATTTGAAGGGCGGCCTGACGTCGAATGCGATCTTTGCTTCATGACTACAGGCTTCGGAAGGGAGATATTCACCGGAGATGGTTTCTCGGGATACTGGGATGATGATATTTCTGAAGTCCACATGTCGATCTTAAGTAAGGAAATTCTCCTCTACGGCACCGGTGACGGTGCTCTTCTTGATCTCGTAAGAGTTTGGGCAAAGACAAAGGACAACTTTTGGAGTATTCCCTTGTCGGTTATCTCCTCTTTAAGATCTCGAATGTATCAATCCATGTCCACGCGAACCACGGACGGCGAAACCGGCCCCGATCTACCGGACGAACTTTCAACATTCGAGATAGATATTGTCGAACACGAAAGCAGTATATCCGCACTGCTTTGGGTTGCGCGTCCTGAAGGCACTGATATTTCGGACCTTAGTAGGCAAGAAGAAACGTTCTACATGAATTTCGTAGAAAAAAACATACGTTTGGGTGGAGAAATCTCCAACACCCTCGAGGCACTGTTTCTGCCCAAGGACGAAGCCCTCCACATCCCGAAGCTTAAGTCACTTAGTGAAACACCGTTCGAACCGACCGCAGCACCTATCAACAAGATACTACTAGCCTATCTGATCACTACTGGGAGAGTTGTGTTTGAAAAACTCGCCACGCGAGACCAAACCCACGAAGAGATCGAAGCATGGAAAGCCTTGCCGTACGACGAACAATCCAAGAAACATCTGCTTGTTCGACTAGGTCCCTACATACCAGCACGAGATATAGCAAATAAGAATGGTACGGGTTCTCCAAAATGCTTTGGCAACGGCGAAACTGCGATGATGTCTATCCTGTCAAGCATCGCCATTGACTCGTTTGCAGATATAGAGACTTTTTTTAGCCCCGAAGACAGAGATCTGGCAGGGAGAAACCCTTCCAATTTCGGCCATCACATAGCCACGAAAAATTTAGCATTAGTCGACAGGTTTGCAAAGGAAAAACTCAATTGCGTGGGCGCTGATTTTACAGATCAGGGAGGAGAAAGAGACTGGGCGTTTCAAGTTGTATACGATTCTGCCTGAAACCAAGCCCAATAGTGACCTACTACGGTCACTTGGCGGCATTGAACGAAAAATATTTGGTCAACCAGTTGTGCTTTCAGAGAAATCGCGGACACAGACTGCATCTCAAATTGTGGGTAGGTTTTGAATGTTAACACCGCAATCGATACTAAAGAGTTCGAAAATTGATGCTGAATTTCGGTTATCGATTGTGCTCAAGGACACAAACGGGCGCTTGCAGGCGGTGACAACTAGATGGCTTTTGGGTGATAATTCCGAGTCTGCGATCATCTCTTCAAACGATATAATACTTGGACATGCGCTGCCAAGATTTCCCGATGCAAGAGCAGTGGAAGGTGCAAAATTCTCTAGTGATATTTTAGTTTCAACTTTTGAAATCCTGCCATCCGATCATTTAAGCGAAGAATTTGCTGCTGACGACAATACTTTTCCCACCCTCGGGATATCAAACAGTTTTGGTAAGGCTGGGTATATTGATGGGCTGGAAATCGGTGCGATTTTGTCGCATTATGATATTTTCTGCTTTCGTTCAAGTCAGATCACAGTAGAAGCTACACCGGTACTGCGCCTGAAAATAAGGCACGATGCGCCAAGAAATGCATTGACCATGAATGGTGCATTAGTTCGCGATGAAGCAGGATTTGCGATCGGTATCATTTGTGCCGCTGAAGAGAGCCACTATGCGGTGGTGCCGATGATTGCCATTCTGAGAAACCTAAATTTGAGCTTCTTATCACAAACAGATATTTCCGAATTCAATAGTAGTGTTCAAGGTCTGCTGACCCGATCATTTGCCGCATTGACGTCTGGCCCAACCTTACTGAAAGATCGAGCGAAATCTGCGTTAAGAACGAGACGAGAAAACTCACACGAAAGAAAAAGTCAGTTTGCCAAGCTTGCGATGGACACTGAATAAGATGCGCATAACCTCCAGACCAAGAAGTGAGTGGGAGCATCGAAATCAGCTAATACGAAACGCTGCATTTGCTAGGTTAGAGGGTAAAAAGGCGGCAGATCTAAGACGTTGGGCTCGAGATTCTCGAGTTAAAGACGTCTGTCGGCAGATAGTATACGTTTTCGACACAGACATTATCATGAGTTATTGTGCTCCTTGGAAGACAGGGCCTGCGGATGAAAACCGCGAAGGGAATGGACTTGGGCAGATTTTGCCACTACGTCCATTGGCATCAGAATTGGACAATCTTGCATCTGAAATTTCCCGCAACGAAAAACGACAGAGTGAAGCGGTTGCCCGACTATTAGCACGACGTGCCTTGCTCATGAACGCGGAAAGATCCAATCCAATTTATCAACTATCCAGCCATTACGACGAAACGCTGGAGGTTTTTAGGATCGTACGGGATGAGGTCGATGTCGTTACAAGACACGACATTGCTCACATTGAGCGTCGGCAAAAAAGTGAGGTCGAGGCTGCTCTTGTACTGCTACGGGCTGAGTTGGACGATCCGGGGTCCATTGAGCTTATTAAGAACAACGTAGGACAATTTTCGATATCACTCGCCAGACGATTAATTGAAAAAAGCCGCTCGAGGCATGCTGCTGTCAGAGAATGGGACAATTACTACGAACTGAACAGCACTTATTCGGGCGTTTTTGATGTGCTAGATTTCCTGCAACCGGAGGACTGGAGGGGGAAGAATACAGAATTCAAATTACCGAAAGCCGATATGAAATCTACTGAAGCTAGTTGGCTGGCTGACTACTTTGAGAATACAATCAAGAAATTTCGAGGCGCCAACCGAAAGCCGGAGAGAATTAGGTCAGATGCGGAGGCATTGGCTCAACTTGCAGCCTTGAATTTCAGCAACCCAGAGTCAAACAGTGGAATTCGATTTGTTCTGGTCACCGGAGATCGTGCGCTCGTTAGTAACCTTGGGCAGAATGAGGACCTAATATCTGCTTTTGGTCAAGAAATACGGGTAAGCGAATTTTGCGACCTGTATATCCACCATATTTGGTCTCTGACAGATCTCGATGATCGATGAAGTTGGAGAGAACGATCCCAACCTGAGAGTCATGCGCCCACCAGAACTTTTTTCAGGCCTACTTGCATTCAAAAGTGATGCTGAACTTGAGAGGAAATCCACTCTTCGAAGTCTGGCGCATAGCAACTCGAAATTCGCTAGTTATCTTGAGACCGACGATATTCAAAGAGCGTATGAAAAGTGGATTACGTTTTCCACTAATGCTTCCAGTGCAGATAGATTCTTGGAACGCTTCGATGAAGATGGCTCCCTTCAAAAACGACTTCGATCCGACATGCTCAAGGTTATTCAAGAGTATAGGGGCCAGCACTTCAGTTGGATTAGGCTTCAAAATCTAATTTCTGAGACCCTATCTAGAGAGCGAGATAGATCAAACGTTGTATTCTCTGATATGGGTGCAGACGCGTTGATGTCCGCTCAGATCAATGGATCAAGAAACCCGCCCGACTTAATGTTTGATAGTCTCCCTCACACGGATGCAATCTTTAGAAAGCTCGCAGCGCCGGCTAGAATCTACAGATCCCCCAAGGACTTCAAGTCAGACTTCGAACAAATTTCGCGAGACTGCTACGACTCTGGTTTGGAAAAAGAAGAGCGCGACGATCGACTGGAACTCTATCTGAAGTACCTTGTCTTGGGCGCAGTTGTGGCGTCGGCTGATCGGTGGGAAGTCGCTGAAGAGCACGCTGCAAGTGCGATTGCAATTGTTGAACGATCAAAGCGCTTGGGATCCCCGATTGTCGTTCAGCGAAGCAAAGCAGCGGACAGCAACATCAGTGGCAGAGAGGGTATTTCTTACGTAGTGTCGCTCGAAGGGTCAAAGCCCGCAGGGAATATGATTTACGAAAAGCCAAAGATTTTCTAGACATCGCCGAACGTGCGTACCTTGAGGATTGTCGAGCCAATCCTGCCCTCGGTATATCTAACGTTCGCTTCGAGAACGAGAGGTTAGCGCTGAGCCTTAGTGCCTATTACTTTGCGCGCCGAAACAACGAGAGTGACTATTGCAACGATGACTATCGAGATGTCCAAACGCAGTTCAATAGTTTCGTTAGTTCTAACAATGAGCACGAAGACACTAAGTCAGTTGAGGTGGTTTTTCGCGAGAAACTGTTTTCGAGCGGTACAAGGGACGGAACTTCTGTAAGTGCCGCAACAAACGTAATCCAAGTTGCCGTTATTTCGAAATTCCGGCAAATTGAGAACCAATCAGGCGCGAATACAGTTTCTCTTACGTGCCTTCGTATCGCGCTGTTAAGAATAATAGAGGCAACCGACTTTGGTGATCGATTTCTGCTCAGACTTGGGAGAGAATTTGAAGGTGGGCGCGCACAAGAGCCTAGGGTCATTTGCTCAGAGATGATGTTTAGGTATTGTATCGTTGGTTTGCTGATTTTGCGGGACAGCGAACTATGGTTTCCAAAAGATGCGAACACACTTGAACGCTTGTTTTCAGAATACGATGGTGTCGCAGACTACGATCCTTGGCGATTTGATCAACTCCACAAATTGGCAAATAGGATTCTGAATAGAAACGTCACTGACTGAAAAAGTATGCTCAACTGTGTAGTTGAATCTCGAATCTGCTTGCATTTCATCATGATCCGGACACCAACCTGGATTGCGTTTGAAAGTGATTGCAGCGTTGCATATTGATTCCTCCAATATTCACCAGCGCTCAGTGGCCCATCTTGCAAAAAGTTCAGCAAAAGTCGAATACTAATTGGAGCCGAGCAATCCCCTTTTGATCGAAAATTCGCTGATTAGTTTATCTCGCCAGTCCTTTTCTCAGATCCCCAGAGCGGACCTTTTGGCAATGGCAGGTTTACCCCAAGGCCGTCGCTTCAAGCCCTGCAGAACGAAGGTCCGCCAGCGATGTTCTGCATTCTATTCGCGTAAGAGCGGCGCGGTTGACGCCCAAGGGCAACCGCGCGTTCTTTCTTGACGCTGATGGTAGGGACAGACCGCCCGGAGGACGCGAGAAATCTGTTTTGTTGGCTTGGTCTGGCGGCAGGTGTGCCTTGACGGCGTCCCATTGCCTTTTGGCTACGATGCGATCTTCGCCGCGATAGCCCTGCATCGGAAACTCCATATGGCGGGGCATCCCATTCTCGACATCGGCTTAGGCTGCACTCCTCTCAAGCGCTGCGGTAAATCAGGAACGTGCCGCCGATCTCGACCTCGGCGTAGTCCACTGCCAAGTCGCGGGCGATGGCGTCATAATCGATGTAGAATTGCAGATGCTCGGGGATGTCACCGAAAAGGCCGTCCTCCACAAACTGCTTGGCGAGATCGCGCATGGAGCGGCTCTCATAGATTTCGATGTCAAAGTCATTGGGCTGGGTGCTGGCTTCAAACGCATAGCCGCACTCGCCGACCGCGATGATCACCACGCGTATCTCGTGCTCGTCCCAATCTTCAGCGGCCTCCAGCACCTGCGCGAGATTGGTTTGATTGAGACAGACGGCGCGGACGAGATCGCAGTCGATGGCGTCACCGTCAATGAACTGGATCTCAAACTCCTCGACAGGCTCGCCGTAGTCGTTCCGCAGGGCAGCGGCCTTTGTCGTGAATTCTTCTGCTGTTGCGAAATAGAACCCAGTCGCTGCGAGGTCATAGGGTTGGGCATGGAATCGAATTGTCATGTGTCTCTCCCTTCAAATTGAAAAACGGGTTGCGCATGCAACCCGACTAGCCACGCGGCAATGAGCGGGGGAGACTGTCATGGCTGAGCGTCAGGGATGGTGCGGGCGCAGGGCGGGACACCTGAGCCACGGTCCCTGAGGCTCACCGAAGGCTTGGCCTTGATGGTCGATGGGCCGCAGGCCCCAACAGGAGAAAGAGACAGCCAAAGGCTGACAACACTGTGTCAAGGATCAACGCCCGAAGGGATGAGACGGGCATCGGCTCAGCGTGCGCGAGCCTGACCGGCGCGGCCGGGGACGCCCAACTGAACACCAGTGATCAACTCTCAAACCGACGGCCTCCCGAGAGCGGAAGCACCCAAACGAAAAAGGGGCAGGCCCACTGGCCGGCCCTCCCTACGCAGTAAACTTAGTCGATCTAATCCGGTGTGCGCCCGAGCACTTCACCTGTCTGATCTGCATCACTGTCTTTCACGGTCCGCAACACGATGCGGCCATCCACGGGCAGCGCATCCATGCGCACCTCATAGCCCTGGCCATCCTTGTGGGACCATGCCGCGCCAATCTTGCTCCAGATGGCTTTACGACCGTCATCAATTGGCTTGACCGTATAGGCCAGCATAAACGGACGCTTCAGACTGGGCGTCGCCTCGGTAGTGTGTGCTTGGTTACTATCTGCATTCATAAAAACTCCTTACTCAGTACGCGTTGAACAAATAGGAACATATCAAGAACACAAATTGTACATCAGAGCAAGATCTGCATACAAGCGTGTGATCATGTTCTTTTTTCTGAAGGAGAAACGGCGGATTCCGGACCTTCGTTGGACTCGCAAGTCATCGAGTTAACAACTGTGCAATGCTAGCTTTGATGTCGCGCTGCAATCGGATGCAGATCGAACGCGTGACGCGTAAGCTTTGGCCTCGCACCGCGAGCCCACCACAGATTTTGCCAACATCTCCCAAAACAAGTCCGCGTGGAGTTCGACACACTATTGGACATACTACATGAAGTGGCTGTATGTGAGAGTCTTAGCAAATCATGAGAAATCTCGCCCAATCAGGCAGAGACGGAGGGGGCTGAATAATGGGAACTAGTGAGGAGGCATTCCGCTTCGTCGACCTCTTTGCTGGGCTGGGTGGGTTCCACGTCGCACTCAATAAGTTGGATGGGCGTGGTGTGTTCGCTGCCGAGAGAGAACCCAAACTGAAGGCTCTCTACAAGGTCAACTTCGGTGTCGACGCTTGGGGTGACCTTAATGAGTTGAGCAGCGACGAAACCATTGCCCTCAAAGTGCCCGATCACCACGTCCTTACCGCGGGTTTCCCGTGCCAACCGTTCTCCAAAGCTGGTGACCAACTGGGCTTTAGGGACACAAATCAGGGCAATCTCTTCTTCAAGGTACATGACATTTTGCGCGTCAAGCGGCCATCACACTTCATCTTGGAGAATGTGCCCAATATCCTGAAGCACGACGGCGGCCGCACCAGGATTACGATTATTCGCATGTTGGAGGAGCTTGGCTACTCCGTGGACGTAGAGCACCTATCGCCCCATGATTTCGGCATTCCTCAGGTGCGAGATCGAGCATACTTCGTCGGATCACTCAAAGGTCTCGAGCATTTTGTGTGGCCAGCGAAGTGTAAGGATCCAACTGAAATCCAGTGGGTGCTGCGCCAACAAGAGCATTCTAACCGCACCATCCCGGAACAGACGCTGCGTGCCATTGACATGTGGGGCGACTTCCTGCGCCGCTCACCGGCTTCGCTTAAGCTTCCTTCTTTCCCGATCTGGTCGATGGAATTCGGAGCAACCTATCCCTACCTAGACGAGACCCCAGCCTGGAGTTTGGGGTCGTAGACCTGTGTGGGGTTTTAGGCGGATGGGCTTCAAGGGCAGCTTCGGCCAGTCCCTTGATTGTCCGCTAGACGAACAACTCTCGAAGATACCTAGCCACGCCAACCGCCAAGGCGATTTTCACTTCCCGAAGTGGAAGCAAACTTTTATCAGGCAAAATCGCGAATTCTACCTTGCCAACCAGTACTGGATCGATCCTTGGATCTCAAAGTGGCGTCCAGAAAGCTTCCCGTCTAGCTTCCAGAAAATGGAATGGAATGCGCAAGGTGAGAACCGTGACATTGACAACTTCGTGCTACAGGTGCGGGCGTCAGGAATACGGGTTAAGCGTCCTACGACCTCCCCAAGTCTCGTCTCCTTCACACAGACCCAAGTGCCCATCCTCGGTGCCAACCTGGCCGGCGAACGTCGTTATATAACACCAGTTGAATGCGCTGAGCTTCAAAGTCTGGGAGGTATCCAGTTGCCCGGATCCGACATCGATGCGTACAAAGCCTTGGGGAACGCAGTGAATGCTCGCGTTGTCAAAGCAATTGCCGAACGGTTGTTGCAAGGCCTCGTCCAACCCACGTCGAGCATAACCTCCGCCCTCGAACCATTGAGAGCTGCTGAATGACTGATGAAATCGAACACGAAAGCGACTTCGACGAGGAAGACCAACGAACTCTCTTCCTAGAGAGTATCGCCGACGGGCTTGCAACGCTCTCAGAGGCTTCTGACACGCCCGACGGCGTTCGCTCGGTTTCATCAATTTTCAGCGGCGGTGACGTCGTCTTCGCCTCTGCCTCGTGGATGAGCAAACTTGCTGACGTTCAAGGCTGGCTGAACCTCAGCGAGGACCTCCCGCTCACGGGCGGTGAACCGTTCCTTCAGGCGCTAATCGTCGAATTCAATCTTGAACCATCCGACCTCCATGCTCCTGAAGGCGTCCACCCACCGTTAAGTCTTCGAGCGCTCGAGCGCCTGAGCGAACGCGTGGAGGCAGCCATAAGGCTCCAGGGGAGTTTTCTCGAAGAACTTGAGGCCAAGGGCACTAGCCGCGGAACCGCTACGCAGTCGTGGGCTGACGCGTGGGCTGAAATCGACCCGAGCGAGGAAGCGTTACCCCCGGACCCGGTCCAGGCTACGGCCGATGTATGGCCGATCTTCCAACTTACTATGAGTGCACTCAACCTAACGCCATCGTATCAGCGTGGTGACGTGTGGGGTAATAGCGACCGACAGTCCCTGCTGGAGTCCATCCTCCGCGGCGTCCCTTTGCCATCCATCATTTTGCTGCAAACCGGACCTTCCACGCCATTTGAGGTTGTCGACGGCAAGCAGAGGCTCACCACAATCCTCCGGTTTGTGGGAATGCATCCCGTTGCCAAGCAGAAGGTTGCTGAGGTCACCGCGCGGCATAGTGGGAAAAAGTTCAACGATAAGGGACGTCTCGACGAGCGCGGCGACAGGAATTTAACAGATTTGTTCAACGACGATTACCCAGCTTTCCGTCGTGCGTGGAAAGCGCTGGAAGGTTACGCACTGAAGGCCGCGCATGAGAACGAATACTACTTCCCATTCAAACTGCGAATGACAGGAGACGGCGGACTGGTTGGCCCGTTCCTTGAGCCTCTCCGCGGTAAGTACTTCACGCAGATTAAGGATCTGGTGATCTCTGTTGCTGGTGAGGAAACCAGCGTCAGCAAATTGTTCGGGGGAATGGCGAAATACAAGGTTCCCGTAATCGAATATACTCAGGCCACTCAAACTCAGATCCATGAGGTCTTTCGCCTTTACAACAAGCAAGGCGTACACCTGAATGCTGAAGAGATCCGAAACGCGGTCTACCACGAGGTCGAACTTACTCGCGCGACCCTTGCCGCCGCTGGCGACGCCGACCCGAACACTGATGTGGCGAAAATCTCCGAAGCACTTGTCGGTATTCGCGATCTTGGCCGGCTAGGTGACGCTTTGAAGAGCTACGGTTTTGGGGACACGCGCTACAAGCGCACAAAGATACTCGCGTGGGTAATCTCTGTCTTGTTGCATGACACCGCCGGGAAAGACTTGGCATCAACTAGCCGCAATATCGACCAATTGCTCATAGCGATTCAGAAGGACAAGTCGCACCCGCTAGCCCAAGCATCCACGCTAACCAATCTGTTCTCGCTACTGCTAACCGCTGTCGAACTCCACTCATCGCACGATGAGTTGTGGTCTGATAAGTTCAAGGATGGCGGCAAGGGCGCAAAGTGGCAGGAATTACAACTGGTAGGTTCCCTCGTCGGCACAGCCATGGCCTTAGCGGCCTCGCCCGACGACATTGAGGACCGCATCGAGATTTATGGTGATGCTATCCGAACGGCGAGCGAGGAATCCGCCGACTGGGAACGCCCTGAAAAGACTCAAACCAAAACCCAGTGGGATTACATCGCCAAGATCAACAAAAGTCTGCTCGAACTTTTGGAAATCGACCCTGATCAAGCAGGCGAGGCAGTGCGTCTGCAATTCGGAACCTCTGGGTACGCGTCGTTGCAGCGGATGCTCATCGAACCGAAGAGTTGAGAGCGGTGCCAGGACATTCCCCACTCGTCGAGCATGTATACTTCAATCCACCTGTTCCCCAAGAGGCGGAGTCTTGGTGGGCGAGATACAAGGCTCAACTCACCGGCTTGACCGACACAGCGCGTGCCTCAGTTGAGGCGAGACTCCCGTTACATTTTGCAGCGAGGAATATTGGCCGCCGACACGGAAAAGCCCGAAGAGTGGTCTTTCCGGCGCTCGCGCACCGGACTGGTCATGGGTTCCGTTCAGTCCGGCAAGACCGCTTCTATGCTGGGGGTCTCGGCCTTGGCCATTGACCACGGCATCGACATTATTGTCGTACTGGCAGGAACCCGTCTCTCACTATGGCGTCAGACTTACGAAAGGTTAGTGCAGCAGTTGGACTCAGGCGAGGAAAATGCACTGAAAATTAAACGCCGCCTGCTATGTCCTCCGCGTGGCATCGCTCTGTCAGAACAGACCCAACCGTTGACGACCACCTACCGCTTGTCGTCGGCACAGGTTCGACCACGGCTGCGTCATGGCAGACCTCTTATCATTGTTGCAATGAAGCAGACCGACCATCTGCATGCCTTGGCAGCAAGCCTCCGCGACAATGTTTTTAAAGAAGTCAACGAGCTTGGTCGCACAGTCCAAATGCTTGTACTTGACGATGAGGCCGACGATGGCTCGATCCTCGATGCCGTAGTTGAGTCCTCGCAAGACCCAATTTACGGCAACCTGAAGCAGATTCCGCGTGCGATCGCCAACCTCTGGGATCCTCCACAAGGTTCGCCTGAAAATCTGTTCTCGACCTACATCGCGTACACCGCGACCCCCCAAGCCAACCTCCTTCAGGAGGATCACAACCCCTTAGCGCCAAGAGACTTCCTGATCTCTCTTCGCACGCCACTTGACGTCGGCCATCCAGTAGATACCGCCGACCCTGCCAATCTCGACGCTCCTCGCTCATCGACTTACCCCGAGCCGGCTGGGATCCGTTCTTGCTACACCGGCGGTGAGGTGTTCTATCGCCGCGCAAGGGCAGCCAAACTTTGCGTGCCCACCACAAACTCCATGGAGCAGGACCTCGCCGACGCTGTCCGAGCGTTTTTAGTAGCGGGCGCAATCCGCCTTTACCGCTCTGGCAAGCACGGCCCAGCGTCCGCACTGGCAAGGCTGTTCGACACCAAGGAAGAAGCCCTTACCAAAGCGGCTTCACCGCACTCGATGCTGTATCACCCTTCTGCAGCAATCCAGCACCACTTCAAGGGTGCTGAGGACCTTCTGATCTGGGCGGGAACCCCGGATCGAACGACAGCTCGAGAGATCCTCGAAGCGGGAATTGCCGGGCTTCCGCACGCCTTGGTGGAACAACTGTTGGCGGACCCCGCCCAATGGGCGCAATGGCTTGAAAAATATCGTGCCTCCGCCAACGTAATCGAGGAGAGTTTGACCTCTTGCCACCAGCGATTTTCCCGGATTGGCAGACGGTCGAAGAGCTATTAGTCGGGGAGGTGATCCTGGAACTAGGATAGCCGTAGTCAACAGCGACCCTAACGCTGACGATCGCCCTGCCTACGCACCGACCCTGGATGCAGAAACCGGCAAATGGAGAGCAGGCTCGCGACCTTTGCACGATCTTTGTCTCAGGAAATGTCATGGCCCGGGGGCTGACACTTGAAGGGATGACCACCGCGTTGTTTCAGCGTTCATCGGCCAACCCGTTGGCGGACACCCAAATGCAGATGCAGCGCTGGTTCGGCTACCGCGGGTCATACATTGAGTACGTGCCGGGTTTTCGCCTCCAGCGACCAACTTTCCCTGTTCCGTGACTATCATGATGTAGATGAAGCGGTTCGCAACTCCATTACTGAGCGCATGTTGAGCGACGCCCCTAAGCCTACCGTCTTGCATGGGGATAATTTCGCGGCCACAGGCAAGATCGCAGGCGTGGGCACCCTTCCAATATCTCCGGGTGCACGGCCATTCGTTACAGTCATCAATGATAGCGGACATCAGGATCCCAATACAAAGATCGTGGCTGGACTATTCGACCGGCCATCAAGTGACCTCACTGTCGCCAAAGTCCTGCGGGGCCGGATCCTAGATGTTCCACTCGAACTGACCGAGGCCGCCGAACTCTTAGATCGTTTCACGTTCGCGGATTACAGGCCCGGCAATGAGGGGGTTCACGCGGAAATCTGGCGTGGAATCGAAACCCGCGCAAACGCGCTCGCCACGCTTTCCGATGTGCCTTTCTATCGCCCTCCAGTCAGGAATGGTAAGGAAACCAGCCGAGGCGGGCCTGTCCCTATGCCATCGCCGCCTACCTTCGGCTTTGGTCGGCCAGCCTCACTCGGCCGATCACAGGCCTATTTATCACTGGCCAGCCCGGCGAGCGATGGTCCTACGCTGACCTATCGCTCAAGAACGAGGAGCGGCCACGATTCTGGATTGGGATTCGTTACGGAGATGGCGCTAACGTATCCAAAGGTCCGCTGGCACAGCTGCCATTTAACATACGCGCTACCACAAAGAGCGTGGCTGAAGGCGAACTGCAGACAACGTGGGGCGCGAGTGACCCCAACGCCGGTCCGGGGCAGTATCGCGGCGATATCTACTTTGATTACTACCACCGAAGTGCGGACGTGCCGTCGGGCAGCAGCACGGGATGGCGACCCAGTGGGTCCGACGGCCAAATTCTTTTACATCAATCAACATTCGAACGATGAGCATCCCACAGTCGCTGTTGGGGTCTGTCTTCCAGCGGGAGGTCCAGAGCAGTTCTCCGCCACCCGCGCTAGCGCTTCCATCGTTTAGAAAGAACTCTCATGACCAGCTACGAAGAAGTTCTAAACCAGATCAACGTCATTCCGGTGGGTACAAATGGAGATGACCGAGCCATTACTTGGTTGACGGATGCGAAGGTGGTCGGAATTGCTCGGAATGATCGAGGTCATTTAGAACTGTTCCTTGCAGGCGACGAGTTGAGGCCCCGGACGGGTGTAGTGAAGACAGCGCTTCACTACCACTCCTGGCACCGTGAAACTCTGCCTCCGCTGAACGCAAACCGAATTTGCTTGCCTGCGTTAGGGCATTTCGACCAGGTTGGAGCATTCATTGCCACTGAACTGCTGCGCGAGAAGGCTGACACTAATTTGGAGCGCGCCTTTACCGTCACCGAGCCGCTGATCGAACTTGCCATTAAGCGGTTGGAAATCTCCGAGAACGCGATTCTCCGGACTTACCGGGGAACTACTACTACTCGACGCGCTTTGCCGACGGGCGATCGATCCTGAGGTTGGACCAATCGTGCAAGCTTGGGATGGCTGGCGCCGCTCGGCAAGGGACTTCACTTGGAAAAGCACGGGCGTAGAAATAAAAACGACTACTGGCACCGCCTCAAGTCATGCCATCCATGGCATCCACCAGATTGAACCTACCCCTGCCAGCGATGACACTGCAGGTGAAGCAGGCCTGCTACTCGTAAGCATCGGCTTGTCCCAAGCTGATCTGAATGCACCAGCTGTTTCGATCCCTTTCTTGGTGGAGAGCATTCTCGAACGCTTAAACGCCACCGGGGCTAGTGGCATGGTCGACCAGTTCCTAACGCGTGTGTCTGTTTACGGCACTGAATCGGGCATTGGATACGAGCATGCCACGATGATCAACGAAGCACCTTTTACGACCAAATTAAGCGTGACGTTTTTCGTGGATACGACATGGCAGACCCAGGAGTCGAGGTCCTGAGGCGCGATGACGTCATCACCCATCAGCATGTGGATGCCCAGTCGGTCACTTTTCGCATGGAGCTTCCCGCTACGATCCGTTCGGAGAATCCCATCGTAGGTGTCCGCCGCGTCGTGGAAGCGGTCCTGAGACTACACAGTTAGGGACTGTTTGTTTCTGCGCAAAACCGAGCCTTGAAGCATTGGTTGGAGTTGGATGAATTGCCAACCTTTACGTGGCCCTGGGTGTCCACTTAGGGAAGCTGCACTGTACCTAGTCGCGAAACTGTCAACGACAGTTCCGAGCGGGCAACTAAAATCCAGCCCATTTTCGGTGACGCTCGAGTGCGTCCATGCTTGGATAGTGTGTCCGACTATTGGGCAGTACGATTTTGTTTGCTTTCAAGGTTGATGTAGCTTTCGTCTTCCATGGCTAATGCTGAGAGCTTTACGCGGTAGCCCTCTGTGACCACCAACAACCCCAAATCGAAGAGCGTGTGGATGTCGGCTCGCAAGAGCAGCCCATTTTGAACATGTTGTGAGTGTTCACCACGGTAGGGGGCGATATGAGCGGCCTCCAATGCGTCCTTGAGTGCGCACAGCACTTGCCGCCATAAGCTTCCAGCAGTGCCGCTCTGAAGGCTGCTTGGCCTCTCCGTCTGGCAACCTGTACCAAGGCCGCCTCTCGCAAATCCTGATCATTCTTAGCGCCGAATTTCTCGGTGATTGTACCATTGGTCGCACGCAACCGGGTAGCATCGGGTTTTTCTTTATCATGTACTCCGCCGGTGTCGGAAAAGCCCTCGATAGTGAAGAACCCATCCTCCCATTTGGTTACCAGCGCGAGACCAAGGACTTCGTAGGCGACGCCCGGCTTAGGTTTGCGTTTCACGAGGGTTCCAACCGGGACCTGGTCTTCCATGCACTTCATCAGACCACGGTTGGTGGCCTCGCGGTCACGTTGATCCAGGTTTTGGTTTTCCTGGAAGTAGTGCAGGGCCCAGTCGCCATCTGGGCGGTATTCGACGTCCTTGTCCGGATAGGGCCCGTTCTGGATAGTGCGAAGGCTCAAGGAATAATCGGAGTACTCGGGTTTGTAGAATTCCTTTCGCTTGATTGACCAACCTGCTGTGGTCTGCGGAGAACTCCTGAATATCATTCCATCTAACGATCTCTCCCTTGTGCTCATTGAACCATTCCAAAGCAACTCTGTGCTTTCCCTTCGTCGTCGACAATGCGCCTTCAAGCCGAGTTACCATTGTTCACTCCTTCAGAGCATTGAGAGCATTGAGAGCATCACGGCTCAATCCTTGCTGCTGATTACAAATGCTTTGAGCGCATATGGCAATTCCGAGTCGCACCACCTGGGATCGTCTCGCTTAAGGTCTGCTTTGAAGAAGCTGCAACGCAGCGCTTGGACATCAGCCCAATGGCGGGTTTGGGCCGAGCGCTACTAATCCAAGACTTGCTCCAAAAACGAAGTCGGGGAGGAAAGGAGTGTGAAACCTATTTCGCCGAGTCCGCTTTCAAGAGGCGCCAATCTGATCAGGCGGAACTGCAACTAGTGTCGCTCCAAGCGGCTCCAGCGCGTCGCGCACCAGTTCGAAGGGTTCGCTTGTCAGGCCCCAATGGCACCATGATTCTGGTGCCTTCGAGGAAAGCACCTACCCTCGACAGTTCCGGTCGAATTGATGCGGCTGGTAGAGCAATTCGCTGATCCGGATCGAAAACCAAAATTGGCGTGCGGACTTGGGCTTGAAGAGCGGACCAGTCTAAAGCGTTCAATAGATCGCGATAGACCGAGTCGATGTCCGCACCGTTGTCTACTGCGATCATTGCAAGATAACCATTCTGCAACTCAACCGTGACGGTCGCAGCAACTGTGCCAACCCGACCGTCTTCGCTCGTCGCAGTAACTGCAACCGCCGCGTTCCCTGGCATCACAAACTGACAGCTAAGTAGTAAGCCATCAGCAGTTGGACTACAGCCCGCCACAGAACTCTGTCCAAGGGGCAGCCCCCGACAGTCCATGCAAATTCTAGTGGTTGCCCGGATGGGTCAAGCGAACCTTCCGCCGAAAACTCCACTACGCGCCCAGCAGATACGTCCGCATTTGTCGGTGAAATGACAATCTGCAAAGCGGGGGATCTCTGCCACAATACGGCCTGCCAAAAATCCCACAGCACCGACCACCAATGGTGCCACGATTGCGACGATTAGCTTCCCGGAAATGCTATCTGTTGAAAACACCATCGAACTAATCCTTGCATTGGCATACCGAAATTTCCTCAGAAGTGACCCTTCGAAAAGTACTTTTGCCGCATGAAATCTTACTTCAAACACTCACCTAGCTTGCGCCATCTCGCTCTGGTTTCCAACGAAACCCAACTCGAATTATGCCATGATCATTCGTACCGCTTGTCTTGTGGTCATCATAGTTCAAATGATCGTTCTGAACTAACATCTCATCGAAGGCCCAAAGGCGTTTTTTTGAGTTATCGTAAAATTCCTGGCTAAACATTATGTGATCAAGGCTTTCTCGTTGGCCTTTGAATACATGGGTGTAGTACACATCTCGTGTTGACCGATACTCTTGCATAGTTTGGGCAGTATATAGCGCGTTGTCGCCGCCACCTGATGACAGCGGTGACAAATAGGTTGGTTGCTCGGACAGAACGTTAAGCGTATTGCTGTCCTTTCCGTCGTTCATGTCGCCAAGAAGCACGACGGGCGTATCAGTTTTCTTTGTCAGTTTTGTAATGAGCACGCGAAGCGCTGCAGCCTCGGCGGTCCTGCAGATCGTGGAAACGGCATAGCCCAAGGCATTTGCATGAGGGCCGTGCACATCCTTGTCATACCAGCTTCGCTCCCGCCAGATTTGCGTTGGCCTACGCGATTTGAAATGACAGACGAAAACATGGATCACCGGCGTTCGGCTGTCCGGCTGCACTTTCAGATGCATAACAGGGCGAGAGAAGCCCGAAAGAGCTACCGATATGTCTGGCTGTTGCGGATCATCGCCAGTCGATTGCAGAACGAACTCCTTGGGAAATCCTTAATCCATTCGGGTTCACCCACGATCATGTCAGACCTAACAGCTGCAGCGCAGATGATTTTGTTGTCAGCATGATCCTCGGGAACCAGAAGCTTGTGAGTGTCTGCAAGCGCGGACGCTGCAAGAGATTCTGTGAGTGCGTCTTTCGCCCAAAGCTCTTGAACACCGATCACATCCGCGCCTAGCCGCGTCAACGCACGGGCGGTAAAATCGACCTTCTTTGCAAAAACATCTTGATCCCAACCATCGGTGTCGCCATAGATCGGTTTCCCGGGAAGATGCAGGTTCAGCAAATTGAAACTTGCAAATGAAATATCTCGAGCGCCCATCTCTTTTCCTTAAATCAAACTACAGATTATGTTGCAAAGCGTAGCATCGATCCTGTCAATCTTCAAAAGTATCTTTAGCACGCACGGAATGAAGCTGAGAATTGCTGATCTTTCGGCAAGGTCCGCTTTCGGGATTCTGCGCTGCGGCAGTTTTGAGCGCGATCATTCGGAACGAATTGCAGCCCAGGACCGAAAACGAACGCGTATGAGTGGCATGACATCACAAAGAAGACTAGCTGGCCTGCGCGTGCTCGACAAAAAGATCCCGCGGCATGGTTTGTGCTTGCTGCAAAGAGTGCATAAACAAGCGGAACTAATCTAATGCCCCTCTAGTCAAGATTTAGAGGTGCAACAAAGGGACAAAAAAATGGCCAAGACAGCAAACCTAGAAAAGCTTTCGCTCGACGAACTGAAGCAGCTTGAGAAAGAGACGAAGAAAGCCCTCGCAAGTTTCGAAGCGCGCAAACGGGCTGAGGCGCTCGCCGCCGTTGAAGCTATCGCGGCTGAGCATGGCTACAAACTCGCCGATCTCGTTGGTGGTAAGTCTGCAAAAGCCGCTGCACCCGCCAAATACAAGCATCCTGAAAACCCTTCCATGACTTGGTCGGGACGCGGACGTCAGCCCAATTGGATCAAAGAGGGTCTGGCAGCGGGTAAAACGCTCGACGACTTCGCTATTTAGATCGTCACTCGATCCCCCTAACTAGAAACATTCCACTGATCCTGCGCCCAGGCCTCTACCGCGCGTAGGAACTCGGTTCGGATCGCGGAATCTTTTATGGAGGTATGGCTGTGACCAAGCGGAACACCTCCGCTTCGGTCATGCCGCAAACACTCCTGATCATGCGGCCTCTCTTTCTTTGGGTTTAATGGGGTATTCGAGGTCTAGCCGTTTAAACCCGCGTTGCAGGGTCAGGCGGGACACGCCAAGTTGCCACGCCACGTAGCGGCAGGGCAGATCTGCGTCTTGCATCCATGCATGGGCCTCTCGGATCGTTGCGTCCGACAGGCGGGCCGGACGGCCTAACCGCACGCCCCGTCGCCTGGCAGCGCGCAAGACCTTCGCGGGTGCGCCGTTGGATGATCTTTCTCTCGAGTCGAGCAAAAAGCGCGATACTCCCGTAGAGAAATTCACCGAGATCGCTTGCGACATCCATCGGTAGGTTCAGCACATCGAAGCCAATGCCGCGACTTCGGAGGTCCTCGACGACTGTTAGTGCGTCAATTGCGCTGCGGAAGGCGCGGTCGACATCCAGCACCACAAACGTATCGCCGGAACACAACTCAGCCATGAGCGCATCAAAGACCGGGCGATAGGCCGCCACCGCAGAGACATACTCGATCCGCAAGGCATCGCAGCAATCCTCCAATTGTTGTGTTTGGCGATCAACGAGCCTGCGCAGATGTCGAAACACGGACATAGCCGATGCGGCGGGGCTGAGGCATGGCGGTTGATCGAAATCCATCCTTTCGGATCAACTTGCAATTGACGCCATTGGCCGAGCATCTTTTCCTGCGCCGCCCCGCGTTCACTGGGGTCCTGTTTACCTCTTTGGTGGAATCCCGTAAAGCTCGTGCCTGTTCAAAAATCATGGAATATGAACAGCATAGCGGCATGGGTGCTTGCAAGTAGCACGATCATATTGGGGCTGACTTATCCCCAGGAAGGGTCGGCCCAAGGCTTCACAGGCGCAGAATTCGCGGCATGGTCTGAGGAGAGTCAGAACGGGTACATGCATACATCCGTCACCATGGCCGGGATTGTCTTCACGCAAACACACCCGGACCATTCCAGTTGCATTGATGCGCAATACTTCTCAGATGGTGCTTGGGAGACTTTACGGGATGAGACCCGAAATACCATCCTCGACCATCAGGACGCACATCCCGGTGGAGTTATTCTGGCGGTCATTCTGCGGGATTGTGGCAGCTTAGACTAAAGCGTCCCCAAGTCGGGTATCAAAATCTGCGCTGTTGCGGCAGGTTCGGGTTCCGGTTGTTCGGTTTGAATCAACTGCCGTACGGAGTTTGGCATCTGATCGCTAATATCGCCGATGATTGCGTCCAGGCTCCTCCAGGGAGAGCGGATTATCTTCATCGCTTAACCTGTTTCGCGCGTCGCCGAGAACATCGGCCTGATAGCGTTCGACCTCGGTGCGATCATTCGCCAAACCTTCCAAACGATCCCGTTGCCCGATGTAATCCTCAAAACTCGGCTCATCCCCTCGCCATAGGATCGTAGCCACCAAGGTGTCATCGACGAAAGTGCCGTCTTCGCGGCGTACAGCGCCGGATTGATCCCGGTAGACCCGCGTTCCGTCTGGAAGACGGGCGGCTTGGTCCTGCATGTCGCTCAGTTCAGCCTGAGCTTGGACGATTAAGACGTCTAGATTGGATAGCGCAGCCTCGGTCGCGTGTTCCGCGCGGATCAAAGCATCCTGAGGCTGCCTCATATCTCGCGCGATAGATCGGGTCCTGAAGCACGGCGTCCAATGCGCGGCGCAACGCCTCTTGGTCACGTTTCCGACGCTTACCTTCGGCGCTGCGTTCATCGTCTTGAGTCAAGATGCGCGAAACACGACCAACTTCGCGTCCCGCAATCTCGTTCTGCAAGTCGTCGAAATCCCGTCGCTGGCGGTCGTCTAAATCATCTGGTCCACGCACATTCACCTCCGCCTTTATTGTACCAGATCGCGACGATCCGGTGCAAATTTGGAGCATGTCAGATCCATGCAACAGCGGGATGCAACGGGGCGCAGCCCCTTGCCAAGCCGGGCGCGTATTACGCCGCCCACAGCTTGCCCTACTGGCTTTGGGGACGTCTCCTCTTCGTGCATACATCCGTATGAGGAGCTTTTGAGGGCAAGCTGGGACGCATCTTTGCGTCGGCTTGATCTGGGGACCTTGGTCCACAGGCTCGCCTTGCTGACTTTGGGCCGTATTGCTCGGGTACATCTATCCGTATGCCGAACTTTGAAGGGCAAGGTGCAACGCATCTTTGCTTCGGCTTGATCTGGCGGCCTTGGTCCGCAACTAGCGTGCTTACTTTTTCATGTGGAAATGCCAGTGATAAGGCGCAAGCTGGCTTGGCTTCAGGCGCTTTGGCACACAGCTCGCGTATAACCATCTTAGCCCAATTCTTTGCAACTCTTGGGCTCCCGAACTGGCTGTTCAGGGCATAGCTTGGATGGTATAGACCTCAGGCAACAGACACGCGCGCCGAGTGAGCTGGCGCGGCCATGGTCGTGCAGCACTAAATGGTTATCTGATCCAACGCCACTAAATGTCCGTTGGCCAGGCCAACGCACAAACAATTGCTGCGAAGGTCGACTGCTGTTACCCGAGAATCGAATGTCACACTGAGGCCATCTGCTTACCAGTTTTTCATGTCCCAAAGACGCGCCGTTCGATCGTCTGAACCCGTCGCTATGCGCATATTTTTGTGATCAAATGCCACACAAGAAGCCCGAGTCAAATGACCTCGCAAAGGCTTTACGACTTGATCTCCAGTCTCATTGTCTAAAATTTGAACCAAACCGCCGTCATGCAATGCCTTGACGACCCAACTACAAGTCTGATGATATTCGTCGCTGGACGAGTTTTTTGCCTCTAGCGGAAAATACACGCCGATGTTCTCTCTATAGCTGTTGTTCAACAGTAATAGCAATTCCTCGTTTGCAGATTTTAGAAATATGCCTTCGTCGTCTCCGGACATCCAACCGAGCCAGCTTTCGTCCCATTCGCCCAAGAATCCACGGTATTCATCGTTGAACAGTCAAGTCGATAGGTTCTCCTGACAATGCATCCCAACTTTGCAAGGCACCGCCATTGTAAGCGACTGCAATGCGCGAACAGTCGGGATTAAAGGCGACGGCTAGTATTTCGCGACCAGACCCGTATGGTTCGGACCCCATTGGTTCTCCAGTCTGCGCCGTCCAACACGCGACATAGTCATCACCTATTCGCCTTCCATTTCGATGGAATAGCAAGTCTGCAGAACCTTTCGGAGTTCTTGTTGCTGGTACATTTGAACTTAGGTCCCATATGCGAGCCGTGCCATCATCGAGAGCCAGTTAGAAGAAGTGTTCCATCTTTATTGAATGTGGCTTTCCGAATACCACCTTCGTGTCCCTCTAGTGGCAAATCTAGCGTTGATCCTCTGCGGGCGTCCCAAAGCCGGGCGGTCTGATCGTCGGACACGGTCACAATCCGCTTACCCTGACGATCAAATGCTGCATTCCAAACGACACTTTCGTGCCCGATCAACGGCGCGACGGTTGGCTGTAGAGTTTCGAGATTCCAAACACTGGCGATGCCTGATTTATATAGGACTAATAGTTGCGTCCCGTCGGGACTTAAAACTACATTCATCGAGCTATCCCAACGATCTCCGCCAATTAGTTTGCTGGTGTTGAAAGGGGCGTCGATTGTTTGGCCGCTATATGCGTCCAAAATGATGAGATTTCTGTTGAAAGTCTTTAATAAAAATTCGCGAACCATCGCGACTAAACCCTATGACTTCGACAAAAACTTCAGAAGGAAAAGAAAAATATAAAACTGGTTCCCGGGCCTCAACGTTCCAGACCCTTATCAATCCGCCGTCGCAAGCTGCAGCTATGTGAGTAGCCTCATAGTCGAACGCCACACTGCAAACACGCTCACCTTTAATTTTCGGGGTCAGACGAATAGGTTCACCCGTCTGTGCATTCCAGATCCTCCAAGCGATATCCAAAGAGCCTGCCACAGCTTTAGTCCCGTCGGGAGAAAACGCCATGCAGGTTATCGGGTTCGAATACTCGTCGAATTCTTGCTCTAAGGCACATCCAGTCTGAGCATCCCAGAAATGCAGTGTACCGTCGTCTGCAAGTGTCATGAATCTGTTCTCGAGAGAAACGGAACCTGCGACCATTCTGCCGGGCAACGTTTCACTAACTGGCTCTCCAGTTTGCGCACTCCAGATTCGTGACGTTCCGTCGTTCGAAGTAGTAAATGCTCGCATGTCATCGGAACTAAATGCCACCGAAGTGATGCCTCGCAAATGACTTGGCCGAGTTTCATAATCTAAGAGTATTCTCAATTGTCGTGATGGTCGGTCTAGATGCGGCCAACGCGGCATTAATCGCATATCAGGCTGATCTCTTGTACCTATGGTTGATAAATCGCTCACCGGGCCGATATCTGCTGTTTCCGAACCCTTGCAGCCAAGCTCGGCACTCACTGAGCTTCGCGCGTCCTGAGCTAATCTTGATAAGGATGTATCTTCGGCTAAGTGTCCTACTCGGCCAAAAACCTGAAGCGGCAATTCAGCTTTGTTTTGCCTAAGGGCGTGAGCGGAGCGATCGATGCAGCGCCTGACCAAATCTGCGTCGGCGGTGAGATTTTTTGATATGAACGACTTCTGGAGCGCCTCTACATCAAGGTTGGCGAGTTGGCCCCACAGGAAATCGAAGTCGAGCCGGAGTTCGTTTGCCTCTGCAGTCCGCCCGGCCAACTCTAGGTGATTGAGCAAGTGGTACCAGGCGTAACGGTTGCTTTTTGGCAACGCGGTCCAGTCGTTCGCGCATTCGTGCCCAAGGGCATCAAGGAGAGCGCTATGACGATCTTGCAGTTCGCTCACGTCATACCCCCCGGAGATACGCGAGCATCTCATCATGTAGCCGGAAGGTTTTTCTCTTCTGGTCGAGGTCGCGCAGCAGATTGTAGTCGCTCGCGATTTGGCGCAACGTAGAGGGCAGCGTTTGTTCGTTCAGCGGCTTGCCTTGCGACAGTTCATCCCAAAGCCCGTCAACGATCTCAAACGGAATGTCGGTATCGTCCGGAAACACCGCGAGCGCTTGGAACAACTCTCGGTCGCTGTCTTCTCGAAAGATCGCCTTTATGCCGGTCTCAATGCAAAGCTCTACGAGTTCCCTGCGCATGACGGCGTTGGGTCCATCCTCAGCGCCTTGGTGGTCCCAGCCGGTGATGTTCCCGCGCTCGAAGAAGGCTCGATACTCGCCAATGGCGTCCTCTATACCGCCTCCATGATCTTGAAGCGCCCGAAATGTGCCGTTCGCGAGTCGCAGAAGAAGGGCCCAACCGTTGAAGCGCTTAGCGAGGCTCTCGCAGGGCCGCGTCTTGCGTTGCGGTCAGTGTCCCCATACCGGACGTCAGAAGGGCGAATGCCATGTCGCCCTCGAGAGCCCCAACCGTTTGTTCGTTGGACGCACGACGCGCGATTTCTGAACTTCGTGTGGAGAACAAAACAGATGCATGCGTGGGCGCCTGATCGAGAAATGCGACCTGGCTCTTCCTCCACAGATCATCGGCGATGATCAGGAATCGCGCCTCGGGCAGTGCTTTGAAGAGCAGCGCCGTTGTGCTGACGTTGAAGTTGCGCATATCAACATCGTCGAATTGGCGTGCCAACATTTCACTGATGGCCTCGTCGGTGCTAATCTCACCACCGACGCGTCCGTCCTGCTCCGCGAACCGTAGACCGTGCTGCAGCCAGTAGATGCCGCCGGGAAAAGCCTCTCGAATGTCGGCATCCATCGCGATTTCTTCAGCAATAGCTGTCTTTCCGTAGCCGCCCGGACCAGTGACGGCGGCAACAAGCGCAACGCTCTTTGAGTCGGGATTGCGAAGAATCGCTTTGACCTCTTCGAACTCCCGTCGGTTCGGCTGGTAGCTCTCTTCCTGCTCGAATTTGAAGAACCGCGCTGGGAGCCGCTTTGTGTCCTGCGGCTCCAGCGATTTTCGAAACACGTCGTCCGGATGAGGGGCTTCTTCGCCCTCGTTTTCCGAACGATACGTCCTAGGGCCATCAGGAGACTCGGCGAAGATTTCGCTTTCTATCTCTTCGGCGTATTCGAGTGCCGTATCCCACTTCGCTCTCTTGAGCGCATGATCTGGCGATGACATGAAGCGCAAACTGTAGAGTGTTTGCCACGCCTGTTCGATGCCAGCGTCGCCATTGGATGGCATTCTAGAAAATGTATCCCGACCGTCAGCCGGGAATTGGTGCCCCGTCAACTCGGCAACTTTGCGTGCGAGGCGGTTTTGAGCGTCCTCGTTGTTTTGGCCAGTGTCCTTCCGATACTCGGCAAAAACCCTTTTCACAACTTTGGGGATGTCGTCGTATCTGGGGATATCGTCGTAACGTCGTACGTGCTTTCCAAGTTTCGCCTTGTAACGCGCGCAAAGCTTCTGCTTGTTGTGCCGAAGGCGCTCAGCGTCAAAGTCGTCAGACATTGGTTACTGCGCTTTACTAACCTGAGGAGGACCTGGTCCTTGGTTCGGGTCAATCTCCTCGCCCCCTCTCGTAGTAGCTATTCTCGACAACATGGCCATTCTGCGGATCGCGTTCGATGTAAGCTGGGCCGTCAACGCCGATGCCTCCTGCCATGCTCCCAGTATTCTTCTCGCTTCACAACACCTGTTCTCAAATCGGTGGCGATGACAGCCGGTTTACCACTGAGGCGACTGGTATCAGTTCCTACAGTCCATTCCTGCAAGATCGCGACATCAGTTTCTTCATCGACAACAACCACGCTCGGTAGGTCGCTCCCGCGATAAATGGTTCCTTGCTTGTAGTAGGTTTCGCTTCGGCACCGTCGCCCGTTCCACTCGTAGTATTTGGTATCTGCCGGCCCGTTGGGACGGTGCGCTTTCCCCGTTTTTGGGTCGAACCAGGGCTCGCGTTCGATTTCGTCTGTCAGCGGGTCGCGATGGAGTTCGACCGAGTATGTCTCGGTTCGTCGTTCTTTCATTAGGTCAGCATAGCATACCTAAATAAAGCAGAGTCAATTTCTCCGACATATTTCCCATTTAAATCAAAGCCTAACGCGCCCTTTGGGAACCGATTGGGAAATCCCAACCGCTTTCCAATGCAGTCCCAACGCCCCTCTGCATCGTTATTTGCAGGGATCGGGAGACCGGTCCCAAGCCCCATCTCGAGGGGGCACGTGGCGATCCGGCCGGTCATCCAGATGCAAGGGCAAGTGTTTGGATACCCCCACCTCTGACCCCTCGGACCATGCTAAAGCGCTTCGGCGCAGAAAGGACCCGAGATGAATGGACTCATCTTTGGAAAATGCCCGAACTGTCACGATTCAGATGGGCAGTTTGCAAGCTCAGATGGCACTGGTGCGGAATGCGAAGTTGTCACGCCAGGGCCGAACGAAATCCTCGCCAAACCCGCGGAGGAGCTACTGACCGTCGCAGCGTTCGTTTCGCTTGGCCTTTGGCTGCACGGGTTGAAGATCGACGTGCCGATTGGGCTGCGGAACGACAAACGCCCATTCTCGTTGCCGATGGTACGCTGGATGGTGGCCTATGCGCTCTACGGCGGCTTGGAAAAGGGTATTCAATACCGCTGGCCCTCTGGCTGCCCGCTGGTGATTGAGCCGGAAACGATCGACGAGGTCTTCGACGGGAGAAAGACACAGCATCTTCCCGTGACCGATGACTGGAACGATGATCCCGTGGGCTACGATACTGGAGTTCGCTTTTGGGTTCGGCGGGCGGTCGCTGGCGAAATCACCGACCTGCCCGGTGAAGAATGGCTGGGTCGTCTGACTCTGCTCCAGGCTCTGCCGTGAAACCTTGGCGTCCGAGCAGTTCAAAGACGGCTGATCTCGCGCCCCCTGCCAGCAAGCCCTGCCGCCCCTGATTTACATCCGGGGCGGCAGTCTTCTTTTTGGAGCGTCTTCATGTTCAACTTTTCCGGCATCCTTGTCCTTTTGACGGCAGCCATCGCCTCGGCGTCGGGCACCATCGCGCTCAAACACGCAGGGCTCTCGTCCAACCCTGCCCTGGCCATCCTGGGCGCATCGCTTTGGGGCGCCTCGGCGGCAGGCTTTGTCTGGCTCAGCCGCACAACGGATCTCAGTTCCCTGTCCATCTTCACGAGCGCCTGTGGCATCGTCCTGGTCCAAGTCGCTTCGCTCGTGATCTTCGGAGAGGGTGTAACTCAGCCTAAACTTGTCGCGCTGGCGCTGCTTATCCTCGCGATGGTTCTGCTCCACGAGACACCAAACAGTTCCTGACCCTGCCACCGACTTTGGCGCCTGCCAGCCAGGGCATCCCCCAAATCCGTACTCCAAAGGAATCGCCCGAATTGCCAACACGCAGTTCGGGCTTCCGCTTCTTTGGAGAGCGTTCCCATGAACCATCAGAACATGCCGCCGCCATGGACCAGTCTTTGGCTGAGACCAAAAGATTGAGTGGTATGACTCTATCGCCTGGCCCTGTTTGGCGGCTCTTGCCATCATCTCTGCCAGTACAGCGGTACTCGGCTATTCCAGTCAGTTCGATAACCCCGACTTGGGTGTTTATCTCAGGTGCATCCTCATTGGTCTGGGTCTTTATTGCGTGATCCACGCCTTCTGGGCAGCCTTATGGCTCGTTCCAGTTTTGGAGACCCGGACACCAAGCCTGATCTTCTTTGCGGTTGCAGTCACTGGTTTCCTGGCCTTTGCGATCCCATCGACACTTGGCAGCCTGAGCGCCAATAGCGGCGGCATCAGTCTGAATGTCACGCAGCAGGGTGATATTGATGCGCTCGATAATACCCGCCAGGATTTTGCGGCGTATGTCGGGCAGATGACGCTCATGCAAGCTGCGCTGGCGGATCGCGCGGAGCAAGCTCGCATCCTGCAAGCCGATGAAATCACCGGTCGGGGGCCAACAGGTGTCCAAGGCGTAGGCTCTGTCTCTAATTCCTATGGCGCTTCAGCAGTCACATTTGATAGCGCAGCAGAGTTGATCGACGAGGCGCTTAGCCGGGCGCAATCGCATGTCGATGCCTTGGACGCGATCCTGTCCGAGATGCGCGTCTTTCAATCATCAGGGACCGTCACGGGGTCTCAGGCCGCTGCGCAACTTGATGTCCTGACCGCCCAAGCCATTGCGGAGATGCGTGCACTCCTTGCATTGGATCCGGCGCGGACAATTCGGGCTGCGGCTTCCAATATCGCTCAAGGGGTCCCACCGCGTAGCCAGGCCAATTCGCAATCTCAGGCGCGTATCGCAGAGATCAGTGCGGGTATGCGGGCTTACGCGGCGCAAATGCTGGCAGAAGCAGACCGCATTGAAGCCTTGACGCCCGATCTGCCGCAGCAATCGACCTTGAGGTCCTGCCGAGCGCCTCATTGAAACCATGTGGCGCACACCTGGGCTTTCGGCCTTGGCACTGGTCTTCGACCTGTGTGGGTTTGTGGTCTGTTTTTTCCGATTGGCGCTCTATCAAGCCTTAAAATCCAAGCTACGCGAGGAAAACGAACGGCCTGTCCCAAGCTTTGTCATGATGGAGGACTTCGAGAAGGTTGAGGTCTTCGTGAACCGGTCTGAAGAGACCAAGAAGAAGATCGAGGCCGCAAAAGGCAAGCGTCGTGGGCGCCCGCGTTTGACGGGACCAGCCAAGACGAGCCCGACCAAGCGCAAACCCCGCACCACGACCAAGCCCGCTTCCAGAAAGAAGCCCGGAGGCAAAGACAATGCGTAAGGTGTTGTCATGGCTGCACAGCTGGCCAGTCGCCGCGGCGGGTTTTTGAGCCTCGCCATGCTCCTCGGCTCAACGGTGGATGAGATTGATGCGCCGGATTGGCTTGTTGCTGCGTGGACCCAATTGTGGTCCACGTCTGAGCCAGACGATCTGGGCGAGCCGGAGCCGCCGGAAGAACCAGAAGAGCCCGGGCGCGACATTGCCATCCCATTTACGCCATCGCCGGGACGGGATGACCGGACGCCGGTCGCGTTCCTCGACCATGTGTTCGCGTTGGATAACCCGGCTCTGCCGGACCAGCTCACGGGCATTGGCCCGGTCTTCTGGGACCATGAAGGCACTGCGACTGGTGCGCTGATCTCCGCAACCCTGGTGCTGACCACGGCGCATCTCTTTGCCGAGGCCGGTCAATGGGAGGGTCCGTTTGGGCGCACGCCACGACCGCCCGCGCCGTCCGACGGACGTATTTATCTGGAGGCTTGCGGACGCGCCTATGACTTCGCGTCGATTGACATAGGCAGCATGGCGCCGCGCCAGCACTTGGGTCTCGATTATGCGATCGTGACGCTCGCCGAACCGGCCTGCGATGCCGCCCATGTTTTGCCTGTGGCCGTGACGCCGGACGATTTGGTGGGTGCGCAAGTCAAATCCTCCTTTCCATGGGCGCCTATCGCTTCAGGGAGGTCGATTGGTACGCCTCGCATCCGATCTTTACGACACGGGACGTATCGGATCGATATGCCCGTTACGCGCTCTTCGGCGTCCGATGCCGCGGCGACTGGCAATCGCGACACGGGCGATACGGCCGAAGGCTCGACGGCTGTCATCGCCACGACAGGTTGTGACGGGATCCCCGGCGGATCTGGCGGGCCGCTTCTGGTCTCCCGCGATGGTGGCCAGAGCTACGCCATCATCGGCGTCACCAACAGCTACCGACCCAATGACCCGGAATACAACAACTACACACGAATCGAGGGCGCCTTTGCCGCCCATCTGCGCGGCTATGTCGAAATGGTCGACCTTCCGCCTGCCAGCGCAGTCACATTGAGTCCGTCATCCTCCCGACCAGCCGAGCCCGGTGGGCCCTGGCTTCCCATGCTCTCTTATCTGGAGGATTTGTATTGAACTGGCTCTTTACCGCAATTGGGGGGAAGGACTCTCCGCAACCTCACCCTCTCATCGCATCCAGCGGCAAATGGATGTCCGCATTCGTGGGCTTTTACGCCGCCGTCTTCTGGACACCTGACGTTTGGGCCGCGTTGGAGCCGTCGATCATCGACGCGATCCTCGCGCGCTATCAGGATGGATGGGCGACATTGATTTACTGGCTCCTTCGCATCGCGGCCTATCCGTTGATGTTCTTCACCACCATGCTGGTTCTGGGCGTGGCCTTTGTGTCCGTAGTGCTGTTTGCGATGCTCAAGCTCTTCGGCGGACGCCGATGAGCCGGGATGATAATGCGTCGAACCGGTTCGGTTCGACGCGCAACGCCAAGTACGATGAACTGCGCCGCGCGGGCGTATTTGAGAAGCACCCCCATTCGATCTTACTAGGATACTTCAATGGCAAGCCGGTCTACACGCATGGCCCGGCGGAACGGTTGTGACCGCGGGTGCCCGTAGCGGCAAGCTCCGTGACCTACTTATCTTTAGTCTGCTGTCGGGCACGTGCCTGACGTCTTCGGTGATTTTGGACCCCAAAGGGGAAGCTGCCTACATCGCGCAAGACCAGACGGCCGATGGCAAGTTCATAGCGACCTGGAACCCCACGGGCTGGCACGGGCTGCCCCAGGACCGTATCAACTTCTTGGGTCATATCAAACATGGCAGCGCCACGCTGGTGTCAGACACCAAGGTGCTGTGGCAGAACCTGATCCCCATCGGTGGGCCAAGGACCGAAAAGTACTTCCCGAGCGTGGTCAGGAGTTCGGCGAGGCGCTGTCGTTGGCCATCGTTGAGTTGGAGAGCGAGCTCAGCTTCCCGTCGCTCTATCGGGTGATCAACATGATCCCGACCGAGAGTGAGGAATGGCTCGACTTCGCTTTCCGCATGTCCCGCTCCGAGTTCCCGGTGGTCCGCCGCGTTGAGGCCGAGATAGCAGCGTCGCGCAAAGACACAGGCAATGGTTTCCGGGGCATCATCGGGGAGACTCATGCGCGCTGTGGCCTGCCTCTCCGACCCGTTGCTCATGGCCTCCGTCTCGCCCCCCTACACGATGAAGATGGAGGATTTGGTTGCCAGGTGATCAGATCTGGCAGCTTTATCTATGTCCGCCAGGCTGAGTTCATCGGGCCGTGGGGGACAGTGATCAAGGCAGCCATTACCTCCGCCATGCTCGTGAAATCCCGCGCGCCCGCCGCCAACCGCATCACCTTCTTCATCGACGAATGCGGCCAACTTGGCGGCGAGGCTGGCCGGCTTTCCGATGATTCCGCGCCTCTTTACATACGGTGCGGGGATAGGCTGTGTCCCTGTCATCTTCCTGCAGTCGAATGCGCAGATGAACGGGTTAGCCCCCGGCGCCAAGGATCTGATCCTCTCGAGTGCCGGGGCCTCGGTGATGTTTGCTCTGCGGGGGGACTGGGAGAGGCGCCGGGATTGCTCACGCCGCATGGGCGCCCAGACGCTTGCGTACGACGACACCATTGCGCAGGAGCGTGCCGTTCATGCCCGCAATCAAGCCATCCAGTCGCTGATCAATGGCGGCGATCCGTTGCAGGCAGGCTTTGCGCTCTCCCATCACGGGTTCGCGGAGTCGCACCAGGCCAAGATCCGCCGGGAACTCCGGACGCCGGACGAGATCATGAACATGCCCGCAAACCGGGCCTATCTCTTCCATGAACATGTCGAATATCCGATCGAGGACCGAACGGCGACCGTACTACGAGCAGCGCAACTTGGCGGGTAAGTTCCACCCCCATCCGGCTATGCCGCCTTTGGACCGGGTCACCGTGGCGACCAGATGGGGCAAACGCACCCGCCGCGTCGTCACCGAGCCAGTGCCAGCACGCTTCGCCCATTATCCGCAATATCGGAATGGCCTCTGGTCAAGAGTGGAGCAGTAAGCTGTGTCGAAGCGCGAACCCATCTCTTACGCCGACAGCGTGCCGGATCTTCCGGGCGACAGCTTCTCGCGCCGACTGCGGGAATTGCGGGTCGCTCGGCTTTTTGCGGCGGCCAATGACGATTTGCCGTCGACAGCACGGGTACGGAACCAAGCGCAAGACCGCGGTTCTGCCAGTGTCCATCCGCGCACGATGGTCGAGGAAGATCGTCCCCATCCGGTCCTGCGCCCGTCGCCCGATCTTGCTGCTGAGGTCGATGCCGAGACTTTCAATACCCGCTGGGAGGCAGAGCGCCTTCGAGCGGCCACAACGAGCAATCCCACCCATCCCAACCTGAAAGGAGACTTCATGTCTGACGAAACCCATAATCCTCCAGCCAACACCCTGCGCGAAGGCAGCCTAAAAGCGGCCATATGGCGCAATGACTCGGAGAACGGCGCCTATCACTCCGTCACCCTGGCCCGGACCTATAAGGACCAGGAGGGCAATCTGCACGACACCTCGAGCTTCCGCGCCAAGGATATGCTGGGGCTCTCCGGGCTCACCCGGCGCGCCCACCATGAGGCGATGGAGCGAGACCGTGCCGCCTTCAAGGAGCACCGGATGTCGCAGTCGCAGGAGGGTCCGAAGCAGACCAAGGGTCATACCAAGTAAGGCACACCGCCAACGCCCAGTGCGCAACCATTGACGGCACCTGCGCCCAAAATGTCCCGCAACGGCGAAAGCTTGGCAGGACGTTTTGGGCGTCCCCTCATTCGTTCCCTTCCAAAGCCGCCAATCACCCGAGCCTTCCGGCTCATCTCGATGCGATAGGAATAAAGTCCTTGATCTTATATAAGAATTAGGGCAGTATGTTCGATCTTTGTTCCGCATCAAGGAGAGGAGGCGCGGGAAGCTAACCACAAACACAGGAGGCCCGCATGCCCGACACAGACACCACCACCGACCCGCAACCAAAGCCGTTCCCGCCAATCACCTTGATCGAAGAGGACTGGCTTGCTGACTTCGACGATTTTGAAGGAACCAACGCCGAAAAGCTCGAAATGATCCGCGCGCTTTGGTCCATGATGCTGACCTGCGTTCACATCATCATGAGGTTGCCGCCCCCCAAAACCAGTGGACAACCCATCCGGACTCACCAACCTGCTGCGCCGGGCTGTGCTAAACTTGGATGGTGGAAAAGTGCCCGTCGGTGATACCGAGCCAGGGCAAACCAACACCACCGGGGAGGATGTATGATCAAGCCAAAGGCCATAACGTATGCGAGAGTAAGCACGCGCAACCAAATGCAGGACGGCCACGGCCTTCAAAGCCAAGAAAAACGCCGTGTCGAGACCACGCGGAAGCCTCGGGCCTCGAGGTCATAGCGTCCTTCACTGATACGATCAGTGGCGGCGTCCACTTCGCGGAGCGGCCGGGGATGATGGCGCTCTTGGCATTCCTCGATAGCCAACCGAATGAGCAGTTCTTTGTGATCTTCGACGATCCAAAGCGCTTTGCACGCTCCACCCGGTTCCACTTGGAATTGCGGGAAGCGTTGCGGCAGCGAAAACGCCATCATCGAGTGTCTGAACTTCAAGTTTGAGGATGACAGCCCGGAAGGCGAGTTCATAGAGACCGTCATCGCAGCCCAAGGGGAACTGGAGCGCAAGCAGAATGGACGGCAAGTATCCCAGAAGATGCAGGCGCGCATGGAAAGCGGATTCTGGATTCACAATGCCCCAGTCGGCTATCGCTATGAGAAGCAACGTGGCCGTGGGCGTGTTCTGGTGCCCAACTCGCCCTTCGATGCGATCATCAAGGAGGCCTTCGAAGGCTTTGCCGCAGGCCGCTTCCAGACCCAGGCGGAGGTGGCAAGGTTCCTAGAGAGCTTCCTGACTTTCCTTATCTAAAGGATGGCGAGCTAAAGCAGCAGCGTGTGACCGACATACTGACACATTCAATCTATACCGGTCATATCTGCTCTGAGAGATACGGGCTGCATTGGCTGAAGGCGCAGCACGAGCCGCTCGTCTCCCTGGCGACCTACGACAAGGTCCAGGAGCGCCGTCAGCAGGTCGCCAAGGCGCCCAAGCGGAAAAACATCGGTGATCACTTTGCCCTGCGCGGGATCGCTGTCTGCGCGTGTTGTGACGTGCCGCTGCGATCATCTATGCCCCGCGGCAAAATGGGAAAGCGTTACCCGTACTATCTGTGCCAAACCAAGGGCTGTGAGGCCTATGGCAAGTCGATCCGCCGCGATCAGCTAGAGGGTGATGTGGGGGAGATGATCACGACCCTACAACCCACGGAGGGCCTCGTTAAGGCCGCGACGGCCATGTTCCGGCATATCTGGGAGGCCCGGAGCGCCCAGGCCAAAGAGGTGATCGCCTCCAGAAAGCGGCAAATGAATTCGCTCGACAAGGAAATTGACAAACTGCTGGAGGCTCATCATGGCGTCGAACAACACCACAGCGATCCGAAAATACGAGGAAAAGATCGGAGAGCATGAGCGAAGCAAGGCCGTTTTGGCCGAAAAACTCGCCGCTCAAGCGGTTCCACCAGGAAATTGGGAAGAAAAACTAGAACCCGCCCTCACATTCCTCGCAAACCCATGGAAAATATGGGCTTCTGGCAACATCTCACTCCGTCGGGCTGTCCTAAAACTCACCTTCCCGGACCGCATCCGATACTGCCGAAATAAGGGGGCTAGAACCCCGGAAATAGCCTTGCCCTTCAAGGCTTTAGCTACTGTTGAGACACTTCAAGTGAGAAGTGGTGCGGTCGAGAAGACCCGAACCAGCCGCACCTTGCGTCTCATAGCTGCTCATTTTATTGATTTAGATGCAACTAGTTATTCAGCACTTCGCTCATAGCTGAACATAGCTGGTCCACCCTTTACATCCCGAAAGGTGGGCCAAAGGGTGGACTGGAATAGGTGGACCGGAAGGTGGACTGCGGTGATATACAACACGTTGAACCCCATGAAAGCCAAAAGTCTGACCGCAGGCAAATACGCTGACGGTCAGGGCCTGTGGTTGATAAAACGCAGTCAGCAGGCGGGCAAATGGGTGCTACGATTGTCTATCTCTGGGAAGCGGCGTGAGATGGGTTTAGGGTCGTGGCCCGAGGTATCTATCGCAGATGCACGCACCAAGGCATTGCAGGCTCGTGCTCAGGTACGGGAAGGCACTGACCCAATCGCGGATCGTCAGAAGGCGCGACTACTCGTTCAGCCAACCAATTTTGCTGAGATCCTAGATAGCTCGCTTCAAGGCACGTCAGGCCGAACTCAAGGGCGACGGAAAGGCCGGACGGTGGCTATCACCGCTTCAAACCCACATTGTACCAAAGCTAGGGCAGCTTCCAGTCGCCACAATTGATCAGCACATCCTAAAACGGACGCTAGACCCAATTTGGCACTACCAAAGCTGAGACTGCTGAGAAAGCTCTCGGGCGAATTGGTATCGTGCTCAAGCACGCAGCCGCGCTGGGTCTAGAGGTTGACCTGCAAGCGACGATGAAGGCACGCGCACTGTTGGGAAAGCAACGGCGCACCCGCACCAACATCCCCTCCCTACCTTACCAGGAAGCCCCTGCATTCTACCGATGGCTATGCACCAAGAACCTCCAGTCATGCTACGCATTGCGATTTCTGCTCTTGACCGCTTGCCGAACTGGCGAAGCACGATTTGCTACCACAGACGACCTACAAGACAACTTGCTGGTTATCCCGCCCGAACGCACAAAAACCGGCAAGGAACACAAGATTCCTTTAGCCGATGAGGCACTGCGTGTGATCGACACGGCACATGCGGTCGAGGGGTCACCGCTGCTATTCCCATCTACTAACGGAAAACCACTTTCGGACGCTACAATGAGCCGATTTATGGAACGCGAAGGATACCAAGCCCGACCGCATGGTCTACGCGCAACCTTTCGGTCGTGGGCTGAGGAAAATACGGATGCCACGTTTGAAGTGAAGGAAGCGTGCCTTGGGCACAAGGTGGATCGAGGGGTGGTAGGCGCATATCAACGAGGAGAGCGCATACAAGCGCGCAAAGCCCTGCTTTCCTCTTGGACCGAATTTCTTACTAGCCAGCCCCCTAGTTCTGGCTCCGGGCCGCAACGATCGTGAGTTCGAGTCACGCCACCCCGACCAATGACCTAAAAGACTCGTACGTAGAGCCTGAGATTTATTGTCTCGGATTGGTCCCTGAATTTCTGGCCTAAGCACGAAGTCCAGTCTGCCTGCTACGATTGCAAATCCGTGTACACCGGTTCGATTCCGGTACTCGCCTCCATTTGTTTTCAGGCACTTAGCGCACGTCTCGCGGCATAGGAGAGCCACTTAGGCTCAGGTCAGGCTCAGAAATGATTGTTCAGACAGGTAGTGGCAGCGCGCTACGTCATTACAACAGCCATCTGTGCCTTCGGGAGGCAGGGGTCGTGAGTCCGGACCTCGCCATTCCGACCAATAAATGCAGATGGTTAGAAACTAACGCTTTCAATACTATCCTCACTTGATCCTCAAAGCAGTACTCACAGAATGTTTTGCTCTGAAGTCACAACTTGGAGGCGAACAATAAACCTCAAAATCAATCACCTGGTTCCATCGTGCTGATGCACCTTGCGATTAACCCGCTTGTACTTGGCCCAGACCTTTCCGAAAAGACTACTTCGCCCCCGAGCGATGTCACATAGTCTACCTCCTACAACGGGCCTTCCTTTATAGTCAGACCCCTTCAATATGATGTGGGGCCTGATCAAACGGATTATCTGTTCCAGACAACCGGTCTTGTAGACCAAGACATGGTCAACGCACTCGAAACAAGAAATGAGTGCAGCACGATCCTGGTGTGATTGTATCGGCCTCCCAGTTCCCTTTTGTTTTCTAACATCAGCGTCACTAGGAATTGTAACCACTACGAAATCTGAAATTGATCGAGCGTGCCGAAAAAGATCCACATGTCCGGCATGCAAGAGATCGAACACACCATTGGTCAACAGAGTCCTGTGTTCTGCTCGATACTCATCAATTTCTGACACTAGCTCTTGTAGAGAACTTACGATCTTTGGGCCGGATAGGCTCATGGATTCCAATAGTGTCTCAGCGAGCATTGACCAATCTAAGTCACTCATCGTGCCTCTTGCAGCGCATTTACAATCGCTTTTCCGACATCTCTGGGGGACTCTGCTTCGAAGATTGATCGGCCAATACAAGCTCCCGAATACCCCTCAATCAGCGCGGCACGCACCCGCCTGTCGATATGCTCATCGGCCTTCCCGCCTGACATTAAAATGAGTGGATGGTCCTCAGGAACTGCACGAAGAGCCTTAGGCACAAACGGGATCTTCAACATATCGACCCCAACTTCCTTAGCAAACTTTACACAATCGCAGAAATCTCGGTTTTCGGTCTGTTCGCCGGAGATCATCAGAAGCGTTGGCAACCCAAAGGAGCGGGCTTCGAAGGTCATTTGGGAAATTTCAGTTACCTCCGCTTCATCGTAGTTCAAAAGAAAGCTCGACTGCAGACTTACTGCCGTTGCTCCCAACCTAAGTGCTTGCTCTACAGTCGCCGTAACGTGCTTTCTCGACTCAGTCGATCGTGGCCCCCCATGAGTGGAGCACAACATGAACACCGTCGAAGTAAGCAAGTTCCGCTGCTCGTCCAGCATTCAAAGCCAACGCAGGTATTCCCGACTCTTTTGCCATGCTTACCAACTTCTCCGTGCTCGGCAGGCCTATGTCGCCCATCGTCAACTCATGGTCAGCCGCTAGGATTGCAAGACGGCCAGAATTCAGCGTTAAATGTGAAAGATTTTTGCTAACGCTAAAACCATGCATGCGAGATCACCTTGATCTAAAGACCTTGAAGCAAGTTGAAGCTAGAATTCGCGTTGGAACAAGCATCGTTGACGCGCCTTTGCTGACACATGACATGCTTTCCGCCATCAACAGCATCGAAATATTTGGACTGGAGCTACATTCGTTGTCTGTGGACGGTTCAATCTTTCCAAACCTTCAATCACTGAGTATCAGCGACTCCTTTTTGCCATGCGTTGCGTTTTCTTCAAAGTTTTCATCGCTCAGAACTCTTAGCATGACTGACTGCCACCAAGCCAACCTGAGCTTTGAAGACGCCGAATTCTTGAGGCTGACTGACCTAAACATTGGAAGGAATGATTTCCAGAGCATTCCTGTAGATTTACGCGCACTTCACGAGCTAAAAGATTTCAATATCCGAAATTGTGCGATTGAAATCGCCCTAATTGATACAAGTGGATCAAATCTAGAATTATTAGACATTAGTGAGAACGCCTTGACTGAATATGATGATATTGGCAGACTCACAATCAAACCTGCAGCAACTATACCTAAGCGGCAACGCACTTAGAAATTTCCCAAGTTGCGTCTCCAAGTACCCTAACTTGAGAGGTTTGGCACTTAGTGCAAACAGAATAACTTCCCTGCCAAAAGAATTTCTAGATATGCCGTCTCTGGACTCACTTTGGCTTAGGGCAGATCCATGGCAGTTACCGCCGCCAGAGATAATAGAAGGCGGCCAAAAGTCCATCAAGCGATATATGTCTCGAGCATATTCTTTAGATGAGAGAGCTAACGTCAAATCCCAAATATTCACTATCATTGGCGCAAAAGGCGCTGGTAAGACCAGCATTTGCCGGAGAGTATTTCTAGATCAATTTTCCGATGAAAGATCGAACACCGACGTCGGCGAATATTATGTGCGAAATGAAGATGCAGCGCAAGTTTTTATTGACTTTGGAGGTGAAACTACCGCGCAGACTATAAGAGATGTGTTTTTGCCGTATTCTACAAGAACATTTGTCGTTGACTCCATGGATACTCGCAGCACGTCCTTCGAGAGGGATCGTAATGTTCCTAATTGCTTGTTTCTTCTTAACAAGTCTGATCAAAACGAGGGTCAGCATAGGGCTTCTCGAGATGGAATCAGAATTTCATGTAAATTACCAGACGGCATTGAACCATTAAACGAAGCTATTTCGACTATGCCAGTTCGAGAAATACCCATAGCTTGGTTGATGGGTGAAATCGGCGAAGAAAATCGCTCAGGCTCTGAGGACACGCAAGTCGATATTACGCCGTTTTTCTTCGAATTTGAAGGCGGAAGGATTGTCGGTCTCAAGCTAGTGTTTCAAATTTCGAAAGAATTGGCTCGAAGAAGTAAACGAGGGGAAGTTTCGTGTGTCGAAGTTTACGACGTGTTTGAGAAAGCCAATCTGAGTGTGGAGATCGTTCCGGATTTCATTCGTCGGTTGAATATTGGATTCTTTAAGCCGTCGGGCGATATCGTCCTTCCAAGTTCGAGTGCTCTTTTACGCACCCGTTTGCCGAGAAAGAACTGTAAAGCGTCAATAAAACTCGACTATGTGCCCACAACATTAGTTTCGTGGATTTTGCGTTTGCCATCCGTAAATCGGAATGCGGATGTCTCTCCCTTCCAAAATTTTACATACTCCTGGTTAGTCGGACGTAGGAAAGTTTCTGCGACGGTAGAAATTGGTTACCTAAACCCACAGCTCAGATTCTATCCGAAAGGCAGAGTATCAAATGAGCATTTCTTCACTTTAGTTGATAATTTTCGGCAAGCAATTGAAGAATTTTCACTGCTCTTTGGGTTTTGGGGCTTGGCCCCAAGAGTCTTGTATCATAGCGAGAAGACCATATCTCGTAGCGGTAGTCGAACCAAGGAGGTGATCCAAGTGACCACTAACATTAACAATTTGAACAACTTTGCGAACATGGCCGTTGGCGATGGCGCTGTTGTTCTAGGCGGAGATCAAGCAGAAGCATTGCAGAAGTTGGTCGTCGCCCTGCAGGAACAGGGTCATCCAGTGCTTGCCAGTGAGATTTCAAAGGCAGTTGAGGAAGGCAACCCGTCAACACTTAGGTCAAAGGTTACAGAGGCTTTCCACGTTGCAGGGTCAGCTTCAAGCATTGCTTCGCTTGCAGGCGTATTGAGCGGGATGTTGGGCTAACTCTGGCGAGTTACTGGGAAGGGGGCTTGGGGCGAGACTTAGTCGAAAACTCTGTCATCTTGGGACACTTCGACAAGGATGCCGTCGGGGTCTTTGAAGAACAGGTAACGTACTCCAGTTCTGCCAACGCGAGGTTCAGAAGCGACATCAATACTGTTTTTCTCAAGGAAGGTCACTGCTTCTTCAAGGTTATCGACTTTGAACCCAAAGTGTTTGGTGCCGATCACTTTCAGGTCTTGCGATAGGTCCTTTGCACGTTCGGGGAGTGGCGAGTTTTCTGCAAACCAGAAGAGTTCCAAAATTGCGGATCCGAGCCGCAATTGAATTATTCTGAAGCTATCGTCATCATGTCGGTAGTCCGCGACTTTCTCCATCCCAAAGAGCCTCATAGAATGCACAAGATTTGTCGATGTCAGCTACTGACAAGGCTGTGTGATGGTATGAAAACACTATCATATTCTCATTTTTGGTTACCGTGAAAGTATAACAACCAAGCCGAATCCAGGCAACTACATGCAACTCCCCTCAGTGTGTTTAGATAGCTTTGGCTTGCCCTGAATTGCAAGGAGGTCTTGCTCAGATACGCGCAGGCATACAGTCGGAACCACACAGACATGAGAGATGCTTTTTGAGATCACCTCGGGCTCACTTCGTTAGGTCGAGTGTGAGAACGAATCCGCTGTCCAGTTCTGGATGGAAGTGTCACGCTTTGACTGCTAGCCAACGACATTGGCTCGTTGTCCAGTGCGCAGTTTGTCAAGCAGAGACAGGAGAGTTCGGTACGTATCCCGCTCTGGTTCACCATACATCGCAGACGCATCAAAAGCTGAAACCAGACTCGATTCTTGGGGCTGGTTTTGGTTCGGCGGACTTTCTGCGGCCTTACGTAAAACAAGGCTCTTTTCTATGTAACCTTCGGTGAGGCCGAACTTTCATCGTCAGAAGTCTCTTCGGCTTCGGTCGCATCAAATCTACCTTCAGCAACCAGACGTTCAAAAACCCGCTGTGCGATTTCTAGATGTCGTTGGATTCGCTCACCTTCGTTCATGACGGAAGTCTATCAGAACTTTGAAGTCGAGGAGTCACGGCTTCCTAGTGTCCAAGCATTTAACCGGAACCTACTCCGCCGATTGTTGCATTGGATGCGCTTTGATTTTTGTCGTCGTATGGCGCATCGTGATCTCGACAACCAAAGGTCAAATCGATCTCTCCGGTTGTGGAACGCTCTGTGAAGTAGCGACCAATGAGTTGCCACGTCGGTTTCTTGGAAAACTCTAGGATCGACGTGCCGTGATGCATTTTGCTCCGTTCAGACACTCCAGGTCTCGGTTCACTTCGATAGGTGTACACAAGTCGTATGACATGGTCGTTCAGGCTGCGCTCAACCCTGCCTGAAATGGAGTAGCTAGTCATTTCACCAGTTCTGGCGACGCAGAGTTTCCGGTGTTAAGAGAGGCTCTGCTTGATTGCCAGATGCGCTGGAATTGCAGAGATGGTTCTGTGGGTTTTGGGGTCAACCCAGTCTGAAGCCTGATTTCGCCCGACCACGATCCGTTCAAGTTTGGTACCAAAACCAGCCAACCCTGAAACCAAGGTATTTGCCAGCCACGCCAGAGAAAAATGGCCACCATGGCTGTGGTTACGGTCAACGCCGTAGAATAGGCTCGGAAGAGATCAGTGACAGTGCTGAGGTCCTGAAAGCCCAGCAGGCCAACAAGAAAGACCACGAGAGCGAAGAAGCCAATCACGAGCCCTATGAAGACCTTTAGGTTTAGGGCGTCATTCATAAGCCAACTTCGCTCCAGATCGCTGCTATCGCTGCCCTCGCTTCATGTTTGCTCCACGGGTTTCCGCGAAACAAATACTTGAGCTCGCTGACCTCGCCCCATTCATCAGAGGCGACCTGGTCGAGGTGATCGTGCAGAAAGATCAGAGTGGCTCTAAGTGACTGCTCATAGGTCGCATGGGTTAGGTGTTGGTTTGGTACATTCCAAAGCAAACACTCTAACAAGAACCCGGGTACCGGAGAGACCGTCAAATCGTTGATTGACTTAACAATTCGAACCACCCTTTTGTATCGCCTTCCTGTGGCATTGTTTTTGGCTACTCCGTTCTCTTTGTGTTGGTCGGGCCAATTAATCACACGACGATCTTCGTTGTCGGTTCTTAGTTCAACACCCTCTATGTAGGACCCTGAAGAGCTATAGCGGCGGTGCTCAAAAAATGGCGCGACATCGGCCTCAACGTGGTAGGAGGTTGCCTTGATATCGAATGCCTTATTGCCTCGTGTAACAGTACCATCGCGAAAATAGTCGGTTAGCGCTTGACCGACTTCATTCTTGAAAGTCGAAAACAAGTAGTCTGCGGCAGAAAGCCCGAAATCGCCACGCGACAGGCCAGCAGGGTAGCTCGAAAACAGAGATTCATAACAGACCACACCGACATCCACGTCGCTCAAACGCGCAGTATTCGTATTGTTTGCATAGGAACCCTGGGAAAACACCTTGATGTCTCGCCCTGCAAGTTTTGGACTCGCCTTTATTGCATTCCTAATCATTGATTCAGCGTTCGAACAACGTTCCTCCTGGGCCTCAGATGGGGGCTTCGCCCATTCTAGTAATTTGGATTCTAAATCGGCCATGAGTGTTATCTAAATTTAGTGGTGAACTACTTATTTCGATTCACATTATCTCGCTTCGAAAGAGTCCGGGTTATCGCGAACGTACTTTTTGCCATTAATTTTGATCACGTGGGCGCCTGGATGCTTGCCTTGCTCAACTTCCTTTACGGCTTCTGCTCTACGGACGGCCTTTCGTTTGCCGATTTTGTATGTCTCGTTGCGCCCGCCGGGGCCATCGTTGTTTCCAATGATTTTAGTCATATGGCGATTATACTGACTTTCGGCATAAATAGCCATTATGCATGGCAGTGGCTGTAATCATGTTGTACCCGGCAAGCCATCCGGGGTTTGGTTCTTCAGATTGTGCTTCCACTGCGGTACCTTTGGTGGACTACCATCCTTCTTGTTATCCAACAGCTCAAGAAGCGGTTTGATCAACTCTAACTCTGCCCTGATACCGTGACTGGTTCGGTCTTTATATCGCTCTGGGTCACCTTCGGTGAGGGTTGGATCACAATCCGCCCTCACAAGCCAAGAATCCGGCTCCAACACGGGCTTTTTTCCCGCCACCATGCGGTTCGGCCAAACGTTTTCGACAATCATGCGCTTTTCTGCCCGGTCTGCCCGTTCGTAAAGGTATGCAAGGTTATTTTGCAGTTCGGCGAGTTGCCGCTGTTGTGCGCGCAAAACGTCAGGATCGGGCAACTCAACTAACCTTTCTCGCAGGTTGTTCAATCGTAGCAGCAAGCTACCGTTTTTCTGATCGTACGTTTCCACATCGATCTTTTCGTCCAGCAACAAGTCTTGCAATCTGTCCAGTCTGCGCTCGTCATCTTTGATCTGGAGACTCGATACCTGCCCGTGGGTCCGCCAGTTCATTCTCTATGGTCCGATCGACATCCCAACTGCTCGCTTGAGCAGCCGCTTCTGCAGATAGTTCCAGCGCCTTGAGTTCCTCTTTGATACAATACTCTAGCGTGTCCTCGCGGATCGTCTTGGTCGGACAGGTTTTGCGTGTGCATCGGTAGTAAACCCGCCCCTTCTGCCTTTCGGGCACCATTGGGTTGTCGCAATGCGCGCAACGAAACAGCCCCTGATACAGGTGGTTGTGCTGCGTCGTTTTGGGGCCGCATCGGCCAGTTCGGATGTCTTGCACCCGCTGCCGGAGTGGTTGCGGCGATCAGTGGTTCGTGGACGCCCTGGTATGTTTTTCCACTCGATTGGATGTATATCAGGCCGATGTAGAACTTATTGGATAGTATTTTCGAGAGACCGTTGAGCGTCAGCTTTCCGCCGCGTACATTGCGCAACCCGCGCCGCTCCAGTTCATCGAGCAATACAGTGTATGAATACTGGCGAGTGGCATAAAGCTCGAAAGCTTGGCGCACTAGTGGCCCGGTCTTCGGGCAAATGGTTTTGGGTTTGCCTCGTCCATTGTCGAGAGATATCCGATTGGGGCGCGAAACGGGTACAGTCCTTGCTTGAGCCTTCCATTCATCCCCTTGATGCATTCCTCCCGTAGGTTGCGGATGTAGTCAGCGGCGATGACGGCTTGGATATCGGCAGTGAGACGACCGCCTCGGGAGTTGAAATCCAAGCTTTCAGTGGCGACGAAGACCGAAACACCAGCATCCGGCAATTCGCTGAACATCGCCCAGTCACGCAGGTTTCGAGCGGAGCGGTCGATCTTGTGGATGATGACCCCTTGGGCCATGCCCTGCTTTAGTTGCTTGAGCATAGCGGTGAAGACGGGGCGGCCAGACTTGGCCGCTGTTTCCTTCTCTTCAAACCATTTGGTGATGGTGAGGTTGCTACGACTCGCAAAGACCGTGATTGCGTCTTGCTGTGCTTCGAGTGATACACCCTCGCCTTGCTTCTGGGTGGATACTCGAATGTATCCAAAGCACGGTTTCATACGTCGTTATTTGTGTCCTTCGACTCTATCAGATCTTCAGATTTTGGCGAGATCCGGCCACGACCATTTCCCCTCAGCCACAAGGCGCTCGTATACACGCTGGCAAAGCTCGAGATGGCGCTGAATTCGTTCCTCTTCTGTCATACGCAGAGTTTACTTGTCCGCTTAAGGAACTCACGTCGCCGCCGCGTCACCAATGGTGCCCCCGGCGGCAGGGTGTCGAGGGTGAAGGGCTTTCGCGGCTGCCCAGCCACCAGTATCCGCGCGATTGCTCGATAATTGGGTTGGTAGATCATGTCCTGCGCAGCAATGTCAGGGAACTGTTTGCATAGCAGTGTCGTGTCCAACGGACCAACGCGGAATGCGAGCGCGTTGCCCACGTTACCCATGATGGCCGAAAAGACGGCTTCTTCGGATTGGCTGAGATATTGCTGCAGCCAAGGTGACCGCGACGCCGTACTTTCGTATTTCCGATAGGAGGTCAGCGAACGCCTCGGTTGTGAAGCTATGGAATTCATCGACGTATAGCATGAATGGTCGTCGAGATGCCTCGTCCAGCACCTGACGTGAGAAACCAGCATGCATGGTGCTGGCAGGATCAGCCCGCCCAAAACCTTTGCTGTGTCGATGCCGAGCCGCCCTTTTCCGAGATTGACAATCAAGACCTCGCCCCGATCGATGATTTGCCGCAAACGAAGCGGTTTCTGTGGCTCACAGACGGCTCTGCGGACCAATGGATGAGCCAAGAAGGCACCAATCTTGTTTGCAATCGGTGCAACCCCGTCGACCGCATTGGTGTAATTCATGGCGCGGAACTCATCCTGCCAGAAGCTCAGGACTTGTGGATCGGTTGCTTGAGCCAAAACCGAAGTTCGAAAGTCTTTGTCCAGGTACAGACGCAAGATGTCGCGCATGTCAGCATTTGGCGTTTCCAGAAGCGCCAATACTGCATAACGAAGGAGGTGCTCCATGCGCGCGCCCCAGGCATCTGCCCATTGTTTCTTTAGCGCATCAATCAAACCACCTGCGATCAAGGGTCGGACAGCTTGGACCGGCCTTGATGATTGGATTGTATCCAAGCAGACATTTCGGATCGGCGGGATCCCAATAGTGGTGCACCCGCTTCAAGGAGCCGTTCAGTTCTGAGGCGAGATCTCCATGAGGATCAATCAGCATGACGCCGCGCCCTGCGGCGATATCCTGACGGATCAGTGTTTCGATCAAGGTTGTCTTTCCTGTCCCCGTTTGCCCAATCGCAAGAAGATGACGCAAGCGATCATTGAGCGAGATGGCCACGGGGAATTCTCGATAGTGATCCGAGGCCATCCCCAGTGTCGTGAAGGTGTCTGCGACGGACTTCATTCGCGTATTCTGACGGTTTCAGATTTCTCTGGCACGCCGGTCGAAAGTGACGAACTTGCGCATCAAGCCTCCGTGTCATCAATGGGAGCGTCAGCTACTCTGCGTCTGGAACCTGCATTCGCCTTCCGCGGGGTGCGTCGGACATGAAGTCCGGCGGCCACCCATCGGAAGGAGAGTGATATGGGTGATCTTTTGGGAGCGGCGGAAGAGGATGTCGGAACGGTTCCGACATGCTCCTTGTGCCAATCAGAACGCGTTGTCCGTCGCGCCTGGGCGTGCTGGAACCGAGGTTATGGTCTCTGGGAACTCGAGGAGGTCTTTGAGAGCGCCTATTGTCAGGTTTGCGAAGCCGACGTCTCGCTTACTTGGATTGAGAGCAACGCCGCCAAACCCGTCAAACGCATCACGGAACTCAACGATCTGTTTCGGACTGAGGCGCGCGGAAATGGATCAATTGTGATCACTCAAGGCATCGAAGCCTTGGGCCAGGACGCGGTCGTGAAGATCGTGGAGACAGTCAGGACATTCTCGGATTTTCCACCAGAGAGCGATCCCTGGGGAGAGCACGATTTCGGGATGTTCGAGGCGAACGGTGAGAAGATCTATTGGAAGATCGATTGCTACGATTTGGCCAAATCAGCAGGGTCTCCCAATCCGGCCAATCCAGGCCAAACCCATCGCGTTCTGACCATCATGCTTGCCAGCGAGTACTGAGATGACCGCTCAGCCTTCGGGCTGAGCGGCTTTTTTGTAAGGAGAGTCAAATCTGTTCGTCATCACAAATACGTCTCTCCAATGTGCAAGGTTGTGCATCGGTCGGACTAGCATTGCGGTAGCTGGAAGAGCTATCCTGATCTACAGAATGACCGGTACGGTCACGCTGTAATTGCCACCAAGGTCTGGGTTCCGCAGGCCCGGAAGGGGTTCCCCCTTCCGGCGATGGGTTTGTCGGAAAACCCTGACTTTGGTGACATATGGCGCGCAACCGTCCACGAAGGACAAACTGGGGACATTGCGTCTCCTAGAATGACTGTTATGCGGCGCATACCATGATGCGGCATTAGCCAATAACATCATCATAATATGCTCACACAATTTGCCTTGGACCTGCGTCTCGCCCGAAAGGTCGCGGGGCTCAGTCAGGACGACTGCGCGACGCTCATGAACCGCAGCCGCAAATACGTACAACGCCTGGAAAAGGGACGGCGTCATCCGTCGCTCGACGACATCTTGCGCCTTTCCGTCATCTACAACCGGACCTTTGAGTCCTATTTCGCGGAGCGGCTAAAAACGGCACGTGCAACGGTACGGGCAGGTCTGCCGCAGCTTCCCGTCACCATCAGTAATCACGCTGCGTTCCGGCAGCGACGCCATACGCTTGATCGGATCGAACAGAACTTACTGGATGAACCCGCTGCTTATGGCACTTAGGCTGCTTTCGCTTGCCGTGATGAGCGGACGCGTCGGGTACGCGTTTTTCGAAGGAGAGCGGCTCAAGGACTGGGCTGTTTCTCGCAAAGCAGCCAGTTCTGAGGCCGATTTGGCTAACTCTCTCAATGGCTGGCTCGAAGAACTCGCCCCGGATGCCGTGGTGTCAGAGGACCTGACCCCAAAATCCAAGAAGCGCGGCAAGTCTGTGCTGCTTTTGGCGGCGATCCGAAAGGTTTTGGCAAAACGCTCGGTGTTGCACGTCACAATTGTCCGTGAGCGGCATTTCAGAACGAAGTACCTGGAGGCGGAACACCTGATTGGTCGCTTCCCGGCCCTCGCACCTTGGAAACCGGAGCGCCCGCAGTTTTACGACAATGAACCCCACTCTACCGTGATTTTTGAAGCGGTTGTGCTGGCCCTTCAGGTGTTGCGTGCACCAACTCAGCACCTTGCAAAGGCAATGGGATAGGATGAGGCGGTCGGTGTAGACCGCCTCTTTTCCTTTTGTTTGATCAATCGCCGGAATTGGGAAACCATACAGACAAAGCCGATTGTTGCTCTGCGTTCATACCATGCGCCGATTGCGTTTCCGTGGACGCGACAAGCGCTTCTAACTTACCGGCCTTTTCGCGTTTGCTCAGGGTCTTGAAGCTCGCAAGGCTTGGTCGCCCATCGCCCAAGTCCAAGAAGTGCTGCTACAGCGTGTCCAGATGGCTGGACCGCACTCGAGCGAAGAAGTTCTCTGCGGTTGGCGTCCAGTACTGCCGAACATCAAGCTTGATCGCCTTATCAATCAAGTCAGGCATGTCTCGACCAACCGGATCGACCAAAGCCGCCAGCGAGCGGACAAGGCAATCTCGCCGCTTGGCCTTGGACTGCTTGCGGAACCGCTTGAAAGCAGCGACTACATCTCCGTCGCGCTCGGCCTCACGAACCTCCTGCCCGAGTTTCGCGTCGATTTCGTACCCGCTATCCGTAGATGGAATGAACTGAACTGGGTCGCTGCGCAGCGCAAGTGGCCGATGGTAACCCGCACGTCCGGACAACTGAAACGCAAGCAAATCCAGCAGGAGGTCCGGGCGCTCCAGTGCAGCCGATTGCCGTGCACCGCGCTCGACCGCCTCCAAATCTCGAGCCAATGCCGCCGAGATCACACGGCGCTCTTTGGGCGTGACCACGTGCTGTGAAGTCGCCAGCACTCCGGCTTCCGTCGCTGCGGGTTTGTCTTCTGGCCGAACAAACCCTTTGCATGTCTGCAAAACCCCGTCGTGGTCAATGTAGCAGACGAGCCCGGCATGGGCCATCTGAGTATCGGTAAAGGTGCCCTCGGCCTTGGCCTCCAATTCCGACAGCCGCCCCCAGTCTTCGTCATTCAGATCGTCCGTTTCAGCCTGCGCGTGGAGCGTCTCCAACTGGGCTTCTTCCTCCTCGTCCAACACACCCGGTTCCGGATAAAGCCGCGCGCATTTCCGGGCCTCGATTTCATACCAACCCAGATACGGCGCGGTTTCGATATCGCACCAGAGCCAGCCTTCGGACACCCGAGCGGCCTCCGCAGCCTCCGCCAAGAGTTCCTCGAACAGCCGCTGCAGGAGGTCGACATCATGCCAGAAATCGCACTCCGCGAAGAGGTCCGCCGTGATGCGCCCGCCGGCCTCGAAATATGCCGCCTTTCCCACAAAAACCGCACGTCGGTCTCCGCTACTCACGGCTTCCGGCTGCAACATGCTCTTGATCTGGCGCTCACTTGTCGCTTGGCCCCGCACGTGCTCGAGAACCTCCAAGGTCCGCGCCGCGTCATTCGCGACAGTGAAGCACGCCGCCATCCCGAGGGAGATTTCATTGGCACGCAGAGCCGCGAGCACTGGCTTGGCCAGACCCGCCAATGCCAATCGACGGTAGACATGGCGTTCGCTCACGCCGAAGGCCAAGGCGATCTCTGGCACATGCGCGCCCGCGTCTGACAGGGCGCGGTAGTTCTCGATCTCGTCGGCGGGGTGCAACTGTGCGCGGAGGTGGTTTTCTGCAGCGGCCCACTGGCGCGCTATTTCTTCATCGGGCGCGATTTGGACTGGAATCGTTTGGAAACGCGGATCGTCTTGCAGAAGCGCCAAGGCGCGCAGACGTCTGCCACCTGCCACAATGGCGATCGTTCCGTCGTCTTGTCGAAGTCCTGCCAAGTTGTGGATCAGGCCTAGGCTTCGAATATTGTCCGCCAACTTTTCGATACTTGCTTCGTCAATGACGTGACGGGGATTGAGGTCAGACAGGACGCACTGCTCGAACGGCACGGTTTCGATCTGGATTTGGGTGTCTTGTTGGTCTTTCATCTGGGCCTCCCGGCTTTGAGTTGAATGGAGAGGCCCGCCTGATCTGGCTGAAAGGGCCTCGCCCTTTCAAAGCCAGAGCAGGGTGGGCAAAGCCTGCCCTGCGACCCGCGACGCAAGGGTCAACCGGGCCGGGCCTGCAAAGCCTGGGAGGGACCCGCGGACGCGAAAGCGGGCGTGGGAGGAACCGAGGGTTTGCAGCCCGACCGACGCGCAGCGGCGCTTGCCGGTTGAGGCGGGTGAAGCGGGGTGGCACAAGGGTGGTTGAGCGAATTCGGCAATCAGTGAGACGGCGTTCGAGAGCGGGCTGATAGCTCAGGAATTGGCTTCGGGAAAGATCTGATTTCCGGGGGTGTGGGCGGGTTGCGAAAGGATTTGAAGATATTGGCTGGTTTGAGCGAGTTCGGCAGTCCCATGGGGCGAGCGATTGACTTCATTTCTTCATCAGGCCACAGTTCAAAGTGATTGAGGCTCGCGTCGCGCAATTGATGCTTTCGTCTAGAGGAATCATTGTGAACTACACTCACCCCTTGCCTCCGTAGTTTTTTTGGCATTCGACGGGTGAACCCTCTTTTTCGATGCAGAGCAAAAGAACAACGTTCTGTTATACGGAGCTTAGGGGAAAGTTCCAGAAGCATGAATTGGAAGGGCGAGCATCAAGTGTCTCGATACATCAACAAATCGAAGGTTCTTGCACTTCTTCAAACCAACGTGGGATCATGGCGATCAAAGCCAGCGATCCTCGTAAAACAGCGTTGAGAGTACCATGCCAAGTACGAACTGAAGAGTATTTTTTGGTTTTTCACATACGGAGAGAAAAGGCTGTTATGTATGCCGATATTTTCAGTAGGATCTTGAGGCGCAAATTGTCGCATTTGCACGCCTTCTTCGTGTCCCTCCTATTCTTTGCTTTGCCATCGGAAGTTGCGGCGCAAAACCTCGAGGCGCGTACGATAGTCGAATTGAGTCTGTTGCAGGGTATTGTCTCAAGGGACTGCGGTGCGAATATTTATCCGCTTGATGAGACCGTTGAAGTGAGGTTTGGACCTTATGCGCTGAGAGCTCAGTGCGCTTGAGGTTGGGGTCTATCAGAGATCATGTAAGTACTATCGGCTACCCCTGCACCTATTCGTACCAATCGGCGTCTCAAACACAGGTAGGCTCCATATACGGACGCACCGAGCACTATTCGCATGGCCTCTCGATATTGGGAGTGGAATATCCGGCGGTTAGTTTTGACAGAGAGCTTGACGAGCAGTTAATCACGACGATCATCAATGATTGCGAGAATTCACCGAATTCAGAACTGTATTGGAGCGGCGTTTTTTCGGCATTTTGCGCCGACGAGACTCTGGAAAGACTTTCCAGAATGGCCATATTTCAGTTCACTACCGTCGGCGGTGTGGAGGTTTATTTTGGATTAGTTGACGGAGCCGTTTACTACGATGGGGAGCTTTTTCTAGATGGTGAACTTTCTAGATGCAGATGGCGATACGCAGTCCACGATCGTTGGGAGCGCCTTGAGCGTTATCTCTTCCGGGAATTTTTCTTACGACGTCTTGGATCGTAATGGAAATCCAACGCTTTCAGGAATTTCGCTTGAGGTAAACTTACTCTCGTCGTCTGGATTGACATTCTCCAACCCACCAAGAGGTTTGGTTGACCGTACGAACTTTCCTGGACAAATATTCATAAACGACCAGTTCCCTTTTGATCCGCGGGCAACATCAGCGGCGCAAAACTTCGACAACGTGATCGTCACGACTATTCACGAGACATTGCACCACTCCACTGGCATTTTTGATACAGCAAGTGACATACTTAGCGGCATAAATGCGGATATCGCAGTAGATGTTCAACTTCGTCAATTGTTCGGCAATCTCAACCAAAACGAGGTTAACGACATACTGCGTATTGTTGAGGAGGCAGTGGTAATTAGTGCGATTAATACAATCGATATCGTATTAAGTGATTTTGATCGAACTGCTGGCAGCTTCAATTCCATAGAGAGAATTGTTGATGACTATGCGCAATATCTCTCCACTGACCAAAGACTGGCATTGGTTACGCTGCTGACCGAGAACTTCCAAAGTCCTGCTGTCGTTGTCAACGGCGTCAGGTACGGTCAGCTTCCCAATGGGTCCCTTGGCGTCTTTAATCCTACCACGGGAAGACTAGAAGATCTTGGGGGCAGGATCGAGAAGTCTGGAGCAAACGCTCCAGCATCGGGTGCTGAGTTCAAAGCTGCATATAATTGGAAGGCCACTGAGGAGGGCGCCTATGGCAAAGAAACCTCGAAGCCTGACACTTGGAAATTCGCAACTTCAACTTCCAAGGACGACGGCGGCTACACCCACAATCCAAACTCGGATCTCCCCTCCAAAAGGACCAAACCCATCCTCCTCGACCTTGACGGCACCGGCCTCTCGGTCACTGAACTCGACGCCTCAACCGTTTACGTTGATTCAACCAATGACGGCCTGCTGAACCGCACGGCTTGGGCGGGCGCTGGCGACGGCGTTCTGTTCTACGACGCGGACGGCAATGGCCAAATCACCTCCACTCGCGAGTTCGTCTTCACCGAATGGGACCCAACAGCAGCTTCAGACCTCGAAGCGCTGGCCTCGGTGTTCGACACCAACGGCGATGGCAAGCTGACCGCGGCGGATGACGGTTGGGCCAATTTCAAGGTGATGGTGACACAGGCGGATGGCTCGCTGGTTGCACAGACCCTGGACGATCTGAACATCGTTGAGATCGACCTGACCGAGGAATGCCACGCAGATCGAACTGCCCGATGGATCGGTTATCACCGGCACTACAACCTTCACCATCGAGGACCCGAACACACTGGTTCAAACCACGCACACGCTTGGCGAGTTGACCCTGCAATCCGAGGCGATGGGCTACGACGTCGAGCAGGTGGAGACGACCAATGGCACGGGCGATCGCGTGCAAACAACAATGGCCTATGCGGCCGATGGCTCCATCGCCTTCACCATCGAAAGCACGGTCACGCCGGGCGGCGCGCTGACCACCAACCGCTACGACGATGACGGTGATGGCGTTGTGGACCGCGTGCAGACGATCTCCGTAACGCCGGTCACCGGCGGTACCGAGAAGGTCAAGAAGGCTCTACCGCGGCTCGGATATCGCGACGGGCATTCTGCTGGAAGCCACGAAGACGACGATTGTGGAAGTGGCTGGCGTCTCTCGCACGGAAACCATCGAACGGGATTCCGTCGGCGGCGGCTGGTACGATCAGATCGAAGTGCGCGTCACGGATCTGGTGACCGGCGCCCTGACCATCACAATCACCGACAAGGCCCAAGACGGGACAGCACAACGGATCATTGACGAAACCGTCTCCGCGGATGGCCTGACCCGCACAGAAGACTGGGATTTGGATGCGGATGGGACCGTGGAGTTCACGCTGACCCATGTGATCTCGGTGGATCCGGTGACCGGTGTCCGCTCCGAGACCACCACACGCCACAACGCAGATGCCTCTCTGCGCGACACGCGATCAGAGAGTTTCGATTACGATGCGGGCACCGATACGACTACGCGCACAATCGCAACGGATGCCGACGGCGACGGCGCATTTGAGACGACACAGGTCTCAGATATCGTTGTGAACACAGATGGATCGACGACCTCAACGGTCAATACATTCAATCAAAATGGCTCTCTACGTGCGAATGCGACGCATGCGCAGTCCTGCTGATGCGCTGATCAAGAGCGTCGCGCGGGACATTGATGGCGACGGAAGCGCCGACGTGACCGAGACGGATGCCACTGTCATTGCAACGGATGGCAGTCGCACGCAGACCCAGACCATCCAGAATGGCGATGGCTCGCTGCGCTACGCCAGCGAGACCTGGCGCGCCGACAATCTCATTGAGACGACCACCCATGTGGATCTGGACCGCGATGGGGCGTTTGATGCTGACGAGATCCTGAACGACGTCACACTGGATGGTGTGACGGGTGAAGTGACGGCTGTGAGCTATGAGCGGGCGGCTGACGGGCGGATTCTGTCTGAAGAAACCCGTATCTCCTCCTCAGACGGCCTCACAACCAACACCACGCTGGACGCGGACGGGGACGGCGACGTGGATACGCGTGTGTCCGATGTGACGACGGTGGATGGGGCGGGCGTGGCCACGCAAGTGGTGACAGTTCGGAATGGCGACAATTCGCTTCGATCTGAGACCACGACAATCTCCACTGCGGATGGCCTGACCCGGACGATCGAATACGATACGGACGGCGATGGCATTCTGGATCAGGTCGACCAGGAAGTCCGGGTTAACAACCCGGATGGCTCGACCACAACGACGGTCCAGAGCTTTGCAGGCAATGGCACGACCCTGCTCTCGAGCGTGGTCGTGCAGCAAAGCGCAGACCGCCTGCAGACGACCACCACCGAAGATCGCAATGGGGACGGTGCCACGGATTTTGAGACCGTGCGGAATGAGGCCGCCGACGGCTCCGTCACGGTCACAGAGACAGCTTATTTTGAGGACGGATCCATTGCCTCAACGGCCACCTCCACCATCAGCGGCGATGGGCTGACCACAACCACGACGCGTGATGCGGATGGTGACACCATCTCCGAGACGGTCACAGAAGTCTCAACCAGCTACGCGCTGGACGGCTCGACGATCGAGACGACACGCGTCGAGAACGGCGATGGCTCCCTGCAATCCCTGACCGTCCTGACCACCAGCGACGATGGCTTCTCGACGGTTCTGGAAGAGGATTTTGACGGCAACGGCGTCTTTGACCGCCGCACCAACACAACAACCACCTATGCGGCCAATGGCGCGATGGTGACGTTGGCGATTGTGCTGGCGAGTGACGGGACCATTCTCAGCCGGACGGAGACCACTGTCACAGATGATGGCCTCGGCACAAGCGTGGCGACGGATGCTGATGGAGACGGCACGTTTGACCTGACCACCAGCACGACAACGACGCTGATGGCTGATGGCTCGACCGTGGAGGTAACGGAGCTTCGCGATGCGGGCGGAACGCTGCGCAGTCGAACCGAAGTCACAATCAGCGATGACGGACGGCAGGTCACGACTGCTGTCGATATCGATGGCGATGGGTTGGTGGATGAGCAGACAGTGACCATTGTGGCCGATGATGGGTCCGTCACCTCCACCACAACGCAGGCTCGCGCCAGATGGCAGCACGCAAGCGGAAGCCGAGACTTATGCCGACGGGACTGGGCTCTCTAATGAAGAGCGCTTTGACTTGGACGGCGACGGTGTCTTTGACCGGGTGGAAAGCCGCGACGTTGTTTTGAACGCGGATGGCTCGACAACGGTCACAGAAGAAACACGCTCGGCCGATGGGACACTGTCGTACCAAGAAGTGGTCACGACGTCCGATGATGGTCGGCTTGTCACGACCACCACCGATGTCGACGGGGACGGCGTCGTGGACTTCTCGTCGACTGAGACGTCCACGCTGGCCATAAACGGCGTCGAAACCTTTGTCTCCGAGAGCTTCTCGAGTGATGCCAGCCTGATTGCGCGTACAGAGCGTGTGGTGAGTGCTGATGACGACACTGTCACTGAGACAATCGATGCAGACGGCAATGGCGTAGCGGATACAGTCCGCGTCACGCTTGTGGGCGCTGACGGCGTCATCACGGAGACCACAACGCACTACTCGATTGGCGGTGGGCTTGAGGGCATCTGGACCAAAACCACAAGCGGCGATGGCCTTGATATCCGCACGGAATATGACCGCAATGGCGATGGCCGCGTGGAGCCTCTTCAGTCACGATGAAAAGGTGCTGAACGCCGATGGGTCGGTAGACCGGGTCGTGACCTATCGCGACGGGCACTATGTCTCTCTTGGTCGCGAAGAATACTTCACCAGTGCCGATGGGCTCGTCTCGCGCGCCAAGATTGACTTGGATGGCGATGGCCTGTTCGACGTGTCGAATGTGTCGACCACCAGCTATCTCGCGGATGGATCAATTGAGACGGCAACGCAAGCGATTGATGAGAATGGCGCGCTGCTCTCGAGTTCGCTTGCGACGATCAGTGGCAATGGGCTGATTGAGACAATCACGTCGGATCTCGACGGCGATGGCCAGACGGATCGGATCACAACAATCACACGCGGCGCGGAGGGCGGCTATACGCAGATTGTTCAGGACTATGATCCGGGCTTTCAGCATGCCAATAGCACCACTTTGGTGGTGAGCGCAGACGGCCGCACCGAAACCACGACGTTTGATTTTGACGGGGACGGCGCCAACGATCAGGAACTGGTCCAAGTCGTGAATGCGGATCAATCGGTCTCGATGGTCTACTCTGACCTCTCCGGCAGCAATCCCGATGCGATCATTCAAAGCACAACCAGTGCCAACGGACTGTCCACGGTTGCGACCTTTGATCTCGACGGTGATGGCACGGCGGAGTTCACCCGTGCGGTTGCAACGTCCTTCGCGGCGGACGGCACGCAAATCACCACGCTCACGGAAACCGGCCCAACCGGCGGCACGATCTATGAGCAAGTGAGCAGCGTTGCCGCAGACGGGCTGACCACAACGACAACCTACGATGTGGATGGCGATGGCACGATCGACGGCGCGCAGGTCGAGGACATTGTCATCAACGCCGACGGCAGCACGACTGAGACTATCCGCTCGACCTATGCCGATGGCTCATTGCGTGCGGAAACCATTATTGAGACCAGTGCGGATGGGCGCCGCACGGAGACGCGTTCTGACTATGATGGGAACGGAAGCGCGGACCACAAGTCTCTTGTTGAAATTGGCTCCGATGGCGAGCGAATTGAGACAGTCACAAGCTTTAATGAAGCCGGCGCTGAGAACAGCACGTTTGTCACCACCCAAACGGCCGACGGATTGACAGTCGAAACCCTGCGCAGCGCCTTTCTTGAGACCACAGAATATTCGCCAACCGGATCAGGTAGTTACACTTGGAGTTATGCGTCCACGACCACCCAATTTCGGCAAACGTCAACCCATGAGATCGGCGCGGACGGCATTGAGACCTGGACGTACACGGAGATTAACACCGGCGGAACAGTCGTTGCGTCCCATGAGGTGCGCCTGGATGAGGCGGCCAAGGGTCAGATCTTCACCGAGGCGGCGCGCATCTACGATACGGTGCTCGACCGCAATCCGGACTCGACTGAATATGAGACCCTTATCGAGTACATCGCAGATGGCACCTTGGACAAAGCTGCTCTCGCCGATGACTTGCGCACTAGCGATGAGTTCGACACCCGCTATGGCACTCAGACCGACGCGGAATACATCACGCAACTGTTCCTGAACAGCTATGGTCGGCCGCCAAGCATGGTGGAGCCCGGCCTCAAACCTGGCCTCTTTGAACAGTGATCCTGATCCTTGGACCGGCGCGATGCACCCGCTTGACCGCACCGGTCTGGCGGTCGAGCTGGCTGGGTCTGCCGAACATGTTCTGACGGGCAACAAGCATCTTTCGACGAACAACTTCGACGTGATCATGAACCCAGCGCAATTCGAGCGGTTCCTGGATGAGGCCTATGTCGAGGGCATCGTGAAGAGCCTTGTGGATGTGGTCTATGACCGTGATCCGAGCGCTCAGGAGCTTGCCTATCTCTCCGAGCAATTGTTGGAAGGAACAGCGAACCCAGAGGATCTTGTGGCGGAACTCCTGACCGGCAATGGTCATGGCGCGGGCCAGGCGCACAACTCTCTGGCCGGTCTCACCGGCACAGCATTAGTCACGCAGGCCTATCAAAATGCCGTGGGGCGCGATCCGAACGCGCAGGAGCTTCAGGTCTGGGGCGGGCTCTTGGCATCGGGTGACATCACGCAGGCACAGTTCTTGGCCTCGCTGGCCCAAAGCCCGGAACATTTGGAAACCAGCAACGCCCATCAAGCGACACAATCCGAGCCCGTCAATCAAGTGCTTGGAGACGCGGATACGCTGAACCCGAATGATACGCTTTCCGGGTCTGCTGGAATTGACGTTTTCGACGGCGGCGCTGGCACGGACTTGCTTTCGGGCTTGGCAGGATCAGACACGTATCTTTGGTCGAAGGGTGACGGCAACGACACCATCGACGAAGGGGCCACAGGAAGCCTTGAGAGCGACACGCTGGTGCTTTCAGATGTTCTCTCCAGCGACGTGGAGCTAAGCCGCGACCAGGGCTCGCGAGATCTGCGCGTGACGATTGTGAGCACCGGCGAAATGATCACGATCACGGACCATTTCCATGACACCTACGTGACAGAAGGCATTGAGCGGATTGTGTTCAGTGACGGTGAAGAATGGGACACGCGGCAAATTGCTGAGAGCATCACCCTGGCTGCGACCAGTGGCAACGATGCGCTGACCGGCACGAACACCTATGGCGATGTATTGCCTGGTCTTGATGGCGACGACACCCTGTCTGGCCTAGATGGGGACGATACGCTTGAGGGCGGCTTGGGTGACGACTCCGTCGATGGGGGCGATGGGTCTGACATCTTCCTGTGGCACCAAGGAGACGGCAACGACACGATCTTCAACCAATATGCTTACACCGAGGAGGATCGAGATCGACCTGATTCTGGTTGATGTCATGTCGTCGGAGGTTAGCCTGTCGCGGCCCTCCGGAAATGCAGATCTTGTCATAGATATCCTGCCGACAGGCGAACAAATCGTCCTTGATGATTATCGCTACTACACCAGGCTCCTACTGGGAGACCTATTGGAACAACAACACCGGTAATTGGGAGCAACGCTGGGTTTCAACCGCAAATCACTCGTTCGGCGAGAATTTCTCGATTGAGTTTTCCGACGGTGAAATCTGGTCACCTCAAGACATTGCGGCGTTCAGGAGCGTTTCTGGCGGTATCGGCAACGATCTTGTGCAGGGATCACACGAGCAAGACGACAATCTTCTCCGGCTTGGTATCGGCAATGACACGCTCTATGGTTACAACGGCAACGACACGCTTGTCGGCGGCAGCGGAAATGACCTGCTATCCGGCCAAGCTGGCAATGACGTTTATCGATGGTCGAAAAATGACGGCAACGATGTTGTACGAGATGGCTCAACTTCTATCGGTGAAACTGACGTCTTGGAATTGGTCAATGTTGGATCTTCGGATGTAACCCTCGCCCGCGCACATGGCAGCTACCACCTAACGATCACAATCGTTTCGACCGGCGAGATCATCACTGTCGAAAACCAATTCCACAACTCCGGGCAAGGACGGGGTGTCGAGATCATCGAGTTCGGCGACGGCGTGCGCTGGACGATGGAGGACGTTGTCGACATGACGTCGATGACCGGTACTGCCGGAAACGACAACCTTTCCGGCGCGGGTCAGTTCGACCAAAACTACTTTGGTCTTGAGGGCAACGACACGATCACCGGACAAAACGGGAATGACTTGCTGGTTGGTGGTCTCGGCACTGACTTGCTTCCAAGGTGGCCACGGTAGTGACTTGTACCTTTGGTCGCGCGGCGAAGGTGCAGACACCGTCAATGACGGCGGCACAGCAGCGCTTGAGGTCGACGGGCTGGACTTCAACGACGTGGCGTCAACGGATGTCGATCTCACGCAGTCCGGCAGCAATATGATTGTAACCGTGCTGGGAGCGAATGGAGCGCCGATTACGGTGCAAAATCAGTTCTACAGTCTGCAAAACGGGCAAACCAATAGTGGCATCCACCACACGTACGGCATCGAATTCCTGACCTTTAGCGATGGTGTTACTGTTGAGGTGCTCGCCAATGACATCGCCCAGACCCTTGTGACCGGGACGTCCGTGGCTGAGAACCTCGCAGGCTGGGGTTTCCACGATCACATACTGGGTCTGGAAGGCAATGACACGCTTCAAGGCAATGGCGGCAACGATACGATTGATGGCGGAGACGGAAACGACCTACTCCGCGGTGGTCATGGAGCAGACACCTACATTTGGCGCAAAGGCGACGGCCACGACACAATTCATGAGGCGTACGGAACCAATGGACCGCAAGCGACGGATTTGGACCGTTTAGAACTAGTCGATGTGAACTCTGATGATGTTCAACTCACACGCGCTAATGGCTCGCAACATCTTACAATCACAATTCTCAGCACCGGCGAAACCATCACTGATAACTACCAATTCCATGACAGCTATCCAGGCCGAAGGAATTGAGGTGATCCAATTCGCGAATGGCGCGGTTTGGGACCTTCAAGATATTCTTGCGAACACTCGTGTTGAGGGTGGTCCTGGCAACGACAACCTGGCCGGAACCAATGGGTTTCAAGACAATCTGTTTGGCTATGATGGCAACGACACGCTTCGTGGGTACAACGGCAATGATGTGTTGGACGGCGGAATGGGGGCAGACCGTCTAGATGGCGGCAATGGGAACGACACCTATCTGTGGCGCACAGGTGACGGCAACGACACGATTGATCACGGCGGCGCGTCCCTGGCTGAGGCCGACATTCTGCGCCTGTTGGACGTTGGGTCCGACGGCGTCGAACTGACCCGCGCTCAAGGCAGCCATATGTTGACGCTGACAATCCTTGCAACAAGTGAGGTCATTACGGTCAGCCATCAGTTCTACAACGTGAACAACGGCTATGGCATTCAAGGCATCGAATTTGCCGACGGTGTGACCTGGTCGTTGGCTGACATTGTGGACAACACCACGGTTGTTGGCACAGCCCGGCAATGACAATCTCTCCGGCTACGGTCACTTCGCGCAGCACTATTTGGGCTATGCTGGCAATGACACAGTCAATGGACAAAATGGTGATGATACAATCGACGCTGGCACTGGCAATGACTACGCCAATGGTGGCCATGGCGAAGACCGCTACCTTTGGCGCAAGGGGGATGGCAACGACACGATCCTCGACGGAGGCACCTCTACGACGGAAGTTGACACGCTCGAACTCTTAGATGTTGCGTCCGATGACGTGATGCTCTGCCGTGCGCAAGGGTCGATCCACATCACAATCACAATTGTTAGCACTGGAGAGGTGCTCACCTCACAGTACCAGTTCCGCGACGCCTATCCTGGCCAGGGATTGGAACGGATTGTCTTTGCGGATGGCGTGACCTGGTCGCATGCGGATATTCAAGAGCACACACATGTAACCGGCGGCGCTGGAAACGACTACCTCACGGGAACAAATCAATTCACCGACCATCTCATCGGCCTGGAGGGAAATGATCATCTGCGTGGCCATAACGGCAACGACATCATTGATGGTGGTCTTGGGGATGATCTTCTCAAAGGTGAGAATGGCAACGACACCTACATTTGGCGTGTCGGTGACGGCAGCGACACCATCACGGATGGCGGCGCTTCACTTGTTGAGGTGGATGTCCTGCGATTGGACGGTGTGTCCACCTCTGATGTGCCCCTCACAAGAGCATCTGGCTCCAACAACTTGATCATCTCAATCGGAGATCCAGCGGAGGCAATCACGGTCACCAATCACTTCTATCATGCCTCCTACGGGTATGGCATCGAAGCCATTTTGTTCGATGATGGCACGGTCTGGGATGCCGGCGAGATTGAGGCGCTTACCCGTGTTCAGGGCACCTCCAACGCTGAGAACCTCTACGGCCTGAATCATGTCCAAGACCATATTGTTGGGGACGCGGGCAACGATACGCTCCACGGAAATGATGATGATGACATTCTCGAGGGAGGCGTCGGCGCCGATGTCTTGAATGGCGGCAATGGCCGTGATGCGGCAAGCTATGCTTTGGCAACGGCAGGTGTGACCGTCGATCTGAACAACGCGGCGAACAACACCGGCGATGCGGCTGGCGACACGTTCAACTCTATTGAGAATGTGATCGGCGGCGCCTTCGACGACCTGATCACCGGTTCCTCAGAGGCCAATATCCTCCTCGGCGGGGCCGGTAATGATACGCTTGACGGAGGCGCCGGATCGGACACACTAGATGGCGGAGCGGGCAACGATCTGCTCACTGGCGGGGACACGCTCTTTGCCGATGAATTCAGATTTGAAGGTGATTTCGGCAATGACACCATCACTGATTTTGACCAATCCGATCCGTTGGAGCGCATCCGTCTGATCGATGTGGCCGGGATCGATGATTTCACCGACCTCATTGCCAACCACATCGCGGTTGTCGGCAATGACGCGATCATCACTGATGATTCAGGGAATTCGATCACTATTCAAAACGTCGACCCGTTGACGCTCACGGCGGACGATTTCCTGATCGATGCGAACACGCAATCAGCCGGCGGCGTGGCAATCGTGGGAACTGCAGCGAACGAAGTGCTCATCGGCACAGCGGGCAGTGACACGATCAACGGAATTTGGTGGCAACGACAGCATCATGGGGGATCTTGGCGCGGATACGCTCCTGGGTGGTGCTGGAAACGATACGCTGATCGGCGACGGATCCGACCTCCTAGAGGGAGGCGACGGCGATGATCGCTACGAGCTCGTCGGTCGGCGATATCGTGCACGATAGCAGTGGCGGTCAGGACTCAGTCTTCTTCACGCGCGACAATACTGAGATCATCGATCTGACCGGCTTCACGGGGGTGGAATCTGTCTATGCCAGCCATCTAAGCGCAGACCAAATCGACGCGTCCTCGATTGCCGATGATATCAGGATCTACGGTCGCGATGGCGATGATACGATCATCGGAGGAAGCGGCAACGACACAATCAACGGGCAGAACGACGATGACAGTCTGTTCGGTGGCGCCGGGGACGATCGCATTTGGGGCTCGTCTGGCAACGATACGATTGATGTTGGTGCGGGGGCTGGTGGCTGGCAATACGCGTATGGCGGCTCCGGGGATGATACCTATCACTACCAGAAGGACTCCGGAAAGCTGTTCGTCCATACGCAGTATGAAGGTGTCGGAGATGGGACTGCCGATCGTATCGTATTCGATGATCTGATGTTGAGCGACTTCACCTTCTCCACAACAACATATTCCAACCCCGACATCGGCATAGCGAAGCGGTTTATGGTGGGACGATGGGATGGATTCGGGTGAAGTCCGGATCGGATTAGAAGCCACCACCATTGAGAGCTTCGAATTCGCAGATGGATCCGTCTACACTTGGGACGATCTGTTTGGGCCATGATTTGAGGAACGGCATTTGAACCAACCGAGACTTGGTGGGGCTGACGAACTTGCCGCGTTCCGCCGTAGTAACGCATGGCTTTTGTGGTCGGTCTTGCTCTTCAGCTTGTTTGTAAACGTGCTGATGCTCACCGGTCCGCTGTACATGCTACAGGTTTACGAACGTGTCCTGGGTTCTGGCAGCGAAGAGACGCTTCTGGCTTTGACCATGCTGGTCGGTTTCCTGTTTGTCATGATGGGCCTGTTGGACTTCGCGCGCGCCCGTGTGGCAGCGCGGTATGGCGCAAAGTTGCAGGAGGCGTTTGACGCGCGGGTGTTCCGGGCGGCCCTGGCGCAGGCGCAACGGACAGGACGCGCCCAGACGGCTCTCTCAGACTTGGCCGCTGTGCAGCGCCTGACGTCATCGCCTGTTTTCATGGCCGTCTTTGATCTGCCGTTCACGCCACTTTTCATCGCAGTGATCTTTATTTTCCACGCATGGCTTGGCTGGTTGGCACTGGGTGGTGCGGCGGTCCTGATCGTTGTGACGATCCTCAACCGCCAAACAACGGCAAAACCGCTGGGTGAGGCGTCGGAGACTGGGCGCGTCGCGGATCGAATGGCCGGTGAGATGCAATCCCAGTCCGAAGTTATCCGGTCTCTCGGCATGCAGAAAGCGGCCTTCGCGCGTTGGCATAGCCAGCGCAGACAAGCACTCAACGTGTCAATGCGCGCGGCTGATAGGGTTGGTAGTTTTTCGACTCTTTCGAAAACGCTTCGGTTGTTCCTGCAGTCCGCAATCCTTGGCTTGGCCGCACTACTTGTATTGAGGGGAGAGTTGCGGGCTGGAGCTATGATCGCGGGATCCATCCTGATGGGCAGAGCCCTTGCGCCCATCGACCTTGCAATTGGCCAATGGTCCATGATCGCGGAAGCGGCGCGTGGCTGGGGACGGCTGAGCAAACTGCTCACGGATGAACCTGAGCCTGCGCCTCGGCTTGATCTTCCGCGACCGGCGGCAGCCCTGGAAGTGGCTGCTCTGTCAGTTGTGCCGCCGGGTGCGACAGTTCCCACTCTTCGTGGAGTGACTTTCCGGGTCGAGCCAGGTGAAGCTGTGGGCGTGATCGGCCCCTCCGGCTCCGGCAAATCCAGCCTCGCCCGCGCAATTACCGGTCTGTGGCAGCCATCTGGCGGGTCCGTACGCCTCGACCGTGCGACACTGGACCAATATGATCCGGACCGACTGGGAAAGCTGATCGGTTATCTGCCGCAAAGCGTGACGCTGTTCGACGGGACAATCGCCGAGAATATCGCGCGGCTCGATCCTGCGCCTGATGCGGAGGCGGTCTCGAAGGCCGCTGTAGCAGCGGATGCGGATACAATGATCCGGGCTCTGCCGGATGGATATGAGACGCAAGTCTCAGGTATCGGTCCGATGCTGTCGGGTGGACAAGTGCAACGTGTTGGGCTGGCCCGGGCGCTTTATGGGGATCCGGTTTGCTGGTGTTGGATGAGCCCAACTCGGCCCTCGATCATGCTGGGTCAGAGGCGCTGAACAATGCGGTTCAGGGCATGAAGGAGCGTGGTCTTGGCGTTATCATCATGGCGCACCGACCCAATGCAATCCAGCAATGTGACAAGCTGCTGGTATTGCGCGACGGGATGGCCCAAGCCTTCGGTCTGCGCGATGAAGTCCTTGCGCGGGTGTTGAAGAACCCAGCCGATGTGCGTTTGGTAGCCGACAATCCCAGCAAGGAGGTCTGTCATGAAAAAGGACGAAGCAAGCTGGTCCGTCGCCGGGCCGATGAAACTGGGGCTACTGTCTTTGTTTGTGCTTGTTGGCGGGTTCGGAACCTGGGCGGTTAGCACAACGTTGTCCGGCGCCGTCGTGGTTTCAGGCCAAGTGGAGGTGGACCGCAATGGGCAGGCGATTCAGCATCCTGATGGCGGTGTGGTCGCAGAGTTATTGGTGGATGAAGGTGACCGCGTTGGCTCCATGCAAGTCCTCATGCGACTTGACCCATCGGAACTTCAGACTGAATTGGCCGTCGTGCGCACCAATCTGGCTGAGGTGCAGGCCCGTCGCGCGCGCCTGGAAGCTGAGCGCGATGGCAGTGACACGGTGACGTTTGCGCCGGATCTGGATGCAGTCGCCGAAACGGATCCTGAGATTGCAGACCTGGTGGCTGGCCAGCAAAATCTCTTTGATGCCAGGGCAGAAACCGCCGCACGCGAGATGGAACAGCTTCAGGGCCGCATCACTCAAATCAATGCGCAGGTGCAGGCTCTGCAAGCGCAGCAGGAAGCTTTGGCCGGCCAGGTCGCTTTGGTCGAAGAGGAGGCCGGCTCGAAGGCAAGCGCTTTTGGACAGCGGCTCAGGCACGCGAGAACCGGTGGTGCGGCTGCAGCAGGAACTCGTGCAGCTACAGGGGTCGGCGGGCGAAGTGGCCGCAGGTCAGGCAGAAGCCGGAGAGCGGATCATCGAAAGCGAGCTTGCTATCCTGCAGCTTCAAACCGAGCGTCGAGAACAGGCAATTACAGAGCTGCGCGAAATCCGCGTCAATGAACAAGAACTGACCGAGCGGACCAATAGTCTGATCGCGCGCATCGCGCGGATGGAGTTGCGCGCGCCGGTCGCCGGTCGCATCCATGGATTAACCATATTCGGCGAAGGATCCGTCCTCCGCCCGGCGGATCCCTTTGCGTATCTCATCCCGGAAGGACGGCCGCTGATAATTTCCGCGCGTGTACCTGCGATCGACATTGACCAGGTCTTCGCAGGCCAAAAAGTCATGGTGGTATTTCCGGCCTTTAACCAAAACGAACTGCCGGAGATTACCGGGTTGGTCAGTCAGGTCTCAGCGGATGCCTTCGTGGATGACTTGAGCGGGAGCAGCTTCTACCGCGCTGAAATCACCCTACCGGAAGATCAAGCAGCCTTACTTGGTGATCGTGTTCTCGTACCGGGCATGCCAGTCGATGCCTTCATACGAACTGAAGAGCGGACTCCCATGACCTATCTGATCGAGCCGTTCACGGCGTATTTTGACACGCACTGCGGGAGAGTTAAGGGGCAATTCCGTCAAATCGCCCCTGTCCTCGAAATTCACCAAGGCTGCGAAAAGAAACCCGCGCTAGATCGCAAAGTCCTCGAGAGACTTCCCAGCGTCCAGCCCTTCCTTTATCCAATTCGGTTGGCGTCCGCGCCCTGTCCAAGTCAGAGCGGCATTCTCTGGATGCCGATACTTCGCGGGATTAGCTGCCTTTGCGGCTTTCTTGCTCCCGACTAGGTCCGAAAGCTTGAAGCCATGTTTCTTGGCGACTTGTTCCAGTTCCGCGAGTGCTTCTTCCCGCTTGCGGGCAGAGTAGTTTTCAATTGCTTTTTGGGTGTCTTTTTGCAGACTTGCTTCAATTCAGGGACAGACATCTTGTCCAAGTTGGGCTGTGCCATTTGTTCTTCCTTCTTGTTGCAAGGGTCGCACTAGCCCTTTCGGGGCCAGGCTGGCAATCTCACTGAGCGAAATCCCATGCTGCGAAAAATCGGAGCCGCAGATTCCGATCCACCGTTAGTGGAGCGTCAAAAGAGGAATGCCAGCACGTAGGGGTTTTGACGCAATCGCCAGTTATACGGTTCAATTCCGCCACGGGACAAAAAGGGGGAAGCATAATGAATCTCAAGACATCAAATTATGGGGCTGCGCGAGGTCTTCTCGGGCTTTTTGAGAAGATCTGCTGGGTGATCATGGCCTTTGGCGTGCTCATGTTTCTTGGTCTTGGTGCAAGCCTCTCCCAAGGTCTGGGCGTGCCGTTTCTCATCGGTGCGCTGCCAGGCACAATGTTTCTCTTTGGAGGGTTTGTTTGTCTTGTGTTCGTTCAACTGGGAAAGGCGAATGTCGACAGCGCCGATTACACTTTCCAGATGCTGCGGGTTGTGAGGGACCAACTGGATGTGTCTCGACAGGCTCTTCAGCAATCAGAACAGGCCTTCAGCTATGCGACGATGCAAGCGGCCAATACGTCAAAAAGTTTCGGATCGGATGCGCGACCTAACGGAGAAAGCAGCGCAGCCACGTTTGCCAAGCAGAACGCCGGTGATCGCGTTCCGTCCTTCATGCGATCTGGCTCATCGACGATGCCCACACCCAAAATCACTGATTTTCAGGGCGAGAAGATCGAGCGCACAATCCATGGCTATTCCGTCTTGGGCCGCACCTATCGAACGATCGAGATGGCAAAGGATGCCGTGGACGCGAAGCGTTTCAAAATGGCTCGAGACGCGGAAATGGGAACAGGCTCGATGACCCCCATACGCACCCCCAACCTCTATGGGGGTCCAGCTTGGGGGTGCCTGGGCACTCATGGCGGAACATACCGGCACCAAATTCGCTCGATGGCGGCCGTGACATCTCTCCCTTTCTGTCGAGATACACAGCCGATGCCCCTGACGGCTGAGCCCAAAAGCCATTCCGCCCTTTTGGGCCGAACGCGCAGTGCAATCTGATGAGAGTCTCCGTCTCTCATCACACGGTTCGGAAAGGACTTGTCCTGAAGACCACGTACTATGAGGTCCATCTCGACGTGCACTTCAGCCACGAAGAGATACAGGTCATTCGCGAGCGGAACCTCGGGAAGACAAAGCTACTTGATCGCCGTCCAGCAGATGCCCGCGTGGATGATCGCGACGAGAAGTTTGAGCTTCGTTTGGAAGATCTGATGCGGGCGCGATCGGATCGGTTTTTGTGTGCCACGCCGTCAGCCGCCAAAATCTATGAGGAGCAACTCCTCAACGCGCTCGCACAGGTCAAACTCTGGATTGGCGACAATGCAGAGGTCGCCGGTCGCACTGTGGTTGAGTTCTGATGGCAGGCCGGTCCTTTGGCGAGAGGCTGGGAGGGCATGGTCCTTCTGTGGTCGGCGATCGTTGGCGGCTTCCTGCTTCTGGCCCTGGTGGTCACGCCCATCGCCTTGGTCGGGGTGCCCGCCTATGTCGGATACCGCTTGTGGCGAGATAGTCCGGCGCGCGCAGAAAAGATCGCTCGGGAAGAGACCGAAGCTCTCTACAACCATGCGTTGCGCGGGCGGGTCGAACTGACGGATGGCGAGATTGAGCGCGGGCTCGCCCAGCACTGGCCCTCAGACCTCTCGGATGTTCTCCGCATCCAGGCGCTGCTCGACCTTGGAAAAGCGATCTACGCGGCTGAGGGGCTGTCTCCGGACATCCCGCCACCGCCCGCGCTCTGCAACACGCTGGAGGGAGGACGCTACCGGGATCAGCTTGCGCGGCTCGGACAGGTCCGACACGACCGCGGCATGGCCGAGACAGCCCTTGATCTGATCTCACAAAGTCTGGCTCCCGTTGCGCATGCAGTGCCTCCCTTTGGCGGTGAGGTGCTGGTTGAGGTCACCCAGTTCCTGGATCCACTCGGCGAGACTGTGGAGGCCATGGCCGCCCCGTTCTTTGCCGATACGCCCTATGCGCTCTTCAGGGGGCTCCAGACACAGCTAGATGCCAATCTGCGCTCCACAACCCGCTCGGGCAATCCGATCTTCCCGCGAGACTACAAGGGGGACGATCCGCTTGAGACCTATCTCAAGGGTACGCCGTTGCGGAGACGCGTTCCGGCTGCGGACACCGTTCTCCATCCCAGAGGATCGTCGGTTTGAGCATCTGCACATGGTGGCGGGGTCCGGCCACGGCAAAACGCAGACGCTTCAATACCTGATTGCGCAGGATCTGCCGTTCATTGCGCAGCAGGACCGGTCTGTCGTTGTGATCGATAGCCAGGGTGATCTCATTGATACCATCCTCAAGCACTCCGATTTGCCTCCAGATCGGATCGTGTTGATTGATCCAGAAGACATCGCCTGGCCCGTCAGTCTGAACCTCTTCTCTGTCGGACAGGAGCGCTTAGAGGGCTACGACGCGCTTGAGCGTGAGCGGCTCACCAACTCCATCATTGAGCTCTACGACTTTGTGCTGGGATCGCTCCTGGGCTCCGGTATGACGGCCAAGCAATCCGTCGTCTTCCGCTATGTGACGCGTCTGATGTTCCACATCGAAGGGGCCACGATCCACACACTTCGCGATTTGTTGGAACCGGAGGGTTCCGCTCAATTTGCCAATGACATCGCCAAGCTCGACGGCACGGCACGTCGCTTCTTTGAGACGGAGTTTGACGGCAAGGAGTTTGAGACAACCAAGAGCCAGGTGCTGCGCCGTCTCTATGGCATCCTCGAGAACCAGACCTTCGAACGCATGTTCTCAAACCCCGAGACCAAGTTCGACATGTTCTCGGAGCTAAACGCTGGAAAGCTCATCCTGATCAACACCGCGAAGTCGCTGCTTAAGGAACAGGGCACGCAGGTCTTTGGACGCTTCTTTGTGGCCCTGATTGCCCAGTCTGCCCAAGAGCGGGCCACCATCCCTGATCGCGACCGTCTTCCAGTTCATGTCTATGTGGACGAAGCTCAGGACTACTTCGATCACAACCTCGGTGTGATCTTGAGCCAGGCGCGGAAGTACCGCGTGGGAATGGCCATGGCTCACCAGTATCTCGGACAACTTGCACACGGGTTGCAGGAAGCGTTTGAGGCGAACACGTCAATCAAGCTGGCCGGTGGGATCTCGCCGCGAGACGCGCGGGCGCTATCGGGCATGATGAATGCGGAACCAAACAGCATGAGCAATTTACCAAAGGGCACCTTCGCGACCTCCATTCGCGGGGTGACCAACAGGGCGGTGCCGTTGTCGTTTCCGTTCTTCGTCTTGGAGAAGCGGAAGCGGGCGGATGCTGAGATGCTTTATGCCATCCGACAGCACAGCCGAGAGACCTATGCGGCCCCTGGAAGCCTGCCGAGAGGAATGACGGGGCTGTAAACGGTGAAGGAGCCTGATGAGGCGGCTGGCGGATCGCAAAACAGCCCCTCAGGGTCTGCTGAGGGGCCACAGGCGCCGGATGATGATCCGTTACGACCGTCGACTGAGCTTTGATACCTCGGCCTCGTATAACACGGCGTATTTGCCAAGAGTTTCCGGGAAGTATGTTGAGGCCCATTGATCAAGTGACGGATCGCAGTCGTCTTCATAGGGTTCCTGTGACATCTGTATCAAGACCAGTTCGAGATGTTCAGGTGGACAAGTTGCGATGGTTTCTTGAAACGATTTCCGGTTCTCTTCTGGAATAGCAAGAAGCTTCATCAATAGTGTTTCTGCTGTCATATCTATTTGTTTGGTTATGGTCAGACTCTAGCAAAAAAAGATCAAAGAGTCCCATCGACGGAGCATTCGGCCACAGAGTCTGCAAAGAGTCGAATCTTTAGGGGTGCGGCACGGGCGACACAGGATATGGTGCGTCTATGGCGCACCATGGGTCTCCTCTGAGACCTATGAGCCAATGCCTGAAACTGCGCGCTCCCGAAATTCGACTAACAACACCCAAATCTCCGTCGCTTTGCGCTTCTCGCTCGGTCACGATGGGAAGATGACAACCCGAGCTCAGACACCGAACGACGTTCCATCTTATCAACCGGGCCGACGCCTTTGCGCCCACCGAGCGCGATCTGCGGTGGCTAAAGCTGATAGAGTGTCACGGTCCACTGGCCTCCTCTCATCTCCTCGACTGGACGGCAGATACCCACCGCTGCCGTGACAGCGGGCTACGGCGGCTACAGGCATTGCGGGCCGCAAAATTCCTGTATCTCCCCAGGCAGCAACGACAAACGGAACGTGCTGAATTCAAGCCATATGTCTATGACCTGGCGCCGCTGGGGCGCCTCTACTTGCAAGACAGCGGGGTTGCCGAAGATGTAATCCGCCCCACCGGGCATTGGTGGCATCTCCATGAAACAGCGATGCTCACCGCGCGAGCGGAGTTGGAATGTCAGCAACGCAGTCTGCGCTACATTCCCGCCCATGAGATCTTGGGTCGGTCCGATGCAACGCTGGCGATCCCAATTGGTCGTCGCCGTCTAATACCTGACCAACTCTTTGCAATCGACTATGGCGGGCTGTTTCGCGCCTTCATGGTTGAGGTGGATCGTGGCACGGAACCCATCGCTTCCTCCTCGGCGCGCAAAAGCTGGTCGACGTCATTGGCACTCTATTCTGAGGGGTTCAGAAGCGGCGCGATTAACCGGCACTACGGCCTCAATGCGCCGATACAGGTGATCTGGTCGCACAAGACAACTGCGCGTCAGGGGGCTTTTGAGAGGCTGCTGGAGGCCCAAGACAACGGGGCGACGCCGCGGCATCTGTCTTGTCACGGTCACATGCCGCCAGAGGTTTTCGCTACCTGACTGCAAAGACAACCCAAGCTTTACCTCAACAAGAGCAACACAAAGGGCCGAGCTTTGGCTCGGCCCTCCTGGAAAACGGAAGCGGGCTACTACCGGCGGTTCGGCCCGCGCCGCGACGAACGACGTGATCGCGGTTCCGCCCCCACGACGTCGTTCACGGCAACTTCGACAAACTCGGCCACGCCGTACTTCAATTCGTCCATGAACCCGATGAACTCACGCGTGATCAGCCGTTTGGTTTGCTTCTGCATATTCTGTCTCCTTTTGGGTTGGGTGGGAGCAGAATTGCAGCTTCAAGCCAACCTGTCACCGAGCGCTATGTGGTGCAATCTGTCGGTGCAAGTAGGCATGCTGCGCTATGAGAAGCAGGTCACGTATTGTTACTTCTGGCGATGATGAAGGAGATTTGCGTAGATGTCGCGAATGACACGAGGGCGGAATCCGGACCTTCGCTGCGGGCGCGGGATCCGATTTCCCGCCACTTGAAAGCGGACATCTGGAAGTCAATGATTTGCGCTAAATTTGGTCTCGCCAGTCAGTGCGGAAACCCAGATCTCACGGCCGAATGTGAAAGCGTTACACGGTTGAATGCCAAAGTGGGCGCACACGTCTGGCACTTTTCGGTTTTTTCTCTGTGCTCGCGGCTTGGAGCGTTCGGTTGTTACGATAACCCGATTTTCAGGGTCGGAGAGAGCGTAGGCTATCAGGAATGGATCGCGTCCGATTTCTTCGATCTCGATGTCCGTCAGATCGGCTGCGTAGCCCTCTTCAGTTACACGCCTGACGAGGTCTATGTCGACTTCCTCTGCGAATTTCAGCGCCGTCTCCGTTTCTCCTTGTTTTGCCCAGGCGGCGAGGGCGTCTGAACCCGCCTTGAGTTCCTCATAAATCTCCACCGGTATCTTGATGCGGCCCTGTTCTCCAAAATGGACTAACCACTCCCAGTATTCGTCAACCTGGCCAATGCCATAGTAGTCCCGATTTGCATCAATCAACGTGTTCGCATCGAGGAGATAAAGGGCCGCCACTCGGTTTATGCCGACAATCTCGGGCCACCGGCCTGCAGTACGCTCTGAACATTTTTGGCGCTTACGCCCAGAACTTTTCCGGCCTTGGTCGTGGTCAGCGCACCTGCACCGAGCATCCGATCAACCAGTTGAACAAGTGCCGGACCGGCTCGATGTCGGCGAATAACTGGATAAGTTGGACCAGATTCGGCTTCCCGAGCGAGTTCGCGATCCCGCCCACGCTGGCTGAGAAAGTTCTGTCGGAAGGTTCCTGCTATGCCCTGGTAGAATTCGAAGTTGAAGGCACCGCTCCTGTGCAGCTTGTACGCGACCATGGTGCCGCTGACTTTGCGGGCCTGTGCAAACGCGCCAATCACGTGCACTGCATCTGCGATGCCATTGGCCTCACTGATATCCAATTGCTGGAGTTCCAAGCTTGGGAGAAGAAATTCCCCGGCGACATCATTACAGAATTTCTCGATATCACGTTCACCATCGCGTCCGCTTACGCCCGTGAGACCCAGCCACAGATGGGCCAGTTCATGGATCATGGTGAAGGATTGCGCACCTTTAGAGATCATTTGCGTTTACAGCGACAAACGGCGCGACATCATCTGCCAAGGCAAATCCGCGAAATACATCGACCGATATCTCGGTATGGTGGCTGCCGAGGTTGTCCACAAAGAGGACGAAAATCCCCGCCGCTTCAATCTGGGACCGCAGGTAGGCGACTGCATCACCGATTGTCCGGCAGCGTCTATAAGCGCCGAGGTCGAGATCCGATTGTTCCAGCGATCCGGCGGGCCAAATAGCTCGGCTGCTCGGTTGTGCGAGCAGATCCGATGAAAGGCAGCGTCTCAGCTTCATCCTCTTCTTCAAGTGTCGCGCGCACAAGGGATTGTCTGGCGCGGATGTCACGGACGACGGCATCCACCAGAGCATTGTCGGTCATTGCAAAAGCCGCCGGTAGCGTCCTGAAATCCTGCCCCCTGTCGCCTTGACGAGGTGGTGCGGAGAGATAGAAAGACAGCAAAGATCGCCGGTACTGCTTAGACATTTTCACAAGCATCGGACGCGTCGGAGCCACCTCACCCGCTTCCATCTGCGCCAGTCGGTCGACAGGTTCGACGCCTCGTGCCGCATTTATCCCAAGCTTCTGGACTGCCTCTTCGAGAGACAGCCCGGCAGTTTCACGTGCCCATCTGAGGATGTCCGGATTAACGTTCGGCATGATGCATTTCTAACAATCTTTCGCGCAAGTCACAGGACAAACTTTTGGGCCGTCCCTACTGGGGCGATACGATCTACCACATGACGATGCTGCGATCGATCTAGTGACGGCAAAGGGCCGCCCTTGAAGGCGATCCGAAGTTGCTAGATTTCAATGGCCTCGGCTATCGCAAGCGCATCCTCCAGGCTCGACGCCCAGGTATCTGACCGTGCTGTCCATCTTGGTGTGTCCAAGCAGAAGCTGAACCGCACGCAAGTTGCCAGTCTTCTTGTAGATCTGGGTCACCTTTGTTCGCCTCATCGAATGCGTGCCATATGCACTTTCCTCAAGGCCGATGGAAGCAACCCAATCCCGGACAATCCGCGCATATTGGCGAGTTGAGATATGAAGACGTTCATGGAAGCGGCCTGGCCAAAGATACTCTGAGCCAACCATGAGTTCATCCTCCATCCACTTTTCGACTGAATCACGCGTGCCCTCGGAAATCTCGAAGCGGACCGGTTTTTGAGTTTTGCTTTGCAGCACAGAAGCGCGTTCTTTGATCTGTCCCGATGCCATCACGTCGACGACCTTCATCTTCACGAGGTCGCAGCCGCGAAGCTTGCTGTCGATCGCCATATTGAACAGCGCGAGGTCGCGATGGTTCTCGGCCAGTTCAAGTCGAACTCGGATCGCCCAGACGTGCTTTGGCTTCAGAGGTCGTTTCTGGCCAACGATACGTCCTTTGTTCCAGGCTGGGCGAAGCGCGCGAATGGCCGGTAAGTTTGGTGTTTCCATGACTGATCCTCCGATCCGCCATGCCCTCCTCAAGCGACAACCCGACGTTGACAAGGCACGATATCACGGGATTGCTGCGCTGCCTCCGAAGTCGGCAGTGAGCCCAGAGTGAGCGATGCTGCGCGCTCCACCAATGTCAGTTTTGGTGGTGATCGGCGAAATTGTGTATTTTTGGAAGCACCGCCAAAAGCTCTACAAAGTGTTCGCGGTGCGCGGTATCACGGGAACCCCGCACGCATGTATGCGATGATTTTCCAGATTTCTTCTTCAGTCAGCGCTTCCCTGAAGGCTGGCATTTCTGTTCCGAAGCGCTGACCGCCCTCAGAAATTGCCCAGAGCAGATACTCGTCTCCCGACATCGGCATCTGAACAAACCATCTAAGGAGAGCCGGAGAAGGCACGAGAGACCGACCGGCCTCACCATCCCCGAGACCCTCGGCTCCATGACAACTTGCGCAGTTCGCTGTGTATAGCGTCTGGCCTTCCGCGATAACTTCAGGCGTCGCGCGAATAGTGCTCCGAGCGCCCCGATAAGCTGCGGGCACGCACTCGTTCATGTAAGTCCAATGTCGTTGCATGCGCTGTTGCTGGCCCGGACCCATGTTGCCGTGTCCCCAGCCAGGCATGCGTTCAGACCACATGTGGTTCGGTCCCATTGGCCCGTGACCCCACCCAATCGCCTCGCTGCTGCTGTGCGAAGGCTACAGTAGCAGAGATCATACACACCGCAACCATACCAAAATAGCGTGATTTATGCTGCTTCATAGTCTTCTCCTTATGGTTTCCGATCAATGAAATTGCCGTCAGGCTGCTTCGTAACTCGTGAACACTTCGGTGTTACCGTCGCGCCGGATCAGAAATACATCGTAGGCTTCACGCTGATCTTCTGGCCCCATTCCGTGTGATCCATAGGGCATGCCGGGAACGGCGAGACCGACTGCGTCTCGGCGTTCGTCCAGAAGGCGACGAATGTCTGCTGCGGGCACATGGCCCTCGATCATATAGCCTTCGATCTCGCCTGTGTGGCACGATATCATCTCTTGGGGGATGCCATTGTCCAACTTGTGTCGGACCAGCAGTGTTCCAAAGCTGCGCTCCTCGGTCACACGGAAGCCTTCAGCCCGAAGAATATCAGCCCAAACCCGGCAACAGCTGCAATTCGGGTCCTTAAGAACGTGGATCGACGGAGGCTCCCTGCGCAATCGCGGCGAAGGGTGCAATGCTGGTAAGACCTACAGCGGCTATAATAATTTGACGGCGCGTTACATCAATATCAGTCGTCCTTTAGCTCTGTCCTAGTCTATTTCATCGCTTAGTGGCTGCTTATCTCCCGCGATAGTTGTCGCAGGCCTCAACGCCCCCTGCGACCACATCGAGAAGTGCGTCCACATCGCTCAACAGCGTTGCGATACGTGCGCTACTGATACGGTAGCGGATGAAGCGCCCATCTCGGTCGCTGTTAACTAGCCCGCACTCCAACAAGCATCGCAAGTGGTTGGATACGTTTGGTTGTGATAGTCCCGTACGCTCGACGAGTTCGTGAACAACCAGCGGCTCCCCGCACAGCGCGCCGAGAATAGACAAGCGGCTTGGGTCGGCAAAGCCGCGAAATAGTTTTGCTCGTTGTTCAATGGTACCGACCTTGCGGTCCACAACGATCTGCGTCATATCATTGCTCACTGATATATTATCCTTTGATCCACTTTAGCAGGAGAACTGCGATCATGGCCAACGCAGAAAGCGCGATAGCAGATATCCCATCCTTTCGTTACCGCGTTTCCGGCATGGATTGCGCCAAGGATGCCGCCCAGATCGAGCGGGCGGCGCAATCTGCGGGTATCGCGCCTGACGCCGTGAAAGTGTCTACTGCAACGCACATAATGACTTTGACAGCTCCCGAAGCGCGCTTGCCGGAAATTGAAAAAGCCGTCGAGACAACAGGGTATGGGTTTGACCGCATCGAGAGCGACGAAGATATTCAGCAAGGTACGGCCCATCAGGACCCTGGCTATCGCCGCGCGCTCTGGATCGTTGTGATCCTGAATGTTGGTTATGGCGTTCTTGAAATGATCGGCGGGTTCATTGCCGGGTCACAGGCCGTGAAGGCCGACGCGCTGGATTTTATTGGTGATGGCGCGATCACCTTCCTCGGCCTGCTGGCCATCGGTTGGAGTCTTCTCTGGCGGGCGCGGTCGGCCCTGATCCAGGGCATCTTCCTTGCCCTGCTTGGTCTTGGCGTCTTTGGGACAACCATCATGCGGGCATTCGAGCCGACAACCCCAGACGCCACGCTGATGGGGCTTCTGGGCCTGATTGCTCTTGTGATCAATGTCATCTCCGTGCTGCCGTTGCTGCAGTACCGGAAGGGGGACGCGAACATGCGTGCCGTCTGGCTGTTCTCGCGCAACGACGCCATTGGCAATGCGGCAGTCGTTGTCGCGGCCGGTCTGGTGGTTTGGCTGGGTAGCGCGTGGCCCGACCTCATTGTCGCCTTCGGCATCGCCGGGTTATTCCTGCATTCTTCCTGGTCGATCATCCGCGACGCGCGGGCCGATCTGAAGGCGGCGGCATGAACAACCGCGTTCTGGGTGGGCTCTGTGCGATTGCAGCTTTCGGTCTCGATCAGGGCACCAAGGCGCTTGCCCTGAACACCCCGGCGCTTGAACATGGGGTCGAAGTTCTGCCCTTTCTCAATCTCGTTCGTGTTCTGAACGATGGCGTCAGCTTCGGTATGCTCGGCGGGATCGTACCCTGGTGGGGTCTCATCGCGCTTGCTACCGCGATCATGGCAGGGCTGCTGATCTGGTTGTGGCGCGCGCTAGATAGGCTGACGGCTGCTGCTCTCGGTATGATCATCGGCGGTGCGCTCGGCAACGTCTTCGACCGGCTGCGCTATCAGGCCGTCCCTGACTTTCTCGACTTCCATTACGGGTCATACCACTGGCCGTCCTTCAACTTGGCTGACGTGGCGATCTTTTGTGGGGCGGCACTGCTGTTCTGGGACGGCTTTCGCGCCTCGAAAGTCAGGCCGGAAAATCGGGAACAAGACAATCGCAAGGGAGATGTCACGGGGGGATAACAGCTAACAGGCAAAGAACTTTGGGAGGGAATTCGGCTTGAGATTTTGGATTGGATTGACCGTGGCATTCGCGGCATCGGCGTCGTGACTGCGTGGCTGACAGTTGTTTCGATTGCTGCTTATGGCGCGCTTCAGATGCTGGATCGCAAGCTACAACTTGGCGTGTCGAGCTATTTGCCGGACCTGTCCACGTCACTGCTGTTCATCCTAATTTTCTTGACCTTTGGGTATACCTATCTGCGCGACGGTCACGTGCGCGTTGATGTTCTTCGCAGACATTGGTCCGCCCGCCGCATTGCTTGGATCGAACTGATTGGCGGCCTTTTTGTCCTTCTGCCGCTCGCCGCCATCCTGACCTACTACGGATGGGACGGCCTGATGCGCACCACAAAATACGCCGAGACCCAAGTGTGGGCACAACGCATAGCGGGGGTCATAGGCCCCATCTTGCTGGCTTTTGCGGGGATGATCGTCGCCCTTCGCAACATCGGCTTTCTGGCAGGGAGACGTGCGCAAGGCGCACCGGACCAAGCAAGCGGCCTGCACAATGGTGAATGAGGTCCTCACGGTTGCCATGCTTGTCGTGATGGCGATTGGGGTTTTCAGTGGCTTTCCGGTGGCGCTGGTGCTCGCGGGGACAGGCTTCTTGGGGTTTGTCGCTGCGGTTTGGGTGGGGATCACTGATTTTCAGCATCTGGGGCTGATCTACCTGCGGGCCCGTGGTGTACTGACCAATGAATCAGTCCAATTCACCAGCGTTCCAATGCTGATTTTTCTTGGCCTGATCCTGAATGCCAGCGGCGTTGCCGAAACCATGTTTCGCTTGCTGGGGCGTCTTCTGACAGGCGTTCCCGGTCGCTACGCCATTGCGACTTTGCTGATCGGCCTCGTTCTTGCGCCCGCCGCCGGGGTGATCGGTGCTTCCGTCATAACTGTGGCGTTGGTGGCCTATGCCCCGATGATGGCGTCGGGCTACGCACCGCGAACCGCAGGAGGCGCTGTCGCAGCTTCTGGAGCATTGGGTGTCGTGTTCCCGCCAGCCGTGATGCTGTTCTTCATCTCGAACGTGTTCTATCTGCGCATCGGATTGATGTATGTGGCCCTCATCGTACCTGTGCTTCTGATGGTCATGGCCTTCGCGGTCTACTTTGCGGTCACCTTGAGAAAAACGGTCGAAATCCCGCTGGACGCACCCAAGACCAATCTTGTGTCAGACCTCTTGTTTGTACTCGCGTCTGTCGCGGTTATCGCATCCATTCCGCTCAGCATCATTCTGGGCTTTGCGACACTAACAGAGGCGGCTGGAGTAGGGGTGTTTGGCGCGCTTTTGGTTGCTCTGGCGCGAAAGCGTCTGTCTTTCTCGTCGTTAAACTCTGTCACGGTGCAGACAAGCACGATGACGTCGATGGTCTTCTTCATCGTACTTGGCGCATCGGTGTTTTCGCTCAGTTTCCACCTCGTTGGTGGACCAAATGTGATCTTCGACTGGATATCCGCATTCGATCTCACCCGGTGGGAACTGTTGGCCATGCTCCTTGGCGTGATCATCATACTTGGGTTTGTTTTTGACTGGATCGAGGTGCTGCTGGTCTTTGTACCCGTACTGATGCCGATTATTTCAGAGACTCGACTTCGCAGATCACGTCGGCTCTGCCTACTTTGCACAAATCTGGATCGCTGGCCTGATAGCCTTGGCGTTGCAGACGTCTTTTCTGACGCCCCCTTTCGGTTATGCCCTGTTCTTTGCCAAGATGGCCGCACCGAAGGGTATCAATCTGTCTGATATCTATCGCGGAGCGGTACCCCTTGTTGCCATTGAGATTGCATTGATCGCGGCGCTGATCTCGTTTCCTCAGCTTATCACTTGGCTGCCCGAAATGGCCCTTGGGGATGCCGATGCGCCGCAATTGATACAGCGGTGAGTGATGTAGCCTGCAGCGGGGGAAAGCATTCCCTTGTGGGTTCTCTAGGTTTAACCGTTTTTTCGGATTGATCGAAGCGGCCACTGGCGCAGCCGCAGCGAAATGGTGCTTAGTCCCGCGTTGCAGTCATCAGTCCACATCCTAAATGGGCGAGCGCAGCGAATGTCCGGTTCGACGGGCCGCGCCGCAGCACAACCGAAAGCGGTTGAACGGCAGGTATGGGCCGTTCGTGACGACGTCCTTACCGGTTTCTTGGTGCAATACCGCGCAGCGGAAAATGACCGCTCAGAGCCCACTTTGACCGATGCTGCGTAAAGGATTTATGGCTGCTTTCGAGGGCGATAGAAAACCTGCTTGATCGCAGCCGCGATGCAGAGGGAAAGCAGCGCCGAGTTGTCGGAACGCGTGAGCCAAAAGGCGATCTAATCGAACGATTCAGCGCTTCACCCCGTCTGCGGCTACCTCTCAAATACTGCGCGGTGCCCAGAGAATAATACCCGCACCGACAAGGCAAATGACCGCTCCAACTACATCCCATTGATCCGGGCGATGGCCTTCCACACCCCATAGCCACAGCAGGGACGATACGATGTAAACGCCACCGTAGACTGCATAGGCGCGGCCCGCCTGATCGGCGGGGCTGAGCGCCAGTAGCCAGGCGAAAGCGGCAAGGGACAGCATGCCCGGTGCCAGCCAAAACACGCTCTTGTCCAGCCGGAACCACGCCCAGAAAGCAAAGCATCCGGCAATTTCGGCCAGCGCAGCGACGAAGTAGATAAGAACCGTCTTCATCGGGCGAGACATACGTTCCGAGGAGGATCGGGTCTATTAGGAAAAATCTTTCAAATTCAAAGAAGCGACCCCAAATCCGATCCAACACTTGGATAGGCCGCCGTCATCGACTTAAGCTGCTTTGCCGTCAGGCCCAGCTTGATCGCCAAGCCGAAGAAGTTGATCAGGCTTCGCCGTATTCCGGGCCGAACAGGTGCGCGCCGAGGATCTTGCCGTTCGACCTGTCCACGAGGATCTTCGCGGCGGCGGAGGTCTCGCCGATCCTGTAGTTCGAGTACCAACCGCTCGTGTCGGTGAACCGGACATCTACGTCATGCCCGGCGTCCCTTGCCTCATTCTCCAACATGCCGACACGCGCCACTTCCGGTACCGTGAAGACGGCCGTCGGAATGCCCGCATAATCCGGTGTGGTCTGCGCGCCCTTGAGCATGTTGGAGGCTGCGACCTTCCCTTCGATCACTGCGACCGGCGTCAGCGGCATGCCATCGGTGTCGGCGGAATCTCCGGCGGCATAGACCGCGCTGCTTGTCGTGCTTTGCAGATGGGGGGCTACAACGATGCCCTTGTCGCTGTAGTCAACACCAGCCGCCTCAAGATTCAGGTCGGCCAGGGCTGCAACCCGGCCCGCGCCATGCACGACCAAATCGGTTTCGATTGTCCGGACCTGATCGCCTGACTTCACTTCAACACTGAATGCTCCACTGGCTTCCGAGACCGACACGATTTCGGTTTCGCGCATCAGGTCCACGCCGATACCGCCGCTGCGGTCGATCAGCATTTCGACCAGATCGGGATCGAAGCCGCGTAAGGGCCGGGCGCCACGATCCACGATGATCGGGTTGGCTCCGGCCCGTGCGGCGATATGCGCAAACTCGAAGGACACGAAGCCGCCACCGATAAAAAGTATCCGTTCGGGAAGGGCCTCAAGGTTGAGGAAATCCGTGCTGTCGATCACGAGATCGGCTCCGGTGAAGCCGAGCGGCCTGGGCATGGCACCGGCGGCGACAAGGAACCGTTTCGACAGATATGTCTTCTCATCAACCTCCAGCGTGTTGTCTCCCGTGAAGCGGGCAGGCTCCATGCAGGGTTTCGACGCCGTTGCCCGACAGGCCCTTTTCCATCTTGTCCGGCACGGGATCGGTGAAGCCACGCTTGTGTGCCATCAGATCGGCCCAGTTGATCGACAGATCACCGGGATCGATCCCCTTGCCTTGCATAAGTCGGGCCGAGTCGATGATTTCCGCACCGCGCCGCAGGATTTTCTTTGGATCGCATCCGCGCAATGCGCAGGTGCCGCCGTAGGGCAGCGCATCGACAATGGCGACACGCCATCCTGCTGCGCCACATTTGTTCGCCGCGGCCACGCCTGCCATGCCAGCCCCGATGACGATCAGGTCGTAGTCTTCGCTCATTTTCTGGTCCTATCCTTGAGTCTATCCGGCGCAGCAGACTCAACTTTGCCACGTCCATATCGAAGGTTTGAGCCGCCAGCTTCAGCCCTTCCACCGTTGTCAGATACGGGAAGATCGTCTCGCCGAGTGCCTTGGTGGTCATGCCGAACTTCAGCGCCATGACGAGGGTCTGGATCGTATCGGACCCCTCGGGCGCGATGATCTGGCCACCAAGCAGCCGGTCGGTCTTCCTGTCCGCCACCAGCTTGATCAATCCGCGCGTATCGCGGGCCGCCAGCGCACGCGGCACCTGATCGAGGGGCACGATGGACGTCTTGACGTCGAAGCCCGCGTTCCGCGCCTGGGTTTCACCGAGACCGACGCCCGCGACCTGCGGATCGGAAAACACCACCCAGGGCATCGCGGCGTTGTCGTAGCGATGGTCTTCGCCGAGAACCGCGTTTTTGGCGGCGAGCTTTGCACCGTAGGCCGCCATATAGACAAACTGGTCACGGTCGGTCACATCGCCCGCCGCATAGATGCCTCGCACCGATGTCTGCATGTCCTCGCCGACGACGATGGACCCGCGCGCGTCGGTTTCAACGCCGATTGCGTCCAGGCCCATATCTTCGGTATTGGCCCGCCTGCCAGCGGTCGAAACGAGGTGATCCGCTGTCACTTCGACAGGCTTTCCGTTCTGGATCACGCGTAGCGTCACGCCTGCGTCGTCGCGGCGCACAGTGTCGTAGCTTAACCCGGTCAGAAGGGTGATGCCTTCGGCCTCAAACGCCGCCGCCAATGCCTCCGAGACCTCTGGTTCCGCGCCGGGCAACAGATGCGAACGGGCGACGAGCGTGACCTTCACGCCCATGCGGCTCATCATCTGGGCCAGTTCCGCGCCAATGTAGCCCGCGCCTATGAAGATCAGGCTCTTCGGCAGTGTTTCGAGTTCCAGAAGGCTGGTGCTGTCGAGCGCGCCGATGTCCTCGATCCCGTCGATGGTCGGCAGGACGGGACGCCCGCCCGTGGCGATGATGGTCTTCGGCGCTGTCAGGGTTCGCTCACCGACTGTCACGCCGCCTTCGATCAGCCGCGCGGGACCGGCGTCGATGTAATCGACACCCTCATATTCCGGCAGAAGGTCCGCGTATTTCTTCTGGCGCAGGGTCGCGACCAAATCGTCCTTGGACTGGACGAGTGTGTGCCAATCATCCACGTGTGCCTGCCCCGATAGACCCGGAAATCTCTTGGCAGCCTTTGCACCATGGACGGCCTCTGCCGCACGGATCATCGCTTTAGATGGCACGCATCCAACGTTGACGCACGTTCCCCCGATGGTGCCGTGCCCAACGAGAGCAACACGCTTACCAGCATCCGCGCCGGTAATCGCGGCGGAGAACCCCGCCGATCCGGCCCCGAGGACGATCAGGTCGTAGCCGCCTTGGCCATCGCCATTCTTGTTCAAATCTTTCATCTCAGCGCGCCTCGCCATGTTCGGGGTTTTTCGATTTGGCGGCGAACAGATATATGATCGCGCCGATGGCGATCAGCGGTGTCAACATACCAAGAAGGCCGAAGACCATGCCGGTGGCGGTGCAACATCCCATCATCATGAGAGCGATCCTTTCTTTTGCGCACGGTTCAGGAGAACCGCGTAGAGTGCTGTGGCGGCGAAAACGCCGATTGTGATCCGTATTGCGAACCTGAACTCAAAGAGAATGATCAGGATCGAAAGAACCGCCGCGAGACCAGTGGCCCACAGTTTCGGGGCCGGTCCGGGTTTGCCAGCGCGCAGCCAAAGGGCCTGCGCCACCACGGCGAGGCAGAAGAACAGCAGCGGGAACAGGGCGTAGTCGAGCCAACCCGTGAGGGCCGACAATCCGACACCAGCGACGATGACGACCAGGAGCGGCGTAAAGCAGCAGAGCGCGGCGAACAGCGCACCGCCAAGTCCCCATTTCAGCAAGCGGTCGGAATTTTCAGGTGTTGCGGTCAAGGGGCTGTCTTTCGTTGTGATGTTTCGGTGCTCGAAACCCGTTTCATATGCGAACGGCGCAGTGCGCGGACGATCAAGTAGGAAAGGCCCGCCAGAACCAGCACGGCTATGCCGTTCATCCCCGAGAGCCAGGCACCGATCCCGCCGAACAACGCCGCAAGCACGGCTGCACCGCCGCCGCAGCAAACGACCAGAACCGGAGCCGCTACTCCGAAGGCCAGTAGGCCACCCATCAAATTGTCACGCATTGCAGACGGCTCAGGAGGCTGTGTCGGGCAGCACGTGCGCCGGATAGCCATTGGCCGTCACCGCGCCGATGATGCTTTCGATGGAAGTTTCGGCGTCATCGTAGGTCACGCTGTAAACGCCCTGTCCGTATTCTGGGCCGTCCTCGAACTCGGCGATCTCGACCGAAGGAACACCGCGCATGGAACTGGCGACGATGAACGAACAGGACGGGCAGGTCAGATCGCTGACGGCGATCTCGACCTGACGCTCTTCGGCGAAAGACGGAGTTGAGAGTGCGGCGACGGTCAGGGCAGATATCAGGAGGTGCTTCATGGTCATGGTCCTCGTTCAGAATTTCAGGATGAAGGGGGTGAGGTAGGGAAAGATCATCGCGACAGCGACAATCGCGGAAGCGGCCCAGAGGGTTGCCCGCATGATGCGGCGGTCGATGGGGCGCGCGCAGGTGCCGTCGGCACAGGACTCGGCATCTACGGGCTTGTAAGCCTTGTAGAAGCCGTATCCCAAGAACGCGACGCTCAGCGCGAAGGTGTACCATTTGTAGGCATAGAGCGCCCCGAGCCGCGCGATGAACACGCCTGTCACGCCAAAGCTGACCAGCACCAATGGAAGGATGCAGCAAGAAGTCATCGCCAGCGCACCAATGACGCCGAGGCCGGTCACGCCCCATCCCTTGGTGGTTTCGTCGCCAGTTTTCTGCGACCGAGATTGCGGCAGTTCTGCCAAATGTTGTTCCATCGAATCTTCCTTGAACAGATGTTTCCACCGTTCTAGGGTCTGTAGCTGATACAGGCTCAAGGGGTTTTTTTGCGAAATGAGTAACACAAGCGTGAGATCAATTCGGCGGGGTGATTTGGCACGCGCAACGGGCTGCAACCTGGAAACCATTCGCTACTACGAGAAAATCGGGATCATGCCGGACCCGCCGCGCAGTACGAAGGGTTACCGAAGCTACGACGATGCCCACGTCAAGCGGCTGAAATTCGTCATGCGGTCCCGCGATCTAGGCTTTTCTCTCGAAGAGGTTCGCGGGCTGCTTGGGCTGGTCGATGACCGATCCCGGACATGCGCCGAGGTGCAGATCATCGCCGAAGATCATCTGACTGACGTTCAGGCCAAGATTGCCGATCTGCAGCGCATCGAGCGCGTCCTGTCGGACACTGTTGCGCGATGCACCGGCGATGCTGCCCCGGAATGCGCGGTGATCGACGCCTTACTCGATGCTTAGTCCGCCCTGTGAAGAGGGGGCAGCGGACCTTCGTGAACGGCGCAGCGAAAGCCCGAAAAGTCCCGCAGACTGTGAGTTTGGCCACCGTTGAATTTTGCGCTAGCAGCGAATGTCGGCAATGCGGACTGCGACCGCAGCATCCGAGCCTGGTCGGTGAATGTCTGCTAAGGGCCGTCCTTGAAGACGGCCCGAAGTTGCTAGATTTCAATCGCCTCGGCGATGGCTAACGCGTCCTCCAGTTCGACGCCCAGGTACCTGACAGTGCTGTCCATCTTGGTATGACCAAGGAGAAGCTGAACCGCCCGCAAGTTACCGGTCTTCTTGTAGATCTGGGTCACCTTTGTTCGCCTCATTGAGTGCGTGCCATAAGCGCTCGCCTCCAGACCGATTGATGTGACCCAGTCGCGGACGATCCGCGCATACTGGCGTGTCGAGATATGCAAGCGCTCGTGGAAGCGTCCAGGCCAAAGGTACTCGGAGCCAACCATGAGGCTCATCTTCCATCCATTTCTCGACCGAGGCGCGTGTGCCTTCGGATATCTCAAAGCGGACGGGCTTCTGTGTCTTGCTTTGCAGTACAGAGGCGCGTTCCTTGATCTGACCTGATGCCATCACATCCACGACTTTCATCTTCACAAGGTCACAGCCGCGCAGCTTGCTATCGATCGCCATGTTGAACAGGGCGAGGTCTCGATGGTTCTCGGCCAATTCAAGTCGAACACGGATTGCCCAGACATGCTTTGGCTTGAGTGGCCTTTTCTGACCAACGATACGGCCTTTGTTCCAGGCTGGTCGCAGCGCACGAATGGCAGGTAAGTTTGGTGTTTCCATGACTGATCCTCCGATCCGCCATGCCCTACCACAACGCCAACATGACGTTGACCAAGGCAACATATCACAGAATGCCGTGCCGCATCCGAGGACGAGTTTGAGCCCAACCTACTAAATGCGAAAAGCAATACCCTAGAGACACAGACACCAAGCAGATCCTGTCGCGAGTTAGTGCAGACCTCGAATAATTTGAGATTTGACCCAACGCCGAACCAGCAACCGCAAGTTCGCACGACTCTGCCAAGTGAAGGAAATTCCGCTAAAGCAAGAACTGGGTTCCGATAGGACGTGCTGCCGCGCCAATGGCGCGGGCTTTTTTTCCGATACTGCCTGCTTCGATGCGCGGACAGATCAGGCCGCGCGTATCCTGGGTGACGACGTAGCGCCTGACTCGTTCGACCAATTCATCGCGAATGTGTTCAGGGAACGCGCCGTCGATCAGGATCGCCTCAAAATCGATGACGGAACAAGTAGACAAGGCCGCCTTGGACAGTTCCTGTGCGGTTTGCCCCAGCCAGGGATCAACGTAACGAGTTAACTTGCGCCAGCTATCAGGATCGGTCCAAAGCTGCCGTGGGTCCATGTCGACTTCGTGCAAGCGGCGTTCTAGCTGGTGAATTGAGGCCATTTCGACCAATTGCATACTTTCACCGTTGGGTCCGATGCTGCGCAGCGAGCCTAATGCGCCGGCATTGCCTTGACGCCCCTCGTAGACCGCGTTGTCGAGCGCAATTCCACCGCCAATGTAGGCCCCAACGAAGAAGTATGCGTAGTCCTGGAACTCCTTTCCGCGTCCGTAGGTGTGTTCCGCCTGACAGGCAGCGGTGGCGTCGTTGAGCCGCAGAACGGGGAGGTCGATCCGATCCTCTAGCTGGCTCTTCAGATCTACATTTTGCCAGTCTGCAAAAACGCCACCAGGGCTGACGTCCTGGGCGTTCCAAAGCTCGAACGCAGCGGCCGCACCGAACCCACATATCCTTTGTCGATGCGCGCCGCTCATTTCGAAGCCGATGCCGTGCACGCCATCTTCGACAAATGCAAAGATGTCGGCAGGTGTCGGACGCATGTAGGTGAGGTTTCTCTCGTGACGCACAGTGCCGGTGAAATCGATCAATACGAGTTCTGCTGAGCGTCGCCCAATCTTGAGGCCAAACGAAAACGCACCCTCTGGATCCAGATGCATTGGGATCGATGGCTTTCCAACCTTGCCGCGCACCGGGTCGCCGCGCCGCACGAGGCCCTCCGACTCGAGCCTGCGCAAAATGCTAGACACTGTTGGCGGGGATAATCCGGCGCGCCGCGACAAGTCGCTGCCCGGCATCCCACCGTGACGTTGGATCAGCGACAGCAAAAGCCGTTCATTGTGGTCACGAACACCACGTTGGCTCAACCCGAAGCTGAGCGATCTGACCAATCCGTCTTCCATTGGCGACTACTAATGCCTTCTTTCTGCGCCTCATCCTAGAGGATTCTCTTTAATAAGGAAAGTTAACTAATTAATTGACAGGCCCGCTCAGATCGTGACTTTTGGAGGCAAGCGACCTGAGGAGGGATCGCTGATCAGGCAGCGCACAGCTGCCGGAAAACTGTCTTGGGAGGACACCATGAAAAAGCTACTGATCGGCTCTGCGCTGGCTACCGTTGCGACAACGGGTGCGGCGATGGCGGACGGGCACGGCGTATCCGCCTGCCTTATCACAAAGACCGACACCAACCCATTTTTCGTAATGATGCGTCAGGGCGCAGAGGCCGCTGCAGCCGAACTAGGGATCACTTTGAACTCCTACGCCGGTCAGGTGGACGGCGACAACGAAGCCCAGGTTGCTGCGATTGAAACCTGCATCGCGAATGGCGCATCCGGCATCCTGATCACCGCATCCGACACTGCTGCAATCGTTCCCGCAGTGGAAGAAGCCCGCGCCGCAGGCATCGCTTGTGATCGCGCTCGACACGCCGTTGGAGCCGATTGACGCCGCCGACGCGACCTTTGCGACCGACAACTTCGCAGCGGGCGAGCTGATCGGTCAGTGGGCCGCGGGTGCGCTGGGCGACGCTGCCGCAGACGCGCGGATAGCCATGCTTGATCTGGCCATCAGCCAGCCCACCGTTGGCGTGCTACGCGACCAAGGTTTCTTGACCGGCTTTGGCATTGACGTGGTCGATCCGAGCCTGTGGGGCGATGAGACTGATGAGCGGATCATCTGCAACGAAGTCACTGCAGGCAACGAGGAAGGCGGCCGCACCGCAATGGAAACCTGCCTTGCCGCAGACCCCGACATCAACGTTGTCTACACCATCAACGAACCCGCCGCAGCCGGTGCATATGAGGCTCTCGTGGCTGTCGGCCGTCAGGATGATGTTTTGATCGTCTCCGTTGACGGTGGCTGCCCCGGTGTTGCCGACGTCGCGGATGGCGTGATCGGCGCCACGTCACAGCAATATCCACTGCTGATGGCCTCCCTTGGCATTGAAGCCATTGCAGCCTTTGCCGAAGATGGCACGTTGCCGGAAAACACTCCCGGTCTCGACTTCTTCGACACTGGCGTGGCGCTTGTGGCAAGCTCGAACCGGTTGACGGTCTCGACAGCATCACGGTCGAAGAGGGTGCCGACCTTTGCTGGGGCTAATTTGATCGGCGTGTATGGCCCGACATTATGCTAGAAGAAGGGCGGGCCACGGTCCGCTGCTTGAAAATCTCGACCGCGACCGATGGAAGACAGGGGCAAGACAATGACGGAGCGTTCCGACAATTTTGAAGACGGCCTGAAAGGCGCAGAGCAAAGCGTTGCAAGCTTTGAGGCTCGACAATAAGTCTCTCCTGATGCGCTTCAAAGTGCGCTTCACAAAACGCCGTCGCTCGTGCCCCTGATCGTACTAGGATGCGCGATCATGATATTCACGGGCTGGCTTGGGCCCCGGTTCTTGCCGCAAATGACGTTGGTGTTCCAGCAGATCCAGATTGTCGGCATTCTTGCCTTGGCCCAGACTTTGGTGATCCTGACGGCAGGCATCGATCTGTCTGTGGGTGCAATCGCCGTTTTCTGTTCCGTCATCATGGGGCAATTCACGTTTCGCTATGGCATTCCGCCCGCTGTTGCTGTGGCCTGCGGGCTTGCAGCCGGTGCGGCCATAGGAGCGCTATCAGGATGGCTAGTCACACGGATCAAGATACCACCCTTTATCGCCACACTTGGCGTGTGGCAGATCGTGTTGGCGGCCAATTACATCTATTCCCGCAACGAGACGATCCGCGCCCGCGACATCCGTGAAGACGCGCCGATGCTGCAATGGCTGGGGCTCAAGCCCAACGAGCAGGCGGTGCTCTGGATCGATGGCCTGCGTGGCAACGTTTACGAGCGAATACGGCCCAACGATACCGACCAATTCCTGCTGGATCTGATCTGGCAGACCAAGATCACATACGGCGTGCTGACATTGATCCTGCTCACCTTTATTCTGGCCTATATGCTGCGTTCGACCGCATGGGGGCGCCATGTCTACGCCGTTGGCGACGACCCCGAAGCCGCAGAATTGGCCGGTGTGAACGTCAAGCGCACGCTGATGTCGGTCTACATGCTCGCCGGTTTTATTGCCGCAATTGCGGGGTGGTCTTTGATCGGACGGTTTGCCTCGGTCTCGCCCAGTGCTTCGACGGGCATCGAGGGCAATATCGAGTCGATTACCGCAGTGGTGATCGGAGGTATCTCACTGTTCGGGGGGCGTGGTTCCATCTGGGGTGCCTTCTTTGGGGCACTCATCGTGGGGGTCTTCATGCTGGGCCTCGGAATGGCTGGTGTGAACCCACAATGGACTTTCATGTTGATCGGCACGCTCATCATTTTGGCGGTCGGCATCGACCAATGGATCAGAAAGGTGGCCGCGTGATGGAACCAATTCTCAAAGGCAGAAACCTGACCAAACGCTACGGAAAGGTTGTGGCCCTCGATAACTGCGACTTCGATCTTTATCCCGGCGAGATCCTGGCCGTGATCGGGGACAACGGTGCCGGCAAATCCACCTTGATCAAAGCGCTATCGGGTGCGGTTGTCCCGGACCAAGGGGAGGTCGAGTTGGAAGGTAAGCGGGTTACCTTCGCCTCACCAAACGACGCGCGGCATGCCGGGATCGAGACCGTGTATCAGACGTTGGCCGTCAGCCCTGCGCTATCGATTGCAGACAACATGTTCATGGGGCGCGAGCCTGCGCAAACCTGGCTGGCGCGGAACGATATTGAAGCAACTAGACAAGGCCGCGATGGAGGCCAAGGCGCGAGAGAAGCTGAATGAGCTAGGATTGATGACGATCCAGAACATCAATCAAGCTGTTGAGACGCTGTCAGGGGGACAACGACAAGGCGTCGCCGTGGCGCGCGCAGCGGCGTTTGGCTCGAAGGTCATTATCCTTGACGAACCCACTGCGGCGCTCGGGGTCAAAGAGTCGAGAAAGGTGTTGGATCGATCCTAGACGTACGGTCGCGGGGCATTCCGATCATTCTGATCAGTCACAACATGCCCCACGTCTTCGAAGTTGCGGATCGCATCCACGTTCACCGACTGGGCCGCAGGCTTTGTGTCGTGGACCCAAAGGACTACACGATGTCAGACGCAGTCGCCTTCATGACCGGCGCCAAGGACGCTCCAGCGAGCGTTCAAATGGCTTAGGCGCGGCGCAGGCTGGCTTTGATGCTTGGCGCACCTGCCTAGACGCCATTGCAGTGAGCATTGACCTGCCGCGCGCACGGCACCAGGCACCCAGCGACGACCGGCATCTTTCGTCTGCGTTGAGATTGGACGGTATGTTCGGCAACGCCGACGCTGTTGAAACCCTCGAACTTTTGCGCCGACTATCAACGTCCGCTTCGGGGAACGCTGCATCGCAGCGAAGATGAGCGCCACGAATGTCGGCTTTGGGCCGGTCGGCCCGCTAGGTCATTTCACTTGTCGGGTGCCCCGGCATTTGGGGTATCGAGAACAGCCATAAAAGGTTTGTCCAGTCTTCCGATTGGCTCTCTCGATCATCTTCGACCCACATCGAGGGCATTTAGTAAGGTCAGTCTCCCTTTGGATGGCTTTTTCACGAACGTGCTGGACATGCGCACGCCGTGTTTCCTGGTTGGCGTCCAAAGCGCTGTTGCGCAGTTTGCGAGCAAAATCGCGCACTTCAGTTTCAGTGAACCGAACGGATTTCCGCGAAGCTATGTGGTTGAATAGGTCTCGTCTGCTCCAAAACACGTTAGCTGGCATTTCGGTTTTTGGTTCCGCTGAGCCGACGAATGCTACGAGATTTTCCAGTTGGTCCAGCCTTATGTCAAGCAGGTCTTGGACAACTTTTACATGATGGTAATTCTGGCGAAGGGGGTTCTGAAACTGTGATTTGTGGCGACGCATGACCTGCGTCCATCGGCTTCGGGTCTTGCCGCCGAAAATCCATCCTGACATGTTCTTAGTTTCAATCACGAAGACACCGAAGCGTGACAGGACGATATGGTCGACTTGTGTCGTGCCGTGGCTGGTTGGCAAGGTGAGATCTTCGAGCACGATGTAGTCTTCTTCATCTAGTTTTCGGCGGAGCGTCGCATTGACGCGTCGTTCGCCTGCCGCACCAATCACAGTTGGGGATTTCAGGTAAAAATGAAGAAACGCAGGCTCAACGGCGAGCAAAACTAGAAGTAGTTCCAAGGGTTTTTTTGTTCTCCGTCCAGTGGCCAGCCCAATCCCAACGTAAGACGAATTGAAACGTTGGGCAAAAGCTAGAACAAGATGGCGGATGCAGCGTGGCCTGAACGTCCGCTTCTAGGAAGAAGTATTGCGGCATCTGCCAGTGCGACGAATGTCCGCTCCGGGCCGTGCTCTACTGGGCGGCGCAACATGATTGGCGGATAATCGCTGCGCCGTTCCGCAGCTTTGCATGTTGCCCGGACAGTCACTTGCCGATGAAATCCGCGCGCCTTTCCAGCAAAGCTGCGCTCAGATAATCTACCAGTAAGCGCGCCCGTTTGATCCGGCGCAGGTCGCCGTGCAGCAGGATCCAGGTGGACCGCCGTTGGTCGATCTGGGTGCCGGGAACGCGTTGGAGTTCGGGGAAGACAGGTTGCACCCAACTGGCGATAAAGGTCATGCCCGCCCCGGCGCGCGCAAGATGCACGTGCATTTGCGGGTCGGCCACGGTGTGCCGAACTTGCGCTCTGGGGAAAGGCGTTGCGTCGATCATGGCCTGCAGTTCCGGGACGTCGCCATAGCCGATCCAGGTCAGTCCAGCGCCTTTGGGTCCTGCTTTGGGCAGTGTCTTGTCGATGTAGTCGCGGGAGGCGAACACCCCGATGGACAGCGGGAAGAGCTTGCGTCCGACCGCATCTTCTTCGACTTCGAGCACATGACGAATTGAGATATCCGTTTCGTCCTTAGTGATTGAATCGATGAAGTAAGACAGTTTCAATTCGATTTCGATTTCCGGGTAAAGCTCTGCAAACGCGGCCAAGACCGGAGCGAGCATGTAGTGCGCCGTCAAAGGATCGACAGAGAGGCGAATGCGCCCAGACGCTTCCCTGTCCAGACCCTTGACCGCGCTGAACCCTTTCAGCAATGCGGTCTCAGCTTCCAATGCCTGTGGCAACAAACGCCGTCCCGCTGCAGTGAGTGTTAGGCCACCTGCATTCCGACGAAAAAGAGTTGTACCCAGCTGTGCCTCAAGCCCCTCGATCTGACGACGGACCGTGGCGTGGGTGCCCTCTATTTGCTCTGCGCCAGCACGCAACGATCCTGACCGGGCAACAGCGAGAAAGGCGGGGAGAGACTTCCAGTCCATAGGCGCATGTAACGTTATTGATCCAATGTGGTTCACCCTAGTCAATTATTGGGTCGAATTAAATCCGGTATCTCCGTTGGCATTCGCAAAGGAGATCATCATGGAAACCACATTCAATGCTTGGGACGTTACTCGCTACGGCGGCCCGGAAGTCCTCACACCCATCACCCGGCAGGTGCCAACACCCACCGCAACCCAGGTCCTTATCCGCATTCGCGCCTCTGCCGTGTCCCGTGCCGATGGTCTGATGCGGGCAGGCCAGCCGAAGTTTGCGCGCCTGTTTCTGGGCCTCAAGCGCCCGCGTGCTGGTTTGTCAGGCACCTGCTTTGCAGGGGACATTGTTGCTGTTGGCGATGACGTCACAGAGTTCGCCATTAGGGATGCCGTTTTCGGTGAAGCGGGCCTGCAGTTTGGTGCAAATGCAACCCACATCTGTGTCGATCAGGCAGGAAGTCTGTTAAAGAAGCCGGATGCGGTGACATACGAAGAGGCCGCCACGCTGTTTGATGGCGCGATGACCTCCTGGCACTTTCTAACCCGCGTCGCCAGCCTGCGCGCCGGGGAGAGCGTCCTGATCCTCGGCGGATCAGGCAGCCTCGGGACAGCGGCAGTTCAGTTTGCGAAGGCCTTGGGGGCCAATGTCACGGCAACCGCAAGCGCCCGAAACGCCGAACTCTTGCGGTCTCTGGGCGCGGACCAGGTCGTTGACTATCATGCCGAAGACCCGCTGAACTGCGGTGTCACCTATGACGTGGTCTTTGATACCCTCGGTGTCTCGTCCTTTGGTGCAGCCAAATCTGCATTGAAGACTGGCGGGCAATTCATCTGCCCGGTGCTGGGTCTGAGACTGCTACGCGACATGCTTCTGACAGGCCTGTTCGGCAGCAAAAGGGCCAAGTTTGCGGCAGCAGGCATGTCGAAACCGGCTGTCCATCGCGAAGAACTGACCGAAGTGCTCGCCCTGATGGCCAAAAACCAGTTCTCACCCGTCATGGACCGTACCTATCCGCTGGCCGATCTGGTGGAGGCACATCGCTATGTCGAGACAGGCCGCAAGCGCGGCAATGTCGTTGTGGTTTGAGGAGGCATGGCTATGAACACGCTTCCCATACCACCGCAGCAAGCCCGCTTTGCCGGGCTCTGCTATCTCATCATCATCCTCTGCGGCGTCGGATCAGAGGTCGCGCTGCGGGGACCGCTGATTACTTTCGGATCGGCCGAGGAAACGATGCAGGCCATCACGGTCGAAACCCTACGGTTCCGCCTGTCGATCATGGCAGACGTCGTGATGGCACTCGCCGACGCCGCCTTGGCGGTCTCACTGTTTCTGATGTTACGCCCTGTCTCTGCGGGGCTGGCCCTGGGCGCACTTGTCTTTCGGCTGCTGCAGTCTGGGATTATCGCTGTGGGCCTTTTGAACCTGCAAGCCGCGCTTATTGTCGACAACGCCGATCTGTCGCTCAGCTTCATCACCCTACACACATACGGTTACGATCTTGGTCTGATCTTCTTCGCGGTGAACTGTTTTCTGACCGCTTGTCTGACCATCAACTCGGGATTTGTCCCGCGCCTCTTGGGCCTCGGAATTGGTCTCTCAGGGCTGGTTTATCTGACAGGAAGCGTGCTGCGCTTTCTGGCGCCAGACCTGCACGGGCTCGTCGCACCCGCCTATGTCCTGCCGTTGATTGCCGAGACGGCCTTTTGCCTCTGGCTGCTGTTCCTGCCCGGGCAAGGCCGCCGGACTGCGACAGCCTGAGATCAAGCCTCACCAAACATCTTTCAAGAAAGGATCATCAAATGCCTGCTCACACAGTTCTCGAACTCATCAAACAAGCTGACCAAGCCATCACCGCCGAAGATTTTGACACGCTTATGGACTTCTACGCAGAAGACGCAGTCCTCGTTGTGCAACCCGGTCAGATGGCAGGAGGCAAACCGCAAATCAGAAAGGCATTCGAAGCCATCGCTAGGCATTTCCAGAACGCGCTGACCGTCACACAAGGCGACGCCCAGGTGATCGAGGGCGCTGGCACCGCCTTGGTCATCATGGAAACGCTTCTTCTTGTTGGGGATGCCAAGGAGCCGATCAAACGGCGGGCCACTTACGTTTTTCGACAAGACGGCAATGGCAATTGGCTCTGCACGGTCGACAACTCCTACGGCACCGACCTTCTGGATGCGGCGTAACACCGACGCGCATCCGCCGCGACATTCACATTCTTAAACCAAACAAACGCTGATTGATCAGGAGATTAATAACATGACAACGCCAATCATCATTCTTTGCCTGCTATTGCTGCCGCTTCTTGTGTCTTGGGTTGTCGGAGGGGCAGACAAGGTGCGCATCGGTGGCGTCTTCAGCATCGCACTTGCCTTCGCATTCTTTGGTGTCGGGCATTTCGCCCAAACCGAAGCCATGACCCGGATGATGCCGTCCTTTGTCCCCTTTGCGACGCCGCTGGTCTACGCCACTGGAATTCTTGAACTGGCCGTTGCAGCAGCCCTCCTACACCCTGCAATCCGAAGACTGGCCGGTTTTGCCGCCATCGCCATCTTTATCGGCTTCTTCCCGGTGAATATCTTCGCCGCGTTCAATCATACCGGCATGGGCGGCCACGTCTGGGGACCCGTCTATCTGCTGATCCGCGCGCCTTTGCAGGCGCTGCTAATCTGGTGGACATGGTACTTTGTTTTGCGCCTAGACGTAGCACGACCGAGAAGGGTTCACTTTTCGCTGGGTTAGATGACGGCAAAAAATGTCCTTTGGGTGTGGTCGCACGCGAGCACACCCTTACTATACTCTGTCGAGGATATACTTTGTGTTACGTCTTTGGCGGCCTGATCCAATTCCTACTGCGACACCGACAGGTTCGCCTGTTTGAACATTGGCAGCAAAACCGGTGAAGTTGCCTGACTTGGTTTCATATCCTGCCGAACGTACATCATCTGCGCCGGAGCTTCGATGCTCGGATCCACGTCCGCCAGAATACGGTGGCACGCTTAGATTTTCCTCGAAGCCAGAGAAGCAGACTGTGAGCAGTTCAATTGGCTTCGGACCGGGTTCAACTGCAGACCTTCATCTTTAGCTCATGAAGGGTGGCAAAGTCCGCGTCTACAATGAATTCGCCGAGCCCCGGGTTTCGCTATCGCAGCGAATGGCGGCTGTGCGGTCCTGCAATCGCAGCATCCAGGCCAATGATCGAGTGACCGCAATGGGCCGAAAGTGTCGGGTGGCCAGGTTTGCAACCCTGGCCACCCAGCCCTGAGATCAGGAGTGTCGGTATGGTTCCTCACGCGCGTCAAGACGCTGCTGCAGCCAATCAAGAACCTCACTCTCTAACCAGCCAACCCGGTTCGGGCCCAGGATGATCCGCTGTGGGAATTTCCCGGCCTTCTCCAGGCGGGCAATGTGTTGGGGTGAGTACAGAACCAGGCCTCCTTCAGTCTGACGCTTTGAAAGTATCCGCATCACGATTTCTCCATGATTGGAGAGCAACGCGATGCCCTCAGGTTTCGACAAGTCTCCCGAGAGAGGGCAAGCGTAGCCGATTAAACCGGCAATACCAAATTCCGCCAATTAGCGAGCCACGTAGTCGCCTTCCTCTACACGCGGGTAATTGCGTCGATTGACGTCGTAGTGCGGATGATTGTCATCGTTACGGTAACAGTCTCCCGCGAAAACCTGAGCTCTTCATGCGCGTCTTCGTGGCTTAGGGTCTCAAGCATTTCTCGTACTGCTATGCCGCTATCGGCGGACAAATAGTATCGTTCTACGAGGCTCTTGATTACGTAGTCCGGGGCTTTTCCAAGTTTTTTCCATACACCTAGAATCTATACAAAAAACCGTAAAGAGTCGAATCCGAGGGGCGGTCAGACCATAGATTCCTGAAGAGTCGAATCTGACTTCCAGAGAATCCAGGCGCCTTCTCACGGGCGAACTCGGCAGAACATACCGGCGCAGCAGAAAGGGTGGACTTAAGGGTGGGCCAAAAACGTTGAACCCGCCTTTTTTGTTTGAAACCAGAAACTTACGTAGATTTGTTGGTG
>NZ_JBVFUX010000008.1:0-14010 GCF_055693405.1 Gymnodinialimonas sp. JB5-7
TGTCCCTAAGGATCGGCCCACCCCGGGCTGTTCAACCCAGTCCGTCGTATAGGGCACGGCGGACGGTGCCCGCGCGGCCACAGGCCGGGGTGCGGGATCAGTTGAGCTGGCCGGCACAGGAGGCCTGTTCGGGTTGAGTGCCATTTGCAGGCTCACCCCGAACGTTTCTCCGCCCAGAACATATGCGCTGCCAGTGAAGTACTCCGAAAATGCGTATGTCGCGCCCAGATTCAGAGGCGAGTCTGGCGCAGGGAGCCCGTCCCCACCTTCACGGCTATAGAGGTCGGAAGAGTATTCGAGTTGGACGCGCAGACGATCTGTCGCTTGCCATTCGACACCGCCAAAGAAGGCGGCGTCGCCTCGGAAGAACTGGTCAAAATTGATGGTACCGCCTGAGCCAATGGTACGTGGCGGTCGGGTTTCAAACCGGTCGTCGATTATGCCAAGTGGATTGATGAAACTGTCTCGCCCGCCAAGGCGGCCCCAGCCAATGCCGGCCGTTACCGCAAGCTGGTCGTATTCGCCGAAATGGCGTGTGGCGACGACGTATTCGCCGCTGTAAACCCCCGTGCCGGCAATGTCCCGAACACCGACAGCCACGGCCGGAAACCAACCCTGCTCCTCAAGGATTTGCCAGTGCACATCGAAGCTGCGATCGAAGAAAAAATCGCGGCCACCCGTGACGCTAGCAAAATCAATTGCGCTGTAGCGGAAAGTGGCCGTGACACTTGGCAAGACTTGAAAAGCCAATGTTCCGCGTGTGCCGACCCTAGAATGCGACACCGAGAACGACAATTCGCCATCGGGGAGGACATTGGCTGTCGGCATATCAATCAAGCCGGGGAGACCGTATGTATTGACTGTCGCATGAGGCAGCAGGCCAGTGTGCTCATCGGCCTGCGCAGGAGCAGATACGATCACACCCAGTGCAGTCATCAAGACCACACTTGCGCATTGAAGTCCCGCGAAGCTTCGCACGTTCGGCCGCAAAGAATCCCCCAAAGATACGCTCGCCGTTGTGCAACACATGGCAGGCTTGCCAGACTTGCGCAAATGCCTGTGATCCTGCCTCGGCAAGAATCCGTTTGCCCGATGTAAAGGTGTGACTCTTTGCGTCCGCCCCTCTTGTATTGGAATGCAATCTGGAGGCCTGATGCGTTTACGCCATCGGACTCTAAGGCCTTGCTTGCAGGAACAGAAATGCACCATGGGGTGGGACAGGCGCGGCCCGGCAACGTCTGATGGGCTAATTCTATGGACTTTCGACGTTGCGGCAAAATGAACGGTAGACCCGTCGACTTTCATCAATACTAGCAACAACATCGCCACTTCATGGAGTGTACTTGTTGCCAGACTGCCCTGACGACATCAGCCAAAGACCCGAGCTGCCGAGCTATGACGCCGTCGTCATAGGCTCCAGCCCGCTGATGCTGCTAGTGGCTCTCGATTTGGCGGCAAACGGTTCAAGAGTGTGCCTTTTCGAAAGAGAAACCGCGCCAGGAGGCGCTTGGTGTTGCCCCAGCTTGCCAGCGACTGGCGAAGACGTCGAAATTGCCTGCCATGTCATTGAGGCATTCCCGGGAGTTTACGAGCATTTGTCAAAGGTCTCGGGCATCCCATTCGAACCACTGGATGCTCAACCTGTGCGCATCCACCCAACCGGCCTGAAGATCAAGTATTTGAGTAGACTGACTTTCTTCCTGTCAGGGGCGAGGCTTCTCGCCGGTTTGATGTTAAGCAACTTTCGCGTGTGGTTCCGCTTGGCGAGCGATCGGAACGACGTTCTGAACTTCCAGAACAAGACACGAAGTTATCTGCGTTACGAGTGGCCAAATGTCGTCAGGCCACCCGTTCTTCAGGGACCAAGGGATGGATACGCCGCCTTTGTCGCGGCGCTGGTCCGTGCCTGCCAAAATGCAGGCGTTCATGTGAAACTGGAGAGTGCGGTCCGGAGACTTCACAAAGCATCGACCGGCGAGTGGCATGTCACGATCAACGACAGCGATCATGTCCGTGCCTCGCAAGTTCATTGCTCGACCTCGGTTGCGTTCAAACGCGACGAGGCAAACGACTTTCAAAGCGTGCAACCGAAAAGCGATGACCGCGCATGCGTTCTGGTGGAATTGAAGGAGAAGAATGTTGAAGTCTCGCAGACGTACGTAGCGTTCTGGGCAGACCCTTCCGTTCCGAGGATTTCCAGGGTCGACAATCCGGGGGCCGCGCCTGACAGACTGCGCTACCTGGTCGAGCTTCGGAACGCGGACGATGCCATCCAAGAGGCGGAGCAACTCACCTTGGTGCGGCACAGATTGGAGCGCGCCAACATCCTTGTGCCAGGGGCACCGTTCGAGAAGATAGCCGACGTCAACTACCGCTATACGCAACCGGAGGGGCAGCTTGCCAGAGGCGAGATTGAAGACGGGTTCTTTACCTATTTCTCGAACGGCAACTTAGCGGCCGGCATCGCAGAGTGGCTTGATCGACAGTCGCAGCGTGCACGGCACACGGACGGTTAGCCCTACCCACCTTTACTTGGCGGTAGCACCTACCATATCCTCCCCCTTCCGAAGATTAGAACCCGCCGGGTAAACGAGATGCTCTACCGCTATGTTCTTTTCGTAAGCGCGCCAATTTACGCATTTGGAATGCTTTGGTTCCTCATTCGCGGAGATTATTCTCTGTTCGATTGGCGTGTCCAAATCCACATATCGGCTTCGTCGTTGTTTTTCGCAGGGCTGATTGTCGGAGGTTTCGTACCCGTCTTTTTCTCGCTGCTTCGCTCTAGGAACAGAAGCGATCCTTTGATGAGGCAAACAGATGTACGAAAATTCAATCGTGTTCTCGACTTGGCGGGGTACGTATGTTGCTTCTTCATCGTACTCTACCTGGTCGACAATGGAATGGAGAAGATCAGGGCGCTCGGCTCCAACGTGTCGGGGTTCGAATTTCGCTACATTGGTTTGAACCACGACAATAAGTGGATCCAAATGCCAATGGAGCTGGCACGTCGTGCAGCTATGCCGTTCATCATCCTGGCCAAGCTCTCCATCAACCGACTGCACTCCGGGACGAGCAAGACGAGCCTTACCATCTTCCTTGTCATGTTCTTCCTTGCGTCGGCGGTTAATCTCGATCGCGGCCCGCTCTTCATCTTCTTCGTGATGCTGGCCTTCCATTACTGGAACTTTGCAAAAACTCTGTTTGGAAAAATCAGCGTCGTAGGGGTGTTCTTCCCACTGGTTACAGTCATGGGTTGGATTGTCACGCTTGCTCAATACAACAGCTTGGAGAACGCGACATTTCAAAACCTCTTAGACACCCTGTTCGGACTGCTGGTGAACCGGATCATCTTGAGCCCGGTCATCATGGGACAGACCTGGGTCTTTGATTTCCCCCATGAACCTCTCTTCCTGGAGCACGCGAGAATTTCGGTTCTTTGGGGCGGCGAATATATAGGGAGCCATCATTTCTTTTCCCAATACGTCGCGCCCGTCGGTGTGGTTGGCGACGTTTTCCGAAATTTCGGAATGCCGGGCATGTTCATCTGGGGAGCGATCTTTGGCCTGTTGTTCAAATTCGCGGAAAACATCGTTCTGAGGACACCCATCGAAGCGAGGGTGCCTCTCCACTTCATCGAACTCATTTTGGCAGTTTACCTGATCCATGGCGGTGCCTTTTCGATGGGTCCGCCTGCTTTGCTCATATTCCTGGTTGGAGGCAGCCTCCTCATTCAGGCACTGTACCCGCGACGTACGGAACAGGCGCCGCCTCCAAGCCTGCCAGGGCAAAGGGTCAACGACCCGCCGCGCAGCACTTAACGTGCGGCCATATCCCGGGCAATCTGGATAGCCGACCCGAGACACAGCACGACGCAACTCACAATCAGAAATGACGTCACCGCTGTAAGCTCATCAAACGCTGCCGGGTTGATCGCAGGGACGGCAACAATGACCATCGCTGCCAACGCCGTTATCAGCCACACGGCATCCTTCGTAAACGCACGGAAATAATAGCTGGCGGCAAAATAAAACTGGTTCAAGACGATCGCTACTGCGTAGAATGTTGGAATGGGGGACGGCGACAGTCTGGAAGGGATCTCCGAACCAGATCTGGCAAGGATTTCAAGAGCCAGCAAAGCCAAAAGGCTTCCAATTCCTGCGGCAATCATCGTGAGTATCGTGACCCTCCAAAAACTCCTTTTAAGGGCGGGCATGTCATCTTCAACCGCCAGCCGTGTCCAAGGCTTGATTGAATAGGTCAGGAACATGTTTGCGCTGCCATTGATCGCCTGGAAGATCTGCACGCACATGCCAAATCGGCCCGCGGCCTCGGGTCCCTCCAGCCAAAACAGCAGAGGGATTTGAGCCTGAAAAACCACGTATCCTGACAACCAGGTCAACGCGACCTGCCGCTGGAAGGGAAGGATTTCGTGACGCCAACTCAGCGCCGTACGGATCGGCCCTCTCAAGCCACGGAAACTGGCTTTTATGTCCGGAACCGCGATCAAAGCGAGAGCGATGCTTACTGAAAGGGCGATGACCAAAGCAAAGGGCAATGCGATCAGTCCAATTCCGTTCGCTGCCAAAAGGGTTATGAAACCGACGTTCAGTAGGCTCGTCACAAGCCGAAGAACCGCTGCTGCCACGACAAAGCCAAGCCCCTCATACAGACGAAGAAACAGGTTGTGGATCATTTGAGCCGAACAAACGGCGCAATAGAAAACCCAAATCCCGATGAGGTTTGGAATGTCCAACGGGTTCGATTTTAGGGTGTAGACCCCCACCACGGAGATCACAGCAAACATTGCCAGACCAGCACCTGCGGCCCAAACGCAGGCAAAGCGCATAATGGCTGCCAAGGGGTAAGCTGGCTCTCCTCCTCAGACGCAGCGTTTTGCTGCTTTGCGGCTTGGCGTCCCGCTAGATTGGCAAGCGTGAAGCCCGCGCCCAAATCAAAGAAGAACTGTGCGGCGACGAGGCTTAGAAAGGTATAGAGGACGCCCTGTTCGACCGGTGAAAAGAAAGTGGAGACAACAAAAATAAGCGCCAAGCCGGAAAGCAGGCTTCCGATCCGCGCAAGAAACACGATCGTCATGCCTTGGTATTCTTGTAGGATACCAGTGATGATTTTCATGATGAAACCGCTATCCAGCACCGTCGCGGAGACGTCTCACAGCATCTAGGCGCGCCTCACCATACATCTCATCAGGTTGCAAATACATGCCCTCGGCCCACTCGTTCCATGCATTGATCAAGAAGAACTGCTGATCTGGATCTGCATCAACAAGTCGGTAGGCATCTTGCAGATACTCAGAAAACTTATCAGGGGTGAAGCCTTCGTAATAGCGTGCCCTCTGACCGTAACGTGCTGTATTATCGAAGTCGACAAATCCCGAAAAGTTCAGGCGCCGGTCTTTTCTTTTGAGACCTATCTCGATCTCGCTTAAGCAACTTTTGCCAAGTTGCATCGTAATCCATAGGGTGCGGTTGGTTAAAGAACAGGTCTTGCACTTTGTACGCGAACTTCTTCAACGGGGTTGGCAACACGCGTGCCAAGTACTTTGGGTTCCGCAATAGGCTTCTTGAGTTCAACCGTTCCTCAAACACGTCTTCAGGTGCGTTATTGGCTGAGGCTGGTTGTGACAAAGTGCCGGAGTCCAGAATATCAAGGTAATCGTATGACGTCTGCCACTTTGTGATCATTCCAGAAACGTGTACGTCACAGCCAAGGCGCTCCAAGCACAGTTTTCTCAGCGCATTCAAAAATTCCTCAAGATTGGGAATATCTGCTGGTTGGTAAATGAAAAAAGGGGCTTACCGTCTATGCGTGCGTAACGAGGGTCAGCGAAGACCGAAACAAGAAACTCGATATGGGCTTTCATCTCTGTTGGGTCTTGCTCGTAGACTTGCTCTAGCAAAACATCCATTGCACCGGCACGATTGCTCCAGGACCGGGTCCACGAATGGTTGGCCCAACAAATACTGAACTCTGCGTTCGCGCCGACCGAAGGGTTTGACAGCAACAAATCCAGCGGCTTCTTCAGCAACCTGGTTCCCGCGCTCCAGTAGTGATAAAAGACAAACCCATCTATTCCACCATCAGAAGCCTGCTGAAATTGCCGGTCAATTTCTTCCGGTGTCTCCAGCATCTGATAGCCGTCTTTCGGTACGCGGGGTTGATGATGCCCATCGAATAACGGCTTGGCCTTCTTGACATTGCTCCATTCGGTAAACCCTGCCTCCCACCATTCGTCATTGTGAGGGTCGGAGTGAAATTGCGGCAGGAAAAGCGCAAATAGCTTTGTCATTTTTGGGCGCTTCCTTCTTGTTTGAAAATCGTGAAATCCGCAACATCTTGCTGAACCACAGAATAGGCGGGGATGATGCTCCCCTTTCCAATCGTGACACCTTGAAGAATGATCGCGCCGTCACCAATCCAAACGTGATCTTCGATGACAATCCCACCTCGTGACGTCAAAGGGCGATCGCGTGGCGCAACCAGGTTTTTTTCCCTTGTGTCGCGGCTGGGATGCCCATGATTATGGTCGAGGATGAGGATCTTACTTCCGCCCAGAACATTCTCACCAATTTTGACCGAAATAGTGGAACCTATATGTGTGAAGTCGCCGAATGTGGTATTGGCGCCAATCTCAATCGTTCCAGTGTGGTCGCTACCCGAAAGACGGTGACATTCCAGCCTTGCAAAGTCACCAAAGCTGTTTTTTCTGCCAAGACATATCCCGCGCGAGTTAATAAGCTTCAGTCCACGGCCGAAAGAGATTTTCTTGGACGTCCCAGGCGAAAAGCAACCCAAGCGCCACAATAGCCAGCCCCGGAATCGAATACGTCCCGCTCGGATTGTGCGGAGAACAAAGTTTACCCGTGACTCTGCACTGAAGTCCCGTTTCATCGTAAGGATCTAGCCTGATCCGGAAGCATCACCGGTACATCATTCACGATCTCGTATCCGAGCGCGCAATGTTGGCAGCACAGGTGATCTGGAATAACATCAGGGTTCAGATCACCGTGACAAATTGGGCAAACCAAGAGCAGTTCGAGCGCCGGAACCCGCGCGCCGAAACGGGTCCAGACTTTGCGCAAAACCGATATGAACAGCTGCCTGGGGCCTACGCGCCTCGCGCCGGAAGTCTCCTCTTGCGCTCCTGTTTCGGAAACCAAAAAACCCGCCGGTGGGTCGATGAGCCATGCGACCTCTTCGTCGTCATTTTCGATTTGAATGGGTATGTCACCCGTCCAATTCAGGCAGACATGGAAAGCGGACGGGTCGATCGTGAATAGTTTCTTCCACTTTGGATCCGACCTCAGCAAATCAAACCGAGCCAGAAACTCATCCGAGACCGCGCTGGACTTTTTGCGAATATGCAGGACACCGTCTTTGGTCGCCAGCTCCAGCGCGTGGACATCGAACGGGTGCAGCATCTCATAGACGACGTTAGGTGTCTCGATATAGCCGCGACCCGAAACGCGGGTCACCTCGTCGATGAACTTCTGAGGGTCTTTCGAATGCTCAAGTACGTGAAAGGCAATCGAGAAATCAAAGGCTTTATCCCGGAACGGCATGGCGACGGCGTCCGCCAAAACCGACTGCCGGTCGAACTTGACCGCAACAAGCCGATGTCCATTATCGACATACTTTTCCAAAAGAACCGATGAAAACGGGTGCGGGTTTCCGCCAGAGCCAATCTCCAGCACAAGGTCTTTCAGACCTATTGGCAATGCCAGCTTTCTTAAGGACCACTTCAGACGATAGAAAAATCGCAACATTTTGCCTGCCGTGGCCTCAGGATGTATCGAGCCCCCCAACCCCTTGGGCTCCAATCATCCTTAAGCATGGCCCCCATTACGTTAGTGAAGCACGTTGCGGTCTCTAGTTCAGTTCTCCGGCAGTATCCAGTGGTTGCAATCACAAGCACGATGACAAGGCCAACACTTGCCAGCGTCAAACTCTCGGCGGCGACGCGGCCAAACCCCACAAACAGCTGCATGCCCTTCTAGCCTGTTACGGTTTGAACGTTGCGTTCGCCTGGCAAGCATTGCACACCTGTCGCGGGCAATCTCCGTTGTCAGGTAGCGTTTGAAAAACATGTTCCCCACCTTCCTGATACCTCGGATAGCGCACACATGAGCAACTTCTGGATCATACACGCGCAAGAAATGCCAAGCCGTCCGATTGAGGGCGGCAGCGGTCGCGTTTGGCGTTCAAACAAGTTGGCGCAAGCCCTTTCCGAACGTGGTCACACAGCGGTGCGCTGGCGATCAGCATTCAACCACCGCAACAAGACCTATGATGCCCAAGGCCCAGTCCGCGAGCGAATCGACGATCACTACCAGCAGTACATTCCAGGTCCGCCCTACCGACGCCATGTCGGTCCGGCGCGCATAAGGCACCACAAAGCGCTCGGTCGCAATTTCACTGCTATCGCAAGTGAATATCCCCAAAAACCCGACCTTATTCATGTGGGCAACGTTCCCATCGCGCTTGCGGCTTCTGCGGTACGATTCGGGCAGACGCATGACGTTCCCGTCGTTGTGGACATTCGAGATCTATGGCCCGACGCATACGTTGACCTCTTGCCCGAGAGGCTAGAGCCGCTGCGCTCCCCTTTGCTAAAGATCATGCACGGAGGGGCTTTCGAATTGCGAAAAGTGCTTTCGAACGCGCACTCCATCACGGCCCTCACCAAAAGCTATCTGGATTGGGCGCTCCATCATGCAGGTCGGGCGCAGGGCAATGATGATGCCGTGTTCCCGATGGCCTATCCGGTACATAATGCTCCGGCAGATGGTCAGGCGGTCGCAAAACTCCGCGCGCGCCTTGGACTAGATCCCACGGCCGTTGTCGCCAGCTACTTGGGCAATCTAGGATATCAATCCGACTTTGATACGGTGCTTGATGCCGCTCGAATTCTTCTGAAAACCCATCCCAATGTGCAGTTCGTCCTTGCAGGCCAAGGGCCACGTCTGGACGAGCTGCGCGCGGCGTCGAAGCATCTCTCTAACGTCCACCTGCCTGGATGGATCGAATGCGATGAATTGACCGCGCTTCTTGAATTTTCCCAGATCGGGCTGGTTGCCTACCGCCCGATCACCAATTTCCTTCGAAACGTACCAAACAAGTTCCCAGAATATACTGCGGCGGGGCTTGCCGTTGCGTGCGGACTTGGTGGCGAGATGGGCCACCTGACCGAGCAACATGAATGTGGCTTTCTATACAATAGCGGCGATGGTGCCTCACTGGCACACGGGCTTGCTCACTTGGCGGATACACCGCAAGTACTGTCAGACCAATGTAGAGCCGCCCGTAGTTTGCACGAAACGCATTTCGATGGCGCAAAGATCTATCCGGCGTTTTGCGACCATTTGGAAATGCTTGCGAACAAAGCACGCGCGAAAAGGACTTAACTGTGGTTGCCAAACTTGCGTACGCACTGAGGATCTTGCGCCAAAGGGGCGCAATCTTCATTTGGATCTACTTCCGGGAATCCATTTGGTTCGACCTCGCGCGGAGAACGTCCACAGCCGCACGGGTTCCAAAGACCCAGCAAAGCATCCAAAGCACGGCGAAGGAAGCAGATGAAGGCCTGCTCTACGTGGCCTCCTTCACGTCTGTAACGCGGGAGGCCCTTGTCGAAGCCAAACGGCTCCTTGGCGACGCACGTTTTGAAAAGGCACAGTTTTTCGATCTCGGTTGCGGAAAGGGCAAGACCCTGATCGTCTATTCTGAATTCACCAAAGCCAGTCAAACGCTCCCCGCCATTGGCATCGAATACGACCCCGACCTTGCCGCACTTGCCGAACAGAACGCCAAAAAATGCAATCTCGACGAGGCACAAGTCCGCATCGTGTGCGACAGCGCGACGAACCTGCTCGACTACGCTTCGTCGGATGAACTGGTTGTCTACCTCTACAACTCGTTTCAGGGTGAGACATTCCTGAGGGTGATGGAATTGCTCGCCGATACCCCGCACGTCCTGATTTATGTTGATCCCGTGGAGCGCGCGGTCTTGGAGGATCTGGGATATGAGATCACCAGGGACGAAACAGGCCGCTATAACGCGAACACATGGCTGGTGGCCCATCGCGGCATCTGAACGCTCTGGGGGAAATTGAATTGGAACAGAACCGATTGATCTGGCTTGACGGCGCGCTTTGCGAGCCCAAGGACGCAACGGTGCCAGTGCTCTCGCCAACAGCGCAATTTGGGCTGAACGTATTTGAAGGCATCCGTGGCTACTACGTGGATAGCCCCGACGAGATTTTCCTCTTTCGGTTGCGCGAACATCTGGATCGGCTGTCACACTCCTGCCGTCTCATCGGTATTGTATGCCCGTACAGCGACGAAGAGATCATGGCGGCCATCCGAAGCGTGATCGAGGCAAACAATTACCGTTGCGATGTTGCCGTACGGGTAACGGTCTTCGTCGGTGGAGCAGAGGGCACGTGGCACACGTCTGACCCGGTTGGGATGTTTGTGGCGCCGATCGCCAGAGCGCGCCGATCGCACAATGACAAACGCAGTTTGCGAGCCTGTATCTCGACGTGGGAGCGCATTGATGACCGCTCCATGCCGCCGCGGATCAAGGCAGGAGCCAATTACATCAATGGCCGCTACGCACAGCTGGAAGCAAAGGCCGCCGGATACGATGTGCCCATCCTTCTCGATCGAAACGGACGGGTAGCGGAGTCTGCCGGGTCATGCCTAATGCTGGTTCGGGACGGCAAGCTGATAACACCGCCTTCGACCGCTTCAATCCTGGAAAGCATAACGCGGGACACGTTACTGACATTGGCAGCCGATCTGGAATTGCAAGTTGAGGTGCGCGATGTAGACCGAACGGAACTCTATCTGGCGTCAGAAGCGTTTCTTTGCGGCTCCGCCGCCGAGATCACACCGCTAGCCTCCGTTGATCGTTACCAGCTGGGGGCCGGCGAAATGGGCGAAGTGACGCAAAGGCTGTTACGCCGCTATCTGGAAACGGTTACCGGCATCAGTGGACGCGAGCGGCATTGGTTAACGCCAGTAGGTGTCACCGATGCTGGCTAAGCGGGTTCTGGACGTTTTCGGCAGCCTTTTCGGGCTACTGGCGTTATCGCCGATCTTGCTGGCCGTTGCCCTGGCAGTGAAGTTGACAAGCAAAGGCCCTGTATTCTTTTCGCAGGAACGAATTGGCCTGCGCGGCGACACTTTTCGCATGCTGAAATTCAGATCGATGGTCGAGAATGCCGAAGCTTTGGGCACCGGTCTTTACTCCTTCGCCGACGACCCTCGCGTCACCAAGGTTGGACGCTACATCAGAAAAACCAGCCTGGATGAGCTACCGCAGCTGTTCAATGTGCTCGGAGGGTCGATGTCGCTTGTCGGTCCTCGCCCTCCCGTGGTGTATGAACTCGGCCCTTGGGAGGACTACACACCTGAGATGCGGAAACGATTTGAAGTAAAACCCGGGATCACCGGGCTGGCCCAAGTCTCTGGTCGTAACGAACTGGAATGGGACGAGAAGATTGCCTTCGACAACCAGTATGTCGACGAGTTTCAGCGCTATGGGATACGTGTTGACCTGCGGCTGATCATGAGAACCGTGGGCGTGGTCATCCGCGGACGCGATACAATTGAAGATGCAGAAAAGTCGTCCGCCCCGGTCGGGGAAATCGCGTCGCGCGCACTAAAGGCCGGACGACCTGACCCAACCGAAGATCACAAGGAGCTCAAGGATTGAACGAGACAGTGAATCTTCCGCTCCCCGAGATTGCGACGCCGGATGAAATCGCGAACGGAAACCCGACGCCACAAATCCCGTTGCCTTATGAGACCCTCGCAGAACTACGCAGTCTCTACGGCTCCTCGTTCTTTGTTCTCGAGCCGGGGCGCTTTCGAGTCAACTTCCGGGCTCTGCATCAAGCGTTTTCACGTCACTACCCGGATGTGTGCATAGGCTACTCCTACAAGACAAACTACACGCCACATCTGTGCCGGATCGTTGCAGAGGAAGGCGGGTACGCTGAAGTCGTCTCCGAGATGGAATACGCACTTGCAAAGCGTCTAAACGTGCCCGGTTCAAAGATCATTTTCAACGGCCCCTACAAAGCGAAATGGGCGTTCGAAGAGGCTGCCTTGAGCGGGTCAATCCTGAACCTCGACAGCCACCGCGACATTGAAATGCTGGCTGCAGTTGCGCCGACCGCACCTTACGCAGAGATTTCGGTCGTTGTTCGATGCAACGTCGAAATCTCGGAGCAGATTTCGCGTTTCGGGTTTGACCCGGAAGATGAGTCGTTCCAGCACGCGCTTACGACGGTAAGGTCTTTGCCGAATGTGGCGTTACGCGGCCTCCATTGCCATCTGCCTGATCGCGATCTTCCTAGCTTTGAATTGCGCGCCCGAAGACTGGTTGATTTGGTTCATGCAGTCTTTCCGGACGGTCCACCGGAAATACTGAACATCGGTGGTGGCTATTTCTCGAATATGCCGGCAAGTCTGAAGTCCACACGGAACGGGCCGACTTCCACCTTCGCCGATTACGGTCGCGTTGTCGGTCAGACTTTGTCGAAAGCGTTCAAAGGGGCTCATCGCAAGCCGCGCCTATTTCTTGAGCCGGGAACCGCTCTGGTCGCAGACACCCAGACGTTTTACACGGAAGTCTTGTCGACCAAGGTGGTCCGCGGAAAGGCATTTGCGACAGTCAGCGGCTCGATCTTCGACATCTCTCCGAATGCACGTGCAAAGACACTTCCATACACAGCCATACACGCGCCCGGTGGCAATGATTTCACGACCGGACCCCAGACCGTTGTGGGCTACACGTGCATCGAAGGTGATGTCTTGACCGAGGCACTGGATACACCTGTCCAAGCGGGCGACTACATCGCGTACAGCAATGTCGGATCCTATTCAGTCGTAATGCGCCCGCCCTTCATTCTTCCAGCGAACCCGGTACTTCTTCATCCCGAAGATGGGGGACCGGTCCAGTTGGCAAAGCGCCGCCAAAGCAATACCGACGTTTTTGCGGAATTCGTCAGTTAATCGCATGGAATTCTACTTCATCACCTCCGACCCCACGGTCGCAACTACGGTTCAGTCCGCCGGTGTCGACCGTGTCATGGTGGATTTGGAGATCCACGGTAAGGACGCCCGGCAGGGACACCTGAATACCGTAATCTCCAGACACAGCCCCCAAGACGTGACACGCGTTCGGGATGTGCTTGATACCAGTTGTCTGACAGTTCGGACAAACCCGCTACACGACCGCTCTAAGGATGAGGTGAACGACATTCTCAGTCGCGGAGCGGATCGCTTGATGCTCCCGATGTTTCGAAGCCGCGAAGAAGTCGCAGTTTTTCTTGACCTTGTTGCTGGACGGGCCCCTGTCACACTGCTGGTTGAAACTGCGACAGCGCTGGCAAGACTTCCGCAGATTCTCGCCATGGGCGGCTTTGACGACTTGCATATCGGCCTCAACGATTTGCACCTCGAAATGAAGTTGGACTTTTTGTTCGAAATCTTCTCAAGCGGCCTTCTGGACCATGTGTCTGAGTTAAGCTCTGCGCAAAACATACCATTCGGGATCGGAGGGGTTGGCCCATTGGGGGAAGGATTGCTTTCAGCGGATTTGATTCTTGCCGAACACACCCGGCTTGGGTCGGAAAGGGTAATCCTAAGTCGGGCATTCAGAGCGAAGGTCGAGCAGGATGTCGCAATGATCACAGCTGCCCTACAGTCCATCCGCAACCACATCGCGGCCTGCAAACGCAGAAACCCCGAACAAATTGAGCATGACAGAACGTCCTTTAACGATCGCGTCCGTCAAATTGCGCTCGAACGGGCTGCGGCTCAGCAAAGTCAGGCCGCACGCTAGCTCATCTGCATCGTGACGCGTTTGCCGATGGCCTTCTAAGTCATCGAGGACACGGACACAGGGCTCAAGCCTGAGCGGCCCCGTACGCGCAGCGTACTCCACTGACTTGAACCGAACATTGCAATCATGAGTTGGAA
>NZ_JBVFUX010000009.1:0-32584 GCF_055693405.1 Gymnodinialimonas sp. JB5-7
CAGGTTTGAAAATTTGATATTTTGTTTGATTATCAATATTTTGACATAGGCTTGAGGTCAAGATTTGTCGGAAAAGTGTCGGCTCAGTGACTTTGGAGCGGGTAACGGAATCGAACCCGTAATTGCAGCTTGGGAAGCTGTCGTGATACCTTTTCACCATACCCGCTACGCCTCAAACCGGTAAGTGAGACTTGTTCATTGGTCAAGACACAGTCTCCGTTGAACGAGACCCTTCATAGTCAGAAACGATCGAAAGGTTGTCCGGTTAGAGGGCACTGGCTTCTGTTGACCGTTCTGCAACTTCGGCAAACGCGACAATGGATGATTGGGTGAAGCCGGGTACGCGGTCAGCGAGATCAACGGAACAAAGACTGTGTTGTGACCTGAGTGTGACGGCATCGCTTCACGAAGGGCGGAAAGCGGACTTTCGCTGCGATTGCATTAGGTTGTTTTTTAACGAAAGCAAGCAGACCTTCTGGATGCAAATACCAACGCGAAGACTCCCGGTGAGATGCCTTAAGGCGCAAGATATCTCGGCAAAAGCCGACCTCCGCTATTTAAGCGCGCTGTTCAGGACTGTGCGAAAGTAGGCTTGTCCATCTGGCAACATGGTTGGGAAAATCCACGTCGGGTGCCGGCTCCATCGGGGGTAATACGCGATCCGCCGACAGCTGCTTCTGGTTGTTGCTTCAGGATCGATGCATGCGACCGAGTGTTAAGCTGGGCGCTTTAGTGCGGAGGTTGGCCTCCTGCTAGCGGGATCGTTCAGATACCACTTGTTCACCCGCAGGCAGGTTGACGTCTTGCCTTATCATTTAACCCTCGGCGGTGGCGCGCGGCTCCTCGCTATGGAAATGGCCAATGCCCCGACCCTTTGCAGGACGCATGGACATCTGCACCAAGTTAAGGGGCCGCGTCAGCGGATCGCAAATCGCTACCGTCTTTCGGTTGACTAAAGGATGGTCGGATCAATTGTATCCATGGCGGACACCTGCATCATTCCAATCTGCTCACAAGGACCCCCTACAGCATCGCGCAATTCAGGATGCAGTATCCAGTTTCCGCGATGCGCATCGGTTTTTGCCGATCCACGAGATGCAAGGATCGTGTCGTCGTCCAAAGCGGTCGACTGGATATCCGGGCCCGTCTCGGAGGACAGATAACCGGCGATCAGGCGGCCTGCGTTCGCAAGGGATCTGGTCGCGGAGGCCTGTGAAGTATACCCGACGCTGTTCGCCAGCATCGCGTCTGTCAGCCCGTCATCGCCCGCCAATGACAATGCGAACAGCATCGCCCGCTGCGGGCGGGTCAGAGCGACGTGATCAAGTGCTTCGGCATATTCCTCGACGCTCGGCACCGCCATGTCCGTGGCCGTATCCTTCCTGCGGACTTCCCATTCGGCGCGTCTCTTGCGTCGATGATGTCTTGCAAGGCGGCGATCGCGGATATCTTCGGTTTTACCGCTCGCTTCGGCAATCAATCCACGTGTCTTTGTTGGCGGTTTGGCGAAGTGCGCGCGCGACGAACTCTCCCGCGAGAAGTCCGGACTTCTGATCTGATATCTGCCATGTTCGCTGAGGTGGACCGGAGATTGCGCTTTTCTTCTTGTCGACCCTGGCTTTCTTTGACTTCGTCATGTCTTTGAACACGGCCTGACCCTTAACGGATCGGCTTCCAAGCTTGAACTCGCCACTGGGCATCCCCTTTCGGACTATGATTTAAACGGATCGGTTGACGCGCAAGGCATTGCGGCTGCCTGGGTGCCGCGACGCTGCATGCCGAACGGATCCACAGCCGCTGCGCGGATGTGCGACTTGGGATGTTGACGTTCAGGCTGAAGGCCTCGACCGCGTCAGAGGAAGCCATTCTTGGCTGGAATGGGTGCCCGGCTGAGGCACCCATCCGCAATTCTCAGGCGAGTGCAATATTCGTTGCACTTTCGCGGCCGTCCCGGCCAGGCTCGATCTCGAACGTCACTTTTTGGTCGTCGTTCAAGCTCGTCATGCCCGCCTGTTCAAGCGCGGAGATGTGCACGAACACATCCTTTCCACCCGATCCTGTGCGATAAAGCCGAAGCCTTTGGTGGAGTTGAACCATTTCACTGTGCCATTGGCCATGTGAATTTTCCTTGTAGATCGCTGCCCGCGACATGCGGCAGCCCGGCTTCTTACGACAATGTCGAGCGCTGTGAGCCGGCAACGGAAAACAGGAAGTCGAATGGAGGTCAGTAGCACATGTGACGTGGTTACCATCTGACGCGATTACAAGTGGCGCGCCGACCGGGGACCGATCTTTCCTTTGCCAATGGGGTATCGATCTACTATGAGTGCACAGCTACCGGGCACCCCGGTGGCGCGAAAAGGAAAGCCAAAATGTCGTTCAACGACCTGGCGAAGAAAGAGGCCGCCGACCAAAAGGCCTCGCAAGAAAAAGACCCGAAACAACAAGACAAGACTGACAAGAGCCCTGCACCTGAGGCAGAGTCCGGCGATCAGAAATAGGCCTGACTCACTTCGAAGGATGTAGCTCGTTCTTCGCACCGCTCTTAGAGGCGGTGCGCAAGAGTTCCGCCTTCAATGATCTCGTGGATCAGATCAGACGGCTTTCGCGTGCGATTTCCGCTCGGGCTTCGGACAGTCAGCGTTTCCAAGCGTCTCCGCAGCATCGCTGAGAATGCCGGTGATCTCGCTGTCGGGAAGCAACTTGCGATCTTGCAAAGCCAGCAGCAGGGCCTCGCAAATCGAGAGGGCGGCCAACCCCGCCGGGTCTGGTTGGTCTGACATCACGATATCCCTTTGGTTTTTCATCACGGTACGCAGGCGCGAGGTTTTGATGCCCCTGAATACTGTCAGGCAGGATTTTGTCGTTTGTACTGATTGAAAGCAGTGTCGATGACGAATTCCAGACAGCCATTCTGCAGATCGAGAGGGCCCGGAAATGGCAATTGAAACCAGTCCACTGGCGCGGAAGCTCTCCGCCTTCGTCCAGCTTTCGGCGACAGAACTCGGCGTTCTGGAGCGGTTGCATGAGCGACGGAAATCCTTCCTCACCGGGACGCGATCTTGTGCATCAAGGTCAATCCGAGCAGGCGGCGTATATTCTGGCGGCGGGTTGGGTTGTCTCATACAAGATTCAGCCTGACGGATCGCGCCAGATCGTTGATTTCCAGATACCGGGGGATTTTCTTGGGTTGCGCAGCGTGCTTTTGCACACGTCCGATCATGGGATCGAACCGATTGTCGACATCGAAGCCGCTGAAGTCATGGTGGGCGATCTTCTGCAGGCCTTCGCTGAGACGCCACGGCTTGCAACTGCGATCATGTGGGCCGTGTCGCGCGACGAGGCGATGGTTGTCGAACATCTGGTTGGGTTGGGACGTCGCGACGCAGATGCCCGCATGGCGCATTTCCTGCTGGAACTTGGCGTAAGGTTATCCCTTGTCGGGATAGGAAGCAGACAAGGCTATGCGTGCCCGCTCACGCAGTATCATCTGGCTGATGCGCTGGGATTGAGCGCGATTCACGTCAACCGCGTCTTGCGCAAACTCCGGGAAGGCGGGCTTGTCACGTTTCGGGACGGTTTGGTCGTGTTCGATGATTATGACGGTTTGGTGGATTTGGCCAATTTCGACCCGGCCTATCTGGATCATGCGCGGCCGTTATTGCCTTAATGCGGCCGCCCGGAAATTTGGCTACGGGCGGCCCGGGATCACTGCGGGCGCGGGCGGCATCACATCAAGGCGCGGCTGGCTTCCTTGAGTTCGCGATGCGCTTCTTCGTCGTTGTCTGCGTCATGTGCCTTTTCGGCGGCTTGAAAATGCTCTGCAGAGCAGTCGCCTTCTTGGAGCCTCCTCAGGGGCCTTGTCCCAAGCCGACTTGACCGATGCCATGTGCTTCACAGTCTGATTTTCCTGGCTTTGATTTTCTTCGTTCATGGAATTGTCCTTTCCTGGACAGTCCGACAACGAGAGGCGCAATAGCCGCGCATTACAGTCGATGCATTGCGTGCCTTCCGCGCCTCTGGGATACTCGGAAAAAGCGCCACCACGAATTGCGGTGGTCAGGTCGGGCATAGCCCATGCATGGAAGACGTGGACTGACGTAAGTTAGCCAGGCTGCGCCAGATACAGGATTTGCGCAATCATCGCGCAGCCAATGATTGCCAGCATAACCCAAATAACTGGAATTTGCGGAAACGAATGGCGGCCCGATTGAGGTTCCTTGGCGAAAATGGGCGGTGCCCTGCGTGGGCAGCAAGGAGACAAGCCTGCTGGCCCTGCTCTGGCTTGCCAGTGCAAGCGCCGGGATATCCTTGATCATCTCGAAATGTGCGTTCAGGCGAAGTTCGGCATCCTCTTCCCCAGCCGCGCAAGCTCTTTGGCTTCGGTCCAGGGTTCGAGGCCAAGACGCGCAAGGGCAGACAGAACTGTCACGGCGGCGCCGGTTCTGTCTTCGCCCACTTCTGCGTGCAGGAAGGCATCATAGTCGGAGCCATCCGGGTGGAGAACATCAGAGGCAGACATTGAATTCCTTTCATCGGCGGCTGACACGGTAACGCGCAGCGCCCAAATCTATTTTCGGACCTACTCTCGCAGTCATTCACCACGTGAGAGCTAACCTCGATCAGCATCGCGCCCCCAATGATCGGTTAATGTGCGCTCAATCGCGCCGGTTTGCGGGGTGTCTTACTTGCTCACGCCGATGCGCCATGACTTGGCCGACGACCCATTGTCCTGCCTACGGCACCCAAAACCGATGACGCAAAAAAGGTTGAGGGCGCGGAGCACGCAGTTTTGTGCGGTCCCGCCTGCTCTTGAACCAAGAAAATAGCGAAGCGGCGCTTTCCTCAGCTGGAGGATACAGAATGAAGACACCTGAATGGCCGAAGCCCGGTCTCTACGGTGCATTTGCGGGCGCTGCATTTGTTGCGATCGCGGGATTTTCCTGGGGTGGCTGGATGACCAGTGCCGGTGCCAACGGTTCGGCCGACGAACTTGCCCAGGATCGGGTGGTGGCAGCGCTTGTTCCGGTATGTCTCGAAATCTCGAACACCGACCCTGACAGGGTTGCCCTGATCGAGACAATCCAGGCCGCTTCGGGTTTCCGGCGGCGGACGCGTTGATTGAGGCAGGGTGGGCCACGGTGCCGGCGCGGATGCGCCCAATCGTGATCTCGCTTTGGCGTGTGACGAGGGGCTTGAGCTGGATGAGTCGTGATATCGCGGCGTTGGCAAAACCCCCTGCTGATTGCCCTTATTGTTTCAACTAGCGGGAGCGGCGCTCGCCTACGCACAGGTCGATGACGACACAGTCCCGGAAAACGCCCAACCCAGAAGTTTTGGAGGTGGATGGGAATGTCTGAGCACCTTTCGACGGGACGGCGGGGCCTGTTTGCCCGTTGTCGTGCCCGAAAACGCATTTCCGACGAACCGGACCTATGGCAACGGGTGGGAGTGTTCGCATGGGTATCGGGAAACAGCGGATGCGAACTGTGCCGCAGTGCATGTCCCCCAAGGTGCCTATCTTGATCCGTCAGGATTGAGTTGGACATGCGTGCGTGGATTTCGGGAGGTCGACGATACCTGCCAGGCGATTGTTCTGCCAGCCAACGGATATCTGACCGGTAATTCCTTCGGGGCAGAATGGACCTGCGGATCGTGGTTTTGAGCGCATCAGCGAGCTTTGCGCAGCAATTGCTGTGCCCGGAAAACGGGTATTTGAACGGTTCAAATCATGGACGCCCTTGGGATTGCGAACGGGGCTATGTGGCGCAGCGCGACAGCTGCGCGGAGATTGCCGTCCCCGAGAACGCGTATTTCGATGATGCGAGATATGGCCCGGGCTGGAGATGTGAGCGTAGGTTCGCGGCGTCGGACAACGCGTGCACTTTGATCGAAGTGCCCGCCAATGCGCATCTCAACCGGTCTGGAAACGGTTGGGAATGCAACCGGAATTTCCACCGCGCAAACGGACGCTGTGCCCTGAACGAGTAGCGGGCGCTCACTTAGCACCGAAAAAGGTCCGGCTATCACCAACATGTCGCGTGTCGGCGCATTGGCGGTCATGCGGCGCTGAGAAAAGGAACGCGCTATGAAACCAATAGATACACAAACACCAACCGCAAGGCTTTCGAGCATGGGGCCGCAAGCCCCACCGGGTCCAACGATGATTGGCTCACCGGATGGTAGCATCACGGTCACCGAAAAGGTGCCAACAGCGGTCGTTTATTGCGAAGGGAACTTCGGACAGATCGACGGCAAGACGGCAAACGGGCTTGTTCGCCACAGCCAAGCCTACCGCATTCTTTCTGTGATCGACAGCGCGCTTGCCGGGCGCGATAGCGGTCAGGTCCTGGACAATGTCAGCAACGGAGTGCCAATACTTGAAGGCATTGAGGCCGTCCTGGACGGCGCAACAAGCATCCCCGATACGCTGATCTACGGAATGGCGCCGTCGACCGGCAAGCTGTCGCCGTCAGATCGCGAAGTCGTACTCGATGCGATCGCGCTCGGTATGAATATCGTCAGCGGACTGCACGAATACCTCGGTGATGATCCAGAGATTTCGGCGGCTGCGCAGGCCGCAAACGTGACCATCCGCGACATTCGCAAACCTCGGCCGAGCAAGGATATGCGCCTGTTTGACGGCAGCGTCTCGAAGGTCGGGGCGATCCGCATCGCCGTGCTGGAACAGATTGCGCCATCGGCAAGCGGACGACGGCGACCGTCCTCGCTCGGGCATTGAACGCCCGTGGCATCAAGACGATCCTGGTGGGCACAGGCCAGACTGGCCTGATGCAGGGCGCAAAATACGGGGTCGCCATGGACGCCGCGCCGCCGCAATTCTGCTGCGGGGAGCTTGGAACGCGTGGTCGTTGCGGCAACTGATGGCGAGACACCAGATGTCATCTTGGTGGAAGGACAAGGAGCGCTCAGCCATCCGGCGTTTTGCACATCGGCCTTCATTCGCGCGGCAGCCAACCCTCAGGGTCATTCTTCAACACGCGCCGAAGCGTGCTCATCGATGCGATCTCTCTCCAACCTTCCGATGCCGGACCCGAAAGTCGAAATTGCCCTCATCGAAGCCTTTTCCGACACACAGGTCATTGGATTGACGATCAATCATGAGGCAATGACGGAGTCCGAGGTGGATCTGGCAATCAAAACGCTGTCGCGCGATCTCTGTATCCCAGTGACAGACGCGTTGACCCGGCCGGAAGTTCATCTGGCCGACATGGTCCTGTCGGCCTTTCCGCAACTGCATTCAGAACCGCTCGTGGCTGCAGAATGATCACACCGCGTGTCGAGATCGATCTTGAAAAAATCACTCAAAACGCCCGATGCCTCACAGGTAGGCTTGGCCTCGCGGGGTATCTCTGTCACTGGTGTGACCAAGGCCGTTTGCGGCCATCCTGGCGTAGCTGGAGCAATGTTGACCGGAGGTGTCGTCGGACTTGCTGAATCCCGCATCGAGGCGTCATGAGAATGCGGGAGCGGAATCCGTTGCCCCATTTCGATGATACGCGCGCCAATGCTCGAGGAGGCTGCAGACGTCATCAGGTACTGTGAAACAAGCCACAATACCGAGAAGAGCACGATCCTGAACCTCGGCGCTACCGCGCGGCAAGAAGGAAAAACGCATCAGATAATTCTGACTGTCGAAATGGGGGATATGCGCGATGGCATCTTGCCCGAGGACCTTAACGATCTTGCCTCACTTGTCGTTGCCACGCCGGGCCTCGCCCTCAAGGGGGTTGCTGCGAACTTCGCCTGCTTGGGCAACGTGGCGCCGACAGCCAAAGACATGGCCAAATTCTCGCGACTGGCCGACAAGGTCGAAGGCGAATGCGGGCCCTACGTGGCGGTGGCATCTGGCGGCAGCTCGGCCAATTTGGCATGGGCGCTCGGCAAAGAACCGACCGGTCGGGTCAACAATTTGCGCCTGGGCGAGGCGATCCTTTTGGGCATCGACCCCGTTTCGGGGCAGCCGATCGACGGTCTTCATACAGATGCATTTGCTCTTTTTGCCGAAGTCATCGAAGCAAGCATCAAAACCAAGCTCAATGCCGATGAGACCGAGTGCGCCGACGTTCGGGAAGCCCTTTCTGATTTCGAATGGCGCTCAACGACATTGCGCCGTCCTTGCCGTTGGGCGCCAAGACACCGGATGCCACCGGCCTATTTCTTCCATCGGGGCTTGGGTCTGCCGGAGCGTCGAGCGACCACACCGTGGTCGACACCGGCAAAACCAGCGTATCCGTCGGTTCTGAAATGAAGTTTGGAATGAACTATGCTGCCCTGATCAGGGCGATGAGCGCGCCCGATGTCGAAAAAGTCGTGCACCACGGGCTGCCGATTAAGCGAACTGAGCACAGACACCAGACCTCAGCCGTTTCTGAGGTTGATATGAGATCCAAATGACCCGGCCGGGGGCCGCCATTGCGCCGCAAACGAGGGTCGCCAAGCGCACTCCTCCCTTCATTCCTCTCCAAGGAACAATGGAAAAGATCTTGCGCCCAATTGAATGTGGAGAAGCCATGCAAACCAAAGGTGACGACATTGAAATGGACCAGCCCACGCGCGCCCTTGGTGACGCACCCAAGGCGCGTTTCTGCTTGCGGTGTGAGGCCTCATTCTGGAGCGAAGGGTTCGGCCAGCGCATTTGCAACCGTTGCAAAGGATCTTCGGTCTGGCGGACGGAAGTGCCGGAAGGCATCGGTCAAGGTCGACGCCGTCCCGGCGGTCGATCCTACTAGGGTTCGCCTGTGGTGTTTATCACAATCACATACGCAACGACGCATCGCTATCGAACCCTGCATGACTTGGTCCGCACCGACCCACCCTACGCCACCGTGAGACTCGGGACCTCGCCATGGCATTTCTTGATCTCAAGATCGTTCCGACCGCATGCATCGCGCCATGAATGCATAGCCGGTATGGTGAAGCTGCACTGCAGCGCGCAGCCATGAACCGAACGGCGACCAGGGCCGTCTCTGAAGGCGGCACAAGTCATTAGATTTCAATGGCTTCTGCAATCGCAAGAGCATCCTCAAGCTCGACGCCGAGGTATCTGACGGTGCTGTCCATCTTCGTGGGCCCAACAGCAAGTGGACTCATGCAGGTTGCCCGTCTTTGTAGATCTGTGTCACCTTCGTGCGCCGCATCGAGTGCGTGCCGTATGCGCTCGCCTCCAGGCCGATCGACGTCACTCCAATCCACGGACAATCCGCGCATATTGGCGGGTCGAAATATGCAGCCGCCGCGGAACCGGCCGGGCCAGAGGTATTCGGATCCGACCATCAGCGGGTCCTGCATCCACCTTTCGAGCGAGGCTCGGGTGCCTTCCGAGATTTCGAAGCGGACAGGTTTCTGCGTCTTGCTCTGCAGAACCGACGCACGTTCCTTGATCTGGCCAGATGCCATGACGTCGACGACCTTCATTTTGACCAGATCGCAGCCACGCAGTTTGCTGTCGATGGCCAGGTTGAAGAGCGCCAGGTCACGATGGTTCTCGGCCAGTTCAAGCCGAACTCGGATCGCCCAGACGTGCTTTGGCTTCAGCGGTCGTTTCTGGCCAACGATACGTCCTTTGTTCCAGGCTGGGCGAAGCGCGCGAATGGCCGGTAAGTTTGGTGCTTCCATGACTGATCCTCCGATCCGCCATACCCTCCTCAAGCGACAACCCGACGTTGACAAGGCACGATATCACGGGATTGTTGCGCTGCCTCCGAGGTCGGCAGTGAGCCCAAAGTGACAGATGCTGCAATGCAAAAAGCGATGCTAGGCGACACTCCTGACATATCTTGGCGGCAGCGTATGCTATCCTGCAAGTCGGCTGGCCAGGGAGAGAAGATATGAGCAGCATCGAGAACTATGACTCGCAATCAGGAAAGCTGATCCCTGTCTTTCGGATGGAGATAAACACACGACCGGATGATACCGAACGGCTGTTGGATACCATCTTTAAGGTTCATCCGCTTGCCGTTGGAGCTTACGAGCGGAACGCAACCGTAACCGCCAAGGAGCGGAGACGGGAAGACCGGAGAAGAAACGGTTACGCGTATTCACAACGAAGATTTCGAGGCCGATGGCACCGAGGTGTATCCGTCAGTCGAACCTCAAGGTGTCTTTCGAGCGCGATATCCAGTTGCCTACAAAGGATCATGGAGGCCGTTCTCCACGCCCATCAGTACGAAGAGCCGATTATCCATGTTCGTGAGGAGTGGGCCAGCCGGGCAAATTATACGCCAAAGAACGACAATCCGAACCGGTGGTGGAACGATGGGCGCGGCACTCCTGAGATGGTTTCGCTCGATCAAAGCCGCAGATAGCTGGTCATCCTGAACGGCAGGAAAGTCCCGCGTTGCAGCCATCCGTCCACAGTTAGGTTTGCCAGCGCAGAGAATGTCCGAGTTCGACGGGCCGCGCCGCAGCAGAAGCGAAGGCGGTTGAACGGCAGCTTTGGGCCGTGAGTGACCGTTAGTGATACTGCTGACCGCCTGGATGCTGCGATGCATCCAGTGACCGCCCTGAGCCCATACCTGCCACATGCTGCACGTAGCACGAATGGCTGCTATCGATCATGGATCGATGTGACGACCTCATATGCAGATGACGCGTCATTGAGGTGTGTCACGGCAGCTTTTCGCTCGTCCGCAGAATACTCTGCGGCGATCCGTTCGATCTCCTTGGCAACACCCGAATAGATCGGTCCAAGCGCCTCAAACAGGTATTGTGTCGGATGGACAACAATCCTCGCCGGTCGTCCGGGTCACGTTCGCGCCTCGCTAGGTCTGCTTTTCCAAACGGTCTAGCAAGGTCGTGACGGACCCGGTGGTCAATCCCAACTCGGCGGCGATCTTGCCGGCTTAACCGGTGCTTCTGCGAGCATGTTCAAACACCGCAGGTCGTTCCGGCTGACGCCGACGGTGTTGGCGGCTTTTGTGTCGAGCCGGTCAATACTTGCGTACAATCTGCGGCACGCTGCGACGAGGTCTTGAGGGGTCGCTTCTTCGGAAGATGGCATCGGCTGTCATCCATTTAGCTTGACAATCAAGTTACTTGATATAGATCATCGTTCAACTGGATTTGGAACGCAAGAACCTTGGAGACTGAAATGGAAATCGCGCTTATATCGTGCTCGGGCTGGCTGTTCTTGTTGCCCTTCTGTCCGCACTCGCGCCCACCAGGGTTGAGTACACCGAAGAGATTACAGTCGATGCACCGGTTGAGCAGGTCTATGGCGATATACGCCTCCAAGAGCATCTGATGCGTTGGTCGGCCTGGCCGAAGGAGACCAAATCTACGTGCACTGTCGAAGGTGCCGGACGGTGAAACAGGAACCAAAACGGTGTTCTTCACAAAAGGCAAACGGGTGGGCCACCAGGAAGTTGTGCGCCTGAAAGAGAACGAGGAAGTGGTCCTGACACTTGTCGGCCCCGGACCTCCTCATAGACCAAACTGACCTTTGAACTTCGCTCCCCGGGCGAGGCGCACGCGCGTGTTGGCTCACTTCATCAACGAACTGCCTCGCCCGTTCAACGCGATCTGGAAGTTTGCTGGTCTCACGAAATGGACGCGAGAAATGCATCGGAAGGACCTCGTCGGTCTCAAGGCGTTCTGTGAGCCGCCGCATCGTGACATGAACGGTGACGTCGTCGGACACCCACCGAAGCGGTAACAACCCCTATGAGCATAACAAGCAGTCGGCGTTATCGTCACATGAGTTACTTCTCATGACTTCTTCGGCGAAATTGCACTGCATGGTGTCGGGAAGTTGCGGGTGATCACCTACAAGGTTTTGTTCATGCCACCTCGTTTTGAGGCCGAATTACCCTTCCAGACGTACCCGCGCTTAAGGGTCGAGGGTGAGATCGCTGATGTCCCAGTACGTGGTGCATGGATGCCGGTAGGTGATGGACGGCGCTACTTTATTGTCTCGCCCGACATCAAGGCCAATACCGGTATTGACGTTGGCGACGAGGTCGAAATGCGATTCAGGGTCGATGACCAGGATCACGTCGATGTGCCGGCCGCCTTGAACGCGGCTTTGAAATCAGACGATGCCGCATCGGCGCAGTGGCCAAACTTACAGCAGGAAGAAACGGATGTTCACCAACCACGTCTTCTCTGCAAAGACCGCACTGACCGAACGACGCCGCGTTGACGAGGCAATGACAGCGATCACACAAGAGATCACTCTCCGCGACCTGCAAAAACGGAAGAAGTAGGTTCCTCATAGCAAGTGAAGCTGCCGTTGGCGCGGGCGTGTTAAACGGAAGCAAAGTCCGCATGCATAAATTAGCCGCCTCCAAGATTTCGCGGTTGCGGCGAAAGTCCGGTCTGACGGGCCGCACCGCGGCATACCGGTCGGTGGGAGAATGTCCGCAAAGGGCCGAATGCGGATTATTGAGGCAGCGCTTGATCTTGTCGGCTTGTTGTTCCGACGACCGTCGCGTTCGGCCCATAGCTGCCGTCCACCCTAAGCCCGCGATCCCGCGGTCGCAGCCCACTTTCCCGACATTGCTGCGCGTGCAAAATCCGGGCTCGAATCGAACTCACAGATCGCGAGACTTTGCTGCCGTTCGATCTGGAGGATCGAACGGCTGCTAGCCGGATCAAGCGAACGCTTCGCGGGCTTCTCACAGCCTTCTTGTGAGGCGTCGGCCTTCACCTTTCGCGGATGCGGCTTTCCTGTCTCGGCATAGTGCTTCAGGCTCTTCAGTCGCTTCCCGCAGGACTTTGCCGAATTGCAGCTTCATCATCGGGCCCATCAGGATGTTGAGGGGGAAAGCGATGTCGACGTTGAGTTCCATTTGAACCTTGCTCGCGTTGCCCCGTGCTGCACGGTCCAGCTGTTCAAAGCCGTTTCACGAAGCCCGGCATTTTGTCTCCGGTGGCTGAATAGGCGACATGCCGTCTGTTTGCGTCGAAGGCCCGATCGTCTCCGTGAACGGCCCAAGCGAAGTCTGGCACACGCGCCCGGCCACTGGGGCGGCCGCAATCTTTGGCGTTCCCGGTCGAGCTTCCGAGGAGTAGACGCTCGATGCCCATTCACCGCACTGACGTAGTTCGGTCCAAGAATGTCCCAGACCTTGTCGAGCAGGTGCATTGATGTTGATGGTTTTGCTGATTTTCATGGGGATTCTCCTAGGGATAGCGGGGTCGGGTCCAATCCGACCCTGGTCGGTGACCTCGATCACATTCCGCCCATCGCGTATCCGCCCTCGGCGGTTTCTTCGATATGGACGTTGATGTACTGCTTGATGTCGCCCTTACCGCTGTCGGAGGCGACGGTATTCAAACCGTCCGTCAGCTTGCTGACGATTGCGGCCTTTTCGTCCTTGGTCCATGCGGATTTCGGGACCGTTACTCGGATGGTTGGCATTTGGTTTCCTTGTACTTTAGCTGAAGTGTTGCGTTTTGCATCACGTAATGTATTTGGCACCAAGTGATACATAATGCAACAGTTGATGTAAAATAAATCCGATATGGCCAGACCACGAAAATTTCGATGAAGGCGAAGCCCTGCAAAAGATGGTCCAGGTGTTCTGGCGCCACGGCTTCGATGCGACCACCACGAGGATGTTGGAAGAAGCGACCGGGATAGGCGTTCGCGGGATCGCCAACACGTTCGGTGACAAAGAAGAGATATTCTTGAAGGTGCTTGGCGCCTACACTCAGATGGCGCGCGGGGTGGTCGCACACGTCTTCGATCCGCCGCGTCTGGAGGCCGCCCAGATGTTGTTTCAGGGTTTGGCGCAGGCGACGGACGATCCCGATGACGTGACGAACTGCGGTTGTCTGATGGTGAACACGGTCTTTGAACTTGGTCGCGCGAGCCCGCGTGTCCGCGACGCCGTGGAGGCATACCGCTTCATGTGCGCGACGCGTTTCGCGACGCTGCAATCGCGGACGGATTATCCGATCCTGATGCGCGCGCGGAATTTCTTTGGGGCTCTTGTGGGGCGCACTTAGTCAAATACGCTTGATGGGGTCGACAACGGCGCTTGCACCCATGGCGCAGATCGCCGTCGAGACAATCGATGGCTGGAAACGACAAACAGCCTGATCTTACAGAGGACGGCGATTTTGAGCTAATACTGCTCTTGCCGATTGCAGACCTTCGTCGGCTCTGCAGCATCCTTCACGTTGGGCTCAACCTGCCATCAATGCGGCGCGGCATCTGCCAAGTCACAGCCTTGACTTTGGCCACTCGCGGCCCAAAGCCGCCGCTTGCTCAATGGTTGCCTTGCTGTGGTGCGACACGTCAGACCGGCCTTTCGCCGCAGGTGCATTCATTGCCTGCCCTCATACTCACAGTCCACGACATCAAACTGCCATAAAAACGTATGTGCCACATGACGGATCGCCGACTGGTCCTTTCCGTTCGCTGTACTCGCAGCGAACCGTCGCCAATGCCTTACGAGAATAAGCCCTAGCGCCTGTGGAGAGCACCAAGGCCGATCCTGTGGGAGCATTGCTCGACTTGTAGCGCGACGACCCGAGGTCAGGCGGAGACGCCATCCACACGACCGGAGCCGAGGTCCGTGCCAGAAACCATGGACGGAGCTTCGACGCCGAAGGACCAGGCCTGGGCGGGTGCAGTATCGATGGTGAACGTGGTGACAAGTGCAAGTGCTATAATCAATGCAGTAAAGACGTTGGTCATGGGAAAGGGTCCTCCGTTGCGATGTGACAGATATGCGCACTTCCGCCGCGGTTCGCGAGGCAGGAAACCCGACTCTCACATTTTCGCGAAGCGGTTATGGGTGAGAGGCCGTCGAAGTGAGTCAGCGCGCCTGTCGGATTGCGCAACCCTTAGACGATATCTTGCCATTTTGAGCGAGCGCATTCCGCACTATCCCTCAGCGCACACCATGCCGCTCGGCCAGCTTCCGAAGGCTGAGCCCGAACTCATTCAGATGGTCACGCAATATGTGTTCGGGGTGCTATTCCGTCACTTCCACCCGACTTGAAAAAACCCGAGAGGACGGACAAGCTCATCACAACCCAGACGTGCTGAGGAACTTTTGGTTAGGAATTATGATATGGATTTTTTGTCCCGCATCTTGGCGACTGGCGGCCTAGTGGTTCTGTTTACCCAACCAGCAAGCGCATTCGATCCGTCAAATTGCACACAATTTGGCCAAGATAATCGGTTGCCACAGGGAGCCGAAGCGGCGGCAAATCCTGACCCGTTCGTTGATCCAACTGGTTGGTCAGAACGCCTGGTTTGCTTTCTTGCTCCCGATGCAACTCACGGACCGATATATCATTTCTTAGAGCCCATTCCTGGCGATCCAAATGGTGGATTTCGCGCTACATGCCAAACGTTGTGACGGTGATGCGCACCTCTGGCCTTTGGGCTGGCAGGTCGATGACGGGGTGCGGCCCGTTGACGACGGACCAATCGGCGGGCCCAACGTTCGGAGGGTTTTGGTGTCAGGCTGACATCTCTTCAGGTTTCGACGTTCGTTTTGATTTGAGTATTCTCCTATCGGCGACCTCTCGTCTGTAACGTTTTCGATCTACACGACCGAGAGCAGCGTTTTCCAAGGGTCGGACCTTGCTCCTCTTCTCTCCGCGTCGGACAATTTGGTCCTACAAGGTGAGCTTGTTTGCCCGGTGCAGGGATCAGCTATCCTTTGAGCTTTATCAATGATGAAAACCGAATAACGACGGCCGTTCCGGAGCACATGATCGAGCCTGTTCTTTGGCCTTCGCGAAACCGCTGAGGACGTGACTATCTTCATGAACGCGGCCAACGCGAACCCGCCTGTGTCCGCCGAGATCACATTGGGAGCCGCGACGATTGGGCAGGTCTTGAACGAGCCTGGCTCTTCTTGAAACAGTGATCCGCCATGACATTAACCGCTAATAAATGGTACTTTGCAAAAAACTGCGGCGGTCCCTTCTATCTAGTACCCTTCGATAAGAAAATATCTCTGGATCTGAACGCCTTTTAAGTAGGCGGAATGCTAGATCCATTCCCTGGTTTGTCATCGCGCGAAGCGAAAAGCCGGCCCAAAGCCGCCATCCGTGGCGTTCATCTTAGCTGCGATGCGGCTTCCCCGAAGCGGACGTTGGCAGTCTGCGCGAAAATTCGAGGTTTTCAAGAGCGTCTGCGCTGCCGAAAGCCGTCCAATCTCAACGCAAACGAAAGACGCCGGTCGTTGCTGGGTACCTGGTGACGTGCGTGCGGCAGTTCGATGCTCACTGCAATGGCGTCTATGCAGGTGCGCCAAGCATCAAAGCCAACCTGCGCCGCGTCTAAGCCATTTGAACGCTCGCTGGAGCGTCCTTGGCGCCGGTCATAAAAGCGACGGCGTCTGACATGGTGTAGTCCTTTGGGTCCACGACACAAAGCCTGCGGCCTAGTCGATGAACGTGGATACGATCTGCAACTTCAAAGACGTGCGGCATGTTGTGACTGATCAGGATGATCGGAATGCCCCGCGACCGCACGTCCAGGATCAACTCCAACACCTTTCTCGACTCTTTGACCCCGAGCGCCGCAGTGGGTTCGTCGAGAATGATGACCTTTGAGCCAAACGCCGCTGCGCGTGCCACGGCGACGCCTTGTCGTTGTCCCCTGACAGCGTTTCAACAGCTTGGTTGATGTTCTGGATCGTCATCAATCCTAGCTCGTTCAGCTTTTCGCGCGCCTTGGCCTCCATCGCGGCCTTGTCTAACTGCTTCAATATCGTTCCGCGCCAGCCAGGTTTGCGCAGGCTCTCGCCCCATGAACATGTTGTCTGCAATCGATAGCGCAGGGCTGACGGCCAACGTCTGATACACGGTCTCGATGCCGGCATGACGCGCGTCGTTTGGTGAGGCGAAGGTGACACGCTTACCTTCCAGCTCGACCTCTCCTTGGTCGGGCACAACTGCCCCCGACAGCGCCTTGATCAAAGTGGACTTTCCCGCTCCGTTGTCGCCGATCACTGCCAGGATTTCCCCCAGGGTAAAGATCGAAGTCGCAGTTATCGAGGGCTACAACCTTACCGTACCGTTTGGTCAGATTTCTGCCCTTGAGAATGGGTTCCATTACGCGGCCACCTTTCTTGATCCATTGGTCGATGCCGACCGCTAAAATGATGAGCGTGCCGATCAGCATGAACGTCCATTGCGGGTTCACACCAGCCATCCCGAGGCCCAGCATGAAGACCCCCACGATAAGTGCCCCAAAGAAGGCACCCCAGATGGAGCCACGCCCGCCGAACAGTGAGATACCTCCGATCACCACCGCCGTAATCGACTCGATATTGCCCTCGATCCCCGTCGACGCACTGGGCGAGACCGAGGCGAACCGTCCGATCAGTGACCACCCGGCGATCGCTGCAATGAAGCCGGCAAGCATGTAAACCGACATCAGCGTGCGCTTGACGTTCACACCGGCAAGTTCGGCGGCTTCGGGGTCGTCGCCTACGGCGTAGACATGACGCCCCCACGCGGTCGAGGCGCAGCATATAGGCCAGAATGAAGGTAAGCAGGATCAAGGTCAGCACGCCGTAGGTGATCTTGGTCTGCCAGATCAGGTCCAAAAGAAACTGGTCGGTGTCGTTGGGCCTCATACGCTCATAGACATTCTCGCGCAGGCCATCGATCCAAAGGACCAGCCGCGTTCGTTGGGCTTCAGCCCCAGCCATTGCAGCATCGGCGCGTCTTCACGGATGTCGCGGGCGCGGATCGTCTCGTTGCGGGAATAGATGTAGTTGGCCGCGAGCACGATCTGCCAAACGCCCAATGTGGCGATGAAGGGCGGGATCTTGATCCGTGTGACCAGCCATCCTGATAGCGCCCCGATGGCCGCACCGGCTGCAAGACCGCAGGCCACGGCAACGGCGGGAGGGATGCCGTAGCGAAACGTGAATTGCCCCATGATGACCGAACAGAATACCGCGATGGCGCCGACCGACAGATCAATGCCTGCGGTCAGGATCACCAAAGTCTGGGCCAAGGCGAGGATGCCGACAATCTGGATCTGCTGAAACACCAGCGTCATTTGCGGCAGGAACCGCGGCCCAAGCCAGCCGGTAAATATCATGATAGCGCAGCCAAGCACGATCAACGGCACCAACGACGGCGTCTTGTGAAGCGCACTCTGAAACCGCATCAGAAGGGATTTGTTATCCACTTCAAAGCTTGCGACGCTTTGCTCCGCGCCCTTCAGGCCGTCTTCAAAGTTGTCCGAACGCTCCGCCATATCCTCTTGCCCCTGATTGCTGGTTGTCGCGGTCTTGATTTTCGAAGGGCGGACCCTGGCCCGCCCTCCTTTCTCAGCATGGTCGGTGGCACGAAGCCCCGATCACTTCAGCCCCAGCAGAGGTCAGCGCCTTCTTCGACGCCGATGCTTTCCACACCGTCGACGGGTTCAGCCGTTACAAGCGCCACGCCGGTATCAAAGAAGTCCAGGCCGGGCGTATTCTCCGGCAAGGTGCCGTCTTCGGCAAAGGCGGCAATGGCCTCAATGCCGAGCGAAGCCATCAGCAGCGGGTATTGCTGCGAGGTCGCGCCGATCACACCATCGGCCACGTCCGCCACGCCAGGGCAGCCACCGTCGACCGAGACGATCAGGACGTCATCCTGGCGACCAACGGCCACAAGCGCTTCGTAGGCACCGGCGGCGGCAGGCTCGTTGATGGTGTAGACCACGTTGATGTCCGGGTCGGCGGCAAGGCGGGTTTCCATCGCCGTACGCCCACCTTCTTCGTTGCCGGCGGTCACTTCGTTGCAGATGATGCGCTCGTCGGTTTCATCGCCCCACATGCTGGGATCGACCACATCGATGCCAAAGCCGGTCAAAAAGCCCTGATCCCGAAGAACGCCAACGGTCGGCTGGCTGATGGCAAGATCCAGCATTGCGATGCGGGCATCTGCGGCGGCGTCACCCATGGCGCCCGCGGCCCACTCTGACCAATCAGGCCCACCTGCGGCAAAATTGTCGGTGGCAAACGTTGCATCAGCGGCGTCAATCGGCTCCAGCGGCGTGTCGAGCGCGATAACAAGAATGCCAGCGGCACGCGCTTCTTCCACGGCGGGGACGATTGCGGCGGTGTCGGACGCGGTGATCAGGATGCCGGACGCGCCATTCGCGATGCAGGTCTCGATCGCTGCAACCTGGGCTTCGTTATCGCCGTCCACCTGACCGGCATAGGAGTTCAACGTGATTCCCAACTCGGCCGCAGCGGCCTCAGCACCCTGGCGCATCATCACGAAAAACGGGTTGGTATCAGTCTTTGTAATAAGACAGGCGGATACGCCGATGCCCATCCGCCATCGCAGCCCCCGTTGTCGCAACAGTAGCCATCGCAGTGCCGATCAGTAGCTTTTTCACAATGTCCTCCCAAGACAGATTTCCGGCAGGCTCTGCGCCGCCTCATCAGCGATCCCTCCTCAAGGCCGCTGCCCTCAAAAGCCACGATCTCGAACCGGGCTGTCAATTAATTAGTTAACTTTCTTTATTAAAGAGAATGCGCTAGGATGAACCATGAAAAAACGGCATTAGTAGTCGCCAATGGAAGACGGATTGGTCAGATCGCTCAGCTTCGGGCTGAGCCAAAGCGGTGTTCGTGATCATAACGAACGCCTGCTCCTGTCGTTGATCCAACGCCATGGCGGTATGCCCGGAAGTGACCTGTCGCGCCGCGCCGGACTGTCGCCTCCGACTGTCTCAAGCATTCTGCGCAAGCTCGAATCCGATGGGCTGGTGCGGCGCGGTGATCCGGTACGTGGCAAGGTTGGAAAACCGTCGATCCCCATGCACCCTCGATCCTGAAGGGGCTTTTTCCTTCGGCCTCAAGATCGGGCGCCGCTCGGCCGAACTTGTGCTAATCGATTTCACCGGCGCTGTACGCCACGAACGTCACCTGACCTATATGCGCCCCACACCCGCAGAAATCTTCGCCTTCGTCGAAGACGGCGTCGAAAGCATCGGGGCGGAACTGAGCCCACCCCACCGACAACGCATCTGTGGCTTCGGCACTGCCGCTGCCTTCGGAGCCTGTGGAATGCAAAAAACGCCAACCCGGGTGATATCTTTTCCGAGTGGCAAGGCGTCGATCTGAAGGACCAGCTTGGAGACCGGATCGACCTACCGGTCTTACAACTGAACGACGCCACCGCCGCCTGCCAGGCCGAACATACGTATGGGCGCGGCAAGGAATTCCAGGATTATGCTTATTTCTTCGTCGGGGCCTATATCGGCGGCGGCATTGCCCTGGACAATGCCGTCTACGAGGGCCGCCAAGGCAATGCCGGCGCGCTGGGGTCCCTGCGCAGCATTGGGCCCAATGGCGAAAGCATGCAATTGGTCGACATGGCTTCCATCCATCAGCTTGAACGTCGGCTGCACGAAGTCGACATGGACCCACGCCAGCTTTGGACCGATCCCGAGAGTCGGCGCACGTTGGCGCGTTACGTGGACCCCTGGCTGGGGCAAACGGCCCAGGAACTGTCCAAAGCGGCCCTGTCTACTTGTTCCGTCATCGATTTTGAGGCGATCCTGATCGACGGTGCCTTCCCCGATCACATTCGTGATGAATTGGTCGAACGGGTCAGACGTTACGTCGTCACCCAGGATACGCGCGGCCTGATCTGTCCGCGCATCGAAGCAGGCAGTATCGGAAAAAAGCCCGCGCCATTGGCGCGGCAGCGCGTCCTATCGGAACCCAGTTCTTGCTTTAGCGGAATTTCCTTCGCTTGGCAGAGTTGTGCGAACTTGCGGTTGCTGGTTCGGCGTTGGGTCAAATCTCAAGTCAATTCGAGGTCTGCACTAACTCGCGACAGGATCTGCTTGGTGTCTGTGTCTCTAGGGTATTGCTTTTCGCATTTAGTAGGTTGGGCTCGTTCCAGACCTCGAATGAGGCGCAGCATCCTGTGATATGCTGCGTCGTCAACGTCGGGTTGTCGTTGTGGGAGGGCATGGCGGATTGGAGGATCAGTCATGGAAACACAAAACCTACCTGCCATTCGTGCGCTGCGGCCAGCCTGGAATAAAGGCCGTATCGTTGGTCAAATGCGGCCTCTTAAGCCGAAGCAAGTTTGGGCAATCCGCGTTCGACTTGAACTGGCCGAAAACCATCGTGACCTAGCGCTGTTCAACATGGCGATCGACAGCAAACTCCGCGGGTGTGATCTCGTGAGCATGAAAGTGGTGGACGTTATGGCGTCTGGCCAAATCAAAGAACGTGCGTCAGTGTTGCGGTGCAAAACACAGAAGCCCGTGCGATTTGAGATATCCGAGGGCACACGCGTGCCTCAGTCGGAAAGTGGATGGAAGACGAACTAATGGTTGGCTCCGAGTACCTTTGGCCTGGCCGCTTCCACGAGCGCTTGCATATCTCAACACGACAGTATGCGCGGATCGTCCGAGATTGGGTCACATCAATCGGTCTTGAGGCAAGCGCATAAGGTACGCATTCGATGCAGAGAACAAAGGTGACACAGATCTACAAGAAGACTGGCAACTTGCGGGCGGTTTAGCTTTTCCTTGGTCATACCAAGATGGAAAGCACTGTCAGGTACCTGGGCGTCGAACTGGAGGATGCGTTAGCCATCGCCGAGGCGATTGAAATCTAGCAACTTCGGGCCGTCTTCAAGGACGGCTCCTTAGCGGACATCCAGTTGGGGATCACCTTGCTGGAGTGCGGCCGGTAGAAGGAAACTTTGGCTGTGATCACGACGTTCACGTTTTTTCATGTCACCTGCTATCCAAGATCCGATTGCCCTCGACTGCATTGGCCGCGGACAACGGGTTATGGCTTGTCTCGATAACAGAGCCGAGAAGTCAGGCAGCACTGCTAAAGAAGACCGCCCTATCGGAGCATCTGCACCATGGCTTCGGAAATCTTTCTGTTTCCAACCATCGCTGACCGGCCAACATGAAGGGTAGTCTCGGTGCAGCCTACCCTCCACTCTCAGCAAGCTAAGCCACGGTGCCCATGACAAGTATTGGCCGTCTCTCGTCGGAGCTACCCGGCAAACGCACATGTGAAAAAGGCCCTCGCAAGGAGGGCCTTTGAATTCTTAGCAACACGGTGCCGTCAGATGCTATTCAGCACCTTATCGACCGTTTCACGAACTTCGGCTTTCGATTTTCCCAGCTTTTGCTGCAAAACGCCTTCCATCTGTTCACGATCGCCCTTTGCGGATTCCAGGTCATCGTCGGTCAGATCTCCGTAGCTTTCACGGAGCTTGCCTTTGATTTCGGTCCATTTGCCTTCGATTTGGTCGCGGTTCATAGCGGTTCTCCTTGGGGCGTGGTTGCGGTTTCGTGGAACGGTCGGGTCAGTTCGAAGCGATATCGTCGTTTTCCGGCGGCGTTATTTCGATGCCAGGCACGGTCACGGTCTCTTCGGTGATTTCGACCGAGCCGACCTCAGCGTCGAATTCCGGCAGGTTGCCGCCTTCAACGGTCACGTTGGGCAATGCGGCCTCTTCGGTCTGATCGATGTCGATCATGTAGATGCCGACAACGGCAACGATCGCGGCGATTGCAATGGCGAGAATGGTTCCGGTTTTCATGTGTCAAACTCCTTCGTTTCTGGTGGGTTAACGGCCTCAACGGCAGAAGGTTCCAAAAATTTTCGAATGATAACAATTGCGTAAAAGAAAGGGGCGAACGATCACGAGGTCAGACCGTTCGCTCCTTTTCGCATCGCTTGATGCCAGTGGTGTCAGCTTCGTCCACTTCGGCCCGCGCCAAGAGCGAGATGACGAACAGGACGATGAATACGAAGAATAGGATCTGCGCGATCCCAGCGGATGCGCCAGCGATCCCTCCAAAGCCGAAAGGCCGCGATCAACGCGATGATCAGAAATGTGACGGCCCAGCGTAGCATGGTGTGTCTCCTTATCGATTACACACCCTCAACCCTTGTCCTCGCCATTGGTTCCAGGAAACCGTCAGAAGATCTGCAATTTAGTTAATAGGGTCACAACGTCCTCGGTCCGGAAGGGCTCATCAAGCAGATGGAGACCGAGTTTGGACGCGTCTTCGGTCCGATGTCCGACGTCAAGGAGTACAAGCGGCGTGCCACTTCTCAGCCACGCGTCGAATTGCGGAGCATTCAAGGTACGTTCAAGGCCACCCGGCGCAATGACCAACGCGGCTACATCTTCCGTGATTGCGGCAAAGTCGCTGTACACCGCAGCGTCCCGCGCCCCTGCATTCATCGGGATGTCGCGCAAATCCTCGGCCACCAAAACGTTGGAATGCACGATGATACGGCGCATCCAGCCGCCCTGTCGGTGGGTCCACAGCCTTCTTTGGGGCTGCTGGGGCGTCCTTTCATCGTCCCATTTGGAACGATTTCAGTCGCCGTGCATTAAACTGGGACATAGCAACGACGAAAGAGAGTCATGGTTACTGATTGTGCAAATTGCCCGCTTCACCGAGCGCGAGGCCTACGACACTCTAAACAATGAAGAAATCGCCTTCATGCGACGTTTCAAGGTGGGCGAGGTGAAAGTCGATCCTGGTACGACCCTGCTGATGGAGGGCTCAAACAGCCCGCAATTGTTCACGGTTCTGAAAGGTATGGGCCTGCGCTACAAGCTCTTACCCAATGGGCGGAGGCGGGTTGTGAACTTCGCGCTGCCCGGCGCATTTACTGGAGCCTTCAGGCCGGTGTCATGGGGGAGATTGAAGCATTCCGTGGAGGCAACCACGCCGATGGTTTTGTGTGTCTTCGACCGTGCCGAGTTGTGGAACCTCTATAAATCCGAACCTGAACGCGCGTTCGACCTGACGTGGCTATCCGCGATGGACGAGCACTTTCTGGGTGAGGCTTTGGCCTCAATCGGCCAGATGAGGCGCGATGGAGCGGATGTGCTGGGGTTTGCTGCGTTTCTATGCCCGTTGTGATGATGTGGGGCTAACCGATGGCGATCGGTGCCCGTTCCCCTATCGGCAGCAGGACCTTGCCGATGCTTTGGGCTCCGTCGGGCCTGTCCACCTGGCGAACAAGACCTTGATGAAGTTGCGGGAAAAACAAATCCTGTCGCTCGAAGACGGGAAACTGGGCCTGCACGACCGCGAGCAAATGGAAGAGCTTGCCTGGATCGAAATTGCACTCGTGACCATCGCTGCGTCGACCGTTGATCTGACATGCGTTAGAAGGACGGCATGGAAAAGGGGCCGCCCGGCAACCCTGGTGCGGCCCTCTTTTGTGGCTTGTTTACTGCGTGGCGACGCTTTCTTCGGGCACGCCTGCCGCTTGGTCCTCCGGCGGGCACGCCGTCGCGCCAAGGAACGCGGTGAGTGGCGAAAATGGCCGCCGCGCCGACGGCAATGGCGATCCCCCAGAGCGCGGGTTTGTGGCGGCGGGCTTGACGGTCAAGGTTGGTATCGGGTGCGGACATGTTGTCTTCTCCTTTCTGGTTCAGTGAAGCTAACGCGCAACCTCAGGTTACGCAGTTCCTATTCGTTTGGCCCTAATCCCTTCTTCCTCGATCTCCGCTTTGACCTGGCCCCATGCGAGCAATGCGAAGACCAGCGTGCCACCGACAATGTTGCCCGCCAAAAACAGGAAGGAAGAAACCAAACAGCGCGGGTTGGGCCCGGCGAGGCTCGCCTTGCAGGATCAACACCCACATCTCGACCGAACCTGCGATGATATGCGTGAGAATCACCCGCGGCGATGAGCCAGGTGAAGATGACAATCAGCACGACCTCGCCACCGATTCTCGGCCCGGCACCGTCCAGACGATGGAGGCGACCAGAATGCCCGCGGGGATGGCGCGCAGCAAGCCTTCCGAGGGCGCTGGAGCCAGTTGCGTAGATCTCGATAGCCCGTTGATGGTTGCGAGAAGGTCGGGCGCGATCCCTGTGGTCTGCGTCATAAAGGCCGCCGCAACAAGCGCGCCGATGATGTTGGCCACAAGCACGATGCTCCACGACCGTAGCGACGGCTGCCTGCGGCACGTGCTGGAGCGTTCCGCAGCAAGCGGCAGGATGGTTGTGCCCAGTCGTATTCTCGGTGAACAGGCTGCATCCGGCCAAGGATCACAAGGAGGAAGCCGAAGCTGTAGCCGAGGTTCTCAACAAGGAAACGCCACGGTGCAGTGCCCGGCAGGTAGGTGCAGAAAGATCGCCTCCCCCAGAACCGAGAACGAGATCAGGATACCAGCGGCGACCTCGCGGACCAGATCAAGGAACGGGTAGGGCGCTCCAGCTCTTCTTCGCCGTCGCGTCGGATCGCCCTCGTAAATCAGTTTGGAACTGGCGCGAGGTTGCCTCGCGAACGGCCATCTCTTCGCGCATCCGGGGGATCCTTTACGTTCCCGCCCCGGGAAACGCGCACCACCCGCTGAGAGTTCCCCAACCGACCTGCGGAACCTCGGGACCGGGGCTGCGGGTTGATTGTGGAAGAGAAAGGAATGTCACTCATGTCTGACACATTGAAAGTCATCCCCACTGCCGACGACGTTTCTACGGGCGTCCGCAATGAAGTCGCTGCTGCCGAAGGCCAGCTCGCCGATGTTCTGGCCGACACCTATCGCATGACGCCTCCAAAACGCATGCCTACCACTGGAACGTGACCGGCCCGGCGCTTTACTCGGATCCACAAGCTGACGGACGAAAGCAAATACGAGGAAGGCGCGTTCGCGGCAAGCCGATGAGCCTGGCCGAGCGTATCCGCGCCCTCGGCGAACTGGGCCCCGATGCGCATGAACGACGTCATGAAACGATCGCGCATTGAGGATCTAGAAGAGACGCCGTCTGCCCGCGAGATGATGGAAGACCTCGCAAGCGACCATGAGAAGCTGGCACACCGCCCGCACGCGCTGGTCGAGTTGGCAGGAGGCCACAAGGACCCCGTGACGGAAGACCTCGCAAACCGAGCGCAGCGCGTTCCACGAAGAAGCCGCGTGGATGTTGCGTCACAGCCTGCCGATTGATTGACAGCGCCCGCAAACACGAAAGCCCCGACCGCTTGGCCGGGGCTTTTTCGTGCGAAGCTCTGTGTGTCTCGGCTTAAGCGTCGACGCCCATACGCTCGGTTGTGGCGAAGAACATCGCTTGGCTACACCGCGGCGCGGACCTGATCCTCGGAATAAGGCTTCGTAATCAGGAATGCAGGCTCGGGCCGCTCTCGCCCGTCAGGAAGCCGTTCCGGGAATGCCGTGATGAAAATGACCGGTCGATCCCCGAGATCAGCCAACAACGCGTTCACCGCCGCCGATGCCCGAGGATTTGTCCGCAAGCTGAATGTCCGCAAGGATCAGATCCGGCACCTTTGCACTTACCCTTCGCGATCGCGTCGTCGCGGGTGCGGGCCACGTCCTCGTCACAGCGTGCCCCATATCGGTGACGATGGATTTCAGATCCATCGCGATGATCCTCCTCATCCTCAACGATGAGAATGTCACCGGCAACCATATCGCCCATCTCGGACATGGCGCGCCGAAACAAGGTCCTCCGCCTCACCCTGCGAGACATCCATGATCCGGGCGATGGCTTCGAACCCAAAGCCCTCAACCGTGTGCAGCAACAAAGCCTCACGTGTGTTGGCGGTTAGCTTGCCAAAGTGTACCTGCGCGCACCTCAGCAGGTCGGTGTTTTCGCCCTCATCCGCACTGGGTGAGCCCGAACTGGACCAGATACCGTGGAAGATGCGGAACAGTCCAACCTTGGTAGACGGGTCGTCGGCAACGGTGGACGGGTCTGCAACAATCGCTTCCAACGTGGCCATAGCGTAGCGGTCGCCTGTATCCTGCGCGCCCGTCAGCGCGCGCATACCGGCGCAGGAACGGCAAATCTTCCATCAAATCAGTGCTCAGATCCCGCGTGTTTTCGGTAGATCCCATGCTAACTTCTCCTCGTGCACATTTTATTGGGAACTTTTTGCGCGCTGATTGGTTCCCACCAAGACGACAATTTTTTCGGTATCGGTGAGACATGGCCTCAGACAGCAAGAAATCCAGAGTGGAACAGCAGATCGATGAGAACCTGAAACGCGTCTACGACGATGCGATGAAAGATGAATTGCCCGACCGGTTTCTCGACTTGATTGCCCAACTCAAGGCAAACGAAGGGGCCGCAAAAAATGACAAATGATCCCGCGACGAGATCGTTGAGCATCTTACGTCGCTGCGGGCATTTGCCCGTTCGCTGACGCGCAATCACGCGGCCGCCGATGATTTGTGCAGGACACGGTCGTCAAAGCATGGTCGAACATCGAGAAGTTCCAGGCTGGCACAAATATGCGCGCCTGGCTGTTCACCATCCTGCGCAACACGTTCTATTCGTCCCGCCGCAAGGTGAAGCGCGAAGTTGCGGACGTGGATGGAGCGATGACGGCGCAGGCTCTCGGAAAAACCGGCCTGACGGGCGGCTTGCCATGAAGGATTTCGCCGTGGCCTTCGCCGAGTTGCCAGATGAACAGCGCGAGGCGTTGCTTCTGGTCGGCGCATCCGGCTTTTCCTACGAGGAGGCCGCCGACATGTGCGAATGCGCTGTTGGCACGATCAAAAGCCGTGTGAACCGGGCCCAAGCGTTTGGCCGAGCTTCTGGAACTCGATGAAGACGATGCCCTGGAATTGACCGATGCAGCCACGGTGGCTGTGATCTCGGGGCCAGCCGCTGCATGAAGCCACTCCAACGCCTGTGGAACAGCGTCACGTCGCTCAAATCGCGGTTGGCGCTGTTCTTGAGTCTTGCCATCCTGCCGCTTGGGATGATTGCCGTGGTCCAAACGGCCGCCGTCGTGCGCGATGCCCGGACACTTGAACAGTTTAATATTTTGGCACGGACGGCGCAGGCGGCCAGCACCGAGCGTGCATTGCTGCGGCGTGCCCACGGTGCAGCCTCAGCCCTTGGGGCAAGTGCTGTTGAAGCGGCCGATGACCCGTTTCTTTGTGAGCGTATCATGCAACGGTTCGTCGACCGTGCGGCAGCCTACGCATTTGCCAGCTTCACAACAGCGGACGGCCAAACGGCGTGTTCTTCCACCGGCGAAGAGATGGACCTTTCTGACGATCCCGTTTGGCTGGACTATATCGAGCGTCCGACGCCGACCGTTACAATCGGCCTTGATATCGAGACCGGCGACCAGTCGCTTTTGACGGTTGTCTCACCGATCTTCGACTCTGAGACCGGTGCGTTTCTGGGTGCAACCTCTGTCGCGCTGCCACACAGCCTGACCGACACGCTTCTGGCCGCACAGGTCGAGGAAGTAGACCTCGCCCTTATAAACGAAACGGGAGAAGTCCTGTCGGCCAGCACCGGAATTTTCGATGCAGGCATCTTCGAGGCCCTCGACCTTGAACGGAAACGCTCGCGCTTTCGCCGCGTGGCGTGACGTTCAACATCACCCTGCAAGACGGATCGGAGCGGTTGGCCGCTCTGGTCCCGTTGATTGAAGATCGCGTCTACGTGGTGGGCCTTTGGAATGGATCCATCCAGAACTACTCCGTTCCCATTTTTGGACCCTCACGCCGCTATTCCCGGTTCTGATGTGGATCGTGGCATTCGGGATTGGGTTCTTGGCCCTAGACCGTTTGGTTTTGCAGCACTTGCGTGAAATCCGGCACCGAATGGTGGCGTTCTCTTTCGACGATCCGGGATCTGGCTTCGCAACGCTCGACAACCCGCCTGCTGAATTCAAGCAGATCGCGGAAACCTACAATCGGATGATCGGCAGGATGTTGGCCGACCGCGCCGACTTGGCCGAAAGCCTTGAAGAAAAAGAGCTACTGCTTCGCGAGGTGCATCACCGGGTGAAGAACAATCTACAACTGTTGCATCCATCCTGAACATGCAGATGCGCAGTGTGCCAGACGGCGATGCGCGCCGCGTACTGCGCCGCGTCCAAGACCGTGTGATGAGCCTCTCGACGATCCACAAGGCGCTTTATACCGGCACGACCTTGGCGCAGGTGCGTGGCGACAAATTGCTGAGCGAGGTTGTTCAGGCCTCGTTCAGTGCAGGCATTCCTCAAGGCAGAGGTCGTCACCTCGCTTGAGTTGGATGAGGTCAATCTTGACCCGGATCAGGCCGTGCCCCTGGCGCTGCTTGCCAATGAGACGGTGACCAACGCCATCAAGTATCTGGGCAGACCGGAGGCCTCTGGGCCGCCCTCGATTACGGTGCGCCTTACGGCAAATGCAGACCGCGACATCAGCCTGTCGGTCGAAAACACGCTCGGCGATGCCGTGCAGGACGAGATGGCCAGTGACGGAACCGGCTTGCGCGCGCTTGGTGGAGGCCGGGCGCAACCTTGGCGGCACGTCCGAGGTGTTCCAGGATGCCGAGATTTACCGGTTCGAGGCGACATTTACCGCCTTCGCGGAGGTGGCCGAACACGATGAAGAGGACGCGGCGGATGTGGAAACAAACGCAGCGTGATCGATGATGACCCGAACTCCAAAGACGACCCAAGCCCGGTCCGTGACCTCGACGTTTTATTCACGGCAAGTGAGGCCTTTCCCGCATTCGAAACCCTGTGCCTTTCCGCGAAGTCCAAGATTTGCGGGTGCTTTCGTGTGTTTGATCCAACGACTGCGCTTCACAGTGACGCCGCGCGCGCGATCGGCACCACCTGGTTCGACCTACTTCTCCACCTGCGAACAAGGGCGTGGAAATCGACCTAACCGTCAGTGACTTCGACCCGATCATCGCCACGGCAGACCACCGACGGTCGTGGCAGACGGCGCGGCAATGGCGGCTCTCAATGAATTGTCGACCGGGGCGCCACTGCGCTTTGCCATCGTGATGCATCCGGCCCGTGTAGGCTACGTGCCGCGGCGCGTTTTGCATTCCAAAACGGCGGACGAATTGGAGCAGACGGATGCCGATCCGCTGACACCCGGATTGGACGGAGTTGAGCCGGATGATGACTTGCCGATGGTGCCCGCGACCCATCACCAAAAGCTGGCCGTCATTGATGACGAGGCGCTTTATATCGGTGGGCTGGATCTGAACGATCGCCGTACGATACGCTTGACCATGACCAGCCCGCCGTGGGCACCTGGCAAGACATTCAAGCCATCGCCCACGGTCCGGTTGTGCAGGCCGCTTCCGCGCATCTGGCCAGCTTCCGCGCTGTGACCGAAGCCCGGAGGATCCGCCGCCGCAGGCCCCCGGTTTCGCGCACGTTGTCGTCGAAGCGCGCGCAGGACTTGATCCATATCGCGCCCAAGCCCGTGGTGAATGAGATCGAACAGACCCACCTGGATGCCGTCGCGCGATGTCGGGGCCTGATCTATCTGGAGACGCAGTTCTTCCGTCACAAGCCGTTGGCACAGGCACTGGTCGATGCGGGCCACAAACGCGACGAACTGGCCTGCATCCTGATCCTGCCAGCCGCACCGGAGGACGTCGCCTTTGAGGGGAACGAAGCCGAGGACGCGCAGTTTGGTGCACAGGTTCAAATGGACGCCCTGGACATTCTGCACGATGGCCTCGGTGACCGTCTTGCGCTCGCGTCCCCCGCTCAAACACGGCCTGCGACCGATGCCCGGCGGCCGTGCTACACGACGCGCCTTTGATCTATGTCCATTCCAAGCTTTCCTGCTTGGTCAGGACGAGGCGATCCTGTCCTCCGCAAACCTCAAATGGACGCAGTTTTCGTTGGGACACGGAGGCCGGCTTGCACCTCACCGAGCGCAGGCACGTCGCGCCACTTTGGCCGCGTGCGTTCGACCATTGGCTTGGGCCCGATGCGCCGGATCCCACCGACAATCCCTGCGCCGTGGTGGATCAGATCAACGCCCTGCTCAGGCAGGCACGCGATACACCGCCCCAGGACAGACACCACTTTTTGTTGCCCTTTGATCCCGAGGCACAGGCGCGATTGAAAGCCGTTGCCCTTTGTCCGACGAAATGGTCTAGGCGGAAAAACCACCTGCAGAGGAGAATTGTTGGAACCTTCGGGCGCCTCAACCGTTGCCTCACCACAAACAAGCACAAGCAGATGAGACGCGTTGCGCGTTCGGCCTCGCCGGATGCGTCCGGAGGACCTTTGTCCAAAGCCCGCGCAGTCTGCCGCGAAACCGAAGGAGTTTGACAATGACACGCTCGACAGCGTCGAAGTGGCCGACACGGCCAAGGACACCGCAAAGGAGGTGGCCGAGACCGCCAAGGCAAACGCGACCGTCAAGGCCGAAGCCGCCAAGGAAGAAGTTGCCAGCCGCGTTGCCGAACAAGCCGACAATTTCCGCGAAGCCAGCACCGCATTTGAGGGCAATGATCTTGCCTCGGACGCCGTGAAGTATCTGGGCGACAACTTGGCCCACGCAGCCTCTGCCGTGCGCGATATGGATCTGTCGAACATCCAGCAGGACGTGACGCACTTTGCGCGCCGCAATCCGCTCGTGTTCTTCGGTGGCGCGGCCGCGCTGGCTTCCTCGCCGCCCGCGCGATGAAAGCATCCGAACGCAACGGCGCCATCGCGTCCGCGCCGGACCGGCACAATTACCCGGGCGTTCCTGAAAACCAGGCCGCCTATCCGGATCAGAACGGCCGCCGGTGGGGGTATTCGTGATGTACCCCGATCCGGAAACCGGGCGCGGCACAGCGCACCTTGTGACAGATGTGGTCAGTCAGATTGGCCGCATTCTGCGCAAGGAGGCGGCTTTGGCCAAAGCGGAGGTGGGTGAGAACCTGTCCCGTGCAGGGGTCGCAATCGGCCTTGTTGTTGGCGCGCTCGTTCTCGCCCTCGTGGGTTTGGGTGCGCTGGCGGGTGCTGGCGTTGCTGCCCTCGTTTCAATTGGTTGGGCGGTTCACTGGGCCGCGCTGGCCGTTGGGGGAGGCATCGCCTTTGTCGCGGCAATTCTCGCCGCAAAGGGCATCCATGACCTCAAACCCAAGCAGTTGTTGCCCAATCGCAGCATCGCAAACGTCAAGCAAGACGTCGCCCTGATGAAGGAGCAGATCAATGCCTAGCCCCAAGCAGATCGAGACCGAATTGCAGGCAGAGCGCGATGTTTTGCGCTCGCAGCCGACGCAACTTGAGGCGCAATTCGCACCGGCGGAACTGGTCGCGCGCGCCACCGGCCTTGGGCCAGGCTGGCGAAGGTGCGGTCAAATCGGCACGGCGCAACCCCGGCCCTCTCGCGGTGACCGGTGCCGGTCTCGCCCGGCTGGCGCTGAAAGCCGCCACACGCAACGCTGGCCCCCGCGTGGCCTATGACGAAACCTCTCACTCAACGGTGGGTGGGCTGCGGCAAGAGACGCCGCCTATGGCGGGCTTCGACGCCCGTGTGGCGGCTGCTGACACTGCCATCAAAGCCGATCAACCCGACAGCATTCTGGAAGGAGACCTCTCCATGACCGACGACACACATACCAACACCCGCTTGGACGCCGCCAAAGAGCGTCTGTATGACACCGCCGACAGCCTGCGCGCCCGTATCGAAGATGGCCTCGACGGCCTGCCCGATGGCGCCAAGGACCGCATCCGCCAGGCCCGCGAAGCGGCGATCTCGGTTCACGCCCGCGCCGAGGCGGAAGCCGCACGTGCAGCACAGGTCGCCCGGACCACCGCGCATGACAATCCGCTGCTGGTCGGTGGGCTTGCTCTGGCCGCCGGTGCGGCGCTGGCGATGATGTTGCCGCGCACGCAGGTGGAAGACCGTACCA
>NZ_JBVFUX010000010.1:0-1258 GCF_055693405.1 Gymnodinialimonas sp. JB5-7
CTTTCGTGATACCTTTTCACCATACCCGCCGCTCGTTTGGTGGATACGCTTGGGCAGGCGGGCCGTCAAGCGGGCGTGGCAGGCGGTTGCAACGTTGCAACTGTGGTTTAAGGCATTGAAAAGGCTCAGGAAGCAAATTTCTTACCGGAATTTTAGGGATTTTCCGCCCTATTGAAAGTTCGGAAATGGAAGGAAACCTGCACCCCAATCGACCTCATCAGCTATTCAAATTTTGGCGCCTGTCTGTAAAATGAGTTATCAAAATATCCAGCCTTGAGAGCCTGTAGAGTGAGCCGTCCAATTGCCTACGAGAGCAGTGTCTTTGATAGCATTCATCGCAAAGCCGTAACGGCGAAAACGAATGCTATTTCGTCGGGTTCGTTGAAGGAATTCTGGCTAACCAACGGCTTGACGAAACGGAAGTTGAACCGCTTCTTGCGGAATGCGCGGCTATTTGGAACCTTAGCGGTGACGCAGATGCGAAAGAAATCGTTGAAGAAGCCAACGCCGGCCATACCCACACGGTCGAAGAACTTCTTGCTCTGCTCCAGCAAATCGCTGAGATGCGAATTCAAAGGATAGATGCCAATTGCACGCGATCAAAGGCAAACAGGCTTCTTGGGTTTTGCGCCGGTGTGAATTGCGATGCGATCATAACACTCAATGAGGCACGTGCGCTTCTCGCCAAGCTTAACGAACCACACGATTTGCAGACGGACCCACGGATAGACGCCCTGCGTTACGAATTGGTCGATGCACTTGCCGATGAATTTATCGAACCGGCAGAAAGCAACCGGATAGGAGAACTAATTTCAGAACTAATTGGCGACAGCTATGCCGATACCGGAGTGGCAAGTGTTGAAGCCATACCTGTGATGCACGATCTAGACGAAATTGACGAGGCGATATTACAGTCAGCTACAGTTTTGGTTACCGGAGCATTTAGATACGGTACACGAAATGAAGTTCACGGGCGGTTGGAGGAATTTGGGGCCAACGTCGTACGAAACGCATCAAAAAGTGGACATCGTAGTGATCGGAACACTTGGCTCACCTCACTACACGCTTTCACACCACGGCGGCAAGCTTGCCAGATGCCTTGAACTGCGCCGGAACGGGACTTCGCCTCGCATCTATCTGGAGGGCCAATTGAAAGAGGTATTCTCCTGAAGATCCTGAGCTTGTTCCGGGCGTCAGGCTCCGTGAAGTAGTGTTACCCTCGCCGACGTCTCCGGCGTCCACCCCCCGCGCCGCCGGG
>NZ_JBVFUX010000011.1:0-1749 GCF_055693405.1 Gymnodinialimonas sp. JB5-7
GGGTGAAGGTACAAGAAATTTGTGGTGGGACATTCTTCGCGCTAGTCTATCCCAGTCAGATCTTTTTGCTGGGGCTGAGATGCGCTTTTACTCACTGCGTTCATATCATCTTTATTAGTATTTGTTGCCTCCTCGTTGGTTGCTCAAACTCGATCGAATTCAGGATTTGTAATTGACCTTGACGGAAGCAGGAGCGAGGAAACAGACATCGTCACGAGAAATTTTCGTGCGAGGTGGTGCGAGATCTTGCACCTGCTGACCGAATATCAGCGTATCAAGACACACTCGTCAGTGACGTAATCTCATTCGATGGAACTTATCGCTACCCTCAAGTTGACGGGCGGATGAGTCTTCTGTCTGAGACTTCGCTTATCTTGATCTACGGACACGTCCGTAACGTTGAAGCCGGGGCGCAGCCTATCAACGTTTTTCCCAGTGACGTTGGTTCCGGTGGACCCAGGGCGACGGTTCTCAGCGCGACTGCAGGCATTGTCGACTCCAAGCCAATTCCTGAGATCAAGTTTTCCATTCGGCCAGCGGCTGGGTTCGGTGACGCTCACAGAGGAGAACTCGAGATCAGTTCTTCCCGACGCTACGGATCATATTCGAGTATTCAAGCCGAAATGACATGGAAATATCCAGATCGGATTGGGCCCGTGTAAATGATCTAGTGAACAAGGAACAGAAAATTCATTCTAGAAAGTGACGGCGATCTCACGTTGGCTGAAGTTTTGGATTTTCTGTCCTCGTCAAGTGCGCTTAACTCTGCAGCAGACTTTCAAGAATTCTACCGGGCAATTTCTAGCCGGTCTGATTGGGGCGGAATCCGACGCAACAGATCGGTGGGTTACCTTTGGTGGAGCGCGTGTTCAACGACTTGGCTGCGCTGTACAACGCAGATTTGATTGAGTACTTGCAGATCAGCCGATCAAGCGTTGGATGAACTAGAGAAAGCGGGGGAGCTCGAGCTGTGTTTGCGATTAGCAGCGCTTGTCTTGTCCCAGTTTGACGAGAGATTTGGAAATGCTGACACGATGAGTGTGAACGGCGTTAGGTCAATTCTAAACCAATCCAACCGGTGCGCAGTTCAGTTCTTTCAAGAAATGAGCGCATCTAGGTCTTTTGATGTGCAAGAGATTGCGCGGTACCTGGCCACTTCATCGCTTGGAGAAGAGTTTATGCAAGCCTACGGACACGCGGCGGAGGTTACACTCGAGTTGCTGGATCCGGCTCGGAACAGGAATACCCGCTACATCTTTCAACATTCGTGGGCCTACGACGGGTTCTTCAATGAGCTTTCCAAAGGAACTTGTTTCAGCGTGGACAGGCTTCGTTGTGTTGCGTGCACGTGTGTCTCTGCATATATCTATTGCTATTCTTTGTGCCCATGGAAGAAACTGCCGCACCGCTCGAAATCTCAGCACCGATTACCATGACTTACGCCGTGTCGATTGTTCGTTGGGTAGTTGTCGGGCAAGGCAAGATCAGACGTAGCAGAAAGGTAGGGCTAACTTACGTACTTTTCTTGGCGCTTTGTTTGTGCGCCTTCATTGCGAGTCTCGTATTGATCTTGAACGGTCACACTCAAGCCAACGGCAGCACGGGAGAAGTGCTCAACAGGCAACTCGCGTTCGCTGAGACGTGTATGGGAGCGTTGCTAATTTTCTCTTTTCGACGACCTCTTTGCACGACCGGAGCCAAAACGCACCGAAAAGTAAGTTTGGTTGAACACCCCTTACCGATGAACGC
>NZ_JBVFUX010000012.1:0-1510000 GCF_055693405.1 Gymnodinialimonas sp. JB5-7
GCGGTCGAGAAGACTCGAACTTCCACGGGAGTTACCCCACAGCGACCTCAACGCTGCGCGTCTACCAATTCCGCCACGACCGCACGTGATCAGGTAGTGCGCCGCTCTCTAGCCGCTCCGCTCAGGCTTGTGAAGGGGGCGAACGGCGCAAGGGGCCACTTTTTTCAGGGCGCTTGACCAAACGAAAACGGCGCGCCGATGGGGCGCGCCGTTCAAGGTCAGGAAATGGCGGGCTTACTGATCCACCTGGAACTGCTGGACACCCCCGAGAGCGGTGATGTTTGGCTCTTGCGAGATCAGAGGCTCGATCGTGGGCTCATTGCCAACGGGCGCGGGCGCGGGCACCTGAACGGGGGCGGGTTGCACGCCAGCCACCTGCTGCGGCGCGGGAGCCACGGCTTGCGGTGCGAGGGTCGGCGCCGGAGCGACGGCCTGCGGGGCAAAGGTCGCGGCACCCGGGATCACCGGCACCTGCGGCTGAAGCGCGGTCGGCGTCGGCTGAAGCTGCCCACCAAAGGTCACGGCCACGGCCTGACGGATCAGCGGAAGGCGGCCCGCGTCCGAGGGCTGAACACAGCAGGGGCACCGGCGGCCAGCGCGTTGAGCGAGGCATCATACCATTCATGGGCGCGATGCTCGTCCTGCGTCACGCCATAGCCCTCGCGCAGGTGGTGGCCCAGAAGCTCGCCATAGGCAGGCTCACCCGAGGCCACGAGGATCAGGGCCGAGCCCAAAGCCATCTGCATGTCATCGGCGCCATAGCCGACGCCAAGGCAGACGCGTGCGGTTGCGGCCAGCTCGGCCTGCGGAATGCCGGTGGTGATCGCAAAGCCCTGCGCGGCGGCGGTTGCCTGCTGCGGGCTAACAATGCCCACAAGACTCGCCTGCGCCGAAACGGCGTCCGAGAAGCCCTGGCACTGGACCGAGATCTGCTCATACGTCATGCCCACAATGGCTTCGGTCAGGTCATGGCCCTGGTTCACGGCACTGGCACGCGCCGTGCAGAACTGCTCGGACAGCGCAAAGCCGGGATTGCTCAGGTTGCCGAGGGTCATCATCCCGCCATTGGCCTGGCCCTGAAGGGCGACGGCGTCACAGCGCGACGACAGAACGGGCGCGTCAGAGGCCCCGGCGAAGAGGTTGGGAACCTCGGTTGCACCAGTGGCCGATGCCGTCGTGACAGGGGCGCCGCCTTCAGGCACCACGGTGGTGGTGGCGGGGTTCACGATCACGGTTGTGGTCGACCCGCCCGGATTGCCTGCAACGGTCGGGCCAGTCGTGCCGTTCAGCACGTCACGGTAGGCAACCAGAAGAGGCGCACCGGTCAAACCGCCGGCCTGCGCGGCACCACCATTGGTCGCCCACAGATAGGCACCAATCAGGTACTGCGCCTGTGGCTCAGGGAACGAACGGCCATTTACGGGATAGCCCAGGGCGGCTTGGTAACGCTCGACCGCTGCGCGGGTCGCGGGGCCAACCTGGCCATCCACGAAGCCTGCGTTAAAGCCGAAATAGTTCAGCGCCGTCTGGACCTGTCGGCCAGCTTCAGTCGCCGGGATCGCAGGGCGCGGCGGATTGTAGGTCGCCTGCGGACGCGGCTGCGAAGGCGGGCGCGGCGTCGCGGCGGGCGGTTGGACCTGAGGGGGCGGCGCCGGGCGGATCACCTGCGGCGGGCGCTGCGGCTGTTGCGAGGCGGCAATGCCACCCAGGATCGCACCGCCCAACAAAAGGCCACCAATCAGGCCGCGGGCATCGTCAACCTGGGCTTGTGCGGGGGCCGAAGCGATGGGGGTCAATGCAATCGCTGCAATAAGCGATGTCGTGGTCAAATACTTCGAAAACATGGAAAACTCTCCGGGGCAGCAGAAGGGGTAATCTCTCTCCTATACACCTTAACAGGCGAATCGCCGACTCCCGATGGGGAAAACCCTACTTCGCCGGAAATAGCCGTTGGCGGCCACGGATGAACGCGAAGGTCACAACCGCAAGTGCAATCGCCACAAAGCCCATTTCCGGCGCGTCACCGAACAGCATCTCGTTGAATCGCCGCCCGGGCAGAAGTGTCAGCAAGCTCGTGATGCCAAGCGCCTGCCAGTAGAGCGCGCGCATGATCGCCTGATGCCGCCAGACCTGACCGCGAAGGATCGCTTCCATCCCCTGATAGATCGAGATCAAGGCCCAGACGCCGAACAGGTGGATCGGGCCGAACGGACCAACAAGGGGCAGCACGACCGCCTCGATAAAGAATGCGGTAACGGCAAGCACGGTCATCGCAACAATCCAGACATACCCCATGGTCTTGTGCAGCCGGTCGCGTTTCTTGCGAGAAAGGGCGACAGGGCCAAGGCTCAGGGCAAGCAGGCCCGCCGCCACATGGATTTGCACGGCAGCGGGGGCGAACAGGATCGGGTCCAGAGTCATGGTCAAAGTCTCCCTCTTCGGACGAAAACGGCATCGCTTGTGATTGCGAAGACCCTCTGGCACCTTCCCCCCACCCGCACACAAGTCTGCATGCGCCAATGACCCGGAGAGTTTCGTGAACGACCCCAACCCGCCATCCGCGCTTCGTGAATGGCGGGCGCTTGCGACCAAACCGGTCACGTGGGTGATTGTGGCAGGCATTGCGGCACTGCTGACGATATTCGGCCCGTTTGAGACCAACACGCGCCTGACCCTGTTCCCCCGTTTCGCCTATTGGCTGGCCATGGTCGCGTTGACCTATTCAGTGGGCTTTGCCGCAAACGCGCTGATGCGAAACTGGGTCACGGGCCAGCACGTCGTGGTGCGCGTGGTCGCAGTCGGCCTCGCCACCGGCATCGGCATCACGCCGGTGGTGTTGGCACTGAACTACGTGACCTTTGCCTATATCCCCGCCTCGGGCGATTGGCCGCCGCTGCTGGTGCAATTCTTCGCAACTGCTCTGATCGTGACGATTATCTTTGAGGTTCTGACTGACCCCGCACCTGCGCCTGAAATCCGCGCCCCGGCCCTGCTGGACCGCCTGCCGCTTGAAAAACGCGGCCCCCTTGTGTTGCTGTCGTCGGAAGATCACTACACGCGCATCCGCACCACCAAGGGGAGGAGATGATCCTGATCCGCCTTGCCGATGCCATCCGTGAAGCTGCACCGACCAGCGGCCTGCGGGTCCACCGTTCCCACTGGGTGGCTCTTGATGCCGTTAAAGCAGCACGCCGCGATGGCGATCGTGCGATCGTAACCCTTTCAGACCGCAGCGAAATTCCAGTCAGTCGCGCCAATGTGCCGGCGATCAGGGAGGCGGGGCTTTTGCCCCGGTAGGCCATGGTCGAATGGATCACCTCTGACAAGCCCGTCCCCTACGACCTCGCCGTGACCGAGATGGAGGCCCGCGCCAACGCCATCGCGCGCGGTGAAGCAGGAGAGGCTGTGTGGCTGCTGGAACACCCGCCGCTTTACACCGCCGGCACCTCGGCCGAGCCCAAGGACCTCAAGGACCCGGACCGTTTCCCCGTCTTCCAGACAAGGCGCGGCGGGCAATATACCTATCACGGGCCGGGCCAGCGCGTGGCCTACGTGATGCTCGATCTGTCCAAACGCGGCCGCGATGTGCGCCGCTATGTGGAGCAGTTGGAGGCCTGGGTGATCGCCGCCCTGGCCGAGTTCAACGTGCAGGGCGAAATTCGTGAGGGCCGCGTCGGCGTCTGGGTCACGCGGCCCGAAAAAGCCCCCTGCCCGACGGAAGCCCCCGCGAAGACAAGATCGCCGCCATTGGCGTGCGGATGCGCAAATGGGTGTCGTTCCACGGCATCTCGATCAACGTGGAGCCCGACCTGAGTCATTTCGACGGCATCGTCCCCTGCGGTATCGAGGGCCATGGCGTCACCTCCCTCGTCGATCTGGGCTTGCCGGTGACGATGAATGATCTGGACGTGGCGTTGAAGCGGACGTTCGACGGGGCGCTTGGAGGGCGCCGTTCCGACAATCAGCGCTGACCCGTACTGTGTCGTACGCGTTACAATCACAGTATATTCACTATTCAGAATTCTCGTTCCCAGCGATACGTGAGATGTTCCGCGCATCATAGTTTGGGGGTTACTATGGCTGCTTTGAGAGATCTGCGCCGTGTCTGCGCTTTGGCATCGATTGGTTTGATTGCTTTGCCGGGAACGGCGGCCGCGCAAGATGACCCGCTTGCCACCGGCACTGTGCTTGAGTTCAGCATCGGCGCCGCCCACACGATGAACACGCTTCAGGACCAACTCACCACGCCAAATAATGCATCGCTCGCAGCTGTGCCAGGACCGACGATCGCCAGCACGAGCCTTCTGGATATCGGGAATGGTGCGCGCGCGGATCTCTCGTTCAGCCGCAATATTACGAGTGACCTACGTGGGTTCGTTGACATTTCTTTCAGCGAAACCTCGGCAGAACAGGTCCTGACCTTGGCAGGCAGCGCTTTCCCGGGCTCCTTTGATGATGGGTTCCAGATTATCGGCGGCGATCGTTACGCGTTCGATTTCGAGCATCGCACTTTGCTTGCGTCTGCGGGTGTTGATTTTGCTGAAATTGGCGGAGTCACGATTGGCGCCGGTATCCAAGCTGGTCTGTTGGAACAGAGCAGCCTGCTTGTGCGCAACGCAGGTGCCCGCATAATAAACGTCGATGCGACCAATCGCATGTTTGGGGTCATGGTGCGTGCATCGGACTACACGTCACTATCCGATAGGACCGGTGTGCGGTTTGGAGCTTCACTCGGCGTGCTGGCAAATTCCTACGACTATGATTTCCTGAACTCCAGCGGTGGTGGAGTCGATCAACAGGCTTCCGCAAGCGGCGAAACCGGAGTGATTTCATACGCTTTCACTGCACGCCTGGAACATGCTGTGTCCGCGCAGACATTTCTGACCATGGAACTCGGCGTTGAAGGTTTTTCGGGCATCGTCAATGGGTTCGACACGTTTCTCGACTTCCGAGGACGCGAAACGTCCGCATTTGTTGAACGTGGTGTGCAGTCCGAGAGCTACCTCTCCGTTGGCGTGGCTCATCGCTTCTAGCCAAGAGCCAAGAACGTCCAGGGTGTGAATCTCCGTCCCTGCGCCAATTTTACCCACCCGATCTTCACGTAAGCGCGAGATGTCGCGTTGATCCGTATACCCGGGCGCACTAAACCCACTGCCAAGAGACTCGATTTCGGGACCTATCGTGGTGCCGAAGCGCCAGACCAGCCGATCGCCCTTCAGACGGGCGCAGGCATCAAAGCGCAGTAAGACGCGAACAGGAGACGACCATGGCAGACGCCACGCTCTCAGGGCACGAGGGACACGACCGCCCGAACTTCTTTGTTCGGTGGTTCATGTCCACCAACCACAAAGACATTGGTATCCTTTACCTCTTCACCGCGGGCCTTGTTGGCCTCGTGTCGGTGGCTTTCACCGTCTACATGCGGATGGAGCTGATGGAGCCCGGTGTTCAGTTGATGTACGAGGCTTTCTCGGCATCGCCGGACGCCATTTCAGCGATTTTCGCGGATCTTCTTTCGGATCTGAGCGAAGTCGGTGGCGCCTCGATGGGGCCGCAACTGGCTGAAATCGAAAGTGGTTTGCTTGCCGCCGCGACAGGCGTTGGTGAAAACGCTGAGGTTGTGATCGACGGCACGATGATGGCCGACTTCTCGGGCGGCTCCGTGCGCGGTGAGATGGTTGCAGCCTTTGAGGGCCTGATTGCATCGGCCACACCCGAGCAAGCCCAGGTTTTGTTGGGAACTCTGGACCAGCTGGACGGCAACCCTGACGGCCATCTGTGGAACGTGATGATCACGGGCCACGGCGTCCTGATGATGTTCTTTGTCGTCATTCCCGCCCTCTTCGGCGGCTTCGGCAACTACTTCATGCCGCTGATGATCGGCGCGCCCGACATGGCGTTCCCGCGCCTGAACAACTTGTCCTACTGGATGTATGTTGCGGGCACCTCGCTGGCCTTCTGCGCCACGTTCATCGACGGCGGGGCCGGGCCGGGCTGGACGTTCTATCCGCCGATCTCCGCCCAAGGGGTCGAGACGAGCCGCGCCGTGGACTTCGCGATCTTTGCCATCCACGTCTCGGGCGCCTCGTCGATCCTTGGCTCGATCAACTTTATCACCACCTTCCTGAACATGCGCGCACCGGGCATGACGCTGCACAAGGTGCCGCTCTTTGCGTGGTCGGTGTTCGTCACCGCATGGTTGCTTCTGCTGTCGCTGCCGGTTCTGGCGGGGGCGATCACCATGCTGCTGACCGACCGTAACTTCGGCACGGCGTTCTTCGATCCAGCCGGTGGCGGGGACCCGATCCTGTTCCAGCACATCTTCTGGTTCTTCGGTCACCCCGAGGTGTACATCGTGATCCTGCCCGCGTTTGGCGTGATCTCCCACGTTGTGGCGACCTTCTCCAAGAAGCCGATCTTCGGCTACCTGCCGATGGTTTACGCGCTGGTGGCAATCGGTGGTCTGGGCTTCGTCGTCTGGGCGCACCACATGTACACAGTCGGCATGACGCTCACGCAGCAGGCCTACTTCATGGTGGCCACGATGGTGATCGCTGTGCCCACGGGCATCAAGATCTTCTCGTGGATCGCAACGATGTGGATGGGCTCGGTGACGTTCAAGACACCGATGCTGTTTGCCATCGGCTTCATCTTCCTCTTCACCCTCGGCGGCACGACCGGCATCATCCTGTCGCAGGCCGGTGTGGACCGGGCCTATCACGACACCTACTACGTTGTGGCCCACTTCCACTATGTGATGAGCTTGGGTGCGGTCTTCGGTATCTTCGCCGCCGTCTACTACTGGATGGCCAAGATGTCGGGGCGTCAGTACCCGGAATGGGCCGGTAAGCTGCACTTCTGGGTGTTCTTCATCGGCGCAAACCTGACGTTCTTCCCGCAGCACTTCCTGGGCCGCCAGGGCATGCCACGTCGCTACATCGACTATCCTGAGGCCTTTGCCCTCTGGAACTGGTGGTCGTCGATCGGCGCCTTCATGTCCTTCGCCTCGTTCATCTTCTTCATCGGCATCGTGTTCTACACCTTGGCCGCTGGTCGCAAGGTGACGGAGCCCGCCTATTGGGGCGATCACGCCGATACGCTGGAATGGACCCTGCCCAACCCACCGCCGGAGCACACCTTCGAGGAGCTTCCGACACGCGAGATGTGGGACAAGCAACCGGGCCACTGATGCGCCCAGACAAATCAACGATAGGCGCCCTGCGGGGCGCCTATTGCGTTTGGGACCTGCCGATATCAATCTGCAAATAGCATCGCACTTGCAACCGATCGGGGTCCCATGCGCTGGTTTGAATATGCGCTAGTCATCTGCATGATCGCCTTCGGCATTTGCGCCTATTTGGCAGCACAATCCGCAGCGGCAGTCAGCCCGCAGGCGGGCGCAGCGATGGACACTTATATCCAACGGGTCGCCACGATGCTCGTGATCGGTCTTGCCATGTATCTCATCATGATGCGCCACACCCGCGCCTGGATCAAAAGCGCCGGCGCTCTTCTGCTGGGTGCGTATAGCGCCATTCAGGCTCTGGTCCTTTGGCTACGCGCCACACAGCCCGATGCCAACGCGCCCTCCGCCGCGGTCGCGCTCGGTGATGTCGACTATACTCTGGTCTCGTCGCTTGATGTGGCTCTGGCATTTGCATCCGCAGGGCTCGTGATGGCGTATCTGCTTGTCTTTGCCATCGCGACGATGCTGCGCATGGCAGGGCTGTGGACGCGGCCGTCCGCCTGATCGGCAAAAGATCTGCGATATGCGACCGTTTTGCCGCTTGCCCCAGCGGTCGGGCGATACACAATACGCGTATGCCGATCCAATCCGCCGAGCCCCTGACCAACCCCAAAGGCACCCCGCGCCTGCGGTTGATCCTGACGCCCTACAAATCCCTCACTCCCGAGGGGTTCGTGTGGTTCATCGGCGTGACCGCAGCGCTGATCTCCGTCCCCCTCTTCTCCATCCTCGGCACCTCGGTCTTCTGGGCCCTCCTGCCCTTCCTTGTCGTAGCAATGTGGGGCGTCTGGGCAGCGCTGAAACGGTCCTGGCGCGATATGGACCTTTATGAGGAAGTCACCGTCTGGGATGACCTGATCCGCATCGAACGGCACGAGCGCAAGCGTGACATGAAGGATTGGGAAGCCAACCCTTACTGGGTGCGCGCGACGCTGCACAAAAAGGGCGGGCCGGTGCCGAATTACCTGACCCTCACGGGGGCGCGCGGGAGGTCGAACTGGGCCGGTTCCTGACGCCCCTGGAACGGGTCGAGCTTAGAGGTCTGATCGAGGCCAACCTGCGCCCGGTCTGACCGCGCGCATTTTCTCAATCTCCTTCATTCTTCCTTAACCCGACCACGGGACAAAAAGTGTCGGTCGACCAAATTCCGGGGCGTGCGAAAGCATCAGCGCTTCGGGCAGGATCATGAGGGTTTGCGTCTGGTCAAAGACAGCCCCCTCATTGGGCCGAGGTCAGACACAACGCGCAACGTCGGGGCACCACCCCGGCAAACCGATCCGCCATCGGGCGGCGCCGCCTTCCTTATCTGTGGACTTTTCCGGTCCCAACCCACCCGCCGATTCCTGAAAATCGGCCCGTTTTGAGAAATCGGTGCGCAAAACCGGCGGGCCACGGTTATCTTCCCTCCATTACTCGGATCGGGAGCGCTTTGCCCATGGAAATCCTAGACCTTGCCCTGCGCATAGCCTCCATCGCCCTGATGGTCCTGCTGGCCGTCCTGCTGGTTCGCCAAACCCGCATCGGATGGGAAGGCCGCATTTCCTTTATCGCCGTGGCCGCAACCGAATCCGCCTTCCTCCTGAACACCACGCTGATGCCCCTGGGCTTCCCTGCCGCGCTCAGCGCGAACCTGACGCTGCTGGCAAGCCTCTCCCCCAACGCGGTGACCTGGCTGATCGTCACAATCTTCCTCGACCCGCCCCTGCGTCGCTGGCCGTGGCTCGTTGCCTCCTCCATCGTCTCCGCCCTGTTCTACCTGCATCAGATCATGCCCGACGCGCCGCTGGCCTATCTGTGTGCCTTTTCCGGCATGGCGCTCTACGGCGCGCTTTTCGTGCTGGCGCTTTGGTCATCGCGCGATGATCTCGTGGAGTGCCGCTGCCGCGCGCGACCGGGCTTTGCGGCCGCAATCGCAGGGCTTGGCCTGATCCTGACAGGCTCACAGGCCTTTGGATTGCTGGAGGAAGGCACCACAGCGCTCGCGCTTCTTAAGTCCACCGGCATCTTCGCCGTGACCTTTGCCTTCGCGCTCTGGATCCTCAGCCCCGACGTGACGCTCTGGCCCAGCGATCAGGGCGCGCCGCCAAGCCCCGCGCCCAAGCCCGCCCCACAAGACCCGGACGCCCCCTGATCAACAGGTTGGAGACGGCCATGGCCGAAGGCATCTGGCGCGAAGAGGGTCTGACAATCGGCGCCCTGGCCACGCGCTTGGCCGTGCCCGAGCACCGCCTGCGCCGCGCCATTAATGGCGGGCTGGGGCATCGCAACTTTTCCAGCTTCATCAACCGCCAACGGATCGAAGCCGCCAAAGCGCAGCTGGCGGACCCGGACCTGTGCGGCAAAACGGTGCTGGAAATCGCCTATGATGTGGGCTTCGCCTCCCTCGGGCCGTTCAACCGTGCCTTCCGGGCGGAGACCGGGCAAAGCCCGACCGAATATCGCCGAACGGTCTGCGAAGATCTTGTTGCCGACCTCGCCGATCCTGAAAACATCACGCCGATCCGCGCAAATCTGCACTGATTTCCAAACATAGCGCGCCGGACTGGGCGCGGAGACCCATCCTTCTGATCACACGCACTTCAGATCAGGAGTTTCCCGATGCGCCCCACCCTTCTCGCCGCCCTTATCGTCCTTGGCTTTGCAGCCCAGGCAACCGCCCAAAGCGTCGCCATGCCCAATGTCAGCTTCCCCGAGCCCGGCACCTTCTGCGGTCCGTTCCAACTCTGCCAGCCGGACCTTGTCACCCAAGGCACGAACGGCTGATCTCTCTCCCCGTCTCCTGCGACATGCGCCCGCAATTTTTCGCAAGAAAAATTGCCGCCCCCGGACTCTGCGCGACCGCGAAGCGGGCGCAACCCCGCAGGGGACAACGCAAAGGGGCGGATGCATCTGCAACCGCCCCTTTCAATTCCAGTTTTTGACAGCTCTTAGCTCAGCCGCGCCTTCACCATCGGGCCAACTGCGCCAAAATCCATCTGGCCCGCATATTTGCCTTTCAGCGCGCCCATCACGCGACCCATGTCGCGGATGCTGTCCGCGCCCGCCTCGGCAATCGCCGCCTCAACGGCGGCCTCAGACTCTTCCTCGGACAATTGGCGGGGCAGGAAATCCTCGATCACGGCGATTTCCGCCTGCTCCTGCTCGGCCAGTTCCAGCCGCCCGCCCTCTTCATAGGCGCGTGCGCTTTCCTGGCGCTGCTTGACCATCTTGGCCAGGATCGCCAGCACTTCGCCGTCATCGACGCCGTCCGCGTTGCCTTTGGCACGCGCGGCGATGTCCTGATCCTTCACAGCCGCATTGATCAGACGCAGCGTGGACAGGCGCACCTGATCCTTTTCGCGCATGGCCGATTTGATGCCGTCGGTGATCTTTGTTCTCAAACCCATGGGTCTATCCCCACCTTTCGATGTCTCGAAGGCGCCTAGATAGGGATCGCATCGCCCCTGCGCAACCCACGAGCCTTGACCCGCACCGCGCCCGCCCTTAGACCACCGAAAGTTTGCCCGCCTGCCGCCATCAGAACCCGGAGCCGCTGCCCATGACCGCCCCTGCATCTCAAGATCATCCCACTGCCTGCCTCGTCCTCGCCGATGGCACCATTTTCTACGGGCGCGGGTTTGGCGCCACTGGCATGCGCGTGGCCGAGCTGTGCTTCAACACCGCCATGACCGGCTATCAGGAGATCATGACCGACCCGTCCTATGCGGGCCAGATCGTGACCTTCACCTTCCCCCATATCGGGAATACCGGCACCACGACGGAGGATGATGAAACGGCGGAGCCTGTGGCCGAGGGTATGGTCGTGAAATGGGATGTGACCGACCCATCGAACTGGCGAGCGCAAAAGCATCTGGTGGATTGGCTGTCCGCCACGGGCCGCATCGGCATCGGCGGCGTCGACACGCGGCGGCTGACCCGCGCGATCCGGCAGCAAGGCGCGCCCCATGTGGCGATGGCCCATGACCCCGAGGGCAAGTTCGATCTTGAGGCCATGGTCGCCGCCGCCCGTGGGTTCAGCGGGCTTGAGGGCCTCGACCTCGCCAAGGAAGTCACCTGCGCCCAATCCTACCGCTGGGACGAAATGCGGTGGGCCTGGCCCGAGGGCTACACGCGGCGCGAAGGTCCCGCGCCCAAGGTCGTTGCATTGGATTACGGCGCCAAGCGCAACATCTTGCGCTGCCTCGCCTCCGCAGGCCTCGACGTGACCGTCATGCCCGCCACCGCCACGGCGGAGGAGGTTTTGGCCCAATCGCCCGATGGTGTCTTCCTGTCCAACGGCCCCGGCGACCCCGCGGCCACCGGCGAATATGCCGTGCCGATGATCAAAGGCGTGCTCGACGCCGACATCCCTGTCTTTGGCATTTGCCTCGGGCATCAAATGCTGGCGCTCGCGCTCGGCGCGAAGACGGTCAAGATGAACCACGGCCATCACGGGGCGAACCATCCCGTCAAAGAGGTCTCTACCGGAAAGGTCGAGATCACTTCGATGAACCACGGCTTCACCGTCGACAGCCAGACCCTGCCCGACGGCGTATCCGAGACCCATGTGAGCCTCTTTGACGGCTCGAACTGTGGGATCGCGGTGGATGGAAAGCCGATTTTCAGCGTTCAGCATCACCCCGAGGCGTCACCCGGCCCCCAGGACAGCTTCTACCTGTTCGAACGCTTTGCCGAGGCTGTGAACGCGCGCGCCAAGACCCCGGCCTAAGCCCCGCCTCGCACCCGTCATCGGCATTTGAGGCAAATCGTTTACGATTTGTTAACCAGCCTCGTCCAAGCCTGAAGCAGACAGGACGAGATGAAGGGCCGATTTTTGGACGGGGACCTGCCCCAGGAACGCATACCGCCTGCGCGGTCTCAGGCCAAGTCTGTCATGGCCCGCGCGGCCCCGCGTGCGCGCGCCCTTGCCTCACCGGCCGCGCAACAGACCCCGAAACACCATGATGAGGCCAAGCATCTTGCGGCCCTGCTGCAAGTTCGTGGCCTGATCAGCCCCGCAGATCTTGCCCGGGCTGGGCGGGCCCGGCGCGGCACGACGCTGTCCCTCGGCCAAGTGCTGTTGACCCAGGGCGCGATCAGCGAGGCTGAGTTGCTCTCCGCGCTCACCCATATCTACGGTGTGGGCCTTGCCGATTTCGACGCCACGCCGCCGGACCGAAGCCTTGCTCCGCATCTGCCGGCCAAGGCGGCCATCGCCCATGAAGCGGTGATCTGGCAAAGCAGCGGGGCCACGCTGGTCATTGCCACCAGCCGTCCGGATCGCATCGAAGATCTGCGCGCCGCCCTTCCGCCCGGAACCCGCATCCTCAAGGCACTGGCCGCCCGCGCGCAAGTGATCGAAGCGCAGCGCCGGGTCTATGGCCCGCGTCTGGCCCGCGAAGCCGAGGCGCGCGTCCCCGCCCGCCATTCCTGCCGATCCTGGCGCGGCAGCGCGCTTGCCCGGATCGTGATCGCCGCGTCACTTGCCGTCTTGCTCGGCCTGCTCGTGGCGCCTCACGCTGTTGCTGTGGCGGTCTTCGGGGTGGCGCTTGCGGTTTTCGCCGCCAATAGCATTCTGAAAGTCGCAGCGCTGATCGCGTCAGTCCGCGCCGCGTCCCAGCAACAAGACCCGCCCGAAGCAGAGAGCCAATTCCTGCATCTGCCCACCGTCTCAATCATCGTGCCCCTCTTCCGAGAGCCGGAGGTCGCCGGTGCCCTGGTCGAGCGGTTGCGCCAGATTGATTATCCGCTTGAACGCCTCGACGTCCTGCTCGCGATTGAAGAGGATGATCCCCTCACCCTGTCGGCCCTGCGCATGGGCACCCTGCCCCCTTGGATGCGTGCCGTGATTGTGCCGCGCGGCCACCCGCAAACCAAACCGCGCGCCCTGAACTATGTGCTGAACTATGTCCGGGGCGACATCGTGGGCATTTACGACGCCGAAGACCGGCCAGAACCGGACCAGATCCGCCGCGTCGTGCAGCGCTTTTCCGAAGTGCCGCGTGATGTGGCCTGCCTGCAGGGGCGGCTTGATTACTACAATGCGCGCCACAACTGGCTGGCGGCGATGTTTACCGTCGAATACGCCGCCTGGTTCCGGGTTTTGTTGCCGGGCGTGCAGCGCCTCGGGCTTGTGGTGCCCCTGGGCGGCACCACCTTGTTCCTGCGCCGTGACGTTCTGGAAAAAGTCGGGGCCTGGGACGCGCACAATGTCACCGAGGATGCCGAACTGGGCCTGCGTCTGGCGCGCGCAGGCTACAAGACCGAGATCGTGGACACGACCACATTCGAGGAGGCCAATGCCGCCGTGGCCCCGTGGATCCGCCAACGCTCCCGCTGGCTGAAGGGCTACCTTATGACCTGGGGGCCGCGATGCGCCGCCCGGCCGAGCTTTGGCGCGAATTGGGTGCGATGCGCTTCTGCGCCTTGCAAGTGCAGTTTTTGGGGGCTGTGCTTGGCTTTCTTTTCGCTCCGCTTTTGTGGAGCTTCATGGTCAAGATGTTCGGCCTCTGGCACCCGCTGGATGCGGTGCTGTCCCCAACAGGCTATCTCATCCTGGGTGGCGCGATGCTGGCGGGCCTTGCTGCTATCCATCGGCGTCTCGCTTTATGCCTGCCGCGCCCCCCATCTGCGCCATCTTAGGCCCATCTCCCCATTGGTCGAGCCGTACTACCTGTTCGGCACGGTGGCCGCTTGGGTTGGACTGGTGGAGGTGATGGCCAAGCCATTCTTCTGGGCCAAGACAACGCACGGCGCCTTTGGCGGGTCCGAGGCGGACCACAGCGCCAACACCGGCACGGCAGACAAGCAACTCCACGCCGCCGAGTGAGCGCCTAGGCCCCCTGCGCCTCTTCCTTCAAACGAACCTTGAAGGCCGTCGACAAATGCGATTTCAGCGCGTCCGCCGCGCGGTCGCCATCCTGGTCGGCAATGGCATCTACAATCGCCTCATGCTCGGCCAGCGCATCCTCGCCCCGGCCCTCAGCCGCCAGCGACGTGCGCGCCATCAACGCCATGGAGCGATAGACAAGGTCGAGCTGCTGCACGAGATAGCGGTTGTGCGAGGCCAGATGGATCTGGTGATGAAAGCGCTTGTTGGCCCGCGCCAGGGCCTGCGGATCGCCCAGAAGCGCGCGGTCCTGTTCGACCATATCCCGCAGAACGGCCACCTCTTCACTGGCGGCGTGTTTGGCGGCCAGACGCGCGGCCAGCCCCTCAAGCTCCTGGCGCACCGTGTAAAGCTCCGCCATCTGTCCGTGATCGAGCGAGGCCACGATCAACGACCGCCCATCGCGCGTCAGAAGCGATTGCGTCTCAAGCCGCTGTAGCGCCTCCCGGATCGGCGTGCGGCTGACCCCGAACCGTTCGGCCAACTCGCTTTCCACCAGACGCGCGCCGGGGCGGTATACGCCCGCATCAATCGCATCCAGGATCATCGCATAGGCGTCTCTTTGACTGACGTCGCTCATGTCACGCTTCCCTTACAGTCCCGTTCCGGACGCTACGCGAGGCCCGCCGCAACTGTCCAGTGACTTGCCCATCGCGACGCAGCCCGATAGCCCGCATCCATGGCACAGCTGACCGATATCGAAACCTGGGTCTTCGACCTCGACAATACCCTTTATCCGCCAACCATGGCGCTCTTCCCGCAAGTCAATGCGAAGATGACACAATGGGTGATGGAGACGCTTGGCGTCAGCCGGGCAGAGGCCGACCATCTGCGCCACAGCTACTACACGCAACACGGCACCACGCTTGCCGGTCTGATGCAGAACCACGCCATCGATCCCGCCCCCTACCTTGTCGCCGTCCACGACATCGACTTTTCCGTCCTGTCCCCCGATCCGGCCCTCGCATCAGCCATCGCTGCCCTGCCCGGGCGCAAGATCATCTACACCAACGGCACCGCCCCCTATGCCGAAGCCGTCGCGCACGCGCGCGGCCTGTCGGACCTCTTTGATGCGATCTACGGCGTGGAACACGCGGCATATCACCCCAAACCCTCCGCCGATGCGTTTCAGACCGTCTTCGCAAAAGACGGGCTTTCCCCGACACGCGCCGCGATGTTCGAGGATGAGGCCCGCAACCTCAAAGTGCCCCATGCCATGGGCCTGACCACGATCCATGTCGCACCCGCGGTCGAACCGGCCGACCATATCCATCACCACACCGATGACCTTGGCCAATTTCTCCGCACGCTCGCGTGATCGCGCACTTCCTTGTTTCAAAAATACCTCGGGGGTCAGCGTCCGTTCCGGCAGGAAGGGGCGCACCAGGGGGCCGCGCCCCTGGCCTGAGCAGGACCGCCCAGAGGCGGGCCTGCGAGGTAAACAGAATGCGGGCGCAGCCCGCCCCTTTTGAAAACGGCCCGAGACAGTCTGCCGCCTTTCCCGCAGCGCGCCAGCCCCTACCTTCCTAGGCATGAACGATATGGCTGACTTCGACATCTTCATTTCGGGCGGCGGCGTGGCCGGACTGGCGGCGACCATTGCCTTTGCACAGGCGGGTTTCACAACCCTGTGCGCTGACCCTTCTCCGCCGATCACGGATCGTGACAGCGATGGCGCGGATTTGCGCACCACCGCGTTCCTGCAACCCAGCCAAGCCTTTCTGGACCGCATTGGCCTCTGGCCGCGCCTTGCAGATCACGCCACGCCGTTGCAGGTCATGCGGATTGTCGATGCCGGTGGGCCCGATCCCGTCGCACGGGCAGCCCATGATTTCGACGCCGCCGACATCTCGGAGGCCCCCTTTGGCTGGAACCTGCCCAACTGGCTGCTACGGCGTGAAATGGTAGCCCATATCGAAACGCTGCCTAACGCCAGCTTCCGGTCCGGGATCGGCACAGCCCATGTCCTGACCCGCGCGACCGAGGCGCGCGTCCGCCTAAGCGACGGGACACGCCTGCGCGCCAAGCTGATCATCGCCGCAGATGGGCGCAATTCCCCGGTGCGCGAGGCCGCCGGCGTGCCGGTGCACACAACCCGGTACGGGCAAAAGGCCTTGGCCTTTGCCGTCACCCATGACGCACCGCACGACAATATCTCGACCGAGATCCACAGAACAGGCGGCCCGTTCACACTGGTCCCGCTGCCCGACCATGAGGGCGCCCTTGCTCGGCCATCGTCTGGATGGAAACGGGTCCCGAGGCACAGCGGCTCGCCGCTTTGTCCGAGCCGGACTTCGAGGCTGCAGATGTCCGAGCGCTCTGCCCATCTTTACGGCCCCCTAAAGCTGGCCTCGCGCCGCACGATCTGGCCGATCATCAGCCAGCGCGCGGAACGGCTGACGGCGGAGCGGACGGCCCTCGTCGCCGAAGCCGCCCATGTCGTCCCGCCCATCGGAGCGCAGGGCCTGAACATGAGCCTTGGCGATATTGAGGCGCTGCTGGTCGAGGCCGAGGCCAACCGTGATGACCCAGGCCGCGCGGCCGGGCTGGACCGCTACAACCGCGCGCGCCTTCCCGAAATCCGGGCGCGTGTTGCGGGTGTTGATGCCCTGAACCGCGCGTCCATGACGGGCATTCAACCCTTGCGCGACCTCCGCATGCGCACCCTTGGGCTCTTGCACACGGCGACCCCGATCCGGCGCACGCTGATGCGCGCCGGACTTGGGACGTCGCGCGGCTGACACCTAGTCGAAAACCTTGTCGAGGACGGCCTTGAGCCGCGCCAGCGCGGCGTCGACATCGTAGAGTTTATCGAGGCCGAAGAGACCCAGGCGGAAGGTCATGAAACCCTCGGGCTCGTCGACCTGCAGCGGCACACCGGCCGCAATCTGCATCCCGTGCTCCATGAACGCTGCACCGGATTTGATCGCGGGATCATTGGTATAGCTGACAACCACACCCGGCGCGCCGAAACCTTCGGCGGCGACAGACACGATGCCCTTTTCAGCCAGCATCGCGCGCACGCCATCGCCCAGGGCCCATTGTGCCTCTTTCAACTTCTCGAAGCCGAATTCGCGCGTCTCGACCATCGTGTCGCGGAAGACGCGCAGAGCATCCGTTGGCATGGTGGCGTGATAGGCATGGCCGCCATTTTCATAGGCTTTCATGATGTTGTGCCAGCCCTTGAGGTTGCTGGCGAAGGAATTCGACTCTGTTTCCTCCATCCGCGCGACGGCGCGCTCGGACATCATGACAAGGCCCGCGCAGGGTTGCGCTGACCAGCCCTTTTGCGGAGCGGAGATCAGGACATCGACGCCCGTGGCCTTCATGTCGACCCACGCGCAGCCCGACTTGCGATGCAATCCAATACCATCAGCGCCCCGACCTCATGCGCGGCGTCGGCCAGCGCCTTGATGTAGTCATCGGGCAGGATCACACCTGCGGACGTCTCCACGTGAGGCGCGAAAACGATGCCCGGCTTGGTGTCGCGGATCTTTGCCGTCACTTCGTCGATCGGCGCGGGCGCATAGGGCGATTGGGCTGCGTTGCCGGTGGGCCGCGCCTTCATCACCGTCACCTCGCGCGCGAAGCCGCCCGCGTCGAGGATTTGCGACCAGCGAAAGCTGAACCAGCCGTTGCGCACGACCAAAACGTCGGTGTCTTGCGCGAATTGGCGGGCCACAGCCTCCATCCCGAAGGTTCCGCCGCCCGGCACAAGCGCCACGGCGTCAGCGTTGTAGACGGTTTTCAGCATCGACTGAGATGTCGTTCATCACACCCTGGAAGGATTTCGACATCGAATTGAGCGAGCGGTCGGTGAAGACGACCGAATATTCCAGCAGGCCGTCGGGATCGACATTGGGCAGCAGCGCGTTCATGGGGCGGGTCCTTTCGGATGGGCGATGGTTTGGGCAGATTATAGCGGGCCGGGGCGCGTTTCCTCGGACAAAAGCACATTGGCCTCCACATTTCCAACGCTTGGCAGGGTCATGATGCGACGGCGCAGGACACGTTCAAAGTCGGGCAGATCGCGCGCGGTGACACGCAGGCGGTAATCGTAAAGACCAAGGACATGTTCGACCGTCTGCACCTCGGGGATGGCCGTGATCGCGCGCTCGAAATCTTCGAGGTTGCTGCGCGATTTGGTGGAGAGTTTGACGCCCAGAAAGACCGTCACCCCGAAACCGAGTTTCTCGGCATCCAGATCAATACGACGGCCTGCGATGATCCCGGCCTCGGTCAGGCGCTGGATCCGCCGCCATGTGGCGGGCTGGCTGAGGCCCACACGTCGGCCGATCTCGGACGCTTTGAGCGTCGCGTCGCGGGCGAGGTGACGCAGGATGGCGAGGTCGGTGGCGTCTGGGGTCATAGCGGTCGGTCCAAAGGAGCGCGTTATAAGGGAAGCGCCTGGGAATTCTTGATCGTCGCGACCTGCATCAGCGCCTCGATATCGGCGATGTGCGGCAGGGTCAGGATGCGGTTGCGGTAGATCTGTTGATATTCGGTCAGGTCACGCGAGATGATTTTCAGGCGCGCATCAACCCGGCCCAGAAAGGTCTGAATTTCGATCACCTCCGGCACATCGCGGGCGGCATCGAGAAATTCATCGAAGGCGCGAGGGTTGGTTTTGTCGAGGATGATGCGAAGGCTGACTTCGACTGCATAGCCGAGCGCCTGCCAGTTTATGATGGCATGCTGGCCCTTGATGACGCCGCTGGAGTGCAGCTTTTCCAGCCGCTTATAGGCCGTGGCCAGCGGCAGGCGCGCCGCCTCGGCCAGATCGCCGACCGGCTGGGACGGGTCGGCTTGAAGATGGCGAAGCAGTCGCCTGTCGCTGTCATCGAGCATTGATTATCTACCGAAATGAACATGTGTGCATGATTTTCTCACTTATCACCAGAATTTCTCCACAGCAAACGGCGAAATTGCATTGCGGATCGGGCACAAACGCCGCGAGAGATTCATTCCGATGGGAGAAAGACATGCGCGTTTACTATGATCGCGACTGCGATGTGAACCTGATCAAAGACATGAACGTGGCCATCCTGGGCTATGGCAGCCAGGGCCACGCACACGCGCTGAACCTGCGTGACAGCGGCGCGAAGAACGTCGTTGTGGCGCTGCGCGAAGGCTCCGCCTCGAAGGCGAAGGCCGAGGGCGAAGGCCTGAAGGTCATGGAAATCGCTGAGGCTGCGGCCTGGGCTGACCTGATCATGTTCACCATGCCCGATGAGCTGCAGGCCGAGACGTACAAGAAATACGTCCACGACAACCTGAAAGACGGTGCAGCGATTGCGTTCGCTCACGGCCTGAACGTGCATTTCGGCCTGATCGAGCCCAAGCCCGGTGTCGACGTCATCATGATGGCCCCCAAAGGCCCCGGCCACACGGTCCGTGGCGAATACACCAAAGGCGGCGGCGTGCCGTGCCTCGTGGCCGTTGACAACGACGCCTCCGGCCGTGCGCTGGAAATTGGCCTGTCCTATTGCTCCGCCATCGGTGGTGGGCGCTCGGGCATCATCGAGACGAACTTCCGTGAAGAATGCGAGACCGACCTCTTCGGCGAACAGGCGGTTCTGTGTGGCGGCTTGGTTGAGCTGATCCGCATGGGCTTCGAGACGCTGGTGGAAGCAGGCTACGCGCCTGAAATGGCGTATTTCGAGTGTCTGCACGAGGTGAAGCTGATCGTGGACCTGATCTATGAGGGCGGCATCGCGAACATGAATTACTCGATCTCGAACACGGCGGAATACGGCGAATATGTTTCCGGCCCGCGCGTTCTGCCCTATGAGCAGACGAAGAAAGAGATGAAGGCGATCCTGACCGACATCCAGACCGGCAAGTTCGTGCGCGACTTCATGGCCGAAAACCAGGTGGGCCAGCCCTTCTTCAAAGGCACGCGCCGCATGAACGACGCGCACCAGATCGAGGAAGTTGGTGAAAAGCTGCGCGCCATGATGCCGTGGATTTCCGACGGCAAGATGGTCGACAAGTCCAAGAACTGACGGCCCGAGCGACCGCAGTTCTCAGGCGCGTCCCCTTTGGGAGGAGGGGCGCGCCTTTTTTGTGTTTGACGACCTCTCTGCTAGACTTACGGTCACCCCAGAGAGGAGCGGACCGATGGAATTCACGCAAAAAGACCTGCCCGAACAGCCCTATATCTACGTTGATCGCGAATGCGGCTACGGCCCGGAAATCGCCGATGCCATGGGGTCGGCCTTTGGAGAAGTCTTTGGCTTTGTTCAGGAAAAAGGGATCACGCCGATGTCCATGCCTATGTCGATCTACCTCGGCATGGATCCGAAGATCCTGCGGTTTCGGGGAGCGGTTGCAGTCTCGGCGGAGGATGCGGCCAAGGCGAGCGGCGCGATCAAGGCCGATACCTTGCCGGGCGGCGCCTGCATGACGGGTGTGCATGTCGGCCCCTATGACCGCATGAATGAGACCCACCAAGCGATGTGGGCCCATATGGAAGCTGAAGGGATCAAAGGCGGTATGCCGATCTGGGAAGTTTATGTGGATGATCCTGGCATGGTTGAGCCCGACACGTTGCGGACCGAGATTTATTGCACACTCGGTTGACCGCCCGCCTTGCGCAGGCGACATCTGAGCCATGAAGGCCACCATCCGCCCCGCCCTGACCGCCGACCGGGCCGCCATCGAGGCGGCCAGCCGCGAGACGTGGGAGGCGCACCGCCAACGCCAACCCTTTGCGTTTGCCGAAAACGGGTGGGATTTCGGCATGGCGCGCTGGCACGAAATCGCCTTTCGCGGCCCCAAGGCCGAACCGCTGGAGGAAAGCGGCAATCTGTTTGTGGCCGATGCGGGTGGGCAAATGGTGGGTTTCGTGCTGCTCAGCTGGCATGTGCGGGCGGATGTCGAAAATATGCCCGATGGCGCGATCCTCGATATCTGGGTCCATCCGGATTGGCGCCATAAGGGTGTCGGCCGGAATTTGGTGAGTTTTGTCCAAGACATGGCCAGAGAGGCGGACTGGGACAATCTGACAGCGGATGTTTGGGTCGGCGCGCCATCGAGCGGCCTGTTTGAGGGCGCCGGGTTTGTGCCGCAAAGCACCACCTGGCGCTTCGGTCCCGACCGCCCGGCGCAGGCGCGGGTCAAACGACCCGAGACGAATGCCGGAGCCGAGGATCGTTTGTGGAAATGGGCCGTTTTTCTGGTGATCGTGGCATGTTTCGCCGCCGTGATGATGTCCCAGCAATGAGCGCATCGCCAACGCAGCCCGGGGCGCTCAACTGGGTGTTGATCATAGCACTTGGTGTGATCTGGGGGACGGCGTTCATGGGCGTCTCCACCGCGCTGACCGGTTTGACGCCGTGGTGGATCACGGCCGGCCGGGTTAGCTTGGCGGCCCTGATCCTTGTGCCCGTCGGCGCCTTGATGGGACAAGGTTTGGGCAAGGTAGACAGCACACGCGCCTGGGTCGTGATCGGCTTTATTGGTTTGTTTTCAACCGCTTTGCCCTTTGCGCTGCTCAGTTGGGGATTGACGCAGGTGCCCTCGGCCTTTGCGGGGGTGGCGATGGGATCGGTGCCGCTTTTGGTGTTGCCGCTGGTTGCGGTCTTCTCACCTGATGAGGGGATTGGCCCGCGCCGGATCATTGGCGTGATCCTCGGGTTTGCGGGCCTCATTCTGCTGATGGGGCCAGGAGCCTTTGGCGAGGGCACCTTGGCCGGGCGGTTGGCCTGTGTGGCGGCGGCGGCCTGTTATGCCGTGGGCTCGGTCGTGACGCGACGCGCGCCGCCTATCCCACCGGTGGCCTTTGCCGCTGGCAGCATGCTGATTGGCGCCATCGCTTTGATCCCATTGGCCTTTCTACTTGAAGGCGCGCCCGAGCTGACCCGGCCCGCAGCCCTATGGGCGCTGATCTACGTGGCGCTTGTGCCCACAGGTTTGGCCGCGATCATCCGCGTGCGGGTCATTACGACGGCAGGGTCGCTGTTTATGTCGCTGACCAGCTACATGGTGCCCCTATGGGCCGTCATCTTTGGCGTCACCCTGATGGGAGAGGCCCTGCCCGCCCAATTGTTCTGGGCGTTGGGCATCATCCTGGCGGGGATTGGCATCAGCCAATCCCGTGCCATTGCTCAGCAACTGCGCCCAAGGACCAGAACGTAGTAGCCGCCGTTATTGGCAAACCCGAATTGCGTGGCTTGCGGCGCAAGGATGTTGCGGCGATGGCCGTTCGAATTCATCCAGTCAGAGAACACCTGTTGCGTCGTGGCCTGGCCGTAGGCGATGTTCTCGGCCACAAAACAGGCATTGTAATTGGCCGCCCGTGTGCGGGAGTTGAGCGTGGACCCGCCGGAGCCGGTATGCCCAAAATTGCCGGTGCGGGCCATGTCATCGGCATGGGCCTGCGCCGCCGCCTGGAGTGCCGCGGAATGGCCCAAGGGCCGGGTCAGACCGTTTCGTGCGCGCAGGGCTGACACCCGTGCGCCAACAGCGGCGATATCAATGCTCTGCCCAAAGGTCAGCCGCGTGTCCCCGCCCGCGCTATCGCGGCTGGTCACGGCAGGCGTGCAGGCCATGGTGGCCAGGGTAAGCGCCGCAAGCGCGGCGATCATGTGGACCTTCATTTTGAGTGATCCCTCTTTTTTGCTCGATACGCCCAAAATGCCTGACGCGCGGCCAAGCAGCAAGCGTGATGAAATCGGCGTTTGACGGGATTGTGGATAAAACTTTGGATAAGTTTTATGGATGTTCTAAAAGTGTCATTTTTTGGAGATTTTCACCGAAATATTGGAGAATTTCAGCTCGAATAGACTAGGCGTGATCAGCAAGACCCTGCGCGAGACGCCGCTGTTGTGTGAGGTGCGCCCCAAGATCAAGCGTCGCAATCTCACCTTCCGCAACAACGCACCTGCCTTCGACGAACAGATCGCGCACCTTGCGGGGCCCGGCCAGAAGCAGCGCCGCCATGTCCCAATTCCCTGCCGCCTCAACACCTGTCATGTCCCAGATGGCAAGGTCGGCGCGGTAACCGGGCCTGATTTGGCCCAAGGCTTCGCCCCGGCCCAACACCTCCGCCCCGCCCCGCGTCGCGATGCGCAGCGCCTCGCGCGCCGACATCGCAGAAGGACCGGACGCGACCCGTTGCAAAAGCATGGTCTGGCGCGCCTCATCGACCAAAGACCCAGCATCGTTTGACGCCGATCCATCAACCCCAAGGCCGACCTTCACGCCGGCGTCGCGCATCGCCCGCACCGGCGCGATGCCTGAGGCGAGGCGGCAGTTCGAACAAGGGCAGTGGGCCACGCCCGTGCCGGAGCGGGCGAACAGGTCAATCTCCTGTCCGTCCAACTTCACACAATGGGCGTGCCAGACATCATCGCCTATCCAGCCGAGATCTTCGGCATATTGACCGGGGCGGCAGCCGAATTTCTCAAGCGAATAGGAGATATCTTCATCGTTTTCAGCAAGATGGGTGTGCAGCATCACGCCCTTGTCGCGCGCCAGAAGGGCCGCATCGCGCATCAATTCGCGGCTGACGGAAAAGGGCGAACAGGGGGCCACGCCGACCCGGCACATCGACGCCGGGGACGGATCGTGGAAAGCGTCGATCACGCGGATGCAATCGTCGAGGATGGCGGCCTCATCCTCCACCAGGCTGTCCGGGGCAAGCCGCCGTCCGACACACCAATCGACATCGCGCCGCGTGTCGGGTGGAAGCGCAGGCCAATCTCGGCGGCGGCCTCGATCGTGTCATCCAGGCGCGACCCGTTGGGGTAGAGGTAGAGGTGATCGGAGGACGTTGTGCAGCCCGACAAGGCCAGCTCGGCCAGCCCAATCGTGGCCGAGACACGCATATGCTCCGGCGTGAAGCGCGCCCAGATGGGATAGAGCGTCTGTAACCAGCCAAACAAAGCCGCATCCTGCGCGCCGGGCACCGCACGGGTCAGGGTCTGGTAAAGGTGATGGTGCGTGTTGACCAAGCCAGGCGTCACAAGACAGCCCGCGCAATCCAGGCTCTCGGTCGCCGAAAGCCCGGGGCCAATCTCCGAAATCTCCCCATCTTTCAGCAGGATATCGGTCTCGCGCAGCTCATCGCCCGCATCGTTCATTGTCAGGGCAAGGCCGACATTCTTCAGAACCAGCTCAGCCACGAATAGCCCCTTGAACCAGCGCCATCGCCTCGGCATGCAGCGCTTCGGAGGAGGCTGCAATCGCGCGCCCGCCGTCATGGACGGGGCCGCCCTCCCAATCTGTCACAATGCCGCCCGCGGCCTCGATCACAGCAATTGGGGCCGCAATGTCGTAGGCGTTCAGGCCCGCTTCGATCACCAGATCGATCTGCCCGGCGGCCAGTAGCGCGTAGGCATAACAATCGCAACCGTAGCGGACCAATTGCACGCGGTCGCGCACGGCCTCAAAACCGGCGCGGTCCTCAGCCGTGCCAACCTCGGGGAAGGTCGTGAAAAGCGTGGCGTCCGCCAGCGTGGCAGAGGGCGCAACGGCCAGCGGTCGCGTCGCCTTGAGGGCCAGTCAGGCGGGCATGGCCCAACCCGCCTTCGAACCGCTCCCCGATATAGGGTTGGTCGATGACCCCGTAGAGCGGGCCGTCCGAATTGTTCAACGAAATCAGCACGCCCCAGGTTGGCGTGCCGGAGATGAACCCCCGCGTGCCGTCGATAGGGTCCAGCACCCAGGTCAGCCCGCTGGTGCCGGGCTTGGTGCCTTCTTCTTCCCCCAGGATCGCATCATCGGGCCTGCGCTCGGCCAGCACGCCACGCATCGCGGCCTCGCCCGCACGGTCGGCGACTGTGACCGGGTCGTAATGGTCGGCGTCCTTCGAGACCGTGCCAAGGAACGCGCCCCGAAAATGCGGCAGAATGGCCGCACGCGCGGCATCGGCCATGGCATGGGCGCAGGCCACAATCTCATCCTGAAGGTCTTTGGAAAGATTTGTCATCGCGTCGTCCCGGTCCGGTTGCATCTTGGGGTGCACCGGGCCGGGGGCCGCGTCAAGCGCTCTGCAGATCAGGCAGCCGCAGATTCCGACAGCACGCGCGCCAGATCAAACAGGCGACGACGCTGATTTTCCGGGATCGCGTAGTAGGATCGGACAAGCTCCAACGCCTCACGATCTGCCAACAGATCGCCGGGCAAACCCTCAGCCGTCTGGGCGGCCTCGGCAGCGCCCTCCTGTTCGTCCATGCCTTCGAAGAAATAGGCAACCGGGATCGAAAGGGCGGCGGCCATATCCCAAAGCCGCGAGGCCGAGACACGGTTCATCCCGGTCTCATACTTCTGGATTTGCTGGAATTTGATCCCGACATGGCCGGCCAGCTGTTGCTGGGTCATGCCGACCATCCACCTGCGATGGCGGATCCGTTTGCCCACGTGAACGTCAATGGGGTGCTTCACAAGGTCTCTCCCTCGATAGAACACGGTCGTCCGATACACTGTCTAAGCCGTCACCGACGCCGAGGTCTGAAGCCGGCGCGTCCTAAGCCAAGGGTAGTGCGGCAGCAGAGGCGTTCAATGAATGGTTGTAATTTTTTCGCCGATTGCCGTTTGGGCCGGGCTGGCCAAGCGTGTTCGGACAGGCTAGGCCAAAGCCGATTGCGGCAGAGAAAGGCGAAGCTATGCGTGCATTTGTGGTGTCAGATCATGCCATTGCCCCCAGCGTGATCGAGATTGACGAACCCGCCCCCGGCCCGGGACAGGTCAAGATCCGCATCCACGCCTGCGGTTTGAATTTCGGCGATCTGTTGATGATCAAGGGCACCTATCAGGACACGCCCGCCCTGCCCTTCACTCTGGGCATGGAAATTGCCGGTGTGGTCGAGGCGCATGGTGCGGGTGTCAGCCAGCCCGCCGTGGGCACCCGCGTTGCCGTGTTCGAAGGCGCGGGCGGCTTGGCAGAGGCAGGTGTTTTCGACGCGACGCGCTGTGTAGAGATCCCTGATGAAATGCCGTTCGACCATGCGGCGGGTTTCATTGTCGCCTACGGCACCTCCCATCTTGCTCTGACCGACCGGGCGCATCTGAAAGCGGGCGAACGGTTGCTGGTTCTGGGCGCCGCAGGCGGCGTTGGCCTGACGGCGGTCGAACTGGGCGCCGCCATGGGCGCCGAAGTGATCGCGGTGGCGCGCGGGGCTGAGAAGCTGGCCGTCGCCAAGGCGGCAGGTGCGGCCCATGTGCTGGACAGCGACACCGCCGATATCCGGGCCGAGGTGAAGTCCCTGGGCGGCGCCGATGTCGTCTATGACGCGGTGGGCGGCGACGGGTTCAAGGCCGCGATGCGGGCCACGAACCCGGGCGGGCGCCTGCTGGTTATCGGGTTTGCCAGCGGCGATGTCCCGCAAATCCCGGCCAATCATCTGCTGGTCAAGAACATCGACGCCATCGGCTTTTACTGGGGCGGCTACTTGCGATGGGCGCCAGAGCGTTTGGCGAAAAGCCTTGGTAAACTGATGGACATGTACCGCGATGGTGCGCTGAAGCCGCATATCGGTGCGGTCCGCCCGTTGGATGAGGCAGGCGAGGCGATGGACCTGCTGCGGCAGCGCAAGGTCTCGGGCAAGGTTGTCGTAACGATCTAGGTCGGCGGCCATCCGCATGTGTTAGAGTGCCGGCATGCCCCCCAATTCAAAGGCGCGCCTTGATGTCCCGACGCCCCATTTGCTTTCTGGCGACCGATAACGCCGAACAGGCGAAAACCTTTTACGCCGATGTTCTGGGCCTGCCTCTTGTAGAGGTTTCACCCTACGCGCTGGTCTTTGACGATGCGGGAACGATGTTGCGCGTGCAGATCGTGGAAACGGTCGTCGCCCCGCCATACACGGCCTATGGGTGGCACGTTGACGACATCGCCGCAGAGGTTGCGCATCTGGCCGCCCAAGGCATCCCTTGTTTGCAGTTCGCGCACCTGCCCCAAAACAGCGCGGGCATTTGGACCAGCCCGGACGGTGCCCAAATCGCATGGTTCAAGGACCCTTGCGGCCATACCTTGTCGTTCACGCAATTTCCCGGAGTCACCTAAGCGGCGTCACATCGCGCGGTAGGATTGGCGCAGGAACTCCACCAGCGAATCCAGCGGCTCTGTCCGCTGAAGCTCGGTCCGGTACATGTTGATCTGGATGCGCGGCAGCGCGGGCAGCGCCCCGCCATGTTCGATCTTCTCGGCATAGGGTGATTCCGTGCCCTCGATGATAGCGTGCACGGCCAGATCGGCGCTGACGGTCGCCTCCACGGTGCGGATCGAGTCCGCCTCGACGGCCATTTCCCAGCTGATCCCGGCCGCATCCAGCGCCGACAAAGCGGGCCCGCGAAAGATGCACGCGTCCTCCAACGCCAACCGCAGGGGCCGTTGCCGCCACATCTGGCCTTCTTTCGCCCCGACCCAGACCATGGGCCGTTCCAGCAGCGTTTCGCCGCCGCGGTCCAGATCCTCCTCCGTGGTCAGGATCACATCAATCTCACCGCGCGCGAAGGCCGCCTTGAGGTTGATCGTGCCCATCGACAAAAGCTGCACCTTCATCCGGGGATAGGCCTTGTTGAAGCGCTGTAGCACCTCGGGGATGGCCGGATAGACCACATCATGGGGCACGCCGAGCGAGATCTCGCCCTCATACTCCTTGGATGTCAGTCGCCCCAGAACTTCATCGTTCAATTCCAACATTCGCCGCGCATAGCTGAGCATCTGTTCGCCCGCGCCAGTCAGGTTCAACTTGCGTTCGGCGCGGTTGAACAGGGCCACATCCAGCGCCTCTTCCAGCCGCTTGAGCTGCATCGATACGGCGGATTGCGTGAGGTTGAGAAAGCCCGAGGCTTTCGTGACACCGCCCGCATCCACAACCGCCACAAAGGCGCGGAGCGAGGTGAGATCGAGATTTCTGGGCATTCATCAATCCTTGTGATGATAGGCTTCACAATCATTCACTATCAAAATGTATTCCATCGGTCCATACATCACGTATCGAAATGAACTCTCCCCATTTCGTCACAAACGCTGAAAGGAAAGCAAATGGCTGATCTGTCCCTGTCCCGTCCCCATTCCGGTTGCAGTGCAAAGACTGCGCCCGAGGTCCGCCTGACTGTCCTTCAGCGGATTTTCGGCGTGTGGCGTCAACGCCAGCACCTCGACCGGCTCGACGCACATATGCGCCGCGATATCGGGGTCACCGACGCGCAAGTGCACCGTGAGGTGGAGCGCCCAATCTGGGATGTGCCGACCACCTGGCGGCTCTGACGCCACGCGATAGCAAAAAACTATCGGTCCTTGTGGTTTCCATAGGGACCGATAGCTTGAAAAAGCCGCGCACGTCACCGATATTCTCCTGTGAAAGGCCCAATTGCCGGGCCTTGCCTATTTTGGAGGACCAAATGGCTGAATATCAGACGATGCGCTCCCAGGGCATGGCGACCTCCGCGGCGGAGATCGACGCCGGCCTGCGCGCGCACATGAACAAAGTCTATGCGACCATGTCGATTGGTCTGCTGGTGACATTCGCGACAGCTTGGGCATTCGGGGCCAACCCGGCCATGCTCCAGATCTTGCGCGATCCGCTTACGCTGCAACCGACCATCCTTGGGTGGATCGTGATGTTTGCACCGCTCGGCATGGTTTTTGCCTTCGGCGCCGTCATCACCAAGGCCTCTGCGGCGGCCGCACAGCTTTTCTTCTACGTGTTCTCGGCCGTCATGGGCGCCTCGATCGCCTATATCTTCGCGGTCTACACGGGCGCGTCCATCGTGCAGTCGTTCCTGGTGACGTCCATCGCCTTCGCATCGCTTAGCCTGTTCGGTTACGTGACGAAGCGGGATATCTCCGGCTGGGGCGCCTTCCTGTTCATGGGCCTGATCGGTGGCATCGTGCTGATGATCATCAGCCTTGGTGATGAGCGCCTTCTTCGGCATCGTCATCCCCGGCTTTGACATCGCCATCTCGCTGATGCTGCTGCTCGTCTTCGCCGGTCTGACTGCGTATCACACGCAGACGATCAAGCAGGACTATGTCGACCACGCACAGTATGGCGACACGGAGTGGCTTCAGAAATCCGCCATCATGGGCGCGCTGAACCTCTACATGTCGTTCATCAACATGTTCCTGATCATCCTCAGCTTCCTCGGCAATCGCGAGTAAGCGACGGACCATCCACATTCAAAGGGCCGGGATTTTCCCGGCCCTTCTTTGTTGCGTGTCATGGCCCGCTAAGGCACGGTCCGCCCACGGGGCAGCGGCGCCCCGTCAGGCCTCCGCCACCGGATCAAGGGCCCAAGGTTCCGCACTTGCGTAGCATTGGACGATCCGGACAGGAGCCCACCCCATGACCCACTTCCCCACGATCCAGCCCATTGACGTTTTGGCGCGCCTTGCCGCGCCGAACGCCCCGATTGTGCTGGACATCCGGCTGCCCGACGATTTGGCCGACGACCCGACCCGCCTGCCCGGCGCGGTTCAGATCGCCTTCGATGACCTGCAAGGCCAACTGAACCTCTCCGCCACACGCGGGGCTATCGTTGTTTGTTGGAAAGGGCTGAAGCTCAGCGCCGGGGCAACGGCCCGGTTGCGGTCCCATGGGGTCGATGCGGTGCGAATGACCGGCGGCCATGTCGGGTGGCGCGCAGAAGGCTTGCCCGTCCTCAGCAATGCTGCCCCGTCTCGGATCGCCCTGCCCGTCGATGCAAGCATACCAGAAGCTCTCGCCGCATGGGCGTGCCTGCGGTTCGACGCGCCCCTCGCCGAACTGCTTGAAGTGCCGCGCGAAGATTTGCCCGGTGTCGTGGATCGTTTTGAGGCCACGGCACCCACATCGATGCCCGATCTCCCCGGCCTGAGCGCCCTACCCGGCGCGGACCACCTTGTCGCCCTCGCCCTCGCTGAAGGCCCGCCTTCCGCCCTGTTCCCCACCTTCGATCTCGCCTTTCGCGGCGCACTGCGTCATGAAAGGGTCACCTCCGCAGCGCATGGGGCTGAGGCATGAGCACACCCTCCTTATCCCAGATGTTCCGCGTCTTCGGACGTATTGGAATGCTGTCCTTCGGCGGGCCCGCCGCCCAGATCGCGCTGATGCATAAAGAGCTGGTCGAAGATCGCCCGTGGCTGACCGAGCGGCAATACCTGAGCGCCCTGTCCTTCTGCATGTTGCTTCCGGGGCCAGAGGCGATGCAGCTGGCCACCTATGCCGGCTGGCGCATGCGCGGCACGCCGGGGGGTCTGCTGGCGGGGCTTCTGTTCGTGCTCCCCGGGGCGGCGGTGATCCTGGCACTCGCCAGCGCCTATGCCGCCTACGGGTCCCTGCCATGGGTGGCCGCGGCCTTTCTCGGCATCAAGGCGGCCGTCATTGTCATTGTGCTCCAGGCCTTGCTGAAGGTCTCTGCCAAGGCTCTGAAAAGCCCTGTCGCCTACGGTCTGGCCATCGCAGCCTTCCTCGCCATCTTCACCCTCGGCATCCCGTTCCCATTCATCATTGCCGCCGCAGCCCTGGTCGGCGCGCTTTTGATGCGTGGCACGGCCGCAGAGACACCGACCATAACCGTCTCCCCCACTCGCACCCTAGGCACCATAGCGCTCTGGGGCACGCTCTGGCTCGCCCCCCTGCTCGGCCTGTGGCTGTTCGCCCCAACCCTGCTTGCCGATATTGCCGTGTTTTTCTCAACCCTTGCGATTGTGACCTTCGGCGGGGCCTATGCGGTGCTGGCCTACATGGTCCAAGAGGTCGTGCAGGGCTATGGCTGGCTGACCACCGATCAGATGATGGACGCGCTTGGCCTGGCCGAGACCACGCCCGGCCCCCTGATCCTGGTCACGCAATTCGTGGGGTTCATGGCAGGCGCGCAGGCGGGCGGCTGGGGCATGGGGGCGCTGGCCGCGATGATCACGCTTTGGGTCACGTTCGTGCCGTGCTTCCTTTGGATCTTTGCAGGCGCCCCTTACGTGGAATGGATCGCGACGCGGCCCCGCCTGACAGGCGCGCTCTCGGGCATCACCGCCGCCGTTGTGGGGGTGATCGCCAATCTCTCGATCTGGTTCGCCCTCAACATCTGGTTTGCAGACGGCACCTTCGCGCTTTCGGCGCTCGATCCGCGTGCGCTGGCCCTCTCCGCCCTTGCCGCTGCCCTGCTCCTCTGGCGCAAATGGGACCTGCTAATCGTGCTCCCGATCCTGGCCGCGGCCGGGATCGGCGCATCTTTGATTTGAGGTGTTGACTCGGGGCACCACCCCGGTAAAAGGCGCGTCTCTACCAGATGACAGCGTAAGCCGCCCGCGCGGCGCGCCCCGAGAATTCGCAGGAGCCTTACGATGGCGAAGCCAACCACAATCAAAATCCGCCTCAACTCGTCCGCGGGCACGGGCCACTTCTATGTGACCAAGAAGAACGCACGCACGATGACCGAGAAGATGGTCGTACGAAAGTACGACCCCGTTGCGCGGAAGCATGTCGAATACAAGGAAGGCAAGATCAAGTAAGATCACCCCCTTCCAAAGACCGACAAAAGGCCGCGCCGGAAAATCCGACGCGGCCTTTTCTTTTGTCGAAAGCGGGGTGTCCCGCCAACGACGGCCCAACATACAGGAGGACAGGGCCATGGTTGAAGAGATCGTCATAAGAACCACCAGCGGGGCCGATCTGCCCGCTATCGACTCGCTTCTGGGCGCGTCCTACCCGGTGCTTCTGAAGCCAGACTACCCGCCGTCGGTCCTCGTCACCTGCCTGCCTCTGATCACCCGTGCGCGACCGGAACTGCTCCGCTGCGGCTCCTACTACATGGCCGAGGATGAAAGCGGCCGCGCGCTCGCCGCAGGCGGCTGGACCCACGGCGCGCCGCAAGGCGGCGTGGGTCCGCGCGATGTCGGCCATATTCGCCATGTCGTCACCCACCCCGAGGCCACCCGTAGGGGCTCGCCCGTGCCATCCTGCAACGCAGCTTCGGCGCGGCGAAAGCGGCAGGTGTGCGCTGGATGATGTGCCAATCCACCCGCACGGCCGAGCCGTTCTATACCGCCATGGGCTTCCAACGGCGGGGCGAGATCGACATCCTGCTGCGCCCCGGCATCGCCTTCCCGGCGGTCGAAATGATCCGCGCGCTCTGACTCGCGTCACGGCCGGATCACCAGCGGCCTGCGTGGATCTCTCCCCCGCGCGGGCCGCCCCTCTTTGTTCCCTGAAAATGCCCGCCGGAGGCGAACCCAACTCTGCCCCTGCGCGAACGCCCGCAGAATGGCATCAAGGGGCGGGAGGGCGACGGGTGGGTGGGTGGGGTCGCTCTCCCGCCCCGGCCCTAAAGCGCGACCGTTTCCATCACCTCCGGGTCCAGCACCCGGACACCCGGCAAAGCTGCCTTGAGCGGGTCTGCCGACTGCTCCAGCAAAGGAAAGGTCTTGTAATGCACCGGGATCACCGTCTCGAACCGGAACAGCTTCGACGCCGCATAGGCCGCCCGTTCCATATCCATCGTGAAATGCCCACCGGCGCACAGGATGCCGATCTCGGGCGCATGAATATCCTGTAGCACCGACATATCGGCCATCACATCGGTATCGCCCGACACATAAACCGTGCGCCCTTCCCCTTCGATCATATAGCCCGCCGGCGCGCCCGCATTATACAACCGCCCATTATGCGTGAGCGACGAGGAGTGGGCCGCGTTCACCATCGTCACCGCCACATCCCCAATCCGCACCGTGCCGCCCTTGTTGAAGCCGACCGTCTCGATCCCATGCACATCCGCCAGGAAGCCCGCCAATTCCACGATGGCGTACAGCGTGACGCCAAGATCTTTCGCCATCTCCGCCACGCCGTCGGCATGGTCGAAATGGCCGTGGGTCAGCAGGATCGCTGTCACCCCTGCCAAGGCCTCCGCGCGGCGCTCATCTGGGAAGGACGGGTTGCCCTCCAACCATGGATCAATCAACAGCACGTCTCCGGCGATCTCCAACCGCACACTCGCATGGCCCAACCAGGTGTAATTCATCGCACATCTCCCAATTTCCGCACCCATCCAGCCTACCCTGCTCGACCAACGGCGCAACCACGCTTGAAGCCCCCGCGCCCCGCCGCTAAACCCGGCCCGTTCGCACGAGAGGATCAAGCGCCCATGTCCATCGATACCGCCACCGCCGCCAAGGTCGCGAAACTGGCCCGGATCAAGGTCGAAGAGGCCGAGCTTCCGGCCCTCGCCCAGGAATTCAACGCCATCCTCGGTTTCATCGAGCAACTCGAAGAAGTCGACGTAGACGGCGTGGAGCCGATGGTCTCGGTCACGCCGCAACGCCTGAAACGGCGCGAGGATGTGGTCACCGATGGCGACCAGCCCGCCAAGGTGCTGGCCAATGCGCCCGATGCACGCGAAGGCTTTTTCTCGGTTCCGAAGGTGGTCGAATAACATGTCCGATCTGAACAAACTCACCATCACTGAGGCCCGCGATGCGCTGCGCAAAGGCGATGTGACCTCCGTGGAGCTGACCGAAGCTTGCCTCTCGGCAATCGACGCCGCCGACGCACTTGGCGCCTTCGCCCACAAGACGCCCGATCTGGCGATGGAGCGCGCCCGCGCAGCAGACGCCCGCATCAAGGCGGGCGATGCGCCCGACATGTGCGGTGTACCCGTCGGCATCAAGGATCTGTTCTGCACCGAAGGCGTGCCGTCGCAAGCAGCCTCAAAAATCCTCGAAGGGTTCAAGCCGGAATACGAATCGACCGTCTCGGGCAAGCTGCGCGATGCGGGCGCGGTCATGCTTGGCAAGCTGAACATGGACGAATTCGCCATGGGTTCGTCGAATGAGACCTCGGTCTATGGCAATGCGATCAACCCCTGGCGCGCGGGCAATTCCGATGCCGCACTGACGCCGGGCGGCTCTTCGGGCGGTTCGGCCTCCGCCGTGGCCGCTGACCTCTGCCTCGCTGCCACCGGCACCGATACCGGCGGCTCCATCCGCCAGCCCGCCGCCTTTACCGGCACCGTGGGCCTCAAGCCCACCTATGGGCGCTGCTCGCGCTGGGGCATCGTGGCGTTTGCCTCCTCGCTGGATCAGGCGGGACCAATGACCAAAACCGTGCGCGACACCGCGATCATGGGTGCTGCGATGATGGGCCATGACCCGAAAGACAGCACGTCGGCCGACCTGCCCGTGCCCGATTTCGAGGCGATGCTGACCGGCGATATCAAGGGCAAAGTCATCGGCATTCCAAAGGAATACCGCATGGACGGAATGCCGGACGAGATTGAAAAGCTCTGGGCCGATGGCACCGCCATGCTCAAGGATGCAGGGGCCGAGATCCGCGATATCTCCCTGCCGCACACCAAATACGCGCTGCCCGCCTATTACGTGATTGCGCCCGCTGAAGCCTCGTCCAACCTCGCCCGCTACGACGGCGTGCGCTTTGGCTACCGGGCCGAGATGGCGCCGGGCGACGGCATCACAGAAATGTACGAGAAAACCCGCGCCGAAGGCTTCGGGGCCGAGGTCAAACGCCGCGTGATGATCGGCACCTATGTGCTATCGGCAGGCTTTTATGACGCCTACTACAACCGCGCCCGCCGTGTGCGTGCGCTGATCAAGCGTGACTTCGATGAGGTTTTCGCCGCAGGGGTCGACGCGATTCTCACCCCGGCCACCCCGTCCGCCGCATTTGAATTGGGCAAAGAGGTCAGCGATCCGGTCGAGATGTATCTTAACGACGTCTTCACCGTGACGGTGAACCTCGCGGGTCTTCCCGGTGTGGCGGTGCCCACGGGCATGGATCGCAACGGGCTTCCCCTGGGTCTGCAGCTGATCGGCCGCCCGTGGGAGGAAGGCGAATTGCTCAACACCGCGTATGCGCTGGAATCCGCCGCAGGCTTTGTGGAAAAGCCCGCGCGTTGGTGGTAGGTTGCCCGGCAACGAGACGTATGAGGCGAGTAAAGTGATGGTGTCCCCCCGTTTTTCGGCAGGTGCTCTGGCATGTGCCCTGTTGGCCCTGGGGGCCTGCGGCAACGTTCCCAACGATGTGTCGCCAGGCTTGCAACAGCAGACCAATCTGGGCCCGGTCGGCCAGCGTCCCACCAATGGCCAAATCTCAGCGACCCCTTTTGAGGCTGGCGATCCAAGCGTCGCCGGACCGTCGGGCAGCATCGAAAGCATCGCCGCAGGCGCAATTGCCGAGGCGGAGCAAGCCGGGGCAACAGGTGGCAGCGGTGGGGGCGTCTTTGACAATATCCAGCCGCAAAACGCCGCCGACGCCCTGCCGCCGCCAATCATCCCGCGCGTGGCGGCCTTTGCAATCCGCACAACCCATGCGCCCGGCCAGCGGCAATGGCGACGCAATCCATTCCGCCGCAACAACGCCTCCGATTGCGCGTCCTTTGAAAGCCGCGATCTGGCGCAGGACGCGTTCCTGCGCGAAGGCGGACCCGAACGGGACCCGCTTGGGCTGGACCCCGATGGCGATGGCTTTGTCTGCGGCTTCGATCCGGCCGGATACCGGTCAGATGCCGCCGCCGCCAACGCGCCAGAGCCGATCCCACAATTCGGCGACCCGCTAGACGCGACGGGCGAAACTGGAAATTGACCGCTCCATAAGAAGCCCCAATTTCGGGGAACGGCGCGACGGGCTTCGGCCCGAGCTTGTGGTGATCCACTACACAGCCATGCAGGATTGCGCGGGTGCGGCCAAGGCGCTGTGCGACCCTGAGCGCGAGGTCTCTGCCCACTACCTGATCGGTCGCGACGGCGCGGTGTTCGAGTTGGTCGACCCCAACATGCGCGCCTGGCACGCGGGCAAAGGCAGCTGGCACGGCAGGGGGGATGTCAATTCCCGCTCCATCGGGATCGAGCTCGATAATGACGGGCTGTCACCGTTCTCGGAGCCGCTGATGGCGGTTCTGCAACCCTCCTCGCATCGCTCCTCAAAGCTTACGGGATCGGGCCTGAAGGCGTGATCGGGCATTCGGACATGGCGCCGGGGCGCAAGATTGATCCCGGACGGCGGTTTGATTGGAAACGTCTCGCGCGGCAGGGTCTGGCCGTGTGGTCAGAGGCAGCAGGTGAGGCCGTGCACCCCAAGGCGTTCCTGCGCGACGCCTCCGCCTTCGGGTATGGCGAAATGGCCGACGAGTTGCTGCTGGAGGTCGTACGAATGCGGTTCCGCCCTTGGGCGCATGGGACATTGGATGGTGTGGATTGCGCCATCATGGCGGATCTGGCAGCGCGGTATGGGCGCCCTCTCACTGCAACCTGACGGCAAGCCGTCAGAACGCAATTGCCGGGCCCGCGCATTCTCACCCAGTGAAAATACGCTGGATTGCGCCATCATGGCGTATTTGGCGGCCCGCTTCGGGCTTGATCAGGGGGCTGCCGGCGCGTAAGCGGGGCGTCGCGCGGAGGGCTGGATGGCCGCTGGGGCGTTTTCCCGCGAACGCGGAAAAGCCGCCCTAGAGGAAAGTCCGGACTCCCTGAAGAAACGGTGCCGGGTAACGCCCGGGCGGAGCAATCCGACGGACAGCGCCACAGAGAACAGACAGCCATGCGTGCATGGTAATGGTGAAACGGTGGGGTAAGGCCCACCGGGGACCTGGCAACAGGACCCGCATGGCAAGCCCCACCGGGAGCAATGCCGAATAGGGACCGCGCTATGGGGGCTTCACCCCGCGGTCCGGGTTGGCAGCTGGAGCGTGTTGGCAACAGCACGTCGAGAGGAATGGTCATCTATTCCGGGGGAAACCCTCGGTTGGACAGAATCCGGCTTACAGGCCCTCCGCGCATCTATTCGATTTATTGTAGCGCTACGCGCCGGGGGCGCCGCCCCCGTCCTGCGGACTCCCCGGAGGTATTTTTGACCAATGGAAGACAGGGCTCAGCGCTTGGTCGCAAAGAAGTCTTTCAGCAGCGCGGCGGCTTCTGCTTCGTGCAGGCCGGAAATGATCTCGGGCCGATGATGGGCTTGGGGATGGTCGAAAACGCGGGGACCCTGCGCGATACCGCCGGATTTAGGGTCGGGCGCCGCGTAGTAGAGTTTGTCGAGGCGCGCCGCTGCGATGGCGCCTGCGCAGGCGGGGCACGGCTCCAACGTGACCCAGAGCGCGCAACCGGTCAGGCGTTCCGTTTCAAGGGCCGCGCAGGCCGCGCGGATTGCGAGCATTTCTGCATGGGCGGTTGGATCGTGCAATTCACGCATCCGATTACCCGCACGCGCGATGATTTCACCATCCTTTACCACCACGGCGCCCACCGGCACCTCGCCACGCGCGGCCGCCGCGCGGGCCTCAGACAAGGCGTCGGCCATGAAATCAGTGAAATCGCTCATGGCCCGTTGGTTGCCGCTTTCGGGCGGGGTGTCAAACCTGTAGGGCTGTTCCATGGACGGAGATCGTATCGCAAAAGTGTTGAGCCGCGCGGGCGTCGCCTCGCGCCGGGAAGCCGAGCGCATGATTGGCGAAGGCCGCATTTCGGTGAACGGCAAGGTGATCGACAGCCCCGCGTTGAACGTGACAGACCGCGACACGATCCTGGTTGATGGCAACCCGATCCCCGAGGTCGAACGCCCGCGCCTGTGGCTTTACCACAAACCCTCCGGCCTTGTGACCAGCGCCTCGGACGAGAAAGGGCGCAAGACCGTGTTCGACGACCTGCCCGAAGCGATGCCGCGCGTGATGTCTGTGGGGCGGCTCGACCTGACCTCCGAAGGGCTGCTTCTTTTAACCAATGACGGCGGCATCAAGCGCAAGCTGGAGCTGCCCTCCACAGGTTGGGTCCGCAAATATCGCGTGCGCATCAAGGGCGCGCCGAAGGATGAAGATTTTGCCCCCCTCCGCAAAGGCACGACGATCGAGGGGGAGCGCTTCCAACCGATGGAAATCACCTTCGACCGCCAGCAGGGCGCCAATGCCTGGGTCACTATCGGCCTGCGCGAAGGCAAGAACCGCGAAATCCGCCGCGCAATGCAGGAAATCGGCCTGGTCGTGAACCGGTTGATCCGCGTGTCCTACGGACCCTTTAGGCTGAACCAACTCAAAGCCAGCGAGGTCGAAGAGGTCCGCCCTCGTGTCCTGCGCGACCAACTGGGGCTAGAGGCCGCGACCGAAGGCCATGCCGAAGCAAAACCCAAAGCCCGCCGCAAGAAACCCGCAAACGCGGCCAAACCCGGCACTTCGTTGAGGACGAAGGCGGCTAAGCGCCCCCCGTCCGGGCCGTCCGGGTCGTCCTCCTCAAGGCTGAACCGCTCGATCAGCGGGGCCTGGGACATGAAGACCACGAACAGGAACGCCGGCAACACGAAGGTCTCGAACGTGACCCAGAAGCGATCGGTCTGGGTGCGCCAGATCACCTCGTTCGCGACGCCCATCGCCACAAAGGCCAGCGCCAGCCGCTTGGTCATGATCATCCAGCCCTCATCGGCCATCGGCAGGCGATCCCCCATCAGGAACTTCAGGTAGGACTGGCCGCGCGCCAGCCCGATCCCCAGCATCCCCGCAAAGAAGGCGTAAACGATTGTGGTCTTCATCTTGAAGAATTGCGGGTCGTTGAACCAAACAGTCAGCGCGCCGAAAAACACCACCAGGATCGCCGTAAATACCTGAATTCGGCTGATAACGCCCGTCAGCTTCCACAGGATCGCCGTGGTCGTCAGAAGGATTGGCACAAAGGCGGCCGTGGCGATGATGAAGCCATCATACTCCGTCCCGCTGACCGTCACGGTCGTGTCTTCCAACCGCAGATACGCGATGAAGAACAGGATCGGCGGCCCGAGTTCGAGGCCGTTTTTCAGCCAGGGATTGATTGCGCGTTCTTCAGGCATGACTGCTCCTTACCCACCCGCCTCAACTATCACCGCGCCCGCTGCGATCAACCCCATCAACGCGACACGGGCCGGGCCAACCTTTTCCTTGAGGAACAGCCAGCCGATCAGCGCGGCGAAAACGGTCGAGGTTTCGCGCAACACGGCCGCCTCACCCACATTGTCGAGGCGCGTGGCCAACATTACCGCCCCGAAGGAAAAGGGCGCGATGATCCCGCCTGCCATGCCGCGCAGCGCAAGGGGGCCGAGCGGTGGGCGTTCCTCCATCGTCAAGTAGAAGCGCAGGGCGAGCACTGGAAACAGCAGCCCGTCGACGAAGAAAAACCAGGCGAGGAAGGTGAAGGGGTCCGCCGTGGCACGAATGCCATAGGCGTCGAACGTGGTGTAAAGCGCCACAAACAGGCCGGTCAGCACAGCGAAGCCGAGCGCAGGTACCAGGGTATCGCGCGCCACCGTGATCTTGGCCATGTTGTAGGCGGCCAGCCCGTAAAGCCCCGCCAGCAGGACGGCGACCCCGATCCACTGAACCGCGTTGAACGTTTCTCCAAACAGCAACCATGCGCCGAAAATGGTGAAAAGCGGCCCCGTGCCGCGCATCACCGGATAGACAACCGTGTAGGCCCCGCGCCGGAACGAGGAGAGAACCGCCCATTTGTAAGGCACGTGGATCACGAAAACGCCCAGGAAAATCAGCCACATATGCGGCTCGGGCCAAGGCACGACGAAGAACGCGAAGGGCGCGGCCATCAGGCAATAGCAGATGTCGATGACGCCGCGCGACAATAGCGGATCGTGCCGCCCTTTTGCAGCGCCCCGAAGGCCGCGTGTAGAACGGCGGCCATCAGCGCGAGGATCAGGGCGACCGTGGCCCCGGTCGGCGTCCCCTCAATGCTCTGGACCCACGCGCTCACCCGCCGCCCTAATTCGCGGGCGACCAGTCGGCGGTCAGCGTCAGGCGATCAGGCACGGCCTCCAACAGCGATTGCCCGCCGGCCACATCTGCGGCGATCGCGGCGGGCGAAAACGGGGCGTCGTTCGTCAGTGACAGGCTGAGGTCGCCACGCGGGTTGGGAATGGTGGCGATAAAGTCGACAATCGCCTCCTGCGACGCGGTCGGCACCAGGGTTGTGGGCACATTTGCCAGCAATCCAAAGGCCATGGCCGACATGAATTGCGCCGATTCGGGCGTCAGCGCGGTGCCGTTGGCCTCAATCGGTGGCGCAATGGCTAGCTCGAAGAGACCGTTGAAAGCGATATCCAGGCCAAGCTGCGTCAGGCCGAAATCCTCGTCCCGCAGGACATAGGGCCGCCAGCCATCCGCCTGCCCTTCCAGTGCAAGGGTCACGGAATTGCCGTCACCCAGATCGATGCGGAACGTGTTGACCGACAGCTCTTGCTTGGCCTCATTCCAACCGGCGCCAAGAAAGATGCTCTGGGCCGAGATCGGGACGATCCACTCAAGCCCCGCAGGCACCCCGAATTCGGTGTCGATGGCCACGTCGAGGATTTCGAGCGTCACATTGGCCGGCAGCACAACTTCCCCGCGCACCCAGTCCATCGCCTGCGGCGCGACAAGGCTGGCAGTGCGGGCGGTGTAGCGCACACCAAGCTCTTGCACGTAGATCTCAAGGTCCGTGACCGAACAGGCCCCCGGCCGCGCCTGCGCGGTGGAGGTCGGCGATTGCGTCACCTCCCACCCAAACTCGGCGTCCAGGATGGTGTAAATCTGGCTTTCAATCTCGCCGCATTCGGCCGTGTCAAAGGCACTGACGGGGGCGGACAGGGCCGCCAGACAGGCGACGGACATCAGGGTGTGGCGCATATTCGCCCTCCAAAAGGTTATCCACAGGGGGTGTGGAGAAAGATCAGGAACGATCAAACCCAACAAGGGCATCAGCGAATTCTTGCGGGTCAAATGGTTGCAAATCATCAATCTGCTCCCCTACCCCGATGGCATGGATGGGCAGGCCGAACTTGTCGGCCAAGGCCACCAGCACGCCGCCTTTTGCGGTTCCGTCGAGTTTGGTCATCACCAGCCCTGATACATCCGCCATCTTACCAAAGAGTTCCACTTGGCTCAGCGCGTTCTGGCCCGTCGTCGCATCCAGCACCAACAGCGTATTATGCGGCGCGTCCGGGTCCTTCTTCCGGATCACGCGGACGATCTTGGCCAGCTCCTCCATCAGATCGGCGCGGTTTTGCAGCCGGCCCGCCGTGTCGATCATCAGCAGATCGGCACCATCCGCCTCAGCCTTAGTCATCGCGTCAAAGGCAAGGGCCGCGGGGTCCGAGCCCTCAGGCGCGGTCAGCACAGGCACACCTGCGCGCTCCCCCAGACCTGCAACTGCTCCACCGCCGCCGCCCGGAACGTATCCCCCGCCGCGATCACCACATTTTTGCCCGCCGCCTTGAACTGGCTGGCGAGTTTTCCGATGGTCGTCGTCTTGCCCGACCCATTCACTCCCACCACAAGCACCACTTGCGGCGTCTTGGGATAGATCGGCAAGGGCCGCGCCACAGGCTCCATCACCCGCGCGACCTCGTCTGCCAGCAACTCTTTGATTTCACGGGCAGACATCAGCTTTCCATAGCGCCCCTCGGCCATGTTCGACGTCACGCGCAGGGCAATATCGACCCCCATATCGGATGTGATCAGCAGCTCTTCCAACTGCTCTAGCATATCATCATCCAGCGCCCGGCGCGGCTCAGACGTCCGGCCCATAAGCCGCCCGAGGAGGCCGGGTTTCTTGGCCGGCTCCGCCTCTGTCAGGGCGGGGGCCACGGATTCTGATGGGTGGCAATTCCACAGGCGTAGGCGCGGGGGCCGGGTCAACCGCAGGGGCTGGCATTTCAACAGGCGCAGGCTCGGGCATCGGGTCCGGCTCTGGGATCGGCTGCTCCACCGGCGCGGGCGCGGGCGCCTCCACGGGCACAGGCTCAGGTTCGGGCAGTTCCACGGGCGCAGGCGGTTCAACCGGCTCAGGCTCAGGCTCAGGCTCAGGCTCAGGCTCAGGCTCAGGCTCAGGCTCAGGCTCAGGCTCAGGCTCAGGCTCAGGCTCAGGCTCAGGCTCAGGCTCAGGCTCAGGCTCAGGCTCAGGCTCAGGCTCAGGCTCAGGCTCAGGCTCAGGCTCAGGCTCAGGCTCAGGCTCAGGCTCAGGCTCAGGCTCAGGCTCAGGCTCAGGCTCAGGCTCAGGCTCAGGCTCAGGCTCAGGAAGATCTGCCACAGCCTCCGCCGCGCGCAACGCCTCCTCTACACCCTCTTCCTCGACTGCACCCTCCTCAATAATCGCATCCAACCCCTCGTCGAGCTTCGACGACGATTTGAACATGCGATCCTTCAATTTGCGGAAAAAGGACATGGGCACCCTATATCTTTGCCTGACCCAACCCACCTAATACCCGAAAGCGCGCTTGGAAAGGCCCGCCAAAACCGCCATTCTTTCGCCAGATTGCCGTGGTACACGCGTGCCAAGCACGCAGACACGACCCAAAGGACCGACCCGATGCCCGTCATCGCCCGCTACGCCGCCATAACCCTGCCGCCAATGCTTCTGCTTTTGCTGGCGGGCACCGCCTGGGGCGGTTTTGCTTGGGCAGCGCTGGCCTGGCTGACGATTGTGGCTGCCGTTGCTGACCGTTTGCTGGAACCGCCCAAAACCCCCGCGCCGGAAGAAGAGACCGTCCCTTGGTCCGACACCCTCTCCGCCGGGCTTGGCGTGGGCCACCTGCTGGTCCTGATCTCCACCTGCACCGCTCTGGGGTCGGCAAGCCTCACCTTCGGGCAAAGCATCGCGCTGTTTCTCGCCACGGCCAGCTTCTTCGGCCAGGTGAGCCACCCCAATGCGCATGAGCTGATCCACCGCCGCAACCCGTTCTTCAAAGCGCTCGGCGCGGCGGTCTACACCTCCGTGGGCTTCGGCCACCATGTCTCGGCACACCGTCTTGTGCACCACCGTTTTGTGGGCACGGAACAGGACCCCAACACGCCCCTTCCGGGGGAAAGCTTCTGGGCCTATCTGCCCCGTGCCTGGCGCGGCTCGTTCGAGGCCGGGATCATGCAGGAGGTCGATCGCCTTGACCGCAAGGGCCGTGGCCCGAACCATATCTCCAACCCCTATTGGCTCTGGCTCGGCGGCGCGCTGCTGACCGTCATCGCAGTCGTGAGCGGCGCGGGCCTTGGCGGGCTCCTCGTTCTGATCGGCCTTGGCGCACTCATGGGCGCTCAAATCCTGATGTCGGACTATGTGCAGCACTATGGCCTTCAACGCCTGATCCTGCCCAACGGGCGCACCGAACCGGTCGCCGCCCACCACAGCTGGAACGCGCCCAAGGGCTTTTCGTCCTACCTGATGATGAACGCGCCCGCCCATTCCGAGCATCACATGCACCCCGACCAACCCTATGAGCGTCTGGATACCGAGGCGCAGGTGCCCACCTTGCCCTTCTCCATGCCCATCATGGCCATGATCGCCACGGTGCCCGCAGCCTGGCACCGAATGATGGACAAGCGCGCGCTGAAGGTGATGGAGGCCGCGCAGGCCGCCCATCTTGCGCCAAAGCCCGCCGCACAGCATTCCGCCGTCGCGCCCGCAAGGACGGAAACCGCTCCAGCCCCCGGGCCTGACCCACAGGATGCGGCCCCCAACAGCCCTGTTGTGCCCAAGCAAGACGCGCCCGAGGCGGCGGCACCCCTATCCGATGATCCGGAAACGGACGCCATGTTGCAGGCCATCCGCGCCGCCACGCGCTAAGGCACTTTGCGTTTTATCTGAGCCACTCCTATCGCGTGCCGCGCGGGCCATCGGCGCGAGGCAGCGGGTTGCGATGCAAATCAAACGCAAAGCGCTCTTAAGCGCCCCCGCAGGAGAGGTGCGACGACCCGTCCATCTTTGTTCCATGAAAATGCAAACGTGACAGCCGCCCCACAATGCAGCCGTCGCAGTTGAAACGCCACAATCCAGGTCAATCACCCGCATGACCCGAGGACGGGCCGTTCAGCTCAAAGCCACCCCACGCCGCCCGGCCAGATCCGTAAAGTACTGCCAAGCCACCCGGCCAGACCGAGAGCCGCGCGTGGCTTGCCATTCGATGGCCTCCGCCCGCAGATCCTCGTCCGAGATCTCGACGCCGAACGCGTCACAATAGCCCCGGATCATCGTCAGATAGGCATCCTGATCACAGGCATGGAAGCCCAACCACAACCCGAACCGATCCGACAGCGATACCTTCTCCTCCACCGCTTCGCTGGGGTTGATGGCCGAGCCGCGTTCATTCTCGATCATGTCCCGCGGCATCAGGTGACGGCGGTTCGACGTGGCATAGAAGACCACGTTGTCAGGCCGCCCCGATACGCCGCCGTCCAGCACCGCTTTCAGGCTCTTGTAATGCTGATCATCATGGCTGAACGACAGATCATCACAATAAAGCACCGCCCGCACGTCCGCGCCGCGCAGCAGCGCCAGCAAACGCCCAATCGACGGCAGATCTTCGCGCTGGATTTCCACCAGCTTCAGGCCCGGAAAATCGCCTTCCAGCGCACCGTGGACGGCCTTCACCAGCGAGGATTTTCCCATCCCCCGTGCGCCCCACAACAGCGCGTTGTTGGCGGGCAGCCCTTCGGCGAACTGGCGGGTATTGGCCATCAGCGTATCGCGCGCCCGGTCGATGCCGTGCAGTAGCTCCAGCGGGACACGGTTCACCTGCGCCACAGGCTCAAGATGGTCGGGGTCGGCGTGCCACACAAAGGCGCTCGCTGCGGACCAATCCGGCGCTGCGGCAGGCGGCGGGCGCAGGCGTTCCAGCGCCGCGGCGATGCGTTCCAGCGCGCCGTCGGGCAGATCGCTCAAAGCGTCTCGTCCTCGCCCAGAATACCTTCTTCGCGCAGGCGCTTGTTGCGAGAATGCTCGACCCAACGCACCAGCTGGATTGAAATCTCGTATAGGCCATAGACCACGACAAACAGAATCACCTGCGTGATCACGTCCGGCGGCGTCACCAGGGCGGCCAGCGTCAGGATACCCACAACCGCCCATTTGCGCACATTGCCCAGACCCTCCGCGCTTACCAAACCGGCCTTGCCCATCAGGGTCAGAACCACCGGCAATTGGAAACACAGGCCAAAGGCGAAGATGAACTTCAGTGACAGGTCCAGCGAGTCCTTGGCCGTACCAAGGAACACGGTCTGCAACTCGTCACTTTCAGCAGACGGCAGATATTCCTGTCCGGTCAGGAAGGCGGTCATGGCCGGGATCACGTCCGAGAAGCCGATGAAGAAGTTCATCGCAAGTGGCGTGACCACGAAATGCGCAAAGGACGCGCCGAGGGCGAACAGGAAGGGCGACGCAAACAAGAACGGAAGAAAGGCGTTCTTCTCAGACTTATAAAGCCCCGGCGCCACGAACCGCCACAACTGATGCGCGATGATCGGGAAAGAGGCTGCAAAGCCCAGGATCATGGCGACGCGCACCAGGACAAAGAAGTATTCCTGCGGCGCGTTGTAGACGATCTGCGTCGGCAGACCGCGCGACTCCAGGATGCCGCGCAGGGGTTCGAGGATGAAATTGTAGGCATCTTCGGCGATGATGAACATCAGCACGAAGCAGACCACAAACGCCATTACCGACCGGATCAGGCGGGTCCGCAACTCGGCCAAATGCTCCACCAGCGGGGCGGCGCTGTCGTCCAACTCTTCTTCAGGCGGGGTAGAGGTGTCGCTCATGACCGCTCCGGCTCAACATTGGCAGGGCCCGGATCGGCCGGCTTGATCACTTTGACCGGCCCCTCGGGCGCCTCGGTGTCCGCGGCATAAACCGGCTCCTGCGGCTCTTCCTCGGGCTCTTCCGAGGTTTCAGCCGCCTCACCCGACTTCATTGCAGCAATCCGTTCCTTGGTGGCGGCCTGTGCCGCAGCCTTCTTTTCCGCGATGGCGCGCGTGGCGCTGCCTTCTTCGAATTTGGACGGGTCGATGTCATCCATCATATCGCCCATCATGTCCTTGGCCATCGCCTTGGGATTAGCAAATTTGGTGGCCGAGCGCAGGTCCTTCGTCATCTCGGACATGCCCGACTCGTCGGCGGCTTCGTTCATCGCACTAGAGAATTCCTTGGCCATGTTGCGGACACGGCCAGTGATTTGCCCCAGCTTGCGGAACATTTTCGGCAAGTCTTTCGGGCCCACGACGATCAACGCCACGACCCCGATGACAAGCATTTCCATCATGCCGATGTCTGGCATAGACCCCGTCCTCCGCCGTCACTTGAAGGGATAGGATCCGTTACGCGTTGTCGCGCTCCGAGCGCTCCTCAGGCGTCACGTCACGTGCGGCTGTGGTCGCATCCTCAACCTCGTCCGAGGCATCCTCGATCTCGTTTTCCGGCTGCTTCAGGCCCGACCGGAACGAGTTGATGCCCTTGCCGACCTCACCCATCAAACCGGCAACCTTGCCGCGCCCGAACAGGACCAGAACGACAACGGCAATCAGAACCGCGCCCCATGGACCGATGTTCTGAATAAACAAAGGTGTCGTGTACATTTCATTCTCCCTCCGCGAAGCGCACATCCCGCGCGCGCCGCGCATTTGTCTTTAATTCCCCTGCATAGGTATGGTCTCGGGCCGCCAGATCAAAGCCCAAAAACGCATTTCCTGGGGCTCAATCTCTGTTTCCAAACACAAAACAGCGATCCCGGCGGATGGTTAACCACAATGCCGTCCCCGGTTTGGGCAGGAAAACGTTGGGAACCGTGGCCTTCAGCATCGATCCGTCGAAATCCATGCGGAATTCGACAAGGCTTTCATGGCCCATGAAACGCGCCCGTTCCACAACGCCGCGCGCCGGCACGCCATCCTGGGGCGTCGGGTTCGGCCCTTTGCCGCCACGGTCGAAGTCGATCTTCACATGCTGCGGGCGAAACACGATCTCAACCGTGCCGCCATCCGGCACACCGGGGGCCAGGAATTGCCCGAAGGCCGTGTCGATCAACGCGCCATGAACGTCGCCCGTTATCACGTTGATATCGCTGAAAAATGCTGCCGCATCCTTGTCGCAGGGTGAGGTGTAGATGTTGTAGGGCGCGCCCGTCTGCACCACGCCACCATCGCGCATCAACGCGATCTGATCGGCCATGCGCATCGCTTCTTCCGGCTCATGCGTGACCAGCACCACCGCGGTGCCCTCTTCCTTCAAAAGCGCCAGCGTCTCGTCCCGGATCCCGTCCCGCAGGCGGTTATCGAGGCCCGAAAACGGCTCATCCATCAGCATGATCCGCGGCCGCGGCGCCAGCGCACGCGCCAGCGCGACCCGCTGCTGCTCACCCCCTGACAGCATATGCGGCGCCTTGTCGCCGTAGCCCGCCAAATCGACGCGCTCCAGCAACTCGTCAACGCGCTTTTTGGTGTCCACGCCACTGCCGCGCAGGCCAAACCCGATATTCTGCGCCACGCTCAGATGCGGGAAGAGGGCAAAATCCTGAAAGATCAGCCCCACACCCCGCGCCTCCGGCGGCAGGTGAATATCGCCATCCGACAGGACCTCCCCATCGGCCAGGATACGCCCGCGCGAGGGGCGATCGATGCCCGCAATCATCCGCAAGGTCGTGGATTTCCCGCAGCCCGACGGCCCCAGCAAGCACAGGATTTCCCCCGCGCGCACCGTCAGGTCGACCCCGCACACAACCTCACGCCCATCAAAATGGGCGCAGGCATGTTCGATTTGCAGGCGGGGGGCGGTCACGGGCGATGAAGTCCGATTGTTTCAATCGGGAATGCAGCTAACAGGTTCGAAGCGACGGGGAAGGCCGGACGAACGGTCTTGCTATCGCAGATCAGCAGCCGTTTTATTGAAACGATTACACCAAATCAGCTCTTCACTAGGCCGACAAACGTTCCCCAAAATCGCCGTATTGATCATTTATCCCAGTTGCAAACGGGGTTTGGCCAACAAGGATGCACGCATTGGATGTCGTTTGGTCATTTCTGCGACTGCTCTACGCGATACTGCCCTTCTTGACCCTCGCAGGTGGCCTGCTCCTCGCCCTTCGGGTCATTGTTCTGATAATCATGGATTCCAATACTGTTGGACGGATTCTCAGCAACCAATATGCGGAAAAAGACAAATGGCTGGTCCGCTCATTCCTGATCTGCGTAGCCCTTCTCGCGATCACACCGGTTTTGGTTTATTGACTGCGGCAAGGGTCACAGGATTCGGGTCATTTTCAGTAGCACGTTACCCGCGCAACTCGAACCCCAGCACGTCGCACACCACCCCATTCACCATCAGCGAAAGCTCATGTGGCCCCGCGACCAGCGCGTAAGTCGTAGCATCGCCCTTGAAAACCTGCGTCTTCTTCAATTTCAACGGCTGGCCGGGCTTCACCACACCCTGCTTCACCTTGAACACCTTGTCGCTCACCGCGCCTGAGGGCCGCGTGAAGCCGATGGAATAATCCACCAGAACCGGCACCTCCGCCGCCGCCGACAGCTCGATCTCCACAACCACCTTGTCGCCGATCCTTGGATCGGGCGGCACCATCTCCAGCCGATCCACGGTTACTTCCGCATCCGCCGAAAAGCCCAGCATCTCCATCGCCCGCGCGTCACCCTGCTTGATCAACGTCCGCAGCGCGTGGCTGGTCATCCATTTCAGCTCCTTCGCGTCCTGCTGCCCCAGCACGCGCCAGCCGTCGATCACATCCATGACGCGGGCCGCATCCACACGGCTCAGGTCGTTCATGTGGTTGCAGACCGACCGCGTCACAAACCGCGCCGGGTCAGCGTGCAGCCGGTCCAGCAGCGGCAGCGGCGCCATCGGATCAATCGTGATGTTCTTCGCCCAGGGCAGGCGCGGGCGCGTGCCCTCGCTCACCAAACGCCGCACATGGTAGTTCTCATGGCCCGCCCAGACCGCCAGCCGCGCCATCGTTTCGTCGGGCCAACGGTTCAGGAAGGGCCGGATGTAGAACTCCATCGAAAACCGCTGCGTGGCCTGCTCCAGCAGATCCAGCGCCCGGTCGCGATGGTCTTCCAACCCATGCCGCACGGCCAGAATGCCGGGCACTGCATGGATGAAATGCCCGAAATCGTCGTCGCGCAAGTTGGGGTCCAACCGCTCCGGCATCGCCGCCTCAAGCTGATCGGCCATTGTCGGGAAATCCGACGCCAGCCGCGGCTCAAGGCAATCGGCCATCCACTCCAACCGCTCCAGCAGCTCACGCCCCTCAAAGCCCGCCAGAACGTCCGCCGCGAACCCCTCCGCGTCAAAGCCGGGCAGGACCGAAAATTCACCAGCCAACCGCCCGATCGTCTCGGCGTTGAACAAATGGTCCTTGAGCGAGAATTTTTCAGCCATCAGATCGTGGCATTCGTCCCGCCGCCATCACACAGGATGTTCTGGCCCACGATGAATCCCGCATGCTCCGAGCACAGAAAGGCACACATCGCCCCGAATTCCTCACGCGTGCCATAGCGCCGCGCCGGGATCGCCGCCGCGCGCCGCGCCTTGGCCTCGTCCATCGAGATACCTTCTTTCTGCGACACGCCCGTATCCAACTGGATCGCCCGGTCCGTGGCATGAATGCCCGGCAGCATGTTGTTCACGATCACCCCAAACGGCGCCACCTGCCGCGCCGTGCCCGCCACATAGCCTGTCAGGCCGGTACGCGCGGCATTCGAAAGGCCAAGCTGCGGGATCGGCGCCTTGACCGATTGCGAGGTGATGTTGACCACCCGGCCCCAGCCCTTGTCGATCATCTTCGGCATGATCTCGGTCATCAGCGCGATGGGCGTCAGCATGTTGGCGTCGAGCGCCGCGATGAAATCCTCGCGCGTCCAGTCCGACCACATGCCGGGCGGCGGGCCGCCCGCATTCGTCACCAGGATATCCAGATCACCCGCCGCGGCCAGCACCTTCGCGCGCCCCTCATCCGACGTGATGTCAGCAGCCACCGCTACAACCTCAACACCGTATTCATCGCGGATTGCCTGCGCCGTCTCCTCCAACGCCTCCGCGCCACGCGCGTTCAGCACAAGGTTGACGCCCGCCGCCGCAAGCTGCTCGGCGCAGCCACGTCCCAAGCCCTTGGATGAGGCGCACACCAGCGCCCGCTTACCAGAAATTCCCAGATCCATAACGACCTCCCCCGATTGCATTCCGTGTCCCAAGCCTTAGCAGCGGCTCAGGCCCGCCACCAGCCTTGACCCACCGCCACAGCACTTGTCTAACCGTCTGCACACGATCCCGAGGATACACATGGCCAGCCATCCCCCCTGCTCAGGTTTCAAACCTTCCCCTCTGCCGCCCTGCGCGCCATCTCGGGTGCCAATGTCGGCGATGGGATCGGGCTGGAGGATGCGGCCCTGCCGGGCGACATCTACCGTCTGGCCGGCTCCGCCACCGCGCAACGCCTTGCGATCTCGGATGCCGGGGCGGGCGATCAGCCCTGTGTGGCCGATGGGTCGGCGGTTGGCGGGCCGGGCGATCCACTCGCCATCTCGGCCTGTCACATGCTGATGGGCCCGTCTGGTGAGGTGGTCGAGGTCCTGATCCTGACATTGACCTCTGGCACTGACGACAGCCTGCATGTCCTGCCCCTGTCCGATCTCAAGCCGGATACCGAATACGAGTTGGTGGGAACGGAAACCGCCTCCGCCCCCGAACGGTTCGCAGACATCGCCTCGGTCAGCTTCCTCGCTGGCACGCATCTGACGATGGCCAGTGGCAAACAGGTGCCCGTCGAACTGCTCAGCGTGGGCGACATGCTTCTGACCCGTGATCACGGGCCCCAACCGATCTCGCTGGATCGGGTTCCAGACCCGCCGTGCCGTGGGCGCAGCCGCGCCCGTGCGCATCACCGAAGGCACGCTCAACACCTCGCGCGATCTGCGTCTGTCGCCGCAACACCGCCTGTTCATCTGGCAGCGCCGCGATGAATTGGGCACAGGACGCGCCGAGGTCATGGTCAAGGCCGAGCTTCTGGTCAACGGCGACACAGTGGTGCGTGAGGCCGGCGGCCATGTCGACAGCTATCAGATCGTGTTTGACGGTCATGAGATCATCTACGCCGAAGGTATCGCGGTGGAATCGCTGCTGGTAACGGGTCAGACCCGCACCCTCCTGCCCGAGGATCTCGCGATCGACGCCGGGACGGAGGCCGCAGCCTCCGCCGCCGCTTTGGAGGTCAATGAAGAGGCCTCCGATATGGTCGAACGCCTGTCGCGCGCCTCCAAGGGCAAGCTCTAGGCGGTGCCGTAAAACTCTTCCCGAACGATCTTGCCATCGGCCACGTGGTAGACCGCGACCTCGCTCATTTGCGACCGCTCACCTGATGCCTTCTCCGTGACATCCATCGAAAAGATCACCGCAAAGCGGTCCTCGCCATGCAGGAACGGCCCCTGCACGTCGCCACCATGCACGTCGAAATTGCTGGCCCACCATTCGTGCTTGCCTTTGATGCCGTCGACACCTTGCGTCTCGCGCCCCATGCCCGAGAAATCAGCCGCCTCAACCGAGACCGCGTCCGCGTGGTAATGATTGTCGAGCAGCGAGGCCTCATTCTGCGTGCGGCACGCCTCGACCAATGTATTGGCGATGTCAGAAAGACTCATCTTCTCACTCCCTATTGATGTTCATGTAATGTTCACATGATGCGCGATTCCCGCGCCCATGTCATCCGGCTCAAGCCATCCTCCTGCCATTCTGTGTCAGGATTTCCGTAGTTTCACGGTTCCGTGAACGGACGTAGACACCGCCTCGTCAAATTATTGGCATACAAATCATTATATAGGATAATTACTTTGAAACACTTCGTTCTCCCCACCCGCACCCTCGCTGTTCTGGCCGCCGCATTCGCATTTGCATCGCCTGCCATGGCGCTCGACATCCAGGCGCCTGACCTCAACCCCGGCCCGCAATTCGACCTGCCGGGCGACATCGCTCCCCCGCAAAACGGCGGTGGAAATGGCGGCGGTTCTGCTGCGCAACCCACCCATGCAGGGGGCGACAGCCAGATCGGCACAGCCTTTGCTGATCCCTGCCCGAACGGTGAAATGCAGGTCTCGTTCGAGATGGACGCAGACGGCCACCCGATCCCGACGTCGTTCTCTCGCGAATGCGTTGTTTTGCGTTAATTACCTGCACCAAAAGCGGCCTGCCCCACCGGGGCGGGCCTTAAGCGACACCCGAAATGCCAGTGGGCAAGTCCCCGCCGACCAGTCAGGAAACCCCCCATATCACGCCGCCGTGATCACCGCGTATAAAGGGGTGCGAGCTATTTTTTCGCAAAAACACCTTTTTATTCGGAGCATTCCAATGACCAACCTCAAGACCTTCGCGTCGCATATTCTGATCGCGTCCGCTGTCGTATTCACGGCAGTCCCCGCAATCGCCTTCGATGGCGCCACCGACTTCGCCCCCGGTGGCAACGGCCCTGACCCGTGGGAGCCCGGCGGCTTCGCCCCGACCCCGCCCGGTGGTGGCGACGGTGGTGGTGGCGGCGGCGGTGCCGTCAGCCATGGCGGCGGCGACGGCTACATCGCGAACTCCGCCCCCAACGAATGCCCCAACGGCGAATTGGTCGTGGAATTCGAGGTCGACTCTGACGGCCACCCGATCCCCACCTCCTTCTCACGCACCTGCGTGATCCGGCGCTAAGTGCCACGCCCAGATCCGGCCCGCCCCCGGCGGGCCTTTTCTGGCGGATCCCCGCTTACCAGTCGGGAATACCAGCATTCCCCCGGTTGCCCCTTGGCCTCAGACTTGGCCTTGGGAAACGGGATCATCGCCAAACACCCGAAAGGAACACCACGATGACCCGCGTAACGAAACTGACCCTGTGCGCTATTCTGGCGCTCACACCTGCCCTGGCCTCGGCCCAAACCTTGCGCATCCAACCCGCTGAACCGTCCGTCCGTGGCCTGACCGCGGGCCAAGTGCCGGACAGCCGCACCCAAGGCCCACAAACGCCCACCGGCTCAAGCACATGGGATATCATCTGCGGCGAGGCCGGCTATATCCAATGGTGGGAACAGGATGAAAACGGGAACGAAATTCCTGGCACGATCCAGACCGAATGCCTGCCCGATGACGGATAAAGCCCGCCAAAAAATCGGCAGGGCAACGGCGCTTGTCTGCGCGGTTGCCCTGCCGATGGCTCCGACATTTGCCTTGGCCCAAGCGCAGATCCGCGCCCTGCCGGATGACGTCGCCCCCGCCAGCCCAACCCTGCGCGCACCCGGACAGCCACGCAACACAACGGCCAACCCGCCCGTGTTCTGCGCAGATGATGATTGGTTCTACTGGTATGAGGAGGATGAAAACGGCAACGAAGTCCCCGGCACACGCCAATATGGCTGCGCCGACAGCGACCCATCCGATACCGGCATGGGCTAGCGCAGTTGGGCGTTGTCCCCGCCGCGCCCGCCCAATATATGGCGCGATATGTTGGACAATCGCCCCACCCTTCCGCCCGAGATTGCGCGCCGTCGCACCTTTGCGATCATCTCGCACCCCGATGCGGGCAAGACGACGCTGACCGAGAAATTCCTGCTCTACGGTGGCGCCATCCAGATGGCGGGCCAGGTCCGTGCCAAGGGCGAAGCGCGCCGCACGCGGTCCGACTTCATGCAGATGGAGAAAGACCGCGGCATCTCGGTCTCGGCCTCCGCCATGTCCTTCGACTTCGCGACCCCGCAAGTGAACTACCGCTTCAACCTCGTCGACACGCCCGGCCACTCCGACTTCTCCGAGGATACCTACCGCACCCTCACCGCAGTGGACGCGGCCATCATGGTGATCGACGGCGCCAAGGGCGTGGAATCCCAGACCCAGAAATTGTTTGAGGTCTGCCGCCTGCGTGACCTGCCGATCCTCACCTTCTGTAACAAGATGGACCGTGAAAGCCGCGACACGTTCGAGATCATCGACGAGATCCAGGAAAACCTCGCCATCGACGTCACACCAGCAAGCTGGCCCATCGGAGTGGGCCGCGACTTCCTCGGCTGCTACGACCTGATCCACGATCGACTGGAACTGATGGACCGCGCCGACCGCAACAAGGTCGCTGAAAGCGTATCCATCAATGGCCTCGACGATCCCGCCCTCGCCGACCACATCCCCACCGATCTACTCGACAAACTCCGCGAAGAGGTCGAGATGGCGCGCGAACTGCTCCCGCCGATGGACGCCACCGCGTTCGGCCAGGGCACGCTGACGCCCATCTGGTTCGGCTCCGCCATCAACTCCTTCGGCGTGAAGGAACTCATGGACGGCATCGCCGAATATGGGCCAGAGCCACAGGTGCAAAACGCCGAACCGCGCGAAGTCGCGCCCGAAGAAACCAAGGTCGCGGGCTTTGTCTTCAAGGTGCAGGCCAATATGGACCCCAAGCACCGCGACCGCGTGGCCTTTGTCCGCCTCGCCTCGGGCCATTTCAACCGCGGCATGAAGCTGACCCATGTCCGCTCCAAAAAACCCATGGCGATCTCCAACCCGGTCATGTTCCTCGCCTCGGACCGCGAATTGGCGGAGGAGGCATGGGCCGGCGACATCATCGGCATCCCCAACCACGGCCAGCTCCGCATTGGCGATGCCCTGACCGAGGGCGAGGCCCTGCGTTTCACCGGCATCCCCTCCTTCGCGCCCGAACTCCTGCAATCGGTCCGCGCGGGCGATCCGATGAAGGCCAAGCACATGGAAAAGGCCCTGATGCAATTCGCCGAAGAAGGGGCTGCCAAGGTCTTCAAACCCACTTTCGGCTCCGGCTTTATTGTGGGCGTCGTGGGCGCGCTGCAATTCGAAGTGCTGGCCAGTCGGATCGAGCTTGAATACGGCCTGCCCGTCCGGTTCGAGGCCTCGCAATTCACCTCCGCCCGCTGGGTTCACGGCCCGAAAGAAGCGGTGGAGACATTCGCCGCCGCCAACAAGCAGCACATCGCAGAAGACAACGACGGCGACCCGGTCTACCTGACCCGCCTGCAATGGGACATCGACCGCGTGGAACGCGACTACCCAGACGTAACCCTGTCGGCCACGAAGGAGCTGATGGTCTGACCACCGGCCCCTCCATCCGCACCTGGCTCAAGCTGGAGGAGGAGGCGACCGCCCCCTTCACGGAGCTTGGCGACGCGGTCCCGGCGGCAGACGTCGATTTCGCGGCGCTGTTGAACGAAAGCGTTCCCGAAGCCGACGGCCCCAAAGAACCCGCCGCCGCCAGCGATTTCGCCGCGAAATCCCGCAACCTCGCCCGCGCCTTTGCCGGTCAGCCCGCGATTCTACTGCTCAACGCCCGGCTGATCTCCCTGCTCCGCCGTCGCAATCCCCCCGCGCATATCCCGCGCCTCTTTGCCGACCTCTGGTCCGCCCATGCCGATGACCTGGCCGATCTCCAAGATGCCCGCTGGCTGATCTCGTCCTGCCGCACGCTGGCCGATTTCGGCCCGACCGCGCCGAGCCGCATCACCGGCGCGGAACTCGCCATGCTGGCTGACATGATGAAACTCTATGAATCGGAGCGTCTGTTTTCCGGCACCGCGCCCGAAGACCTGTTCGCAGGCAAACGCAAACCCGCGCCCCTGCCGCTCGACCTCGATGCGTTTGCCATCGGGGCCGGTGATCTGGATCGGTCCATAGCAACCCGCATCTGGAAACGCGCCGCCGGTGATCCGGTTGCCGAGGCGCTCGTCAGCCGTCTGATCCCCGACATTCTCGGCGATCCGCGCGGGCTGTTTCTTCGGCTGCGCCGAATGCGCGACCGACGAAGAATGCGGCGCGGCTGATCGCTTTCGCAATAAGTGACCAACTGGACGCTTTTTGCGGAAAACAGTGACCAGATGGGCGCATTTGCGTTCAAATGGTCACTGTTTGGCGTCATCTAAACGCGTTCGCGCCGCTGACTTTAGCGGCGCAAACTTTTCATTATTCAACATTTCAGGTTAACGCCGCCCGGCCCGTCCCGTCGGGTCGATATAGTCCTTCGGGATCATCCCCGGCGGCAGCGTCACGCCTCTGCCTGACCGTGATCGCGACCGTCGCGCCGCGCGTTCGCGGTCCGACCCGGCCCAAACCAAAAAGGCCGCACAACCGGCCAACAGGATCAGGCCAGCGGTCATTGGGTCAAGGTTGGCAAGGTAGGTCGGCACCTCATCAAGGCTGCGGGGGAACGAGACCTGCACATAGGCATGCCCCCCAAATCACTTAAACTCCGTGTCACTCGTTACGTCCTTCTGCTCTTGGTGTTTGGTGTGCGAAGACAATCGCCGCTGAACGTGCCGATTGTTCGTTGAAATACGTCAAAAAGCAGGACAATTTCGGGGCGATCGGAGGATTGTTTCCCATGCCGTTGCGCAATCGCGTTTTGCCCACAGGCCAGATTGTCGCCGACCCGGCCCGCGGCACCTTCACCGGAAATCGCGGCATTCTGGTGGATCGGGACGGCCATATGACGAACCGTCAATGGGCGCTAAAGGCTTGGATTACTTGCGTTTTGGAGTTCAGGGGGCGTCGCAGACCTATCGCGCAACCGCGCACCTGGACCGAGCTCTTTTTCCTCGACGAAGCCGTCGCCTTTTCCGCCGGTCATCGCCCCTGCGCCTATTGCAGGCGCGGCGATTACAACCGGTTCAAGGCGCGTTGGGGCGGCCTGAAGGCCGTCGAAATGGACCGGATTCTGCATGCTGAACGCCTTTTGGGACGTGAAAAAAGGCTACACCCCGCCCGCCTGCAAGACCTGCCCGACGGTACATTTGTTATGCACCAGGACCAACCAATGCTGATCAAGGGCGACGTGCTTCTGCCCTATGCCCCAAACGGGTATCTCCCGCCCCTGCCCCGCGCAGACGGCCCCACGCAGGCTTTGACACCGCCGAGCCTGATCGAGATCTTGCGCGCGGGCTATCGCCCCCAACTGCACCTGACGGCCGCACCTGCTCCGCCCGGTTAGCGGTCGGTTAACCAATTCAGGGCACACTGGCCCCATGCGGTTTATGATCCTGATCTTGTTTCTCTTTTGCGCGGCCTGCACGCCCCAATCCGGCGCACTCACCGCCCCTGCCCTTGGCGCGCAGGGCAATTTTACCGAGCAAATCGTCATCTCCAACCATCCCCATCACGTCCTGATGGGCCATGTCGTGGATGTCACCCAAGCCAGAACACGGACCCGCGCCTTGGTGATCGGGCAACGCCGCGACGGCGTTCATCGGCTGCGCATGTCCGAGGCTTGGCAAAATGGCACCGCCTTGCCATTTTCACCCACCCACCGGCGGCTTGACGGCTGCACCCATGGCCATTGCCGCGACAATTCCGTCGGCTTCATCCTTCTGTCGGACATCCTGTTTCAATCCGCGCGGCAACACGGACTGACCGCTCGCCTGATCGGGACAAGCGATGCAATCAACATCGCGGTGCCGGCCTCACTTTTTCAGGCGTTGCCGGAATAGCGCGCCCCACATTAACGACGCCGCGCCTGTTTGACCTCAGCCCCCCAATGGCCTATGTGCCATTGTGCTTTGGCGGTCCGCGCCAGGCCATTCGCGGAGCGCGATCAGGTAACATGCGCTCCATCACCCTTCCGGCCCATCGGCCGGTCAGATTGGACGCATATGACGACCTTTTCAGAGCTTCAGCTCAATCCCAAAGTGCAGAAAGCCATCGCCGAGGCGGGCTACGAAAATCCCACGCCGATTCAGGAAGGGGCCATCCCGCCCGCCCTTGAAGGGCGCGACGTTCTGGGGATCGCCCAAACCGGCACCGGCAAGACCGCAAGCTTCACCCTGCCGATGATCACGATGCTGGCCCGCGGACGCGCCCGGGCGCGCATGCCCCGCAGCCTCGTGCTGTGCCCGACCCGCGAACTCGCCGCACAAGTCGCTGAAAACTTTGACGTTTACGCCAAACACGTGAAGCTGGCCAAAGCCCTGCTGATCGGTGGCGTGTCGTTCAAGGAACAAGAAGCCGCCATCGACAAAGGTGTGGACGTCCTGATTGCAACGCCCGGCCGTCTGCTTGACCATTTTGAACGCGGTAAGCTGATCCTGAATGACGTGAAGGTCATGGTCGTGGATGAAGCCGACCGCATGCTCGACATGGGCTTTATCCCTGATATTGAACGGATTTTTGGCCTTGTGCCGTTCACCCGGCAGACCCTGTTCTTCTCGGCCACCATGGCGCCTGAGATTGAGCGGATCACCAATACGTTCCTGTCAAATCCGGCCAAGATCGAAGTCGCGCGGCAATCAACGACCTCCGACACGATTGAGCAGCGCCTCATCGAATTCAAACCGACCCGCCGCGACATGGCCGCCAAGCAGAAGCGCGACATGCTGCGCGCCTGCATCACGGCTGAGGGTGAGGCGTTCAACAATGCGATCATCTTCTGCAACCGCAAAGTTGATGTCGATATTGTCGCCAAGTCGCTGAAAAAGCACGGGTTAAACGCTGAGCCGATCCATGGCGATCTGGACCAGTCACACCGGATGCGCACGCTGGATGGCTTCCGGGATGGCTCGATCACCCTGCTGGTTGCCTCGGATGTGGCGGCGCGCGGGCTCGACATTCCGAACGTGAGCCACGTGATCAACTATGATGTCCCGTCGCACGCCGAGGATTATGTGCACCGCATTGGCCGCACGGGCCGCGCCGGTAAGACCGGTGTCGCGATCACACTGAGCGTTCCGGCCGACGAAAAGTATCTCGGCGCGATCGAGAGCCTGATCGAACAGCCGATCCCGCGCGGCACCCCACCGATGGAGGTGCAAGACACGCGACGCAAGCGCGACGATGAGAAATCCGAAGAGAAGCCGCGCCGGAATCGTCGTGGTCGGGGCAAGGCTGAGGAAGAGCCGCAGGCGGTTGAGGCCCCGGTGCAGGTGGCTGAGGCACAGCCAGAGGCAAAGCCTGATGATCGTCCCCGCCGTGAACGCGGCGGCCGTGGACGCGCACGCGACCGGGATCGCGGGCCTAGAATTGTCGGCATGGGCGAACATACGCCGGATTTCATCTCGCTCAGCTTCGATGAACGCCGCGGTGGGCCAGCCCGTGATCTGACGGAGGACTCTGACGAAGAAGACGTCGCGGAGGCGGCAGCGCCCGAACCGGAGGCCGCGCCGGAAGAAAAGCCAAAGCGGCGCCGGTCGCGCAAGCCGAAGGCAGAAGAGCCCGCTGTAGAAGACGCGCCGGCAGAGGCCGAAGCACCGGAGGCGGAGGCCCCTGCCGAAGAGGAAAAGCCAAAGCGCCGCCGCCGGAAGAAGGTTGAGGAGCCCGCGTCTGAGGATGCGGCTGAGCCTGTGGCGGAGGAAGCCGAAAAGCCCAAACGGAAACGCGCGCCCCGCAAGAAGAAGGCGGAAGCTGACACGCCCGAGGCGGAGGCCCCCGCGGAAGATCCGGCACCAAGCCCTGAAGAATAAACAAAAAAGCGCCCCTGACTGTGGGGCGCTTTTTTCGTTAGGGGCGTTGGAGCCTTACTCAGCCATCAAGCGGCTGACCAAAAGCGCAAGCTCCGGCTTTTTGCCAAGCTCCTGATTGCAGGTTTGCCGCACGACCCGCTTGATCGACTCCTCAAGCTTGTCATCATCCTCAATCACTTTCGCATCAAGGCGCGGGAGCAGCTTGGCGATGTCATCCTCGATCAGCTCCTGCAAGGGCGCGCCGGAAGAACCAACCTCGGGCAGGCCCTTGAGCTGAACCCAAGCGTCTTCCAGCATTTCGTCGCCTTCATCGACGATCAGCGCCACAACGACCATGCCGTTCAGCGCCATCTTCATCCGCTCGCGGATCACACCGTCGAACTGCCCGACAAAGGCTTCGCCATCCAGATAGGTGCGCCCCGTCTCGATATATTCGACAACCCCCGGCGCGTTGCCCGACAGCTCCACGACCGAGCCGTTGGGGGCCACGATCCCGGCCATACCCTTCGACGCGGCCAGGCGCGCATGTTCGCGGATGTGACGGAATTCACCGTGGCAGGGGATCAGGATCTGAGGCTTGAGCACCTCGTGCATCACCTCAAGATCAGGCCGGTTCGCATGGCCCGAGACATGGTAGAAGCCGCTATTGTCATCGACAATCTCGACGCCAATCTCGGCCAGCGCGTTCTGGACATGCGCCACAGGCACTTCGTTGCCCGGGATCGTCTTGGACGAGAACAGGAACGTATCGCCGTCTTTCAACTCATGGCCCAGGAACTTGCCCCGGCTGAGATTGGCCGACGCCGCGCGGCGTTCGCCTTGTGACCCGGTGACAATCAACATCAGGTTCTCGCGCGGGACATCCAGCGCATCTTCGGGCGATACCGTCGACGGGAAGTCGGTCAAAACGCCCGATTCCACGCCCGCCTTCACCATACGCTGCATGGCGCGGCCCATCAGGCAGATGGAGCGGCCTGCGGCGACGCCCGCATCGGCCAAGGTCTTCACCCTTGCGATGTTGGACGCAAAGGTTGTGGCCACAACCATCCCGCTCGCCTGCGCCACAAGCGCGTTGATATGCTCAGGCAACTGGCTTTCCGAGCGGCCCGGATTGCGATTGAAGACATTTGTGGAGTCGCAGACATAGGCCAACACGCCTTGCGCGCCGATCTCGGCCCACATGTCTTCATCAAAGGGCTCGCCCACCAGCGGATCCCGGTCGATCTTGAAGTCGCCAGAATGCACGACCCGGCCCGCATCGGTGTCGATCACGAGGGCGGAGGCTTCGGGGATGGAGTGCGAGACGGGCGCGAAACTGACGCGGAAGGGGCCTGCTTCCACAACCTCCGGATAGGCACCAACAACCTTGACCATGGCACTGTCATGGCCCGCCTCCTCGATCTTGCGGGTGGCGTGGATCGCCGTGAACGTCCGGCAATAGACCGGCGCGCGCAGACGGTTCCACAGATGGCCCACTGCCCCCACGTGATCCTCGTGGGCATGGGTGATGAAGATGCCGTCGATACGGTCCTGACGCTCTTCCAGCCAGGCGACATCGGGCAGGATCAGGTCCACGCCCGGCTGCCCATCCATATCGGGGAAGGCCACACCCACATCGGCCACGATAAACCGCTCCGCCCCTTCCGGCCCATAGCCGTAGACATAGCAATTCATCCCAATCTCCCCCGCGCCACCGAGGGGGAGGTACATCAGCCGGTTCCGGTCTGTCATGAGGGGGTGTTTTCCTTGTTATACTTATGAATGACCGTCAGGCCGTACATCGTCAGATCGTCTTCGATGGTGTCAAATAGCAGTTCCCCTTGGGCGAACAAGGGGGCAAGGCCGCCCGTGCCGATGACTTTCATGGGGCGTCCGTATTCCGCTTTGATCCGTGCCGTGATGCCCTCGATCAGGCCGATATAGCCCCAGAACACCCCGGATTGAATGCAGCCCACCGTATTGGTGCCGATCACTTGATCAGGCTTGGTGATATCCACATGCGGCAGGGCTGCAGCGCCAAGCGCCAGCGCCTCAAGCGAGAGGTTTACACCCGGCGCGATCACCCCGCCGACATAGGCGCCATCCTCGGCCACAACGTCGAAATTGGTGGCGGTACCGAAATCAACCACCACGCAATCCCCGCCGTGGCGAGCAAAGGCCCCTGCGGCATTGGCGAGGCGGTCAGGGCCCACGCCTGTGCCGTAATCGACGCGCGGATCAATGGGCAGAGCACAGTCAGGCTTTCCAACGACCCAAGGGCGCAAGCCGAAGAACCGGTCGCAGAAGACACGCAAGTTGAAAACCACACGCGGCACGGTGGAGGAGATGATCACATCATCAATCTGTGGGTCGATGCCGTAATGGCCAAGCAGGGTCGAGAACCAGGTGAAATAGGCATCCGCCGTGCGGGAATGGTGGGTGGAGGTTCGCAGCGTGCACAGCCAGCTTTCCCCATCCCAGATCGAGAAGACCGTGTTCGTGTTGCCGCAATCAATGCAAAGGAGCATATTGGCCTCCCCTAGAAATAGATGTCCGCCGCCGCAATCCGGCGCGGGCCTTTGGGTGTTTCAAGCACAAGGTTGCCCGTCTCGTCCACGTCCGCGAAGGTTCCTTTGACCTCCTCACTCGGCAAGCGGGCGGTAATGACCTCTCCCCTGCGGGCTGCGTGGGACAGCCAGGCGATGCGAGTCGGGCCGAAGCCGTAAGTGGCAAGGCTCGCCTCATGGCGCGCGAATGCGGGGGCGAGCGCATCGAGCAAGGCCTCGGGTTGGGCCGTCACCCCGCTCTCGCGCAGCGAGACAGGGGCCACCGCCCGAGGCTCCAGTGCGGAGGCGTCTGGCACGGCGGCAAGGTTCACGCCGATGCCGATGATCAGATGGCTCACACCGCCTGCCCCGTCACCCACGCTCTCCAACAGGATACCGGCCAGTTTTCCGCCGTGCAGAAGCACGTCGTTGGGCCATTTCAGGGAAAGCGCAGCGTCCGGGCATCCCACCGCAATTAGGGCATCCCGCAACGCAAGCGACGCCGTGAAGGACCGCAGCGCGATCTGCTCGACTGGCCCACTGGGGCGCATCGTGAGGGACGCCGCAAAATTGCCAGCGGGCATCGACCAGCCCCGGCCCCGTCGGCCACGCGCAGCCGTTTGGTTCAAGGCCAGCACCCATTCCGGGGCCGCGAGCGTTGCGGCGGAGCGCGCTGCCTCAGCCATTGTGCTGTCGGTCTCAGCCAGGACGCGACGGCCCACGCCGGTGGGCCAATCGGTCATATCAGCGGGTCAACATCGCAGCCGCGAGTTCCGCCGGGCCTTCGATCCCGAACAGGTTGATCCCTGGCACCCAGCCCAAGCCAATGACCAAGGCCATCGCGATCAGGCCTGCATAGGTGGCAAGGCCCATCCGGCCATCGAGGCCCTCGCGCGCCTCGCCAAAATACATCAGGTAGACGATGCGGATATAGTAGAACGCGCCGATGACCGAGGCGATCACGCCTGCGATTGCGAGCCAGACCATTTCGGCCTCAACCGCCGCCGTCAGAACGGCATATTTGCCGAAGAAGCCCAGAAGTGGCGGGACGCCAGCAAGGCTGAACATCAGCACCAGCAAGGCCATGGCTTTGCCCGGCTCTTTCGATGCGAAGGCGCTGAGCGATGAGATGTCGGTCACATGCCGTCCGTCGCGTTCCATCGTCAGGATGAACGCGAAAGTGCCGATGTTCATGGCCACATAGATCGCCATGTAGATCAGCATGGCTTCGACGCCGACAGCCGTGCCAGCCGCCAACCCCATCAACGCAAAGCCCATGTGCGAGATAGAGGAATAGGCCATCAGGCGCTTGATATCCGTCTGCCCAATTGCGGCGATGGCGCCGAGGAACATCGACACGACGGCCAAGAACGCCACGACCTGCTGCCAATCGCCAACTACACCGCCAAACGCATCATGCACCACGCGGGCGAACAGCGCCATCGCGGCAACCTTGGGCGCGGTCGCGAAGAGCGCGGTCACTGGCGTCGGGGAGCCTTCGTAGACATCCGGCGTCCACATGTGGAACGGCGCGGCCGAGACCTTGAAGGCAAGACCCGCCAGGATGAAAACAAGTCCGAACAGCAGGCCAAGCGACAGCTCGCCATTCGCCGCGTCGATGATGCCCGCGAATTGGGTCGTCCCCGCAAAGCCGTAGGTCAGCGAGATGCCGTAAAGCAGCAGACCCGAGGACAGCGCGCCAAGGACGAAGTATTTCAAACCCGCCTCCGTCGACCGCACGCTATCGCGGCGCAGCGAGGCCACGACGTAGAGGGCCAGCGACTGAAGCTCCAACCCCATGTAAAGCGCCAGCATGTCACCGGCGGAAACCATCATCATCATGCCGACGACCGCCAACACGATCAGCATAGGGAATTCGAACCGGAGAAGGCCCGTCTTGCTCATATAATCCTGACTGATCGCCAGAATGCCCGCCGCCGCCAGAAGGATGGTGATCTTGGCAAAGCGGCTGAACGCGTCATCGACGAACATGCCATCAAAGGCTGTGCGCGCACCCGCGCCGGTCACGCCGATGTAGAACGCCATGATGACGAATAGCAGCGCGGTGCCCCAGGTCAGTGCGGCCGCAAGCCCGTCTTTCGAGGTATAGACCGCCGCCATGAGGCCGCCCATCGCGAACAGCGACAGGACGATTTCCGGCGTCAGGATGGCAAGATCAGCACTCAGCATCGGTCTACCTCAGTGGTTCGCGGCGACATGGGTGAGCGGCTCAAACGCCGCCACGGCCACATCATAGTTTTCAACAAGGGCACCAACCGAGGGGCCGATCACATCGGTCACAAGGCTCGGGTAGACGCCCAGAAGGATGGTCATCACGATCAGCGGCGCGAAGATCGCGCGCTCCCGTGGCGTGATGTCTTGGATGGTCTTGAGGCTTTCCTTGATCAGGTCGCCAAACACGACCCGGCGGTAAAGCCACAACGCGTAGCAAGCCGACAGGATCACACCGGTTGCGGCGAAGACGCCGACCCATGTGTTGACCTGGAAAACCCCGATCAGTGTCAGGAATTCGCCCACAAAGCCAGAGGTACCCGGCAGGCCCACATTGGCCATAGTAAAGAGCATGAAGATCAGCGCATAGGCCGGCATCCGCACCACCAGGCCGCCGTAAGCGTCGATGTCGCGCGTATGCATCCGGTCGTAGATCACGCCGACACACAGGAACAACGCGCCCGAGATGAAGCCGTGGCTGATCATCTGGAAAATTGCACCGTCCACGCCGTTCTGGTTCGCTGCAAAAATGCCCATCGTCACAAAGCCCATGTGGGCGACCGAGGAATAGGCGATCAGCTTCTTCATATCCTCCTGCACCATCGCGACAAGCGAGGTGTAGACGATTGCGATCACGCTCAGCCAAAGAACCAACGGCGCCAGAAGATCTGAGGCGACCGGGAACATCGGCAAGCTGAACCGAAGGAACCCGTAGCCCCCCATCTTCAGCAGAACCGCCGCCAGTATGACCGACCCCGCCGTGGGCGCCTGCACGTGCGCGTCTGGCAGCCAGGTGTGCACTGGCCACATCGGCATCTTCACGGCAAAGCTCGCGAAGAAGGCGAGGAACAACATTGTTTGCAACCCGCCGATCACCTGAATGCCCAACACGTTGAAGGTCTCGGTCGCGAAGTTATGGCTAAGCAGCTGCGTGATGTCCGTTGTGCCCGCATCGACAAACATCGCGATCATCGCGACCAGCATCAGGACGGAGCCAAGGAAGGTGTAGAGGAAAAACTTGAAGCTCGCGTAGATGCGGTTCTTGCCGCCCCAAATCCCGATGATCAGGAACATCGGGATCAGGCCCGCCTCAAAGAACAGATAGAACAGCACCAGATCCAGCGCCACAAAGACACCGATCATCAGCGTCTCAAGCACCAGCATCGCGATCATGTATTCCTTCACGCGATGCGTCACCCCCCAGCAGGACGCAATGGTGATGGGCATCAGGAAGGTCGTCAGCATCACGAACAGGATCGAGATGCCGTCAACACCCACGCGGTATTGCAGGCCGAAGAGCCATTCACTCTCCTCAACCATCTGGAAGCCAGTGTTCGACGCGTCGAACTGCACCAGCAGGAACAGCGACACAAGGAACGTGGCCGCCGTTGCCGCGAAGGCCAGCCGCTTGGCGTTGAGCTGCGCCGCCTCATCATCGCCGCGCAGGAAGACGGCCATGATGATAGCTGCGACCGCAGGCAGGAAGGTAACGATGGAGATCAGGTTATCCATGATGTCTTATCCTGCGCTCAGCGTCATCCAGGTGATGAGGATCACGATCCCGAGCACCATGGCGAAGGCGTAGTGGAAGATGTAGCCGGATTGCAGCCGGTTCAGCGTGCGCGTGAAGAACGGCACGATACCCATCGCAAGCCCGTTGATCCCGCCGTCGATGACGGCCCCATCGCCGCCTTTCCAGAGGAACCGGCCGAGCCATTTCGCGGGTCGCACGAGGAGGAAATCGTAAGCCTCGTCGAAGTACCACTTGTTCAGCAGGAAGTTGTAGATCGGCCGCTGCTGCGCCGCGAGGCGCCCCGGCAGAGACGGGTTCACGATGTAGAACAAATAGGCCGTCAGGAAGCCAAGGACCATCGACACGAACGGCGCGAGTTTGACCCAGACGGGCACCGAATGCGCATCGTTCAAGACGTGGTTGTCCGGCGCGTGGTGGATCGCACCCTCGCCCGGCGCGCCTGTGAAGACGTAATGCGTGTCATAGCTGGCATCGGCGTAATCCTCATCGCCATGGCCATCATCCGCGTGTTCTTCGTCTGCATGCTCCTCGTCACCATGGGCCGCATCTGCATGCTCTTCCCCATGATGTTCTTCGGCTGCGTAGGGCACACCAAAGAACTGGGCCACGTAGTTCGTCTTCCCGAAGAAGCTGCCATACCAAACCATGCCCGCGAACACCGCACCGACGGCCAGCGCGCCAAGCGGCACCAGCATCGTCATCGGGCTTTCATGGGCGTGGTCGTGGGTGTGCTTGTCGCCCCGCGGCTCGCCATAGAAGGTCAGGAACATCAGACGCCAGCTGTAGAAGCTGGTGAAGAGCGCGCCGATCACCAACGCCCAGAAAGCGAAGTTGCCGAGGTCCCCGCCAAAGGCATAGGCCGACTCAATGACGGCATCTTTGGAGACAAAGCCTGCAAAGCCGACCGGGAAGCCGAAGTAGAGCAACGGAATACCGACACCGGTGATCGCCAGCGTGCCGATCATCATCGCCCAGAACGTGTAAGGCAGTTTGTGCCGCAACCCGCCGTAATTCCGCATGTCCTGCTCGTGGTGCATGCCGTGGATCACGGAGCCCGCGCCAAGGAACAGCATCGCCTTGAAGAAGGCGTGGGTCAGCAGGTGGAACATCGCGACCGAGTAGACGCCCACACCTGCGGCCACGAACATATAGCCAAGCTGGGACATGGTCGAATAGGCGATCACGCGCTTGATGTCGTTCTGCACCAGGCCGATCGTGGCCGCGACAAAGGCAGACAGCGCGCCGACGATGATGATGAAATTGCCAGCCAGAGGCGCATATTCGATCAGCGGCGACATGCGGCAAACCAGGAACACACCCGCAGTCACCATGGTCGCGGCGTGGATCAGGGCCGAAACAGGAGTCGGGCCTTCCATGGCGTCGGGCAGCCAGACATGCAGCAACAACTGCGCCGATTTACCCATCGCCCCGATGAAGAGGAAGAAGGCGATCATCTCAACCGCGTTCAACTCCATACCGAGGAAGGTGATCGACATGCCTGCGATCTCTTCGCCCATCGGCAGGATCACGTCGAACTGGATCGAGTCCGTCATCCAGAAGATCGCGAAGATCCCGATCAGGAAGCCGAAATCGCCCACACGGTTGGCAATGAAGGCTTTCATCGCCGCCGCACCGGCGGAAGGTTTGCGGTAGTAGAACCCGATCAAAAGATAAGACGCGACGCCCACGCCTTCCCAACCGAAGAACAGCTGCAACAGGTTGTCCGCCGTCACCAGCATCAGCATCGCGAAGGTGAAGAACGACAGGTAGGCGAAGAACCGGGGGCGGTAGCTTTCGCCCTCTTTGAAGTTCTCGTCATGGGCCATGTAGCCAAAGCTGTAGAGGTGGACCAAAGCCGAAACGGAGGTGATCACAATCAGCATGATCGCCGTGAGACGGTCGATCCGGATCGCCCAATCGGTGAAGAGCGTGCCGCTCTCGATCCAGGTCAGGATGCTCTCGGTGTAGTAACCGTTGTCATGGGCGCTCGGGTCGAAGGTCAGGAAGATGACCCACGACAAAAGGCAGGAAATCCCCAGGCCGATTGTTGCAACGACACATGCACCTTGTTCGCCGATCAACCTCCAGGAGAACCCGCAAATGAGCGCGCCGATGAGAGGGGCAAAGAGGATGATTTGTTCCATGCCGGCTTACCCCTTCAGATTGTCGAACGCTTCCACGTCGACCGTGCCGCGGTTGCGGAAGAAACAGACAAGGATGGCAAGGCCAATCGCGGCCTCAGCCGCCGCAACCGTCAGGATGAACAGGGTGAAGACCTGGCCCGTCAGATCGCCCAGGAACGAGGAGAACGCGACCATGTTGATGTTCACGCTGAGCAGCATCAGTTCCAGCGACATAAGGATGATGATGACATTCTTCCGGTTTAAGAAGATGCCGAAAATCCCAATGACAAACAGCGCCGCCGCCACCGTCAGGTAATGCTCGAGACCTATGGTCATGTCGTCGTTCCTCCAGGCCCAGACGCTTGCCGGCTAACCCCAATATTCATCGGCCAAACATTCTCTCGTATCCGCGCGCGAACGGATACGCTACGGCGCAACCGCAACCCTGATGTTGCTCTCTGTCGTCAAATTCCACTCTGGGACTGACTTGCTCCATCTCGCGTCCGACCTCTTCAAGTGCAAAAGCCTCCGGGCTTCCAAGAATTTCTTCGAACCTAGAAAGCACCTCTGTTTCAACGTCGAACTGCCTCTCTCCACCAGATGCAAAGAAAAGCTGCACTCTCAAAGACTGTCGTGCTCTGCACGCTTGCACAACCAGTGTCCGAGCGCTGACATGGGTGTTGGAGGCGATCGAAATTTCCGAAATGCTGTCTATGTTCGAAACCACACCGCGACCGTGATCTCGCCAGTGCAAGGACGGCCGATGAATGTCCTCATAATTGCATTGCGATATCGTTGCGACAGCTGGGTTCGCTACGAAGACAGCCAAAGCTAGGTAAATGACTGTTCTCACAACCCCTGCCCCGGCTTCACATCCTTCAGCTCCATCGCAGTCGCCGGGTCGCGCATCATCTGGGCGACGGGGCTCTGGCGCTTGACGTCCACGCGGTGGCGTAGGGTCAGGACGATCGCCCCAACCATCGCGACCAGCAGGATCAAGCCCGAGATCTGGAATAGCAGGAAGTAGTCGTCGTAAAGGATCAGGCCGAGGGCCTGCGTGTTATGCGCCACATCCAGCGGTGGCGCAGGGTTGCCCAATCGCTGGTCGATCCCTTCCGAGAACTCCCACGAGCCATAGGCCAGCGTGAGTTGCATCAACAAAACAACGCCGATCAGTCCCGCGACCGGCACATATTTCGCCATCTCGGCCTTCAGCTCGGCGAAATCGACGTCGAGCATCATGACCACGAACAGGAACAGCACCGCGACGGCGCCCACGTAGACGATGATCAGCAGCATCGCGACGAATTCCGCGCCAAGCAGCACGAACAGACCCGCCGCACTCAAGAACGCGAGGATCAGCCACAAAACCGAATGCACTGGGTTCTTTGATGCGACCGTGAACAGCCCGCCGGTGATGACCGACAGCGCAAACAGGTAGAAGGTGAAATCAGCTACAGTCATGCCTCGTCCCCTTGGATCGCCTCTTGCGCCAGTTCCATGGCTTTCGTCATCGCGGGAACGCCGCCGAACATCGCAGCCACGCCAATGGTTTCCGCGATTTCCTGCTGCGTGGCGCCCGCCTCAATCGCGTGGCGCACGGTCAGCCGGATCTGCGCCTCGGCCACAGCACCCTGCACCGTCAGCCCCAGAAGGGTCAGCAAAAGTCGTGTCTTCGCGTCCAACCCGCCCGGGTTGAACTGCTTGCCCATGAACGCTTCCAGCATTTCAGCCGGAACCGTGGGCCACATCTTGTCCATGGACGATGGCGCAAAAGAGGTCATCGCCGGATTGACCGCCTTCAACCATTCCTGCGTCATGTCCTGCGTCTGCTTGAACAGCGCCTCAAAAGGGTTCGCGTCACTCATCGGTAGGGCGCGTCCAGCTCTAGGTTCTTGGCGATCGCCGCTTCCCAGCGTTCGCCGTTATCGAGAAGCTTTTCCTTGTCGTAGAACAGCTCTTCGCGGGTCTCAGTGGCGAATTCGAAATTCGGCCCCTCGACGATGGCATCGACCGGGCAGGCCTCCTGACAGAAGCCGCAATAGATGCACTTGGTCATGTCGATGTCGTAACGTGTCGTCCGGCGAGAGCCATCTTCGCGCGGCTCGGCATCGATGGTGATGGCCTGTGCCGGGCACACAGCCTCACACAGCTTGCAGGCGATGCAGCGCTCTTCCCCATTCGGATAGCGGCGCAGGGCGTGTTCGCCACGGAAGCGCGGCGAAAGCGGCCCCTTCTCGTGCGGATAGTTCACCGTGACCTTGGGCGAGAAGAAATATTTCATGCCAAGCCCGAAGGCTTTGAAGAAATCGGTGAACAGGAAGTATTTCGCAGCGCGGGTGTAATCGATCTGGGTCATTGACGAGCCTCCAAAGCTTCCGAGACGCACCCACGAGTGTCGAGCGCACCTGCGGCCATACAGCCGTCGAATACCTCAGTGAACCTCTCGCACTCCTCGGCGGAGCGAGCAGGAAAAGGTCCTTGCCCATAAGTTTCGAAGTCACCGAGAACGAAAATCATAATGCCGTTCCAGCACGATCCGAACGAAGAAACTAAATCGGGATGCTCAAGGGTAGAGTTCACAGCTTCCATGCGTTAGCCCCCCACCGCAAAGCGAGCATAGAACCCGCCGAACACTTCAAATTTCGCCATGAACGCCACGAACACCACCCAGAAGAGCGAGAACGGCAGGAACACTTTCCAACCCAGACGCATCAGCTGATCGTAGCGGTAGCGCGGCACAATCGCCTTCACCATCGAGATGGCGAAGAACACCAACAGCATCTTGCCCACCATCCAAAGCGCGCCGTCAGGCAGACCTGGGATAGGCGACAGCCAGCCGCCGAAGAACAGCAGCGTCATCAACGCGCACATCAGGAAGATGGCGATATATTCGCCCGCCATGAACAACAGGAACGGCGTGGCGGAGTATTCGACCTGATAACCCGCGACCAGTTCCGACTCAGCTTCCGGTAGATCGAAGGGCGGGCGGTTGGTTTCGGCCAGGGCGCTCACGAAAAACAGCATCACCATCGGCAGGTGTGGCAGCCAGTACCAGCCAAGCAGGCCGTATCCGGTGTCTTGCGCTGCGACAATGTTGCCGAAGTTCATGGACCCGGTGGAGATGATCACACCGATGATGATGAGGCCAATGGAGACCTCGTAGGAGATCATCTGCGCGGCAGAGCGCAACGATCCGAGGAATGGGTATTTCGAGTTGCTCGCCCACCCGCCCATGATCACGCCGTACACCTCTAGCGAGGACATTGCGAACACATAGAGAATGGCAACGTTCAGATCGGCCAAAACCCATGTATCGTTGAACGGAATCACCGCCCAGGCGATGATCGCCAACACGAAAGAGGTCAGCGGCGCGATGAAGAAAACCGGCCTGTCGGCGCCCGCAGGCACCACCACTTCTTTGATGATATATTTGAACGCGTCGGCAACGGCTTGCAGCAGGCCGAATGCGCCCACCACGTTTGGGCCTCGGCGCATCATCACGGCAGCCCAGATCTTGCGGTCGCCATAAACCAGCATCAACAGCGAGATCATCACGAAAGCGATCACCAGCAGGCATTGCCCCGCTATGATGAGGATGCTGAACAGAAGCTCGTTCATCGGTCGTTTGTCCCTTGGCTCGGGGCCTTTCGGTCACCTTATCAGACCGAAGGTATCCCTTGCTCCGCGCAATCTGCCGCAACCACCTGAGCTTCGAGCGTCTGCAACCCGCGCGGGAGTTCCGGCGAGATGGTGTAAACCGCATCTGCGACCCAAACGCCACCCTCTTCCGTAATACTTGTGCGCACATGTCGCGCAAAAGTATAGCCACGGATCAGGGTATATTGCGCGGCCGCGCAGCGGGTATAGGCATCAAGGTCCGCCCGGGTGGCCACACCGGTCATCTGAGCGCGGAAATTTACCAGATCATCGTCCAGCAAACGCGTTTCGATTCCGTCGTACGTTGCTGGTGGAGCCTGTTCGAGGGTCGGCCCCTCTGTCTCAGGCACACACCCGGCAATCGAGGCAGCTGCGCAGACACCCGCCAGGGTGGATAAGGGGCTGCGCAGCATGGACCTTATTCCGCCGCCATCGGCGCGTCTCGGCGCGCTTTCGCATTTGCACTCAATTCTGCCATAAGGCTGGAGGCCCGCGTGATGGGGTTGGTCAGATAGTGATCCGCAATGGGTGACGCAAAATCGCCGGAGCCAAGGGTGCCAAGCGGCAGTGCCTCACCCTCATTCTCGGCCACATCGTCAATCATCGCCAGATGTGGCGCGGCTTTCACCATCTCGGCCCGCACGGCGCCGATTGTGTCAAATGGGAGCGTCGCCCCGACTTCTGCCGACAAGGCCCGCAGGATCGCCCAGTTTTCCCGCGCATCGCCGGGCGGGAAGCCCGCGCGCATGGCGAGTTGCGGGCGGCCTTCGGTGTTCACGAACAGGCCCTGCTCTTCCGTATACGCCGCACCCGGCAGGATCACATCGGCGCAGTGCGCGCCCCGGTCCCCGTGGGAGCCTTGGTAGATGACGAACGGGCCGGTTGCGATCTCAACTTCATCGGCACCCATGTTATAGACAACGTCTGCATCCTGAATCGCGGCCATAGCGTCAGGGTTGGTGGCACCGATGTCCATCGCGCCCACACGGCCCGCAGCGGTGTGCAACACGAGAAGGCCGGAACCGGTTGCGTCCGCCACTTTCTGAGCGTGCGCCAGAACCGCCTCGCCATCTTCACCCGTCAGGGCGCCCTGCCCCACGATCACGACGGACGGGACGTCTTTCACAGCACCGAATTCCCGATCAGCCAGCGCCTTCAACGCCGCACGATCCGTGCCCATGTGGACATATTCATACGTCAGATCAACGGCTTCACCGATCAGCGCCACATTTGCGCCCTTGCTCCACGCTTTGCGGATACGGGCGTTCAGAACCGGCGCTTCCGCGCGTGGGTTGGTTCCGATCAACATGATGTATTGCGCATCATCCAGGTCTTCGACCGCCGCCGTGCCAACATAGGCCGCGCGGTTGCCCGAGGGCAGCTTCGCGCCATCGGTGCGGCATTCGACAACGCCGCCCTGCCCCTCAACCAGTGTTTTCAGCGCGTAGGCTGCCTCGGTCGAGGCCAGATCACCGACCAAACCGGCCAGCTTTGTGGCACCTTTGATCTTTTCTGCAGCAAGACCCATCGCCTCGCCCCACGAGGCCGCGCGCAGTTTGCCGTTTTCGCGGATGTATGGCTTGTCGAGCCGCTGGCGACGCAACCCGTCCCAAACGTATCGGGACTTGTCGGAAAGCCATTCCTCGTTCACGCCATCATGGTTGCGCGGCAGGATACGCATCACTTCGCGCCCCTTGGTGTCCACGCGAATGTTCGACCCCAACGCGTCCATCACGTCGATACTCTCGGTCTTGGTCAGTTCCCAAGGACGCGCGGTGAAGCTGTAGGGTTTGGAGGTCAGCGCACCGACCGGGCAGAGATCGACGATATTGCCCTGCATTTCCGACTCGAGCGTCTGGCCCAGATACGAGGTGATCTCCGAATCCTCGCCACGTCCCGTCTGCCCCATCTCGGGCATGCCCGCGACTTCGGTGATGAAACGGACACAGCGCGTGCAGGAAATGCAGCGCGTCATGGCAGTGCCCACCAGCGGCCCCAGCTCCAACTCCGTCGCGGCGCGCTTGGGCTCGCGGTAACGCGAGAAATCGACGCCGTAAGCCATCGCCTGGTCCTGAAGGTCGCATTCGCCACCTTGATCGCAGATCGGGCAATCGAGCGGATGGTTGATCAGGAGGAACTCCATCACCCCTTCACGCGCCTTCTTCACCATGGGCGAGTTTGTTTTGACGACCGGTGGCTGGCCCTCCGGACCGGGCCGCAAATCCTTGACCTGCATCGCGCAAGAGGCGGCGGGTTTCGGCGGTCCGCCCACAACTTCCACAAGGCACATCCGGCAATTGCCCGCGATGGTCAGCCGTTCGTGGTAGCAAAAACGCGGAATTTCGATCCCGGCCTGTTCGCAGGCCTGGATCAGGGTCATGGCTGGATCAACCTCGATCTCGTTGTCGTCGATGATGATCTTGCGCAAATCGCTCATGGGGACCGGTCCTTTCCCTCAAGCACATGATATGTGCCTGCTTGTCTGGACCGTCTTCTAACCCTAGCGGAGCAATCTGCCAATCGGCGAACCGGCGGTAATTTCGTCGCGCCCCACGCGACACACGGCATCGCGGTCGCCGGCATCTACGCCGCGGGCGGCAAACCAGTCTCGCATGATGGCGCGATAGCGCTCCTGCTCGGTCCGGTCGTCGATAAAGGCATCCACGTCGCGCCGTTCCACGCCAAGGTCCTGCGCCCGGTCCACCAGCCCTTCGGCAAAGGCCCAGGCCCGGACCATGCGCGGGCGAATATCGTCGCATATGTTCTGGATGTGGCGCCCGACGGAGATCACGGTAAGGCCCGAATGAATTTCAGGATCATCCCGCAAGACCTGCCAGCTTGCGTTCTGTGCGTGGCCGATCGTTGTGAACAGCCCGGTGACCAACAGCACACCAGCGGCGGCCGCGATACGGAAGGGGGTAAGCATTTTTATTGTCCCTTTTAATAGGTTGGCCCGTTTCCAGAGACGGACATGGGGACAAGGACCCATGTTATTCAATGTCACGAATGGGTCATCGCGCCTTTCGGCATCTATTCGCCAACAGGCACATCACAGCCCGCCGCGGACCAAAGGCTTTCATCGCCCACCGCGCGCCAACCAAAGAACAGCGGCACGGTATCAAGGTCGAAGTCGAGGCAATGGGCCTGCATGGCCTCAAGCGCGGCAGCGCGCGCTTCGAACGGAACCGCACGGCCATTGAGCGTTCGCACGACGAGGCCACCCTGAATTGGAACAGGCTCAATCTCCGTCCCGTCGGGTAATGCGACCGGATTGAAAATCGTCACATCGGGGTCTGCCTGAACCTGTAGCGGCCCAATCGACGTCACATAGACCTGCGGCGTGACACAGGCCGCAAGGGCCAGCGACAGCGCAGGCCAGGCCCTCATAACCGCACGCCCCAAAAGGTGATGATAAGCCAGACCAGCAGGGTCAGGAACAGGATAGCCAGGATGATGTAGATCGCGGCTTCCATCCGTTCAGGCGTGTTCAGCACGATCGCAATGCCCGAGGCAACCATACCGCCCATCACCGCGCCCAGAATGCCGCCGCCCAAGCCCCATAGCTGATAGCACAGGCCCGCGCCCACAACGGCGCAAGCGAGGTAAATGATCGCCAGAGAATACCAGTATACGCGAACCATGCCGCCGCCCCTTTGCCCTCATAACGCCAATGCGGTGCGTATCACGCCCACTTGGTCATTTTGCGCAAAGGATAGGAAAGTTGCGGGACTCCAGCAAGATGGACGGCGCAACCACAGCCTTCAGTGAGTCCTCATGGTCACAGGCGAAAGGTGGTGCGCCGCATCGCCCGGAACAGCACACACAGCCCAAATGGTTTAATTGCGCCCTTCGCCGCGTTGAATATTCGCAGGCCGCTTTTGCATTCGCTTTTCCAACACCGTAATCGAGTCGTGCACATGGATACTGTCCAATGCATCGGCCGTCGCGTCGATCCTTTGCCCCTTTGGGTGATACCAGTGGTGGATGTCATCAATGAGCGTTTTAATCACACTCATGAAGCTGGCCCGGCGACGGTATCCCCCTGTGAAACCGGGCCAATAGGCGGCCTGCAGATCCTCAACCATGTAGACGCCCCCATCGCTCAGCCTTGGGAACAAGACATCGAGGGAAGCGCGGATATGCAGGGAATCGTGGCTGCCATCATCCAGTACGACGTCCACGCCGCCCATTTCGTCCACCACTTTCGCCAAGAACGCCCCATCTGCCTGAGAACCGATGCGGACGGCCCCGCTTTGGCCATCAAAGGCCGCGCATGCAGGGTCAATATCAATGCCAAAGATCACCGCATCTTCGCCAAAATATGACCGCCACATCTCAAGCGAGCCGCCCTTCGCGACGCCGATTTCAAGGAACCGCACCGGCGTGTTCCGAAACCGTGCGAAATACCGATCATAGATCTCGAAATAGTGCAGCCATTTGTGCACGACGGGCCCGTTATGGGCCCAGAAGAAGCGCTCAAGATCGTTCTGCTGTTCTTCAAGAGCCGGCGGCTCGCCCTGAAAGCGATACTGTCCGCTGCCACCCGTGCGCCCCCATATCAGCCGCGCCAGAGAATTGGGCAATGCCATGTTCGATTGTCCCGTATTTTCGCGTGCTGCGGACGTTTTTGCATGATGCACAGCGCGCCGCATGTCCAGTGGCGGCGACCCTCGCCCAATCCGCACACGTCCCGCAAGATCATGGCAACAGGCCACGGCTTGAGTGGGTCTCCACGGTCACAGACCTTCTGGCGCATCGCCGGGGCAGAGCCCGAAGAAATGCCACGCGCCAAAGCTGTCGGTCCCGATGCCCACAAAATTGGCGCGCACGCCGTCACTGCTGTGATCCGGGCACCGGACAGAGCGCGCCAGCGTCGCGACTTGGCCGCGCCCGTCATCGCCAAACTGGAATGCAGCAGCGCCTTGCAGGACATAGACCTCGGTAAGGACTTCGCGCGCCTCCTGCGGCGCACAGGGGGTCGACGGGTGACATGACCCGAGCCCCTGGTCGGTGTCCGTGAAGGTTTGGATCACATAGCGCACGCCATCCGCGTCTACGATCTGGCGTGTGTCGGGCTGCTGAATCGCCGCATAAGACAAGGGGGGCGGCACCGGCGCTGTACAGGCTACGATGCCAGCAGCCGAAAGGAAAAGACAGGTTCGCCTAACCAGCAAATCGGCCGCCGGGACGCGCCCATACCGCCATCCGCAAACGTGCCCACACGCCACGAAGGCCGCCGATCAATTCCGGTGGGAGCCCTTCAGAAACTTCAGTCGGCGCGCGTTCAACACCGCGCAATCGATCTTGAACCTCGCGCTCCAGCACCTTTGTATCGACATGTCCGTAGCACATAGGCCGCCCTCCTATCGCAGAAAACGCCCAATCTGGCTTCCTGCCGCAACTTCGCGATCAGCATAGGCACAAAGTGCGGCCGTGTCGCCCGGTGTGACACCCTGACGACCCATTTCCGAGATCACGCCGTCAATCACCTGTTCCTCGGACGTGTTTTGGACGGCTTGCAACACGTCCAACTCCGAATATCCCGACGCCAGCATCTGATCCACAAACGCTTCAGTCAGCTGCTCAATCGAGCTTCGCATTTGGTATTGCGGACAAAGGCCCGCCATGATGTCAGCTGTTGCAGCGTTCCCGGCGAATGCCGCGAATTGCGCCTGTACGCCCGTGGGCTGCGCGACACAGCCTGCCAGCGCGATCAGGCCGACGGCCGCAAGCGACCTCATTCCGCGGCGACCTGAACTGTTCCGTCGCGTCGCACCTTGATGCGATCTTCAATCTCATCGCGGAAGTTACGGATCAGACCCTGGATTGGCCAAGCCGCCGCATCACCAAGCGCGCAGATCGTGTGGCCCTCGACCTGCTTGGTCACGTCCCACAGCATCTCGATCTCTTCGACCTGCGCCTCGCCTTTCACAAGCCGTTCCATCACCCGCATCATCCAGCCGGTGCCTTCGCGGCACGGCGTACACTGGCCGCACGACTCGTGCTTGTAGAAGCAAGCCAGCCGCCAGATCGCCTTGATGATGTCGGTCTGCTTGTCCATCACGATGACCGCCGCCGTCCCAAGTCCCGAGCCAAGCTCGTTCCGGAGATAGTCGAAGTCCATGATGGCGTCTTTCATGTTCTCGCCCCGCACGCACGGCACCGACGAGCCGCCGGGGATCACCGCCTTGAGGTTGTCCCACCCGCCGCGAATCCCGCCGCAATGGGTCTCGATCAGCTCCTCAAAGGTGATCGACATCGCCTCTTCGACGACGCAGGGCTGGTTCACATGGCCAGAAATCGCGAACAGCTTCGTGCCCGCATTGTTCGGGCGGCCAAAGCCCGCGAACCACTCCGCGCCTCGGCGCAGGATCGTCGGCACAACGGCGATGGATTCGACGTTGTTCACAGTCGTCGGGCAACCGTAGAGACCCGCACCCGCCGGGAAGGGCGGTTTCATGCGGGGCATACCCTTGCGACCTTCGAGCGATTCCAGAAGCGCAGTTTCTTCGCCGCAAATATACGCCCCTGCGCCGTGGTGCAGGTACAGGTCGAAATCCCAGCCGGACTTGGCGGCGTTCTTGCCAAGAAGGCCCGCGTCGTAGGCCTCATCAATCGCGGCCTGCAGCGCCTCACGCTCGCGGATATATTCGCCGCGGATGTAGATGTAGCAGGCATTGGCATTCATCGCGAAAGACGCGATCAGGCAGCCTTCGATCAGGGTATGGGGATCATTGCGCATGATCTCCCGGTCCTTGCAGGTGCCGGGCTCGGATTCGTCCGCGTTAACCACCAGATAGGCCGGGCGTCCGTCGCTTTCCTTGGGCATGAACGACCATTTCAGACCAGTCGGGAAACCCGCCCCGCCGCGACCGCGCAGGCCAGAGGCCTTCATGATCTCAACGATCTTGTCGCGACCCAGACCGATCAGATCCTTTGTGCCGTCCCAATGGCCGCGCGCTTTCGCACCGGCAAGGGTACGATCGTGCATCCCGTAGATGTTGGTGAAGATCCGGTCTTTGTCCTGCAACATTGGCTAAATCCTTGATCGCTCGCGCGGGGTCTGGTCGCGCGTCTAGCTTTGTCTGCGCTCTTTCCACACCCAATACGTCACCACAAGCGCCCAGACCAGTGCCCCAATCGCCGCAAGGTCGAAGAGGAATACAAACCGCGGCGGCCAGCCCATCTGTCCGCCGATGAATTGCACGCCCATCCAAAGCACCATGGTCAACGCCATGACAATCGCGGCCCGCCGGATCTGGCGCACGCGGCGTTGTTCTTCGGCGGAGACTGGCTTTTTCTCAGGCATCACCGGCCCCAAAGAAAGCTGCGCGACAGGGCCGCGCAGCATCATGTCTGTCAGGTTAAGCATATCTCACCCTCGGATCAGCTGTGGTCCGAGGCTTAATATACATCTCCGTCATCGACTTTCTTGGAAAACTCGGTCTCACCGCCTGCGGCCAAAAGGCCCGCCTGCTCAACCCAGTTGTCGCGGCTCACGCGGCCCTTGAAGCCTTTCAGGTTCTGGTCAACCCACGCGACTTCGTCGGCGCTCCAGGCAGCGATCTGGTCGAAATGGTAGAAGCCAAGCTCGTTGCAGAGCATTTCCATCTTGGGCCCGACACCTTTGATCCGCTTGAGGTCATCGGCCTGACCACCGCGCGGGCCATCAAGCGCCTCCGGGCGCGTGCCCGCGCCGGGGTCCGCAGCAGGTGCTGGAGCAGCGGCGGCGGCGGCACTTGCGGCTGCCGCTTCGGCTTCAGCCGCGCGAGCCGCTTCGGCGTCAGCGGCAGCTTTCGCCTCTGCCTCTGCGGCTGCGCGGGCGGCCTCAGCCTCTGCGGCGGCAGCAGCTTCTGCTTCGCGTGCGGCATCCGAAGCACTCGTGTCAGCGGCCGGAGCCGTGGCAGCAGCGGTTGTCGCAGTTGATGTCGAAGACCCGCCAGCGCTGCTTTGCCCGGAATTAGCCGATCCGAGCGGTGCGGCAGGTGCGCGGCACATGGTAATCGTCAGAACCGCACCCAGCACCAGCAGCACCAGAACGCCCATGAAGGCGCCCTGCATAAAGCTCCATCCTCCCAGAACCCAAAGTGCTGCCGCCGTGAAGACGCCGGCCAAAGCGGCAATCCCCCAGGTCCAGGCAAGGCATTCCACGCCACCGGATTTGTTCATTGTAAGACCCCCGTCATTCAACGTTTTTATCGTGTCGCTGGGAGTCTTAGCGCAGGATTCGGCCCCTGTCTTCCGCTACGTCGACGGATTGTCGCAGGTTTGCAGCAGGGCCACACATTTTCCCCGCTTGGCGGCTCAGCCTTCGTTCGCAAAATCGGCGGCTTGCGCGATCCAATTGTCCCGTTCGATCCGACCCTTGAACTTGAGCCGCGCATCGACCCACGCCACTTCGGCCGGGCCCCAGGCCGCAATCTGATCGAAATGGTAAAAGCCCATCTCGTTCAGCACACCTTCAAGCTTCGGGCCAACGCCGCTGATCCGCTTGAGGTCATCGGCCCCACCGTCGCGCGGGCCGGACAATTGCTCGGGCGCTTGTTCGGCCACATCTGCCGAAGCGGGTGCAGGCTCTGCCGCGGCTTTCGCCTTTGGCTTGGCTTTTGATTTGGCTTTCGCCTCTGCCTTCGTGGCACCGGTCTTGTCGGCGGGCGCCTTGGCACGGTTTGCAGGCTTGGGCCGCGCGGGTTCCGTGGGCACACCATCGCCCGATTGCCGGCCCCAGGGTGCAAGCAACGGCACTTCCGTCCCGTCGATCCGCTTGATCGTATCGCCAATGTCAGCCGCCAACCGGGCAGAGGCATTCAACCCGTCCTTGCCCGCCTCGTGATCTTTCAGCGAGGTCAGCCCACCCGCAGGTTCCGACGCATAACGCCCGTTCTGTGGCCCCGGTGTCGGCACTTCGCCTGCGGCCATCTTGTCGATCAGCGCCGCAAAGCTCTCTGCGGTCAGATCCTCGTAGTAGTCCTTGCCGATCTGCGCCATCGGCGCATTGGCGCAAGCACCAAGGCACTCCACCTCTTCCCACGAAAACTTGCCATCCGCGCTCAACTCATGGGCACGCGGGGCGATCTTGTCCTTGGCCACGGCGACCAGATCTTCGGCCCCGCAAATCATGCACGAGGTCGTGCCGCAAATCTGGATATGCGCGACCGAGCCCACGGGCTGAAGCTGGAACATGAAATAGAACGTCGCCACCTCCAGCGCCCGGATGTGCGCCAGACCCAGCATATCGGCCACCGCCTCGATCGCCGGACGGGTCAGCCAGCCCTCCTGCTCCTGCGCGCGCCACAAAAGCGGGATGATCGCGCTGGCCGCACGGCCTTCAGGGTATTTGGTGATCTGCGCCTCGGCCCAAGCCTGATTGGCGGGCGTGAAGGCGAAAGTGTCCGGTTGCTCGGGGTGCAGGCGTCGCAGCATGTGGGTCGTCCCTGGCGGTCGTGTGTCCGGCACGGGTTTCGCGCAAATAGCCGGGGATGTCCATGCGCGCTATGGCGCAGGGGGCTATTGCATGGCGTAGGGCGATAGGGCGAACAACGTCCCCTCCGGTTCACAATCGGCGACATGAAACAGGCCAGTGCGCTGCGCCATACGGCCGGACCGGATCGCGTCGTTCAACCTTCCGTCCATCGCACGCGCCGCCGCCAGAACTGCGCGCGCCTCGGGGTGGCGGATCGTTGTGCTGCGCAACCTCAGCGCGAAAAAGCCCTGTTGCGCGACCTCGGGACCAACCGGTTCACCCAACGCCATCATGACGCGGTCGACCAGAAAAACCTCGAAAACCGACACCAGATCTATTGGCAATGCGCAGCCGATGGCTGCGTAGGCCTCTTCCATGATCTCCTCAACGGCCACGGTGTCTAGCGCTTCCGCGCGGTCAAACAAGCTCGCCTCCGGCAGGCTCTGCGCAGGAACCAATAAATCCCATTGCGCGTCCGCCGCGTGAACCGGATTGCACACCAGCGCCAAAATCACTGAAAGACATCGCATGCCATGAGCCTAAGGCAGCCTGGCGCATTGTGTCTACGACTCTCAGGACGGCAGATCAGGTCAAGCTGGCCCTTGAACGCCTATTGAAACCGGATCGACGCCAATTGCCCGCCCTTAGCACCCTACGAGCGTCCTCCCTTCATCCCCATCGACCAGACGACCCTGTCGGACAAGCTGCAACACACCACGCTCCAGCATCGCCTCAAACGCATCTAGGAACGGGTCCATTTCTTCCGACGGCAAAGCTGTTTCATCAAATCCGAAGCGTGCCCCCACGGCGCGCGTCACTTCGCTTTGGAACCGTCCGAACTCATCCGCACCGATGACACAGCCCCGCGCCTTCATGATTTCCGCCACGACATCCGCAGATTGATCACCCCCAAGGCCGTCATCCAATCAACAGCTGCTTGCACACCAATTGGGGTCGCGCTCCCCAAGGTACCGTTCGGGCAGTCGGGATGCAGAAGCACAAGGTTGTCGTTGATTTGTCGGAACTGCCCTTCGGCAAACATCTGTTGTCCAACCTCTTCAGAGACGTCATCGCTCAGGCCCATGGCCGCAACGACGGCATCTTCATTCGCGCGGGTCATGACGCAATCGAACTGTAGAAAGGCTTGAATGACGGCTGCTTGCTCTGGCGAGGATTGTGCGGAGGCGGTCACTGGACACAGCGCCAAGGCGACGATTGGCAGTATGGAAAACGGACGCATATTTGAAAAAGCCCTTTGATCGCAGAAAGATGAAAAACGTTCCTGCATGTTGGGAAAGACCGATAAGGCTGTCCAACAAATAAAGTAGGGCGCCTTTCCTGCACGATGTCAGGAAAGACGCCCCCGCCCGGGCCGGACCCCTTCTTTCCGCCGGGCTAAGCGAAAGCGTTCAGCGCCAGGGAGATTGCGCAGGACGCCAATTCGTCGGGTTCGTGACAGTGCGACCGCCCGCTTGCATCCGGGCAATCACTTTGGACGCACGGGCAATGCAGGGATCATTGAGGGATTTCGCGGAAATGGGCTCGTGTGGCAGCAGCGGGCGCATGGCTTGGGTCCTTCGTGTCAGGGGTGTCACGTGTTCGTGAACCCAACCTGCCCTTGAGAACCTTTTCCCACAACGGAGGGAATCCGTAGCTTACTCCGTCTCGGCGTCGCTCGCCTCTGGCGCAGCATCCGTCGCTTCGGGCTCCTCAGCCGGCGCTTCTCCGGTGCAAAGCCCCCAGTTCACAAGTGTCAGAGTCCCATTGCCGGAAGACCGCAAGAACCCCGTCTGCATCAGCGGCACCGCCATCTGCGGAAACATCGCACTTTCCACGCCGATGCTTTCCATGACGGAATTTACATCGTCCTGATGCAGCACGCAGCCTTGTTCCGCGATGGCTTGGGCCAGCGGATAGCCCGGATGATCCTCCGGCATCGCAGCCTGCCCGTGGGCCATGGATGCCGCGAGAAGTGCCGCAGGGCCGAGGAGGAAGAGTTCTGAAAATACGCATATGAAACGGTCCTTCGAATAAGCCACGGGATCTGTAACACAAAGAAAAAGCCCACCAAATGGCGGGCTTTCCTGACCTTACAGGTTTGTGAAGACGCTTAGCGGTCCACTTCCCCGAACACGATATCGAGCGAGCCCAAAATCGCCGACACATCCGCCAGCTGGTGGCCTTTGCACAGGTAATCCATCGCCTGCAAATGCGGGAAGCCCGGCGCGCGCAGTTTCGCGCGGTAGGGTTTGTTCGTCCCGTCAGCCACGAGGTAAACGCCGAATTCGCCCTTCGGCGCCTCCACGGCGGCGTACACTTCGCCCTCAGGCACATGGAAGCCTTCGGTGTAGAGCTTGAAGTGGTGGATCAGCGCTTCCATTGAGGTCTTCATGTCGCCGCGCTTGGGCGGGGACATCTTGCCCCGCGCCATGATGTCCCCCTGGTTCTCGGGCATCCGCAGCTTTTCGCAGGCCTGCTTGATGATCTTTTGGCTCTCGCGCATCTCGGCCATGCGGCAGAGGTAGCGGTCATAACAATCGCCGTTTTTGCCCACGGGGATCTGAAACTCGAACTCGTCGTAGCATTCGTAGGGCTGCGACCGGCGCAAATCCCATGCAAAGCCCGAGCCACGCACCATCACTCCCGAAAACGCCCAATTTTGGATGTCCTCTTCGGTCACGATGCCGATATCGGCATTCCGCTGCTTGAAGATGCGGTTTTCCGTCAACAGCGTGTCGATATCATCGAGCGCCTTGGGAAACGCGTCCGCCCAGGCGTCGATATCCTCGATCAACTCCGGCGGCAGATCTTGATGCACGCCGCCGGGCCGGAAATAGGCCGCATGCAGACGCGCGCCCGAGGCCCGCTCGTAGAAGATCATCAGCTTCTCACGCTCTTCAAAGCCCCACAGCGGCGGCGTCAGCGCGCCAACGTCCAGCGCCTGCGTCGTGACGTTCAGCAGGTGGTTCAGGATGCGCCCGATCTCGCAATAGAGCACCCGTATCAACTGGGCGCGACGTGGCACCTCGGTGCCGGTCATGCGTTCGATGGCGAGACACCAGGCGTGTTCCTGGTTCATCGTGCCCACGTAATCCAGCCGGTCGAAATACGGCAGGTTCTGCAGATACGTCCGGCTTTCCATGAGCTTCTCGGTGCCACGGTGCAGCAGGCCGATATGCGGATCACAGCGCTCGCAAATCTCCCCGTCCAGCTCCAACACCAAACGCAACACGCCGTGCGCCGCCGGGTGCTGGGGCCCGAAGTTCAGGTTGAAGTTGCGGATCTTCTGTTCGCCGGTCTCAAAATCGGTGGAGCCGTCGTCATAGGTGTTCGTGCGGATATCGCCGTCCATCATGCCTTCTCCTCCGCATCTGCCTTCTCATCGCCGGGCAGCACGTATTCCGCACCCTCCCACGGGCTCATGAAATCGAACTGGCGGTATTCCTGGACCAGCTTCACCGGCTCGTACACCACGCGCTTGAGCTCCTCATCATACCGCACTTCGGTATACCCCGTCGTTGGGAAATCCTTGCGCAGCGGATGACCGCGGAAGCCGTAATCTGTCAGCAGGCGGCGCAAATCGTCATGGCCAGTGAACAGGATCCCGAACATGTCGTAGACTTCCCGCTCGTACCATCCGGCACTGGCATGGACTCCGGTGATGGAGGCCAGCGTCTCATCTTCTCGTAACGCCACCCGAACCCGGATGCGGTGGTTCTGATACATGCTGAGGAAATGGTAGACGACATCGAACCTGCGATCCCGGCTGGGATAGTCCACCGCGGTGATGTCGATCAGGGTCGAGAACTGGCACGACCGATCAGTCTTCAGAAACTCGATGAATTCCACCAACTGGGTCGGGGGCACGTCAACCGACAGCTCGCCCACCGCGTTGACATCCGTCGACAACACCGCGTCCGAACGCTTTTCGCTGAGATACGTGGCCAGCTCTTGCAGGGCTTGGGTCATTCTAAATCCCTCAGCGCGTGATGGTGCCGGTGCGGCGGATTTTCCGCTGCAACTGCAGGATGCCGTAAAGAAGCGCCTCCGCCGTGGGCGGGCAGCCGGGCACATAGATATCGACCGGAACGATCCGGTCACAGCCCCGCACGACGCTATAGCTGTAGTGATAATACCCGCCGCCATTGGCGCAGGACCCCATCGAGATCACGTAGCGTGGCTCGGGCATCTGGTCATAAACCTTGCGCAGCGCCGGCGCCATCTTGTTGGTCAGCGTCCCGGCCACAATCATCACATCCGATTGGCGGGGGAGGCGCGCGGCGCGATGCCGAAGCGCTCCGCGTCGTAGCGCGGCATGGAGGTGTGCATCATCTCCACCGCGCAGCACGCCAAGCCAAAGGTCATCCAGTGCAGCGATCCGGTACGCGCCCAATTGATCAGATCTTCGGTCGACGTGACCAGAAAACCCTTGTCCTGAAGCTCGCGGTTCAGTGTCTGCGTCGCAACCTCGCGGTCTGCACCGGCATGGTTGGGGGTCGTTGCTACACCCATTGTGGCTCACCCTATATGGTCGTTTGTTCTCCAGATACGGGTGGCGGCGGCGGCGGTCAACGGCGTCCGCACACAATGCCACAAGGGGTCGCAGGCAAACGCTGCGCAACCGCCGTAGCGTGCACAGGGCCTGGTGGTGTAACGATGAATTTGGTCGCAGGCGTGACCTCACCCAATCGGGGCTGGTCATGGACAGGGCCACGCCTGCTGGCCCACACCTATCGGTGTGGGTTTTCGCGCCATCCGCCACGGGGTCGCACAAGCGCAAAACCGGCAGATGTCGTTGTCAGATTGGAAGAGGGCGTCACCCGCCAGCAGTCCGGGCCGCGCAAGCGGTTCCGTGAGTCTGTCGCCTTGCGTCGAACGCACCGCGCATCCGCCTCGGCACTTTGCCGGGCCCGCATCAAAGTGTGGTTCAATCCCGTCCACCGGCCATGAAATGGCAACGGCCCTCTCCCCTTGCGGAGGCATCCCATGAACTGCGCCCAGACCGCAGCATGGCTTGCCAATCCTGAAATGAGAGTCACCCCGATTGCCCCGGCGACATCGCAGGCACAAAAGACCGATCTTTGGCCCGGTTCAAGCGCGCAGGGGCGTCAATTCAGGAAACCCTCAGGTAAGGGGAACCCGCAGTTTCCCAGGGGCGCACTTGCGCCCTACGGGACAATGTCCATGGCGGGTGTCAGCGGACCTGCAGTGTAGCAAAACGTGCGTCCAATATCAGGGCAGCGGTCCCGACCGCGAAGGCTGTCGGTCAATATGCCCCAGATCATCGGCCGCCCCTCCGACCAGCCGATCATGGGAGAGCCTGAAGCACCGCTGCCGCTGTCGCAATCGTAGCGGGCAACTTCCAGCGTGTCGCGCGGCTCGGCGGCACGCCCTACAATCTCACCCGCTGTATCGAGGATGGAGGTCGTCGGCGGCACACCCCGATATCGGCAGGTTTGTGCCAGAAATCCCTCTGTCCGATAGGACGCCGTGCCACCGGTCACATTCAAGATCGGTCGCCCCTCTTCCAGGATCAGATCATCTGCCGTTGCCACGGGCAAAGGCCGCGCGCTCTGCGGAACGCGGCTCAACTGCACAATGGCCCAATCCGCGCGGGTGATCGGAACGGAAAGATGGCTTCCCAATTCGGGCGGGACGCGGAAGGGCCCTGCCTTCAACCCAACCGTGTTCAAAGTCACAACGTCACCACCTGTGTGGATGGCCACGCAATCCGGGTTTCGCGCGCGGTGACTTCCGTCTTCGTTCAAAAACACATGGGCCGCCGTCAGCATTCGGTCGCCCTCGGCTATGAGAACGCCACCGCCAGTTGTTCCTCCCCGGCAAGAGACGCGCACAACGGCGGCGATGGCATCTTCCCAACCCGGGAACTGCGTCGGATCATCTGGCGCAAAGTCGGCCAGCGGCACGCGGCTTTCCCTCCCGATCACACCAGGCGGCGGTGGCGTGTCAACTTTGGAAGGCAGCGGATTTTGATGGTCCGGAGAGGCCGCACTCAACGCAAACCAACCAACACATGCAAGCGCGACACAAATCAAAATGCCACGAACGGGCGAGGCGCCGCGTTCGACGGGTCGGTAGGGTTCAGGCCCCGGCATGTGTGCGCGAGATGTTCGATTGAGGAACGCAGCGACCGGTTTTACCGTTCTTTTTCAATGCTATAGATAGTCTTATCACGCGTGATAAGGCATCATTCCCACTCAAGCGCACCCTTTTTCCACTCATAGGCGAACCCGATGGTCAGAACAGCGAGGAACACCATCATGGACCAGAAGGCGGTGTCGCTGAGATCCGGGAACGCGGTGGCCCACGGGAACAAAAATGCGATTTCCAGATCGAAGATGATGAACAGGATCGACACGAGGTAGAACCGCACGTCAAACTTCATCCGCGCATCATCGAACGCGTTGAACCCGCACTCATAGGCGCTGACCTTTTCCGGATCCGGATTGCGGACCGCAAGAACCACCGCCGACAACATCAAAACCAGGCCAAGCCCGATGGCAATGGCCAGGAAAATCAGGATCGGGGCGTAGTTCGACAAAAGCTCGGTCATCGGCGTCTCGTTTGGTCCGGTCACCTGACGGTTTACGGCGCGCCGCCGGGGCGGTCAATTCCCTGCCGGTGCGGCAAAGGGGTGCGGACGATATTTCATGGCCCTCACGCAGATATGAGACAGCGGAATTCCGCACCTGCCAGCCGAAAGGTTTTCTGGAATGTCTGGCCACACCCCTTCTTTTCGCCGCTCGAAAGCTTCCGACATGTTTCGTCCCTTCGTCCTGCCCGCCGCATTCTGCGCCTTGTCGCTCATCGCGGCCCTGCCCGCCGCAGCGCAATTCTCTACTCAAGGTCCAGGCGACGGTTGCGCCCCCTATAATGACGGCACCATCAACTCGGGTTGCCTAGCCGTTTTGCGAAACTTGGCCTTCCAGGCGGCGACACCTTCGGATTGGGAGCGCCTGCCGCAAGACACGCTCGCGCCCGCCGCAAGCCCAATCGAGGCGATCTTGCCGCTCCTGTCGGGCGTCTTTGGAAGCGGTACATTCCCGGCGGAGGCCGTGGAATTTGCGACCAATGATGGATTTTCCGTCGATTTCCGGGTCACATCCGGTGTGCGAACCAACGATATGAGCGACCAAATCGAATGGGTCGGGCGACTGCTTCAGGACGATAACGGCCTATGGCATCTGCTTCAGATTGATCGCCGCACGACATGCATCGTTGGATCTTTCTTCGGGCCCTCCTGCCCATAACCGCCAGGCTAAAGCGCGTCTCTCAGTTCACGCCGCAGGATTTTGCCGCTCGCGCTTTTGGGCACGCTCTCCACGAACCGGTATTCGTCTGGCCGCTTGTAACTGGCCAGGCACCCTTCGCAATAAGTGCGGATATCGTCCTCCTCAACCGTCCCGTTGGTCACGACAAAGGCAATAGGCACCTCACCGGCTTCCGGGTCTGCCTTGCCAATCACGGCCGCATCAGTGACGCCTTCCATCGCGCAAAGTGCAGCCTCCACCTCGGCCGGCGCCACCTGAAATCCCTTGTACTTTATCAATTCCTTCAACCGGTCCCGGATGAACATGAAACCATCTTCATCGATCTCGGCCAGATCACCTGTGCGCAGCCAACCGCCCTCCGCCATGGTCTCAGCGGTGGCGTCGGGATTATTCAGGTATCCCTTCATTACCTGCGGCCCACGGATCCACAATTCCCCCTCCATGCCGGGTGGCTGATCCTCCAACGTTTCGGGGTCCACGATCCGACACTCGGTCGAGGGCACGGCCTGACCGCTTGATCCATGCCGGATATTGCCGAAGACGGTCATATGGCTGATCGGAGAAAGCTCGGTCATCCCATATCCTTGCACAGAGCTTGCGCCAAAGCGTTCGCCGACAGCCGCTTCGATCTCCGCGCCCAACGGCGCGGCACCTGAGAAGATTTCCGACACGGACGAAACATCGTAATCGTCCACCATCGGATGCTTTGCCAAAGCCAGCGCAACCGGCGGGACGATGTAGAGGCGTGTCGCCCGATGCTCCTGGATCAGCTTGAGGTAAAGCTCCAAATCAAAGCGCGGAAGGGTCACGATTTTCGCACGTTGGTTCAGGAACAGGTTCATCAGAACCGTCATGCCGTAAATGTGGAAAAACGGCAGGAACGCGATGGTGACGTCGTCCGGATCAATCTGTGCCACCGCCGCCGATTGCGTGACATTGGCCACGAGGTTTCGATGGGTCAGCATAACGCCCTTGGGGCGTCCGGTCGTGCCGCTGGAATAGGGCAAGACAACAACATGCTCTGCAATATCAACCGGGGCCTGTTCTGGCAATTCTGGCCCCATCACATCGGCCAGCGTCAACGCCCCGTCTCCGCCATCGAGAATAACCAGCTCGCGGCACCGCGTGCCTTCCATCGCGGTGCGCGCGACGTCAGCAAACATCGAGATTGTCACGAGCATTTGCGCGCCTGCATCTTCCAGCTGATGCTTGATTTCCGGTGCCGTGTAGGTGGGGTTGATCGTCGTGACCGTGCCGCCGCCCCATGCCACGCCGTGAAACACAATCGGATATTCCGGCAGGTTCGGCGCCAGTAGCGCGACGGTTCCACCAGGCAGCACACCACGTTCGGTCAGTCCGCCCGCCAAAGCCTTGATCTGCGCAACGATTGCACCCGCCGTAACCTCCCGGCCGGTCGGGCCGTCCACCATGGCCACGTCATCCATGCGCCCCTCGAAGCCTTCGAACAGCTTTTGCGTGACCGACATATCTGGAACCTCGACCGTTCCGTGCCGACTTTCGAAAATTGCCATGATGTCCTCCCAGACCCGGCCTCTGGATCGGACCGTGTGGTTCAAGGATTGCGGAGGAGTAAGGCCTCTGTCCAGTGTCAATCACGGGACGGCGGGCGGGGCGACGCCCTTGGGCGAGCGTCGCGCGTCGCTCTTCCTTTCCCGTCACACCAAGGAAAATCCAGCATCAAAGGGTGCGCCAAGAACTACTCCTTTTGTGCTGCTACCGATCCCACCCCGGCTTGCGTTTGTCGAAAAAGGCGCCGATCCCCTCTTCCGCTTCGGCGCTTTCCCAACGGGCGACAAGGGCGTCAATTGTGGCGCTGATCTGCGCCTCGGCGGCCACACCACCAAGCTCGGCCACCAACGCTTTTCCTGCAGAAACTGCACCGGGGGCCGCCCTCAGATATGGCTCAATTTCCGACGCAATCGCAGCATCCAAGTCCGTCTTCGGTACGGCACGCGCCAGCAAGCCCAACGCGACCGCCTCGCCGGCGTCAAATCTGCGGCCCGAGAAGAATACGCGCCGGGCCCGAGCCGCACCCATGCGCGCAACGACATAAGGCCCGATGGTCGCGGGGATCAGGCCCAGACGAACCTCCGTCAGACCAAATTTCGCATGATCGACACCCACCGCGACGTCGCACACAGACATCAGTCCAACACCGCCACCAAAGGCCTGGCCCTGCACACGCCCGATCAGAGGACGGGGCATCGCGTCGAGCGCGCCCAACATCTCGGCCAAGGCCCGCGCTTCGCGGGCGCGCGTTTCCGCATCGGCCGCCATCTGTGCGCGCATCCAGCCCAGATCGCCACCCGCACAGAAACTGGCGCCTTCGCCGGTCAGCACCACAACCCGAACCGCCGGGTCGCGCCCCAGCCGGCCCGCCATCAGCGTCAATTCGGCAATCATCGCTGCATCCATCGCGTTGTGCACCTCAGGCCGGTTCAACCGCACCCAGGCCACACCACGATCATCGACGTTCAATTCAACCACCGCCATGTCGCGTCTCCTTTGCCATCCGCCCGGCCTTGGCAACCACAGCACGGTTCAGGCCCGTGACGTATCCCAGCGTCGTCAAATGCGCGTCCAGCGCTTCGGTTGCCAGATTTCCTGCTGCACCCGGCGCATAGGGGCACCCGCCAAGCCCCCCGACCGCGCTGTCAAAAATCCGCACACCGCGCGCCAGGGCTACGTCGACATTGTCCAACGCGCGGCCGCTTGTGTCGTGGAAATGCCCGGCCAGCATGTCCATCTCGGCCACGTTCAGGACGGCCTCCAGCATCGCGTCCACTGCCTCAGGCGTGCCCCGGCCAATGGTATCGCCAAGCGAAATCTCATTGCATCCCATCCCCTCCAAGGCGCTGGCGACCACGGCCACCTGCGACGGGGGTACCGGTCCGTCGAACGGGCAATCGGTCACGCAAGAGATATAGCCGCGCACCGTCAGACCATCGGCCTTGGCTGCACGCACCACCCCATCAAAGCGTCCAAGGCTCTCAACAACGGATGCATTCAGGTTGGCCTTGGAGAACCCTACCGACGCGCTTGCAAAAACGGCGATCTCGTCCACCTTTGCCGCCCGCGCGCCCTCCAGACCCCGCATATTCGGCGTCAACGCCATGTACCGCACGCCGTCTGTCCGCCGGATGCCGGCCAAAACCTCCGCCCCGTCCGCCATCTGTGGCACCCATTTTGGTGAGACAAACGACGCCACTTCGATCCGGCGGAACCCGGCACAGGACAACAGATCAACCAGCGCGATTTTCTCGTCTGTAGGGATCAGCCGCGCCTCGTTCTGCAACCCGTCCCGCGGTCCGACCTCGACGATTTCGACCGTCTCACCCATCGACCGGAACCTCGTAGAACGGTTTGGAATAGAAGCGTTGCGGCCCTTCGATCGCCGCCGCCGCCTGAAACGCAGGCCGGGCTTGCAGGCGCGCCCAATAGGATTGGAGCCCTGGCCATGGATCAAGCTTCACGTAGAATGGCGCAGCGAACAGGTTGAAGCCCAGCATCGCATCTGCTGCCGAAAAACCGGATGGCAGCAGGTAGTCCCCAGCGATCATCCCGTCGAGCGCATCCAGCGTGCCCTTCAGGCGCAGCGTATTCAACTTGATCACTGTGGGCGACGGCTTGGCCGGTGCGCGCAGGAACAGGTGGTTCAGGTTCAACTGCTCAATCAGCGAGGCTTGTGTTTCCGCAAATCCCATCGCTTCCAGATACGCCACCCGTTCCGAATGACCCGGAGCGCGGCCAAAGCCGAAATCGGGCCGGGTTTCGCACAGATATTGCAAAATCGCCGAACTCTCGAAAATCGTGCGTCCGTCGATCTCCACCGCCGGAATACGTCCTGCGGGCGAGCGATCTTTCAGGATCGGTTCCTGCATTTTGCGCGTACCGATCTCATAGAGTTCCAGCTCTGGCGTCAGGCCCATTTCCTGCAACAGCCACAGCACACGGAACGACCGCCCCCAAGGCACATGGTGCAATCGGATCATGCCTCATCCTCCAAAACGATCAGAGGCGCGCCGGCTTCCACCTGGGCACCGGCCTCCACAAGAACCTCGGCCACGATGCCGTCCCGGCCCGCGGTCAACACATGTTCCATTTTCATCGCCTCCAGCACCGCCAATCGGTCGCCCGTTTCTACCTCAGCACCCGCTTTCACAAAGACGGCCTTCACCAACCCCGGCATGGGCGCCTCAATCCGCCCGGCACCATAGGCTTCCGCCTGCACATCCAACGGATCTGGCAGTTCGAAATGATAGTTGTTGCCCCAGAACACGCTCAGCCCCGCTGCGTGCCGAACCACGTCCGCCGCAACCGGCGCGCCATCCACGGACCAATCGGTGCCAAGCGTCACACGATGCTCGGCATCTCCCAAGGCGACGGCATAGTCACCTGCGCCGAGCGTCGTCACATGTGCAACCTCCGCCAAGCCATCGCGGGCAATCACAACACTCTGCGGCACCGGCGCCCACAGCGTGAACCCTTCCAACGGCCCGTCGCGGTCCACCGCCCCCACCGCTGCAAGGGCGCGTGTGCGCGAACAGGGCTCTGGCGCGCGGGCCAGAGCCTCGACCTCCCGGTCGATCAGGCCGGTATCAACCTCTCCGCGCCCAAAGCCCTCATGCGTCGCCAAGGCGCGCAGAAAGGCGAGGTTCGTGACAGATCCCGCCACTTGTGTGCCCGCCAAGGCCCGATCCAGCTTGGCCAGAGCGATCTCCCGTGTCGGTCCATGGACAATCAGCTTGGCGATCATCGGGTCATACCAGGGGCTGATCTCGTCCCCCGGGCGCACGCCGATATCCGCGCGTGCACCGTCAGGGAATTTCAGATGCGCCAAAGTTCCCGTCGCGGGCAGGAAGCCCTTTGGCACATCCTCCGCGTAAAGCCGCGCTTCAAAGGCATGACCTTCAATTGACAGAGCCTCTTGTGTGACAGGGCAAAGGCTCTCCCGCCGCGACGCGCAACTGCCATTCGACCAGATCGACGCCTGTGATCGCCTCCGTCACCGGATGCTCGACCTGCAAACGCGTGTTCATCTCCATGAAGTAGAACCGATCCGGCTTCAGCCCGTCAGAGCGCATCCACGATAAACTCAACCGTGCCGGCACCTTTGTAGCCAATTGCCTCAGCCGCGCGCACGGCGGCGTCTCCCATCGCGGCCCGCATTTCCGCCGTCATGCCCGGCGCGGGGGCCTCTTCGATCACCTTCTGGTGGCGGCGCTGGAGCGAGCAATCCCGCTCGAAAAGATGCACAGCCCGCTCACCGTCGCCAAAAACCTGCACCTCGATATGGCGCGGGGTCGCGACGAACTTTTCTATGAGAACGGCGTCATTTCCGAACGCCGTTGCTGCCTCTCCCTGCGCGCTGGCCAGCGCATCGGCAAAATCCTCTGCCCGGTCGACGCGCCGCATCCCTTTGCCGCCCCCGCCCGCGACGGCCTTGATGAGCACCGGATAGCCGATCTCTGCGGCGCGCTCGGCCAACCCCTCTTGCGAGGCCCCGTGATAGCCCGGCACGACCGGAACACCGGCCTCCTCCATCAAGGCCTTCGCCGCATCCTTAAGTCCCATCGCACGGATCGCTTCGGCCGACGGCCCGATGAAGACGAGCCCTGCCACCTCGCACGCCTCCACAAACTCCGGGTTCTCGCTCAGGAACCCGTAGCCCGGATGCACCGCCTCCGCGCCCGTGGCCTTGGCCGCCGCGATGATTGCGTCGCCTCGCAAGTAGCTGTCCGCCGGTTTCGGCCCACCGATATGCACCGCCTCATCGGCCATCGCGACATGCCGCGCCGAGGCGTCGGCGTCAGAGTAAACCGCCACCGTCCGCACACCCATGGTGCGTGCCGTGTCAATGACGCGGCAGGCGATCTCTCCCCGGTTCGCAATCAGGATTTTACGAAACATCAGTCTCTCCCGGTGGTAGAAGCCGCTCGAAGCGGTGGCGGTATATCAGGTTCGGGCGCACGCCATCGGCCCAGTAGACAAGGACCGGGATCATCAGCGCCATCAAAATCGGGGCCTGCACAACGAATGCCGCAATCACGGCCCCAAAGACCATCGGATAGGCCACGGGTTGACGCGCAAAGATGGGCCAGATCGGCAACAGAAAGACCGCCACAAGCGCTGCCTCCCAAAGCTGCGCCAACCCCAGCATAAGGTCGATGATCACCAAAATCGCCGCCAGGCACAACGCTCCGACGCTTAACCACAACCCTGGGCTCAGTCGGTTGAGCGGATGCCCCTCCACATAGCCTGCGCCCGTGAACACCCATTCCCATTCCTGAATGCCGTGTCCCCGTGCGCAAAGCCGCATCGCGCGAGCCTCGCCCCAATGACGGCCAATGCGGACTGCCGCGAAACTGGCCAACCAGGAACACAAGATGGCCCCGACAGCCACAGGCCATGTCGGGAATGTCACAACGACCACCAGGGTTGCGCACAGCCAGACAAGCCACATCACCACAAGGGCGGGCCATTTCCCGAGCCGACCCAGCAGGATCAGCGCCACAAGTGCGGCCCCGACACAGGCAATGCCGACGCGGCCCTCCCAAGCGGTCCCCAAGGCAAGCAAAGCCGAGGCGCCAGGCAGGCAGAAGAACAAACGCCACGCTAGCATGGCGCAGCACCGGTCTCGAAAAACGGCTCAGCCCACATTGTCCACCGCCCCCAAATCCTCAACCACCTCGAACCTCTCCCAGACCAATTCCATCTGCGGTTTGAATATCCCGGCCCGCCGGTAGTACCGCTCGTGGTTCTCCTGCCATCCGGCCAAGGTTTCGTCCTCGCCCTCGGCAAGCGCCAATTCCTCCGGCATGTCGCAGAACCGCACGAGCCGCAGTTCCACCGTCCGATTCACCAGCGCAGGCCGGCCATCAAACGTCGTGGCAATGTCACATCGCCCGATTTGCGGCAGCGCTTCGCCCGCCGCGACTTCCGCCATTGACAAACAGGTCGCGCGTTTCCGACCGGAACGCACCAAGCCCAATAGCAGCCCCGACAACTGCGCCGAGTCGCCAAACGAATAGGTCTCCGCCCCCGGATATCGCGTCTTGAGCGCGTCCAGTGTCATCGCCCGGCCCTTCCTTGTTTCAGAAATACCTCGGGGAGGCGGCCACAGGCCGTGGGGGCAGCGCCCCCTTACATCCGGAACAGGCCAAACCGCGTCTCCTCGATCGGCGCGTTCAACGCAGCCGCCAGGCTCAACCCCAACACCTCGCGGCTTTTTCGAGGGTCGACCACCCCGTCATCCCACAGCCGCGCGCTGGCGTAGAGCGGGTGGGACTGCTCCTCGAACATATCAATCGTGGGCTGCTTGAACGCGGCCTCTTCGGCCTCAGACCACGCCTCCCCTTCTTCTCGATCGCGGCCCGCTTCACGGTCGCCAGAACGCCTGCCGCCTGCGCGCCGCCCATCACGGAGATCCGCGAATTCGGCCAAGTCCACAGGAAGCGCGGGCTGTAGGCCCGCCCGGCCATCCCGTAGTTGCCAGCCCCGAACGAGCCGCCCACCAGCATCGTCACCTTCGGCACAGCCGTGGTCGCCACTGCCGTGACCATTTTGGCCCCATGCCGCGCGATGCCCTCATTCTCGTATTTCCGGCCCACCATGAAGCCGGTGATGTTCTGCAAGAAGACCAACGGGATTTTCCGTTGCGAGCACAGCTCCACGAAATGCGCGGCCTTTTGCGCCGCTTCACTAAACAAGACGCCACTATTGGCGATGATGCCGACCTGCATCCCCATCACCTCGGCGAACCCGCACACAACCGTCTCACCAAACCGCGCCTTGAATTCGTCAAAGTAACTATCATCCACGACCCGCGCGATCACCTCGCGGATGTCGTAGGGCGTGGTCAGGGCTGCGGGCACGACCCCCAACAACTCCTCAGGGTCATAGGCCGGGTCGCGTCCGCCTAAAGCGACGCCCGTTGCTGGCCCGAGGTTCGACACCGTCCGCCGCGCCAGCGCCAACGCATGGGCATCATCCTCCGCTAGATAATCCGCCACGCCCGACAACCGCGTATGCACATCCCCGCCGCCCAGATCCTCCGAAGTCACAACCTCCCCCGTCGCCGCTTTCACCAGCGGCGGACCGGCCAGGAAGATGGTCCCTTGCTCCTTCACGATGATTGTCACGTCAGACATCGCAGGCACGTAAGCCCCGCCCGCCGTACACGAGCCCATGACCACCGCGATTTGCGCGATCCCCTTCGCGCTCATCCGAGCCTGATTGTAGAAAATCCGCCCGAAGTGATCGCGATCCGGGAAGACCTCATCCTGATTGGGCAGGTTCGCCCCCGCTGTCGACCAGATAGAGGCACGGCAGATGGCACTCCTCTGCAATCTCCTGCGCCCGGAGGTGCTTCTTCACGGTGATCGGATAGTACGTCCCGCCCTTCACGGTCGCATCGTTGCAGACAACCATCACATCGCGCCCGTGGACCTTCCCCACGCCCGCTACAACGCCGCCACAGGGTGCGGCGCCCTCGTACATCCCATGCCCGGCCGTCGCGCCGACCTCCAGAAACGGAGAGCCTGGGTCCAGCAAATTCGCCACCCGCTCCCGCGGCAACATCTTGCCCCGCGACACATGCCGCGCGCGCGAGCGTTCGCCCCCACCGGCCGCCGCCATCTCAGCAGCTTCGCGCACCACGGCCAAAGCCTCCAAATGCGCCACTCGGTTTGCCTTGGCTTCGTCGGAGCCCGCGATGAAAGAGGATTTGAGTTTCATTGGACGCTCCACTTCCGGCTGAACCGCGCAACCAATGGGTCGAAAAAGAAGGCCAAGAGCGGCCCGGCAAACGGCCAGAGCGTTGAAAACACCGAACTCGGCTGAAGCATGATGTACGTTCCCATCGAAGCAAAAGGAGGGCCGACCACAAAAGGATCACCCATGCCGCGCCCGATGTAGACAACGACGCCTGACAGGTCGCGCAAGTGATGCGGTTCGCAGGCTCACCTCCGATGAACGGCCAACGAGAAAACAGATAGGTTTCTGGAAACGACCAAGCTTCCGGCATCCGCAAATCACTCGACCCACAGGACGGACAGGTCAGCCCTGCCAGATCTCTTCGAAATCCTAGCATCACTCCAACCCACTCATTTCGTCCCAATCAAGCGGCCCCATCACCCCGCTTAACCGCGCCACCTGCCAGGCCCAGACGGCCTCCTCGAACTTCAGGACCGACTGAAACGACGCGCACCAGAGCTGCCGCCGGTAGGTCTCCCCGCACAATCGTCGCCTGCGTTGAGCCCGTGCGCCACGGCCCAGACATTCCCGTAAAGCGGCCCCAGTGGGAGCCCCTGCAATGCCTCGGGTTCCGGTAGCACCTCCCGCATCGCCGCCGCCCGCTCATCAAACGCCGCGCGCAGCCGCCGCTGGCATTGCAGCGAATTGGCCGCGACCTCGCAAATACCCATCGCCAGATAGCCACAATGCTGCACCCAATGGACGTTGAAGGAGTCCATCGGCACGGTCACACCATAGCCCGGCAGGCCCAACAAACGCGCTTCAAACGCCTCCATCTGCTCAGGCAAACACTGTTCGAATCGCGGCACGTGAACAGCGCGCGGCGCCTCCGCCCATGACTGCGCCTGCACCGGCCCCGCAAACAAGGCCAACAAGCCCAGCAAAACCCTCAACGCCATCCGTCCGCCTCCACTACTCCCACGACACGGGCAACCTGCCACAAAGCCGCCGACTGGCCCAAATGCTCCAACGCCTCTTGCGGCCCACAGGCCTCGCATCCTGCCGCTACCTCAGCCCAGAGCTGAGGATAGAGCCCGTCCGACCAAGGCGGATTTCGGCCCGAGACAGCCTCCGGCGCGGGCACGTCCGCGAACCGCTCCGCCTGTGCAACCATCTGGCGTGAGATCCCGTCTCGACACGCCACATCCGCCCCGCATTGCAACAGAGCGATCCCCCCGCAATCGGCCACAAAGCGTCCCCGCACGAGGTCGAAATTCGGCGCCGCCTGTTCGTTCAACGACGCCGTCAGGCGGCCCTCAAAAGCGACTATAGCATCCGATACACAGGCCTCGAATGCTGCCGCTGGTGACGCCAGGAGCGCGAGGAAAGCCAGTCCCCTCACGTTCCATCCTCCGGCACCGAGACATCCTCTACCACGACGCCCCATTCGTCGGTTGCTCCGTACCACGCCTCTCCGCCTTCGGGTTCGCAAATCACGATCAGCCGGACGCCTTCCACGCCCGAGGGCACGGCGAAGCAATCCAGAAGTTCACCGCCCGTCTCGGCCACATACCGCGCGGCGTGGACGTTGATGATCTCCGTCTCGGTCGGTGGGGCGGCCCTTAGCCCCAACCAGAGGCCCAACGCCCCCGCAACGGCCAGCAAGGCGGCAAGCGGCAATGCGATCCGCGCCATCATGGCGCCACCGCCCCCGGTGCGACACAACGCTCAGCCCGCCGCACAAACGCGCCGCCTGTCTTCCACTGTTTCCAAATACCTAAAAACATCCCGTGGCCTGCCACGCCTCACATCATCCCCATCAATTCGCGGCCCACCAACATGCGCCGGATCTCCGACGTGCCTGCCCCAATCTCCATCAGCTTGGCATCCCGGAACATCCTGCTCACGGCGCTGTCATTCATGAACCCGGCCCCGCCCATCGCCTGCACGGCCTGGTGGGCAACCTTCATCCCCTCCTCGGACGCATACAACACACAGGCCGCCGCATCCTGCCGCGTCACAGCCCCGCGATCACATGCCTTGGCAACCTCGTAAGCATAGGCGCGCGCCGAGTTCATCGCCGTGTACATATCCGCGATCTTGCCCTGCATAAGCTGAAAATCCCCGATGGGCCGCCCGAACTGCTTGCGCTCCTTCAGGTACGGCATGACCTCATCCAGACAGCCCGCCATGATCCCGATATTCACGCCGCTCAGCACCACACGCTCATAGTCGAGCCCGCTCATCAGAACCGCGACCCCGCGCCCCTCTTCGCCAAGGACATTCTCAAACGGCACCTCGACATCCTCAAAGATCAGCTCCGCCGTATTCGACCCGCGCATGCCCATCTTATCGAAATGCGGTGATGTGGAAAAACCCACCATTTCCTTTTCGATGAGAAAGGCCGTGATCCCCCGCGATCTGGCCTCCGGGTCGGTCTTGGCATAGACCACAAGCGTGTCCGCATCCGGCCCATTGGTGATCCAGTATTTCGTCCCGTTCAGCAGGTAGCGATCGTTCCGCTTCTCCGCCCGCAGGCTCATTCCCACAACGTCCGACCCCGCTCCGGCCTCAGACATCGCGAGGGCGCCCACATGTTCTCCTGACACCAAGCGCGGCAGGTATTTCGCCTTCTGCTCAGGCGTCCCGTTCAGCTTGATCTGATTGACGCAGAGGTTGGAATGCGCGCCGTAGGACAGACCAATCGAGGCCGACACGCGGCTGATCTCTTCGACCGCGACCGCGTGGGCCAGATACCCCATGCCCGCGCCGCCGAATTCTTCCTCGACGGTGATACCAAGAAGCCCCAATTCCCCCATCTCGGGCCAAAGCTCATTGGGAAAAGCGTTCTCTTGGTCCGTTTTCGCGGCCAGCGGCTTCACCCGCTCCTGCGCCCAGGAATGCACCATATCGCGCAAGGCATTCACATCCTCGCCCAGATCAAAATTCATCGAGCCCAGAAACATGGCGCCGCTCTCTCCCAAGAATTGAACACTTGTTCATTTAATCGTTGGACCCATCGGAGTCAAAACCAATCTCGTCAAATCTAGCCCCTTTGCCTAGGCTCAACCGAAAGACCCCGAGGATCGACCCTATGCCCACCCACGTCCAGACGGTAATCATCGGCGGCGGCATCGTGGGTACCGCGACGCTCTACTGGCTGGCACGGCTTGGCCACACCGATACCCTGCTGCTGGAACGGCGTGAGCTTACCTCCGGCTCCACCTGGCATGCGGCGGGCAATACCACGTATTTCGGACCCTACCCGAAGATGACCCGCCTTTTCGCAGGCTCGATCCGCACCTATCTCGAAGCCGAAGCCGAAAGCGGCCAGTCGGTCGGCTTTCACCAGACGGGCTCGCTGCGCACCGCCGCGACCGAGCGCGAACTGGAACTCTTCCACGCCTACGCCCCCCGCTATGCCGAGCTTGGTATTCCCTTCCATATCCGCACGCCCGAGGAGGTCGCCGACCTCCACCCCCTTCTCGACACGTCCCGCATATTCGGCGCGGCCCATACTCCCACCGACGGCCATGTCGACCCCACCGGCGCCACCCATGCGCTGGCCCGGGCCGCCCGCGCACAGGGGGCCGAGATCGACCGCCACCGCCCCGTTGAAGCGTTACAGCATGATGGCACCCACTGGCACCTCTCCACGCCAAACGGCTCCGTCACCGCGGAAAACGTGATCGTCGCCACCTCCTTCTGGGCGCGTGAGATGCTCCGGCCCCTCGGCCTCGAGCTGCCGCTTTACGCCACGCAGCACCATGAACTGATCACCGAACCCGTCCCCGAACTCGCCAAGCGCGACACCGAACTCCCCGCCGTGCGCGACAGTTGGGTCTCCTGCAATGTCCGCCAGGAACGCGATGGCCTGCTCATCGGCATCTACGAGACACGCCCTGAATTCTGGGCCACCGACGGCATCCCGAAGGATTTCAAGGAAGAGCTTCTGCCGCCCAACATCGACCCGCTTCTGCCGCACCTCGAACGGTTGATGGAGCGTCTGCCCATCTTCGCCGAGATCGGAATCAAGCAGGTCAACAACGGCCCGATGTGCTTCACCCCCGATGGCCTGCCCCTGATCGGGCCCATGCCCGACCTGCCCGGCCTCTGGCTTGCGACCGGTTTCAACGTCGGCATCGGCACCGGTGGCGGAGCGGCGGAAATCCTCGCCCGCTGGATCACCACCGGCGCCCCGCCCGATGGGCTTTCCGCCATCCACGCAGACCGCTTCGGCACATCCATGCCCCGCGATCAGGCCCTTGAGGCGATCCGCGCCGTCTACGCGCGCGGCTACACCCTGCCCGACGCGATCTGAGCCCTCTCACAATCCCGACAGCGCGGATTGACGCATGGGCCCGGCGCGGTCCACCTTCGCCAAATGTCCGACAAACCCTTTCGCTTCTTCGACAACCGCCTGAAATACCTCACCTTCGTGAACACCACGAATGAGAAATGGCGCATTTCCGAGCGTGTCGCGCAGGAGCTTGACCACATCACACCGCGCCCGCCCGCCGTGCGGGTCTTCGATGCGGGCATGGGTGACGGCACCGTGCTCGCCAATACACTCCGCGCACTGCACCAGCGGCACCCGACCATCCCCTTTCACGCGGTCGGCAAGGAAATCAGCCTCGAAGACATCCGCCTGAGCCTTGCCAACATGCCAGACCGTCTGGTCGAACACCCCGCCACGGTCGTGACCATGACGAACCTCTTCTATGCCGAGGCCCCGTGGCTCACGCCCAACAAACCCGCCGAAGTGACGTGGAAATTCGTGGCCCTCGACGGCGCGTCTTCCATCGGGTTTCAGGAGCAATTGCGCGACCTTGACCCCTTCCTGGTCGAAAACTGGCAAGTCAAATCCTCCCCCAAAACCGGCAATCCGCTTTACGTCACGCCCACGGTGCTGGTGATCTACCGCACCGATCACGCCTTCCTTCTGGACAACGTCATTCCACGTGAAGGTGAGAGCCAGGCGCACTATGACCTCATCCTCGCCTCCCAACCCTGGCGCGCCCGCACGCCTGCCCCGCTCAAGGCCAAGTCGATCCTCGCGCCCCTATCCCGCGCCCTCGCACCGGGGGGCCGGATGCTGACCGTGCAAAGCGCAGGCGGCGACCCGGCGGAGGAAATCGTGAACGCCATCTGGCCCGACATCGACCTCTTTCCGGTCAACCGCTACGACCTGATCGCGGCCTTGAAACAGGAACTTGGGCCCCAGACCGCCGACTTCGACCTCACCATCCCCTCAGGCGGCGACGCGCTTTTGTCCTACCGGATGCACACCCTACCCGAGGAGGTCGGCCCCTCCATCGGCACCTCCACCCTCTCCGCCGCCTGGAACGCTGCGACTTACGTGGCCCAGATCGACGACCAGTTGCTGGAAGAGGTCCACGGCGCGACCCGACACTTCGACATCACCGCGGACATCCTGCACAAATACGGCGGCCTATGGTTCAATGATGAAGCGTTTACGGTCACGCGGCTGCGCTAGGCGCGTTTACGATTTCGGCCCCAATTGCTCGCCGACCAGCACCCACACCTCATCCTGCCGTGCAAGAACCGCCGTGCCTCGACCTGATCCGGAGGCCAGTTGCCCGTCAATATAACCGCTCCAACGGAAGTCAAACCCATAGGCTGCCGCCTTGTCGGTGCGAACCAGCCATTCAACGTTTTCGACCCGGAATTCCTCACCCTTGATGGTTGCGAAATTATGCTCGTAAGCCGCGCGAATGGCCGCCTTGCCGGACAGCACCCTGCCGTCGGAAAAGACGACCCGCGCAGTATCCGCGATCAAAGGTGCGACGGATTCCCAATCCTGGCGGCCCAAGGCAGCTTCATAGCTTTTGACAAAGTCCTCAGGCGCCATTTCACTTGTCCCGTAATTGTTGGACCGCGACCCACTCTAACACCGCGACACCACCGCACGCACCCCCGGCAATTCTCCACAAAATCTTAACTTGCCGCTTTATAATGAGAGCAGATGATCATCCGCCCGACCCGCGCCTCCCCATAGGCGCGCAAGGGCAACCCATGACGGACACGACCCAGCCCAGCCCACCGAAAGGGTTAACGGCCAAGGCAGGGCGGTTTCGCGCACCAGACCTCACCGGCTCCGTCCGGTGGTCGAACGTCTCGTCGCCCTGAGCGGCGCCGCTCTTCCTCACTACCTGGAACAGCATCCAAACACCTGAGATCACGCCGCCTGACACCGCCCATAACACATCGTCATGGCCCACCCCCTTGCGCCTTCGCGCCAAGGGCCGCACCCTGCTGCCAAGACAGGAGGGGCCAATGCTCGATTTCCACATCTATGACGTCTTCACCGACACGCCCTTCGCCGGCAATCCACTCGCCATCGTCGGAGGCGCAGACGGTCTGACTACCGCGCAGATGCAAACCATCGCCCGCCAGTTCAACCTGTCCGAGACGATCTTCGTCCAGACCCCCGATGATCCTGCCCACACCGCCAAAGTCCGCATCTTTTTTCCGACCGCCGAGATCCCCTTCGCCGGCCACCCCACCATCGGCTGCGCCCTCCACTTGGCAAACGGCGCATCTGAGGTGACTCTCGAAGAAGTCGCCGGCCTCGTCCCCGTCACCCTCGCGAACGGCACCGCCGAATTCACCGCGCCCAAGCTGCCAAAGGCCCGCCCCGCACCCGACCGGGCCATCACCGCCGCCGCCATGGGTCTGGCCACCTCTGACCTCGCCGACACACCGATCGGCCATTTCGAAGGCGGCCCGTCCTTTGTCTATGCAGAGGTCAAGGACCTCGAAACCCTCGCCCGCGCCTGGCCGCAAGAGCCCGCCTTTGGCCAGATGTCTACAGCCGCAAACGGCACCGGCGGCCTCTACGCCTATGTCCGCACAGGGCCATACAGCGCCCAGGCCCGCATGTTCGACCCGCCAGCCGGCATCATGGAAGATCCCGCCACCGGCTCTGCCACGGCGATCTTTGCGGCCCAACTGAATGCCACGGGCCATTTGCCCGCCACCGGCACAACCACGCTTTCCCTCAAACAAGGCGTCGAAATGGGCCGCCCTTCAGGGTTGCGCCTCAGCATCGACACCGAAAACGGCCAGATCACCGCCACCCGCGTCGCGGGACAGGCCGTGAAAATCGCCCGGGGACAGATCAGGGTGCCGTGACCTGGTCTTCCATTGGTCCGAAATACCTCGGGGGTCAGCGATCTTTTTCAACGAGAAAGTCGCAAAGGGGGCAGCGCCCCCTGAAAAAGTAAGGCTTCCCCCACTTTCGCTCTCTCCAAAGCCCGTTCACTCTCTCCCTATTCATTTAAGGAGATTTCAGATGGGCCTCTCGCTCGGATTTGCCGTGGCGATTGTGATCGCCGTGGGGGCAGCCCTTGCCATGCAAGCCCCCATCAATGCCGCCCTGGCGCGCGAGGTGGGCGACCCAACCGCCGCGGCCGCGATATCCTTCGCAATCGGGTTCCTCGTGCTGGCCGCCATGGCCTGGTGGAACGGCACCACAACCTCGACCATCGCGGCGCTCAGCTCCGTGCCCTGGTGGGCACTGATGGGCGGCGTTCTGGGTGCCATCTGGGTCTGGGCCGCGATCTGGTCTGTGCCGCGCTTGGGCGTTGTGACCATGTTCGGCGCGATGATCCTGGGCAAACTTCTGGCTGCCATCATCCTTGATGCGCGTGGCGCTTTCGGGATGGAGGCGCGGCCCATCGACCTCACCCGCATCATGGCAATCGCGATGGTCGCAGGCGGCGTGGTGCTGTCCAAGGCATGAGCTCTACGGGACGGCGGGAGGGGCGATGGGCAAGGCCCGAGCGTCTCCCAGCCGACCTTCCCATCCCGCCAATCGCGCCATATATCGTCCCCATGTTTGCAGACCTCCTCAAGCGCCTCGCCGCCCCCGAACCCGAACCGCTGCCCTTCGACGATGCCCGCCTTGCATTGGCCGCCCTTCTCGTACGGCTGGCCCGCTCAGATGGTGACTATGCCCAGATCGAGGCAGACTATATCGAACACATCCTCAGGCACCGCTATGCCATGGCCCCGTCCGAGGCCCGCGCCCTTCTGATCGAGGCCGAAGCCCTGGAGGCTGAGGCCCTCGACACCGTCCGCTTCACCCGCGCCATCAAGGACGCCGTCCCTTATGACGACCGCATCGGCGTGGTGGAGGCACTCTGGGCCATCGTTCTCGCCGACGGTGTGCGGGATGAAGAAGAAGACGCGTTGATCCGCATGGTCGCCCCCATGCTCGGCATCAACGATCGCGACAGCAACCTTGCCCGGAAACGCGTCGAAGCGCAGGGATGATTGCGTCGCTGCCAATGTATGCCACGCCGCGCACCGCCGGGGCGGATGCGCGCCTTTGGTCGTCCATTGCGACCCGCTTGCGCCACGCGGGCCATGGTGCGCCCGAGACGCTCAGCCTTGCACCGGGCGATCTGCTTGGCCATTGGACCGATCCCGCGCTCGTGCTGTCGCAAACCTGCGGACGGCCTTACAAAGACCACCTGCATGGGCGCGTCCAGCTGGTGGGCACACCAGATTACGGGGTGCCGGGCTGCCCGCCCGGCCATTATCGCAGCCTCGTCATCGCCCGGGCAGACGATCCGCGCTGCGATATCAGCGAATTCGCGGGTGGAGTTTTCGCGTACAATGACCCCGGATCGCAATCGGGATGGGCGGCACTTGCCGCGGAACGGCCCGAAGTCCTTACCGGGCCCGGCCTGCGCACGGGAAGCCACCGCGCCTCAACACGTGCCGTCCGCGAAGGCCGTGCGGATTTCGCGGCGATTGACGCTGTCACCCTAAGGCATCTCACGGCCGCTTCTGAGGCGACCGGGGTGAAGATCATCCACGGCACCGAACCACGCCCCGGCCTGCCCTTCATCACCGCCCAATCGCAAGACGCCGCCGCAATCGCCCGGGCTGTCTCAGAGGCCATTGCGGCCTTGGACAAGACCGACCAAGCAACGCTTGGCCTGCGCGCGCTGGTCGCAATTCCGGCAGAAGAGTATCTCGCCCTGCCCGATCCAGCCGTGCAACCGCCCGCGCCTTGAGCGCGGCCATTGCATTTCCACGGTCCTTCGGTCCAAATCACGCAACCCTACGAACGGACAGCGATATGACCGACACCCCCGTCATCGACATCAAAGGCCTGCACAAAAGCTTCGGTGCGCTCGACGTGCTGAAGGGCGTCGACCTGACGGCCAATGCGGGCGATGTTGTCTCGCTCATCGGCTCGTCCGGGTCTGGCAAATCCACCCTGTTGCGCTGCGCGAACCTTCTCGAAGACAGCCAGCAAGGTGACATCCTGTTCGAAGGCGAGCCCGTCAAATGGAAAGGCGCAGGCGCCAACCGCCGCCCGGCAGACCCCGAGCAGGTCCGCCGCATCCGCACGAACCTGTCCATGGTGTTCCAAAGCTTCAACCTCTGGTCCCACCTCACGATCCTGCAAAACGTGATGGAGGCGCCGGTTACCGTTCTGGGTGAAGACAAAGCCGAGGTCGAAGACCGCGCCCGTCAGTTGCTCGAGAAGGTCGGCATTGGCGCGAAATGCGACGCCTGGCCTTCGGAGCTTTCCGGCGGCCAACAACAGCGCGCCGCCATCGCGCGCGCGCTGTGTATGCAGCCCCGTGCGCTTCTATTCGATGAACCCACCTCCGCCCTCGACCCCGAGCTGGAGCAAGAGGTGATCCGCGTGATCCGGGGCCTGGCCGAGGAAGGCCGCACGATGATCCTTGTCACCCACGACATGCGCATGGCGCGCGACCTCTCAAGCCACGTGGTCTTCCTGCATCAGGGCCTGGTGGAGGAACAGGGCGCGCCGTCTGCGCTCTTCGGCAACAACGCGCAATCCGAGCGCTTGCGCCAATTCCTCAGCCATTCCGATGCGGCTTAAGGCCCTCTTTCTTGCCAGTCTAACCACCTGCCCCGCAGTGGCGCAGGACATCACCATCGGTACGGCCTTTGCCTACGATCCCTTCATCTCGCGCGATGAAACCGGCACCTACGAGGGGGCAGAGCCTGAGATTTTGAGCGAGATCTGCACCCGCGCCGGATGGACCTGCACATGGGTCGCACTGCCCTTCGAGGATATCTTCCCCGCCCTGCAGCAGGGCCGCATCGACATTGCCGCCAATGGCCTAGGCCATACAATCGAACGCGCGGCTGAGGTCCATATGGCCTGCCCCTACTACCCCGTCTTGGGCGATCCGCCGTCCGGCACCTTCTTTGTCACCGACCCGAACCACGATCCGCGCGCGGGCCCGGTGGGCGTCACCGCCGGTTCGATCTTTGAGGCAACTTTGCTGCGCGAAGGCTATGTGCCGGTCCCGTTCGAGGATGAAACGATCGCCCTGCAAGCCCTCCACGATGGCCTGGTGCCCGCCCATTTCGGCAGCAGCACGTATCCTGCGCAGATTGGGGCAGGTAGCGGCCTCTTTGAGGTCGGTGAGATCGAGACCGGCGCCATCGGCTTTGCCTTCGCCCTTTCCCCGGGCGATCCTAATCTGATCGAGACGTTTGAGGATGTTCAGGCAGACATTTCCGCCGACGGTACCCTTGCAAGCATTGCGCAAATCCATCTGGGCTTCAGCCATCCTGACCCGATTTCGCTGTGTGATCGCACCAATCCCGTCAGTTGACGCAAGGGCATCCCTGACCGCGCGGCTTGCCCCCACGCGCGAATTCTCTATCAATCAACGCATAACAGGTGCAGCCGCCAAAAGGACTGTGCCACAACACGGAGATACACATGAAAAAGCTGATCCTCGCCACCACGGCGTTGACCCTTACCGCTGGCATGGCACTCGCCGATGGCCATTCCGTTGTCCGCATGGGCACCGAAGGCGCCTACCCTCCCTACAACTTCATCAATGATGACGGCGAAGTCGATGGCCTGGAGCGCGCGCTTGGCGATGAACTCTGCGCACGGGCTGAGCTGACCTGTGAATGGGTCACGAACGAGTGGGATTCGATCATCCCCAACCTGACATCGGGCAACTACGACACCATAATCGCGGGCATGTCGATCACGGACGAGCGTGACGAAGTCATCGACTTCACGCAGCCCTATATCCCGCCCGCCGCGTCGCTCTTCATGGGGATGGATGACGGGCTGGAACTCGACGGCGCCACCATCGCTGCCCAAACCGGCACCATTCAGGCCGGCTATCTGGCAGGCCTCGACGGTGTGACGCTCATTGAATTCGCCACGCCCGACGAGACCGTCGCGGCCGTTCGCAACGGCGAAGCCGATGCCGTTCTGGCCGACAACGACTACCTGCAACAGATCGCGGATGAAGACGCCGATCTGTCGATCATCCTCGAGCCTGTCCCTCTCGGCGGCGGTGTTGGCATGGGCCTGCGCGAGGGCGATGAGTTGATTGCCGCCTTCGACGCAGCGATCACCTCGATGAAGGAAGATGGCTCGCTGAACGCACTGCTGATCGAGTGGTTCGGCGAAGGCACCCAGACCTGGTAAGTGTCTGACACGTCTACAAACTGGAAGCGCGGGCTGCTGAAAGCATGGCTCGCGCTTTCGCTTTTGTGGGTTGCAGGAGTTGGACTCTACGCCTTGATCACGACCGACTGGTTCGTGGCAGTGACTGTCCGCCTCGTTTCAACTTTGGGGCTCGGTTCGCCATTGGCGATTTTGATCGTTGGAAGCATCAGCATGGCCCTTTTTGAACGGCTCCGGACGCGCCGATGAAATGGAAGCTTCCTGATCGCTACCGGACCTCTGCAGGCACCGTGGCCGCCACCCGCATCGGCTCCGGCCCTCCACTGGTTCTGGCCCATGGCTGGCCGTGGTCGTCGTACAGTTGGTCGCGCGTGGTCCCGCGTCTCAGCAAGCACTACACCTGCCACCTCTACGACATGCCCGGGTTCGGCCAGTCCGACAAAACCGGCCCCCGCCCGATGTCGCTTGATACCCAAGGCGAGGTTTTTGGCGAGATGCTGGATCATTGGGGCCTGTCCGAGCCTGCCGTGATGGCTCACGATTTCGGCGGTGCCGTCACCCTGCGCGCCCATATCCTTCATGGGCGTCGCTTCTCTGCCTGGGTCCTGATGAATGTCGTCGCCATGCGCCCTTGGGGGTCGGGGTTCTTCGACCATGTGGGCCGCCATGCGGACACGTTCTTGGGCGTCCCGCCCCATATTCATGAAGGTATCGCACGCGCCTATATCGGCGGCGCCCTGATCCGCGACCTGCCTCGGGAAGATATCGAAGCGCTGGTGGCACCGTGGCTCGGCGCCGAGGGACAAGCCGCCTTCTACGCCCAGTTCGCGCTCGCAGATGAGCGGTTCACGGCAGAGGTGGAGCCGGGCTTTGCCATGCTCACGCCGAAGCCCGCCATCCTCTGGGGCGCAGACGACCCGTGGATTCCCTTGGACCGAGGCCGCGCCCTAGCCGATCTGGTGGGCGTGCCGTTGACCGAATTGCCGGGGCTGGGACATCTCCCGCAGTTGGAAGATCCCGACGGCGTAGCACAAGCGCTGCTTTCCGCATTGGCGGCACGATAAAGCCGAATGCCCGCCCCGCGACGCGAGAGGTCGGCGGCAAAGGTCCACGGCTCACGCGACTGCAACTTCCCGGAAATTGCCCGCCGACCCCACTTTAGGGCTATCCCCCGCCCCTCTTTGTTCCATAAATATGTAAATCCGACCTCGGCCCCACGGCACCCATGTTCAGCTTCTGCGAAGACCCCTCCACGCTAGAGACCTTCCAATGGTTCTCCTGCTATCTGACGAACGGCGTGCATATGCTGTTCTACCAGAGCTTCCTGGTGGTCTTCGCGCTCCTCGCCATCGCAGCCCCTCTCGCACTGACCTTTGGCTTTCTCGCGGCCACAGCCTCTCGCGCGCGCACAGCCCCTGTGCGCTGGGTCGGCAAGGGTTACACCGCCATGGTGCGCGGCATTCCCGATATCGTATTCTTCCTGTTCTTCGTGCTCGTGTTGGATCAGGGCATCGAATATATCCGCCACCTCATCACCTGCCCCGACTGGGATGAACCGATCCGGCAGGGCGCGAATTTCCTCGTTTGTGATCAAGCCCGAACACCGCAGGGCAATGCGCCGCAATGGGTGCATGAGATCTACAATTTCGGTCTTGCTGTCTTCACCTACGCCCTCGTCTTCGGTGCCTTCTGCGGCAATGTTCTATTCGGCGCGATGAACGCTGTGCCGCGCCCGCAGTTGGAGACCGCGGCAGCTTACGGCCTGAGCCAGCGCCAGATCTTCTGGCGCATTCTTGTGCCGCAGATGTGGATCTATGCCCTGCCCGGCCTCAGCAATATCTGGATGATCCTGATCAAGGCGACGCCGCTCTTGTTCCTTCTGGGGATCGAGGACGTGGTTTATTGGGCCCGCGAACTCGGCGGCTCCCGCAATTCGCGCTTTGCCTATCCGCACCCGGATTGGCGGTTTTGGTACTTCCTTGCGCTGCTGGTCTTCTATCTGGGCTTTACCAAGGTCTCGGAAATCGTCCTGAAACGCCTGACCAACAGCCTGTCGCGCGGCCAGGCCACCGCTGCGGGGGCCGCCGCATGAGCGTATCTCACGCCTTCCTCGTTTTCCAAATACCTCGGGGGGATGGCGATCTTTTCCATAAGGAAAAGACGCCTTGGGGGCAGAAGCCCCAATTGGGGTGGGCGGGCGGGCCCGCGCATCCCCACACATAATTCCAACGGAGCTGCCGCATGACCTGTGCTGAGGCCCTCTCCGCCTATGCCTTCCGCGCGCTTGGATTTGGCCAGCGCGCGCTTCCGCAGGGCGAGATCACGATTTGTGAACAGGTCGTGCTGATCGGCTCGGGCATGTTGTGGAACATCTACCTCGGCGCCGTGGCACTGTTGTTGGGCTTTTTCTTCGCCGTCGCGCTTGCCGTCGCGAAAGCATCGAAATCACCGCTGACGCGCAAACCGGCAGAATGGTTCATTTTCCTCTTCCGTGGCTCGCCGCTCTTCATCCAGTTCTTCATGGCGTACGAGGCGTTTGTGATGCTGCCCCGCGTCGGCGTCGAGTTCGAGCTGTTCGGCATCGCGATAGAGGCTGAGACGCGCTGGTTCGCCCGGGCCTGGCTTGGCGGGTTGATCGTCTTGTTTCTCAACACATCCGCCTATGCCGCCGAGATTTTCTACGGCGCGCTGCGGTCCGTCCCGCGTGGCGATCTGGAGGCGGCGGATGCCTATGGCCTGTCCGGCTGGAAGAAGTTCCGCCGCATCACCTTTCCCACCACGATGCGACTGGCCTGGCCCGCCTACACGAACGAAGCGATCTTTCTGTTCCAGTCCACGGCTTTAATTTTTTTCAGCAGTTTTCCGGCCTTTCAACAACGCGGAGATGCGCTCTACTACGCCAACTATTTCGCGGAACGCACTTTCAACCCGTTCATTCCGTATCCCATCGTCGGAGGCTATTTCATCCTACTGATACTGTTGGTCATCGGGTTCTTCGGATTGATCAACCGACGGCTGAACCGCCATTTGCCACAAGAAAAACGGCAAAAGTTGCGCATTCGACCGAACCTGATCAGATGAGCGATTTTCTCCTCGAAAACCCAGCCATCAAGTCGATCCGCATGGTGGCCGCGGACCTCAACGGGCAAGCGCGCGGCAAGCGCATTGCGCGCCGGTTCGCGGGCAAGGCGCTGAGTGAAGGCACACGCTTTCCCTATTCGGTGATGAACCTCGACATCTGGGGCGAGGATATCGACGACAGCACCCTGGTGTTTGAGGCCGGCGATCCCGACGGCATCCTCAAGCCCACCGAACGCGGCTTCGTTCCAGTTCCGTGGTTGGAGACGCCCACAGCCCTGCTTCCGATCTGGATGTTCCACGAAGACGGCACGCCGTTCGATGGCGACCCGCGCCATGCATTGGCCCGGGTGATCGACCGCTACACGGCGCGTGGGCTGACCCCTGTTGTGGCGACCGAGCTGGAATTCTACATCATCGACGACCGCGGGAAGGAGCTGCGCGTACCGCCCTCGCCCCGCTCCGGCATTCGCAGGCAACAGGCCGAGATTCTCGCCCTGCGCCAGCTCGACGCCTTCGATGGCTTTCTGACCGCACTCTATGATGCGTGTGAGGCCATGGACATTCCAGCTGACACCATGATTTCCGAGGCTGGGCCGGGCCAATTCGAGATCAACTTCATGCATCAACCCGACGCGATGAAGGCGGCGGATGATGCGTGGCTGTTCAAGATCCTGACCCGCGGCCTCGCGCGCTCCCATGGCTTTGCCGCCAGCTTCATGGCCAAACCCTACCCCGATTACGCGGGCAACGGGTTGCACACGCATTTCAGCGTGCTCGACGCGGATGGGCGCAATGTTTTCGACGACGGCACGCCGGAAGGGTCCGCTACCCTGCATCACGCTGTCGCCGGGTGCCTCGCCGCAATGCCCGGATCTATGCTGATCTTCGGACCGCATGCCTCCAGCTACGATCGCTACGTGCCTGAGGCGCACGCCCCCACCAAGGTCGCCTGGGCCTATGAGAACCGGACAACCGCGTTGCGCATCCCCTCTGGTCCCGGCGCCGCGCGGCGGATCGAGCATCGCGTCGCAGGCGGCGACATCAACCCCTACCTCTTCCTCGCCGCCGTTTTGGGCGCGGCGCTTGACGGGATCGAACGCGCGGCTGAGCCGCCAGCCGCCATCAAGGGCAGCGCCTACGCGCAGGACCTGCCGCTTTTGCCCACCACATGGGAGGCCGCCATCGACGCTTTCGACAAAAGCGCCGAAATCGCCCGCATCTTCACGCCCGAGCTGCGCGCGAACTTCCTCGCCACCAAAAGGCAGGAACTGCACTACATGGCCGAATTGTCGCCGGAAGAGCAGCAGGAGCTTTATCTCGATACCGTCTGAGCCAGATGCGCACCCCTTCGAAAGGATCAAACGCGCTTTGCTACGCGCGTGCCCCCTTGTCGCCCCAAGCGGCACCTCATACCTTCCGTTCACCTAACAAAGCGAAGCCCAAATGCACCTCGGCATCCTGCAATGCGGCCACGTCCCGGACGAAGTCGCCGCCAAAGACGGCCCCTACGAGACCTTGTTTCACAAGCTTTTCGCCCATCGCGGGTTTACCCAGACGCTCTGGTCCGTGGTCGATATGGAATTTCCCGATGGCCCCGGAGCCGCGGATGCCTGGCTGGTCACGGGTTCGAAACACGGCGCCTATGAGGACCACGCCTTCATCCCACCGCTTGAGGATCTGATCCGCGCCATTCGCGCCTCGGGCCGCCCCATGGTTGGCTCCTGTTTCGGGCATCAGATCATCGCGCAGGCCCTTGGCGGGATCGTGGTGAAATGGCCGGGCGGCTGGTCCGCCGGGCGGACGGAATATCGGTTGGGCGACAGCACGCTGAAGCTGAACGCCTGGCATCAGGATCAGGTGACCGACCTGCCCGAAGGCGCAACCATCCACGCAAGCTCGGACTTTTGTGCCAATGCGATCATGGCAATCGGTCCGCGCATTCTGACCGTACAGCCGCACCCCGAATTCGAGGACAGCGTGGTCGAGACGCTGATCGAAACCCGCGGCCAGGCCCTTCCCCCTGCGGTTACGGGCGCGGCGCAGGCCAAGCTGGGGCAGGCCAACGACAACCGCTTTGTCGCAGATTGGCTTGCGGACGTTCTGGAAGGGGCGGATGCCACCGCCACACGGCTGAAATCATGATCGAGAACCTGCCAGAGGTCGCGCAGACCTATCTTGAAGGCCGGGTGCTGGACGAGGTCGAATGCATCGTTGCGGACCTCGCGGGCGTGGCCCGTGGCAAAGCCATGCCCGGCGCGAAATTCGCGCGGCAAACCCAGTTCTACCTGCCCAATTCGATCTTCTTCCAGACCATTACCGGCGATTGGGCCGATGACGTGGCCGATGGCTTCACCGAACCGGACATGGTCCTGACGCCTGATTGGGACACGGCCATTCCTGCGCCGTGGACTGCGGACTGGACGCTGCAGGTGATCCACAACATCGACGATCAGCAGGGCCAGCCTGTGCCTTTTGCGCCGCGCAATGTCCTGAAACGGGTCTGCGACCTCTACGCCGCGCGGGGCTGGCAGCCGATCGTGGCGCCCGAGATGGAATTCTACCTTGTTGCGCCGAACACCGACCCCGCGCGTGAGATCGAACCGCCCATGGGCCGCTCAGGCCGTCGGGCCGCCGCGCGGCAGGCCTATTCGATGAGCGCCGTGGACGAATACGGGCAGGTGATCGACGATATCTACGATTTTGCGGAAGCCATGGGGCTTGAGATCGACGGTATCCTGCAAGAGGGCGGCGCGGGCCAGATCGAGTTGAACCTGCGCCACGGCGATCCTGTGCGCCTGGCCGACGAGATGTTCTATTTCAAACGCATGATCCGCGAGGCCGCCCTGCGCCACGACTGCTACGCCACCTTCATGGCCAAACCCATCGCGGGTGAGCCGGGAAGTGCCATGCATATCCACCATTCGGTTGTGCATGCGGAAACCGGAGCGAATATCTTCAGCGATGCGCAGGGCGGCGAAACCCCCGCCTTCGCGCACTTCATCGGTGGCATGCAGAAAAACCTGCCCGCCGTGATCGCGCTTCTTGCCCCTTACGTGAACAGCTACCGCCGCTACGTCCCCGACTTTGCAGCGCCCATCAACCTCGAATGGGGCCGCGACAACCGCACGACGGGTATCCGTGTTCCAATCAGTGGGCCAGAGGCGCGGCGCGTCGAAAACCGCCTGCCGGGCATGGATTGCAACCCCTACCTTGGGATCGCCGCCAGCCTTGCCTGCGGCTATATTGGGCTGGTTGAGGGCACCAGGCCATCGGAAGAATTCAAGGGCGACGCCTATGCCAGCGAGTCGGGCGTTCCGCGCGGGCTTGGTGATGCTTTGGGTTTGCTGGAGTCCAACCCCGCCGTGCAGCAGGTCCTCGGAGAGGAATTCTGCCGTGTCTACGCGGCCGTCAAGCAACTCGAATATAGCGAATTCCTGCACGTCATCTCACCCTGGGAGCGGGAGCATCTGCTCCTGAACGTGTAGTGCCGGTCTGGCTGAAAGTGAGCCTGATCACGCTTGGCACTTTGGCCATTCTGGGGGCGCTTGCCGTCTATATTTTCGCCCGCATGATCGGCGGGATCTTCGACGGTTTTGTCGAAGGATTCAGTAACCCGACAGGTGCAGCTCCCGCTGTGGAAGCAGGCCCACAGCAGGTCCAATTTCTTCAGACTGAAGGGTTCGATCCGGCGTCTCCCGGGGCCGCAATCATCCTGCACCCCGCCTTTACCGGCTTGCCCGAGCCGGTTGCCGTGACCGACCCGGCGGTGCTTTCCAGTGCCGCAGACAGTGCCTTTTTCACCGACAACCGGAGCGCCGAGACGGGGATGGTCTTGCTGTCGATCCTCTTCCTCAGCCCGCCCGGCAATGGCACCCGCGCCACCATGGTCAGCCTGTTCCAGGACGGCCACGAGGTTGCGACGCTGACATGCTACACCGGCCAATGTCCGCGCCAAGGCCCACCCACTTCGCCCTACGATCTGGCCGGGCTGGACGCCGCCGCGCAACCGGTTGTCTACGAATTGGAGACCATCACGGGTGCCGCCGCTGCCCGTGCATTCGCGGCCGATTTGCGCACCAGGCCGGGCCACTTTGTGGCCCATGGTTTGGAGGGGCTTCCGGACCCCGCGCAGCGCTTCAACGGCTATGTCTGGCTGGACCTGCCCACGACGTTCGGCCCATGGGACGCGAACACAAGCTATGGAGGGACGGCAGAGCGGGCCGCGTTCGAAGTCGCACTGGCGGATTTTCGAAGCACTTTGCCGTTTGGTGTAGAGTTTGACCGTATCAGCACCGGCGGACAATGGAGCCAGTACCAGATCATTGACCGGGCGACCGATCTTCAAGCCGTCGAGCAAACCGGATTTCTGGCAAGCGACGGCTACCTTCCGCAGTTCAACCCAAGCGCACGGATCTGGGTGGAAACGGAAGATATAGATGCCCTGCGCGAAGCGGTTGAGGCGTATGACTGGCCCGTTCCCGCGAACCCACCCGCAGACGAAATCCTCGCCGCGCGTCTGCCAGAGGTGTTGGCCGAACGCGAGCTTCCGGGCACGCCTGAGGAATACACACATCGCGTGGTTGTCTTTGATGTGCGCGATACGCTCAGCCTGTCCGACTATGCCGAACCCGAAGTGATCTTCGGCTATTACGTGGTCGCGCCATGAGCCTGCCGGGCAGCAGGACTTGGTGGGTGGAGACAGCCCTGATCGCAGCCAGTGGCTTGGCGTTGGGCGTATTGCTTTGGGATGGTCCATTATGGGTGCCTGGGCCCGCAGTAGAGACCGCAACTGACGCTCCATTAGAGATACAGGCCAGAACGCCAACGACCTTGAGCGAATTGATCGAAGCGGGCTGTCTGACCGGCGAGAACCTGCGCGCCATGCGGGAAGGGGAGCAGGTGTTTATCGAATGCCCGCCATCCGCGACCGAACCCACCGGCCCGCCGGAAGATCGTCTGTTCCCATGAACCCACTCTATCGCAACGACACGCCCGGCCGCCATGCGCCATCCTCCTATGCGGCGGGCCTGACGCCAGTGGACCGCGCTCCGTTGACGGGCAAGATCAAGGTGGATGTTGCGGTGATTGGCGCCGGGTTTACCGGGTTATGGGCCGCCAAAACGCTTGCGGACGCGGGGCGTGAGGTCGTGGTTCTGGACGCCCACCGGGTCGGGTTCGGCGCGTCGGGTCGCAATGGCGGGCAAATCCATTCCGGTTTCAACATGATGCAATCCACGTTGGAGGCGAAATACGGGCAAGACCGCGCCCATGCGTTTTGGGATTTGGCGGAGGCAGCCAAGGCGCAACTGCGCAGCTTCTGCGCCGACCATCCGGAGACGGCGCTAAAAGACGGAATTGCCCATGGCGAGTACGACAAGCTGCATCTGGCCGAAGCGCGGATGGAGGCCGACCACATGGCCCGCCATTACGGGCTGGAGGTTGAAGTGCTCGGCAAAGACGCCTTCGCCGAGGTCGTGAAATCCCCGCTCTACCAGGGCGGTACCATTGATCCGTCCGGCGGGCATCTCCAGCCACTGGCCTACGCTTTGGCACTGGGACGCGCGGCAGAGGCGGCTGGCGCTTCGATCTTTGAACGCACCGAGGTGGAAAGTGTCACCGAAGGCGCGCGCGTCCTGCTTCGCACCCCGCGTGGGCAGGTCGAGGCGGGCCATGTGATCGTTGCAGGCAACGGCTATTTGCCGAACATTCTGCCTGCCGTGAACCGCAAGGTCATGCCGATAAACTCTTTCATCGCGGCGACCGAGCCCCTGCCCGACCGCTGGCAGGAGGTCCTCGCCCGCGACATCGCCGTGGCAGACAGCAAGTTCGTGGTGAATTACTACCGGTTCGACCCAGACAAGCGCTTTCTGTTTGGCGGACGCGAAAGCTATTCCATCGGCTTTCCATCGGACATCCAGACCGCGTTGATTGCACGGATGGAGGGGCTGTTTCCCCAACTGGCTGGCGTCAAGATCGACCATGTCTGGGGGGATCGCTGGGGATCACAGCCACGCGCCTGCCTCACGTGGCGCGGGTTGCCCCTAACATTCTTTCGGGCGCAGGCTTTTCCGGGCAAGGCGTGGCGTTGTCGGGAATGGCAGGTCGCGTCATGGCCGAGGCCGTGTTGGGACAGGAAGAGGGTTTGACGAGTTTCGAGGCACTCAATGTGCCGTCCTTTCCCGGCGGCACAGCGCTCCGCGCGCCGATTCTGACCCTGGCCATGACGTGGTTCGCCCTGCGGGACCGTATCGGCCTTTAGAACACTTCGGCGGATTGACGCCATGTCGCGCCCTTTGGGGATTCCCTTGGCCGTTCAAATCATAGTATAAGAGAATCGAAATTATACATTTCAAAAAGGTGAATGTATGTCTCTCGACCATATCCCCGCCCCGAACGTCTATGACGCGGAACCCATTCCGGCCGCCGCCCGTGCGGAAATTGACCGCCTGCTTCTGTCGGGCGACCTGTTCCGATACACCGCGCCGTCCGACGCGCCTGTGGCCCTGCTGGAGCGTGAATTTGCAGCGCTGATGGGCACCAAATACGCGCTGGCGGTCTCGTCCTGCTCGGCGGCCTTGTTCTTGTCGCTAGAGGCGCTTGGCTTGCCCAAAGGGGCAAAGGTCATGATCCCCGCTTTCACGTTTGCGGCTGTCCCGTCGTCCATCGTGCATGCGGGAATGCAGCCTGTGTTGTGTGAAGTCGGTGACAATTACCGCATCGATGTGGCTGACTTCCGCGCGAAACTTCCGGGCGTTGATGCCGTGATCATCAGCCACATGCGCGGCCATACCTCGGACATGGATGCGATTATGGAAGCCTGTGACGCCGCAGGTGTCCCTGTCATCGAAGATGCCGCGCATTCGCTTGGCACAACCTGGCACGGCCGCAAGATCGGCACGATCGGCAAGGTCGGCTGTTTCAGTTTCCAGTCCTACAAGCTGGTGAATGCAGGCGAAGGCGGCATTCTGGTGACAGACGATGCCGACCTGGTCGCGCGCGCCGTCATCATGTCCGGCGCATATGAGCACAATTGGAAGAAGCATGGCGAAGATGCGGATCTGGCCGAGGCCTTTGGGCGCTGGCAAAACAAACTGCCCCTTTACAATCTTCGCATGCAGAACCTGTCGGCTGCGGTTATCCGCCCGCAACTTCCCGAAGTGGCCCGCCGTGTCCGCGATGGACGCGCAAACCACGACTACGTGGCCGGATTGCTGAATGCATCGCCTTGGCTTGCTGTGCCCGATGCTCTGGCGCCCGAGGATCGCGCGCCGGACTCGATCCAGTTCAACCTGGTTGGGTTTGAAAGCGACGCGAAGGCGCGCGCCTTCGCAGAGGCCGCTGCAGCGCGCGGTGTGAAGGTTCAGGTCTTCGGGCTAAGCACGGACAATGCGCGCGCGTTCTGGAATTGGCAGTTCATTCCCGGTGATCTGCCTCAGCTGCCGCAAACCCGCGCCATGCTGATGCGGGCCTGCGACGTCCGCCTGCCCGCGCGGCTGCAAAAGCCTGACCTCGATTTCATCGCGCAGGCGCTTGTGGATGCCGCGGAGGAGATCAAAGGCGCACGCGCCGCGTAGCGCGACGCGCTTGCGGCCTGGAAAGAACGTCTGCCCAGAGTTTTCTAGAAAACTCTGGTTGCGGGCTGACGTGTGTCTTGGCACGCTCGGCTCATGTCCGATCTTTCCAAAGGCGCGGCCCATTGGCAGGGCCGCATTGTTCCTATTGCAGAGGCCGCCCTACCCGTCACCGATTGGGGCGTCACGCATTCCGATATCGCGTATGATGTCGTACCCGTCTGGAAAGGCGGGTTTTTTCGGCTTGATGACTATGTGGCGCGGTTCATGGCTTCGGTCAGCGCGTTGCGGCTCAATACCGGGATGGACGCGGACGGTGTGAAGGCGGCACTGACCGAGATGGTTTCAACCGCCGGCCTGCGCGACAGTTATGTCGCCATGGTCGCGGCGCGGGGCCGCAATCCGGTTCCCGGCTCGCGCGACCCACGCGATTGCGAGAACCACTTCTACGCCTGGTGCGTGCCCTACGTTCATATCGTGAAACCCGAAGCAGCGCTGCAAGGCACCTCTGTCTGGATCGCCAAACGTGTCCGCCGTATTCCCGCCGACAGCGTGGATCCGACGGTCAAGAACTACCATTGGGGCGATTTCACCGGCGGGCTTGTTCGAGGCCAAGGATAACGGGTTCGAGACGGTTCTGCTGCTCGACCATTCCGGCAATGTGACCGAAGGGCCGGGCTTCAATGCGTTCGCTGTCTTCGGCGACAGGCTCGTCACCTCCGACCATGGGGTGCTGCACGGGATCAGCCGGCGCACGGTGTTGGAGATGGCCCAAGAGGCGGGGATGAATGTGGAGACCCGCCCGCTTCCGTTGGAAGAATTTCTTGAGGCCGACGAGGTGTTCCTTTCCTCCTCCGGCGGTGGCGTTATCCCCGTGGCGCGGGTGGACGAACGGCGCTATTCCAACGGCGCGGCGGGACCGGTCGCGCTGGATCTGAGGCGGCGCTATTTTGAGTGGATCGAGCGACCCGCCCACCGCACTGAAATCACATATTGAGGGGCGCGGGCGGCGCGCGTAGCGTGATCCGCAAAGGGAGGCCTGCCATGAACACCCACGCCCCAAATTCCTGGGAAGCCCGCGCCGAAGCGCACTCGCTTTACGGCTTCACTGATCTTCCGTCGATCCGCGAACGCGGCACCGTTGTGATCACCCATGGGGAAGGTCCCTATGTGTTCGACACCAACGGGAAAAAGTACCTCGATAGCAATTCTGGGCTATGGAACATGGTTGCCGGATTTGACCACATGGGACTGATTGAAGCGGCAAAGGCGCAGTATGATCGCTTTCCCGGATACCACGCCTTTTTCGGCCGGATGTCGGACCAGACCGTGGCTCTGTCTGAGCGGCTGATCGACGTCTCGCCGTGGGACAGGGGAAAGGTGTTCTACACCAACTCGGGCTCTGAGGCGAACGACACTATGGTCAAGATGCTGTGGTTCATGGCCAAAGCCGAGGGCACACCGCAAAAGCGCAAGATCCTGACGCGCGGCAATGCCTATCATGGGGTGACGGCGGTGGCGGCCTCGATGACTGCGAAGCCATACAACGAATTGTTCGGCCTGCCGATGGAGGGCTTCGTCCACCTCACCTGTCCGCACTATTGGCGCGAGAGTGAGGACGGCGAAAGCGAGGCGGAATTCACGGCGCGGCTGGCGGCGGAATTGGAGGATGTAATCGCGCGCGAAGGCGCCGACACGATCGCGGGCTTCTTTGCGGAGCCGGTTCTGGGCGCAGGCGGTGTGATCCCGCCGCCGGCCGGGTATTTCCAGGCGATGCAGGCGGTACTGCGGCGGCATGGCATTCCGCTGATCTCCGATGAGGTCATTTGCGGCTTTGGGCGCACGGGTGAGGTTTGGGGCTGCGAGACCTATGATTTCGTGCCGGATGTCATCATCTCGTCCAAGGCGCTGACGGCAGGCTACTTTCCGATGGGCGCAGTGATGCTGGGGCCCGAGATGACGGACCGATTGCAAGCTGCGATTGATCCGGTGGAGGAGTTTCCCCACGGCTTCACGGCCTCCGGCCATCCGGTGGGCTGTGCGGTTGCGCTGAAAGCAATCGACGTGGTGATCGAGGAAGGTCTGCTGGACATGGTGCGCGCGGGAGCGGGCCGGATGGAGGCCGGTCTGCGTGCGGTGGCGGACCACCCGAATATCGGAGAGCTGCGCGGCGTCGGTTATATGTGGGCGCTGGAGGCCGTGCGCGACCGTGACGGCAAGGTGCCGTTTGAGGGGCATCTGAGCGTATCCGAACGGATCGCCAATACGTGCACGGATCACGGGCTGATCTGCCGCCCGTTGGGTCAATCTGTGGTGCTGTGTCCTGCCTTCACGCTGACCGACGGACAGATGGATGAGATGTGTGAAAAGCTGGATGCGGCCCTGAAGCAGGTCTTTGCCGAGGTGGCGTGAAAGGCCGGGTTGCACGCGTGCAACCATGGGTTAAATAATTGTTTTTAGAGTAATTTGTGGATTTTCTTCACCATTTCTTAACGCTTTCGAACGGGACTTTGCGCCGACCCGGCGGGTCAGTGCATGCTGCAGCTTCGGCATGCTCACATTAGGGCACAGACCGGGGCGGATGACCGCAAGACGGGCAGTCAATTCGCAAGCGTCGCCTGGCATCGTTCGCTGGCCGCCACGACGCGGTCCATCTCATAGAAATGTCCGTCACTGGGGGGTGCGTGACGGCCTGCATCTGGGCCGCGGCCTGCGCGAGCCGCACGGCGGCAGCTTGGCGCGCCTGCGGATCAGGCGCGGTTTCGCAAAGGGAGTAATCGGCCATTGCGGCGAGGTATGGGCTTTCATACGCGTCGTCCGGGCCCCCGAAGAGCCCCGAGATGAAGGCACAGCCCGAGACCGACAATGCCACGCAGATCAGGGCAAAAAGGCGAAAGGCGCGCATCTACATCTTGCTGAGTTTTGACTGCAAATCCGCAAGCTGACGTTTGATCTCGTCCAACTCCTCGGACGGGGCTGCGTCATCTTCAGGTGTCTCTGCATGATCGGCATTGGCGCCGGGCGCTATGCCTCCGGTCATGGCCTTGAAGAACGCTTCTTGCTGCGCGCGCATTGCGTCGAAGCCGGGCATGGAGGCCATCGGATTGATTGCGGCCATATTGTCCATCATTTTGGACTGCCCTTGTTGCAGCATCTCGAAGCTCATGGCGAGGAAATCAGGCACAACGGATTGGGCCGCACCTGTATAACTGCGCACCAGATCGGTCAGCACTGCGATGGGCAAAACGCTTTCGCCCCGGCTTTCATGTTCTGCAATGATTTGAAGAAGATACTGGCGCGTCAGATCATCCCCGGACTTCAGATCGACGATCTTCACTTCGCGCCCGGCGCGGATGAAGCCGGCAATATCTTCCAGCGTCACATAGTCGGACGTTTCAGTATTGTAGAGCCTGCGTGAGGCGTAGCGTTTGATCAGCAGGTGGTCATCATCGGCCATGTCTGTTGCCCTCCCCTCGCGCGTACGTTGCGCTGCAGCATCAAGGAAGCCTACGCTGCACTTGCGAGACAATGCAATCGGCGTTTTCGCAAACTTCTTATATAGGAATTAGTGGGGTGACATGTGGGGCTTTGAAACAGATCGGCTTTCCGTGCGCCATTTGAGCGGACGATTTGACCGCACAACGCTTGCTGCGGAGTTTACCGGTCTATTGAGCCCCCTCGTCCTTGGGCCGCTGCCAATGTCCCTGCAGCTTGGCAGTGGGCCAGATGCCGTAATCTCGTGGATCGACGCACGTATGACGGAAAGTGATCTTTGCCTCGTCCGCACGCGCATGGATGGAGCGCTGATCGGTGCGTTGCTGTCGGTGCAACCGGATCAAGATGGCCCCATTCATTTGGGCTACCTGTTTGGCGAAGCTGCCTGGGGCCGAGGATACGGGTCGGAGATGTTGCGCGGCCTTGTGGCTCAATCAAAAGGGCAACACTTACGCGCGGGCGTCGCGCGCGACAATCCGGCCTCGGCGCGTGTGTTGGAAAAGGCAGGATTCCATGTGGACCAGACGGATGCGACCGCACAGACGCTGACCTATCGGCACCCACAATAGGAAAAGGCGGGCCGCGATGTGCGGGCCCGCCTTTCTATCAGCGCAGTTTCGGGGGAGGACCCGATCTGCGCCTATCCTGTCGCCTGAAAGGCCGCGCTTACTTCGCGGTTGCTTTCTTGGCTGCGGTCGTCACTTCGGCGGTTGCCTTCTTGACAGCTGCAGTGGCTTCTTCGGTGGCTTCTTTGCCAGCGGCCATCATCAGCTCAACCGTTTCCATCTGCACTTTTTTCGCGACTTCGGCGAAAGCGGCCATGGTTTCAGCGGCCATCTCTGCCTGAGCCGATGCGAAATCGGTCATGGATTTGGTGTAGTCGGCGGGCTCATCCTTAACGGCGGCCACGTCACCCATCTTTGCGATGGTGTCTTTGGTCCACTTCGAGGAGATCTCGGTGGATTTCTCGGCGGCGTCGAGGGCAACTTTGGCCATCTTCTCGCCGGTTGCGGCCTGCGATTTGAACGCGTCGGTGTAAGCGGACATGTCCATCGGGAACGATGCCATCATTTCGGACATGTATTTGGTGAAGTCGGGGGTTGCGGCTGCTTTTGCCATCTCAAAATTCTCCAGTCGTCATATTACCCGGAACGGGCGATTGCTGCGTGTGCACAATATATGCGTGCTGCAGTGCAGAAAGTCAAGTATTTTTCTGCGCTGCAGCATATAGAAAGAATGCAATGAAATCAGGCTGCTTTGCCTTCTTTCACGTAAATTCCGGGGGCTGGCGCAAGAATCTCCTGGCCATCCGCGCCCGGGTCACGCGCCGTGACCATCGCGCCCGACCGCTTGGCCAGCCACTTCTCCCACAACGGCCACCAGGAGCCCTCGTTGAAGTCAGCCGCCGCCAGCCAATCCTCTGCCGTGCCCGAGACATCGGCATTTGTGAAATGGCCATACTTCTTTTTCGAAGGCGGGTTCACAATTCCTGCGATATGGCCGGATTCCGACAGGATGAAGGTCTTGTCCTTTGATCCCATCTTGGTCACCCCGCGGAAGCTGTCGACCCAGGCGGCGATATGGTCGGTCTTGCAACCGACGGCGCAAAGGGGAACCGTCACATCCTTCAGCGAAAGCGTTTCACCGCACAATTCGAACCCGTCATTCGCCAGGCCGTTGCCTTGGCACAGGCCACGCAGATATTGCATCGTCATCTTGCCGGGCAGGTTCGTGCTGTCGCCGTTCCAGAACAGCAGATCAAAGGCAGGCGGCGCCTCGCCCATCATGTAACTGCGCACGGCGGGGCCGTAGATCAGATCCTTTGAGCGCAGGAAGGACATGGTTCTGGACATGAAATAGCTGCTCAGCACTCCGTCCTGATCGATCTGGCGCTCAATCGCTTCGACAAAGTCATCTTGCAGGAAAGGTGTGAATTCCCCCTGCTCCGAGAAATCGGTGAGCGTCGTGAAGAACGTGGCGGATTTGACCGACTTGTCCTTGCGCTTTTTCATAAGGGCAAGCGTCAGGTTGAGCGTCGTGCCTGCAATGCAATAGCCCACTGCGTTGACTTGCTTTTCGCCCGTGATCTCTTTCACCTGATCGATCGCGGTGAGGAAGCCATCCTCGACATAGTCCTCAAGGCCAACATCCGCGTAAGATGCGTCGGGGTTTTTCCAACTGACGACGAATAGCGTATAGCCCTGCTCGACAATCCATTTGATCAGGCTGTTCTGCGGTTTGAGATCGAGAATATAGAATTTGTTGATCCAGGGCGGAAAGATGATGAGGGGTGTCTTGTGCACCTTGTCCGTCTTCGGCGCGTATTGGATCAGCTCCATCATGCGATTGCGGTAGACAACGCTGCCCTCGGACGTCCCGATATTCCCACCGACTTCAAAAGCCGTGGGGTCGGCGAGCGTGGGCAGGATCTCCCCTTGATGGGTCTCCATATCACGCACGAGGTTTTCTAGCCCGTGCACAAGGCTTTCGCCGTCCGTTTCCACCGCCTTTTCGAGGGCATCGGGGTTGGTGGCAAAGTAGTTGGTGGGTGAGAACAGCTCGATCACCTGGTTGGCGAAGAACTCCACCCGGTACTTGTCCTTCGGCTCCAGCCCCTCAAGATCGGCCACGGCCTGACGGATCGCCTCGGACCCCATCGTGTATTGGTGACGGACGAAGTTGAAATAAGGGTGCGTGCGCCACAGTGGGTTGGCGAAGCGTTTGTCGGACGGCAGATCATCGTCGGGCAGAAGCGGCATCTTTCCCTCGGCCAGCGCGTTCTGCATTTCCATGAAATGCGACATGGCCTGACCCCAATATTGGGCCTGCGTTTCAAGCATTTTTCCGGGGTTTGATAGCATCTCTGCCCAGTAGGCCATGCCGGCCTTCATGTAGAGATCCTGGCCCGGGCCTTGCAGACCGACATCGGCAGGCGAGCGCTGGCCCATCGCCGCGACAAGACGCTTTGACAGCGCCTCGACCTTGGCCAGATTCGCGTTCAGCTTTGCCAGATGCTCGCTGTCGTCTGATGCAACCTCTTGGTCTGCATCGCTTTCGTTCTTTTCCCGTGCCACCTTGAATTCCCGTTTCAAATGCTGCATCTGCATAGTAGCGGGACCAAGGTGAGGGGGTCCACGCGACGAAATGATCCGGGGTAACCCGGTCTCGGCGCTTGGAGTAGCTCATGCGGTACATGCTTACCTACGATCTGATGGAATCGATGCGGGTCACGAACCAGTGGATGGGGGCCTCTGCCCGTGCCATGTGCTCGTATCCGGCCTTTGGACTGGTCGCCAACCCACTGATCCAAATGACTGCCGCCTGGGGAGAAGTGACCGAGCGCAGCTTTGCGCGCATGGTCGCGAAGCCCGATTGGCACATCGACAGCGTGCCCGGCGACGATGGGCGCGATCATGTGGTGACCGTCGAGACCGTAGTTGAGCGACCCTTCGGTGATCTCATACGGTTCGACGTCCAAGGCCGCGCACCCACGGGCCGCAAGGTTTTGCTGGTGGCGCCGATGTCGGGCCACTATGCGACGCTTCTGCGCAAAACGGTTCTGTCGCTTTTGCCTGACGCTGATGTCTACATCACCGACTGGCACAATGCGCGCGATATTCCGGTTAGCGTGGGCAAGTTCGATATTGAGGACTACACGCATTACCTCGTTGATTTTATGCGTGAAATGGGACCCGACACCAACGTCATTGCTGTCTGTCAGCCGGCACCGCTCGCGCTTGCGGCGACCGCCTATCTGGCCGAGGAAGCACCGGACGCACAGCCGCGCACACTGACCCTGATCGGCGGGCCGATTGACCCCGATGCAGCCGCGACAGACGTGACCGATTTCGGTCGTCGCGTGACCATGGGACAATTGGAAAAATTCGTAATCCAGCGGGTCGGCTTCAAACATGAAGGCGCCGGCCGGATGGTGTATCCGGGGTTGCAACAGCTTTCATCGTTCATGGCTATGAATGCGGAAAAGCACGCCAAGGCGTTCTCCGACCAGATCGTGCGTGTTTCCAAGGGCGAGGCGACCGACCACGACAAGCACAACACGTTCTACGACGAATACCTCGCCGTGATGGACATGACGGCGGAGTTCTACCTTTCGACGGTCGAACGCATTTTCAAAAAGCGCGAGATTGCGAAGAACATCTTTGTGGTCGATGGCAAGCAAGTGGATATCGGCAAGATCACCACGGTTGCCGTCAAAACCGTCGAAGGCGGGAAAGACGACATCTCGGCCCCTGGCCAATGTGTGGCAGCACTCGACCTTTTGACCGGGTTGCCGGATGCCAAGAAGGCCTCCTATCTGGAACCCGATGCCGGGCACTACGGGATTTTCGCGGGCAAAAGCTGGCGCAACAATATCCGACCGCTGGTGCTGGAATTCATTGACGCGAATGCAGGTTCCAACGTGGTGCCGATAAGCGAGAAGGCCGGATGATTTCGCTTCGCTGCCAATGCGGCGCCCTTCAGGGCACGTTGGCAGAGAAGACGGTAAAATCTGGCACGCACCTGACCTGCCATTGCCGGGATTGCCGGGCCTTTCAGGTTGCCGTTGGCCGCGAGGATCCCGGTGCGATCGAGGGCGTCCGTGTCCTTCAGATTGGCCCTGCTGGGATGGAAATCACACAAGGTGCCGAGAATTTGGCGGCTATGCGTCTATCGCCGCGCGGACCGTTGCGGTTCTATGCGGCGTGCTGCGGCACGCCCATTGCGACGACCCCTTCGAAACTGAGCATTCCGTTCGCCGGTTTGTTGGCGGACATCGTCGAAGATCAGCGCGCCCTGGGCCGGATCAAGGCACAGGTCAATATCACGCAGCCAGACGGCAAGGTCACGCACAAGCGCATGGGTCGCGTTGTGATGGCGCTGCTTTCGAACTCCGCCGCGGCGATGCTTAAAGGTGAGCGCAAGAAGACCCCTTTTTCGATGCGGCAACGGGCCGTCCGGTGGTTGAACCGGTCGTCATAGACAAGGCGCGAAAGGCCGAGATCTACCGCTCCCTGTAGGCGTGGCCTTCACTTTTCAGCCGCAATTACCGACTTATCCACAGCTTTTGCGCGCATTTCTTTCACAAACGCGCGTTGGCCAGCTTTACACCTTCTGACAGCGCCGCAAGCTTGGCATAGGCAATCTGGGGGTCGACGGCGCCGAAACCGGCAAACGTTCCAAAGCCGCAATCGCTGCCTGCGATCACACGATCTGCGCCGACGATGCCGGTGAACTTTGCAATCCGTTCGGCCACAAGCTCAGGGTGTTCCACGAAGTTGGTAGTCGTATCCACGACGCCCGGCACAAGGATTTTATCGTCGGGAATCTCAGCCGCGCGGTCGCGGAAGACTGTCCATTCATGGGCATGGCGAGGGTTCGATGTCTCAAACAGAAGCTGGCTTGCGTTGACTGACATGAAGGTGCTGAACACGGTGTCCATCGGCACGTCACAGATATGCGGCCCCTCATAATTGCCCCAGCAGATGTGCACCCGAACGCGCGACGGATCGATGCCGGACAGCGCGTGGTTCAGCGCCTCTACATGGCTGGCCGCGATCTTGACGAATTCTTCGTCCGACAGGTCTGCGAAAAGCATGTGCCGAGACAAGGCCAGATCCGGGCAATCGAGTTGCAGCAACAAGCCCGCATCCACAATGGTCCGATACTCTTCGGCCATGGCATCGGCCAAAGCGGCCAGATACGCCTCCCGCGTGGGGTAGAAGTCGTTTTGCAAGAACAACGAGATCACCCCAGGCGACGCGGCATTCATAAAGCCCTCTGCCGCGCCGTGCTTGGCCATCGCCGCCTTGAGGTTGCCGATGTCCTTTTGCAATTCCTCCTGCCCTTTTGAGCGCACCTCGCCCGTGCACATCGGACGCGCATAGGTCGGTGTCCCGCCATCATTGGCGAGGCGTTCAAGGAAGGATGGGAACATCTTGAGATCTGCCGGCGCATTGCGCGGGCTGTCGCCGGAAAAGCCGGTGTAGCGATCCTTCACATAGGTCGCGTAGCTGATCTTGGATGTCTCGCCATCGCTGACGACCTCCACGCCCGCGGCCACCTGCTTGGCGACAGTCTCGTCCACGGCATCTGTCATCGCGGCGTCGAAAGCCGCCGGATCATAGGGCTGTTCCTTTTCACGGGCGAAAATGAAATCCACGACCTTCTGTGTGCGCGGAAGCGACCCTGTATGCGTGCTTTTGATCATGACTATCCCCGTTATTGCTGTGTTGTTTCGGTCTACGCGAGCGGCGCGGAATGCGCTAGCCGTCGCCGCGCCAGGCCGGATCGACCCTATCCAGCCGTGCTTCCAAGGCCTGGATGTGATCGGTCAGCGGCTTGATCTTCGGCGCAATGGCGGCCTCGATCTCGGCCTCGGTCAGGCGGGGCGTGATGTATTTCGGGCAATTCCAATCCATCGCCGTCAGCGCGATTGTGACAAGCCGTTCGGCGGGCGCCGCCCCATCGGTAAAAAGCCGTTCGGCAAGGGCGGGATTATCCTCCGCCTCCTCCACCTTCATATGCCCAATCAGCTTCAGACGCGCGCGGCGCGGATAGTCCATCAACAGGAGGGAGACACGATCGTCGGCCTGTACATTTCCTTTTGAGATGAACTGTTTATTGCCTCTGTAGTCCGCGAAACCGATGCTCTCGGGCCCCAGGACCTTCAAGAATCCGACAGGCCCGCCCCGGTGCTGCACATAGGGCCATCCGGTCTCGGACACGGTTGCCAGGTAGAATGTATCCCGCGTCTCGATAAAGGCGCGGGCATCGGCATCCAAAGGGTCGCGAAGCCGGGTCTCGTATGTTGCCGCGTAGCGCGCGCCCATGCCCACCTTGTCCTGCTCGGCGCGGACATTTGGGGTGAACATGTGCTTTGCGTAGCTGTCCATCAGCCGCCCGCCAACAGGATCTGCTTCCAGACCGAGGTCTCATCAAACAGCGTATATTCCCGGCGCAATTGCGGCTCCGCCCCGCCAAGCTGGCCAAATTCCGCATGGGTGCAGCCAAGCACGTAGACCATCGCGCCGGTGGGTACACCAAACATGCCCCAGCCGTCATGCTTGCCCCAAAGGCTCCACCGCACGGCAGCGCGGGGGGCATATTGTCATCCTCCATGCCGATCTGATGGTCGATGCTGAACTCGGCATTCGGGAAACTCGCGCGCAGGCCCATCCAGAACCGGTCAGCCTCTGCCGTGCCATGGGCGGTGACATGGCCCGGATATTCCAGATGGCAGGCGCGGTCATAAACCTCTGGAATCGCGGCCATATCCGCGCCCATGATACGCGTCAGCGTCTCGGCCAGCTTTGCGCCCCAAGGGTTGTCATTACCCCGCCCCTTATACGGGCCCGCCATGTCATTTTCCGGTGTCAAAGGCCGCACGCAAGCATCGCGCCCGCCTTCGCGTTCGATCAGATCGGCGGCATAGGCTTTCGGCTCCCAGCCCAACTGCTTCACGATGGCCGTCTGGTCGCGGATCAGCCATTCATCGTCGATCGCGTTGTTCTTCGCATGGCAATCGGCAAGGATCCGGTACTGAAGCTTCTTGCCCGTGGCCGCGCCGTAGACGCCATTGCCCCCATGGGTCGCCTGGCTGATGATGCGATGCGAGGACAGCATCCCCGCCTCCGGCGTTCCGGACCAGATCACGTCTTCCCCCAGCAAAACACGGTCCGGGAATTCCGCCAGCGTTGCCATGGTCGCGGCGATAACCCCCTGATTGCCAACAACAATGGAAGCCGGTGAACGCACAACAATGTCTGGGGCGTAATACTGGTGCAAGGTCGCGATTCCGCGATCCTCCCAGATCTCCTTGGTGATCCCGATGATGTAATCGGGGAAGTCGCGGAACTTGTTCGAAAAGCCGATCATGGGCCCTTATCCTTCGGAGGTGCGGGCAGAGCCGCGCACAATCAGCTCTCCCTGGATTTCAGTCACGGTGCCCGGAGGGCGCGCCTGTTCGATTTCATTGAGAAGCGTATCAACCGTTGCCTCAACCATGCGGTTCACAGGTTGGCGCAGCGTCGTCAGATCATAGGCGGGCCAGGCTGCCATTGGAACGTCGTCATAGCCCACGACGCTGACATCGCCCGGCACATCAAGGCCCATCTCAAACCTCAGCATGTCCAAAACGCCAAGCGCCATATGGTCATTGCCTACGAAAATCGCGTCGGGTGGTTCACTTTCCAGCATCATGGCGCGTGCGGCCTCTGCGGCCTTTTCGCGCCTGAACCGCGCATCGTATTCCGAATGAAGGGTCAATCCCGCCGCCTCTAGGGCCTGTACAAACCCGTCCCGACGCTCCTTCCCGGTCGAGGCCCCCAACCAGCCCGAGATATGGGCGATCCGACGATGCCCGCTTGCCACAAGAAAGTCCGCCACATGGGCTGCACCGATCTTGTTGGCCGAGGTCACAGCACTAAGCCCTGAACCTTCGATCCCGCGGTTGAACAGCATCACCGGAATGCCCGCGGCGCGGCAGCGATCCGTCAATTCGCCCGACAGATTGATCGACGCGGTGATGATCCCATCGACCTGGTAATCCATAAGATCGTCAATCACACTTTCCACATCGCTGTCGCTGTTTCCGGCAAGAAAAACAAGGATATGGTAGCCCCGCGCCTGCAAAGCAGCGCTCAGCTTTTCGAGGGCATCGGGATAGAACGGATTGTCGAGATAGGCGACGACCAACCCGATGATCCGCGACCGTCCCGTGATCAGCGATCGGGCCAGTACATTGGGCCGGTAGCCCAGATCATCGGCTGCTTTGCGCACACGGTCGGCCATTTTTTTCGACACGGACGCACCGGGCGTGAACACCCGACTGACCGCCGATTGGCTGACGCCCGCATGTCTGGCCACATCCACGGATGTTATCTTGCGATCCGCCATCAGCCCGCCGTCCACCCGCCATCCACAAGGATCGACGTACCCGTCACCATGGCAGATGCATCGGAGGCCAGGAACAGAACCGCCCCCATCAGATCTTCGACCTCTGCAATGCGCGGCAATTTGATCTTGCTTTCAATCCAGGCGCGCTTTTCGGGGTCGGCAAAGGTCGGCGCGGTCAACTCCGTGCGCACAAAGGTCGGGCAAATGGTGTTCACACGGATGTTGCGCGGGCCCCATTCGATGGCCATGGATTTCGTCATCCCTTCGACCGCGTGCTTGGTTCCGCAATAGACCGCGCGATCCTGCCCGCCGACATGGCCCATCTGGCTTGAGATCTGGATGATCGAACCACCGTTCTCCATCCCGCGCGCCGCGTACTGCGCCATGAAGTAGGCCGCTCGGACATTGATATTGGTGACCGCATCAAAGTCGGCTGGGTCCGTTTCCAGCGCCGCAGAATGCCGCGCCAGCCCGGCGGAATTGCACAGAATGTCGAGTGGGCCAAGGGCCGCAATAGCGGCTTCCATCGCGGGCAGGTCCGTGACATCCAGCGCGATCCCGTCCGCCAGATACCCCGCATCGCGCAGGGCTTGCGCCGCCGCTTCGACCTGTTCGGCATTTCGCGCAGCAAGCGTCACATGGGCGCCGGCCTGCGCCAATGCGGCCGCACATCCAAGGCCAATCCCCCGCGATCCACCCGGTACAAAAGCGTGTTTTCCAGCCAAGGAGAAGGACGGTGTCTGGGGGATGTTCATGCCTTGGATATCCTACTGAAAGTACGAAAAGGTCAATAATGTTCCCAGAAAATGGGGATAAGTCTGTGAGTAAATACAGTTTAACACAATCACTTTGCCAACTCCCGCATGCGTGCCAGCACATCCACACCCAGTTGCGCATAGACATGCAACAGATCCACCAGCACCCAATTCTCCGCGATCTTGCCCTCTTCGATACGCCAGAAATCAAGGCTGCGCATCTCAAGTTTTTGACCCGCCCCAGGAAGGCCAAGCCAAGTCCCGCCTGTCAGGGTGACATCCATGCCAGGCCATCCGGTAAAGCCCACATAGCTGCCCTCGGCAAACAGGTGCCCCTCATCCATCCGGGCGGAGCGGTCCGGCATCCCGCCCAGAAACGGCGCCTGATGATGCGCGCGAAAGCCGTCGATCCCCCGCGCCGTGCCAATGCCGGATGGGCCGTACCAGGACATGTGTTCATGCCAAAATTGCGCCATCGTCGCGCGCGGTGTGCCCGAAGGGTCATTTCCCAGACCGTTCAACATGTCGCTGACAACCTTCAGCGCATCTGCCCCATCGCCCGCCACGCGCAACCCATCCTGGGTTGCAGGCCCCGGCACATGGAATTCGCGCCCCAGCGACGGCGACAAGGGCCAAACGCCCGCCTGCATCATCAACTCAGGCAGATCCCAAAGGGATTGCATTTCGACCACCTGGCCCTCTTCGACGCGGAAGAAGTCATGGAACCGCATCACTGCCATCCGGCGCGTGGGCGGTATTTCGAGGAACGGCGCTGCAAACAGCCCGCACCAATACCCTCCGTGCCCGACCCAAAGCTGGCCCTTGCCGTCGTGCCCAGCCATTTGGATGGTCACACGCCGCTCCAGATCCGGAAACGCCGCGCCAAGATCATCCAGCACCGCTCCATAGCCCGCCAGATCCATCGTCTCGAAAGGATGCGCCAAATGAACCGGGCAAGCCGCACCAGCCACGCCCTCCAGCCGCCCGGTCGCGCGGACACCCCTCAAAAGCTCTTTCGCCTGCCGTTCTGCGCTCATCTTTGTTCCCAAAATATGCCGGGGAGTCCGAAGGACGGGGGCAGCGCCCCCATACGGGACGGCGGGAGGGGCGAGGTAAGCGATCTTTTGCACCGCAAAAGACGCGCACCAGCGTCTCCCCGTCCCTACTCAGCCGCATCCCGATAAGGCGCGCCCTCGCCGTAAGGTACGTTTAACCCGCCGTAACGCCGGACCCGCACATTGCATTGCTCGGCATGGCCCACAAAGCCCTCCAACATGCAAAGGCGTGAGCCGTATTCACCCACCAGCGTCGCCGCCTCATCCGTGACAACCCGTTGATAAGAGTGGGTTTTGATGAATTTTCCAACCCAAAGACCGCCCGTGTAGCGCCCGGCCTTTTTGGTCGGCAGCGTGTGGTTCGTCCCGATCACCTTGTCGCCATTGGCCACGTTGGTGCGTGGCCCGAGGAACAGCGCACCGTAATTGGTCATGTTGTCCAGGAACCAGTTATCGCGATCCGTCATGACCTGAATATGCTCGGACGCGATGTCCTCCGAGACTTCCAGCATTTCCTCATAGCTGTCGCACAGGATGATCTCGCCATATTCCTCCCAAGACACCCGCGCGGTCTCGGCCGTCGGCAGGATGCCGAGGATCCGTTCAATCTCGGCCATCGTGTCCTCGGCCAGTTTGCGCGAATTGGTGATCAGAACAGCGGGCGAGTTATAGCCATGTTCTGCCTGACCCAGTAGATCGGTGGCGCACATCTCCCCGTCCACGGTCTCATCTGCAATCACGCAAGTTTCGGTCGGGCCCGCGAACAAGTCGATGCCCACACGCCCGAACAATTGCCGCTTGGCCTCCGCCACAAAGGCGTTGCCCGGGCCAACCAGCATATCGACCGGCTTGATGGTTTCGGTGCCAATCGCCATCGCACCCACGGCCTGCACGCCACCCAGCACCAGAATTTCGTCCGCGCCACCTTCGTGCATCGCCGCCACAATCGCCGGATGCGGCCTGCCATTTACCGGCGGGGCCGAGGCAACAACGCGCTTCACACCTGCGACCTTCGCGGTCAGCACCGACATGTGCGCAGAGGCCACCATCGGAAACTTGCCGCCAGGTACGTAGCAACCCACTGAATTAACTGGAATATTCTTGTGTCCTAGGATCACGCCTGGGATCGTCTCAACCTCGATATCTGTCATCGACGCGCGCTGCGCCTCCGCAAAGCGGCGGATTTGCGATTGCGCGAAGCGGATGTCGTCCATCTCGCGGGTCGTGACTTGGCTCATGGCGGCTTCGATCTCGGACGCAGTCAGGCGGAACGCCTCAGGCTCATAGCCGTCGAACTTCGCGGACAGGTCCTTGACCGCCGCATCACCCCGCGTCTCGATATCGCCAAGGATGCCCTCGACAATGCCACGCACCTTTGCATCATCTTCGGCACGTTCTTCGGCGGGTTTGCCGCGCTTGAGATATTCGGCCATCTCTTCCCTCCAGATTCCTCGTCCGCGGGAAGGATACAGCGCGACTGCCCTGCTTCAAGTGGAATTTGCATACGTTTGCAAAATGCCGCGCCGCGGCACGCCGGATTAGCGGATCGCGAGGCCTGCGCCATCGAAGAAATGCCGCTTCTCCTCAGGAAAGGTCAGGCCCACGGCGTCGCCGGGTCTGAGCGTGCTTTCCCCGTCCGTGCGCACCGTCAATTTACCCGCAGCTCCGCAATCCACGATCAGGAAGATGTCCGCGCCCAGATATTCGGCCACATCAACCGTCCCGTCCAACGCGCCTTCTCCTTTGGCACCGATCCCGATCGCCTCGGGCCGCACCCCAAGATGCGCGGCATTGCCCGGCGCACCGTCCAGTCGCAGCCCGTCACACGGCAAGTCGATCACGTTCATTTTGGGCGAGCCGATGAACTGCGCCACAAACAGATTGTCGGGATGGTCATAGAGTGTCTTGGGGGAGCCCACTTGCTCGATCCGGCCAGCGCTCAGCACCACAATCCGGTCCGCCAGCGTCATCGCCTCCACCTGATCGTGGGTCACGTAGACCATGCTCGCCTTCAGCTGCTGGTGCAGCTTCGCGATCTCATACCGCATCTCGACCCGCAGGGCGGCATCAAGGTTCGACAAGGGCTCGTCAAACAGGAAAGCTGTTGGGTCGCGCACGATGGACCGCCCGATGGCCACCCGCTGGCGCTGACCGCCCGACAGGTCTTTGGGTCGCCGCTCCAGATACTCCTCCAGGCGCAGCGCCCGCGCCGCCTCAGCCACCTTTTCCTGCTGCTCGGCTTTCGACGCGCCCGCTGTCTTCAGCGAAAAACCCATATTCTCGGCCACCGACATGTGTGGGTAGAGCGCATAGCTCTGGAACACCATCGCCAGACCGCGCTTTGACGGCGGCTCGGCCGTTGCATCGCGCCCGTCAATCATCACCTGACCGCGCGACGTCTCTTCCAGCCCCGCGATCATCCGCAGAAGCGTGGATTTTCCGCACCCAGACGGCCCCACGAAGATGATGAATTCGCCATCTTCAACAACAAGGTCCACGCCTTTGATGACCTGCACCTCGCCGTACCATTTCTCAACGGCCTTAAGTTCAATCGCGCCCATGTCAGTTCTCCTGCGCAGAGGGTGAGGCCCAGGCGAGCCACACCGCAGCGGTCCAAGTGAAAGTCCCGCCGCCAGCTGGCGTGCCATCAACCGGCGAGAAGTATTCGGCAAAACCGCGTTCCGCGATCAGCCGGGCCGTGTCGCGACGGATACGGTCGGCCTGCGCGCCAAGCCCCGCCTCCGCCATGCCTTTCGCGGCCATGTAGTTCATGATTGCCCAGACCGGTCCGCGCCAGTACCGCAGATGGTCAAATGCCGGGCCTGCGGGATCATAGCTGGGGACCCCGTAATTCGACCGCGCGAGGACCTGGTCCAGCGTATGACGCGCCTCTTCACGGTCGAGCCCGGCCCACCAGCACAAAGCACCTGCATTGCTGACTGAGCCCGAGAAATTGCCGGTCCGCAGGTTGCGGCCCTCATAGCTCTGCGTCTCGGGATTCCAGAGGGTTTCTACCCCGGCCTCCAGCGTTGCAATCCAGCCGTCGATTTCCGCGCGCGGCTCAGCCAGCGCATCCGCCGCTTGCGCCAGATCGCGCAGCGACCGCAGGCAGGTGAAGGTCATCGTCGGATCAGCCACGCGAAACGGGCTTTCGGCAGCGATTTTGGCGTCATCCCAATCGCGATCCCGTCCGAATTGCACCAACCAGATATAGCGGTCGTAATCGGCCTGCGTGGGGCGCATCTTGGCATCCACATGGCCCGTGTCGCGGCGCGTATAGGCGCCGACTCCAACCGGATCGATCCCGGCCATCGCCTCATCCCAATCGGGCGCATTGTCGCGCCCCGCTTCCCACGGATGGGTGATGCACACCGCCCCGCTTTCGGCACGCGCCTCCATGATCCATCGGTGAAAGGCCACCATCTTGGGATACAGCGCCCGCAGGCGCGCCTCGCCCAATTCTGGATCGCTCTCGTAAACCTTCCAGGCCAAAGATGCGGCCACCGGTGGCTGGCTGACGCCCGAGGATTTGAGACGTTGCGCCCCCCGGCCCACGGCATTCGACGTGGACCAGACATCGGGGCCGGGGAAATAGCCATCATCGTCCACATGGAAGATGATATGCGGCACCATCCCGTTGTCCCATTGGGCCGAGAACAGGGTTTCCAGCTCGACCCACGCACGGTCCGTGTCGAAGGTGGCAAAGCCAATCGCCGCAAAGGCGCTGTCCCAGTTCCATTGGTAGGGATAGAGCCCCGCGGTCGGCACCGTATACCCGCCCTTGTCGTTCAGGCGCAGGATGCGGCGGGCCTCTTCGTCGAGCGGTCCGGTATTCAAGTCGGTCATATCCTTCATCCTTTGACACTCCCCGCCGTCAGGCCCTTGGTCATGAATTTCTCCAGCCCCAGGAACAGCACCATCACCGGCACGGTTGCGATCACCGCACCTGCCATCAGATGCTGACGCGGAATTTCCGAGGAGTTCAGCGAGGCGATCCCCCGCGTCAGCGTGAAGATCTGCGGATCATCCAGCAGCATGAAGGCCAGCAGGAATTCGTTCCAAGCGATCATGAAAACGTAGAGGCTGACCGACACCATCGCAGGCAGGCTCAGCGGTAGCGTGATCTTCCAGATCACCTGAAGCCGGTTCAGGCCATCCATAAGGCCCGCCTCCTCCACTTCCGCGGGAAGACCGCGGAAATAGCCCTGCAGCATATAAAGGGCGACTGGAATGGTGGTGACCGGATAGATCATCACGATGCCCACGATCGTGTTCCGCAACCCCGTCTGGGAGAAGACGATATAGATCGGCAGCGCCAGAACGATCATCGGCACCATGTAGATCAGCAGGATCGAGCGGCTGAGGCTCTTCTGTCCCTTGAAGCGCAGCCGCGCGACGGCGTAGGCGCCTGGCACACTAAAAAGGAGCGTAACTAAGACCGTGATCACAGAGATGTAGAAGCTCGTCCACATGTACCGGCCAAAATTGAAGTCGCGGAACAGCTCGTCGTAGCTGCGGAACAGGTCCCAGCCCCGGCTCAGGTCGATGGAATAGTCCAGCGGGTTCGCGATCAACTCGCCCTGGGTTTTCATCGACGTCAGCACCATCACGTAGAATGGGATGAACACCGCCGCCGTGAAGAAGATGAAGCCGAACCCTGTCAGAAAGCGGATCACTGCCTCTTCCCATTCATGCCGCGTCATCGCGCCGGACGGCGCGTCACGCAGGATCGTGGCGAGCGACAATCCCATGGCCAGGCCGAAGAACGCAGACATCGACAGATGCGCGCCAAAGCCAAGCGTGTCGCCGACATGAACCGGAGAAAGCGGTGTGTAGCTCAGCGCCAGCGCTAAAGCCGCGCCCCCTGCCGACAGCACCCAGCCTGAGCGCATATGGAACGCAGCCGCGCCCATGCCAGCCCCCAGGATCAGGCAACCAAACAAGCCCGGCCGAAACGCCTCCCCGGTTGAGAAGCTGAGGATCACGGCCACCGTGGTGGCCACAATGAAGGCCCACAGAAGGCCCAGCACCGGGCCTGTCACATATCCCTGACGTACCATCTTACAGGCCCTCCTCTTTCGACATGAATTTGAAGAACGCCCATGAGAAGCACAGCAGGCAGCACAGGATCACCACGGCCACCGCAGCTCCTGCACCGATATTCGACACCGCAAAGGCCTGCTCATACACGTTCACTGTTAGCGTCCGCGTCCCCGCATTCCCGCCCGTCAGCAGGAAGATGTCGTCGAATTTGTTGAACGTCCAAATGAAGCGCAGCAGGAACAGGACCGACAGGATGCCCATCAGCATCGGCAAACTGAGGTAGCGGAACTTCTGGAACGGCGTCGCCCCGTCCACATCCGCAGCCTCATACATGTCGGTATCAATCGACTGCATCCGCGCCAGGATGAAAAGGAACGACAGTGGGAAGTACCGCCAGATCTCGAACACCGTCACCATGATCAGCGCGTTGGGACGAACACCGAAGAAATTGATCGGAGAGTCGACCACCCCCATCTGCACGAGAAGCGCGTTGATCGAGCCAGAGGTCGGGTCAAACAGGATCACCCAGGAAAACGCCACCGCTATCACCGGTGCGACGTAGGGAAACAGGTAGAGGCCCCGCAACACGCCTTGGCCTGCGAAACTCTTATTGAGCAACAGCGCTGCGAAAAGGCCCACGACCAGCGCACCGATGGTGCCCACGATCGTGTAGAACAAGGTCGCAAAAATCACCGACCAGAATTCGCGCGCGTTGAAGATGTCGGTGAAATTCTCCAAGGTGAATTCGCCGCTGGTCAGAACGTTGGTCGCATCACCGGTGATCTCAACCGGTGTGTCGTCCTCAATCGCGTCCTCAAGGCTCGCGTCGAACGTCGCTGGTATCTCAAGCGTTACACGCTCGCCCGCTGGCAATTCATCGAAGCGACAGGTCAGTGCCGCACCATCCACCTCGCAGGCCTCGGGCAATTCGGTCAGCGCCACACCGTCTGGCAGCACGTCTGTCAGCACGACGTTCCCAATCGGATCATCTTGGCTTGGATTTCGGATGCGATAGCGGATCAATTGATCTGGATCGCCCACATTGCGTACATCTTCGCGCGCCACAGGCGCGGCGGGGCGCAGATCGGCAAGCCCCACGGGCTTGAATGAAATCCAGATGATCGCCAACAGCGGCAGCAATACCACCAGCATCACGGCGGTCAGCGTCGGTAGAAGCAGGCCCCAGGCCAGTCGCGCTTCGCGCTTTGCGAGGGGGCCGGTGCCCTTGGGGGAGTGGCTGTGTCAGTCATGGGGCGCGTGCTCCCGATGGATACAAGGGGGTGTCCGGAGGCCAAAGCATGGCCCCCGAGCAGTATGATCGGGCGAGGCCGCAGCCCCGCCCAAACGGTTTGAAGTGTTACTCGATCGCGCCGAGTTCTTCGTTCATCAGCTCAACCGTTTCTTCGGCCGAGCGCACGCCGTCCACATATTCGCGGACCAGGCGGTTGATGATCTGACTGTTGATGATGCGGCTCGATAGGGCCAGCTGGCCTTCAGCCACACCCCAACGCTGCGCCACATCCAGGCCGCCGACGATCTCGTCGATCATCGACTGCTCGTAAAGCTCACCCAACGGCGCGCGGCGATCCACGCCCACATCCAGTGCGGCCCAGGCTTCGACGAACTGCGTCGGGTTCTCTTCCGTACCGCGACGGATCGGGAACTTGCCCTCCGGCGCAATGGCGAGCGTCGCGGTGTAGCCGTCGTTCATCGAGTATTCGACAAACGCCATGGCCGCATCGGTCTCCGCATCTGCGGTGATGCCGAAGTAACGAACGTCACCCCAGGCTGCCCCATCCGGGTTCGACGGGCCGGAGAAGTTGGTCACGATGCCCGTGGCTGCCGCCAGATCACGGCTGGTCGGATCATCGTTGATCGTGGGCGGGGCGCTGTCACGCAGACCGGCCAGTTCATCCAGGATGAAGGGCGACCAGATGATCATCGCCGCATTGCCCGAGAAATAGAGCGTGCGGGACTGATCCCAGTAAAGCTCACCCTCGAGGCTGAAGCCTCAACGATGCCGCGATAGAATTCCAGCACCTCAACGGTTGCTGCTTCATCGAAGCCCGAGAAGCCATTCTGCGTCTACCGGCGATGCACCGTTCGCGAGGAAGACGTGCTCCAGCACCTGAGACATGAAGTTTTCATCGACCTTCGTGGGTGCGACGAAACCGTACATCTCTGGCGGGTTGTGCAGCGCTTCCACGGCGGCCATGCACGTTGGCGTAGCTGTTGGGCGGCTCAAGGCCCGCTTCCGCGAACAGGTCCGCACGGTAGACCAGCATCTGGGTCCAGCCATCGACCGGCACCGCGGCATAGCCGCCATCGACCGCCGCCATTTCCAGCGCGCCCGAGGCAAAAGTGCCCGCGCCGAGATTCTCGATCACGTCCGAGGCCGCGTCGCTGTCCAGGATGCCCGCCTCATACCACGGCAGCGCATATTGCAGCGTGTGGTAGATCACGTCGGGCAGATCGCCCGCCGCGAAGGCCGCAGTCGCGCGCGTGCCCAGATCACTTTCCGTGACTGGGATTACTTCCACTTCTATGCCGGTCTCTTCCGTGAAGGCCGCGGCCATCGCTTCCTGGCGCTCCAGACGCTCAGGCTGTTCTTCGGTGGTCCAGAACCGGATCGAGTCCTGCGCTGCCGCGACGCTGGCCATCGCCAGCCCCGAGACCGCTGCCAGAAGCGCGATGCGTCCTGTGGTTTTGAGATTGGTCATGCCTTTCCTCCCTTTGGTTTTATCAGGCGTTCAGCTTCGCCCGGGTCGTTTGATCCGGGTCGAAATCAGGTAAAAGATCAGATTGCCGCGCAATCAGATGCGCTGGTGCAAGTTCTCTCAGATGGGTCAGGTCGATGCCGCGAATGCGCGCAATCAACAGCCGTGCAAGGCGTTGGCCGGCGGCTTTGTTGTCGACCGAGAAGGTGGTCAGTGGCGGGTTGGCAACGGCGGAATCCGGGATGCCGTCATAGGCGATAACGGCAAGGTCACGGCCGACTTGCCGTCCCATGCCGTCCGCCGCGCGGTAAAGACCCAGTGCTGCCAGATCAAGCGCGCAGACCACCGCCGTCGGTGGCGCATCAGCGGACAGAATGCGACGACCAGCCGCCTCACCGGCGGGAATATCCAGTACCCCTTCCGCCATCGTCGCAGGGTCGGCTTCCAATCCGGCCTCGGCCATGCCCGCCAGGAAGCCGTCATGGCGCAGATGCGCATAGGTGTAATCGCGCGATCCGTTGATGAACCCGATGCGCTTGTGTCCAAAGCCCGCCAGCCGCAACACGGCCAGCCGCATCGCATCCTCACCTGAGATGTCGTACCAAGCGCATCCTTCCGGATCGCCGGTGCGCCCATACAGGATAAACGGCACCTCACGGGCCTTGCACAATGCCACACGCGGGTCGTCGTACATCGCACGCGGCAGGATGAAGCCATCTGCCTTCCGCTCGTCGATCAGCCGCCCCATGGAGGTCACTTCATCCTCGACCCCCGTCGCGGTTGAGACGGTCAGCGTCCAGCTTTCTTCCGAGGCCGCGCGACTGATCCCATCGAGGAAATCGGTCAGGAACGGGCGGTGCAGATCGGCGTTACCGGTATTCAAAACCAACCCAAGCGAACGAACGCGCCCGGTGCGGATCGCCTGCGCCTGCGCCAGCGGGCGATAGCCCATCCGCTCGGCCGTGCGGGTCACACGCGCTCGGGTGGATTCAGCGATATCCGGGTAGCCGTTCAGAGCGCGGCTGACGGTTCCTTTTGCCAATCCCAACGCCTCGGCCAGATCATTGATCGTGACCCGTTGCGTCGTTCCATTTGATGCGCCGTTCGGTTGCATCGAATTCCTCCCAGAATCTCAAAATCGGGACCGAAACCGGTTTCGGCAACGAAAAATCGCAATCGAAACCGGTTTTGGACGCTGCAGCGCAGCAATCGGAAGCGGTTAGTTGAGGGTCTCTCGCAGCCAGTTTGTGATATCTTCGACGGCGCGGTCGGTCATTGCAGGACTTAAGATTTCACCTGCAATTACATGGTGAAATGGGTCTCCGCCCTCCTCCGGAACGGCGACTGGAATGACCGTGGACTCCCCGCCCCACCCCTCGGCAAAGTCGCGCGCCGCGTGCGCAGAAATCACCTGATCGGTATCGGCGAACATGAACAATGCGGGGATCGAAACGCCGGAATAATCCCGCGCGCGCGTCTCTCGCAGCAGCGTGCCCATCGAAACCGTGGCCACCGTCGGGTACTGAGTCGTCCAGTACGTTCCGTGCCCCTCGTTGATCGGCTCAAAGCTGCGCTCGGGCCCCGCAATCCACGGCACCCAGACCCGCGCGCCGAACATCTCCAAAAGCGGCCCCGCCGGATTCGCCACCTCGATATTGGGTGAGATCATCACAACGGCCTCAACCGCCTCGGCATGCTCCGGCTCCGCCAGAACGTAGGCCGCCAGCGTTGCGCCCGTGGAAGTGCCCATGACCACAACCTCGTCACCCACCGCGCGTGCGATCTGAAGGAACAGTTCCGCATCCGCGACCCAATCGCCTGCCCGCGCCTCGCCCAGTGCGGCACCGCTGCGCCCATGGCCGGTTAATCGTGCAAAGACCAGGTTAGCGCCAAATTGCTCGGCTACGCGGTCAGGGACGGGGCGGATTTCCTCGGACGTCGCCGAGAAGCCGTGCAGGTAAAGCAAAACCGTTTCTGTCCGCGCGCCTTCCTCTCCGGCCCAGACAATCCGCGCCTCAGTCCCAGGCGTGATGTCATCTGCATTTTCGCGCGCCGCCAGATAACCCACCGGGTCGCTGAATTGTGCGGGCGCTTCCCGCTGGATCTGCTCTCCCGGCATGAAGATCACTACGGCCAGCACCACGCCAACCAGGATCAGGATCCGCCCCAACCACTTCCCCATTTTACGCATGGATCAAAACCTCTTCGACCGAGCGCGTGATCGTATCGAGGCACTCGGGGGTTGAGAACCGATGATCCGCATCCTTGATCAGCTCGAGGTGAATGTCGTCCCCCTCCACATGGTCCAGCAGTCGCAAGGCAACCTCCGTGGGCACGTCCATGTCAGCGGTGCCTTGCAGCATCCGCACTGGCACATCGACGCGCAGCTGGTCGCGCAGGACGAAGTGATTGCGCCCATCTTCTATAAGTTTGCGCGTGATCACCATCGCATCCCCGTATTCCGAAGGCAGCGCAATCTCGCCCTCCTCCATCACGGTCTTGCGCTCTTCCTCCGTCCAGACGTCCCAATACCCATCCTCGGTAAAGTCCGGCGCTGCCGCGATCGTCACGATCCCCGCCAGTTTCTCGGGCATGCGTTGCGCCAGCAAAAGCGCCTGCCAGCCCCCCATGGATGAGCCCACCACAACCACCTTGCCCTCGGTCAGTCCCTCAAGCGCCGCGACCGTGTCCTCGTGCCATTCGCCAATGCAGCCTTCGGTGAAGTCGCCCGAGCTTTCGCCATGCCCGGAATAATCGAATCGTAGGAATTCACGGCCTGATCTGCGCGCCCAGGCCTCCAGATGCACCGCCTTCGTGCCGGTCATATCCGAGCGTAAACCGCCCAAAAACACCACCGCCGGCATGCGCCCTGAAAATTTGTGATAGGCCAGCGTGCGCCCCTGAGGCGTCTCCAGAAACTGCGTATCACCCATTTACCTGCCCCTTATTTCACTGGCCTTTCGTTGCTCGGCACCCTGCCCCGCCGCGTCCGCCATCGCAACACGATCCCCGCGTCATGGGCGGAGGCTCGCGCAAATTCTATACGTGACCATCTTGTCACGTAACTAAATAGTCACATATAATCACCCCATGGATGCAATCTTCAAAGCCCTGGGCGACCCCGCCCGCCGTGCGATCCTCGACAGCCTTCGGGCGCACGACGGTCAGACCCTTACCGATCTCGAAGAGCAGTTCGAGATGACGCGCTTCGGCGTGATGAAACACCTCAACGTGCTGGAAGACGCCTCCCTCATCGTCACGACCAAGAAGGGCCGGTTCAAATACCACTACCTCAACGCCCTGCCCCTGCAGGAAGCGATTGATCGCTGGATCGAGCCACTACTGGCCAAGCCCGCCGCCCGCGCCGTGATTGACCTCAAAACCAAGCTGGAGACTGCTCCGATGTTAGATGCCACTGAGACCCCCGACTTCGTCCACCAAACCCTCATCCAATGCTCCGCCGCCGCCCTTTGGGATGCCCTCATCAACGGTGAGGCCACCCCGCACTACTATTTCGACACGGTGCTGGAGGGAGAGGCCAAGCCCGGCGAGACGCTTACCTACCGCGCCCCTGACGGGTCCGAGATGCTCACCTGCGATGTCATCGCCTCCGACCCGCCCAAACGGCTCGAGATGACGTTCACCCCGCATTTCATGGGACCAGACGTGCCAACCACACGCCATGTCTATGTCGTCGATGAGATGCCCGGCGCCTGCCGCCTGACGATCGAGCACTACGACCTCCCGCCCGAACTGGAAGGCATCCGCAACGGCTGGGTCCTGATCGCCTCGCGCCTGAAAACGTGGTTGGAGACCGGCACCGCAATGCCGGTCACACCCGAAATGATGGGGCGCTGATCCATGTCCGCAAAACCCGATTTCATGATGCAGACCTTTATCGAGTGCAGCCACGACGCGCTCTGGGACGCGCTCCGCGAACCAGAGGTGATCTCGGAATACCATTTCCTGTCACCCAAGATCACGCTTACCGATGGCGTCTATACCTACGAGACCCCAGATGGCGGCACCATGATGCTGGCCCGCACGTTGGTCGAAGACCCGAAATCGCGCATTGAACACACGTTCGAGCCGCATTGGGCCCCCGACATCCCGCCGTCTCGCTCTGTTTTCCTGCTGACGCCCGAGGCGCAACACATGAAACTCGTGATCGAACATTACGACCTGCACTTCCCGGTGGTCCCCGGCGAAGGTGTCGCCGACGGTTGGGAGCGGTGGGCCGCAGGCCTGAAAACCTTCCTCGAGACCGGCGAGGCGCCCGCGATTCAATCAGCAGGGAGAACTTGCCGATGACCCCAGAACTCTTCTGGCTGACCATGACGGCCCTTCTCGCCGCCTCCATGTGGATCCCCTACATCATCGGCGTGAACACAACGCCCGTAGCCATGCCCTCGGAAAATCGTCCGCCGGACCCATCTGGCACAGTCCCTGGGTCCACCGCGCCTGGCGCGCGCACCTCAACCTGTTGGAGCAGTTCCTGCCCTTCGCCGTGATCGTCCTGATCGCCCATCTCGCGGGCGTCTCCACTCCGGTGACTGCCACCGCCGCCATGGCCTTCTTCGCCATCCGCGTGGTCCATGCAGTCTGGATGATCTCGGGCCTGCCTGTCTTGCCGGTCCGCCCGATCCTCTTCACCCTCGGTTGGATCGCCATCTGCGTCATCGGCGGCGCCGTGCTTTTCGCCTAAGCATCAATCGACTGCGCCAGTACCCGGCTGATTTCCTTCGGGCTCCGCCCCGACTGATCCGCCCAGTGCATTGAACGCGCCTTGAACCGCCTGCATCCCCTTCTGCGATGTGGGCGGTTTGTCGATCACCCCCTCCGCAATCAACCGCCCCACCACGTCTTTCCCAAGCACGTAGCCATCCAGCCCCATCTTGCGCAGCATATACTGCGCCGAGGTGCCGCTCATGTGGCTGCCGCCCTTGCCCAGCCACAGCAAAAGTCCCGCAAAATCCGCGCGCGGCCAGCCCGCGACCTTTGCGCCAAAGCCGCCCTCAACACTCTGGATCAACTGCGCATTCACCTGCACCGCGCGGATCTTCTTGCCATTGCGAACGATCCGCGTGTCCTGCGTCAGCTCCTCAAACCAATCCTCCGGCATGAACGCACAGCGCGCCACGTCGAAGCCATCAAACGCCGCCTCGAATCCCGGCCATTTCTTGTCGATAACATCCCAGTTGAACCCGGCCTGAAAGACTGCCCGCGTCATCTCGGCCAGCCAGCGATCATCCGCGATGGCCGCGATGTCTTCCGTCGCGGCCGCCGGCGCGATCCCGCCCAGCACCGCGTCCACCCCGCCCTTCCGCTGAGCCGCAATCTCCAAAATCTCGTCAAACGTGCGCATATCGCCCCCTCTGTGCCGGTTCCGCGGCACAGCTTGGACGTTCGCAACGCCCAACACTAGCCCCGATGCCAATCCATACCGGCTCGAAACCAATCCACCCGATTGACGCCCCTGCCCGCGTCTCTAGGGTGCACAAATGTCCGATCCCGCCCCCCGCCTTCTCATCCCCACGCTTTCGGCTGTGAACTTCATCGTCGGGATGGGCGCGTTCCTGACCGTTGGCATTATCGAGCCTATCGCCGACGATTTCGGCGTCACCGACGCGCAATCCGGCGCGCAATCCGGCGCGCTGCTGACCACCTACGCCATCCTTTACGCGATCCTCTCACCGCTTTTGGTATCCCTCACCGGAAAAATCGGCAGGCGCCGCGTGCTGGCGATGGGCCTTGCCATCTTCGGCCTGTCTGCGCTGATATCTGCGATCGCACCCACACTTTTCACGCTGCACGTCTCACGCGGCATCGCCGCCATGGGGGCTGGCGTCATCACACCCGTCACCGCCGCCGTCGCCGCCATGCTCACTGCGCCCGAACGGCGCGCGCGCACGCTGGCCGCCGTCTTTGCGGGCCTGACCTTCGCGCAGGCCGTCGGCATCCCCGTCGGCGGTTGGGTCGCCTATACCTTCGGCTGGCGCTACGCCTTTGCGATCGTGGCCATCCTCAGCGTCCCGGCCCTGTTCATCCTTTGGCGCATCGTGCCCGCGGGCCTGTCCTTTGCACCCGTCTCGCTGAGGGACCTTGGCAAAACCCTGACAGACGCGCCATTGATGGCGGCTGTTCTCTTTACCGCGACCTTCCTCGGCTCGATCTTCGTCCTCTACACCTATTTCGCGCCACTTCTGGCCGCCGATATGGGCTATGCCCGCGACGGCATTACCGTCGCCCTTTTCATCTTTGGCCTCGGTGCCATTGCCGGGAACTACGTGGGCGGCGCTCTGTCGGACCGCATCGGCGCGTCCCGCACGCTCCTGATCCTCACGGTCCTGCAGATTGTGACCCTGCCGCTCTATTCCTACCTCCCCCTGCCCACACCGATCCTGATGGCCTACACCTTTCTATGGTCGGTGATCGGCTGGTCCTTTGGCGCGGCCCAGCAGGTCCGCCTTGTGTCGCTGGATCCCGCCCGCGCGCCTGTCCTGCTCAGCCTCAACGCCGCCTGCATCTACGTGGGCGCCGCCGCCGGTTCCGCCATCGGCGGGGCCGTGATCGAGGCGCGCTCAGAATCCGCCCTCGGCCTCGCCGCCGCCCTCGTCATGCTCGCCGCGCTGGCCCACCTCATCGCCTCCGACCGCGCCACCTTCCCCCGCGCCCGCCCCTGACGTGCTACCTGCCCATCTTTGTTCCCTGAAAATGCCCCCCGGAGGGCTCCGCACCCTCCACCCACGCCGCCCGTTGACAAACCGTGCGCCCAAAGCCAAAAGCGCCGAACACACATACCCGCAACCGGGCGTTCCGTAGGCGCCAAACCGACGAGGAGCCAATTTGATGGCCCAAATCTCCCTGACCTTCCCCGATGGCAATTCGCGCGACTACGACGCCGGGATCACCCCCGCCGACGTCGCCGCCGAGCATCTCCAATTCGCTTGCGAAAAAGGCCATCTCCGCCACCGTCAACGGCGAACATCACGACCTGCAATGGCCCATCGAGGGTGACGCCTCCATCGCTATCCACACGCTCAAGGATGACGATCAGGCGCTGGAGCTGATCCGCCACGACTGCGCCCACATCATGGCCCGCGCCGTGCAGGAGATCTGGCCTGACGTCAAAGTCACCATCGGCCCCGTCCGCGACCAGGGCTGGTTCTACGATTTCGACCGGGAGGAGCCGTTTACCCCCGAAGACCTCGGCCAAATCGAGGCGAAAATGAAAGAGATCATCAACGCCCGCGATGCCGTCCGCACCGAGGTTTGGGACCGCGAAAAGGTCCGCGCCCACTATGAAGCCACCGATGAACCCTACAAGGTTGAACTCCTCGACCGCATCCCGGGCGACGAACCCATCCGCATGTACTGGCACGGCGAATGGATGGACCTCTGCCGTGGCCCACACCTGCAACATACCGGCCAGGTCCCCGCTGACGCGTTTAAGCTGATGTCCGTGGCCGCCGCCTATTGGCTGGGCGACAACACGCGCCCCATGCTTCAGCGCATCTATGGCGTCGCCTTCAAGAACCGCGACGACCTCAAGAAGCACCTGAACTTCCTGGAAGAAGCCGCCAAGCGCGACCACCGCCGCCTGGGTCGCGAAATGGACCTCTTCCACATGCAGGAAGAAGCCCCGGTCAGGTCTTCTGGCACCCGAATGGCTGGACCGTCTACACCGAGCTGCAGGACTACATGCGCCGCAAACAGCGAGCAGGTGGATATGTTGAGGTCAACACTCCCCAGCTTGTGAACCGCAGGCTCTGGGAAGAATCCGGCCACTGGGAGAAGTACCAAGAACACATGTTCATCGTCGAAGTCGACGAAGATCACGCCCGCGAAAAGGCCGTGAACGCGATGAAGCCGATGAACTGCCCGTGCCACGTGCAGATCTTCAATCAGGGCCTGAAATCCTACCGTGACCTGCCCCTGCGCATGGCCGAATTCGGCTCCTGCGCGCGCTACGAACCCTCCGGCGCGCTCCACGGCATCATGCGCGTGCGCGGCTTTACCCAGGACGACGGCCATATCTTCTGCCGCGAGGATCAGATCGAGGAAGAGACCGCGATCTACATCGACTATCTGACCTCCGTCTATCGCGACCTCGGCTTCCCCGAGTTCCGGGTGAAGTTCTCCGACCGCCCCGAAACCCGCGCGGGCTCCGATGAGGTTTGGGACAAGGCCGAAGAGGCGCTTCTCAAAGCCACCCGCGCGGCAGGGATCGAGCCGGAAATGAACCCCGGCGAAGGCGCGTTCTACGGGCCAAAGCTGGAATTCGTTCTGACCGACGCCATCGGGCGCGATTGGCAATGCGGCACCCATCAGGTGGATTTCGTCCTGCCCGAACGGCTGGACGCCACCTACATCGCGGAAGATGGCGCCAAGCATCGCCCCGTGATGCTGCACCGCGCCTGCCTGGGCAGTTTCGAACGCTTCATCGGCATCCTGATCGAGGAGCATTCCGGCAAACTGCCCTTCTGGCTTGCGCCGCGGCAGGTCGTCGTCGCCTCCATCGTGTCCGAGGCCGATGATTTCGTTCACGAAGTTGTCGCCGCGCTCAAAGCGGCGGGGGTCCGGGCCGAGGCAGACATCCGCAACGAGAAGATCAACTTCAAGGTCCGCGAGCATTCCGTCGGCAAGGTTCCCGCAATCCTCGCCATCGGGCGCCAGGAGGTCGAAAACCGCACCGTCACCCTGCGCCGTCTGGGGGAGAAACAGACCAGCGTTGTGCCCGCTTGACGAGGTCGTTCAATCCCTCGCGGCAGAGGCCATCGCGCCAGACCTGCGTTGACCCATCGCCATCCGGGCCACCCCGCCCGGATGGCCCCATTCTTTTCATATTCCGGTCAGCATTCCGCCAAGGCGTGAGGTTACCTTGACGTCAACAAGCTGAGTCAGTCGGCGGTCTTTTGCAGGTATCGAGTATGTATCAAACTGGCACGATAGAGCCGGGTCAGCCCGGCCATCAGGGTCGTATGTGGGCCCCTGAAACCGAAGCCCCCGCGCAAGCGGCCGCTCCGCCCTTTGGAATTTGCGGGTTCACGCCGCTCCAAACCTCAACCGGCACAATCAAGGCGCAAGACCTCAGCCTCGGTGATCAGATCATGAGTGAGCATGGAGGTCAGGTCACACTGCGCGACTTCACCTCGACCCACTTTTCGCGCACCGACCTTCTGCTGAATCGCAAGCACGCGCCCATCCGGTTCGACCATGGCTCATTGTCCGACGACAGCCAGTCGGAGGCTTTGCTTGTCGCACCCGATTTGCCGGTTCATGTCGACCCAACAGGCGAACACACGGTGCGTGCGGAGCATTTGGCCAATGGCGGCAACGTGCGCGCGGTCATCCCGGATGATGGTGTCACCTATATCAGCTTGCGCTTCAGCCAGCCTGCCACCTTGAAAATTCTGCGGCCTGCGCCTGTGCTTTGGCACGACGGCTTATTCAACGGCGTCCGCCCAGACAGCGCTGAACTTTCGGCAGGAAGAACGACGCGTCTTTCGCCCGATGCGCTAGCGGCCCCTAGAAATGGGCGTGCTCTTCGTCGGGCCGCCCTGCCGCAAGGGCCAGCACACCGCCAATGCCGCAAAAGGCAATCGGGAACATGGTGAAGACGCCAAAGCCGAAGGCATAAAGCATGCCCACTGCGGCCAGCAGCATCAGAACACCACCCCATAGCGCCCGCGATTTGGCCATCGCACCCCCTGCAATCGCAAGGATCGGCGAAAGGAAGGCCATGGTCCGGTAAAGCTGCGGGTTGTCGACTTGGCTGGCGAGGTCCGGGATTTCCCCGAACCAATCAATGAACACCGTGTAGCCGTAGACGAAAAAGCCCACGATCATGGCGAGGACACCACCGATCAGGCCAAGGACAAGGGCTGCATTGCGCATTGATCACTCCGTAAATTGCCGTCCTTCAGCAGATGGGGGCGGTCTTGGCTGCACCCAAGCCCCCAAACGGGGAAATCCGGTTGCCCGTTCCCCTCAGATGGCCAGGGTCGCCTGCACGTCCTTGCCCCACCCTAGATACAGCGTGCCATCCTCCGCCTCGATCACGGGACGTTTCATCAACGCCGGATGCGCCGCCAGAAGCGCCTCCGGCGGTTTGGCTCGTTCCGCCTCATCCAGCCCCCGCCAGGTGGTCGAGCGGGTGTTGACCAACGCCTCCCCGAAGGCCTCCAGAAACCGCGCGATCTGTGCAGGCGCCAAAGGGTCCGCGCGCACATCCACCAGCTCTGCACCGTCCAGCGCCTTCACCGCCTTGCGGCACGTATCGCAGGCTTTCAGCCCGTAAATGCGCATATTTTCATCCTCCGCTCGTGTCATAGGCAATCTCATGCCGCATGGGGGATACATGTACATCCGCCCCTTGTTTTCATCCGGAAAACCGCCAACATTTTTACTGTGGGGAAGGTTAACGACGTCCTTTCAGCTTCGGAAGGGGTCTTTACCTGTCCGCACCACACCGCCGCACCGCTTGTGGGCGGGACTTAAAGCTATAGAAAGACACGGGAAAAATGCCTACCGGCACTGTTAAATGGTTCAACACCACCAAGGGCTTCGGCTTCATCGCACCTGACGACGGCGGCAAGGATGTGTTCGTGCACATCTCGGCCGTGGAACGTGCAGGCATGACTGATCTGCCCGACAACACCAAACTCAGCTTCGAATTGCGCGAGGGCCGCGATGGCCGCTCCTCGGCGGTGGAGCTGCAAAAGATCTGATCCACGCACCCGCGTGATGCACCAATTCCCCGCGCCCTGCCCGGCGCGGGCAGCTATCCTTCTTATGCGCATTAACTGCACCTTTACCCTGACCTGCTATCCCTGAACCGGTCAGCAATGGGAGGTGACGGATCGTGCATTTGCGCGCCAGCCCCCTCCCGGCCAGCGTGCACCCCGGACTTGTCGCCTCTCTTTGCCTTTCAACGGAAAGGAGGCGCGCCCGATGTCCGAATTCCTCGACCTGCTCGCGCTCTACTATCTCTGCGACGCCACAGCCCTGCTCCGGCCTATGTCGGGCGGCGAAGTACAGGACTGCATGGCCACCTACGACGCCGTGAAAGCCTGGTTCGCTCCGTTTGACCTGGCCGCCGAAGGCACCCTGGAACGCCACGCCCAGATGCTCGACGGCTATCGCGGCTTCCTCGCCTGGCAGGAGGCCAACGCAGACCTCGTCTCGCACCTGCGGGCTGAGGCGATGGCCCAGGCCCAGGGCCTCGCCGCAAACGCCATCCGCTAAAGCACTTTGCGCTTTTATCTGAGGTACTCTTATCGCGTTTCGCGGTCGCGTCATCGGTGCGAGGCAGCGGGTTGCGATTCAAATCAAACGCAACCTGCTCCAAGGCCCAAGTGCCAAAAGGCCACACCCCGAAGCCTCCCGATCCTCGCCCCGGATTCCCAAAATGACCCCGGCCATATTAGACTGCCCTCACTAACCAATAAGACGACCCCACCCAAAAAACCGGGGCGTCACTTGAGGCAAAGGCAGTCATATGAAAACCGCAGCCATGTCGTGCATGCGCAATGAAGCCATGTTCGTACTCGAATGGGTCGCCTATCACCGCGTGATCGGCTTTGATGAAATCCTCGTATGCACCAATGCGTGCAACGACGGCACCGATGAATTGCTCGATCGCCTCTCGGCCCTCGGCGCAGTCCACCACGTCCGCAACGATGATCACGGCGATACACCCCCGCAACCCGCCGGTGTGTCCAAGGTGCTCGCCCATGACGCGGTGCAGGATTGCCGCTGGCTCCTCCACGTCGACGCGGACGAATTCCTCAATATCCATGACGGCAACGGCAAACTGGACGACTGGCTCCCCCGCTTGGGCGACTTCGATGCCGTCGCCATCCGCTGGCGCATTTTCGGCGACAGCGGCCTGGACAGCTGGCCGGAACAGGGCCTCCAGTTGGAGGAACTCACCATGGCCAACGACATCGCCCGCGAACATACCGCGATGCAGAAAACCATGTTCGACCCCACGGCCTTTGCCGCAGGCATCGACCATATGCCCAAACAGCCCCTGCGCGACGTGCGGCTCTGCAACGCCGAAGGCGGCCGCCGTGACCCGGAGGCGATGTATCACCCCACCCTCTCTGACCACCGCCATGTGGCCAACCGAAACGCCAACAAAAAACGCCACTTCCCGTGGCGCGGTGCCTCGATCAACCATTACGCCGTGCGCACGCCCGACCTGTTCGTGATGAAGAACTACCGCGGCGACGCCATGCAGTCGCGTCACAACAAGCGCTACATGCTCAACTCCCGCTGGCACCGCGCGATCAACGTCAATGATGTCGAGGAAACCTCGATCCAGCACCACATCCCCGCCGTCAAAGCCCTGATGTCGAAATGGCGCACGGAAGACCGTCAGATCGCCGAGATTGAGGCCGAAGCCTATGAATGGTTTGAGACCACGAAGGCCAATTGGCTGACGGAGGAGCGGCTGGAGGCGCTGACCAACAAGGCCGCCTGACCCACGCGCGCCTCGCCCAAATGTGAGGCGCCCGCGCTTGCCAGCCCGCCGCCCCCGGCCTTTACTGGGGGCGAAAGGGGCCGGTATGGGTGAATTCCTCGCACTTTTGCTGAGCTACTACACCTGCGAAGCCGCCGCCCAGGCGCAACAACCGCTCAGCGGCGACCGTTTGGCCTGCGTCGACCTCTACGAAGAGGTCAAATCCTTCTTCGCTCCCCTCGATGAGGCCCCCTACGGCACCCCCGAATGGGCCGCCCAGCGGATCGAGGCCTATGTGGCGTTCAGCGCGTGGGAGGCCGAGAATGCGGAGCTGGTGTCTGAGCTACGCGCGCAGGCCGAAGCGGCCCAGTAGAGCGGGACGTGTCCCGCCATCACCGGAAAGAACGGCCCGCCGGGCAGCGGCCGACCTGGAGACCGCGTTGAATCGGTTGGTCGGAGAGATCAGTCCAAACACGGCGAGATAGCGATGGTCAGAGCGACATCGCCCAAAGCGGCCTCCTGGGGGAGGTCGGCCGCTGCCCGGCAGAGCCGGGCGGTATGCTTGCGTGCAGCCGTAAGCCCACCCGCTCAGACCGGGAAATGGCTCGAAGGTACGTGATACGTATCACATATGATCCGCAGCTCTCGCACACAAGGCACACCGAACGCCTTGCGCGACCGCGAACGGGTTAGACGGTTCGTGAATTTCGAACGCGTGGCCCTGCGCAAACTTGACGATGCGTGCAGGCGGCCCACGTGCTCGACGACTCGTCCGCGTGCCGCCGGGAAACCGGTTAGAGGCCCTCAAAGGCGACCGCGCGGAGGCAACATTCGATCCGCATCAACGACCAATATCGCATCTCGCTTTTGTCTGGAAAGAGGATGGAGCCCATGACGTCGAAATCGTCGACTATCACTGATCCGCGCGCCTCTGGCGCGAGCTCGACAGATACCCTCGACCCCCATTCTACCCAGGCGAGGTCCTGTACCGAGGACTTCCTCAAACCAATGGGCCTGTCCGCCAACGCGCTCGCCAGAACAACTCGGTGTACCCGGCAACCTCATCTCCATCGATTCGTCGCCGGAAACTGCGGGCTGATCAGCGGGCCGTACACTCGCGTTACGGCTCTGGCCGATGCCTTCGAGACAATACGCTCGGAATTCTGCGATGCAACCTGCAAATGCTCGTGCGGATGCTCCGATCACGGCGAGGGAAGCGATGAAATTACCACAAATCAAGCGCTGCGTAATTGAGGCGGTCGTTGATCCTCGCCTGATAGCATCCCTTGCGTTCGACGGGCAGAAGACTGGAGGTGCTTGTGTTGGTTTCATCTTCATTTCTCGCTCATCGTACACAGCTTTCATGATCGATCTCATAGCAGCCCAGTGCGAGCTATCTGACGAGAAGCCTTCAGCGCCCCTGACCACCATCAAGTCGGACTTTACCAGATTGACAGTTTCTTCAGTTCTTGCAGCCAAAACATCTGGTCTTGACCGCATGAGCTACAATTGACGTAAAACCTTTCTCCAGAGTTTCTCCGCCAGAAACGGCGTTGTGATTTAGATCATCAATATTTTGGTCAAAGTAGAAGGTGTGCCAACGTAATACCACGGCATCCTGATCTGGCAAATAGCCACGAGTAGAGCTGCAGAATTGGCCGCAAACACGCATCAGAGTGCTCCGAACGCAATACCGAGAATGAGGGCTACCTCTTCAGGACGCCCTGATCACTCTCAAGATTGCTGGCGAAACCCGCAAATACGGCGAGTCTCACGATGCCGGTCGATATGCGCTCATGAAAACCGTCGCTGTGATCCCGGACAAGTGCCCGTTAAATCGTCTTATTTGTGACGCTAATCTGCGCTCGGATCAATTCGAGCACCAACTCAGTGGGACATTGCCCAGATTAGTCTCCTAACTGCTTCCCTAACAAACCCTTAACGCCAATCCGTTTCCCCAACAAAACCAACCCCTTAACCCCTCTGCTCACGCGTGAGCAACCTCAGCCAAACACCGCCTCAAACTCTCGCCATTCACCCATGCTCATGCCGCTCGTCTCCTGCGTCACGGCCTCACCCGCCAGCCGCCGCTTCAACACCTCAACGCCCTTGCCAGACAGCTGCACTCCGCCCATCCGGTAATCCTCGAACGCGCCGTAGGCCGCCGGCACCCAATCCTTCACCATTTCGCAAATAGCATCCGCATAGACCCGGATTTCATACTGCGCATGGGCATCCGCCCGCAGCCGCAGGAAGTGGAACAGGTTGTGCAGATCCACCTTCCAATACCATTGCGTGTAGATATTCGCGGGCAGGTTCATCCGCGCCAATTCGCGGGCCAACCCCTTCTGGCCGTCCTGAGACAGCATCTCCTCGTAATGGTCATACGCCCGCCCCGCGTCGTCCTTTAGCATCCGCAGAACGCGCTCGGCCTCTTCACCCTCCAACGTCTCCCCACGGCCCTGATTGTTCACCACCGACTGCGCCGCCAAAGCGTCCGGTTCGGGGATATAGAACTCCCGATCCAAAATCGAATACCGCGCCGAATATTCGTTCACATTCGCCGTCCGGTGACGGATCCACTGCCGCGCCACAAAGACCGGCAGCTTCACGTGCAGCTTGATCTCGCACATCTCGAACGGCGTCGAATGCCAGTGCCGCATTAGGTACCGGATCAACCCGCTGTCATCGCGCGCCTTTTTCGTCCCTGCCCCGTAGGACACCCTGGCGGCCTGCACGATCGCCGCGTCGTCGCCCATGTAATCCACGACCCGCACGAAATCCGTGGTCCAGCACGGGCTTCGCCTCATAAAGGTGCTGCTCCATCCCCGGCGCCACGGCGCGCAGCGTGGGTTGCGGGTTGGAACGGGCAGACTGGATATCCTCCAGTTGTTCAGGCGTCAGCGGCATGGCATGGGTCCTTCGTGGGAATCGGTGGATCGGCGGCGTGAGGCCACATATTGCCCCACGCCTCGTACAAACCGCAAGAAGTTGAGGGATCATGACAGGCTTGAGCGTGGCCAATCTGGAACGGCGACAGGCACAATCGCCCTCCGCCCTCGGCCTGACGGCCCTGATCCTCGCAAAGATCGCCTATGCCGCGCTGTTCGGGATCCTTATCCTGAGCGCCATCATCCTGACCCGCCTGATCTGGCAAGACGACTGGCCCCTCGCCCGCTACGACGCGCTGGTGATCTTCGCCGTCGTCACGCAGATCGTCTTCATCTGGCGGGGTTTGGAGACGTGGGAAGAGGCCAAAGTCATCCTCATTTTCCACATCACCGGCACCCTGATGGAGATCTTCAAACTGGCCCAAGGCTCCTGGGATTACCCCGATCAGGGCCTCCTGGAAATCGGCGGCGTCCCCTCTTTTCCGGGTTCATGTACGCCTCCGTCGGCAGCTTCATCGCGCGCTCCATCCGCATCTTTCACATCCAATTCGCGCCCTACCCGCCGTTCTGGATGACCTTCCTCCTCGCGCTGGCGATCTACGTGAATTTCTACACCCACCACTACACGTACGACATCCGATGGGCGCTTTTCGTCGCCACGATCCTGCTCTTCTGGCGCACCCGCATCTGGTTCTACCCGGCCCAAAATCCCCTCGCGATCCGCCTGCCCGTCGGCGCATTCCTCTCGGCCTTCCTGCTCTGGATCGCTGAGAATATCGGCACTTTCACCCGCACCTGGACCTATGAGACCCAGGGCGACACCGGCATCGTGGATATCGGCAAATTCGGTTCCTGGTACTTGCTATTGTTTGTGGCCTTCGTGACCGTCACTCTTGTGGTCCGCGACGCCATGCATCCCAAACCGATCCAGCCCAGCCCACTCGAAATTTAACACCCCCGGGCTGTTCAAACCGCGCGCCCGCGTTAAGCTACCCTTCAACGCCAACGGGGAGCACGCAGCCAATGGGCATTCACTACCTTCACACGATGGTCCGGGTGAAAGACCTCGACGCCTCCATCGCCTTCTACAAACTGCTGGGTCTGGAAGAGACGCGCCGCTACGACAGCGAGGGCGGACGCTTCACCCTCGTCTTCATGACGCCCCCGGGCCAAGAAGACGCCCATGTGGAGCTGACGTACAACTGGGACGGCGATGAGGGCCTGCCGTCAGACAGCCGCCATTTCGGCCACCTGGCCTACCGCGTCGATAATATCTACGAGATGTGCCAGCACCTGATGGACAATGGCGTTACCATCAACCGCCCGCCCCGCGATGGGCACATGGCCTTCGTGCGGTCGCCCGACAACATCTCGATCGAACTCTTGCAGGCCGGCGACAGCCTGGAACCGGCCGAGCCTTGGGCTTCGATGGAGAATACGGGGCATTGGTAAGGGCCGCCGCCTTCCTCGCGGCGTTGGCTGCTACACCCGCTGCCGCGCAGGACCAGTGCAGGCTGGCCCTGCAGCTTGGCATGGATGTCTCCGCCTCCGTTGATCAGGCAGAATACCGGATCCAGGTTGAGGGTCTGGCCTCAGCCCTCCTCGACCCCATCGTGACCGAAGCTTTCCTGAATGGCCCCGGCCCCGTGGCGCTGTCGATCTTCGAATGGTCCGGCCGCTTCCAGCAGGACATCATCGTCGATTGGGTGATGATCGAGAATGAGGCCGATCTGCTCGCCGTCGCCGAACGGGTAAACCAGGCGATCCGCGGCAATCAGGATTTCCCAACGGCGCTTGGCTACGCGCTTGGCTTCGCCTCCACCCGGTTCCGCGAAGCCCCCGCCTGCCTGTTCCAGACCCTCGATATCTCGGGCGACGGGCAGAACAACGACGGCTTCCCCCTCCGCCGCGTTCGAGCATTTCGATTTCGACGGGGTCACGGTGAACGGGCTGGCCATCGGCGGCGCCAGTCGAGAGATCGAGGAATACTACCTGGAACAGGTCATCCACGGCCCCGGCGCCTTTGTGGAATATGCGCTGAACCATGATGATTTCGCTGAAACCATGCGCCGCAAGCTGGAACGAGAATTGCGCGCCATGATCCTGGGCGACGTACTGACGCGCGGTCGCACGCTGCCCCCGATCACAACGTTCTGAGCGGCCCGCCCTTTTTGACGCGCCCCTGTCTTCCACTGGTTCCAAATACCTAAACCTGCGCCGCTCTTACCCACGAACGCCGGGCCCTCAGATGAAGCACCGGGCAGGGCGTCGTCGGGGGTGGGGTTGCCGCTGGTCCGCAGAATGCGGCGATCCGTCCAGTGGACGGATCGAAGAGGCAACGGGCGGAGCCCAGGGCAAGTGGCCGACGTCGCCCTGCCCGACCGGTCGTCAGACTGGCACCATCGCAGCCCCCACGCGCCGCCCTTCGGCCAGCAGCACGTTGTAGGTCCGGCACGCAGCGGGCGAGGCCATGACCTCCAGCCCGATCCCCGCGGCCTCCAACGCCTGACGGAACGCCGCCGGGGGATGCGCAATTTCGGCCCCTGTGCCGATCAGCAGAAAATCCACCTCCGCCGCCTTGGCCGTGACGGCCTGCACATCGTCAAACCCGGCCCAAGCCGAAATGCCCCCGGGCGTCAGCAGAACCGCGCCCTGAACAACCTCCCCGCCAACGCGGAAAAAGCCCGGCCCATAGCCATCCACAGGGCGGCTGTCATCAAAGCTGACTTCGTTCATGCGCATTGCACTTATCCTTCCCAGATCGGCAGGCCCATAACGCCCGCAACCCCAATCAAGATATAGGCCGCCGTTTTGTAGAGGCCCGCGGCCCGCGGCTGAAACAGGGCGGTTCCGATAAGCGTCCCCACCGCATAAGTCGGCAAAAGAACCGCCCCGATCCAGAACGTCGTCCCGTCAATCACGCCCTGAACAAACATCATCGGCATCAGGAACAGCGCATTCAACGTTAGAAAACAGGCCAGATTGGCACGGGTCACTTCAACCGTTTGATCGCTGCCAAGGTTGAACAGGATCACCGGCGGCCCGTTCAGGCCCGTTGATCCGCCGGTTATCCCGCTCAAAGCCCCGACGCCTGCCCGCAACGGGGTGCCCCCGCGCAACGGCACCTTCCAACCGGCCAGCAGCGCGGCCAGGGTGATCAGCGTCAGAACGCAAACCGCCGTTCGGATCGTAACCTCCGGCAACCATCGCAACAACGCGATCCCAAGCGGCATGGTCACAATCGACGCGCCCACCATCAGCAAGGTCTGGCGCTTGTCAGTTTTGGGCCACGCCTTGGGGACCATTGTGAAAAGCGAGGCAAGGGCCGAAAGCGAGAAGGCGGCAATGGCCTGCGCCGGACTCAGGAAGATAACCGCCAGCGGCATGAACACCAAAGCCGATCCGAAGCCCGCAAAGCCGTAAACCGTTCCCGCCAAAAAGGCCGCAGCGGCCACCCAGACGAGGCCCGGCACAGCCAGGGCCTCGACCAGCGCCTCAGGCATCGACGTTCGCGAATTGCGTGCCAGATGCGCCGCCCCCGTCAGACGGCTTGGACCAATCACGTTTCACGCCCAACATCAAAACCACGTTCTTGGCCACGTAGATCGACGAATACGTACCGACGATCACACCCCAGAGGATGGCGAACACAAAGCCCCGGATCACGTCGCCCCCCAGAACCAGCAGCGCAATCAGCGCCAGCGCCGTGGTGCCGGAGGTCATCAAGGTCCGGCTCAGCGTTTCATTCGCGGACAGGTTCATCACGTCCCGCAAAGCGCGTTGCTTGTACTTGATCAGGTTCTCCCGAAGGCGGTCGAAGATCACCACCGTATCGTTGATCGAATAGCCCACAATGGTCAGCAGCGCCGCAATCGTGGCCAGATCAAAGCGGATCTGGAATAGGCTGAAAATGCCGATGGTCAAGATCACGTCATGGATCAGGGCCGCGACTGCACCGACCGAGAACTGCCATTCGAAGCGCAGCCAGATGTAGATGAGGATCGCGCCAAGCGAGGCCAGAACCGCGATAATCGCCGTCTGGATCAACTCACCCGAGACCTTCGGGCCAACGGATTCCACAGACGGAAAGGTCATCTCGCTGTCCACATTGGCCAGCAATGCCGTCTCGATCGCCTCAATGGTCTCAGGGGTGACAGCCTCCACGCCCTCCTGCGCCTGAATGCGCACGGTGACCACGTATTGATCCTCATCGAAATTCGGGTCGAACACGCGGGAGATCACGACATCGCCCAGGTCCAACCCATCGAGGGCGGAGCGGTACTCGGCCACGTCCACCTCAACCGTCGCATCCGTGCGGATCGTGGTGCCGCCCAGAAAGTCGATGCCGAAGTTCAGTCCCACCATCAGCCAGATCGCAATCGACGCGATCATCGCCACGATGGAGGCACCAAACGTGACCTTCGCATATTTGAAGAAATCGAAGTTGGTTTCCTGCGGAACAAGTCTCAGGCGCATATCAGACCTCGATTGTCTTGGGACGGCGGCGCTCAAACCAGAAGATGATCAGAAGCCGTGTGACATAGATGGCCGTGAAGACCGACGTAACGATCCCGATCCCCAGCGTGACGGAGAAGCCGCGCACGGGGCCAGAGCCCAGGACAAACAGGATCGTCGCAATAATGAACGTGGTGATGTTGGCGTCGATGATGGCGGAAAGCGCCCGCTCATAGCCCAACTCGATGGCCCTTGCGGGGCCGCGCGCCGTCTTCAGTTCCTCGCGGATCCTCTCGAAGACCAGCACATTTGCGTCCACCGCCATACCGATGGTCAGCACGATCCCTGCAATACCGGGCAATGTCAGCGTCGCCCCGATCAGCGAAAGCACGCCAAAGATCATGCCCACATTCAGAACCAACGCGATGGAGGCGAAGATGCCGAATGTCCCGTAGCTCAGGATCATGAAGACCAGCACCGCAGCGAACGCCACCAACGCCGCGATCTGCCCCGCCTCGATGCTGTCGGCCCCCAGTTCCGGCCCAATCGTCCGTTCCTCAAGGAACGTCATCTCCGCCGGAAGCGCGCCTGCGCGCAACAGGATCGCCAGCTCGGTCGAAGATTCCACCGTGAAGTTCCCGCTGATCTGGCCCGCGCCGCCCGTGATCGCCTGCCGGATCACCGGCGCACTGATCACCTCTTCATCGAGCACAATCGCAAACGGCGCACCCACATTGGCCGCCGTATACTCCCCGAACGCACGCGCGCCTGTGGGGTTGAACCGGAACGTCACCACCGGCAGCCCGCTCTGCTGGTCAAAGGATGGCTGGCTGTCCACCAGATCGTCCCCCGTCACCACCGGCGTCTGCTCCAGAATGTAGAACGTGCCCTGATCGTCCGGGTCGATGGACGGCAGCACGATCTGGCGGCTTTCCACCTGTTCATCGGCGGACCCAGCGCGCCCCACGACCGGGTGGAAGGTCAACCGCGCCGTGGTCCCGATCAGGTCCTTCAACTCCTGGGCCGAGCCGATGCCCGGCACCTGGATCAGGATGCGATCCTGCCCCTGCCGCTGGATCGTTGGCTCCCGCGTGCCGGCCTCGTCGACGCGGCGGCGCACAATCTCGATCGATTGCTGCATCGTGCGGTCGTTCGTCGCCTGCTGCTCCGCCTCGCTCAGCCGCACCGTTAGGATGTCCCCCGACCCACTCACATCCAGCGTGCTCTCGCCAATCCCGCCGGTCAGGCTAACCACCGGTTGGCCCAATTCGCGCACGGCGGCTACGGCGGCAGACAGCCCTTCGGGCTGGCTGATCCGCACCTGCAACAACCCCGGATCGGCATCGATGCGGCGGATCGTGCCCACCGTATCACGCACCTCCCGCAGCGCATCACGCACCTCGGGCCACAGCGCATCCATCCGCGCGACATAGACATCCTCAACCTGCACCTCGGCCAGCAGATGCGCACCGCCCCGCAGGTCGAGGCCGAGGTTCACCAATGTCGCCGGAAGCGCATCAGGCCACAAAGCCTGCTCCGCCAAAAGCTCTTCCGTTTCAATGCCTTCCCGCTCCATCTCGGCCACGGCATCATTATGCCGCTCCACCCGCTCATAGAAGAAATTCGGAAAAGCGAATGTCAGTCCCGCCAGCAGCACGAGCAGGATGAACAGCCGGTTCCAGAGCGGGATCTGAAGCATATGTGGTCCTCGGAGGGAGGGGCGCAAACCGCCCGCTTAATCGTTCTCACCACCAGCGCGCCCCAATTTGCGCGCCGATAGCAGGGATCAGTCGTTCGCAGGCTCGGTCTTGGAGCGGACCTGCGCAATCGTCGGCCGCAACACACGGATGCGCACATCCTTGGCAATCTCGACCTCAACCTCGGTGTCGTCCTTCACCTTGGTGATCTTGCCGATGAGCCCGCCTTGTGTGACCACCTCATCGCCCCGACGCAGCGCCTCAACCATCGCCTGATGCTCTTTCACCTTCTTTTGCTGAGGGCGGATCAGGAAGAAATACATGATCACGAGGATCAGGATCAGCGGGATCACCTGGCCGAAGGCTTCCATGGGCGGGGTCCTTTGTTTGTTGGTCTTGGCGGGCCTGCGCACGCCTCATGTCAAAATTTGCGGCACCCTAGTGGCGCGGGGGTGGAGTGCAACGGGTGCAAAGGGGCAAATGGGCGCGGAGGCGGTGGGGTGCAAGGCGTAGGGCGGGACTTGTCCCGCGTCACCCCAGAAGACCGGGCCTTGGCCCGGGGCACTTAGGGTGGGTGAAACCCGCCAATCCAAGCCATGAAGCCCCGTCATCGACGGGCCGGGGACTGTCGATCCGCGGTCAGTTGCGGCCACTTCATGCCAGCGAAGACGCTTTTCTGCCTATTTGGGGTACCCAGCCCTACCAAATCGCCCATTGCCTGACAGGCTCTTTTGCCCTGCAAAAGATGCCGAGAAGGGGCCGCCGGACGGCCCGTCGATGGCAGGTCGGGCAAGCCCGCTGTTAACCCGCTTTGGCGGGCCTTAAGTGTTGAGGTCTGCGAGAAAGTCCTCTGTCAATGGAACCAGAAAATGATCCAGTCCATATTCACGTAACCGCACGCTCATCTCGGGAAACGTCCAGAATCGTGTTTTCAATACTCACCATCTCGGCCAAAGAAACCTCGAAATAGAGATCGTTGAAGAATCGAAAGCGTCCGTTTTCATCACGATCTACAAAATACCCTCTAGCGGAACGCGGATAATTGGCGTCCGAGAAACTCGAGAAGCTCTCAAGAAGCCCGGTGGGATATTTCATCGAAATTTGCCTGGAATATCCCGGCCTGTGCTTTTGCCCCTCGGGCAAAAGTCTATCCAACGCGACTACAGTAATACGCCGGGTCCGCGCCTTTAGATAGAGCGTCAGACGCAAATCGTCCGCCTCGAACCGCAAAAGCTTGTTCACTTGCAAACCAAAGAACATTGAAAGCTCGCGCTCTTCCATGAAACGCATGCGTTGGCTGGACATTAGTTTAAGCCGCTTCTGCCCCCCGTTTCCCTTCCAGCAACCCCACCACGCTCACATCCTCATCCAGCACCGCCCAGTGCAGCCCAAACGCGCTGATCTCCACTGCCTCTCGCGCCGCCGCGTCCGCCTCCAACAGCCGCGGAAACCAGACCAGCGGCACACCAAGCGTCCGCCCATCGTCCAGCCCAACCCACATCGTGTCCTCGTCGAACCGAACCTCAGTCGCGGATATGGTCATGCCATGCCCTTTCGATCTCCGCCGCGTTCTCTGCGACCACTTGCGCCAACCGCCTAAGCGTCCGCGCATCAAACCCTGAACTCCGGGCGACCGCGACCGGCCTGACCCAGAACTTCGCTTCGCCGCCGCCCTTCATCACGTGCACATGAACTGGCTCACGTGGATCACCTTCGTTTGAGTAGAAGAAGAACCGGAACCCATCGTGGCGGAAAACCGTCGGCATTTGCGAAGGATACCCGGACCCGTGCCACCTGTCATCACAGCAATGCCGTGGGGCCTCCCATCCGTCATCATCGCCCCCGATTACCGCCCGTAAGGTGGGTGCAACCCACCACCCTTCCGCACAGAACCCACCCCAAATCCGTCAATCCGTGCGAAAATCGTGTAATTATAAATGCACTACAGAAAAACTACAGAATAATTACACCACAAAACCCCTCTTTTCCCGCCCTTCCCCCTCTGGCATACCCGCCCCACACAACACCCATCGGAGGGCCAGAGCCATGCACGACATCCGCATGATCCGCGACAATCCAGACGCCTTCGACGCGTCGATCCAGCGCCGTGGCCTCTCCCCCCAATCCGCAGCCATCCTCGCCATTGATGAGGCCCGTCGCGCCGCCATCACCGCCGCTGAAACAGCGCAGGCCGACCGCAATGCGGCCTCCAAGGAAGTGGGCAAAGCCAAGGCCAGCGGTGACGAGGCAGAGTTCGAACGCCTCCGCGCGTTAGTCGCTGAAAAGAAAGATGAAATCGCCCGTCTTGAGGAAGAGGCAAAGGCCAAGGATGCGGAATTGACCGCCATTCTCGAAGCCCTCCCCAACCTCCCCGCCGCCGATATTCCCGACGGGTCGGATGAAGAGGATAACGTCGAACTCCACCGCCGCGGAACCCCGCGCACGTTTGATTTCACGCCGCTCGAACACTTCGACATCCCCGCCGTGAAAGACAGTATGGATTTTGAGACGGCGGCCAAACTGTCGGGCAGCCGCTTTGTCCTTATGTCGGGCGCCACCGCCCGCCTGCACCGCGCGTTGGCGCAATTTATGCTGGATATTCATACACTTGAGAACGGCCTCACCGAAGTGAACTCTCCCGTCCTTGTCCGGAACGAGACGATGTACGGCACCGGCCAACTGCCCAAATTCGGCGAGGACAGCTACGAGACAACCAACGGCTGGTGGCTCATTCCGACCTCCGAGGTCAGCCTCACCAACATCGTCGCAGGCCACACCCTCGACGAAGATTACCTCCCCCGCCGCTACACCGCCCACAGCCTGTGTTTTCGCTCTGAAGCAGGCTCCGCAGGCCGCGATACGGCGGGCATGTTGCGTCAGCACCAGTTCGAAAAGGTTGAAATGGTCTCTATCACCCATCCCGATAAAAGTGATGAAGAACAACAGCGTATGCTTGGTTATGCCGAAGGCATTCTGGATCGTCTGAATATCCCCTACCGCACGGTTGTGCTGTGCACGGGCGACATGGGGTTCGGCGCGGTGCGCACCTACGATATCGAAGCCTGGCTTCCTGGCCAGAACATGTATCGTGAGATCAGCTCCGTCTCCACCTGCGGCGATTTCCAGGCCCGCCGCATGAACGCCCGCTTCAAGCCGAGCGCTGGTGGCAAGCCCGAGTTCGTTCACACCCTCAACGGCTCTGGCCTCGCCGTGGGCCGCTGCCTGATAGCCGTGCTAGAAAACGGGCAAGAGGCCGACGGCTCCGTCACCCTGCCGGAGGCATTGCACCCTTATCTGAATGGCAAAACGCGGATCACCGCCGACGGCGCGTTCGCGTAAGAAAAAGCGGGCGGGAACCTCTCGCCCGCCTCCGCATTATTCCTACATGACGTATATGCATGTGCCTGCCCAATCCGACCGCGCCCGCCTTTGGGCCATCCTGACGTTCACCGCTGCGTTGGCCTTCGCGGTTGTCCCGATCTTTGCAAATCCATTCGCGGGGTTTGAACCCGAACGCTTCCCGGTTCCCGTCAACAATCCGCCGATCCAACCCGCAGGATGGGCGTTTTCCATCTGGGGCGTCATCTATCTTTGGCTGATCGCTGGTACCGGCTACGGCCTTTTCAAACGCGCCGATGACGCGCGATGGGCTCCGCACAGACCGTGGGCATTTGTCTCGCTAACCATCGGGGCGGCTTGGATCCCGGTCGCCAATCAAAGCCCGATCTGGGCGACGATCCTTATCCTTGTAATGCTTGGCACGGCGCTGATGGCTCTGGCAAAAGCGCCCATAATTGAACGCGGTTGGGCGCGCTGGCCCCTCGGCCTTTACGCAGGCTGGCTCACCGCCGCTTCGTTCGTCTCGCTTGCAACTCTCAGCGCTGGCTACGGTATCGCATCGGCAGACCTCGCCAGTTGGATCGCCCTGCCTCTGGCAGTGATCGTCGCAACCGCAATCACTTTGCGTCTTTGGACACCAACCTATCCGGCCGCTGCAGCGTGGGCGGCCTTTGGGATCGCAATGGCGAATTGGCCGTCTGGCTATGCGTGGGGCGCTGCAACCGGGGCCGTGCTGCTTGGTGCACTGGTATCAATGGCGGTCGCCCGCCGGCTCTAGCCACAGCACACCACCGCTGGACGCCCCCTGCGCCACCGGATACACCGCGACCATGCGCATTCTCATCACCAACGACGACGGCATTAACGCCCCCGGCCTCAAGATCCTGCACGCCATCGCGGCAGAGCTTGCCGGGGCCGACAATGTCTGGACCGTCGCGCCCGCGTTCGAGCAATCGGGCGTTGGCCACTGCATCTCTTACGTGCATCCGACGCTGATCTCGGAATTTGGGCCGCAGCGCTTCGCCGCCGAAGGTTCGCCTGCCGATTGCGTGATCGCAGGCCTGCACGAGGTTATGAAAGACAGCCCCGACTTGATCCTGTCGGGCGTCAACAAGGGCAACAACTCGGCTGAAAACACGCTCTACTCCGGAACAATCGGTGCCGCGATCGAAGCTGCAATCCAAGGCGTTCCTGCCATCGCCCTGTCGCAATATTACGGCCCTGCCAATATCAGCCTCGCCAATAGCTTTGAGGCCGCCGCCGCCCACGGCGCGGATGTGATCCATAAGATCCTCGCCGCGCCGGGCGCCTTCGACAGCGCGCCCTACAAGCTGTTTTACAACGTCAATTTCCCGCCCTGCCCGGCGTCCGACGTCAAAGGCACACGCGTCGTGGCCCAAGGCTTCCGCAATGGCCAATCTGGCATGGGCATGAAGGCCGACATCGCGCCAAATGGCCGTAAGTTCCTGTGGATCACCGGCAACCCGCAAAACGTCCCCTCGGGCGATGACACAGATGCAACCGTCAATATTGACGGCTATATCTCGGTCACGCCCATGCGTGCGGACCTGACCGCGCGGGATCGGCTGGCCGATCTGAAGGCTGCCGTGGAATGAGTGACGCCCCCGATCAGAACGGCGGCTTCAACGCGGAACGCAAGATGCAGTTCCTGTTTCAGCTCCGTCAGAAGGGGATCACCGACAAACGTGTGCTCGAAGCGATGGAAAAGGTTGATCGCGGCGCCTTTGTGCGCGGCCATTTCGCCGCCCGCGCGTACGAAGATATGCCGCTGCCGATCAGTTCGGGCCAGACGATCAGCCAACCCTCCGTTGTGGGGCTGATGACGCAGGCGCTGGGAGTGCAGCCGCGCGATACCGTGCTCGAAGTTGGCACAGGCTCGGGCTACCAGGCTGCGATCCTGTCGCACCTCGCGCGCCGCATCTATACGGTCGACCGTCACCGCAACCTGACCCGCGAGGCTGAGTTGGCGTTCACGCGCGAAGGCCTCGTCAATATCACCGTGATCACCGGTGACGGCTCCTTCGGGCTGCCCGATCAGGGCCCGTTCGACCGCATCCTTGTAACCGCCGCCGCCGAAGATCCGCCGGGCCCGTTGCTGAACCAGCTCAAGCCCGGTGGGGTCATGGTTGTGCCGGTGGGCCAATCCGATGCTGTCCAAAGCCTCATCAAAGTCACCCGCACAGATGCGGGGTTCGACTATGATGAGATCATGCCCGTCCGCTTTGTTCCGCTGATGGAAGGCGTTGCGCGCGAGTGATCCTAATGCCCGGGGATGTCGAAGACGCAGATTTCGTCGTCCGTCCCAAGGCTCAACACGGCATCATCTACGGCAGAAACATCGCATCCGACACGACGCCCTCATGGGCGATGAAGCGGGGCAACTCTCCCCGTTTCCACGTCCCGCAAACGTATCGTTTCGTCCCGGTCGCAAGGTTGTGCACGCAGACAGAAGACCCGTCATCCCAGGCGACGGTAAGCGCGCTCGAGAAAGGCCAGAACATTTACCAGCACGCAATATCGCCAGGCCGCGCGGCCTTGCCGACCGTGCGTAGCTAGGCGCGACGATTAAGGGCGGCCGCACCAGGCAAAAAGCGGTCAACCGAAACCGCGCATGAAATATCATCCTTCGAATGTCTTGAATCAGTCTGCGGACTTATCCTTATGCCGCGTGCAACGCATCCGCAATTGCACTGGCCAATTCGTCAGCCGGCGCGGGCTTTTGCAAAAGCGGGGCACTGACTGCGCCCATCTCGGACGCCGTGAACCCGGTATATCCCGACACATAGATCACCGGCAGATCGGGCCGGGTTTCCCGGGCAAGGCGGGCCAGCTCAAAGCCGCCCAATTTGCCCGGCATCACAACATCTGTCAGCAGTAGATCAACTGTCGCGCCTGACGTGATCAGGTCCAAAGCCTGCTGGCCAGAGGTCGCCGTAACGACGTCGTAATCCAGCTTTTCCAGCAAATCTGTCATCATGCTCAGCAGCATGAATTCATCCTCGACCACCAGGATCGTCTCGCCCGCGCCCTGTTCGACTGGCGCTTTGTGGACCGCCCCCTCGCGTTTGCCCTGCGATGTGCCTCGCGGCAGAGTCATCTGCACCGTGGTGCCGATCCCGTCTTCCGAATAGATGCGCAAATCTCCATCGGACTGGTTGATGAACCCATAGACAATGGCCAGCCCAAGGCCCGTGCCGGAATTGCTCTCTTTGGTTGTGAAAAACGGATCGGTGCAGCGTGCAAGCGTTTCTTCGTCCATGCCGGGCCCATTGTCCGACACGCTGATTTCGACATACCGCAAGGCAGAATCGTCCTCGTGCACCCCTGCATTTTGGGTGTCGTCCAGAGTTTCGCTTGTTGCCAGAACCGGCCGGGCCTTGATCTGGATGCGGTTGCCCTCACCAGAGCGTATCATGGCGTCGCGGGCGTTCAGCACCAGGTTCATCAATGCGGTTTCAAGCTGGGTCTGATCACATCTGTGACGCAGGTCAGGCTCGCTGACGGACACCTCGATCTCGAAATGCGCTTCGATCATGGGGCGCACCAAGGCTTTGAAATCCTCAAAAACCTCAGCGGTCGACCGGACTGTGGCCAGACCCGGTTGGCGGCGCGCAAAGGCTAGAAGGCGTGCTGTCAGTGCAGAGCCCCGCTTGACCGACTGCGCAGCTGTCTCAAGGTAATCTGCCCGTGCATCGGGATCCGTGGCCTTGCCCGCCAGGTCGATGGCGTAGAGCAGCGAGGCCAGCAGATTGTTGAAGTCATGGGCAATACCGCCCGTTAGCTGACCAAGTGCGTCGAGCCTGCTTTTGCGTTCAATGACCTGCCGGTTGCGTTCTTCGTTGGAGACATCGTCGAGCACCAGCACCATGTGGATATTGCTTTCCGCATGGGCGACGCCGGCATTGCCCACGCGCACATAACGTGCCGACTCGGACCCGGAATGGCGGCGCATCAAATGTGTCTCGCCCTGCAAGGAATGCCCGGCCAGTGCACGGCGCAAAGGATCGGCGCTGGCAATCAGGGGCTGCATCGTCTCGGGATCAAGAAACTGGATCGCCTCCGGCCAGGCAAAAGGCACCTCAGCACTGATCCCACCCAGCATATGCCGCGCGGCGGAATTGATGCGGACAATCACGCCACCCTCATCCATCGCGACAATGCCGCTGGAAGCCGCGTTGAAAATCGTCTCAAGCTCATCCCGGGTCGCCGCGATTGCGGTTTCGCTGGTCTTTTGCTGCGAGATGTCGGTCGCCACACCAATATGGCGATGCACGGCCCCGTCTTCATCGCGGTCAAAAACAGTGTCGTTTGACAAAAGCCAGACCCAATGGCCGCTTTTGTGACGCAAGCGGTACTCAATCGAAACCGTTTTGCCGTCCACGAGGTTTTGCAGGGACGCGAAGTATTCGCCAATTCGTGGCAGATCATCGGGATGGCACAATGTGGGAAACAGGGCGTCGCCCAATTCGATCAGTTCTGCGCTCGGAATAGCCCAGAATGTCGGCCAGCGTGGTGTTGGTATATTCGTTGGATTGGGTCTTTTGGTTAAAAACATAGACAATCCCCGGGATCACCTTGGTGATCTTGGCAAGAAAGGCGTCCGCCTCCCAATTTGTAGTTGGCATTGAAAGATCCCATCCCAGCGATTTGGTTTGGTGTAGCACATGTGCGGGCTAACGCACATCGCCCACGCTTGCTCCGATGTGGGACCGACGGTGCGAGCAATCCCCCGCCCATCGCGCGCCTGCGGGGCAAGCCCCTTCCGATTTCCCCTTTGGTCATGCTATACTTCCATGCAATTAAAGGCCAAAGGCCCGGTACGAGGCCGACATTGAGGAAGGTTCGAGCGCCATGCGCCTGCCCATGATACGTTTTGCCCGCCGCAGTCTGATGCTGATGGCGCCCGCTTTGTTGGCCGCTTGTGTTGGCGCCCCGTCAGAGTGGGATTTTGATTTCCGGCCCAATGCACCGCGCGGCGAAGCCGTGACAGCCGATCGCCCGGATCCCGACAGTCGAGGGCTGATTTCCTATGACAGCTACCAGGTCGCCGTGGCGCGCCGGGGCGACACGGTCGCGGATGTGGCCACGCGGATCGGCCTTGGGGCAGACGAGCTGGCCAGCTTCAACGGACGCTCGGCAGGCGATGCCTTGCGCGACGGCGAGGTTCTGGCTCTGCCGCGGCGCGTGACCGGTGGAACAACGCCGGGCGCAGGCAACGACATCGCCTCCATTGCCCGCGGGGCCATCGATGCCGCCGATGCAGCGAACCCGACCTCATCTGGTCCGCAATTGCCTGACGGGCAAGAACCCGTTCGCCACCGCATCGCACGCGGCGAGACCGCCTATTCGGTCGCGCGCCTTTATGGCGTGTCGGTGCGCAGCCTTGCCGAATGGAACGGCCTTGGCCCGGATCTGGCCGTCCGCGAAGGGCAGTTCCTGCTGATCCCCATAGTGATCGAAAATGCTGCGGCACCCGAGGCGACCGAACCGGGAACCTCTGTGGCGCCCCTGCCGCCATCGTCCTCCGCACCGCTGCCCGGGCAGATCGAGACCGCAACCCTGCCAGATCTTGAAGGCACGGGGACGGGTGCGCCCGAAGCCGCCCCCGCCCCTGCGCCGCAACAATCCAGCGCGCGGCTGATCCGGCCCGTCGAAGGCTCGATCCTGCGGGGCTACGGCTCGGGCAATGAAGGCATCGACATCGGGGCTGCCGCTGGCACGCCGGTGCGTGCAGCCGCGGACGGCACAGTGGCCGCGATCACCCAAGACACCGATCAGGTCCCGATCCTGGTGGTCCGCCATGCCGATGGGCTTTTGACGGTCTACGCCAATATCCAGAACATCCGCGTCAGCCGGGGCGACAGTGTGAGCCGCGGCGCGACCGTGGCCGAGGTGGGCAGCGGCGATCCGTCCTTCCTGCACTTTGAGGTCCGGCGCGGGTTTGAAGCCGTCGATCCTTCGGACTTTTTGCCATAGCGTGAGGGGCAGATAAGGGGTTGCGCCGGCTGCGCCGTCGCCGGGCGCGCGCTTCGCGCGCGACGGCTGCGGTGATTGGGGCGGCCGTTCGCGCTGTAACCTGTCGCGGCGCGCTTGGCTGCTATCGCCGCATTATTGCATATTTCCGGAACAAAGATGGGCAGGGCGCACCCAGCACCGCTCGGCAAGGCGCTGAAATATGCCGATCTTTCGTCCACGAGCGGCGCCTTTTTGATTTTCAGCGCGTTCTGAGGCAAACTCCGTAGTTGCCAGCAGCTATGGGAGGCCGCCCATGTGGGACCGCATCCTTGACCGCATGATGCGCGATTTCATCCAGCGCCGTGCTCTTGCTTTGACCTATCCCGATGGAACCCGCCGCGTGTACGGCGAGGCTGATGTCGCGCCTGTAGAGGTCACGCTCGACGACCCTGCCCTGCCCCGCAAGATTGTCATGAACACAGATATGGCGGTGGGTGAGGGCTATATGGATGGCCGCCTGACAATCGCGCAGGACGACCTTGAGGGTTTTCTGGCCGTCGCCGTCAGCAATGCCAAGGTGGGCGACCGGGTCTGGTGGCGCTGGCTGTCTGCACTGATCTTCGGGGCGCGGCGCAGGATCGACCAGTGGAACCCGGCGCGGCGCGCGCGGAAAATGTGGCGCATCACTATGACCTCAGCTCCGAACTGTACGAGCTCTTCCTCGATGCGGATCGACAATATTCCTGTGGCTACTTCCCCGACCCGTCCATGACGCTCGACCAGGCGCAGGAGGCCAAAAAGCACCACATCGCCGGCAAGTTGCTGCTTGAGCCGGACATGGAGGTGTTCGAGATCGGATGCGGCTGGGGCGGTATGGCCCTGACACTCGCGCGGGATTACGGCGTGCGGGTCCTAGGTGTGACCTTGTCGGAAGAGCAGCATCGTATCGCCACCCGCCGTGCCGCCGAGGCGGGGTCTGCAAGACCGTGTGCGCTTTGAGTTGAAGGATTACCGCCACGTCACCGGGACAGTTCGACCGCGTGGTCTCCGTGGGCATGTTCGAACATGTCGGCGTGCCCCATTACGGCGAGTATTTCCGCACTGTGCGCGAGCGTTTGAAAGATGACGGCGTGGCCCTGATCCACACCATCGGCCGCACAGACCCGCCCGGCTATACCAGCCCCTGGATCCAGAAATACATCTTCCCCGGCGGCTATTGCCCGTCCCTGTCCGAGATGTCCAAAGCGGTGGAGAAATCCGGGCTTTACGGCTGTGACGTTGAGGTCTGGCGCCTGCATTATGCCGAGACGCTCCGCCATTGGCATGACCGGTTTCAAGGCGCGCGAGGACGAGGCCCGCGCGCTGTTCGATGACCGTTTTTGCCGGATGTGGCGCTATTATCTGAAAGCCTGCGAAACCACCTTTCGCCACAACCGCCAATGCGTGTTCCAATACCAGATGGCCAAAAGGCAGGACGCGGTGCCGCTCAGCCGGGATTACCTCTATCGCGCACCCGTCGCAAAGGTAGAGGCCGCCGAATGAAGCCGATGATCTTTGGGGACCATCTGTTCAACCAGTCCGGCCACTTCGACGGCATGATCAGTGGCAGGGCCACCGTGGTCTCTGACGTTGAGCTAAAGCTCAGTGGCATGGTCGGGGGCGATCCTCTCATCGGGAAGGGTGCAACCGTGCACCTTAGCGGAATGGTCGGGGGTCGTATCTGCAATGATGGCGGGCGCGTCATTTGCGCCCGCACGCTGTAGCGCCCAGACCTCAGGCCGCCGAAAGGCCAAGCCCACAGAAGCTTGGCTGCAGCCGATCCACATGGTGCGCAACACCTGACGGAAAGCTCCGCCCACGCGCCGATTCTCCCGGAAAGGCGATGCATTCGATGCCTGCGGCCAACGCGGATTGCGCGCTTTCAGGCGTGTCTTCGATGGCCACGGCCTGTGCCGCCGAGATACCGAAATGGGACAGCGCAAGACGGTAGATTTCGGGCGATGGCTTCCCTTCTGTGACGAAATCGCGATCCCCGACGAAACCGAAGGCGTTGCGCGGAACCGCTCCGTCCAGCCCCTCGAAAATCAGATCGACTGTTTTCGATCCCGTGGTGGTCGCAAACCCCAACAGAATACCTGAGCTCTGCGCCCGCTCGATAACCTCAACGACACCTGGGCGCGGCTCCAACCCTTCGCGGGCGAACTCCTGGAAGTAGGCGACCTTGGCGCGATGGATTTTTTCGACATCCACATCTTCACCCCGCACTTCGGCATAGGCCTCGACACGCGCTTGCCCGCCGGGCTTCTTCAGCATGTCGCGATACGCTTCCCGGCCCCAGTTCCAATCCAAACCCAGATGCGCAAAGGCGGCGTTGTAGGCACGGCGCTGCATGTCGCTGGTTTCACAAAGGGTGCCGATGGCGCCAAAAAACAGGGCTTTGGGTCGGGTCATGGGAAAGATCGCCTTTCGCTTTCAAGAACAGGTCGCTCGCCGGTGAACGTAGCCCCCCACCCAAAAGTTCCACCGAAAAGGTGCAGCTCCTCCTTTCGGCCCCTTGCACCCCGCGCGCCCATCCCTATAACGCGGGCAGTTTGCCCGCTGCACGGGCATCCGGGTCATACCGTCGGGGGACACCATGCCGAAAAGAACCGATATCAACTCCATCATGATCATCGGCGCAGGCCCCATCGTCATCGGGCAGGCCTGCGAATTCGACTATTCCGGCGCCCAGGCCTGTAAAGCGCTGCGCGAAGAGGGCTACCGCGTCATCCTCGTCAACTCGAACCCCGCCACGATCATGACGGACCCCGAGCTTGCCGACGCCACCTATATCGAGCCGATCACGCCCGAAACCGTCGCCAAGATCATCGAGAAAGAACGCCCCGATGCCCTGCTGCCGACCATGGGCGGGCAGACCGGCCTGAACACCTCCCTCGCGCTCGAAGAAATGGGCGTCCTCGACAAATTCGGCGTTGAGATGATCGGTGCCAAGCGCCCCGCCATCGAAATGGCCGAAGACCGCAAGCTGTTCCGCGAGGCAATGGATCGTCTGGGCATCGAAAACCCCAAGGCCGAGATCGTCACTGCCCCCATGGTGGACGGCAAGAAGGACCTTGATGCAGGCGTCGCCATCGCGCTGGAAACGCTCGAATTCGTGGGCCTGCCCGCCATCATCCGCCCCGCCTATACCCTTGGCGGCACCGGTGGCGGCGTGGCCTACAACCGCGACGATTACATGGCCATCTGTCGCTCCGGCATGGATGCCAGCCCCGTGGGCCAGATCCTCGTCGATGAAAGCCTTCTGGGATGGAAGGAATACGAGATGGAGGTCGTGCGCGACAAAGCCGACAACGCCATCATCGTCTGCTCCATCGAAAACGTCGATCCAATGGGCGTGCATACGGGCGACTCGATCACGGTTGCCCCAGCGCTGACGCTCACGGATAAAGAATACCAGATCATGCGCACGCACTCGATCAACGTGCTGCGCGAAATCGGCGTCGAAACGGGTGGCTCAAACGTGCAATGGGCCGTGAACCCCGAAGATGGCCGCATGGTCGTGATCGAGATGAACCCGCGCGTCTCCCGCTCCTCCGCGCTCGCCTCCAAGGCCACGGGCTTTCCCATCGCCAAGATCGCCGCGAAACTCGCCGTGGGCTACACGCTGGACGAGCTCGACAACGACATCACCAAGGTCACGCCCGCCTCGTTCGAACCCACAATCGACTATGTCGTCACCAAGATCCCGCGTTTTGCCTTCGAGAAATTCCCCGGCTCCGAGCCGAACCTGACCACCGCCATGAAATCCGTCGGCGAGGCCATGGCCATCGGCCGTTCCTTCCACGAATCCATGCAAAAGGCGCTGGCGTCGATGGAAACCGGCCTGACCGGCTTTGATGAAATCGAGATCGAAGGCCATCGGCACCGACCCCGCCGCGATCACCAAGGCGCTTTCCCAGCAAACCCCCGACCGCCTCCGCGTCATCGCGCAGGCCATGCGTGAGGGACTTTCCGACGACGACATCCAGCACGTCACATCCTTCGATCCCTGGTTCCTCGCCCGCATCCGCGAGATCATCGAGGAAGAGGCGCGCATCCGCGACGCGGGCCTTCTCGCCACGCCCGAAGATTTCCGCCGCGTGAAGATGATGGGCTTCACCGATGCCCGCCTCGCCACGCTCACTGGCATCCCCGAGGCCGAGATCCGCAATGCCCGCCACGGCGCTGGCGTCATCGCCCAGTTTAAGCGGATCGACACCTGTGCCGCCGAATTCGAGGCGCAGACGCCCTACATGTATTCCACCTACGAGGCGCCCGCGATGGGGGAGGCCGAGTGCGAAGCCCGCCCGTCGGACCGCAAGAAGGTCGTCATCCTCGGCGGCGGCCCCAACCGCATCGGCCAAGGGCATCGAGTTCGATTATTGCTGCTGCCACGCCTGCTTTGCGCTTTCCGATGCGGGCTACGAGACCATCATGGTCAACTGCAACCCCGAGACCGTCTCCACCGACTACGACACCTCTGACCGCCTCTATTTCGAACCGCTGACGCTCGAGCACACCCTCGAAATCCTCCGCGTTGAACAAGACAACGGCACCCTCCACGGCGTCATCGTCCAGTTCGGCGGCCAGACCCCGCTGAAGCTCGCCAATGCGCTGGAGGCCGCAGGCATACCCGATCCTCGGCACCACGCCCGACGCCATCGACCTCGCCGAAGACCGCGAACGGTTCCAGCAGCTCGTCCAGAAACTCGACCTCAAGCAGCCCGAAAACGCCATCGCCACAACCGACGAGCAGGCGAAGGAGGCCGCCGAACAACTCGGCTACCCGCTCGTCATTCGCCCCTCCTACGTCCTTGGCGGCCGCGCCATGGAAATCGTCCGCGACACCGCGCAGCTTGATCGCTATATCCGCGACGCCGTGGTCGTCTCGGGCGACAGCCCCGTCCTGCTCGACAGCTACCTCGACGGCGCCACCGAAGTGGACGTCGACGCGCTGTGCGATGGCACGGATGTCCACGTCGCGGGCATCATGCAGCATATCGAAGAGGCCGGCGTGCATTCCGGCGACAGCGCCTGCTCCCTGCCGCCCCACACGCTAAGCGTCGAGGTTCAGGACGAAATCATCCGCCAGACCAAGGCGCTCGCCAAGGCGCTCAACGTCGTGGGCCTGATGAACATCCAGTTCGCCGTCAAAGGCGACGAGATCTACCTGATCGAAGTCAACCCCCGCGCCTCCCGCACCGTGCCCTTCGTCGCCAAGGCCACGGACTCGGCCATCGCAAGCATCGCCGCCCGCCTCATGGCCGGTGAGAAACTGGCCGACTTCCCCACCCACGCGCCCCATGTCGACGTGGACGAAGACACCCCCATCGAGATCGGCGACCCCATGTCGCTCGCCGACTTCCGCACGCCCTGGTACTCGGTCAAGGAAGCGGTCCTCCCCTTCGCCCGCTTCCCCGGAGTCGACACGCTTCTGGGGCCGGAAATGCGGAGCACCGGCGAAGTCATGGGCTGGGACCGCACCTTCCCCCGCGCCTTCCTGAAAGCCCAACTCGGCGCAGGCGTGGAACTGCCGCAAGAGGGCACCGCGTTCCTCTCGATCAAGGAAGCCGACAAAACGCCCGACCTGATCGAGGCCGCCCAGATGCTGAAAGACCTCGGCTTCACCATCCTCGCCACCCGCGGCACCGCCGCGTTCCTCAGCGACCACGGCATCCCGTCCGAGGTCGTGAACAAACACTACGAGGGCGGCCGCACGATCGTCGACATCATGAAAGACGGCGGCGTGCAGCTTGGTGATGAACACAACAGAGGGCGCGCAAGCGGTCGAGGACTCACGGTCCATGCGCGGCGGTCACGCTGATGGACAAGATCCCGTATTATACGACGCTCGCAGGCAGCTCATGCAGCGGCGCAGGCGATGGTGTCAGCGAAAGAGGGTGAGACCGTGGTGCGGGCGTTGCAGGGGTGAAGTCTGCTACGTTACGCTTTGCCATGGTAGCAGTCCAAGCTGAGAACGAGCCTCATACCAGCGGCAAAACTCAGCGAGGAAACGTCAACGCAAAACCACCCAACGAAAAGACTGTTTCGAAGTGCATGTTTTGGCCGCGTGTTTTGCGACTTGAGAACCGAACACGAAGTTACTTCCGCCGCCGAAAAATGTTCTAACCTTGGATAGGCTGCTTTCACTGAAAACGTAATGTGACGATCATAATCGCTGCTAATGGCCACACGAAGCGGCGCGCGCTTTCGCGCCGCTCAACCGGTCGTTGCAATCGCCTGTTCGTACCGTGAGATTTCATACTCTATCAGAAGGCCAAGGGCCTCGCTCGCTACTTGCTTCCCTTGCGGCTTCAAGAATTGAACTATCGCCAACGTTGGAGTCAATCGAGTTAACAGAACTATTGCATCATGAACGATAATGGAAGAGCGGGAAACAAAAGAACCACGAGAAACCGGAGCCAGTGAAGGTTCTCTAAGAAAACTAGACTGCTCGTGCGACATTTTCTGCGATGTAGTCTTTGAGATCTGAGAAAAACACAAAGGCAGTGCTCCCTTTCTTCGACCTTCGACGGCTAAAATCCACTCCGTCTTCTCCAAGAAAAACTGAAAATTCTACCTCGCTGTTCCCTTCTTTTGGAGACGCAATTTCGATGGATTTTATCTCGTTAGGTTTCGCGTTATCCCCTAAGCCTCCCAATAACCATTCGATACATCTGTGGTTTCATAAACGACTCCTCCTCCCAAGGTTACTTTGAGAATAGCGCTCGGATCGTTTCGCCATTTCGTGTCTGTTCGGCTTTTGCCACCACCCTGCGCAACCTCTCTTCGTTCAAAACCGAAGCCTCGGTCAATTTTCGTGTTTGATCTTTGCTGACATCTCTTTCGCCAGCTTTCTACTAATGCTCGCTCACTGAGATCCAGTTAAAGCAGAATGCTTTCCTCGCGCAATGAGAAGACTCGGGTCATTGGCACGGAAAGTAGTAGGTGTCGACCGCTGCTTCGTTTTCGGGATGGCCCAGTCTCAAATTATTGGTTTAACAAAATGAAATCGCCCCCGTCACTCACACACCAACTCCGCAACCTCCAGCGTGTCCGGATCGATCACCTGCGTGCACTGATCCCCTTCCCCCACACATCCGACCACCAAAACCACAACAACAGCCAAACCCAAACGAACCATTTATAAACCCTCAACAAAATCCACCTCCACCCTCTCCATCCCCTCACCCAAAATCAACTCCGCGTCATCAAATCCCGTTTATTCCCCGCATTTCCTTACCTTGCGCCACCCCTCGCCAGCGGCCACCTTTAACGCATCAGCCACAACCAAAGGCACCAATATGCGCATTCTTGCAGCCACCGCTTTGACGCTTCTCGCCGCTCCGGCCCTCGCCGACGCCCACAAACCGGGCGAAGACGGCGCCAGCACCGGCGCGCCCACCTTCGGCGAAGTCTCCCTCGTCACCAACTTCCAGCCCGACCCGCATGAAGTGCAAGTCGAGGCCGGTGGCCCGCATATCGGCACCTATACCGACCAACGCACCGGCAACCGTTGCCAAGGCCACTTCTCGGGCGATCCGAACTTCCGCCTGAACTTCACCTCCGGTGATCTCGGCTTCCCGCTGCAATTCTTCGCAACCTCCGGCGCCGATACCGTCCTGCTCGTGCAGACACCCGACGGCACCTACCATTGCAACGACGATTTCGCGGGCCTGAACCCCCGCATCCGCTTCGACACGCCCACCACCGGCGCCTACAACATCTATGTCGGCACCTATTCCCCCGTCTCCGGCGCGCTTCCCGTGGCCGACCTCGCCATCACGGAATATGAAAATTACGGGCCCTCCTTCGACCGCGCCTTCTTCGGCAATGACGACCGCATCGTGATGGATGCCGCCGAAGCGCCCTGGAACATGATCGGCTTCCTCGACCTCTCAGACGCCTCCTGCACCGCCGTGTTGATCGGGCCTGCCACAATCATGACCTCCGCCCATTGCCTGGCCGAAAACGGGCGCATTGTCTCGCAACCGGTCGAATTCCTCGCCGGGTTCCAGAACGGCAACCACGTCGCGCGTGCAGGCATCACGGGCTACCACGTCGCCCAAGGCTACCTGAATGGGGAGCAGGAGGGGACGGACTACGCCTTCCTGTACCTCGACGAACCATTGGGCGAGCAACTGGGCTGGATGGATGTAGGCGTTCTGACGCCTGAGGAAATCTCCGCCCTCCAAGCCGGTGGCGGCCCCGACATCCTGCAAGCGGGCTACTCCTACGACCAGCAAGGCACGCTGACCGGCAATCTCGATTGCCCGTTCATCGAAGTGGCCCCGCAAAACGTCCTCGTCCACCAGTGTGACACGCTGCAGGGCGACAGCGGCTCACCGCTCTTCATCCAGGACGGCGACCGCTACCGGATCATCGGCGTGGAAAGCCGCACCGACCCCCGCCCGAACGAGGAATATGACCGCAACGTCGCCATGTATGTCGACTACGTGGTGCGGGAACTCGCAACGATTCGGCCAGGGCGGTGCCCCGGCAGCAACCCCGCAGCCGATCAAGTAAAAGGAAAGCGCCGCCCAATCGAAACGGGCGGCGCTTTCACGTTACGCCATCAGGTGCATGTGCCGTAGCGACGACCGTAGATATCAACCCAGTAGCCGCATCCGTCACGGATCGGTATGGAGCCGTAGAAGGTGTCTGTGCTCAACCCAAACCGTCAGAAAGCCCTCAGCATTCCGCGAAGCCGCGCCCATAGATATCGTAGACCACGCCACAGCCGCGCGGCGCAGAACGGTAGTCCTGCAAGCCATAGATCTCGGCCTGGGTTAGGAGGGACGACAGCTCATCAAACGAGCCGATGATAACCACCACACCCTCCTGTCCGCCGACGTTGACAGCATCGGGGTTGGTGCGCCCGAACCCGGGCAACCCATCCGGATAGGGGGTAGATGCGGCGGTGCCGATCCCGGTTGCGCCGGTCGAGCCGCCGCCCCCGGTCAGGAACGGCCCAGGCCCCACCGCCTCACGCGGGGCGGTGCCAAGGACCGGCCCAAGAGTCCCGGCCCGCGCCCACCGGCAATGGATCAACGCAGGCCGCAAGAGCCAGCACACTCAACGCAACTGCATATCGCATAATCCGGGCCGTCACTCGCACGGCGCGAAGTTGCCCGAGGCATCAACGCACGGAATGTCCGCATTTAGAGCCGGATCGCCGCCCGAATGAACCGGCGGTGCAGGGTCCGGCGCAACCGGCTGCAAGACGCAGGCCGAGGCGAGCAACAGCCCGGCAATCAATAGAGTCTTCTTCATGTCACTTATCCCAGTTGGTTCTTGTCGTTTCGTTTGCTTTATCGCCGAACCAGCACATCGCGTGGTGCCGCGCGCCGGTCAAAGACCTGTTCTACGACCGCACATGAAAACGCTGCGCCGAAGGTGGCAAACCCACCCCCTTAAACGATTGTTTCGAATGAAAAATCCCCTACTCGACGGCACAACAGTAAGCGCCGGCCGTTGTGGGTCCACAGAAAACAAGCCAGCCAGGGTCAAATCGTCTCGCATGCACGTTTTTCGGGCACGGGAACGCGGCCCAACGCCGCCAGAACGCGCTGGGGCCGCGATAAATGACATGCTCCCGCGCTCAGATCAGCCATACACCCGCACCCGTTATGGCGATCCGAGAGTGTTTTTCAGCATGGAGATTGCCGACCAGCCAAACCTTCGCTGGCGGTCAGCGACAGATCACCTGCTGATACTGATCGTAGTAGCAATGCGCAGGCAGATCGTAGATGTCCGGCTCTGCCGGGCCGCCATAGCCACCGCCGCCATAGGGCGCAGTGGGCGCATAAACGCAGGCGCTTGCGGCCAGAAGACCTGCAACCAAAATCAGTTTCTTCATGGAAATCTCTCCTTTTCAATGACTTGAGGCTAGCCCCGGCACTCCCCTGGTCCAGCATTATGTGCCGCCCCTTCGAAAAACGGGCAGAGCACCCACAGTAAACCAAAACACAACTTTGGTGGGTGTTTGAGGGATACATCGCCGGCAAAACCGGCTCTAAATTCCCGCATTCACCGGTCTGTGGGGCGCATAAATCTCCGCCACACGGGCCACGGCGGCCTCAGGAGACATCTCTTCGCTTTCGCCTGTTTTCCGGCTCGTCAGCTCCACGACACCGTTCTTCAAGCCGCGCGGACCCACGGTGATCCGCCACGGAAGGCCGATCAGATCCATGGTCGCGAACTTGCCGCCCGCACGCTCGTTCCGGTCGTCGTAGAGCGGCTCAAGCCCTTCGGCTTCCAGCGCCGCATACAGGCTCTCGCAAGCCGCATCAGCCTCCGCATCGCCTTGCTTCAGATTCACGATCCCGCAATGGAACGGCGTCACGCCTTCGGGCCAGATGATGCCATTGTCGTCGTGGCTGGCCTCGATAATCGCCCCCAGCAGACGGCTCACCCCGATCCCGTGCGATCCCATATGAAGCGGCACCCGCTCGCCCGCCTCATTCTGCACCATGGCCCCGAAGGATTCCGAGTATTTGGTGCCGAAATAGAAGATCTGGCCAACCTCGATCCCCCGCGCAACTCGTTTGCGTTCCTCGGGAATTTCGTTGAACAGGGCTTCGTCATGGGTCTCATCCGTGCGTGCGTAACGCCCGGTGAATTCATCCATGATCGCCTGGCAGGCGGCCTTGTCGTCATAGTCGATCTCGCGATCGCCAAAGGTCAAATCGGTGACTTCGCTGTCGTAGAAGACCTCGCTCTCACCCGTATCCGCCAGCACCAGGAATTCGTGCGTGTCATCGCCGCCAATCGGCCCGCTATCGGCACGCATCGGGATCGCCTGCAGGCCCATCCGCTCATAGGTGCGCAGGTAGCTGACGAGGTGGCGATTATAGGCATGCAACGCCTCTTCCTTCGACACATCGAAATTGTACCCGTCCTTCATCAGGAACTCGCGCCCCCGCATCACGCCGAAGCGCGGGCGCACCTCGTCCCGGAATTTCCACTGGATGTGATACAGCGTCAGCGGCAGCGCCTTGTAGGACGTCACGTAGTTGGCCACGATCTCGGTGATCATCTCCTCATTCGTCGGACCATAGAGCATGTCACGGTCATGCCGGTCCCGGATGCGCAGCATCTCAGGCCCATAGGCATCGTAACGTCCTGATTTCTTCCACAAATCCGCGCTTTGCAGGGTGGGCATCAGCATCGGGATATGGCCCGCGCGGATCTGCTCTTCGTGCACGATCCGCTCGATATTGCGCAGCACCTTGTAGCCCAGGGGAAGCCACGAATAGATGCCTGCACTTTGCTGCTTGATCATGCCCGCGCGCAGCATCAGCCGGTGGCTGACAATCTGCGCCTCGGCAGGCGTTTCCTTGAGAACGGGGAGGAAGTAGCGGCTAAGGCGCATATTGGCGGAACCCTTGGAAATATTGGTCCGCCAAGCTCTACGCGAAAGGAAAATGGCTCACAAGCGGCTCAGACGTTCGGGTCGCCACCGGCCATTGTGCCAAACCCATCCGGGCGCGGCGTGGGCGCAGGCCGGTCGATCGACCCGAACCCACCGGTTGGCGTTTGCAGGACCCCGGCCGCAGCGGGCCTAACCGCAAGCGAAAGGGCTGCGACGCCCATGGCGAGGGTCAGAGATGCAAGGATCACGCGCGACATCAGACCGTCCCTCCGGTGCAGGACCCGGGCACAAGCCCGGCGATCCAGGGTGCAAGGCAAAACGAGGGCCGATCTATCGTGCCCAACCCACCCGTTGGCGTCTCCAACACACCAGCCTCAGCCATCGGCGTGTTGAGAAGCAGCAGCGCCATGACCGCGCACAGAATGGCCAAAAAACCAAGGGCGGAGAAGGTGATACGTTCAAAGGTCATGGCATGCTCCATCAGACGTTCGGATCGCCGCCACTGGTTGTTCCAAACCCATCCGGTCGCGGCGCAGGTGCGGGGCGGTCAATCACGCCTCATCCGCCCGAGGATGTCCCAAACACACCAGCTTCCGCCATTGTCACGGCGCCAAGGCACAGGATCAGGCCAATCGTGGCGGCAAGGTGAAGGCGTCCGGGGGTGGTCATCTTACTGAGCCTCAAACAGGCCCGGCACGTCATCCATCGTGTCAGGCGCGAAATTCGCCTCGACACTCGGGGCAGGCAGGAAAACGGGGACGCTCGGCTCATTGGCCTGGGCTGCACGAATTCCGAAGAACAGGGCAATGCCAGAGGCGAGGATCAAAACGATAAGCGTAACGGACAAAATATTCATGGTAGACATTGGGGCAGCTCCTTCTCTCCTGCATCCAACTTACGCCCAAGCGCCCCTGCGCGGTATGGGGGCTTTCCCTACCATTTGCGCAGTCACACGAAAAAAAGCGGCCCCAAAATGGGGCCGCAGGAAAAGGGAACAAAGGGAACGGTGCGGCGGTACAAGGGACAAAACCCGCCGCACCTTCAGGGACATATCGCGTCAGATCACCCCGGCCGAGACGGGGGCAGATAGCATGACCGTAAACATCACAAGGATCAGCAAAACAGCAGAGCAGGCGATGGTATTCAGGGCAGTCATGGCAAGTCTCCTACGAAGTCATCCTTCGCGATGACCCATAGCTAGGGCATCGCGTGCGATCACTCTATTGAGGGAATCCCTACCACCCGCTTAACGCAGGCCCTTCACAATCGGCTCCACTTCAAGCGCTTGCGCCAGCGCCTTGAACCGCGCCTCCGACACCTCGCCAAACAGGCTTCGCCCCTCGTCCGAGGTCAGCGTCAGGATCAACTCGCGCCGCTTGGGGCGCAGGCGCAGCTTGCCGTGATCGACCGGGTTCTCCAACGCGAACATTGCCCCGAACCGCATGGCACGGCCCAGGATCTCAGCCTCGCGCACCTTCTTCTCTGACAACAACTCCAACAGGTTCGCATCAAAGCCCGTGCCTGCCCTGTTTGATTTGTAACGATGCAGCAGCGCCAGCCCCAGATAGACCCGCTCCCCATGGGTCAGCCCGCCAAGGTTCGCGCGCGTGGCGTTGTCAAAGCAGACCTCCGCCCGGTAATCGGGATGCGCGCGCCAGCTGACATCATGCAGCAGACAGGCCGCGCGGATCAGGCGCTTCTTGTCGGGCCGCGCGCCGGGAAAAAGCGGCTCGATAAACCGGTAAAGCGCCCGACCGAACCCGCGCTGCCGGGCGGAAGACGCCTCCGCATGGCGCGCCGCTTCAATCAGTGGATCACGCTGGCGCAGCGCATCGGACATCTGATCGTACAGCAGCCCTTCGCGGATCCCGTAGCTGGAAATCGCGACCTCCTTGGGCTTCAGCTGCCGCACCAATTCCTTCAGCACCAGCGCCGCCAAGGGCACCAACCGCATCCGTTCCACCGAATTGCCGGTCTGCGCCCTAAGCGCCTCCACGTCCGTGGCGCCGATATGCCTGATCGTGTTCATGATCGCCTTGGGCGTCATGCGGTATTCGTGAAGAACCTTCAGCGGATAGTCGCGCCGGATCATGTCGACCCGCGCAATCGCCCGCCACGAGCCACCGACAAGGAACAACCGCTTGGGCTTTTCGGGAAACCCGTCGATCAGCTCTGCAATCCGTTCCCGGATATGGGCGCGGATCGCCTTCTTGCCGCCCTTGATTCCCATCAGCTTGAGCGGCCCGAGGTTCGAGGTGCGCCGCTCCCCCACGACGCCGTCGCCTTTCAACACCGCCAATTCCATGGAGGACCCGCCAATATCGCAGATTAACCCCTGCGCACCGGGCCAGCCCAGAAGCACGCCCTGTGCCGAAAGCCGCGCCTCTTCCTCGCCATCAAGGATCTGGATCTCCAGCCCCGTATCCCGCAACACGTCGGCGCGAAACTCCGGCCCATCCTCTGCATCGCGCACTGCTGCCGTGGCCACCGTCAGCATCGGATGCACCTTCATCGACCGCGCCAAAGCGGCAAAGCGCTTGAGCGCTGCAAGGGCCCGCACCCGGCCTTCCGCATTCAAGCGGCCCGTTTCGGCAAAACCGGCGCCCAAACCACAAAGGATTTTCTCGTTGAAATAGTAGGCGGGCGAGCGCGCCGCGCCATCAAACACCACAAACCGGACGGAGTTAGAGCCGATATCAATCACCCCCACCCGTGCAAGCGACCGCGCTTCGGGGCCATCGAACAAGGGCACTCCGAAAGGACCCCAATCGGGGTGGCCGTCCTCCATGGTCTTGCTCCCCCTCAGGCCCGGATGCCCGCGTTTTGTGGCACGGCCTCCGCGCCCCGGTCAATCACCGGTCAGTCATCACCATGGGTCAATTCGGGCACATCCTTCGCCCCGGCAGATCCCCGGCCTGACAGCGATGGGTTTTCCATGAAAAAGCGGTGGCAGGAGAACGGGTTCTCAATCTGGCTAAGGTCGGGCCGCTCGAACGAGCCATCCCCGCGCAAGACCCAGCTTTGCGCCACATCCGCGAGGTTCGCGGCCATGATCTGGCCCACGATCTGCGCCTTCACGGTGGCGTTTTTGCACTCCACCAGAGTCTCCACCCGGCGGTTGAGGTTGCGGCCCATCCAATCGGCGGAGGAGATGAAGACCCGCGCCTTTTTGGCGGGAAGTCCGTGCCCATTGCCGAAACAGACGATCCGCGAATGCTCAAGAAACCGGCCCACAACCGATTTCACCCGGATATTCTCGGACAGCCCCTTAACACCGGGGCGCAACCCGCAAATCCCGCGGATAACGAGGTCGATCTGCACGCCCTTCTGGCTCGCATCATAAAGCGCATCGATCACGTCAGGCTCGATCAGCGAATTCATCTTGGCCCAGATCATCGCGGGCTTGCCCGCCTGTGCGTGCTCGGCCTCCGCCGCGATCCGCTCCAGCAACGTGGATTTCATCGAAATCGGCGAAATCGAAAGGTTTTCCAGGTTCGCAGGCTCGGCATATCCGCCGATATAGTTGAACACCTTGGTCGCATCGCGCCCCAAGGCGGCATCGCAGGTGAACAGGCTCAGGTCGGTGTAAATGCGCGCGGTAATGGGGTGGTAGTTGCCGGTGCCATAGTGGGTGTAGGTGACAAGGCGGTCTCCCTCGCGTCGGACCACCGTGCTGATCTTGGCATGGGTCTTGTAGTTGATGAACCCGTAGACCACATGCGCGCCGGACCGTTCCAGTTTGCGCGACTGGCGGATATTGGCGGCCTCGTCAAAGCGCGCCTTCAACTCCACCAAAGCAGTGACGGATTTGCCGTTCTCGGCCGCCTCACACAAAGCCTCCACGATGGGGCTCTCATTCGACGTCCGATAAAGCGTCTGCTTGATCGCCACCACATTGGGGTCCCGCGCCGCTTGGGCCAGAAAGCGGATGACCATATCGAAGGTCTCGTATGGGTGGTGCAGCAGCATATCCTTGGACTGGATCGCCGCGAACATATCGCCGTCATGGTCCTGCACCCGTTCCGGCACGCGCGGTGTGAACGATCGCCACAGCAGATCAGGCCGGGTGTCGGTGACGAGTTCCTTGAGTGAGACAAGGCCGATCATGCCTTTGACCTCAACCACCTCATCTCCACTGACATGCAGTTCATCAAGGATTTCGCGCGCCAGTTTCTCGGGCGCACCCTCACTGATCTGCAGGCGCACCACCTCTCCCCGGCGGCGACGCTTCAGCGCGGTCTCGAATTCGCGGACGAGGTCTTCGGCCTCTTCCTCGACTTCCAGATCGCTGTCACGCAGCACGCGGAACAGACAGGTGCCGCTCACATTATAGCCGGGGAAAAGTGCGTTGATGTTCAGCAACAGCAACTCTTCCAGCGGCAGATACCGCGCCTTGCCGTCCTCGGCCTCCAGCGGAAGGAAACGGTCGATCTGACCCGGGATCGGCAGCAGGGCCTGAAGCTGCCGTCCGTCCCGGTCACGCTTCATTTGCAGCGCGAGGGCGATGCCTTCATTCGGGATGAACGGGAAGGGATGCGCCGGGTCGATGGCAAGCGGTGAGAGAACCGGAAAGACCTGCTCCAGGAAGAAATCCGCAAGATGCGCCTTGTCGGCCTCGGTCAACGCATCCCGGGTGACGACGGTGATCCCCTCGGCTTCCAGCTCCGCGCGCAGGCCGGTGAACACCTCCTGCTGGCGGACCATCAGGGCCCGCGCATCGGCGTTGATCAGCTTCAACTGCTCCGCCGGTGTGCGCCCATCGGCGGCGGGCGTCAGGTTGCCCTCCTGCGCCAGCTCGCGCAGGCCCGCCACACGCACGGTGTAGAATTCATCTAGGTTGCCCGCGGAGATCGAGACAAAGCGTACCCGCTCCAACAAAGGCACACGGGGGTTCGCGGCCTCTTCCAGCACGCGCCAATTGAACGCCAGCCAAGACAATTCCCGGTTGAAGAACCGCTTGGGGCCTTCAATGTCGTCGGCCATCAGGTCCAGAGGCGCGCAGATGGGCGCATTGAGGAAGTCAGCGAAGCTCATGGATGCGTGCAATACCTTGGGTTTGTGGCTTCAGGATGACGGATCACCGGCTACATCCGCAAGGGCTGCACGGATATGGGCCATGTTGACGGGCTTCTTCTCGCTCAACGCCAAAGCATCGGCGCGTTTGATCAAGGCCGTGATCGCCGCGAAATCGCGCGGCATGCGGGCGGTGATATGGCTCAGCATATTGGGGGTCAGGCCCATGTTGCGGTCAGCGGCCTGTTTGACAAGGACCATCATCAAAAGCTGATCATCGGGCGGGTCGATATGCGCGAGCCCCGCCTGCGCCATGCGGCTGGCAAGATCCGGCAGGCGCAGGCCCCAGCGGCTGGGGGCCGTGGCGGCGGTGAAAAGCAGCGGGATGCCCTCGGCCACACAGGCATTGTGAAGGTGAAACAACCCCTCCTCGGCCACGGCATCCCCCGCGACCGCCTCGCAGTTTTCCAACACTAGGGCGGGCGGCAGATCGGTGAGGTCGTGCGACGCATCCGCCGCCACGATCCGCGCACCCGACTGCGCGGCCCAGACATGGGCGAGGTGCGTTTTGCCTGCGCCGGGTGCACCCGTCAGGACCATCTTGCCGTGTGGCCAATCCCTCCAGCCGTCGATCAGCGCAACAGCACTCATATTGGCCGCGCTGACGAAAAAGTCGTCACGCCCCATCGCCGGGCGCGGGGGCAGATCAAAGGTCAGTTGCCGGGGCATTACTCTGCGTCGCTGTCCTGGCTGCTTCGGGCTTCAACACCGCGATACAACAGCCCTTGCTGGTAACGCTCGATGAAATAGCGCACCAGCACGCCAATGGCCGCCGCCACCGGTACGCCGACCAGTAGGCCCACAAAACCGAACAGCGCGCCAAAGGCGGACAAGGAAAACAGCAACCAGACCGGGTGCAGGCCAACGGACGAGCCTACCAATTTCGGGGTCAGGACATTGCCCTCGATCATCTGGCCGATCTGGAAGATCGCGGCCACCACGATGATCATCCACCAATTGTCCGCGCCCCAGAACTGGAACAGCGCAAGGCCCACGGCCAAAAGCCCGCCCACCAGCGCACCGACGTAAGGAATGAACGTCAACAGCCCCGCGACAAGCCCGACCACCAGCCCGAATTGCAAGCCCACAACCATCAGGGCGATGGCGTAGAAGGCCCCCAGGATGAGGCAGACCGTGCCCTGGCCGCGAATGAAACTGGCCAACGTCCGGTCGATCCGGGCGGCGAGATCCCGGATCACCGGGGCGTGGTCACGCGGCAAAAGGTCGTCGATCCGCGCGACCATCCGGTCCCAGTCCAGCAGCATGTAGAAAGCCACCACAGGCACAACGACCATGAAGACCAGAACGTTGATCACACCGGCAGCCGAGCTGAGGACGGTCTGCAAAAGCTCCGCCCCGCGCTCCTGGATCGTTTCACCGATATTGGCCAGCGACTGGCGAATGGGCGAGGCTTCGTTGATCAACTCGGGGAAGCGTTCCGTCAGAAAGCCGCGCAGATTCTCGAAAATGCCGGGGGCCGCGGCGATCAGGTCGCTGGTTTGCTGAACCAGAAGCGGGATTACAATCAAGGCCGCCAATACGACGATCAGGATCAGGAAGACGAAGATGACGGCCGTCGCCAAAACGCGCGAGGCGCCCATCTTTTCCAGCCGGTCTGCGATTGGGTCCAGGAAATAGGCAATCGCCCCGCCAACAAGGAACGGCATGATCACATCACCAAGCAGATAAAGCACCGCAAGGAAAACGAGGGCGGCGATGCCCCAGTAGATCATCTGTTGCCGAACGGGCAGTGCCATGGAATGCGCCTTTCTGTTGAGGTTCTAGATGCGTCACCCGCGGCTGCGGTGCAAGGGGCTGCGTCGCGCGCACGGGGGCCAGCCCCCGTCCTGCGGACTCCCCCAGGCATATTTCGGGAACAAAGAAGGGCGGGTCAGAGCGTGGCGAGGAAATGCCGGATCTCGGACGCCACGGCCTCTGGATGTGTGATCGGCGCCATATGGCTGGCACCCTCAATCCGGGCGCGGGCAGCGCGGGGCAGATCAGCGGCCAGGCGCGTGTTGATCTCGGCAATCACCGGCGGGGATTTTGTGCCTTCAAGAAGCAGGGTCGGGAGGGTCAGCGCGCGCAAGCGCGGCAGCAGGCGCGCGCCGTCATGGACAAGCGCGGGCTCCGTCGCCTCAGGGATCCAGATGCGGTCAGTGATGTAGCGTTGCTGCGCGGCGGGCAGATCATCGAAGGCCTCCGTGCCCCAAAGGCCAAGGAAGATGCGCGCGGCCTCGTCCAGGTCGCCCTCAGTCATGGCCGTGGCTAGCGGCGCAAAATGCGCATCATGGGCGGCGCGACCGGGGCCATCGGCGGCACAGAACAGCACCGGCTCGATCAGCGTGAGGGATCGCACCCGCGCGGGCGCCTCGATGGCGAGGCGGAGGGCGAGTGTGGCGCCGAAACTGTGGCCGATCAGGTGCACTGGGGCGTCTGGAAAATGGCGCATCGCGCCCTCGGACGCCTGATCGTGAAAGTCACGGTTGCGATCAGCCTCGGGCCCCGCGCCATGGGCCAGAAGATCGGGCGCGATCATCGACAGGCGGTCACCCAGATGCCGCGCAACACCCGCCCAGGCCCGGCCATGGGCCAGGGTGCAGTGGAGCAGGACGGCATGCTCGGCCCCCTGCCCCCAGTGCCGGACGCTCACAATTTGCCGGCGAGGAACAGGTCGAGGTCCGCTATCCGATCCTGGCCCCAGAATTTCTCGGACCCATCAACGATGTAGAAAGGCGCACCAAAGGCTCCGGCGCTGACCGCATCTTCCAGGTTCCGTGCATATTCCTCGGCCCCCGCCAGCATCCCGCTATCGGCCAGCGCTCCGTCAAAGCCCGCCTCTTCCAATGCGGCGCGGATGACATCATCCTCGCTGATGTCCTGCTCATCCGCCCAAACGCGGCGCGTGAGCGCATGGACAAGCGCGCCCAAATCTCCACCGCCCGCTTTCGATGCGGCGATGAAAGCGTAAGACGATGGCGCCGGGTTCGTCGGCCAGAACGCGGGTTGCAGGTTCATCTTCATGCCCAGTTTCGCCGATTGGCGGCGCATTTCCTGCAGGCGCATCTCTTTGCGGCTTTCGTGGCGGTCGGCGGGCTTCACGCCGCCTGTCCGCCCAAACAGCGCAATAATGTCGAGCGGCTTGTAGGTGATCGTCGCGCCATGATTGGCTGCGACCTCCTCCATCCGGGTACCGGCGAGGTAGGTGTAGGGTGAGATCGTCGAAAAATAGTAGTCGATATGTGGCATGATGCGCCCCCTTTTGGCTTGGCGGATAAGTGGAGCGGGTGTTAGGGGGTGTCAACTGTATACAGGGGGGCCGCGTGGGGACGGGCCGATACCTTGGCCAGAGGGGACAGATCAATGGCTGCACAAGACCCGAAACTCATTTCCGGCAATGCAAACAAGAGCTTGGCGGATGCCATCGGCAAGCGGATGACGATGCATCGTGGGATGCAAGTGGGCCTGGTCGATGCCCGGGTCGAGCGATTCAACGATGGCGAGATTTTTGTCGAGGTGTTCGAGAATGTCCGGGGCGAGGACATGTTCATCATCCAGTCGACATCGAAGCCCGCCAACGACAATCTGATGGAGCTTCTGATCATGGCCGACGCCCTGCGCCGGTCCTCGGCATCCAGGATCACCGCGGTGATCCCCTATTTCGGCTATGCCCGTCAGGATCGCCGTACCAAGGCGCGCACGCCGATCAGCGCCAAGATGGTGTCGAACATGATCGTCGCAGGCGGGATCGAACGGGTCCTGACGATGGACCTGCACGCGGCCCAGATCCAGGGCTTTTTCGATATTCCGGTCGATAACCTCTACGCCTCGCCGATTTTCGCCCTCGACATCCTGCACCAATTCGGCGGCGACATGTCCGACGTGATGGTCGTCTCCCCCGACGTGGGCGGCGTGGCCCGCGCGCGCGAGCTTGCCACCCGGATCGGCGCGCCGCTGAGCATTGTGGACAAACGTCGGGAAAAGGCTGGCGAAGTGGCCGGAATGACCGTGATCGGCGATGTGACAGGCAAGAAATGTATCATCGTTGATGACATCTGCGATACCGCCGGCACGCTCTGTAAAGCCGCTGAGGTGCTGATGGAGGCTGGCGCCACCGAAGTGCATTCCTACATCACCCACGGCGTGATGTCCGGCCCGGCGGTAGAGCGTGTGACCAACTCCGTCATGAAATCGCTGGTGATCACCGACACGATCGAAGCCACCGAACACGTGGAAAACTGCGCCAATATCCGCGTGGTTCCGACCGCGCCCATGTTCGCACAGTCGATCCTGAATATCTGGAACGGCACGTCGGTGTCATCGCTGTTCGACACGGCCTCGCTGGTGCCGATCTACGAAGGGCTCTACCCCAAGGGCATGTGGGGGCGCTAAGCGCGCCGCCACACCGACAAGATCACCAAGTAAATGGTCTGCCAGCCGCAGAACAATGCCAGAAGCCATGGCACGGCAAGGGCGTCGTCGGAACTGGCCCACAACAGTGCGAAGGCAACACCGACCGCCCAGAGGGTCGGGACCACTAACAGGCTCGCCAACAATTTCATCTTCGCCAGATAGGGCCGGAACATGACAATCGGCGCCCCCAGGATCAGCGCACCGACCGGGCTCCCCACCAGATAGGACAGGACGTACTGGTTCGACGCATTGTCGAAAAACAAGATAGCCGCGTAGAACGCAGCACTCATGCCTATGATTGATCCTACGAACCAAAGGGCCGCATGGCGCAGATCATAGTCCAGCCGCCACAACCCGAACCCGGCGCCTGCAACGCCAAAGCAAAGGCCTGCCGTCAGTCCCAGGATCGACAAAAACCCAACGAGCGTGTCCTGCAGAAAGCTGATCTGTTCAAGGAATTGCACCCCCGGCTCCACCGCGAAGGCCGAGATCACGCCCGAAACCAGCCCGACCAGCACCGCTGGCGCCGCTTGCGTCATCCAGTCGATTAAAGTGTCACCCGCCATGGTTGCCGATCCTCCCGAATGCGATTCGAGATTGAACGTAGTTCATTTTTGAACGATGTTCAAAGTGACGTGGCGTCACACGGTTTGCTGCGGATCAATCGACGTCCCAGAAATCGTCATCCGGCAACTGCCCGATGGCCATCCAATCCGCCCGAATGCGGGCCACTCGGCTGTCACCCCAGGTGCGGAACACAAGGCTGAACCCCTTGGTCGTGATCTTCTCGGCCCGAAGATCCGCACGCTGGTTGGTATCGCCGCCCATATCCCACATGGAGATCGAGACATGGACCATCGGCGGCTCCAGATAAGGCTCCGCGAATTCGACCTTGGTCACCGACTCGCGCGGGCCTTCACCGGACCACATCGGCCCATTGTTGGAGAAGTCGGAAAACAGAACGCTCGACCCTTGGTCGACGGCGACGGAATTGGATTGGAAACGTTTCATGGCACTGACGAAATTACACTTTCGCTGTTTGTAAGCTGAAACCTGCGGCAATGTTGAGAAAAAGAATGGCGTAGGCCATGAATTCGCGCCGGATAAACAAAAAGGCCCTCAGCTTTGCGCCAAGGGCCTTTCGCAATTCATATTGTGGCGCTTATCGGCCGACGATTGCATCCAGCGTCGCGGTCAGGTCGGCATGGTATTTCGCCGCCACATCCGCCGCGGCCTCACTCGCCTCAGCCTTCTTGGCCTCGGAGGCCGAGATCAACTCTTCCACCAACTCGCCCGTGACTTCCTCGATCGGCAGCGCACGTTCCGCCAGGATCGTGGCAGACGGACCCGCGACATCGGCAAAGCCACCCGTCACGAAGTACGATTTCTCACCGTCCGCACCCGACACCTTCAGCACGCCGGGGCGCAGCGTGGTGATCATCGGCGCGTGGTCAGGCATCGCGGTCAGGTCGCCATCGGCGCCGGGGATCTGAACCTCCGACACTTCCATCGAGGCCAGGCGGCGCTCGGGGCTGACGAGATCAAATTGCATGGTTGCCATGATGGCCTCCGGTTTTCGGTGTGACGGGCCGGCGAACCGGCCCGCTTAAATCAGGCAGCCTCGGCTGCCATCTTCTCGGCTTTGGCGATCACGTCGTCGATGCCACCCACCATGTAGAAGGCCGCTTCGGGCAGATGGTCGTATTCACCTGCCACAACCGCCTTGAACGAACGGATCGTGTCTTCGAGGGCGACCTGCACACCGGGCGAACCGGTGAACACTTCGGCCACGTCGAAGGGCTGCGAAAGGAAACGCTGGATCTTCCGGGCGCGGGCCACGGTCAGCTTGTCCTCTTCCGACAGTTCGTCCATCCCGAGGATGGCGATGATGTCCTGCAGCGACTTGTAGCGCTGAAGGATACCCTGCACGGCAAACGCCACTTCGTAGTGTTCTTCACCCACAACGCCCGGATCCATAAGACGCGAGGTCGAGTCGAGCGGGTCCACGGCGGGGTAGATCCCCAGCTCCGAGATCGCGCGCGACAGAACGGTCGTGGCATCAAGGTGCGCAAACGAGGTTGCTGGCGCGGGGTCGGTCAGGTCGTCTGCAGGCACGTAGATGGCCTGCACCGAGGTGATGGAGCCCTGCTTGGTCGAGGTGATGCGTTCCTGCATCGCGCCCATGTCGGTCGCCAGCGTCGGCTGATAGCCCACAGCCGAAGGAATACGGCCCAGAAGGGCGGACACTTCGGAACCGGCCTGCGTGAAGCGGAAGATGTTGTCGACGAAGAACAGAACGTCCGTACCGGACTGGTCACGGAACTGCTCGGCCAACGTCAGACCCGACAGGGCCACACGCATACGCGCACCCGGAGGCTCGTTCATCTGACCGTAAACCAGCGCCACTTTGGACTGGGTCAGGTCTTCCATGTTGATAACGCCGGACTCGATGAATTCGTAGTACAGGTCGTTCCCCTCACGGGTCCGCTCCCCCACACCCGCGAACACCGAGAAGCCGGAGTGCACTTTGGCGATGTTGTTGATCAGTTCCTGAATAAGAACCGTCTTGCCCACGCCGGCACCGCCGAAGAGGCCGATTTTACCGCCCTTCGCGTAAGGCGCCAGAAGGTCCACAACCTTGATGCCGGTCACGAGGATCTCGGACTCGGTGGACTGCTCCTGGAAGTCAGGCGCCTCCTGGTGGATCGCACGGGTCTCGGTCGCGTCAATCGGGCCACGCTCGTCGATGGGCTCACCCACAACGTTCATGATCCGACCCAGCGTGCCGTTGCCCACGGGCATCACGATGGGGCCGTCCGTGTCGGACACTTCCTGACCACGCACAAGGCCCTCGGTTGCGTCCATGGCGATGGTGCGCACGGTGTTTTCACCCAGGTGCTGCGCCACTTCCAGAACCAGCCGCTTGCCGTTGTTGTCCGTCTCAAGCGCGTTGAGAATTGCGGGCAGGTGTTCGTCGAACTGCACGTCAACGACGGCGCCGATGACCTGCGTAATTTTACCGACTTTTGCCATGTCTAAGTCTCCGGTTCCGTTAGAGCGCTTCCGCGCCCGAGATAATTTCGATCAGCTCGTTGGTGATGACAGCCTGACGCGAGCGGTTGAACTCGATGGTCAGCTTGTCGATCATCTCGCCGGCATTGCGCGTTGCGTTGTCCATCGCGCTCATCCGGGCGCCCTGTTCGGACGCTGCATTTTCCAGAAGGGCTGTGAAGATCTGCGTGGCGATACCGCGTGGCAGAAGGTCTTCCAACACCGCCTCTTCCGAGGGTTCGTAGTCATAAAGCGTGCCGCTGTCGGCGTCTTCGCCCGCATCCTCGAACGAGGCCGGGATCACCTGCGTCGCGGTCGGGATCTGGCTGATCACGCTCTCGAAGCGGTTATAGAAGATCGTCGCGACGTCGAACTCGCCTTCGTCAAACCGGCCCAAGACGTCCGACGCGATGTCAGCCGCATTGGCATAGCCGATGCGCTTGACGTCGCTCAGATCAACGTGGCCGACCATATGCGCCGACAGATCACGCTTCAGCTGCTCCCGGCCCTTCTTGCCGACCGTCAGGATCTTGACGGTCTTGCCTTCGGCTAACAGCTTTTGCGCGTGCTGGCGCGCCAGACGGGCGATGGACGAGTTGAAGCCACCGCACAGACCACGCTCGGCGGTCATGACCACCAGCATGTGCACGTTGTCTTCACCCGTTCCGGCCAACAGCTTCGGCGCGCCTTCCGACGCCCCAACGGCAGAGGCCAGGCCGCCCATCACGGCGTTCATCCGGTCCGCATAGGGACGCGCAGCCTCCGCCGCTTCCTGCGCACGGCGCAGCTTTGCGGCGGCGACCATCTGCATCGCCTTGGTGATCTTGCGGGTCGACTTGACCGACTCGATCCGGTTTTTCAGGTCCTTAAGGCTCGGCATTCATATCCGCCCTTCACTCAGCTATCCCACATCGCAACGGCAACGATCAAAAGCACACTCGCAATCCCAAAGATCGCCCACTCTTTTCGTCGCCCCCGCCGATGCAATTTCCATTCGTCGTTCGTCATCTCGAAGGGCACATATTGCCCAAGTCGCATCGCGCAAATTCCGCGCCGCCTAGGACAAGGTGAGGTTCCCTCACGTATCCTTCTGCATTCGAGACACCGGTATACCTTCTTCACAGTCCCTTTCGATCAGGCGAAATCAGCCGAATAGGCGTCGAGCACGGCTTTGATCGTGTCAGCAGCCTCACCCTTCACCTTCGGGTCTTCCGTGGTGATCCAATCCAGCAGATCCTGATGCTTCGACCGCAGGAAGGTGATCAGGCCCTGCTCATAGCGGCCCACATCACCCACCGGCAGATCATCAAGGTAGCCGTTGGTGCCCGCAAAGATGACCACAACGATTTCCGCGTTGGTCAGCGGCGAGTATTGCGGCTGCTTCATCAGCTCCGTCAGACGCGCGCCACGGTTCAGCAGCTTCTGCGTCGAGGCGTCGAGGTCTGAGCCGAACTGCGCGAACGCCGCCATCTCACGGTACTGCGCCAGTTCCAGCTTCACCGGGCCAGCCACCGACTTCATTGCGTTGGTCTGCGCGGACGAGCCCACACGAGACACCGACAGACCGGTGTTCACAGCCGGGCGGATGCCCTGGAAGAACAGTTCCGTTTCAAGGAAGATCTGACCGTCGGTGATCGAGATCACGTTGGTCGGAATAAAGGCCGAAACGTCGCCGCCCTGGGTCTCAATCACGGGCAGAGCCGTCAAAGAGCCCGAGCCATTGTCTTCGTTCAGTTTCGCCGAGCGTTCCAGCAGGCGCGAGTGCAGGTAGAAAACGTCACCCGGATAGGCTTCACGTCCGGGCGGACGGCGCAGCAGCAGGGACATCTGACGATAGGACACAGCCTGCTTCGACAAGTCATCATAGATGATCAGCGCGTGCTTGCCGTTGTCGCGGAAATATTCCGCCATCGCGGTTGCGGCGTAGGGTGCCAGGAACTGCATCGGCGCGGGGTCGGATGCGGTTGCGGCCACAACGATCGAGTATTCGATCGCGCCGGTCTCTTCCAGCTTCTTCACCAGCTGCGCCACGGTCGACCGCTTCTGACCCACAGCCACGTAGATGCAGTAGAGCTTCTGGCTCTCATCCGTCGCGGCGTCGTTGTAGGTTTTCTGGTTCAGCATCGTGTCGAGCGCCACAGCGGTCTTGCCGGTCTGACGGTCGCCAATGATCAGCTCGCGCTGGCCACGGCCAATCGGGATCATCGCGTCAATGGCTTTCAGACCCGTCGCCATCGGCTCGTGCACCGATTTACGCGGGATAATGCCGGGCGCTTTCACGTCGGCCACGCGACGCTCTTCCGCCTCAACGGCGCCTTTGCCGTCCAGCGGGTTGCCCAGACCGTCCACAACACGGCCCAGCAGACCCATGCCAGCCGGCACGTCCACGATCGAATTCGTGCGCTTGACGGTGTCGCCTTCTTTAATCTCGCGGTCGGTGCCGAAGATCACGACGCCCACATTGTCGGATTCGAGGTTCAGGGCCATGCCTTGAATGCCACCGGGGAATTCGACCATCTCACCGGCCTGAACATTGTCGAGGCCGTAGACCCGCGCAATACCGTCACCCACGCTCAGAACGCGGCCGACTTCGGCAACCTGCGCGTCCTGACCAAACGACTTGATCTGCTCCTTGAGGATCTGAGAAATCTCAGCTGCTTGGATCGCCATGTTATCCGACCTCTTTCATCGTGTTCTGGAGTGCGTTGAGCTTGGAGCGGATCGACGTGTCGATCATCTTCGAGCCAACTTTAACAACAAGACCGCCGATGATACCCTCATCGACGGTCGCTTTCAGGTTCACGGATTTGCCGACAGACGCTTTCAGCGACTTGGCCAGCTTATCCAGTTGTGTCTTGGTCAGGGCCTTGGCCGACGTCACTTCCGCCGTCACCTCGCCCTTGTGGTCCGCAATCTTGGCGCGCAGCTCTGCAAGCAGCGCTGGCAGCACGAACAGGCGACGCTTGGACGCCATCAGGCGCAGCGTGTTGCCGGTGATCGCGTTCAAACCCATCTTGTCGGCCACGCCGCCAATTGCGGACGCCGTTTCCTCACGCCCGTAGATGGGTGAGTTGATCAGGTCGCGCAGGTCGGCGCTGCCCTCAAGGGCCGCGTCCAATGCATCAATGTCGGATTCCAGCGCGGGGAGCGCCTTGTCCTCAGACGCCAATTCAAACATTGCAGTCGCATACCGCGCAGCAATGCCGGTCGAGATCGAAGCTGGTTCGCTCACGAAGACCCCTTTCGTATACGTCGCGCCCGAAAGGCGCGCTCCATTTGGACGTGTGCCCGGGTCGGTTGGCAGCGACGCTGTCCCCGGGCAATCCCTGTCGTGACGGCGCTCGGCCATCACTCCCCTGTGAATTCGGGCGGGGTGTAGCAGAGGGTTTGCGATGCTGCAACAGGGTGTGCGAAAGCCCCTTCAGGTTGAAAGAGCGCCTTGTTTCAAAGGGTTGAAGGCACATCACGTCGCTGCGGCGCTTTGCCCGCGCAAAAGGTGCGGCACATTGGCTCGATTCTTGGGCGATTTGTCGTGGCACAGCGGCAATATTTGAGGTTTAGGCACAGTGCTCAGGCCTCAGGTGCTTGGCTTAAAGGCGATCTGGCTGACATAGGACATGAACCCAAAAAACGTCTTGGCGGACACCCTCCGCCGCGCTTCTGCCTTGAGGGCCACCGCCGTTTCCGCAAAAAGCGTGCCTTCTTCAACCATACGGTCGGCGCCGCGATCTATCACCGTCAGAAAGTAGGCGGCCTCACCTTCCGCCACATATCCATGCCCTCTGGACACGCCAAGCTGGAAACCGGCCTTGGTCAGAAGCCCGGTGATCTGGCGCATGATCCAAAGGTTGGTGACATTCTGGTTGATCATAAATCGGACAAGCTGGTCCACAGGGTCGAAATCCGCAATCTGCGCCGTCGCCGTGCTGTAGTCGCCATCGCATATCGCCAGAACCCCGCCCGGCTTCAGAATGCGAAACGCTTCTTCCACCACCTCTTCCGGACCGGGGACGTGACACAGCAAGGTGTGCATCAACACCAGATCGAAGGAGGCATCCTCAAAACCCGTCTGCTTCGCGTCCCCAATGGCGAAACTCAAACGCGGGTCATCGCCAAAAGTCTTTTTCGCCCGTGCAACCATCACCGGCGAGGGCTCCAACCCATGCGCGTTTGATGCGCCAGCAAGATCGAGCAGATCCTTCGTCACATGGCCGGTGCCGGACCCAAGTTCCAGCGCACGAGCATTACCCGGCAGATTCAGACCGCTGAGATAGTCTTTGCGAATGGCGATCTGCGCCGGCTCCAAACAGCGGGCCTCCATCGCGGCAGCAATCCGTTCTTGAAGTGCCGCATCCTGCGCGCCGAGGTCGGAATAGGGGTCGGCCATGGAGTCCTTCGCTCAGGTTAACGCCAGCAAAATACACCGTGCCAACCTCTTCACGAAGCAAAAAGTCCCTCATGCGCAGCGTCTACTGCGCCGCACCCCTCTGCCACCGCTTGGCCGCCGCCGTCACGCGCGCCCCAAACAGCCGCGCCGTTGCCTTGTCACCCTCCGTTACCGGATCGGTCGCCATCAGCCCCAGCCACGATCCATCGCGGTTGATCCCCTCCCGCTCCGGCTTCACCGGCGCGCCGATCTCGGATTGGCCCGCCCAGATCATCCCCATCTGCGCCGCAAACACCGCCAGCCGCACCAGCGCATTCAGCTTGTCGCCTGATGGGTGCACCGCCACGGTGAAGCCAGCCGCGATCTTGTCAGCCCATGCGCCCGTGTCCCAGCGGCTCGCCGCCTCTTCCAGAAACATGTCAAACCGCGCGGCGGTGGAGCCCATGTAGGTCGGCGCTCCAAAGACAATCGCCTCCGCCGCGTCCAGCGCGGCCCAATCCTGCGGCCCCATGGCCTCGACGTCGATCAACCGCACCTCGCCGGCGCCTTCGGCCACAGCCTCCGCAACAGCCCGCGTATGCCCGGTCTCGCTGAAATAGACGATGCAGATCACGACACGTCCCGCCGCGAGATATCTGCGGCCCTGCGGCCCGACACACCAGCCGGAGTTGGCGCACCTTCCAGCACCCGCAGCGGGCCTGCGCACAGCCGCCGCCAGACCCGGCCTTGGCCGCGCCGGCACGCGTTTGGACGCCTCCAGCAAGATCACCCCGCCCGCGCGGCTGCGGCTCAGCTTGCCACCAATCCGCTCCAACATGTCCGCACTTTTCAGCCAGAATTTCTGGTGCGACGGGGAGAACAAGGCCGCCGCATGGCGCTCTGGCACGAAATCGTGCCGCTTGAGCTGCGCCTCTAACTGCCCCAGCGAATAGGGCCGCCCGAACCCGAACGGCGTGCCGTCCCGTCGCGCCCACAGGCCCGATCGGTTCGGCACGATGAACATCGCCCGTCCGCCGGGGGCCAGCACCCGCTGGCATTCCTCCAGCACCGCCGCCGGATGCTCCGACGTCTCCACCCCGTGCAAACAGATCAGCTTGTCGGCACTTTCCGATTGCACCGGCCACAGGCCTTCGCGGCACAGGGTCGAGACATTCTCCAACCCTGCAGGCCAGGGCATCACTCCCTGCTCACCCGGCATCAGCGCAATCACCCGTCGCGCATCGGCCAGATACGGGCGCAACAACGGCACCGCAAAGCCGAAGCCCACGACCGCCTGCCCCTTCGCATCCGGCCACATCTTCAGCATCCGCTCCCGCACCGCCTTTTGCGCGATCCGGCCAAGCCGCGTGCGGTAATAGAATTGCCGCAGGTCGATGACGTCGAGATGCATGCAAGAAATCCGTTTGAACCCCACGGCACCATGGCGCAGGCTTGCCCAACAAGATAGCCAACCCCAGGGGGATTACCATGTCCGAGCCGCAGATCGTCACCATCCCGTGCCTGTCGGACAACTACGCCTTCCTCCTGCATGACCCCGCCACCGGGGCGACCGCTTGCATCGACGTGCCCGACCACGCCCCAATCATCGCCGAGCTTGACGCGCGTGGCTGGACCCTGTCGCACATCCTGATCACCCACCACCACTGGGATCATGTTCAGGGCGTCGACGCGCTGAAGGCCGCAAAAGGAGGCGCTGTCTACGGCTGCGGCGCCGATGCCGCCCGCCTGCCCGCGCTCGACCATCCGCTGGCTGAGGGCGACAGCTTCACAATCGGTTCCCTGAAGGTCGACGTCCTCGACGTCTCTGGCCATTGCGACAACCACCTCGCATTTGTCGTGCCCGGGGCCCGCGCCGCCTTCACTGCCGACAGCCTCATGGCGCTCGGCTGTGGCCGCCTGTTTGAGGGCACGCCCGACCAGATGTGGGACAGCCTGTCCAAGCTCGCCGCCCTGCCGCCCGAGACGATGATCTATTCCGGCCACGAATACACCGCGTCCAACGCGCGCTTCGCGATGACCATTGAACCGGACAATCCAGACCTTATCTCTCGCCTATGCCGAGATCGAGGCGGCCCGCGCCGCGGACCAGCCCACCATCCCCTCCAGCCTTGCTCAGGAATTGGCCACCAACCCCTTCCTGCGCGCCAATCGAGCCCGACATTGCCGCGACCCTGGGCCGTCACAAACGCCCCTGCCGTCGATGTCTTCACCGAGATCCGAGCCCGAAAAGACAAGTTTTGAACACGAAAGCAGCAGTCGCTGCAAAAACAAGCAACCCCAATACCTTACCGCGTAAATCCTGGTGAACCCCAGCATCTTGTGGCTCCGAACACGGACCGTTGATACATTTTTTCTTGAAACCTCCGCGCGGAAAGCAAAACTTAACTCTATGAGGCCATGATCGGGCGGGGACTTGCGCCGCCTCGACGCACACGGAAGGAGCACGCGACGTGCCATCTTTTTCGACCACTTTGGAACAGGCCATCCACGCTGCCCTGGCGAATGCCAATGCTCGTCGTCACGAGCTTGCGACGCTGGAACACTTGCTGCTTGCCCTGATCGACGAACCCGACGCGCAAAAGGTCATGAAGGCCTGCTCGGTTGACGTCGAAATCCTTCGCGAAACACTCGTGAAATTCATCGACGATGATCTCTCGACGCTGGAAACGGATGTCGAAGGGTCGGAGGCTGTGCCCACGGCCGCCTTCCAGCGCGTCATTCAGCGCGCCGCGATCCACGTCCAGTCCTCGGGCCGCACGGAAGTGACCGGGGCAAACGTGCTGGTCGCGATCTTTGCCGAACGCGAGTCGAACGCCGCCTACTTCCTGCAAGAACAGGACATGACCCGTTACGACGCGGTCAACTTCATCGCCCACGGCGTCGCCAAGGATCCGTCCTACGGCGAAGCCCGCTCTGTCTCCGGGGCCGAGGATGAAGAAAACGAAGCCCAATCCGTGCAGAGCGGCGAAGTTGAGGAAGAGGGCAAGGAATCCGCCCTCTCGAAATACTGCGTCGACCTCAACGCCAAGGCCACCAAGGGTGATGTCGATCCCCTGATCGGTCGTTCCCATGAGGTTGAGCGTTGCATTCAGGTGCTCTGCCGCCGCCGCAAGAACAACCCGCTTCTGGTGGGTGATCCCGGCGTGGGCAAAACCGCCATCGCGGAAGGTCTCGCCAAGAAAATCGTCGAGGGTGAGACACCCGAAGTGCTGCAAGGCGCCACCATCTTCTCGCTCGATATGGGCGCGCTGCTGGCCGGCACCCGCTATCGCGGCGATTTCGAGGAACGCCTGAAGGCCGTGGTCAAGGAACTCGAAGATCACCCCGATGCCGTTCTCTTCATCGACGAGATCCACACCGTCATCGGTGCAGGTGCGACGTCCGGCGGCGCAATGGATGCCTCAAACCTCCTGAAGCCCGCGCTTCAGGGCGGCGGCCTGCGCTGCATGGGCTCCACCACCTACAAGGAATACCGCCAACACTTCGAGAAGGACCGCGCGCTGTCCCGCCGGTTCCAGAAGATCGACGTGACCGAACCTTCGGTGGAAGACAGCGTGAAGATCCTCAAGGGCCTCAAGCCCTATTTTGAGGAGCATCACTCCGTCAAATACACCGCCGATGCGATCAAGACGGCGGTGGAACTCAGCAGCCGCTACATCAACGACCGCAAGCTGCCCGACAAGGCCATCGACGTGATCGATGAAGCCGGGGCCGCACAGCACCTTGTCGCTGAGTCCAAGCGTCGCAAGACCATCGGCACCAAGGAAATCGAAGATGTCGTGGCCAAGATCGCCCGCATCCCACCCAAGAACGTCTCCAAGGACGACGCCGAGGTTCTCAAAGACCTCGAAGTCTCCCTCAAGCGGGTCGTCTTCGGGCAGGACAACGCGATCGAGGCGCTGTCTTCGTCCATCAAGCTCGCCCGCGCGGGCCTGCGCGAACCGGAAAAGCCGATCGGCAATTACCTGTTCGCAGGACCCACCGGCGTCGGCAAAACCGAAGTCGCCAAGCAATTGGCCGATGTTTTGGGTGTCGAGATGCTGCGCTTCGACATGTCCGAGTACATGGAAAAGCACGCCGTCTCCCGCCTGATCGGTGCGCCTCCGGGCTATGTCGGCTTCGACCAGGGCGGCCTTCTGACCGATGGCGTCGACCAGCATCCGCATTGCGTGCTGCTGCTGGACGAGATCGAGAAGGCGCATCCGGATGTCTTCAACATCCTCTTGCAGGTCATGGATCACGGCACGCTCACCGACCATAACGGTCGCTCCGTCGATTTCCGCAACGTGGTCCTGATCATGACCTCGAACGCGGGCGCGGCTGAGCAAGCCAAGGCCGCCATCGGCTTTGGCCGCGACCGTCGGACCGGCGAAGATACCGCCGCAATCGAACGCACGTTCACGCCGGAATTCCGCAACCGTCTGGATGCGGTCATCTCCTTCGGCGCACTGCCAAAGGATGTGATCCTGCAGGTGGTCGAAAAGTTCGTCCTCCAGCTGGAGGCGCAGCTGATGGACCGCAACGTCACGATCGAGCTCACCAAGCCCGCCGCCGAGTGGCTGGCCGACAAGGGCTACGACGACCGGATGGGCGCCCGCCCGCTTGGCCGCGTGATCCAGGAGCATATCAAGAAGCCCCTCGCGGAGGAGCTTCTTTCGGGAAGCTGGCCAAGGGCGGCAACGTCAAGGTCGGCGTCAAGGATGGCGAGATCGAGCTGCGGATCGAAGAACCCGGCAGCCCGCGTTTGTCGTCCAAAAAGAAGCCGCCGCTTCTGACGGCCGATTGACCCAGTTCGGACCAGAGCAACAGGGGCCGGTGGCGCAAGCTGCCGGCCCTTTTCGTTGGCTCGACCTCGCAGCCGGCCATTTGCAAAATGCGGTCATCTGGACGCATCTTTGTAGGGCCTGGAAAAACCCGTCCATTTGGACGCTTTTTTCGCGAAAAATGCGTCCAAATGGACGCATTTGCGTTCAACTGGTCACAGTTTTGGGTAGTGATCTGGCCCCTCGCCGCTCCGGCACAAGACGCTCTGGAGTTACATTTTCCCGTTGAATGCACCCTGGGTGAGACGTGCTTTATCCAGCAGGCGATGGACCGTGATCCCGGCCCCGGCGCGCAAGATTTTCGTTGCGGGGCACAGACTTACGATGGCCACCAAGGCACCGACATTCGCCTGCCCGACCTCGCGGCCATGGCCCAAATCGTCCCCGTCCTCGCCGCCGCCTCCGGCACCGTCCTGGGCACCCGAAATTCAGTCCCAGACACAGGAATCGCAGGCTTTCCAGACGGCCAGGATTGCGGAAATGGCGTTGTTCTGGACCATGGAAATGGCTGGCAAACGCAGTATTGCCACCTTGCCCAGGGCTCGATTTCTGTGGCTAGCGGCGACACAGTCCAAGCCGGTCAACCTCTTGGCTTCATTGGACTTTCTGGCCGAACCGAGTTCCCGCATCTGCACCTCTCCGTTCGGCAAGATGGCACCCATGTCGATCCGTTCGACCCGTCCGACACCCATACCTGCGCAATCGACGCGGATGATCTCTGGGCCGATGAAATCGCTTTGCCAGCGGGCGAGATCCTCAGCGCAGGCTTTTCCGAAACCGTCCCCGATTATGCCGAAATTCAGGCTGGAACCGCCCGCGCCGAAACCCTCAGCGCCAACGGGGAAGCCCTTGTTTTATGGGGGTTTTTCCATGGCGGTCGCGACGGCGACGTTATCGAGTTCACCATTGCTGACGAAGATGGCGTCACCTTCCACAGCCAGTCCATCACGCTTGAGCGCACCCAGGCACAGCTTTTCCGCGCCTCCGGTCGTCGCCTCCGCGCACCCCTCGATCCGGGCACTTATGCAGGTACGATCACCCTCTCTCGAGGTGGTCAAGCCATTGATTCTACGACAATTTCCATCGCACTCCGATAGGCCGCGAGGATAAGAACGGGCGAATTACCGCTCGGTCAGCTTCAACTCGATCCGCCGGTTCGCCGCCTGCCCCTCAGCCGTTCCATTCGAGGCAATCGGGCGATGTTCTCCAAACCCCGTCGCCGCCAGCCGCGACGGAGGAATCCCAAGTTCTTCAGACATATAGAGGACAACCGACAAGGCCCGCGCCTGGCTCAATTCCCAATTGTTCGCGAACTCCGCACCCTCACGCAGTTGCTGATCGTCGGTATGCCCATCCACGCGAATGATCCAGTCAATCTCCGACGGAATCTCATCGGCCACTTCCAGCAGCAAATCGGCGACCCGCTGGATCTGCGCCAAACCCTCATTCGCAAGGTCCGCAGATCCCACTTCAAACAGCACTTCCGACGAGAACACGAACCGGTCGCCTTCGATGCGCACCCCTTCGCGGCCCTCCAGCAATTCACGCAAACGTCCAAAGAATTCAGACCGATAGCGTTCCAATTCCTGCGCCTCGGCGGCCAGCCGTTCGGCCTCCGCCGCCTCGAGCGCCGCATTTGCCCGCTCTTCCGCCGCCAGTTGCGCCAGGGCCGTGTTCAGTCGCGATCCCAGCGCGCTGATCTGAACCTGAGCCTCTGAGTCGCGCTCGTCTGCCACATCCAAAAGCGCCTCCAGCGATCCCAATTGTGCCCGCAAGGCCGCCACTTGCTCATTCAGCAACGCCACCTGCCGCGCGCTTTCGGCTGAGGCGCTTTCGGCGGCCTCAAGCTCCCGATTGGCCTGTGCCAGCAACGCCTCGCGCACCTCAGCCTCGCTCAGCGCCTCTGCCAATTCCGCGTCCGTGGACTGCCGCGCAGCCAGCGCCGCCGCCAATTGCGCCTCGAGCGTCGAAAGCTCCCCGGTCGCATCAGCGGCCTCCGCGGTGGCCGTGCTCACCTGCGCCTCGGCTTCGGCAATACGCGCCTCCAATTCTGCCAAACGGGCCGCTGTGCTAGCCTCCGTGCTTTCCAACCGCGACAGGGCCAGCGCCAGTTGCGTCTCCAAATCCGACATATCGCTGGATTGCGCCGCCAGCGCCGTTTCCACCCGGCCCAATTCCAACTCCGCCGCTGCCAGGGCATCAGCCAGAGTCGCAGCCTCGCCCTGCCCCTCATCGGCCCGCGCCAGCGCGCCGGCCAAACGGGTGGCAAGATCGTCCCGCGCGGCCTCCGCCGCAGCCAGCAAGGTCAACGTATCCTCGGCGCGCTGACGCTGCTCTTCCAAAGCCAGCGACATCGCGGTCAGTTCCGCATCCGCATCCTCCAACCGCCGACGCAGGGCTTCGGCAGCCGCAGCCTCAGCCAAACGTGCGGCCTCCTCTTCAGACAGGGCCGCATTCGATGCCTCAAGTTGCGCCTGTAACGCCGCCGCTGCGGCGGCTTCGGCCAACCGCGCGGCCTCTTCCTCGGACAGGGCGGCTTCGACCTCCCCTAACCGCTGGCGCAAGGCCTCGGCTGCCGCCAGCTCTGCCAATCGCGCGGCTTCTTCGGCGGATAGGTCCTCCTGAACGCTTTGCAACTCCGCCAGCAACTCGTCCGCCCGCTCATCACCCGTTGCAAGGGCCGCCAACGCATCTGAGAGGGAACTGTCCCGCTCCAGAAGTGCACCGGCAAGCTGTGCATTGCGCGTCTCAGCCGCCGCCAATGCGCGCAGGGCATCGGTCAGCGAGCCGTCCCGCTCCTCCGCCTGCGCTTCCATGTCTGCAATCAGGGCTTCCAAGCGCCTCGCGCCGCGCTGCCGCCAGACGCGCCGCCTCAGCCGTCGCGTCAATCTCGGACCGTGCCGTGGCCAGCGCGAGGTTCAGCGCCTCCGCCTCCGACATCGCCTCGGCCAACTCGCCTTCCGTGGCGGCAAGGCCAGCCGCCAACTCGCTGTTCTGCGCAAGCAGGCCGGCGACCTGCTCCTCAAAGGCCACTATCCGTGCGGCGCGTTCGGCGCTTTCTGCGGTGAGCGATGCGATCAACGCCTCCTGCGCCGCCGCCTGTTCTTCTGCCACGGAAAGGGAACCCGTCAGCGTCGCCACCCGGTTTTCCAGATCACCGGATCGCGCCTCTTCCAACCCCAGCGCCTCGGCCAGTTGGTTGACCTGCGCGGTCAGCGAATTCAGCTCGTCATCCTGCGTGCTGATCTCTTCGGACAGGACAAATTGCATGACCATGAAGATCGACAGGACGAAGATCATCACCATCAAAAGCGCGGTGATCGCGTCGACAAAGCCGGGCCAGATGGTGCCCGACATGCCTTGGCGTGCGCCGCGGTGAAAGGCCATCGCTACTCGCCCTGTGCCTGACGGCGCGCGCGGGCCTCGGCCGGTGCGCGCGCGGCTTGGGTCAGGGCCTGAAGCGCCTCAGTCAGCTGCGCGATGTCGCCGCGCAGGCCTGAGACCTCCGCATCGCGGGTCGCGCCCATTTCCTCGGCCAGCTTGAACAATTGCACGTCGATCGACCGCAACCGGTTCCGGCTTTCGTCGTCCAGCCCGTTTTCGGCGGCCAACCCGTCCAAGGCCGCCGCCAAGCGGTCCTGTGCCGTTGCCAAGCGTTCCGTGACAGCCACCTGACCCGGCCCCAGCTTTTCGGTCAGCCCTTCGACCGATTGCGACAGGTTCAACAAGCGTTGTTCGGTGGCAGCGCGCCGCGTCTCGGATTGCGCGAACAGGGATTGCAGCGTGTCCATCTGGTCGACCATGTGGTCGAGAACCGTGGCAATCGCCGCCTTGTCGATGGCCCCGTCGCCTTCGCCGGACGAGAACGACACGCGCGTGATGGAGGCCAGCCATTCCTCCAACTCGCGGTAAAACCGGTTCTGCCCGTGGCCCGCGTATAGCTCCAACAGACCCACGATCAGAGAGCCTGCGAGGCCCAGAAGGGACGACGCAAAGGCCGTGCCCATGCCGCCCAATTGATCATCGAGGCCGTCCATGAGCCGCCCGAAGACCGCAAGCCCCTCCTCCCCCTCGGTGGGTTGGAGGGAACGGATCGTCTCAACCACCGCCGGAACTGTGGTGGCGAGGCCAAAGAACGTGCCAAGAAGACCAAGGAAAATCAGAAGGTTGGCGATATACCGCGTGATGTCGCGGCTTTCTTCCATCCGCGCACCGACCGAATCCAGCACCGACTTGGCGGAAGCGGGTGTCACCTGCATCCGGTTGCCGCGCATGCGCGACACGCCTGTCATGGCTGCCAGCAAACGGGGGGCTTGTCTTCGTCGCTGGCGTTCCCGCCACCGGCCAATTGCTCGATCCACGCAACGGAGGAGAACAGCTGGATCACTTGGAAGAATGTCGCAAAGACGCCCACGATGAACACGACACCGATAGTGCCGTTCAGGAAGGGCGCCGACAGAAAAACCGGCTGCACGCGGGGCCAAACCAACACGCCGCCTGCGATGACCAACGCAAGGATGATCACCATCAGCACAATCTGCTGCGTCGGTCGTGTAAAGCGGAGCGCGCCTGCGCCCTCTCTGCTGCTCGCCATGGCGTTTCAATCGCTCTTTGGTCGTCTCTGGCGCGACCTTACACGGGCCGGACCCTTTCGCCAACAAAAGCCTTAAGGGCCACCGTTGATCGCACGCACCTGTGCGACAAGGCTGTCGAGGTCCTCGTCGCCGATGCCGAGGTCTGCCAGATGCGCAGCGGTATTGTAGAGGTATTCATCGTTCGGCCCGCGCCCGCCATGGGCGCCCGCAATGATGCGGGCCTGAACATCCAGCGGGTGCTGGCAATACTGCACGTGGCTCCGGTCGATCACATAGGCCAGCACATCTTGCTGCCGCGCGCCGTCGCGAAACTCCACCTCCTGGCGGGTCTCGATATAGGCCGAGGATATCAACTCCCGCTCGCGCAGGTAAGCTAAGGTCGCCTCTTCCGTCCCGGCTTCGGCCCGCAAGGCAAGGCCGTCGCAAAAGGCCGATGGCGCCTCATCCAGCGCCAGGACAAGGCCCGGATCAGCCTCCGTTCCGCGGTGGTGGATCGAGGTCATGCAAAACGACCGGTGCCAGCCATGCAGCCGCGCAATACGCGTCTCGGCCACCGGGAATCCTGGATTCCAGAGAAGCGAGCCGTAGCCGAAAACCCAAAGCGGTGCTGTCATGAACTGGTCCTTGTCGTGCCCCGCCGCTATAGGCGATAGAACGCCGGAAGGGGAGTGGTATGAAACGGCTTTTGATCCTGATTGTCATTCTGGCGGTGTTGGGCAGCATTGCATGGGCCGTGGCGGCCATGACGATGCAGACGGCGGCCACACGCTGGCTGGATGATCGGCAAATCGAGGGCTGGGTGGTCAATGTCGCCGATGTGTCGGTCGAAGGTTTCCCGCTGGATTTCGAGACCGACTTCACAGACATCCAACTGGCCGACCCCGACACCGGCCTTGCCTGGTCGACCCCACGTTTTCGCCTAGAGCAGGAGGTTTTCCGCCTTGACCGCATTACCGCCTATTTCCCGGAAACGCAGACCATCGCCACGCCGCAGGAGCGGCTGACTTTGGACAGCGGCGCGATGTTCGCCTCGCTTGACGTGCAACCAACCGCCAACTTCGCGCTCGATGGGCTAAGGGCTCAACTGGACGCCTTGAATGTGGTCTCAACCCTCGGTTGGTCGCTTGATCTGGACCGTGGGTTGGTGACGCTCGACCGGATGGAAGGCGAGGACAGCCGGTACGACATCCATGTGAACGCCTCCGACCTCAACCCGCCGGAGGCCATCCGCGCACGCCTCGACCCGGCGGGTGTCCTCCCCGAACGGATCAGCCATCTGTCATCTGTCACCCGTGCCCGTTTTGACGCGCCATGGGACATGGCGGCGCTGGAAATCGCCCGTCCGCAGCCCACGGAGCTTGAGATTGAGGATATCACCGCCCGTTGGGGCGACATGCTGTTCCGTGCGACGGGCACCTTGGATGTGACCGAGGGTGGCGTGCCGGAAGGGGAGCTTCGCGTGCGGGCCGAAAACTGGCGCGCCATGGTCGAGCTTGCCGAAAATGCGGGGCGTTCTGCCCGAGCGCATTCGCCCGACGGCGGAAGCCATGCTTGGAGGTTCTGGCGGGCATGAACGGCAGCGCCGAGAATATCGACGCAACGCTCAACTTCTCGAATGGGCGCGTCTTCATCGGGCCGTTGCCCCTGGCCCGGCGCCGTCGCTGCGCATCCGTTAAGGCACTTGCGTTTATCCAAGGCACTCTTTTCGCGTTCCGCGTTCGCGCCATCGGCGCGCGGCAGCGGGTTGCGCGTAAAATCAAACGCAAAGGGCTCTAGCGGCAATAGGACCCAGACCGGTAGGACGCCACGTCGAAGTGGAAATTGATCCTGATGGAACCGGTCCGCCGTCCGGGCCCAGGCACGGTGCCGAAGGTGCCACAGGCGGCCTCGTGCAAGCTGCGCATGGTGCCGCGAATTGCCGCTGCGCCAATCGCTCAGCACGCTCAACTCAGACCCGTTTTGCAAGGCCGATCCCGCCAATATCAATGGCATTTCCGGTCGAATGCTCCGACAGACCGCGCGCCCGGTTGCGAATTGCGGGTCCGGCACGCGTAGGAGGCCAGAACGCGCAAATTGGACATGCCACCGCCGGTATTCCCGATGATATCGTCGGCATCCAGACACCCATTGGCTGATCGGCCTGTGCGGTCGTGCAATTGATGGTCGCAGGCGTGGTCAGTTGAACCCCATGGACCACCCGCAGGCGCACCGCATTCTGGATACCGCATCCGCTGATCCGGCCCGTCACAGGTTCGATCACGTCGCCTTGCAGGCCGACAACACCACAAAGCTGGCCAGAGCTTTGGCCCGGTCGCGTCACACTGCTTGGCGTGTTGCGCGTTGCAGCCGCCCGCACCCGGCTTTCCAACCCATCGGGGCGCAGTGTGGGCCGCAGGGAACTCGCCACTGCAAGGGCCGTGCCGCCGCCCGCAACGACGGTGGGGGCTGCGTTGACCGCGCCAAGACCGCCGCCATTCTGGCGCGGACGGAACAGACCGCCCAGGATACCGGGCCGACGATTGGGGGCTTGCGGTTGCGCGGCGGCGGCCGCTGCGACGCCTGCATCAGCGGCGGATCCGGCGGAGGGCACAGGTGTTCCACCCGGACGAGCCGGAGGACGCAAAGACGCCCCCGGCGCAAGGTCCGTGGCCGTGATCACCCGCACCTCAGCTTGTTGTGCCACCGCCAAGGCAGGCACGGCCAATGCAATCGCCAACAGACCCGCGCGTATCCTCATGCGCCACTGTCCTTTCTTGCCGTAGAACGCCCGAAATTCGGCGCGTCGGTATCTTGCCCCGCCTCGATGATACCACGGCGGATCGCCCGCGTGCGGGTGAAATAATCGTGCAGATGATCCCCATCACCGGTGCGGATGGCCCGTTGCAAGGCAAAAAGCTCCTCCGTGAAACGGCCAAGGATTTCCAGCGTCGCCTCTTTGTTTGACAAGAACACGTCGCGCCACATCGTCGGATCACTGGCCGCAATTCGCGTGAAGTCGCGGAACCCGGCAGCAGAATATTTGATGACCTCACTGTCGGTCACACGCCGCAAGTCGTCGGCCACGCCGACCATCGTGTAGGCAATCAAGTGCGGAGTGTGCGAGGTCACGGCCAAGACAAGATCATGGTGATCCGCGTCCATTTCCTCCACCAACGCTCCACAGCCTTCCCACAGGCTTTTCAACCGCGCCGTTGCTGCTGGATCAGTACCGTCAACCGGGGTCAACAACGTGTAACGATTGTCAAAAAGCTCGGCAAAGCCGGAGGTTGGTCCAGAATGCTCGGTCCCCGCCAATGGGTGGCCCGGCACGAAATGCACATGGTCCGGCAGATGCGGGCCGATCGCCTCGATCACCTCGCGCTTGACCGAGCCCACATCCGTGACAGTCGCCCCGTCCGCCAGATGCGGCGCGACATCGGCGGCCACAGCAGACATCGCGCCAACCGGTACACAGAGCACCACAAGGTCTGCATCTGCCACCGCCTCAGCCGCGGTGTCCACGACCCGGTCGCACAGCCCGATGTCTCGCGCGGTTTCCCGGGTTTCAGCCGACCGCGCGGTCCCCACGATCTCACCCGCCAGCCCCTGCCGGCGCATCGCATGGGCCATCGAGCCTGCGATCAAGCCAAGGCCGATCAGGGCAACGCGTTGGTAAATAACGCTCATTCCGCCCCCTTGAACGACGCCAACGCGTCCAGCACACGGGTATTGTCTTCGGGTCGGCCAACGGTAATGCGCAGGCAATGGGGTAGGCCGTAACTCTTCGGTGCTCGCACGATAATGCCAGCCGCCTTCAGATGCGCATCGGCCGCGTCAGCCTCTGCCTCATCCGCGAAGCGCGCCAGCACGAAATTCGCGAAGCTGTCGTCGCAGGCAATGCCAAGCTGGCGCAATCCGCCCGTCAGGCGCGCCCGTTCTTCCTCATTTACGCGGATACAGTCGGCCACCCAATCGCGGTCCTTCACGGCTGCCTCGGCTCCGGCAAGGGCCACGCCGGACAGATTGAACGGCCCACGAATGCGGTTAAGCGTGTCGATCACATGCTGCGGCCCATAACCATAGCCAACCCGCAGGCCGCCCAAGCCGTACGCCTTTGAAAAGGTGCGCGTCATCACCACGTTGTCGCGGTTATCCACAAGGGCTTTGCCGCCGTCATAGCCTTCTGCAAATTCGGCATAAGCACCGTCCAGGACCAGAAGGCACTGATCCGGCAGAGCGTCGGCCAGACGATGCAGATCACCGCTTTCCAGCATCGTGGCCGTGGGGTTCGCCGGATTGGCGAGGAAGATCAGCCGCGTCTGCTCGGTCAGACCGCCAATCAACGCGTCCACATCCACGCGCCGCTCAGCCTCGGGCACCTGCACGGGGTTGCCCCCGCCGCCAAGGCGCTGATCCGATACATCCCGAACCCATGCTCGGTATAAAGCACCTGCGTTTGAGGCCCCGCATAGGCCTGGCACAGGAAGTGGATCACCTCATCCGATCCGACCCCGCAGATCACGCGATCCGCGTCCAGCCCGTACACCTCGGCAATCGCCGCGCGGAGCGGGCCGTGATCCGTCGGCGGGTATCGGTGGCTGTCCGTCAGGACCTTGCCCATCGCCTCCACCGCAGCAGGCGAAGGCCCGAACGGATTCTCGTTCGAGCTCAGCTTCAGCGGCGCATCGTGGCCTTCGATCTTCGACGCCCCACCCTGATAGAGCGCGATGTCGAGGATACCGGGTTGCGGGCGAATGGGGGCGGTCATCTCAGATCCTGTTTACAGTTCCGCAGGGTTCTAGCGCGCAGGCGCGTGCGGGGGAACAGGTTTTCAGAAGAAGTTCTGCGGGTCGATATCCACCGCCAACCGCATATGCCCCGGCAGTTTCAGCCCATGAATCCAGCGACTTATCGCAGGCTGCAGCGCCACGCCCTTGGGCGCCTTGACCAATAGCCGCACCCGATGCCGCCCGCGCACACGCGAAATTGGGGCGGGGGCCGGTCCATAGACGATGCCGCCCGCGTCACGGATCGGCCCGTCGTTGCGCGCCAGATGCGTGCCCAGATCAAAGGCCGCTGCCGCCTCGGTTGAGGAGATGATGATCCCCGCCAGACGGCCGTAAGGCGGCATGCCGGCCGCTTCCCGCTCCGCCGCTTCCGTCCGCCAGAACCCTTCCTCATCCCCGGACAAGATCGCGCGGATCACGGGATGATCCGGTTGGAAGGTCTGTAGCAAAGCCTGACCCGGCTTTTCGGCCCGGCCCGCACGCCCCGCCACCTGCCGCATCAACTGAAAGGTACGTTCCGCCGCGCGCAGGTCGGAGCCCTGTAAGCCAAGGTCCGCGTCCACCACACCCACCAGCGTCAAACGCGGGAAATTGTGTCCCTTGGCCACCAGCTGCGTGCCGATGATCAGGTCCGTGTCGCCATTCGCCAACTCCTCGATCTGCGCCTTCAGGGCGCGCGCGGAGCCAAACAGGTCCGACGACAGGATCGCCATCTTCGCATCCGGGAACAACGCCGCCGCTTCTTCGGCAATCCGCTCCACCCCCGGGCCAACGGCGGCCATTTTGCCCTCCACCTCGCAAGACGGGCAAGCCAGCGGCACAGGCTTCGTCTCGCCGCATTGGTGGCAGATCAGGCGCTTCTGAAAGCGATGCTCGACCATGCGTGCGTCGCAATGATCACACCCCACCATCTCGCCGCAGGCCCGGCAGAGCGTGACGGGCGCAAAGCCGCGGCGGTTCAGGAACAGCAGCGATTGTTCGCCCTCCCTCAACCGTTGCCCAACGGCTGAGGCCAGCGTTGGCGAAATCCACGACGATCCCGGCAAATCCTCCAACCGCATGTCGATCGCCGACATGTCCGGTAGGTCTTGGGGGCCAAACCGGCTGGTCAGGTCCAGCCGCGTGTACTTCCCGGCTTGCGCATTGGCCCAGGTCTCCAGCGATGGCGTGGCCGAGGCCAGCACAACCTGCGCATCGTTCAGCGAGGCGCGCAGCACGGTCATATCGCGGGCATTGTAGCTTGCCCCCTCATCCTGCTTGTAGGAGGTGTCATGTTCCTCATCGACAACGATCAACCCAAGGTCCCGGTAGGGCAGAAACAAAGCGGACCGCGCGCCAACCACCAGCTGCGCCTCACCCTGCCCCACCATCCGCCAGCACCGGCGGCGTTCGGTCATCGTCACGCCGGAATGCCATTCGGCCGGTTCCGCCCCGAACCGCGCCTTCACCCGCGTCAGGAATTCAGAAGTCAGCGCGATTTCGGGCAAAAGGACCAGCGCCTGCCGCCCCTGCCGCAGACATTCCGCCACCGCTTCCAGATAGACTTCCGTCTTGCCGGATCCTGTGACGCCCTTCAGCAACACCGTGCCATACCGGCGCGCCTTCAGACCGTCGCGCAGCTGCTCCGCCGCCTGCGCCTGATCTTCGGTCAGTTCTTTGCCCGGCAAGCCCGGATCAAGCGGCAGATAAGGCGCATCGCGCGGCGTGTCGGCCTCTTCCACCACGCCTTGTTTGGCGAGGCCTTTCACAACCGATGACGTGACCCCCGCCAATTCGCTGAGCTCCTTCAGCGTGAAACCAAGGCCACCATATTCTACGAGCGTATCAATGACCCTTTGCCGCGCGGGCGTGACGCGATCCGGCGCGCCCTGACCCAAGCGGTAGACCTTGCGCATCGACGGCGGGTCACTCATCCCCGGCGCGCGGGTCGCCAGACGCAACATGATGCTCATCGGCGTCAGGGTGTAGGCTCCTGCCTTTTCCAGAAACTCCCGCATCTCGGCCCGCATCGGGGCCACGTCCAGCACGCGGTTCACGGACCGCACCTTGGCAATGTCCCAATCGCCGCGTCCCTTGCCCCAAACCACGCCCAGGACCTTGCGCGGCCCCAGAGGCACCTCCACGAACGCCCCCAGCCAACAGCCGCCCGCGGGCGCTTTGTAATCGAGCACGCGATCCAGGGGCTCTGCCGTCAGAACCCCCACCAGATCACCTTCGTCAAAATGCTCGTCCATCGTATGTGTTAAGGGCTTCCTGTTAGCGCTAACGCAGGATATAGGGTGCCCCAAACGATCATACCCAATCCCCGAAAGGAACCGGCCAAATGAAATTCTTTGTGGATACAGCCGACGTCGATGCGATCCGTGAACTGCACGAGCTGGGGATGGTCGACGGTGTAACAACGAACCCTTCGCTGATCATGAAGTCGGGCCGCGACATCAAGGAAGTCACGGCTGAGATCTGTGCCATGGTCCCCGGCCCCGTTTCAGCCGAGACAGTCGCGCTGGACGCAGACGGCATGATCGCCGAGGGCCGCGAGCTGGCAAAGATCGCCGACAACATCACCATCAAGGTGCCACTGACCTGGGCCGGGCTTCAGGCCTGCAAGGTTCTGTCGGGCGAAGGGCGCATGGTGAACGTCACGCTTTGCTTTTCGGCCAACCAGGCGCTGCTGGCGGCCAAGGCGGGTGCGACGTTCATCTCCCCTTCGTCGGTCGCTTGGACGATATCAACATCGACGGCATGGATCTGATCGCTGAGATCCGCCAGATTTACGATAACTATGATTTCTCCACAGAAATCCTCACAGCCTCGATCCGTTCGGCCAACCACATGAAAGAGGCCGCGTTGATCGGCGCAGATGTCGCAACCGCGCCGCCGAATGTCATCAAAGCCATGGCCAACCACGTGCTGACCGACAAGGGCCTTGATGCCTTCATGGCAGATTGGGCCAAGACCGGGCAAAGCATCGTCTAAGGGTCACACCGACCGCTAATTCTCGGGCCAGAGTGAAAAATTCTGGCCCGTTTTGCCTCCGCCATGTTATGCCGCCCTCAACGAACAAGAAGACTTGAGGCAGTTGTAATGAGCACACCCGAGGCAGACGCCCCGCTCTTTCCCAATGAAGATTGGCGCGATCGCGCCCTGGCCGATCCGGAATTGATCCTTGAGGATCGCGACCTGATGCGCGCGCTGATCGCCGCAAATGACCGCCAGATGGGCGGCAATATCGTCGATATGCGCGGGATTGCGATGGAACGCCTGCAAAACCGCCTCGACCGGCTGGAAGACACCCATCGTTCCGTCATTGCCGCAGCGTATGAGAATCTCGCCGGCACCAATCAGGTGCACCGGTCGATCACACGCCTGCTGGATGCCAAGGAATTCACCGAGTTCCTGACCATGCTCGGCACCGATGTCGCGGGCATCCTGCGCGTGGACCGCGTGCGCCTCGTGCTGGAAAGCGCCGAAGCGACCGAGACCGAGGCCCCCAAGGTCCAGAAACTTGAAGATGTTTTGACTGTCGTCGCGCCCGGGTTCGTGAAGGATTACGTGACAGCGGGCCGCGATGTCCCCCACAGGCAGGTTACCCTGCGCCAGGTCGGCGGCGATGCCTCCAAAATCTTTGGGGAAGCCAGCCGCTGGATCCATTCGGAGGCCTGCCTGACACTCGATCTGGGCGAGGGGCGCCTGCCCGGCCTTCTGGTCATGGGCGCCGAGGACCCGCACCAATTCCGCCCCAGCCAGGGCACCGACCTGCTGACCTTCTTCGCGGGCGTCTTCGAACGCCTCATGCGCGGCTGGCTGGACTAGAGCCATGTCGACGGCGATCAACCCTGCCGTCCGTTCCCTGCTGGAAGCCTGGCTCACCCACCTGCGCGGCGTACGCGGGCGGGCAGAGGCCACGCTGACCGCATATGCGGCCGATGTGACCGATTTCCTCGCCTTTCAGTCGGGCCATCTCGGTGGTGCCCCCGGGCCCGCCGAACTCCGCTCGCTCCAAACCCGCGACTTACGCGCCTGGATGGCCAACCAGCGCGCCCGCGATGTCGGCCCGCGCTCGCTCGCGCGGCGCCTGTCGGCTGTGAAAGCCTTCTACAAATGGTGGGCAGAACGCGATGGGTTCGATGCCACGACCGTTCTGTCGATGCGCGCACCCAAGCACACCCGCCGCTTGCCTCGTCCACTGACAGAAGCGGGCGCAAAAGACATGATCAACGGCGTCGCCATGCAGGACGAACGCGATTGGGTGCAGGCCCGCGACATCGCTGTTGTCACCCTGCTCTATGGCTGCGGCCTGCGGATTTCCGAGGCGCTAGGCCTCACCGCTGACGCGCTTCCCCTGCCGCAAGTCCTGCGGATCACCGGCAAAGGCGGCAAAGAGCGCGAGGTTCCCGTTCTGCCCACAGCCCAGGCGGCCACAGCAAAATACGCCCGCCTCTGCCCTCACCGCCTAGAGGCCGAAACCCCGCTGTTCCGCGCCATACGCGGTGGCCCCCTTGGCCCCCGCGCGGTCGCAAAGGTGATGGAACAGACACGGATGCAGCTTGGCCTGCCTTCCTCTGCCACGCCCCATGCGATGCGCCATTCATTTGCGACGCACCTGCTGGACGCGGGCGGCGATTTGCGCGCGATACAAGAGCTGCTCGGCCACGCCTCCCTATCGACGACACAGGCCTACACCGCAGTCGACACCGCGCGCCTGATGGAAGTCTACAACGCCGCCCATCCCAAGGCCTAAGCCCCTTCCTTGTTTTGAAAATACCTCGGGGGAGGCGCGCATCGCGCGTCGGGGGCAGCGCCCCCCCAAACGCCCCACCACCCCGAATTGACCGCCACCTGTTGCAAATCCCCCGCAACCATGCATCCAGCCAAGATGCGTTTTAGAGCTTATTCTGTTCATCTCTTTACGGCCATCGGCGCCTCCCTCGCGATGCTCGCCCTGATCGAGGCTGCACAGCAGGATTGGGCGATGATGACGATCTGGCTTACCGTGGCCTTCATCGTCGATGGCGTGGACGGCCCGCTGGCGCGGCGCTACGACGTGACCGAGAATGCACCGATCATCGACGGCGCCCTGCTCGACCTGATCATCGACTTCCTGACTTACGTGATGATCCCCGCCTATGCGCTTTACGGCTCGGGCCTGATGCCCGGCTGGTCTGGCTGGATCGTGGTTCTGCTGATCCCCTTTGCCTCATCGCTCTATTTTGCAGACACGCGGATGAAGACGGCGGACAAAAGCTTCCGTGGCTTTCCAGGCTGCTGGAACATGGTGGCGCTTGCCATGCTGGTGATGGAGCCGCCTTGGTGGGTCATCCTTGCGCTGGTCATTGCCCTGTGCGCCGCGCAATTCCTGAACCTGAAATTCGTCCATCCCGTCCGCACGATGCGCTGGCGGTTCCTGTCCTTGCCGATTGCGATCCTGTGGGTGGCCGCAATTGCCTTTGCAGCCTGGACGAACTTCGCGCCAAATCCCGCGCTGACGTTGGTGGTGATGGTGACGTCGATCTACCTGGCAGTGGCAGGCATCGCACAGCAGGTCATCTACGATCGCGGCTACGCCCGCTAAAGCACTTTGCGTTTTATCTGAGGAACTCTTATCGCGTTCCGCGTTCGCGCCATCGGCGCGAGGCAGCGGGTTGCGATTCAATTCAAACGCGAAGTGCTACAGGCGAGCGCGGAATGCCGCGCATTCCGTATGGATTTCATCGCGAAATCCGCGGCAGCACCCAGTCGAACCGTCAGAGCTGGTATGGAACCGGCGGGGAAAACGCGCGCTTTCCACACGGATTTCTTGAGAAATCCGTCCGCGATCAATCGCGTGAGCGGATCACCTTGGCAAAGGCATCGAAGATCGGCTCGGCACCACACAGCACATGACCATCTTCCAGCAGGGATTGCTCTTCGCGGATCGGCTCCACAAAGGCGCCTGCTTCGCGCGCAATCAGGATCCCTGCCGCGATATCCCATGGCTTGAGGTTGTATTCCCAATAGCCCTCGAACCGGCCCGCTGCGACCCAGCACAGATCAAGCGAAGCCGCCCCATTGCGGCGCATCCCCGAACACATCGGCATCAGCTTTCCCAGATCCCGCAGGATGGCAGGCAGGTACTTGCCCCCATCGGGCGGCAGACCCGCGCCAAACACGGCCTCTGACATCTTGCTGCGGGCCGACACGCGCAGGCGCTGGGTGTCGTTCAACCAGGCCCCTTCGCCCTTTTCGGCAAAGAACATCTCGTCCTTTGACGGGTCGTATACGACGGCAGAGACAATCTCACCCTTGTGCTCCAAAGCGATGGAAATCGCCCAATGCGGCATGGCGTGCAGGTAGTTCGTGGTGCCGTCCAGCGGGTCCACGATCCAGCGCCGGGTCGGGTCCTTGCCCTCAACCGCACCGCCCTCTTCGCCGAGGAAGCCGTAGTTCGGGCGGGCCTCCATCAACTCTTCTTTGATGATCTCTTCCGCAGCCCGATCCGCGCGGCTCACAAAGTCGCCCGGCCCCTTGGACGAGACCTGCAATTGCTCCACCTCGCGGAAATCCTTCAGCAGGCTCCGCGCCGCCTTGCGCGCGGCCTTGATCATCACGTTGAGGTTGGCTGAGCCCTGCATGTCCGGTCACTCCGATAAGTCAGGCCGCGCGTATAGTCCCCGCGTTCAGGAATGCCAAGCGCCCCGCGCCTGCAACACCTCTTTCAACACAGTGGGCCGGTCGCTCATGATCCCGTCCACGCCCAGATCCAACAGGTGCTCCATCTCGGCGCGGTCATTGACCGTCCAGACCTGAACCTTCACACCCCGCCTGTCCGCCGCGCGCTGAACCCGCTTTGTGACCACAGGAATGCCGTTGAACGCGGTCGGCACCTGCACCACCGGAAACGGCAACCGCCCGACCGGCAACCCCCATCCCGCCACCCAAAGCCGCGCAACGCCTGCATGGGCGGGCGACCAACATAGGCCCTCCCCCAGCATGCCAAGGATCGCAGCGGTGTTCTTCGGATCGAACGCGCCCACGCAGACACGGTCCAGAGCGTCTGCCCGGCGAATGACCTCTGCCAATGGCGCGGCCACCTCCAAACACTTCAACTCGATGTTGAAAAAGGTCCCCGGAAACGCCTCCAACACCTCATCCAACCGAGGAACAGCCGCCCCACCAGCGGTCCGCAAACGCGTAAGTTCGGCCCAATCCATATCAGCGACCGCACGCGGATCGCCAAACATACGCTCAAACGTATCATCATGATGAACGACCACCACGCCATCGCGGCTCAGATGCACATCCGTCTCGATATGGGTGAACCCCAGGTCCACGGCACGGGCAAAAGCCTCCGCCGTATTCTCCTCCGCCTCCAATGCACCACCGCGATGGGCGAACCCGATAGGGCCGGGGAAATCCAGAAACGGATGCGTCATGCACGCCTCTGCAATTTCAACGGCTCGGTCCGGCACAGCTTCAGCACATGGCTCATGAATGGCTTTGCCGTGTCCTCCTCACGGCTCGCGCCATAAAGCCGCCGGGTTACCCCACCCTCGGTCAAGGGCTTGGTCACAATGCTCTGCGATCCACCCACATCGCGCACCACCCAGTCGGGCAGCACCGCAACCCCACGGCCAGAGGCCACGAGCAGCAAGATCACCGCAGACAATTCCACCTGCCGCACCGCCTTGGGCTCCACCCCCGCCGGATGCAAGAGTTGGCTGAACACATCCAGTCGCGCGCGCTCCACCGGGTAGGTGATCAGCGTCTGATCCGCGAAATCGCTGGCCTCGACGAAATCCTTGCCCGCCAACGGATGATCGGCGGCACAGACGAACACCGGCTCGTAGTCGAACAGCGGCGTGAAATCCACGCCCGCCAGATCCTCCGGGTCGCTCGACACAACCAGATCCACATCCTGCCGGATCAGCGCCGGCAAGGCCTCGAATTGAAGCCCCGGCCTGATATCCACATCCACATCGGCCCAGGTCTTCCGAAACGCCTCCAGCACCGGCAACAGCCAATCAAAGCAGGCATGGCATTCAATCGCGATGTGCAACCGCCCCGCCTTGCCCGCCCGCAGTCCAGTGAAATCCTCCTCCAATGCCGCAACCCTCGGCAGCACCTCCTCCGCCAAGCGCAGCATCTTCATGCCTGCCGCCGAAAGACGCATCGGCTTGGATCGGCGCACAAAAAGCTCCACGCCAGCCTGATCCTCCAGCCCCTTGATCTGATGGCTCAAGGCCGACTGCGTGATGTGCAGGCTGTCAGCGGCCTTCGCCAAACCGCCTTCCTCATAGATCGCCTTGATCGTGCGCAGATGTCGAAACTCGATATGCATACGGAACTCATATTCATGATGAGAGTTATGAATTTGGCTTCACCAGCCCTCTATGCGACATCCGAATGCGACTTATCAAGGACCTGAACCGTCATGGCCACTCCGCGCGTCTCTTTCGAATTCTTTCCGCCAAAATCCCTCGAAGCCTCCTTCCGCCTTTGGGACACGCTTGGCACTTTGGCCCCGCTGGCGCCGGAATTCGTGTCCGTCACCTACGGTGCGGGCGGCACGACCCGCAAACTGACGCATGAGGCCGTCACCACGATCCACGACAATTTCGGCGTGCCCGTCGCCGCCCACCTGACCTGCGTGGACGCCACGAAGGCCGAGACGCTGGAGATCGCCGACCAATACGCCGCCGCTGGCGTCACCCAGATCGTCGCCCTGCGTGGCGACCCGCCCAAGGGGTCCGACGGGTTTGCACCGCACGAAAACGGCTTCGCCTCCTCCGTCGAGTTGATCGAAGCCCTCGCCAAAACCGGCAAATTCGAAATCCGCGTCGGCGCCTACCCCGACCCACACCCCGAGGCCGCGTCCATGCAAGCCTGCGTCGACTACCTCAAACGCAAGATCGACGCCGGAGCCACCTCCGCCATCACGCAGTTCTTCTTCGAGGCCGAGACCTTCTTCCGCTTCCGCGACGCCTGCACGGCGGCAGGCATCACCGCCCCGTTCCTCCCCGGCATCCTGCCCATCGAGAACTGGTCCAACACCCGCCGCTTTGCTGAGCGCTGCGGCGCGACCATCCCCGCATGGCTCGACGATGCCTACGACGCCGCAATCCGAGACAACCGTGAAGAGTTGCTCTCAACCGCTATCTGCACCGAGCTCTGCTCCGACCTTATCGATGGCGGCGTCGAAGACCTGCATTTCTACACGCTCAACAAACCCGAACTGACCCGCGATGTTTGCGCCGCGCTGGGGGTCGCGCCGAAAGTGGCGCTCGCCGAGGTGGCGTGAGCCGTGCACACGGGCCCGGCATCGCCTCAGCCTTCGCATCCATTGTGTCGCTGCCACATCGCCGGATCGTGCCCCTCAGGCACGGCCGCACACGGGTCCGAGGTATAGCCTCGAAATACCGCATAGGCCGCCACCTGGTCCTGCTCCAAAACGTCCAAGGTCATCAAATGCCTGGAAAGATGGACAAAACGCAGATCAGCCCGGGCCGTTTCTGCCGCGTTGATCAGGGCCCTGAGTGCGCTTTCGTCCAAAGCGCCTGACCGGAATCCTGCGTCCAATGCCCGCTCCGCTTGGATCAGGGCCTCCCCGCGCGCAATCGCATCGGCGCGCATCGCCTCGTAGATCGCCTGAATGCGCTGCGACTGCGCATCCGTCAGCGCCAAATCCTCCGCCAATTCCAATACATGCGCCGGGCCAGGAAAACCGTTGAGTTCCGCCGGCAAGGCAAGACCCCAACCGGACCCTTCCCGTAATACCGCAATGTCTTCATCGGACAGGCTGGTGATCTCGCGCCGCTCAAACCCTTGGTAGGGCTGGGTATTGGTTTGTGCCGTCGCAGCGGACGAGGCCGCAATCAACGCAGTCGCAAAGACTATGGGGCGTAACATTTAAGTCCTCCTTGATTGATTGCTTATGGTCCGAATTGGGTCAGCCCTATATGATTGTGATCATGTGGCAGCCGTTTTTTGTTTTCGACCAGACACCTGTTCGCAAGATGGAGGCCGGGGATACACTCTTCCGAGCGGGCGCGCCGGTCTCCAAGGTATTCCTCGTACAAAGTGGGCGCACCGAACTGATCCGGCACTTGCCGTCGGGAGATCCCATCGTTCTGCAACGCGCATCTTCTGGACAGATCATTGCCGAAGCGTCGGTTTACGCGGCCCGCTATCATTGCGATTGCATGGCAACCGAACCAACTGTTCTGGCGTGTGTGTCGCAAGGGGCTTTCCTCGACGCGCTTAGGTCCGATGCGGATTTTGCCGAAGCTTGGGCGTCACACCTGGCCCGCGGGGTTCAACGGTCTCGCATGCTTAGTGAAATCCGAAGCCTGAAGACCGTGGCCCTTCGGCTTGACGCGTGGTTAGCCGAATACGGCTCGCTGCCTCCGAAGGGGCAGTGGCAGGGATTGGCGCACGAACTCTCGGTCAGCCGCGAAGCGCTGTATCGCGAATTGTCTCGGCGCCGCAAAAGCTGACTGATGTCTGCCCTGCGCATTTGTCAGAGGCCAACCCCGCCGCATTGGCAAAAAAGCAATCGCGATGCGCCAAAAATCATTTCTACAATTGTAGAAATATCAGAAATCCTAACCCATTGATTTCATTCAATCCACCCTCCAAAATCCACCCTGATCACGCGTGAGCAACCTTGCACACGCCCCCTTGCGCCCGCCCCACACCCATGGCCTCATACCTCCGACCGAGGAACCTAGAGGCCGCCACCCATGCCCCAACACCACTACGCCGAGACCATCGAGGGCCTCCCCACCCGCGAACAAACGCTCTCCATGTCCGGCCTCGATTTCATGCTTGGTATCCTGAACGGCACCCTCGCCGCCCCACCCATAAGCCAGACCCTCGGCTACCGCCTCGCCAGCGTCGAAGACGGGCGCGTCACCTTCCGTGGCACGCCTGAATTCAAGTCCATGAACCCCATCGGCACCGTCCATGGCGGCTGGTACGGCACCCTTCTGGACAGCTGCATGGCCTGCGCCGTGATGACGAAAGTGCCCAAGGGCTCCGCCTACACAACGCTGGAGTACAAGGTGAACATCACCCGCGCGATCCCGATTGGGACTGAGATCATCGCAGAAGGCACAGTCTCCCATGCAGGCCGCACCACCGGCGTCGCCGAAGGCACGATCCGCGATGCAGAAACAGGCAAGCTCTATGCCACAGGCTCCACCACCTGCCTGATCATGCAAATCACTTGACCCCATCAGCATCCGTGAATTGACTTGAGGTCAGCGCCCGTGCAAACCCACGCCTTCTTTTGAACCCATGGAGACGAGCCAATGATCTCGCCGGTCCTGCCAAGCTACAGCCGCGCCAACCTCTCCTTCGTCAAAGGCGAAGGGGCATGGATGATCGAGGCGGATGGCCGACGTTTCCTGGATTTCGCCAGCGGCATCGCCGTGATGGCCTTGGGCCACGCCCACCCCAAGGTGGTGCAGACGCTGAAGGATCAGGCAGATCAACTCTGGCACACGTCGAACCTCTACACCGTTCCGCAACAGCAGGCGCTGGCGGAACGGCTGGTCGAACACACCTTCGCCGACACGGTCTTCTTCTGCAATTCCGGCACGGAAAGCGCGGAACTCGCCATTAAGATGGCTCGCAAATACCGCGATGCCGTTGGCGAGCCTGAGCGCACCACGATCCTTTGCTTCGAGGGCGCGTTCCACGGCCGGTCCCTCGCCGCAATCTCTGCGGCCGGGCAAGAGAAACTGGTCAAAGGCTTCGGCCCCCTCGCCCCCGGTTTCCGCCAAATCCCCTTCGGCGACCATGACGCCCTGCGTGAAGCAGCCGCAGCTCCGGATGTCGGCGCGATCATGGTCGAGCCCATCCAGGGCGAAAGCGGCATCAAACCGCTGCCCGACCAATGCCTGAAGGGCCTACGTGATCTGTGCGACGAACATGGTCACCTGCTGATCCTGGATGAAATCCAATGCGGCATGGGCCGGACGGGCAAGCTTTTCGCCCATGAATGGGCCGGTATCTCGCCCGACATCATGCTGGTCGCAAAGGGCATCGGCGGCGGCTTCCCCCTCGGCGCGCTTTTGGCCACTGAAAATGCCGCCCAGGGTATGACCGCGGGCACCCACGGCTCCACCTATGGCGGCAACCCCCTTGGGTGCGCGGTCGGCACAACGGTGATGGATGAAATCACTTCTGACGGCTTCCTGGATAACGTAAACCGCAAGGCTGGCTTCCTGCGCCAGAAACTCGAAGGTCTTGTCGCCGCCCACCCGGATATCTTCGAAGAGGTACGCGGAACCGGCCTGATGCTTGGCCTCAAATGCAAAGCCACAAACCTCGATGTGGTCAATGCAGGCTATGACAATGACCTTTTGACCGTCCCCGCAGGCGACAATGTGGTCCGGATCCTGCCCGCGCTGACCATCACCGAGGACGAAATCAGCGAAGGCATCACCCGCCTGGATGCCGCTGCCACCGCATTGGAAGGGCGCGCTGCCGCCGAGTAGCGCTCTTGTCTTCCATTGGTCAAAAATACCTCGGGGGTCCGGGGGCTGGCCCCCGGGTGCACTCCACCAGCAAAAAGCACGCACACATGACCCATTTCCTCGACATCCACAAAACCAGCCAGGATGACCTGCGCCACATCATCGACCACGCGATCGAGATGAAGACGGCACGCGCCGGCCTCCCAAAAGGCACGCCGGACGCCGAGCAACCGCTTGCGGGCCACATGGTCGCGCTGATCTTTGAAAAACCCTCGACCCGCACGCGCGTGTCATTTGACCTGGGCGTACGTCAAATGGGCGGGCAAACCATGGTGCTCAGCGGTTCAGAAATGCAGCTCGGCCATGGGGAGACCATCGCCGATACCGCGCGCGTGCTCAGCCGCTATGTCGACCTCATCATGATCCGCACGTTTGAGGAGGAGGTCCTGCTGGAAATGGCCGAGCATGCCTCCGTCCCCGTGATCAACGGCCTGACGAACCGCACGCATCCCTGCCAGATCATGGCGGATGTGATGACGTTCGAAGAACATCGCGGCCCGATCAAGGGTAAGAAGGTGGTCTGGTGCGGGGACGGCAACAACGTCTTTGCGTCCTTCGCCCATGCCGCCGGGCAGTTCGGGTTCAACCTGACCTTTTCCGGCCCCGAAACGCTCGACCCGGAACAGGTTTTTCTTGATGCGGCCCGCGCCAAAGGCGTCTCGGTCGAGATTGAACGTGACCCGGCAAAGGCTGTCCGCGGCGCCGATCTGATCGTGACGGACACCTGGGTTTCCATGCACGACAGCCAGACCGCGCGCGAACGCCGCCATAACCAGCTGCGCCCCTATCAAGTGAACGACGCGTTGATGGCCCACGCCAATGACGACGCGCTCTTCATGCATTGCCTGCCCGCGCACCGGAACGAAGAAGCAACCGATGCCGTCATGGACGGCCCGCATTCCGTGATCTTCGATGAGGCCGAAAACCGCCTTCACGCGCAAAAGGCCATCATGCGGCATTGCCTTGGGGTTTAGGGCCAGGATCCTAGCCGCGTTCTGCGCCATGCCTCCCGCCCCGCAAATCCGATCAGCTGCCCTTACGACAGCGCCGATTAAAACCAGCGCCCGGCACGGCAATCCTCTTCATGCTCTGCGCCACCGCCTTCATCGCGGCGACCACTCTGATCGCCAAGGCGCTTGGTACAGACGCACTCGGTCCCGCCTTGCACCCGTTTCAGGTCACGTTTGGGCGGTTCCTGTTCGCGTGGCTCGCGATTGGCAGTTTCGTGGCAGTCACACGCCCACACTTCACGAAACCGCATCTGGGCCTGCATATCGGGCGGACGCTGTGCGGGGCGACGGGCGTGACGCTCATGTTCGCGGCCGCTGCTGCGATCCCACTGGCCGATGCCACGGCGATCAGTTTTCTGAACCCGGTCTTCGGCATGATCCTCGCCATCCCCCTACTGGGCGAGAGGGTGGGCAAATGGCGGTGGCTTGCAGCCGCCATCGCTTTCGCCGGCGCCCTTATGCTGATCCGTCCCGGCTCTGGGAGTATTCAGATCGGGGCTTTTCTTGCCCTTGGCGCGGCCGTTGTGCTGGGGCTGGAGTTGACGTTCATCAAGCGCCTTGCCGGGCGCGAGCGGCCTGTGCAGATCCTGTTCCTCAACAACTCACTGGGATTGCTGATCATTTGCGTGCCGGTCCTCGCCGTTTGGCAGGCGCCGACACCCGCGCAATGGGGCGGGCTGGCTGCACTGGGCCTGTTCATGGCCGCCGCTCAGGCCTGTTTCGTGAACTCGATGGCACGGGCTGATGCAAGCTTCGTGACCCCTTTTCCTACCTCACACTGGTCTTTGCCGCGCTCTATGACCTTGTCATTTTTGGCGTGATCCCAACCGGCCTTTCCATCGCTGGCGCGGGCATCATCATCGCCGGTGCGGCGCTTCTGGCTTGGCGCGAAAGGGTCAATCAGGCGCGCTCGACAGAAGCGACCTGAGCGCCTCATCCACTGGGCCCGCCACTTGTTCCAGATCACCGGAATTGACGGCCACAAACACGGCCTCCCCGGCGGCAGGGTCTATAAAGGCGACCGCATACCACATCGTATTCGACCCGGAATGCACCAGCGTCCCATCTTCGCCAACGCCCCAGCCCATCGCATAGTTCTGGGGTCCGACGGCGCTGTGCAGCATGTCCCAACTTTCTTCGGAGAGAAAACCACGATCCTGCAACAGATGCGCACGCAGATAACGCAACATATCCTCTGTATTCAGATGCACCCGGCCTGCGGGCCCCATCGCTGGAATGTTGTCTGAGCGCGTGCCCTGTCCCGCAGGTCGCAATCCACCGAACAAGCCTGGCCGATGCCCTTCAAGCGCGTCCCCCTGCGGCGCGCCGAAGCCCGCGCTTTCCAATCCAAGGGGTTCGAACACTTCACTCGTAATCAGGGTCTCCCATGAGGCATCCGCCGCCGCCTCAAGCATCGCCCCGGCCACCACATAGCCAGCGTTGGAATACAGAAACCCACCCGGAGCTTCGAGCGGTTGGTCTGAGAGTGCCGCGCGCACATACGCCTCCCTTGGTCGCTGTAGAAGAATGACAGACCGGATGAGGCCCATATTGGCGTCCATTCCACCGGCATGCGTCAAAAGCTGCGCCAAGGTTATGTCACGCCAATCCTCCTGCATTTCAGGAACTGACGGACCAAGCACTTCGCCGATCGTGCTAGTCCACTCAATCAGCCCGTCCTCCACAAGACGCGCCGCGAGCGTTGACGTCATGGACTTGGTCAATGATCCGACATGCCATGCGTCCGACCGAGCAGTCGGGGCTTCTCCACCCGTCACGCGCTGACCCGCAACCGCGAAATCCAGAAAGTCCGCCGTCACCCGCCCTGCCGTCGCGGCGGGAATGCCTGCCTCCTCGGCAAGTGCGTCCGCCACGTCTTGGGGCAGCGATTGCCCCGCACTCGGTCCATTCCACGCCATGATGGCCATCAATGTCAGCGCCAGAGATCTCATCGCACCACCTTCGTCTTGCCTCCGCTGGCCCGCAAGATAGAATAGGGCTTCCTTTTCAGGTCGACCCGCCCCATATGAGCGGGCTGAACCCAATCCGCCGCGCGGTCCTCGCGCCCAAAAGATCGGAACGCACTGCCATGTCATGGACCGACGAACGTGTCGAATTGTTGAAGAAGATGTGGGGCGAAGGCCAGTCGGCCAGCCAGATCGCGAAGGAATTGGGCGGTGTTACGCGCAATGCCGTGATCGGCAAGGTACACCGTCTGGGCCTGTCGAACCGGTCCGGTGGCGGTGGCACTTCAGCTCCGTCCAAGCCCGCCGCCGCGAAAGAGGCACCCGCCGCCAAGGCCGAGGCTGCGCCAAAGGCTGCACCGGCCCCCAAAGCCGATCCCGCACCTACGCCTGCGCCGCGCCCGTCGAACGTGACCCCCTGCGCAAGCCAATCGCGCCCGCAGGTCAGCCACTGCCGCCGCAGCCCTCGGCCAACGAGATCAGCCCTGAGGCCCTTGCCAAGGTCAATGAAGTGGAAAAACACGCCAAGAAAATCAGCCTGATGGAGCTGACCGAACGCGTGTGCAAATGGCCCATTGGTGATCCGGCGACCGAGGATTTCTATTTCTGCGGCCTGCCCGTGCAACAGGGCAAACCCTATTGCGATGCCCATGTCGGCGTGGCCTTCCAACCCATGAGCAGCCGCCGCGACCGGCGCCGTTGAACGCGCCGATCCCGATCCTTCGAAGCTACTCCGAGGCCGAGGCAAAGGCGTTCTACGTCGACTACCTTGGCTTCGAGATCACTTTTGAACACCGCTTTGATGCGGCAGCGCCTTTGTATTTTGAGGTGCGACGTGGTGCCTGTGTCTTGCATATCTCCGAGCATCACGGCGATGCCGCCCCCGGTGCAGCCCTGCGCATCGAGGTGGACGATATCGAGGCGTTTCACGCGGACATCACAGCACGCGGCCACAAAAGACTTCGGCCCGGGATCAACGAGACCGGCATCGGCTTTCGCGAAGTCAGCGTCGTGGACCCGTTCTACAACCGCCTGATCTTTTGCCAGCGGATGTAAGGGAACGTTCAAGCCATTGTGATTGGCGCCCGGCAAAGCGCCGGATCTTGAGGAATTCAGCTAAAGCACGGGACGGCGGGTGGGGCGCCTTTGGCCAATGGCCAAACAGCGTCACCCGGCGGATCATCGGCAGTGCCGCGCGACCTCGCGCTCTCGCAGCCCGGTTGCGACCAGCAGGCACCTGTCCCGCGCCTCGTAGTAATAACCGCGCGCATACCACATGACAGCCGCGTCGATATCCCCGTCACTCACCAGCCAGGCACCGCGCAGGTACCGGCCCGCATATTCAAGGTTGGTGCGCGCATCGAGCAGGTCATTGGGCTGGCCCTGAAACCCCATACCCCGCGCCGTTTCCGGCAGGATTTGCATCAAACCGTAGTACGGCCCATTGCGTGCATCGGCGCGGTAATCGCTTTCGCGCTGGATCACACGGTGCAAAAGCGCGACCGGTATATCGTGGCGCGCCGCATATTCGTTGACCAGCGCACGCATCTGCGGCGTTTCACCGGGGTAAAGGTCCGCAACCGGGGCCGCAGCAGCGGGTGCATCGTCGCGCCCACCGAACAGGCCAAAGCCGCCACACGCCGACAGCGCCAGGCAGGCACTCAGGATCACTACAGGTCTCAGCATGCTCATTCCTCTACTTCCACTTCCGGGTCCGGCTCACTCGGCGCGATCGGCCCGCCCAACAATCGCGCAACTTCTGCCGCGCGCGCCCGGTCCGCCGCCGCTGCTGCGGCCAAGTCCGCCAGCGCCTGTGCATCAGGCACGGCCTCCACATTGCCCCAGCGCCCGTTGATCAGAACGGGCACGGGCAATTCACGCTCAGGCCAGGCCGCCGGCTCCAGCCGATAGTCCATGCTGCGCTCTGCCAGATCAATCTGGCCCGCGCCCGTAAAGCTGCCCCAGGGCCCGTCCAACATCAAATCCTCAGTGATCACAACACCGCTGCGCACCCGGAACTCAGCTACGACCCTGTCAAATTCAGTTGTATCCCCCGGCGCGTCTGCATTCAGCGCCAATCCAGCAAGGTCCACACCCGAAAGCGCCCCTTGCCCAATCAACACGTCACCCTCTGCTTCCAGCCCATCGACAAGCGCGAACAGATCGTCCCCGACCCCCAAGAACTCGACGGAGGCGGAGCCGCGCCCCTCCACAGGTGCATGCCCCGACAAAGCCTCAAAAAGCGGGCCAGCCTGCGCATTTGCCAGCAACAGGTCTCCGCCAACCGACAGCCCGCCACGCCCGTTGATGACGAATTCACCCGCCAATTGCCCCTCGGCCAAACCGATTTGCGCAATATCAAAGACCATGCGCCCCCGCGTCAGCGCCACGCGCATGTCCAACCCTTCAAGGGTCACAGGCCCGACACCCAAACCGTCCGCTCGCACGGTCAGATCGGCGTCCATGTCGAACAGACCACTCACATCGATGGGGTCGCGCGACCACGTGCCATCCGCAACCAGAGAGGAAAATTCGAACTCGGGACCGAACCCGATCCGACCACCGGTTATTGTGCCGCGCACCAGAGGGCGGTCTTCGCCAGGGATAAGATCAAGTGCTGCGTTTAACTGGGTGTCGCCCAGTTCGACGATACCATTTCGCAAGTGAAACGACCCGCCTGTCGCGACGGACACGGTCCCGCGCACCGCCAATTCATTGCCAATCCACCGCGCAATACTGTCGGGCACATTGCCTGCCCAAAGGCTTGCAACCGGCGAAATATCCCGGGCGCGCAGCACCAGATCCCCTGCGCCGCGCCGCCAAGGGCCGCCGTTCCGTTGAAGCGCAGGCTGCCCTCATCCCACAGCAGATCCAGCCGCACCGGCTGCGACGCCCCTTCAAAGAACTCTGCCGCCTGCGCGATGGTGCCGGAAAGCTCCATCAAGGTGCCATTCGCCACGCCGGACGTGACAAACGCGGCAGAGCCACCGGCACTTTCGTTCAGATCAATGGAAGCAGTGACCTGACGCACATCCAGCGTCGTGCCCGCCGCCCGGTCAAGGTAGCGCACGCGCCCGCCCTGCATCTCAGCCTGCCGCAGGACCAAAGGCAAAAGCGAGGCTTCGCCATTGCGCCACGACAAGCGTCCATCATCTGCGCGCACAAGCGTCAGATCGGCGCCCGACAGATCAAGGCTGTCCACCCCTCCATCCCCGCCGAAAAGCGCCTGCCACCCGACTTGCAGCGTGGCTTGTTCAGCCCGTAACAGCGGGCGTGTTCCAGCCCAGGATGGGTTCGCAACTTCCAGCCCGTCGACCGTGATCATCAGATCGGGCCACAGCACGGGCCGCGTCGCGGCCTCTATCGTGATCTCGCGCCCGGTTTCCGCCGCCAGCCGGTCAACCGCAATTTGCGCCAGACGTTCCGCGGGCATCAAAAGAAAGACCGCAACAATCAGCAGTGCCAGAGCCACAAGGGCCCCGATCAGTCCGGAAAGTAGTCGCATTGCTCGTGTCATCGTCTTTGCCTCAGGCACAGATTAACCAGCCCCGCGCGCCACGCCCATCCCAAACCTGCGCCATGGGCGACCGCTTGCCGAAGATGTGGGGCTTTCCCATCCTCCGCGCCCGCGATAAAGCGAACGCCATGGCTCAAAACCCTCCCAATCTCCGCCCGGACCTCGCCCGCGCAGACGTGCCCGACGCGACCCGGCCCGGCCAGCCACGCATTGGCATGGTGTCCCTGGGCTGCCCGAAGGCGCTTGTCGACAGTGAACGCATCCTGACCCGCCTGCGCGCAGAAGGCTACGCGATCAGCCCCGATTATGCTGGGGCCGATGCGGTGATCGTGAACACCTGTGGCTTTCTCGACAGTGCCAAGGCCGAAAGCCTCGATGCCATTGGTGAGGCGTTGGAGGCCAACGGCAAGGTGATCGTCACGGGCTGCCTGGGGGCCGAGGCCGACTACATCACCGGCGCGCATCCCAAGGTTCTCGCCGTGACCGGACCACATCAATATGAACAGGTGCTGGACGCCGTGCACGATGCCGTCCCACCCGCGCCGGACCCGTTCATCGACCTTCTGCCACCCGCTGGCGTCAAACTCACCCCACGCCACTACGCCTACCTCAAGATTGCAGAAGGCTGCGATCACAAGTGCAAATTCTGCATCATCCCGGACATGCGCGGAAAGCTGGCCAGCCGCCCGCAACACGCAATCCTGCGCGAAGCTGAGAAACTGATCGAGGCCGGGGTGAAAGAGATCCTCGTGATCAGCCAAGACACCTCAGCCTATGGCACGGACTGGAAGGGTCGGGATGAGAAGTTTCCAATCCTCAATCTATCCCGTGACTTATCCACACTGGGTGCCTGGATACGCTTGCACTACGTCTACCCCTATCCCCATGTGCGCGAGCTGATCCCTTTGATGGCCGATCCCGCCAACGGCCTGCTGCCCTATCTCGACATCCCGTTCCAACACGCCCATCCCGACGCGCTCAAACGCATGGCGCGCCCCGCTGCCGCCTCGCGCACGCTCGACGAAATCCGCGCTTGGCGCAGCGACTGCCCGGACATCACGCTACGCTCCACGTTCATCGTCGGCTATCCCGGCGAGACAGAAGCCGAGTTTCAGACGCTGCTGGATTGGCTGGACGAAGCGCAACTCGACCGTGTGGGGTGCTTCCAATACGAAAATGTCGATGGCGCACGCTCCAACGCGCTGCCCGATCACGTGCCGGAAGAGGTCAAGCAAGAGCGCTGGGATCGCTTCATGGAAAAGGCGCAAGCGATATCCGAAGCCAAGCTGGCTGCAAAGGTCGGGCGCACGATGCAGGTGTTGGTCGATACGGTAGACTCTGAAGGCGCCACCTGCCGCACGATGGCCGACGCGCCAGAGATCGACGGCAACCTTTTCATCGACGAAGGCTTCGACGACCTCGCCCCCGGCGACCTTGTGACGGTCGAGGTGGACGAGGCCAGTGACTATGATTTGTGGGGTCGGGTGAAGGCTTAACGCGGATTGCGCGACAAAAGCTCAAGCCCGACGCCGTCGCCCCATGTGCCGTGCAGCTCACCATCGGGCATGACGATGTAGAACGCCGGATGATCGGCCCCCCATTCCACTGTCAGAACGTCCCCGTTCAGCACGCCAACGCCGGAATAGGAACTGCCAACGCTCCAATCGACACTCACGGTGCCGTCGGCATTGCCGGAAATCGCGACCGTGCCGCTATAGGCCGAGCCGTCGGCATTGCGGCCATAGGCGTAGTAGTCGCCCAGAATGTGCTGTTGCGCCTGCGCGATGGGGGCTGCGGCAAACAGTGCGGCGGCAGCAAGCGGAAGAAGGGAAATGCGGATCATTTGAGTGCTCCTGACAGAGGGGGTATCGCGCCACCCTGCCACGAAACCCGTCAAAGGCTCCATTCCGGTTTCCCCGCCCCTAAATCCGCCCCTCGGCGCCTTAGCACCGTTGCGCGGCAACCTGGCGGACAATGCGCACCCGTTCGCGGTTGGGAGGATGGGTGCCCAGCACGTTTTCGCCCGGGTCCGGCAATTGGCTGAAGAATTCCGCGCCCTGAACCGGATCAAAGCCGGCACGGCAAGTGATGATCGTGCCCAGTGCATCGGCCTCCAACTCGGCCGATTGGCTGAACTGACGCGAACCCACAAGCGCGCCCAGATTGGCTGCTTCAATCACCTCTTCCCGGCTCGCCCCCCGTTGGATCGCAGTATTCCCGAAAATGCGCGCGCCGCGTTCGGCCGCGCCCTGTTGCTGGTCGATATGTTGCGCGATGTGGTGCGCCGCTTCGTGCCCGATCACAAAGGCCAGCTCATCCGCGCTGCGCACTTCGTAGATCAGACCAACCGTCAGAATGATGACGGGGCGACCATTGTCGGGATCGACCGTTTGAAACGCGTTCACGCCGTATCGCGGATCGCGCAGCACAACGATGTCAAAATCGCAGTTCCGCCCCGGCGTCTCCGCTCGGCACACGGCTTCGGCCACAGGCTCCATCCGCTCAGTCACCTCAATGGCGCGGGCAACGGACACCGGCACGCCGGTCGGTGCTTCGGGGATCTGCGCCTCAGATGGCAACACGGTCGGCGTCGGGGCGGTCGTCACACAGGCCCCCAGGGCGAGGGGCGTGATCAGCATCATCAAAAGGCGCATGAAATCTCCAGTCTTCTGGCTATTGAGCCTAACCCGCTCTGGCCCGACGTCCAGCCCGGAAACGGGACATACTGGGCACCATGAAGACTTCGCCTATATCATCGCCGATGACAGCCACACTCATCCTCTACAATGGGCGCTGCCCGATTTGCGCGGCCGAGATTGCGCATTATCGCGCACGCGCCGTGAATACAGATGCGGCGCTGACGTTCCTTGATCTGCACGAGGCAGATCTTGGCGCATGGTCCCTGACCCCGGATCAGGCCAAGCGACGGCTTCACGCGCGTTTGCCCGACGGGACCATGGTCTCGGGCCTTGCCGCGTTCGAGGCCGTGTGGCGCAACCTTCCAGGTTTGCGCTGGCTGGCCCGTTTGGTCGGCTTGCCCATCCTGCGGCCCGTGGCCGCCATTGCTTATGACCGTCTGGCCGCCCCGCTCCTCTATCACCTGCATCGGCGGCGAGAGAGGCTTGGCAAGGCCGTCCCCCGCACATAGCGTGGGCCCATGTTTACGATTGAACACGAATTCGACGCCACCATCGTGACCCTTGTCGATGAAGGTGATGCGCCCTTACTCGAGGACGTTATCATCTCAACGTTTGAGGAATGCGTGACCTTGCAACAGGCCGATCCGCGCACCGATCAGATGCGCACGATCACGCTGTCCCTGGCGCAAGTCCGCGACCTTGCCGCCGCGCTCGATCTGCCGGAAGGGGCGTATCAATTGCAGGGATCCCCCGATTAACCGGCACAAGACACGCAGCGCGTGACACATGGGTCAACGCCCAATCGCCCATGACCGATGAAATCGCCGCAGTCTTCGCAAAAGCCGAACTCAGCGTCTGCAAAACGCTGAAGCGCCGCGTCAATGGCCCGGTGCCGGGCTGCCCGCCGCGCCTCCAGACCCTTTTGCATGGCCTGCCCCTGCAAAGCGTCCATCCGGCTCAACCGCCCAACGGCCTGCTGATCCAACTCAACCACCTGCCGTGCGTCCGCCGATTGCGCCGTCTGCGCGCTCAACGCCGCGCGTTCGTCCTCCAAAGCCGGGCGGTAGCGGGCCTCCAATTCTGCGTCGCTTGGCTCATCCATGCCCCACTCTCTCACCCCGGCCACGAGGAGCGCAAGCGAGGAGGGGCTGGCCACCTGCTCCCTTTCCTCCAATAGTGCCCCGAGGACGGAGGGTTACATGACAACTGGTTTCTTCTGGGATGAACGCTGCTTCTGGCACGGCGGCGGGAATTATGCGGGTCTTTTGCAGGTTGGTGGCCTGATCCAACCCGGCGGTGGCCTGCCCGAGAACCCGGAAACCAAGCGACGCTTGGTGAACCTGCTGCGCGTCACCGGCCTGTGGGAGACGCTGGATACGCAAAGCGCCGATCCCGCCACGCACGACGATCTGCTGCGCGTGCATCCCGAAAGCTATCTGCGCCAATTCAAAGACATGTCCGATGCCGGCGGAGGGGAGCTTGGCCTGCGCACCCCTTTTGGGCCGGGCGGCTATGAGATCGCAGCGCTGTCGGCCGGCCTTGCCAAAACCGCGCTCGCAAGTGTGCTGAATGGCACCCACCAAAACGCCTACGCCCTGTCGCGCCCGCCGGGCCACCATTGCCTGCCGGATTTCCCGAACGGCTTTTGCCTACTCGCCAACATCGCCATCGCGGTTGAGGCCGCCCGGGCCGAGGCCCTGACCGACCGTGTCGCCATCATCGATTGGGATGTCCACCACGGCAACGGAACAGAGGCCATCTACTACGACCGCGCCGACACGCTTACGATTTCCTCCACCAAGAACGCAACTACCCCCTCGACACGGGCGATTTCGCCGACCGTGGATCTGGCGCTGGCGAAGGCTTCAACCTCAACATCCCCCTGCCCCCCGGAACCGGCCATGTGGGCTATGTCGAGGCGTTCGAACGCCTGGTCCTTCCCGCGCTCCACGATTTCCAGCCCGACGCAATCGTCATTGCTTGTGGGTTCGATGCGGGCCTCGTCGATCTCTTGTCGCGCATGATCACCTCATCCGAGACCTTCCGCGCCCTCACCGACATGGCGATGGAGGCTGCCGACACTCTCTGCGACGGTCACCTCATGATGGCACATGAAGGCGGCTATTCCGAGGTTCACGTCCCCTTCCTCGCCCACGCGGTGCTGGAGGGCATGAGCGGGTCGGACATCCACGCCCCGGACCCCTTCCAGCAGAAATTCGAAGGCCAGCAACCCACCGACCGCTTCAATCGCTATGTCAGCCAGTTGATTGCCGAGATGGAGGAGGCGCTGGGGTATTGATGGTCTACGTCATCGACCAGGCGCAATCCGGGCGAAATTCCCGCATGGGCCAGTTTCAGTATTGGGATGCGAAGATCCCGGACGTGTCACATCGGTCTCGTATCACCCGCGCATTCCAAATGGGTGGCGAAGAACTTGTTCCGTGGGAAGTGCCTGAGCACCTGAAAATCACCGCTCGCACCGGCAAACTCCCCTTCTTTTTCACGACTGGAAACCACGGCCGAGTTATTCATGGCGTCCTAGCCGACATCATCGAAACCTTCGACCCCGGCCAGCATCAATTCTTTCCGCTACGAGTCACATGGCGCAACGGCGATGAAATCGAAGGGCCATGGTTTCTGCTGAACATCACTCGTGCCGAAGACCTCAATATGCGAGGCCGGAACAGCTTTTCGTGCCACTTATGGCGGAGAGTATGTGGAAGCTGAGGGGCGGAAGATTTGGGTGCAAGACAAGTCCAAGATCATCACGCGCTACCTTGACTACTATTTGGGGCCAGCCAAGACCGGCAAGAAAGTCGTCTATGATCCGGCGCGTCTCACGGGAAGAAGCCACTTCTGGCGCGAAAAGAGGTTTGGCGAAGCAATCCTGTGCTCCGACGAACTGTGGGCCGCGCTCAACCCAAAGGGGCCAAAGCGCATTGCAGGGTTCAAAGCCAAACCGATGCGGCACTGACCACGCCGCGTTGACACCACCCGCCCCTTTCGCCACTTTGCGCCGCAACGCAGCACTGCAAAGGATGCAAGCCATGAAAAAGGTTTACGGTTCAGCCAAGGACGCCCTTGATGGCGTCCTTTTCGATGGCATGCTGATCGCGGCGGGCGGCTTTGGCCTGTGCGGCATCCCCGAGCTTCTGATCGACGGCATCGTCGAGGCGGGCACCAAGGACATCACAGTCGCCTCCAACAATGCAGGCGTCGACGGCTTCGGCCTCGGCAAACTGCTTGAGACGCGCCAGATCAAGAAGATGATGTCGTCCTATGTCGGCGAAAATGCCGAATTCATGCGCCAGTACCTGTCGGGTGAGCTGGAGCTTGAGTTCAACCCCCAAGGCACCCTCGCCGAACGCATGCGCGCAGGCGGCGCGGGCATCCCCGGTTTCTACACCAAGACGGGCGTTGGCACTGTGATCGCCGATGGCAAAGAGGTGAAGCAATTCCATGGCGAGGATTACATCCTCGAAGAGGGCATCTTTGCCGACCTCTCCATCGTGAAAGCGTGGAAGGCCGATGCCACCGGCAACGCCGTCTTCCGCAAGACTGCCCGCAACTTCAATCCGCCCGCCGCCATGTGCGGCAAGATCTGTATCCTTGAGGTTGAGGAAATCGTGGAAACCGGCTCACTGGACGGCGACGCCATCCACCTGCCGGGCATCTATGTGCACCGCCTGATCCAGGGTGAGCACGAAAAGCGGATCGAACAGCGGACGACACGGGCCGCATAGGGCGGGCCGCGTGAGCGCCCGCTCCCCCTATTCCGGCCTGCCCCAGCGCGCTTTCTGGCGCGGGGGCGTTGCAGGCGCATCCGCCTTCCCGCCCGACTTCTACCGCCCGAAATTCCCGGTCACGCAAGAGACCCGCGTTTTCACCGCAGGCTCCTGCTTCGCCCAACATGTCGGCGCAGCCATGAAAGCCGCCGGTATGAAGGTGATCGATGCAGAGCCCGCCCGCCGCGGCCTGCCGCCTGAGACCGCCAAGCGCTTCGGCTACGGCGTCTATTCCGCCCGCTTCGGCAATCTCTACACCGTCAAACAATTCCGCCAACTCATTGACGAATTGAACGGCGCGCAGCCCGCCCTGCCCGTCTGGGAACGCGACGGCCGCTTCTGGGATGCCCAACGCCCCGGCGTCGAACCCGACGGTCTCGCCTCCGCCGACCTAGTCATGGAAATGCGCGCGCAGCACCTCGAAGCGGTAACCGAGGCGCTCTCACAAGCCGACATAATCGTCTTCACTCTCGGCCTGACCGAAGCCTGGGAAAACAAAGCCAGCGGCACCGTCTACCCCACCGCCCCAGGCACCATCGCAGGCGACTATGACCCCGACACCTTTCACTTCGTGAACTACGGCGTCGCCGACATCCTCGACGATTTCACCGCCTTGGAAGAGGCGCTGTCTGACATCAACCCGGATCTCAAATGGCTGCTGACGGTCAGCCCCGTGCCGCTGGCCGCCACCGCCTCGGGCCAGCACGTCCTTCCCGCAACCGTCCGATCGAAATCCATCCTGCGCACCGTCTGTGACATGCTGTGCGAAAGCTCCGACCGGATCGACTACTTCCCCTCCTACGAACTTGTCACGTCCCCCGCCCACACAACCAGCCCTTTCGCCGAAGACCTCCGCTCCGTCCGGCCAGAGATTGTGGCGCAGATCATGCAAACGTTCCTCGCGGCCCATAGCCTCAGCAAAGAGGAGAACGCAGCCGAGGACACAGCGCCAAACGCCGACCCTGCTGACGACGCGATTTGTGAGGATATCCTCCTCGACGCATTCGCCCCGGACACCGCCAAATGAAGATAGCTGTCGGCCCGGAGCGGCGCAAAATAGCAGTCGTAGGCACCTCCAATATCGGCGCCGTGAAATACGCGGAGGCGCAGATCGCAGCCGAACATCCGCATCTCCAAGTCACCTGCTTCGGCCTGCCCGGCGGCAAGTTTGACAGCGCCCACATGAGCGACGGCCATTTCGGCCCGGACCGCGCCGATCACGGCGCCATGAAACTCGCCCGCCGCGTGAATGGCGCGCCCACCATCGACCTCACCGCCTTCGACCACATCCTCGTCATCGGCGATACACTCGGCATGCCCCATACGCTGTGGACCGCCGCCTCGTACGACATCGCCGACTGGCCCGCCCGCACCGGCCGCGCGCTTCTGTCTGAACCCGCTTTCCTCAGCGCCATGGAAGAGGCCATCACCACCCGCGCGGACCACCTCCGCGCCCAATTCGCCGATCTGCCCATTCACGTCGCCCTCGCCCCCTACCCAACGACTGCCGTCGTCCCCAAGGGCGAGCACCATCAGATGCCCTATGCCGCCATGGCCCATCACCCGGAGGCTGCGCGCATCCAAACCCTCTACCGCACGGCGCTCACCAAAGCGCTCCTGGCCCGAGACATGATCTTCGTCCCCCAACCGGATGAGACCATCGCCTCCCCGTTCCTGACGAAAGAACCCTATGGCCACGGCTCCATGGACTTCCGCAACGAGGGGCGCATGCTCAACGATCACCGTCACATGAACGCCGATTTCGGCGCTTCGCTTTTCCGCGCCTTTGCGCTAGCACTCACCCAAGACACCGCTGCACCGCAGAACCAGGAGGGATAATCCCATGTGGGACCGCAACCAGATGGCCGCCCGGGCCGCTCAGGAACTTGAAGATGGCTGGTACGTGAACCTTGGCATCGGCATCCCGACGCTGGTGTCGAACTACATCCCCGAAGGCATCGAAGTGACCCTGCAATCGGAAAACGGCATGCTCGGCATGGGCCCCTTCCCGATCGAGGGTGAGGAAGACGCGGACCTCATCAACGCGGGCAAACAGACGATCACCGAACTGCCCCACACCTCATACTTCGACAGTTCGCAGTCCTTCGGCATGATCCGCGGCGGCAAGATCGCCATGGCGATCCTGGGTGCCATGGAAGTGGCCGAGAATGGTGATCTGGCCAACTGGATGATCCCCGGCAAGCTCGTCAAGGGCATGGGCGGCGCGATGGATCTGGTCGCGGGCGTGGGCCGTGTCGTGGTGGTGATGGATCACACCAACAAGCACGGCGACTCGAAAGTGCTCAAGGAATGCACCCTGCCTTTGACCGGCAAAGGCGTCGTGGACCGCATCATCACCAATCTCGGCGTTCTGGATGTGGTCGCGGGTGGCCTCAAAATCGTTGAGACCGCTGAAGGCGTGACAGAGGCAAAGCTTCGCGCCGCCACTCAAGCGACCATCGTCTAGTCCATCACCTGAAACACGCAGCCGTCCGACACCAGATCGGGCGGCGTATTGCACAAGGGTCCGTGCCATGGCCCAGGCCGACAAGACACGCGGCACATAAGTGCGCGTTTCATCATAGTTCGGGACACCGCCCGACCGCGTGACGGCCCCCTCGCCCGCATTGTAAGCAGCCAGAACCAATATCGGGTCGCGGTCGAACTCGTCCATCAACCAATCCAGGTACGCCACGCCGCCCGCGATGTTCTGCGCCGGGTCAAAGGCATCTTCCACGCCGAACCGTTCCGCGGTGGCCGGGATCAACTGCATCAGCCCCTGCGCCCCCGCCCCGCTTTCCGCGTCAGACCGACCGGCACTTTCCGCGGCTATCACAGCCAAGGCAAAGGCGGGGAAACCTGCGTCCCAATGCTCGCGGCCAGAATGTCCCGCCCATGTTCGCGAGCGATGCGGCTGACCGTATCCAGGCGCGGCGCGCCCAAGCTCGCGGCCTCCTCTGCACGCGCCAGATGCTCTTGCGCCTCCCAGTAGCGGTTGGGATTGGCGGGCATGCTGGCCGGGATCGTGGCCCAGAACCACTCCGATGCACTGCCGGCGGCGGGTTCAACCGGGGCAAGCGGCTCGGCTGAGGCCGCAACCTCCTCCGCCCCGTCTTCTGCACCCGCCGCCGCGATGGCGGCCTGACGCTCCATATCTTCTTCTGTCACCTGAATGTTGATGCGAGGGCCGCTATGGCCCGCATCCGGCGCACTCAAAAAACGGATCGAGCTTTCCTGTGCCATGCTCTGCACGGGCAAAAGGGCCGCCAACACGGCCCAGAAAACGGGGTATCTCACCATGAAGCACCTGTATTTACTGCTCATTCTTTAGGGGCAGACCGATCTGCGCCAGTCGCGAACCCCTTATTTTCTTAACCATGCCTGTCCAAATGACACGAAACAACCCTTTAGAAATCGCAAACATTTCCCAGAGGCGCCCAATTCGCGCCCCGATTGGCCGCGATACATCTCCTTGTCACAGGGACAACCCGGGGCTTCATCCCCCGCCCCGGACACCTGAAACCGAATAAAGACCTTTTTGTCATACTGGAGAACCTGACAATGAAAGCCATGATCCAAAACTTCGCAAAATCCGAATCCGGCGCCGTGACGGTTGACTGGGTTGTTCTGACAGCCGCCCTCGTGGGCCTGGGCCTGGCCGTTATGGCTGTTGTGTCCGCTGGTGTTGAGAACCTCTCGGACGATATCGGCAACTCGCTGGCAAACGCCAACCCGGAAACCAGCCCCTTCGCTGGCAACACCGACATCACCGCGTCCACCGACATCGCGCTGGACTAATCTCCGCAGCCATCAGGCTTACGGATGAGCTTACGGGTCGCCTTCGGGCGGCCCGTTTTCGTTTGCGCATGTGGTCGTGGACATCGGCAGACCTCAGACCTCAGACCTCAGACCTCAGACCTCAGACCTCAGACCTCAGGCCTCAGACCTCAGACCTCAGACCTCAGACCTCAGACCTCAGACCTCAGACCTCAGACCTCAGACCTCAGACCTCAGACCTCAGACCTCAGACCTCAGACCTCAGACCTCAGACCTCAGACCTCAGACCTCAGACCTCAGACCTCAGACCTCAGACCTCAGACCAACTTCCTTACGATTTGACACGAAACAACCCTTTAGAAATCGCAAACATTTCCCAGAGGTGCCCAATTCGCGCCCCGATTGGCCGCGATACATCTCCTTGTCACAGGGACAACCCGGGGCTTCATCCCCCGCCCCGGACACCTGAAACCGAATAAAGACCTTTTTGTCATACTGGAGAACCTGACAATGAAAGCCATGATCCAAAACTTCGCAAAATCCGAATCCGGCGCCGTGACGGTTGACTGGGTTGTTCTGACCGCCGCCCTCGTGGGCCTGGGCCTGGCCGTTATGGCTGTTGTGTCCGCTGGTGTTGAGAACCTCTCGGACGATATCGGCAACTCGCTGGCAAACGCCAACCCGGAAACCAGCCCCTTCGCTGGCAACACCGACATCACCGCGTCCACCGACATCTCGCTGGACTAATCTCCGCAGCCATCAGGCTTACGGATGAGCTTACGGGTCGCCTTCGGGCGGCCCGTTTTCGTTTGCGATCCAACCACGCCAGGCGCCTTGCGAACCATGCATAGAAAAGCTGAGCGATGCGCCAGCAAACTGCCGCTGCTCCTTCGCAAAAACATCTCTGGCCCGCCCAAATTGCGCCCGGATTTCAACAGACAACCATACTTAACAGCGCGGGTTGCAACATAGGGATCCGGCGCTTGGCCAAACGTTCACTATGACGGGATGAGACAACAATGAAGATCAAACTGAAAAACTTCTTCGCCAACGAATCCGGCGCAGTATCGACCGACTGGGTCGTTTTGACTGCCGTTGTGATGGGCCTGGCGCTGGTCTTCACCGCCGTCATCGTGTCGGGCACCGAAAACGCATCGAACGACATCAGCAACTATATGGCGAACGTGCAGACGGACACCGACCCGCTGCAAGCCAATGTCGATATCACGGCATCCACGGACATCTCGCTCAACTAAGACAGCGCGCTCCGGCAATCCTGAACACGAGGCCGTCCAAAAGGGCGGCCTAACGTGTTCCTGCCGCGCCGCAAACCATGAGCAAGGCCGCGCGCCTCGATCCCGGAAAGCATTGAATAAACCTATCAATTTCTACGCACTGCCACCGACATGCCCCTGCCCGACCCAATTTTTGCCCGAATTCCCGGCGACAACGGGGCCCTGTAGTGAGTTTTGTCTCCGAAGTGCGGACACAGAGCAGATAATAACGAGGTGGGCATTATGCGTATCGTTTTCATTTTGGTCCTAGCCGTAGGCGTCGGCCTTGCCGGCTTTGCGGTTTCGATCGCAAAAGACCGGTTCGACCAATATCAAGCGGCCTTGGCCGAACAGCAGGACGCGATCCTCCCAACGACACAGATTGTCGTGGTGACGCGGCAACTGGCATATGGTGATCAGCTGACGCCGGACGATGTTCAACTCGTGCGCTGGCCTGCAGAATTTGTGCCCTTCGGCGCCTTCACCTCCATTGAGGAGCTGTTTCCAGGCGATGAAGAAGAGACGCGCACTGTTATTCGCATGATGGAACAGCACGAGCCTATTCTGCTGACCAAGGTGACCTCCCCCGGCGAAGACGCTGGCGTGGCCTCGCGCCTGGCCGAAGGGATGCGCGCCATCTCGCTGAGCGTGAATATCAACTCCGGCGTGTCAGGGTTCCTGCGCCCCGGTGACCGCGTCGATGTCTATTGGACCGGTCAGGGTCGCAATTCCGAAAGCGTCACACGCTTGGTGCGCGCCAACGTGCAGATCATCGCGATCGACCAGATCACCGATGAACAGCGCAACAGCCCGACGATTGCGCGCACAATCACCATTACGGCCCTGCCCGAGGATGTCGCCTTCCTGACCCAGGCGCAGTCGACCGGGTCGTTGACCCTCGCCCTGGTGGGCGTTGGTGATGCGAGCGAAAGCGCCGATGTCGAGGTGTCCAGCTCGTCCGTTCTGGGCGACATCGAGGAAGTCGCCACGGAAGGCCCGAACGTCTGCACAGTGCGCAACCGCCGCGGTGCCGAAGTTGTGGTCACGCAGGTCCCCTGCCTGCAGTAATCCACAGACTTATCCACCAAATTTCAAACGCGCTCCTGCCCTGCAGGGGCGCGTTTTCTTGTGGATAAGTTTAGGACCGTTGTGGATTTGGCACATGAACAAACACGCCCAACACAGTGATTCTTGCACAAAAAACAGATTTGAGGCATGGTCCTCCAAAGGGCGAATAAGAAATATGGCCCATAACCGTGACATAGAGGCAGGTCACATCATGAGCATGACAGGTTTTCTGCGTGTATGCCTTCTGGGCTGCGCAACACTACTTTTCCAACCCGCAATGATGGTCGAGGCGCAGGGTCTGCGCGTCGTCGAAGGTGAAAGCACCGGAACATTGCGCGTTCCCATGAACCGTGCCGTCGTTGTCGAAAGCGACATGTTGTTTGCCGAACTTTCGGTGGCCAACCCGGCAATCGCGGACATCGCGACATTGTCCGAGCGTTCGATCTACGTGCTTGGACGCGCACCGGGCCGGACCAGCATGACATTGCTTGGCCCGGACGGCGCTTTGATCGCGAATGTCGAAATCCAGGTCGTGCCCGATGTTGCCGAACTGCGCGAACGCCTGCGTGAGATCCTTCCCGGCGAACCGGTGGAAGTGCGCACGGCAAATGACGGCATTGTCCTGTCGGGCACCGTCAGCTCCGGCCTTGTTGTTGATCGCGCCCTGGAATTGGCCGGTCGCTACGGCGCGGTGTCGAATCTGATGATGGTGGGCGGCACGCAGCAGGTCATGCTGCAAGTTCGCTTCGCTGAAATGCAGCGCACCGTACGCCAGGAATTGTCGACTTCGCTGGGGATCGGCGCCACCGCCGGTAACTTCGGCACAACCTTCGGGGCCAACGGGGCAACGGGTGGCGCTGAATTCGGCGGCACCAATACCGTGGCCTCCGGCGATGGCTCGGGTGGTCTTGGCGTCAGCTTCTCGGCCGGCGGTTTGCAACTCTCCGTCCTTCTGGAAGCGCTGGAATCCAACGGCATGGTCCGCACCCTTGCGGAACCGAACCTGACCGCGCTCAGCGGCCAGACGGCCAACTTCCTCGCAGGTGGCGAATTCCCAGTTCCGACTGAATCGGAATCGGGCGGCACCACGGTGGAATTCAAGCCATTCGGCGTCCAGCTGGAGTTCACGCCCACGGTTGTGGACGGCGACATCATCAACCTGAACCTGAATGCAGAAATTTCCTCGATTGGTGAGGTTTTCGCAGGCAGCTCCTCCCCCGCTCTCAACACCCGGTCGGCATCGACCACCGTTGAAATGCGCGATGGTGACAGCTTTGCAATTGCAGGTCTTCTTCAGGATGACTTCCGCAACTCGGTTGGCCAGGTGCCATGGCTTGGCGATCTGCCCATCCTGGGCGCGCTCTTCCGGTCGGCCAGCTACCAGCGGCAACAGTCCGAGCTGGTGATCATCGTGACCGCTCATCTGGTCAGCCCCGTTCGCGGCGAAGCGCTAGCGCTGCCGACCGACCGGGTGCGTATCCCGACCGAGCAGGAATTGTTCTTCTTGGGTGAGGTCACTGGCCGCGCCCCAGCCGTCGGAACCCCCGCCGGCGAAGTGGCTCAACAGGATTTCTCGGGATCCTACGGCTACGTCCTGGACTGAGGAGGCGATGATGACCAATAAACTCCCTTCACGGCGAATTCTGCTGGCCAGCATGGGCTCTACCCTTGCACTCACGGCTTGCGGTGATTTCCAAATCGAAACCGGTCGCCCCCTTGGTGCGGAACTGGACGAAGGCCGCTTCGGCGAACCAACGCGCCAGAACATCGGGGTCCACAACGGCGACATCAACTACGCCGCCCTTCTGGGCGAACGCTTCGCCGCCGAGGTGCCAACAACCATCAACTTCGCCTTCAATTCGGCGGAACTTGATGCCACCGCACGCGAGATCCTGACGCAACAGGCCCATTTCATCCGGCATTTCCCGGAAGTCCGCTTCTCGGTCTTCGGTCATACCGATGCCGTGGGCAGCCGCGCCTACAACCACCGTCTCGGCCTGCGCCGCGCGCGGGCTGCGGTGAACTTCCTGGTCCATCAGGGCGTGAACCGGCACCGCTTGCAGGCGCTGGTCTCGCTTGGGGAAACCCAGCCGATCGTCGCGACCGACATGGAAGAACGCCGGAATCGCCGCACCGTGACCGAGGTGACAGGTTTTGTCGAAACCAGCGATCTGGTGCTCGACGGCCAATATGCCGTGATCGTCTACCGCAGCTACAGTGGCGGTGGGGGCGGCGGCGGCGGAATAGCCTCCAAACCCTTATTTTGCTTGAAAATTGACCGCGTCGGACCCCCTCCGGCGCGGTTTTTCTTTTGGCGACAAAGCCCAGTGATGTCCACGAATTGTAAACGTAATCCCTTTTTTGTGTCCCATTCTCGCCGCTTTTCCAGAGCACGTTCACCCTTGGGAAGGACCAAGATGGCATGAGTCGTCTTGGCACTGAAATGGGTCCATGGACCGGCCGATCGAGCAAACAGGGCCACCATGAGCTTTTGAATGATGATCCGGGGATACCCCGGGCAGATTGGGATTTGAGGAATGAGTAGCGGACTGGCACTGAAATCCGAACCGGCCCCCATCGTCGCTTGCACGGTGTCGAGCATGGTTCATCACTTCGGTCTTTTGATCGAGGATATGGAAACCGAACTGGGCGAGGCCTGGGGTGATCTGGGCTTTGAAGAAGCGCGTGATTTCATCAACGCGCTGGAACCCGGCAACCTTGAATTCATTGCACTTGCCGTGCGTGAAGAGGATGAGGCCGACCTTGGTCGCATCGGTGAAGTTATCCGCGCCGCCCGCTCGAAAGACATCAAGGTTATCCTGATCCCCGAAAACCTTTCGACCGCTGGTCTGCGCGAACTCTTGCGCTTGGGCGCTGATGACTTCGTACCTTACCCGCTGGCCGAAGGCGCCTTGCACGACGCGATCGAAAAGATCCGGTCGGAGCCTGAGCCCGCCCCTGCCCCGCAAGTGCAGGCCGAAGAGCCCGCAACGCCCGCAACCGGTCAGCGCCTCGATACGCAATCCGCGGTTTTCGCCGTGCAAAACCTTGCTGGCGGCACCGGTGCCACAACCCTTGCCGTCAACATGGCGTGGGAGATGGCGAACATTGACAAAAAGAACGCGCCATCGGTCTGTATCGTCGACCTCGACCTGCAGAATGGCTCGGTCGCGACTTATCTCGACCTACCGCGCCGCGAGATCATGCTCGAGATGCTGCAGGACGCCACTTCGATGGATACCGACGGCTTCAAGCAGGCTCTGGTTGGTTACGAAGACAAGATGTCCGTCTTCACCACGCCGTCTGAGATTGTCCCGCTTGATATCGTTGGACCGGAAGAGATCGGCGCCATCCTCGATCTGGCCGCGCAAAGCTTCGACATCGTGATCGTCGACATGCCGCGCACCATGGTCATGTGGACCGAAACGGTCCTGAACCGCGCCGATATGTATTTCGCAACGCTGGAACTTGATCTGCGCTCGGCCCAGAACGCCATGCGCTTCATCAAGGCCTTGCAATCCGAAGATCTGCCGCTCGACAAGGTCCAGTATGTCCTGAACCGCGCGCCAGGCATGACGGATCTGAACGGCAAGACCCGGATGAAGAAGATGGCGGAAAGCCTTGGCGTGTCGTTCTCAAACATGCTGCCCGATGGCGGCAAAGCCGTGACGCAAGCCTGCGATAACGGGGAAACCCTGGCCGAGGCCGCCAAGAAAAATCCGCTCCGTAAGGAAATCACCAAACTCGCAGACGGGCTTTACAAGGCCATGGTCGGCGACGTGAAGGCGAAGGGTAAGTAAATGTTTTCGAAGTATAAAAAGACTGGCACGTCAGCCGCCGTTGCGCCTCTGACAGAAGTGGCGAAGTCGCCCAAAGTCGCAGCGGCTGCCCCCGTCCCTGAGGAAAAGGCGGCCCCGGCCCCCAAAGTGGCGCGCCAGCCCGAAAACGTGACCCCAATCCCGAAGGCAACCACGCCCGAGGGGAAGACAAAGACCGCAAGCGCCGCCTGCGTCTTGATGAGATCAAGACCGAAATGCACCATCGCTTGCTCGACAACCTGAACCTGTCGGCGCTCGAAGGCGCAAAAGACACGGAATTGCGCGCGGAAATCACCGCCATCACCAGTGAACAGCTGGCTGAGATGGGCGTGGTCCTGAACCGCGAAGATCGCCAGACGCTCAACACCGAACTGTTTGACGAAGTCACGGGCCTCGGCCCGCTTGAGCCGCTTTTGCAGGACGAAACGGTCAACGATATTCTCGTCAACGGCCCCAACCGCGTGTTCATTGAACGCGCCGGTAAGCTGGAACTCTCCGATGTGCGCTTTAAGGATGAACGCCACCTGCTGCGCATCATCGACAAGATCGTGTCCGCCGTGGGTCGCCGCGTAGACGAATCCAATCCCTACGTCGACGCCCGCCTGAAAGACGGCTCGCGTTTCAACGCCATGGTCCCACCGGTGGCCGTCGACGGCTCCCTCGTTTCCATTCGTAAATTCAAGAAGGAAAAGCTGGGGATCGACGACCTCGTCAACTTCGGTGCCTTTTCCGAGGAAATGGCCGCCTACCTCCAGGCCGCCGTGGCCTGCCGCCTGAACGTCATCGTCTCGGGCGGTACGGGTTCGGGTAAGACCACCACGCTCAACGCGCTCTCGTCGTTCATCGACAACAAGGAACGCGTGCTGACGATCGAAGATACGGCAGAACTTCAGCTGCAACAGATCCACGTGGGCCGGATGGAAAGCCGCCCGCCCAACGTTGAAGGCAAGGGCGCTGTGACCCAGCGCGATTGTCTGCGGAACGCGCTTCGTATGCGTCCCGACCGCATCATCGTGGGTGAAACGCGTGGCGAGGAAGTCATCGACATGCTTCAGGCCATGAACACCGGCCACGACGGATCCATGACGACGATCCACGCCAACAACGCCCGCGACGCCTGTTCGCGCCTTGAAAACATGGTCGCCATGGCCGGGATCGAGATGCCGCTGAAGGCCGTCCGCGCCCAGATCGCCTCGGCTGTGCACCTGATCGTGCAGGCCTCGCGCCTGCAGGACGGCTCGCGCCGCATGGTGTCGATCACTGAGGTCACCGGCATGGAAGGTGAAGTCATCTCCATGCAGGAAGTCTTCCGCTACCAGCGCACCGGCCTGGAACCCGATGGCAAGATCATCGGCCATTTCACGGCCTGCGGCGTGCGCTCGCACTATTCCGAACGGTTCCGGCAGTGGGGCTATGACCTGCCCAACGCCATCTACGAACCCATCGCAGCTGAATAACGGAGCGCTTAGATCATGCAACTCTCTATCGAACCGCTCATCTATATCGGCATCTTTGTCGGTGTGATCATGCTGGTAAACGGCATCTACTTGCTGGTCTTCGGCAAGTCGATCAGCCTCAATGCCCGCGTGAACCGTCGTCTGACGATGCTGGAATCCGGCACCAGCCGCGAAGACGTTCTGGCCAAGCTCCGCAAGGAACTGGACCAACACAAAGGCAGCGTCAGCCTGCCCTTCTACCAGATGATCGCCGACAAGGCGCAGCGCGGAAACATCGCCTTCTCCCCCAACCAGCTGATGCTGATGATGGTTGTCGGGTCGGTCGTGGCCTTCCTGTTGATGACCATCCTGACAGGCGCATCCGCGCCGTTGCGGGCCATTGCGTCCGTCGGCATGGGCGTGGGCGGTGTCTTTTTCTGGGTCAACAACAAGGCCAAGAAGCGCATCGCGATGTTCGAAGAACAGCTGCCCGATGCGGTGGAATTGATGGTGCGCTCCCTGCGCGTCGGCCACCCCTTTGTGTCAGCCATCAACACCGTCAGCCGTGAGATGTCGGACCCGATCGCGTCCGAGCTTGGCATCATCGCGGACGAGGCCGCCTATGGTCGCGACGTCGCCGAAGCCATCCAGGCCATGGCCGAACGCCTCGGCATTCAGGATTTGCGCTTTCTCGCCGTCGCCGTGGGCATTCAGCAGACCTCGGGTGGTAACCTGGCCGAGATCCTGCAAGGCCTGGCCAACGTGATCCGCGCGCGCTTCAAGCTGTTCCGCAAGGTCAAGGCCATCACGGCTGAGGCGAAATGGTCCGGCAACTTCCTGTCGATCTTCCCGATCCTGGCACTGGTCGGCATCAACGTGATGCAGCCTGACTACTACTCCGAAGTGATGGGCACGCCCGTCTTCATCCCCGCCTGTGCCGCCGTGGCCGTCATGCTGGCCATGAACATGATCATCATGCGCATGCTGGTGAACATCAAAGTGTAACGACAATGGGTGCGCACCCCGCACCCGCGTAAGAAAGAGCAGTCCGATGCAGTTTTTCACAGGTCTCTTCGATAGCGTGAACGAGTTTCTCGTGGCCCAGCTCGGCGAACTCGGGCCCCTGATTGCCGTGGGTGGCCTTGGCGTCCTTCTTGTCGTGGCGGTCCTTCCGTCGCTGATGAAAAAGCAGAAGGATCCGTTCAAGACCCTGCGCGAAGAACGCACAGGGACCGCCACGGGCGGCAAGAAAGATGCCCTGCGTCAGGCCGGTAAGAATGAAAAGCTTGATCGCTTTGCCCAATATCTCGAACCCCAGGACGAGGAGGAGCTTTCAGCAACCCAGTTGCAGATGATCCGCGCGGGCTATCGCTCCAAATCCTCGATCCAGATGTTCAGCTTCGCCAAGCTCGCCCTTGGCATCGGCGGTCTGCTTCTGGGCACGCTCTACGTGCTGATCTCCGGCGGTGGCGGTTCGGCCCAGAACTCGATCCTGATGGTCGTGGTTCCGGGCTTCATCGGCTACTACGCCCCGAAATACTGGATCCAGCGCCGCATTCAGGCCCGCGAGGATGAGATCAACGGAGGCTTCCCCGATGCACTCGACCTGATGCTCGTTTGCGTGGAAGCCGGTCAATCGCTCGACCAGGCCATCGTGAAAGTGGCGCGTGAGATCAAACCCTCCTACCCCGCGCTGGCCGAAGAGTTTGAGATTGTCAGCTACGAGATGAAGGCCGGTAAGGACAAAACCAAGGTCCTGCGCGATATGGGCGAACGGGTCGGCATTCAGGACGTGAACTCGTTCATCACCACGCTGATCCAGTCGTCGACCTTTGGTACGTCAATTGCCGAAGCGCTGCGCGTCTACGCCGACGAAATGCGCGACAAGCGCGTGATGCGGGCCGAGGAAAAGGCCAACAAGCTTCCCACGAAGCTGACGCTGTTCACGATGATGTTCTGTGTGCCACCGCTTCTGATCATCCTGATCGGGCCCTCGGTCTATGGCATCGCCACCGACCTTAACGGCGGCGGCTGATCCTCCACCCGACAGCACCACAAGAAAAGACATGCACCAGGCGCCAGCATAGACTATGTTGGCGCCTGAGCAGTTTTAAGAACCTGAGGCGCCAAAGTGCCCCGCATTTTTTCCTCTTCCTAGCGCCCTTGGCGCTGTCTGCCTGTTTGGGTGAGCCGCGTCTTGATAGCGGTATTCCCGATCTCGAAGGCCTGAACGTCCCCTCCACCGTGGATGGCTATGAAGAAGGCATTGACGGTCTGATCGTCGGCGACCGGCTGATGGCAAACGGCGAATATGAACTTGCGCTGCGCTCCTACTACCGCGCGGCCGCCGAGGACGGCCTCAACATAGATCTGGTCACCGCAATCGGGGCCGCAAACCTCGCGCTGGGGCGTCTTGGGCAGGCGGAAGAGCAATTCCGTCGCGCAATTGCCACACAGCCAGATTTCGTGCCTGCCCTCAACAACTTGGGGGCGACCCTTGTAGAGAGGGGCGAATATGGGGAGGCGCGGCGCATTCTGGAACAAGCCTTTGCGCTGGATAGTGGCAGTTCGGAAACGATTCGCGACAACCTGCGCCTCGCTATCGCGCTACAGGAAAATCAGGTATATTCTGACGAAGAAGAGCATAATCGGCCTGGGCTGATCCGTCGTGGCGGGGGGCGCTATACCCTCACCTCTGGCGGTTGAGTTAACCGGGGCGAACACCAACGAAGGCGTGGCACAAGATCACGCCAAGTAGATGAGGCAGAGCATGACCCGTTTCCTCCGGTTTATCCCGGCGGCACTTGCCGTCGTAGCGCTTGCAGCGTGCAACACCACCGAAGCCGATGTTGATCGCGCGCTCGATCCACTCAACGTGATCGACGAAACGAACATGTCCGACATCATGCTGAACGCCGCCGCCCCGACCGAGGCGGTCAGCTATTTCCAGCGCGCCGTCGAAGAAGATCCCGACCGCATCGACCTGCAGCGCGGCCTGGCCACCAGCCTCGTGCGCGCCGGTCGCGCAGGTGAATCCTTAACCGTTTGGCAAAGGGTCATCGACCATGATGCCGCCATGGATCAGGACCGTGTTGATTTCGCCGATGCGCTCATTCGCAATGGGGATTGGGACGACGCGCAAGCCCAGCTTGACGCGACCCCGCCCACATTCGAGACCTATGAACGCTACCGGCTTGAAGCGATGATCGCCGACAGCGAAGAAGATTGGGACCGCGCCGACAGTTTCTATGAAACCGCCGCCGGCCTCACGACGCGGCCCGCAAATGTGTACAACAACTGGGGTTATTCGCACCTGACCCGGGGCGACTATGCCGGGGCCGAAGATCTGTTCCTTCAGGCCATCTCCTATGACCCCGATCTCTTCACCGCCAAGAACAACCTGGTTTTGGCGCGTGCGGCCCAAGGCAATTACCAGCTTCCGCTCATCAACATGACGCAGATCGAACGCGCGCAACTGCTGCACACCGCAGCGCTCGCCGCGATCCGACGCGGTGACGTGTCCGACGGACGTGGGCTTCTGAATGAGGCGATCGACACGCATCCCCAGCATTTTGAGGCTGCAGTCACCGCACTCCGCGCGCTGGATGCGTGATCGGGGCCTGAATCAGCACAGTTGGACGGAAACGACCCAGTTCTTGCCCCTATTCGGCCCGATTTAATCGGCAAAAAACGGGGAAACCGTTTCCAAATCGGGAAAAGAGCATGACTTTCGACGTAGCCCTCACCGCCAGCCAGGCCTGGATCTTTCTGCCCATCTGTCTGCCGATTGCCCTTTGGGCGATCTACACGGACCTGACAGAGCTAAAGATCAAGAATGTCGCCGTCCTGGCGCTGTTCGCGGGCTTCGTCGTGCTTGGCCTCTTCGCCCTGCCCTTCCCCGACTATGCCTGGCGCTTTGCGCATATGGGTGTGGTCCTGCTGATCGGCTTTATCCTGACATCTCTGGGTGTCATGGGCGCGGGCGACGCGAAATTCGCCGCCGCCATGGCCCCCTTCATTGCGCTCCCGGACGCGATGCTTGTCCTTCTGATCGTCACCATGTCGGCCTTCGCCTTCATGATCGTGCACCAGATCGCCAAACGCATCCCCGCCGTGGTCGCGGCCACGCCCAACTGGGCCTCGTGGGACACCGGGCGCCGCTCGATCCGCAAGCAGGCCTTCCCCTACGGCGTGGGCATCTCAACCGGCCTGATCGTCTACATGATCCTCGGCATCACCGGCACCGCATAAGGACACGTTCCCATGAACATGCAGGTCACAGACAATTCAGCCGCTTTCGCCCCCGGCGCTGCGCAAGCTGACAGATACCGGGCTGACGATCGTGATGATGCGCGACATCGTCCTCAAAACGATCTTCCGCAAAAACGTTGAACAGGTCTCGGAAATCGCCAAGGCCGTCTGCCTCCCGATCCCGCTCACGACTGAGCTGATCGATATGCTGCGCGACCAGAACCTGCTGCAAGCCACAGGTACGCTGCACGCGACCTCGTCAAACGAGATGGGCTTTCAGCTGACGGATGGCGGCAAGGCCCGCGCTCTCGATGCGCTCAGCCAATCCGAATATTACGGCGCGATGCCCGTGCCGCTGGAAGATTACAAGGTGCAAGTGAAGCGCCAGTCGATCCGCGACATCAAGCTGACCCGCGACATGTTGGAGGCCTCGATGGGCCACCTGATCCTGCCCGACGGGCTGATCGACCAGCTTGGGCCCGCCGTGGGCTCCGGCCGCTCGGTGCTGATGTATGGCCCGCCCGGCAACGGTAAATCCTCTATCGCCGAAGGCATCCGCGCCGCGATGGGCGACAACATCTACGTCCCCCATGCGCTGGCCTATGCCGGCCAGGTGATCACCGTGTTCGACCCGATCGTGCACACACCGATCATGAAAAGCGAAACGTCTGAGCAAACCAGCCTGCGCCGCAGCGCCAGCAAGTTCGACACCCGCTACCTTCTGTGCACAAGGCCAACGGTTATGACCGGTGGTGAATTGAATCTGTCGATGCTCGACCTCAATTACAACGCGGTCAGCCGCACCTACCAAGCCTCGCTTCAGCTGAAGTCGACCGGCGGCGTCTTCATCGTTGACGACCTTGGCCGCCAGGAAGAGCCGCCGCAGGCGCTCATCAACCGCTGGATTGTTCCGATGGAGGTCAACTACGACATCCTCGCGCTGCAATCGGGCGAGAAATTCGAAGTACCCTTCGACACGCTGGTGGTCTTCTCGACCAACTTCCACCCGAATGAGATCTTCGACCAAGCGGCCCTGCGTCGTATCTTCTTCAAAGTGAAGATCGACGGGCCGAACCAGGAACAATTCCTGAAAATCTTCGCCATGGTCGCCAAGAAAAAAGGCGTGCCGCTCGATGAGGCCTCCCTCATCCACATGCTGAAGAAGAAGTATCCCACGATCGACAATATCTACGCGAACTACCACCCGGTGTTCCTGTGCGATCAGATCAAGGCGATCTGCGAATTCGAAGGCATCCCCTACCAGATGCGCCCCGAATTCATCGACCGCGCATGGGAAAACCTCTACGTCCGCGAAGAGGAAATCGTGCACTAACCCGCACGCAACAGGTCGCCTCACTCTCCTTGGCCATCATCGGGCGCGCACTCCCACGCGCCCGAGACGTGTGCGCGCCTTACGAGATCTCCCCAAACGCGCGCTTCAACTCCGCGCAAAATGCGCTGTAAGGCCCCGGCCCAAAACTCACGCGCGCCACGCCAAGTGCGGCCACCCCTTGCACTGACGTCAGGGGTGGCATCATCATGACGTTCACCGGCAGGGGAACTTGGTCCACCACCCGCGCGATCAACGAAAGATCGCCCAAACCCGGCACAAAGAAACAGGCCGCCCCCGCCTCGGCATAGGCCGTCGCACGCTCCACGGCTTCCGCGAATAAGCTCTCATGCCGCGCCGGGTCAGACCCCAAAACAGATCGGTCCGCGCATTCACGACCAATTCGATGCCTTCTTCTGCCGCCACATCCCGCATCGCCTCCAGTCGCGCGACTTGGGCTTCCAGCCCATGCAGCCCCTCGCCGCCCACAATCCGATCTTCAAAGTTGATCCCCACCGCCCCGGCGCCGATCACCTGCCGCACATTCTCTGCCACGGCCTCGGGCGCAACGGCATAACCGCCCTCGAAATCCACCGTCACCGGCACGTCGACGCTTGCGCAAATCCGCTCCACGACCCGCAACACAAGATCCATCGGCATCGCTTCGCCGTCGCCATAGCCGTGCGCCGCCGCCACCGACCAGCTCCCGGTTGCCACCGCCGTCGCGCCCGCCTTTTCCACAACTTTGGCGCCGCCGGCATCCCAAATATTATACAGAACCAGTGGGTTTTCCCCATGATGCAGCGCCAAAAGCTGCTTTGCCTTTTCATTTTGCGACATGCATGCCTTCCTTCTCGAAATCCGGCCCATAACCCTGTTCAATCTCCAGCAGCTTCTGTTTCCGCCACAATCCGCCGCCATATCCTGTCAGTTTGCCATCGGCCCCGATCACCCGGTGGCACGGAACAACCAACGCAATCTGGTTCGCTCCATTGGCCCGCGCGACCGCACGCACCGCGTCCGGGCGACCGATCCGCGCGGCGATCTGCGAATTGCTGCGCGTCTCGCCTGCCGGGATCTCGCGCAATGCGTCCCAAACCGCACCGCTGAACGGCGAGCCGTGATAGGCCAACGGGGTTCGAAATACGGCCGACGTCCCCTGAAAGAACGCTGCCAATTCTTCTCGAATTTGCTCCGACACGTCCGTGCGTCCAACCCCCAAGCGCCCTTTGACCTGGCCTTGCAACCGCGCCAATTCGCCCTTCAAAGCCTTGCGTTCGAAAAATTCCAGCAGGTGCAGCTCCGTCGCAGAACTCACTGAGATCATGTCTCCCAGAGGCGTCCGCACCCAATCGGCATGCAAAAGCGGGTTGGAAGACAGCCGCCCGGGCGCCTGCCCCAGCAGTTTCGCGAAAGCCGTTCGAAAGGCACTGGCTGATGTGAACCCGGCCTCCAACTGCCCCTCGATCACCGCGCCGCCGTCCGACAGGGTCACAAATCCCTCGCGCAATCTCCGCTGCCGCGCCATCTCAAGGAAGGTCATCCCGAACTGCCGCTTGAAGCTGCGCCTCACGGTCGAAGGATCGTACCCCATCGCCGCGACATCCCCCTCCCTCCACCGCCGTTGCGGCTCCGCGTCCAACGCTTCCAAAAGCCGCGCAATGATCGGATCTGCCAGCGCAGCTGGTCCCAAGGGATGACACCGCCTGCACGCCCGATACCCGGCCTCAATGCAACCGCCCACCGTCGGGAAGAATTGGCAATTCTCCCGCTTCGGCTTCCGTGCAGGGCAGGTCAAACGGCAGAAGACCCCGGTCGATGACACGCCAACATAGACGCGCCCGTCATAGGTCGCGTCCCGCTCCAAAAGCGCACCGTAAAGCGTCTCTTCATCCGGCAAATCAAACAACATGCGCCGACCCTATCACGGGCACAAACCCGTCGCCGCCGAAGATCGGGCGCCTATTGAAATTCGGGGGAGCCTTTCGGGACGGCGGGTGGGGCGCCTTCGCCCGCCCAGGGCGAACAGCGTCACCCCCGTCCCTCCCACATATCTGCTCAGCTGAACGCATTTTTCAGGATTTTTCCGCTCAACTGAACGCATATGCGTTCACATGAACGGATCTCTAAGATCGTGACGCCGGCATGGACAGGCCCTATCTATACCCCATGACGGCGCCCCTCCCCCGCAGATCGAACGCTGGTTTTCCGCCCGCGGTTGGTCCATCCATCCCCATCAGCGCGAGATGCTCGCGCTGGCCGATCGGCCCTGCCAACTCCTCATCGCCCCGACCGGAGGTGGCAAAACCATGGCCGGGTTTTTGCCGACCTTGGTGGAGCTTGCGGATGGTGAACATGACGGCCTCCATACGCTTTACATCAGTCCTCTCAAGGCCCTAGCGGCCGACATCAAACGCAACCTCACCGCTCCGATTGAGGAAATGGGCCTGCCGATCCGGGTTGAGGACCGCACCGGTGACACACCGTCAAGCCGCAAGAAACGCCAACGCGCCGACCCGCCGCACATCTTGCTGACGACGCCAGAAAGTCTCGCGTTGCTAACGAGTTACGAGGATGCCGAGCGCACTTTCAAAGGCCTGCAACGCGTCATCGTCGATGAAATCCACGCACTGGCGGAGTCCAAACGCGGCGACCAACTCATGCTCGCCCTCTCCCGCCTCTCCGCCCTCCGCCCCGACCTGCGCCGCGTGGGGCTCAGCGCCACCGTTGAAGACCCCGACGCCGTCGCACGGATCCTCGCCAAGAACCCCGACCCTTGTGCGATCCTCAAGGCCGATCCCGGCCCAGATCCCGACATCCAGATGCTCACGACCGAGGCCCCGCCACCCTGGTCCGGCGGCGGCGGGAAGTACGCGATGCAGGCCGTCCTCGATCAGGTAAAGGCCCATAATACAACACTTATCTTCCACAACACGCGCGCCCAGGCCGAGTTGTTCTTTCACCACCTCTGGCTTGCGAACGAAGATCAGATCCCTATCGGCATCCACCACGGCGCACTTGCGCGGGAGCAACGCGACCGGGTTGAGCAGGCCATGGTCAACGGCGAATTGAAGGCCATCGTCTGCACGGGTTCGCTCGATCTGGGCATCGACTGGGGTGACGTGGATCTGGTCATTCAGGTCGGGGCGCCCAAGAACGTCAAACGCCTCGTCCAGCGTATTGGCCGCGCCAATCACCGCTACAACGCGCCCTCCAAGGCGCTGATCGTCCCGGCAAACCGCTTTGAGGTCATCGAATGTGTCGCCGCGCTTCAGGCCGTGCGCGAGCACACCCTCGACGGTGATACAGACCATTCCGGCCCGCTCGATGTCCTCTGCCAACATATCCTCATCCGCGCCTGCGCCGGGCCATTCACCGCGGATGACCTGTACGCCGAGGTCATCACGACCGGCGCCTATGCCGACCTGCCCCGCACCACCTTCGACCGCTGCCTCGATTTCGCGGCCACCGGCGGCTACGCGCTCAGGGCCTACGATCAATGGCAGCGTTTGATCGAATTCGATGGCATCTACCGCCTGCGTGATCCCCGCGCGACGGCACGCATTCGCATGAATATCGGCACCATTGTCGACGCCGACAAGATGGCCGTGCGCCTGCAAAAAACGCGCGGCGGCAAGCCATTAGGGGAAGTTGAGGAGTACTTCGCCTCCATGCTTCGCAAAGGCGATACCTTCCTGATCGGCGGGGAAATCGTCCGTTACGAAGGGATGCGCGAGATGACCGTTGAGGTCACGCGCACCCCCTATCAAAAGCCCAAAATCGCCACGTTCATGGGCACGAAATTTGCGACATCCACACAGCTCAGCGACCGCATCCTTACGATGTTCCGGCAAGACGATTGGCCGGAATTGCCCAATCACACCCGCGACTGGCTGAAGTTGCAGCGCGATGTCTCAAAGCTGCCGGAACGCGACCGCCTGCTTGTCGAAACCTTTCCCCATGACGGTCGGGAACACCTCGTCGCCTATGGCTTTGCAGGCCGCAACGCGCAGCAAACCCTGGGTCTTTTGCTGACCCAGCGGATGGAGGAACAGGGCCTGAACCCAATGGGCTTTGTCTCAACCGACTATGCGACGTTGATCTGGGGCTTGGACCAAGTCACCGAAATCGCACCGCTTTTCAGCCGCGAGAACCTGCTTGCCACCATGGAAAGCTGGCTTGCCGACAATGCAGTCATGAAACGCACCTTCAAGGGCAGCGCGATTATCGCCGGGCTGGTCGACCGCGCCCTGCCTGGTGGCAAACGCAAATCCGGGCGACTGGCGACCTTTTCCACGGACATCCTGTACGACACCCTGCGCAAATACGATCCGGATCACGTGATGCTTGAAATCACCCGAAATGAAGCAATGCGCGGCCTTGTAGATTTTGGGCGGATCGAAGAAATGCTGATGCGGATCGGGGACCGAATTGATCACAAGGCGCTGACCCGCGTGACGCCACTTGCCGCGCCGTTATTTCTGGAACCGGGTCGAATTCCAATTCAGGGTTTGGCGAATGAACGCCTTTTGGGAGAAGAAGCCGAACGCCTTATGGAAATTGCAGGATTGCGATTGGCGTGATCGGCGCGTCCAATTCCTGCCATTAACGGTTTTGGATCAGTATTTTTTTGCGCCCCGAATAAAACTCGGAATTCTCCGCCCGTTGCGGCCTGAACCAACCTTGGTTCGAACTTGTACTTGCGCATCCAACGCGGGCACGAATATGAACGAAGCATGAACGAACGGCCTTTCACCTTCTGCGGCGAAGCCCTGTCCGCCCTGCCAAGCGGCGCATTGTGGTGGCCGAACGAGTCCTCCCTTGTCGTCAGCGACTTGCATCTTGGAAAGGCGGAACGGATGGCCCGGCGCGGCGGGCCAATGCTGCCGCCCTACGAGATCGAGGAAACGTTGGACCGCCTCATCGGGGATTGTGACGCGATGGGTGCGCGACGCGTGATCTGCCTTGGGGACAGCTTTGATGATCTGGAGGCGGCACAGGCGACGGCACGCGCCGTTTCAGACCGGTTGGCCCCCGCAATGGCGGGGCGTGAATGGATCTGGATTGAAGGCAACCATGACCCCGGCCCTGTTGATATTGGTGGCAACCATCTGGCCGAACTGCAAATTGGGTCGCTCACCTTCCGCCATATCGCGGGCCATGCCCCAATGGGCGAGGTCTCAGGCCACTACCATCCTAAGGCTCGCCTCGTCGCACGGGGACGTTCGATTACCCGGCCCTGCTTTCTTGTGGACGACGCACGGCTGATATTGCCGGCCTATGGCACCTACACAGGCGGGCTCTATTGCGATCATCCCGATTTGGCCAAGCTTATGTCGGCACAGGCCATTGCCATTCTGCTTGGGAACCCGCCGGTGCATATCCCGATGCCGCGTGGCCTGCCCCAAGACCCGTAGACCGCAGTTGTCGTGTCACTCTGCGGCAATCTTGATGCCGGCAGCCTCAAGATTCGGGACTTTTGAGGCGCTTACGGGCACCATCCCCCCGCACATAAGCTGCGCCGCGTAGCGCCGCCCTTCCGGGACCAATTGCTCAATCGAGTCGTATGCGACCCAATGGGAGCGATGCACCTGCATACCCGGGGCGCCTTCCAACTCGGTCAACGCATCGGAAAACCGCATGCGCACGCGCGTTTCGCCCTTGTCCGTAAATATGCGCAGCTGGTGATCCGCGGCGGAAACCCGCGTGATCGGTCCTTCAAGGTCAGGGTTAAGATGGCGTTCCAATGGCACGACATTGCGGGCCGGAACCGGATCGTTCGCCGCGTCTGCCGGAAAAACTTCGCTGTCGGACATGTCCGCGACCGGGTCAGCCACCAAAGCCGCTGTACGGTAATAGTGGCGAACAAGGACCGGCATGAAACAGATCGCCCAAATGATGACGAGATGCTCCACAAAGAAAACCCAATGTGCAAGGTTGGGCGTCAACAGCAGGAGGTTTCCCGCCCAGATTACCGGCGCAAGGGCGATGCCAATTGCCAAAGCCGCCAAGATATCGCGCCGCAGGTCAGACCCGGTGGCGCGTCCGATCACGGTCTTTCGTATGAAGTACGCCGGAAACAGACAGCCGCTAATCATTGCACCCCAATAAAGAAAGCGTTCCGTAAGGGAAAATCGCTCATAAGTTGAAAAAGGGCCAACCAATGAAACGACCACGATTGCAATCAGGCCGATCCAAATACGTATCTTCCAATTCTGCCGCGGGTCGATACCACGAGTGCTTTTCTTATTCACACGTCACGCCGTTGAATTCAGATATTTGCCGTTTGAACGAGGATAGAGTGTTGCCGCAATGAGCTTCAAGAATGAAATGAATTACAGATGACTGGAAAATCTCCAAATACAGAAACGTTTCAGCGCGTCGCGCTGAGTTTTGCCCGGCAACGCATGATGAAAACGATTGGCGCCCGGATCGAGCGCGTCGAAGCCGGGGAGGTCGAACTGAGGCTAGATGTCACGCCAGACATCGGCCAGCAACATGGCGCCGTGCATGCCGGGGCCACCTTCGCCCTGGGGGACAGCGCCTCAGGCTATGCCGCGCTGACGCTGATGGAACCCGGCCGGGACGTGATGACCGTCGAGATGAAGATCAACCTGCTGGCCCCCGCCACCGGACCGCGTCTGATCGCAACAGGACGTGTCGCCAAGGCGGGACGGCGTTTGCTGATCACGCAGTGCGATGTCGAGGCAGAGAATGAAGACGGCAACAGAAAGACGGTCGCCATCCTGCAAGGCACGATGATCCCGGTGGATCTTCCGCCTGGCGCCTGAAGGCAGGCTACGCGTCAGGCGGTCAATCCTGTGGGTTCGTCCAGACCATTGGCCCGGCAGCACGCCGTCAACGTGTTCGCCAGAAGGCAGGCAATGGTCATTGGCCCCACACCCCCGGCACCGGCGTCACGGCTGCGGCGACTTCGATAGCTTCGGCATAGTCCACGTCGCCCAGAAGCTTGGTTTTCCCCGGTTTGTCCGGGTGTGGGATGCGGGTGATGCCGACATCGATGACGGTCGCGCCGGGTTTCACCCAATCGCCCTTCACCATTTCGGCCCGGCCCACGGCCGCAACAAGGATATCCGCGCGGCGGCAGACCTCGGCCAAGTCTTTCGTCCGCGAATGCGCGATGGTGACTGTGCAATTCTCTTGCAGCAGAAGCTGGCCCATCGGTTTGCCAAACAGGTTCGACCGACCGATCACCACGGCCTCTTTGCCCGACATATTGCCGACCTGGTCCCGCAAGAGCATCAGGCATCCAAGCGGCGTGCACGACACAAGGCCCTTCTCGCCGCTGGCCAGCAGACCCGCATTCACCACGCTCAATCCGTCGACATCCTTCGACGGATCGATCCGCGCCACAACGCGGCGTTCGTCCAGATGATCGGGCACCGGGAACTGGCAGAGAATTCCGTGCACGCTGTCGTCAGCATTCAGCTTGTCGATCAGCGCAAACAGCGCCTCCTCCGAGACATCCGCAGGCAGTTTGTGTTCGAACGAGGCCATGCCCACTTCGACGGTCTGTTTGTGCTTGGCGGCCACGTAGACCTCACTTGCCGGGTCTTCGCCCACCAAAACCACCGCCAAGCCTGGCGTGATGCCATGCTCGGATTTCAAACGGTCTACATGGTCGGAAATCTGGCCCCGCACAGTGGCGGCAAAGGCCTTTCCGTCGATTTTCTGGGCGGTCATGGATTGTCCTCCAACAGGTTCACGACAATGTCGGTCCGCACCGAATTGGCGATGAAACAGGCATGGTGCGCTTTCTCATGCAGCGCTTTGTGGGTGTTGGCGTCGGGCGCGTTGGCCCATGTGACGCGGATGTTCAGATCGACGCGCGGGATCCACGTCTTGCCGTCCTGGCGAACCAATGCGCCAGTGGCGCGGTCTTCATAGGTTTCGGGCTCAAACCCAGCCTGGCGGGCGAAGTCCAGAAACCAGAGCATGTGGCAGCTTGAGATGGACGCGATATACGCCTCCTCCGGGTCCACAGCGGCAGGGTCGGAATACGGTTCCGGCACCACGGAGGGAGAGGCCGAGGCTGGAACCTCAAGCCCCCCATCAAAACGCCACATGTGCCCGCGTGCGTAGCGGTTGGCGGCGAAGTCGCCGCTCTTCTGCCAGATCACGCGGGCCTCATGCATGGGTTCAGAACAACCCTTCGATCTGGCCGTCGTCGTTGAGGTGGATCGCCTCAGCCGATGGCACGCGCGGCAGGCCGGGCATGGTCATGATCTCACCGCAGACAGCGACGATGAAGCCCGCGCCCGCCGAAAGCCGCACTTCGCGGACCGGAACGGTAAAGCCCGTAGGCGCACCACGCTGGCTTGGATCGGTCGAGAACGAGTACTGTGTCTTCGCCATACAGACCGGCAAGTTGCCGTAGCCCTGATCCTCCCACAGCTTCAGCTGGTCGAGGATCTTTTTGTCCATCACAGCCTCGTCCGCGCGGTAGATCTTCTGGCAGACGGTCTGGATCTTTTCAGCCAATGGCATGCCGTCGGCGTAGAGCGTTTCGAACTTCGCTTCACCCTTTTCGATGACTTCGACGACCTTCTCGGCCAGGGGCGCGGAGCCTTCCGAACCCAACTCCCAGTGACGCGACAGAACCGCTTCCGCGCCCTGCTCCGCCACGTAGTCCTTTACCGCCTGCACTTCCGCGTCCGTGTCGGTGACGAAGTGGTTGATGGCGACAACAACCGGCACGCCGAAGCCTTTCAGGTTCTCGATATGGCGGCCGAGGTTCGGGCAGCCAGCCTTGACGGCATCCACGTTCTCGGCACCTAGATCAGCTTTCGCCACGCCGCCGTTCATTTTCATCGCGCGCACCGTGGCAACGCAGACCACAACAGAGGGCGCCAGGCCCGCCTTACGGCACTTGATGTTCATGAACTTCTCAGCGCCCAGATCGGCGCCGAAGCCAGCCTCTGTCACCACATAATCGGCGAGTTTCAGGGCCGTCGATGTTGCAATGACCGAGTTACAGCCATGGGCAATGTTGGCGAACGGGCCGCCATGCACAAAGGCCGGATTGTTTTCCAGAGTTTGCACCAGGTTCGGCTGCATCGCGTCCTTCAGCAGCACGGTCATCGCACCATCGGCTTTGATGTCGCGCGCGAAAACGGGCGAGCGGTCGCGGCGGTAGGCCACGATCATGGCGCCCAAACGTTCCTGCAGGTCTTTCAGGTCTTTCGCCAGGCACAGGATCGCCATAACCTCGGAGGCCACGGTGATGTCAAAGCCTGCTTCCCGCGGGAAGCCGTTGGCCACGCCGCCAAGCGACGCCGTGATCTGGCGCAGGGCGCGGTCGTTCATGTCCACGACGCGGCGCCATTGCACGCGGCGCACGTCGATCTCAAGCTCATTGCCCCAGTAGATGTGGTTGTCGATCATCGCCGACAAAAGGCTGTGGGCCGAGGTGATCGCATGGAAGTCACCCGTAAAGTGGAGGTTCATTTCCTCCATCGGGACAACCTGCGCGTTGCCGCCGCCAGCCGCGCCGCCCTTCATTCCGAAGTTCGGCCCGAGCGAGGCTTCGCGAATACAGATCATTGCGTTCTTGCCGATGCGGTTCAGGCCATCGCCCAGACCCACGGTTGTTGTCGTCTTGCCTTCGCCTGCGGGCGTCGGGTTGATCGCCGTCACGAGGATGAGCTTGCCGTTTTCGCGATCCTGGACCGAGTTGATGAACGACTGGCTCACCTTCGCCTTGTCATGGCCGTAGGGCAGCAGATCATCCGACCCAATCCCGATCTTCGCACCGATCTCCTGGATCGGCTTTTTCTGCGCCTCGCGGGCGATTTCAATGTCAGATTTAAAGCCCATGGCGCGCGTCTCCCTCGCGAAAATCTTGCTCTCAACTCGCCTATAACGGGCAGGCCATGGGCGGATAGGGCCAATTCCGACATTTTCACAGAGCATCCCGTCATGGGGCGCTGCGAACGTTTCCGAAAGGAAAAACGCGCCCTACAGGGGAACCAAGCCCGGATTTGCACCGTTTCTTAACGAGATCCAGCGTTTACGTTGGGAATGTCTGCTATTTAGGGGAAATACGATGCAACTTCGCGCTATCAGCCTGATTATCTACACCGGCCTCGCCATGGGCATGTCGGCGGGCGTCGCCCTGCTAACCATCGCCGTGTGACCAACAAAGGCAGCCGCATTCCGTCGGATATGTGTTAGCGTACCTCCACCAACACGGAGGACATCGGATGCAAGACCCAAAGGAATTCATGGCCAAGGCCCAAGCCCAGATGGACAGCTGGACGGCTGAGATGGGCAAAGTGCAAGCCAAGATGATGGAGGCCGGCGCCAAGGGTCAGGCCGAAATGGCCAAGCAGATGGACTCGCTCAACGAACAGCGCAAGCACGCGGAAGCGCAGATGGAAGAGCTTGGCAAAGCCAACATGGAGGCCGCCAAAGAGATGCAGGCCAGCGTCCAGAAAATGTGGACGGACATGGAAGCCCAGATGAAAGAGATGCAGAAAAAGATGATGGGCTGACCCACATCACCGCCGCACATCAAAAAGCCCCGACCAATAGGCCGGGGCTTTTTTTGATGATGCTCCAGGCACCGAGCTTACGCCGTCGGTTCCGGCTCCATGTCACCCGAAGGCTTGGCCTTGGGTGGCAATTTCGGGATAGCCGTGACCGATGGAGTCCCACCGGAACTGGGCGCCTCATCATCGTCGTCGCCACGATTGAGAGGCTCGCCCGCGATCACCTTGGTGATCTCTTTGCCAGTCAGCGTCTCGTATTCCAGCAGGCCTTGCGCCAAGCGTTCCAGATCATCCGCCTTTTCAGTCAGGATGCGTTTGGCGGTATCGTAGCCTTCGTCGACCAACTCTTTGACCTTGTCGTCGATGATCTTCTGGGTCGCGGCAGAGTGGTTGGTGCCGCCGCTATATTGGCCCAGATAAGACTGCTGTTCGTTGGCGTAGTCGATGTACCCAAGCTCCTCCGCATAGCCAAACTGCGTGACCATCGCGCGCGCGATCTTTGACACCTGTTGGATGTCCGAGGCCGCGCCAGAGGTGATGTTCTCTTTACCGAAGATCAGTTCCTCCGCCACACGACCGCCCATCGCCATGGCGATTTTGGACGTGTATTTGCGGTAGGACACACTCAATTGGTCCCGCTCCGGCAAGGACAGGACCAGACCCAGCGCCCGACCACGCGGGATGATCGTCGCCTTATGGATCGGATCGTGATCCGGCACGTTCAGGCCAACGATGGCGTGACCGGCCTCATGATACGCGGTCAGCTTTTTCTCATCCTCGGTCATGACCATGGAGCGGCGCTCTGCCCCCATCATCACCTTGTCCTTGGCGTTCTCGAAATCTTCCATCGTGACGAACCGCCGGTTCACGCGGGCGGCCATCAGTGCCGCCTCGTTCACCAGGTTTGCGAGATCCGCACCCGAGAAGCCGGGCGTGCCGCGTGCGATGATGCGCAGGTCGACATCGGGGCCAAGCGGCACCTTGCGGGCATGGACACCCAGAATGCGTTCGCGGCCTTTGATATCAGGGTTCGGCACCTGCACCTGACGGTCGAAACGGCCAGGACGCAGCAGCGCAGGGTCCAGAACGTCGGGGCGGTTGGTCGCGGCGATGATGATGATGCCTTCATTGGCCTCAAAACCATCCATCTCAACGAGCAACTGGTTCAGCGTCTGCTCACGCTCATCATTGCCGCCGCCGTAACCCACGCCACGGGACCGGCCCACGGCATCGATCTCGTCGATGAACACGATGCAGGGCGCGTTCTTTTTCGCCTGCTCGAACATATCGCGCACACGGGATGCACCCACACCCACAAACATCTCAACGAAGTCGGAGCCTGAGATGGTGAAGAACGGCACGCCCGCCTCGCCCGCAATCGCACGCGCCAGAAGGGTTTTACCGGTCCCCGGAGGACCCACCAGAAGCGCACCTTTGGGGATCTTGCCGCCGAGGCGAGAGAATTTCTGCGGATTGCGCAGGAATTCCACAATCTCTTCCAACTCATCCTTGGCCTCGTCGATGCCTGCCACGTCATCAAACGTCACGCGGCCATGCTTTTCGGTCAGCAGCTTCGCCTTGGATTTGCCAAAGCCCATTGCGCCGCCACGGCCACCGCCCTGCATCCGGTTCATGAAGAAAATCCAGATGCCGATCAGGACCAACACCGGCAACCACAGCGACAGCACGCTCAGGAAGCCCGAGGTCTGCTGCGGCTGCGCTTCGATGCGCACGTCATTGTCCAGAAGCGTTTGCGTGGTTTCCGCGTCACTTGGCGCGATGGTGGAATAGGTGCCGTCACCGGTGGTGAATTGCACGTTCTCTCCATCCAGTGTGGCTGTCAAAACGCCACCATTTTCAACCTGTTGCACGAAATCGGAATAGGCCACGGTGCGGCTGTTCACCTGGCTCTGACCGCCTGAGAACAGGTTAAAGAGCGCCAGAATCAACAGGAACAGGATGACCCAGAATGCGATATTTCTCGCGTTACCCAAGGAGATCTCCTCGAAACGAGTAAAGGCGGGCCAGTGCCCGCGTTAGCTCTAAGATAAGGTTTGAGGGGGCAAGTTCAACGCGATTCAATGAATGTGATGAATTGTCCCGCCGGCGGCGAAAAACGGACCTGAAATTCAGGGGACGTATGAGCGGGGTGCCACGCGATAAGCCGGTCCCCCGCAAAGACAGCCGGAAGCGTGATCGCGGCGTCATGTGGCGGCAGATCGTCCGGCTTTTCGACAGCCTGTTTCCAGCCATCCGGCCCAAGCGCGCGAAGCGTCAGGCCCTCGGGCTTGGACGAACATACGTGCCATCGCGTGTCCCATGTGACTTCAGTCTCTTCGATGGGCGTCGCCACCCCATCAACCGCAGCATATTCACGGCTGATGCGGATTTTGGACGATGTCACCATCACGCGCGCGCCGTGAAGCGTGCTGCCACCCCCCGCCAAAGCCCGATCCAGCAAGGCCTCCAACGCAGCGGCACGCGGCCGGTACGGAGCAGAACTGACCCACTGCAACGCGGCAGCCAGAATGCGCAACTGCGTGTCGACCTCAACCACTGCAAATCGATCCCGGTCAATCAACAGATCGCCCGTAGGCATGTACTGGCACTGTTCCTGCGTCACACAATTCCGCGCCACATCCGCCGCACGCCGCGATAACGCGACCGAGGCGCGCTGCATCCGTTCAGCTGTTGCCGTGAACGTCCCGGCCTCAATTCCAAGGTCAGTGAGAGCCCGCCGCGCCTTCACGCGGTCAAAGCGCGGGTCATCGTTGGAAGGATCGTCGACATAAGGCACTTTCAGCGTCGCGATATGGTGGCGCAGATCTGCGCGGGCCTCATGCAAGAGCGGGCGCACAACCCGGAATGGCCCGTGCGCGCCCCGCACACGGCGCACGTCTTGCATCGCCGAGAGCCCCTCCACCCCCGACCCGCGGGCGAGTCGCATCAGGAACGTTTCGGCCACATCGTCTTGCGTGTGGGCCATCAACACATGCCCGATCTTGCCGCGCCACGCGTCGATCAGGTCCAGCCGCGCCCGGCGGGCGGCGTCCTGCAAATTGCCCTGCCCGTCCCATTCCCAACGCAGCGTTTCATGGGGATGGCCAAGCAGCGCGCATTCTTTGGCGACCATCTCGGCCTCATCCGCGCCTTCCGCGCGCAACCCGTGATCAACGGTCACAACCCGCAGCTTCACACCGAAGACACGCGCCCAGTCATGGGCCAGCGCCAGCATCGCCATGCTGTCGCCCCCACCTGAGACGGCGAGTGCAATGTCGGAGGGGAAATCAGGCCCGAGCAGCTGACCCATTCGGGCCGCAAACCGCTCGGGCAGGGTTTCGCTCACTGGCAGCCCAGACGCCCGCGTTCGGCCTGTGCTTCGGCGACGGAGGCCGAACCGGGATAGCGCACAGCCACCTCAGCGAGCGTCAGGCAAGCTTCTTCGGTCTGGCCGATCTGCGCCAAAGCCACGCCAAGCGAGGTCAACGCAACCGGCGCGCGTTGGCCATCGGGCGAAGCCGAAAACTATCGAGGAATGCCCGCGCCGCCGGGCTCCACCGGCCCTGGTTCGCCTCTGCCTCACCACGCAGGTAATGCGCATCCGCCGACAGGGGGCTACCCGGATAGTTGCTGGTGAACGCCTCGAACATGATCGCTGCATCCGCATATTCGCCGCCATCAAAGGCGGTGCGCGCGCGGTTGAAATCGTCTTCCTCCGCCACGGCGAGATTGGCACCGCCGGTATCCGGCAGGGTCGAGGATTCGATACCTGCCCCACCTGCAGAGGAGGCAGGCGCGGCACCGCCCGAGGCGGGTGTCACTCCGCCAAGCGACGGCGTGTCCCCCAAAGTGGCGATGTCACAATCGTCTTCGAGTTCACACAAACGAAACTCCAGATCACCGATCCGGTTCGTCCCGTCGCGCACCACACCGTCTAGATCAATCTGGATGCGTTCGGTCAGGGCGGTCAGCCGCTGCACCTCGGCCTCGATGGCGTTGACGCGGTCAATTGTACCGCCGGTGGCACCGGTTCCACTCGCACCGCCCGTGGTGTTCAATTCACCCCTAAGGCGTTGAATTTCGACGAACAAAACCGAAAGCTCTTGCCGGATATCGGCAAGGGTCTGCGCGCGGTCCTGCGCAAGCGCGGGACCGGCCACCAGAAGCGCACAAAGGGCAACGACCAGCCGCATCTTACGCTCCAAGACCTGCCGAGATCACCGTGACGGCACGGCGGTTCTGGCTGTAGCAGGCCTCGGTCGAGCAGATCTCGATCGGGCGTTCCTTGCCGTAGGAGATCGTGCGCAACCGGCTACCCGGCACGCCTTGGCTGATCAGGTATTCCTGCACCGCCGCCGCGCGGCGTGCGCCCAGGGCGAGGTTGTATTCACGAGTGCCCTGTTCATCGGCATGGCCTTCGATCAGCGCGGTGAATTCAGGGTTCGACAGCATCCACTGTGCCTGACCGGCCAAGATGGTCTGTGCTTCCGCCGAAAGGGTGGATTGGTCGACGGCAAACAGCACACGGTCGCCCACAACCTGGTTGAAATAGGCGGGGCTCGACGGGTCATTCACGCCGCCTGCACCTGCGCCTGCGCCAAGCGCGCCATCTGCGCCGGCACCGGCTTCGTCGTCACCGCGGAACCCGCCTTGCGAACAGGCCGCCAGCGCCAATGTGCTTACCAGAAGGACCACCGGGGCCTTGCGAAAGATGTTTGTCAGTTTCATTGCTCTGATCCTCGGATCTTGTTTTTTAAACTCATACCATGCGCGGCATGCCCGCGCCAATCACGCTTAACTCTGAAGCGGGCCCCATGCGGGATCCGACGCCATGCCGGGGGTTGCGACCCGCTGCAGGTTCCGGCCCGAGATATCGACCGAATAGACTGCAGGCGCGCCATCGTCGCCCGGCGTTTCGCGGGTGAACATGAGGACGCGGCCATTGGGTGCCCATGTCGGCCCTTCATCGAGGAACGAGGACGTGAGCAGCCGCTCTTCCGAGCCGTCGGTGCGCATGACACCGATGTGGAAGCGGCCATCCGCCTGATAGGTGAACGCGATATAGTCTCCACGCGGCGACCAGACTGGCGTGCCATAGCGCCCCGCTCCGGTCGAAATTCGCCGCCCTTCGCCACCGCCCGCAGGCATGACGTATATCTGCTGCTGACCGGTTCGGTCGCTTTCAAATACGATCTGGCTGCCATCGGGGCCAAAGGATGGCCCCGTCTCGATCGAGGGTGATTGCGTCAGCTGTGTGCGTGAGCCGCCGCCAAGTGCGAGGCCGTAAATGTCGGTGTTCCCACCTTGCTCCAGGCTGAAGACCACGTTCTGACCACTGGGTGCAAAGCGGGGTGAGAAGGTCATGTTGCCGCCGGGAATAGCCTCCAACGGGCGGCGCTGCACGCTCGCCACATCCATCAGATAGACCTGCGGGAACCCGCTCTCATAGCTGGTGTAGAGGATCTGATCGCCCGAAGGGGAGAAACGCGGGGCCAGAACCAGCGCGCGGCTGTCCGTCAGGTACTGCACATTCGCGCCGTCATAATCCATGATCGCCAGCCGCTTGAGGCGGGCATTCTTGGGTCCCTCCTCATGGATGAAGGCCACCCGTGTGTCGAAATAGCCCGACTCGCCAGTGATCCGGCTGTAGACCTGGTCAGCCACGTTATGGGCCATGCGCCGCCAACTGTTTGCGGGGCCGACAAATTGCAGGCCCTCGCCCAGAGGCGCGTTGCTGAACACGTCAAACAGGCGGAAGCGAACGACGATATTGCCATCACCGCGCGCCTCAACTTCGCCAGTGATCAGGGCTTGTGCGTTGATCGCCTGCCAATCGGGATAGCTGACCGGGGCGTTGAAGCTTGTCACCTGAGAGATATACGCATCCGGCGGGATTTGCCGGAACAGGCCTGTGCCGCGCAAATCGGCGGCTATCACGCGGCTGATATCCGCAGCCGCATCGCCGGACCCGATGAACGTGGGCAAGGCGAACGGCAAAGGTTCGATCACCCCTTCGGTGATTTCCAACCGCAAGGGGCCGTTCTGGGCAAGGCCCACATTCGGCAAAGCCGTGGAAGCCAGAAGAAGGCTGGAAGACCCGATGAAATTCCGGCGTGTCAGCATAACGCCACCTCTTTCTTGAATGGGTGCGGGAAGGACCGCGAGATATTTGGGATGCAAAGGCGCATGTTCAATTGCCTCCTGTTTGTGCGGGATCAAAATTGATTTCGACCCGCTCCCAATAGGGGAAAGCTGCCGCCGGTAGATCATAACCCGCCTCGCCACAGCGAATGACCGCCCGGCGCGCGGCGAGGAAAGCAAGATCTGCGGCGTCCTGATCGTCTGTCGAAGCCGAGACAAGCTGGAACGTATTCGGGATCGGTTCAGCCTCAGGTGTCATGGAAAAGCGCACGACGACGGCAGTATTGCCAGCCTCTTGCGCACTGCCCGTGTTCCAGCACGCACTGACTTGAGCCATGAACCCTGCGGTTTCGTCCTGTGTCAGGGGGCGTGTACTTTCGGCTGCGGCAGGACCCACCGGTTCCTGAACTGCTGCCGCAGCCGCGCGCGCTTCGGCGGCGGCGGCCCGTTCTTCGTCGGTCGGGCGCGGAACCGGCACAACTGTTTGCGCGGCGGCGGGCACAACGGCAAGCAGAAGGGCAGCGGCAATGCGCAGGGGGGCGATCATCTCAGGCGGACTCCGTTTCGGTCGAAAAGTAGGGTCGCAGGACGTGTTGCAGGCTCGGACCCCGACGCCTCTGCACACCCGATCAGAGCGCCGCGGGCGGCCTCAAAAGCCTCGGCTGCCGACGACGACATGACATGGGCGAAGCCGGTCAATTGGATGCTTTGTGCGGACGGCATGTTCATCTCGTCCAATGCGACGCTGACTGATAGGCGCGCCCAACCGGCCTCAGCCGCAAGATCGGCATATTGCCAGCAGATTTCGGCATCCGCGATCATCCGGGCCAACGCACTGGCATCGGGCGCTGGCAGTTCGGGCGCGGCGTCAGGATCCAGCGGGAGTGCATCTGACACGGGCATATCCGGCAGCGCCAAGGGGGCCAGTTGCGGCGGGGCCGGGCGCGGATCGGTCATCAGTACGGCGGCCATCGCCTCTGGCACAGGCGCGACAGGTGGAATTGCACGTGCCTGGGCGTCGGGCCCATTGGGCAAAAGCTCCGGTGGAAGAGCCGAATACGGGAACATGTCCGGTAAAGGCAGTGCTGCAAAGGAAAGACCTTCGGCACGGCCCGGCACGGTGGTTGGGCCCGGCATCAAAACCGCCGCGAGGCTCGCGGGCAATTCGACCTCTGGCGCGGTGACACTTTCCTGCGCCAAGGGGCCTTCGGGCAGCGGACGCGACAGAATAGGCGCCCTGTCTTCGCGCGGAACAAGGAAAGCCGCAGGCTGCACCGTAGGACGTGCACCAGCCGAGGCCCCGGGCAGAAGCACAGCCGACAGGGCGGCGGGTTGATTGCGGGACGAAAGCACTGCGACGGCTTGGACCGCCGTTGGTATGGGCGCCTGTGGGGGCGTTGCCTCGGAAGCTGCGAAGGCCGATGCCACAACGATATCTTCCGGTGTCAGGTCATCCAGCGCGGGCACTGTATCAGCGGCCACAAGTGGTGCCGCCGCCATGATGTCATGGGCGTCGTTGGCCAAGAGTGTGGCCAACTCGGCCGCAAGCGCCGCCGCTTCGTCGATTTCGACGCCAGCGATGTCAATCGGTGGTGCTTCGGCGGGTGCAGGCGCGGCAGCCTCTTCCACGATCTCCGTGTTCGGAGCCAGCAAGGCCTCGGCCGGCGGCGCAACCGGCTCGGCAACCTCGCGTGGGCGTTGGCGTGGGCGCGGCCCGGAATAGGCTGCGTCAATCGCGATGAAGAGCGTTTGTTCCTCCGGCACCTCTTCAAGGGCGATCTCGGGGTCGGGCGCTGCGGCTACAACCAATCCATCCGGGCGTGGGGTTGGCCGCGTAGACGGCGCTGCAGGCGTCTCCTCGGAGATTGCCGCGATGGAAGGATGCTCAAGGATCACACCCGACCCGCCGCCGGTCGCATCCAGCACAACGCCGCCGGACGGCTCAGCCGTGATCAACGGTGCGGAAACTGGTGCAGTCAGAATCTGAGCCTCGGCATCGGAGGCCGCCGGTTGTACGGAAATCCACATGCCCGGTCGATCGTTCAGGGCCGTCTGTGCGGCCAGCGGCGAGACGGACGCCATGAGGGAAACCATCAGTGCGGAACGGAACAAAGTCATAAGCCCGCCTCCTTCTTTTCCGAACGCGGGAAAGGCACCTTCGCGGTGCAGGGGGGCAGCTTTTGGGGAAGGGAGAAACAGGTCATCGCAGGCGCATCCCTTCGGGGTTGAACACCAGTTCAACCAGGCGCCAGCGTCCATAGCTTTCCTCGGGCAGGTCATAGCCACGCGCGCCACAGCGCAGGACCGCGCGGCGGGCGGCCTCATAGGCCTGGCGGGCGGCTGTTTCCGAACCACCCGAATACTCGATCATGCGCAAGGTGCCCTCAATCGGGCGCGCGTCGCGGTCCAGTTCGAAGGCAATCGCAACGGTGGTGCCCTGCGCCTCGGTCGACAGCGAGCCCACATTCCAACAAGCGCTGACGGCCACGCGGAACCCTTCGGCGACGCCCTGGCTAATCGGCGGACCGGCTGGGATCGAGTCTGCCGCCGGTTCCTCTGTCTCGACCGCCTCGGCCACGGCACCCGCAATGGCCGCCGCCAGCGGATCTTCTTCCGGCTCGACGCTGGCCGTGTCTTCAACGGGGGTCTCCGGGGCGGGGTCCTCGGCGGGTGCTTCCACCTCGGCCACAGCCTCCTCGACCGGCTCTTCCACCGGCGCGGGGCGATTGGGGCGTGCCGTCGGGCGGACGGAGGCCGTCGGCGCGAGTGCTGCTGCGGGTTCCTCGGCCTCGGTCACGATCTCGGTCGTGGCCTCCTCCGGCGCGGTCTCGGGCACCTCTTCAACCGGAGTTTCTTCAGCAACAGCCTCTTCCGTTGGCTGCTCCAATACCTCTGGCGCGGTTTCCACATCCGGTTCTGGCAACGGCGCGGCAACCGGCGCGATGCGCGGCGCTTCCTCAGGCGTCGGCGTGTCAGACGGCTCGGCGTCCGTGACATCGGGTTGCGGGGCGAGTGCGATAAGATCGTCGCTGACCTGCGTATCCGGGATCGGGTCAACCGGCACAGGATCGCTTTCCGGCGCGGGGGCGGCGGTTTCCGTTGGTTGTTCCGTTGACGGCGGCGGCGCTTCTTGCGTTGGCACCTCAGGTGCTTCTGTGACCTCGGGCAAAGACGGCGCTTCGGGCGCTTCGATCACTGCAGGCGCGTCTGCGGCACCGCTGGTCAGCGCCTCAAATTCCTCCGCCGTGATCAGCGCCACACCTGTCACCTCAAACTCCACCTCCGGGCTGCGGTCGAACAACAGCCCGCCAAAGGCGACCCAGGCCAGAAGGCCCACATGGATCGCGGAAGAGGCGTAGAGGGATCGGCGCATGGGGGTATCACTCCTCCCCATCCGAGTTGGGCCCATCGAGCGTCGGGCCACCGGCATCGGTCACAAGACCGATTTCGCGGAAGCCTGCCGCGTTCAGCGCCCCCATGACCTGCATGACTTCTTCATAGGGGATGCCCCCGTCAGCGCGCACGAAAATGCGCGGGCTGTCGCGTTCTGCGGCGATGGCTTGCAGGCGCGGGATGATCTCGTCGCGGGTCACTTCGGTTGTCTGCAACATCACACGCCCGTCAGCGGCAAGCGTCACTGTCAGCGGCTCTTCATCCTCACTCGGCAGCGCCTCGGCGGACGTATCTGGCAAGTCGATCGGCACGCCTACTGTCATCAACGGGGCGGCCACCATGAAGATGATCAAAAGGCACAACATCACGTCCACAAAGGGTGTGACGTTGATCTCGGACATCGGGCGCGACGCGCGGCGGCCCCTGCCCCTGCGGCGACGCTGACCGCCGCCCGTCTGGACGGAGGCGCCCATTAGTCAAGCTGCCTGCTGAGGAGCGTTGAGAATTCGTCAGCAAATCCTTCGAAGGTCGCCACGATCTCATCCGCATCGCTGGAAAGCTTGTTGTAGAGGATCACGGCCGGGATAGCCGCGAGAAGACCCAAGCCCGTGGCGAGAAGCGCCTCAGCGATGCCGGGGGCCACAACGGCAAGCGAAGTCTGCCCGGAAATCGCGATTTCCTGAAACGACCGCATAATGCCCCAGACGGTGCCAAAGAGACCCACGAAGGGTGCCGTCGCGCCAGTCGTAGCCAGAAAATTCAACCCATTGGTCATCCGCTGGCTTTCGCGGGCGATGGCGACGTCCATCGACCGGTCCACCCGCTGCTGCACACCGGGGATCAGCGCGCCATCATCGCGAAGCGACCGGCGCCATTCGGTCATACCGGCGACAAAGACCCGTTCCGAGGCAGAGCCCGGCGCATCGGCCACCTGGTCGTAAAGCTCATCCAACGGCTCGCCCGACCAGAAGGCCGCATCAAACCCTGCCGCATTGCTGCGCGCCTTTCGGAACATTGCGAATTTCGCGAAAGCAATCGCCCACACCCAGACAGAGGCGACAATCAGCGCCACCATCACGAGTTGAACGATGAAACTTGCACGGAAGAAAAGGGCGACGAGGGTGAAATCCGCCTCGGTCGCCAAAGCGAGCGTCTCTGTTTCCATAACTGGTTTGCTGTCCTCTGCCCGGCCTCAATCGTAAAGGGCGCGATTTTTGATGCGCCTCATTTGAGCGTTAGATTAACAGCAATAAAGGGTTATGGCGAACACTTCTGCGTCACGGGCCATCACTTGCCGCGATTGCTGTGACTTTTGCGCGAATATCCGCCGGAAGACGGGCCGCACGCCCTGTTTCATTGAGGATCACGACCTTGATCCGCGCCTCCAGCAGCACCTCTTCCCCTCGCAAGATACGCTGTGGCATGTCGAAAGAAGCGCCTTTGAGGGTGTCGAGGCGGGTCTCGACCACCAATTCGTCGTCATAACGGGCAGGTTTGAGATAATCGGCCTCCACTCGGCGCACGGCGAAAACCAGCCCCGCCGCTTTCATGTCCAACTGGCTGATGCCCGCTGCGCGCACCATTTCGGACCGGCCGCGTTCAAGGTATTTGAGGTAGTTCGCATAGTAGACGATCGCCGCCAGATCGACGTCTTCATAGTAAACGCGAAGAGGCCAGTGGTGGATCATTGCACGGCTCCAATCCGGGCCGCGATCCGCAGGCAAGTGGCAGGTTCAATCGAGGCAACCGGTAGGACCGGATCGTATCCCGCCCGGATCACATCCGCGATCTCGGGCCGCAACACAGCCGCCCCGTTTTCAAGCACCGCAAGCGGCGATGTCCCCAGGAACGCCTGATCCGACCAGAGCAGGATCGTTTGCACCACCTGGCTCAGCGCAATTGTCTCCGCCGGGGCGGCGGACATCGCCTCGTCCATCCGGACGAACACAAAGGCCGCCTTGATCCCGCCATCGGCATCGAACCGGAAGCTGCGATACTGGTTTGCATCTGCGCCTTTAAGCCGTGCGACCGTCGGCGCAAGGTCAGGGATCAACCGGTCCAGATCGGGCACCTCGACCAATTCATCCCAGTCGCGGATGAAGAAGATCATCAGGTTTGCGCCAAGCTCAGGGTCCGTCTCGGCCATCTTGTGATCGGCCAGCGCAACCACCGCTTCAATCGCCCCTTTCAGGACGCTGACCGTCGCATCATCGACGCCAAACACCACCGGCACGATAGGCCGCCCCCAGCGGGCAAACAGGAATTGTCCGTCGGCGCGCGTGAAAAGGGCCTCGATCTCGGTCGCGTCGCTCATTCAAACCAATCCGAAATCGCCGCGCGGAAGGCCGTATCATTCCCAAGCCCAAACACCCGATCCGGACTGCCCGAGGATCGAATGATTGCCGCACCGACGCCATCGCTGATGCGCAAACCAAGTGCTCCCATATCCAGCCCGCAAGCGTGGGGCTGGCAGCCTGTCGCGATCACCCAATCGCCCACCTGCATGACCTCACCACCAACCAGAAGCCGCACCCAAAGGTCCTGCATCTCCCATGTTTGCAGGATGTCCGCCAATCGCGCGCGCTCGCTGGCATCTTCCAAAATGTCTGAGCCATGCGCACCGATCCAACGGGTGACATCTGGACCGGGCTCGGCGGCGTCGGCAGGCGGGGCGCAATGAAAGGTCTCGGAATAGGCATCGCCCTGCCAGCGCAGCGTGACAAGCGGCACAAGGATGTTGGTGTCCGTCCGGTCGATTTCGATCGCATCGCCATCGTTGCGGATCTCGACAAACCAGCCATCGCAGTCGCTGATCGGTTGCGAATAGTCGACCCCATCCGCCCCGACCCGCAGGATATAAGTGGCCCCTCCGCAGGAATTTCCGCCGTGATGGTGTGTCGCCAGCACCCAGTCGAACCCCGCGTCGGAGGGCGCCTGCCATTGCACAAACCAGCGTCCATCCTCGGGCAAGGGCAATTGGGTCTGATTGTGCCAGAGCGTGAACTGAAAATTTGCCCCGACCGCATGGATCTCGCCAAACCGTGTATCGACCCGCTCAGCATAGTCCAGTTCGACCTGAGCGTTCGCCGCCCCAGCCAAAGCAAGGAGTATCGCCAGCCATCTCATAGCAATTCCCCCTGATCCGGACGCTTCGGCGCGGCAAGCCCCAAATGGCTCCACCCTTTGTGCGCCAGCATACGGCCGCGCGGCGTGCGCGCGATCAGGCCCTGTTGCAGGAGGAAGGGTTCAATCACCTCTTCCAGCGCATCACGCGGCTCCGCCAGCGCAGCGGCGACAGTTTCAATCCCGACCGGCCCGCCGTGGTAATTCTCCGCGATCAGCGAAAGGTATCGCCGATCCGCACCGTCGAGGCCCAGTTCATCGACGCCGAGCCGCGTCAACGCGCTGTCGGCAATGGATTGGCTGAGCCGCCCGTCCCCTTCGACCACCGCAAAGTCGATCACCCGGCGCAACAATCGCCCGGCGATCCGCGGCGTGCCGCGCGCCCGTTTGGCGATTTCGCGCGTGCCCTCAGGGTCAGCGTCAATCCCTGCAAGCCGCGCGCCACGCGCAACGATCAGGTCCAGTTCATTTTCGGTATAGAAGTTCAGGCGCGTGGGAATGCCGAAGCGATCGCGCAAGGGTGTTGTCAGAAGCCCAAGTCGCGTTGTCGCGCCGACCAGCGTGAAAGGCTGCAACTCGATGCGCACCGTCCGTGCGGCTGGCCCTTCGCCAATCACCAGATCCAGCTCAAAATCTTCCAGCGCTGGGTACAGCACCTCTTCCACCGCCGGGTTGAGCCGGTGGATTTCATCGATGAACAGAACGTCCCGCGCTTCCAGGTTCGTCAGGATCGCGGCCAAATCACCAGCCTTGGCCAACACTGGGCCCGAGGTCATGCGAAACCCGACCCCCAGCTCTTTCGCCATGATCTGCGCCAGCGTTGTCTTGCCGAGGCCCGGCGGGCCATGGAACAACACGTGATCCATCGCTTCGCCGCGCCGCTTGGCGCTTTCGATGAACACGCGCAAATTGGCGCGGGCCTCTTCCTGACCGGTGAAATCGTCCAGGCTTTGCGGACGCAAAGCGCGGTCATCCTCGGGCAGTTTGTCCGGGCGCAGGGTGGGATCGGAGTCGGTCATGTTCATCGCTTATGTCCCGTCGCCGCGCGCGCCGCTAGTCCTTGGGCGCCAGCAATCGCAGTGCTGCGCGGATCAAGCCGGACGTATCGCTTTCACCATCCGCCGCCTCGGCCACGGCACGGGCCGCGTCTGCTGGCGCGTAGCCAAGGTTTTGCAGGGCTGACAAAGCCTCGGCCTGCGCATTGGATGCCGCCGCACGTGGCTTGGGCTCTGGCGCATCCTCGACAACCAAAGGCTCCGCCGCGTCATCCCCCATCGCAGCCCCAAGGGAGCCGCCCTGCGCCATTGCCGCAGGCGCCTTGTCTTTCAACTCATTGACCACGCGCTGGGCCAATTTCGGCCCAACGCCCTGCGCCGCCTTCACAGCCGACGCATCGCCAAGTGCGATCGCGCGCGCCACACCTTCTGCGCCCAAGGTGCCAAGGATCGCCATGGAGGCCTTGGCACCAACGCCTTGAACGGAAATCAGCAACCGATGCCATTCTCGCTCATAAGGCGTTGTGAACCCGAACAGCTGCAGCAGGTCTTCCCGCACCAAAAGCTCGGTATAAAGCGACACAGCCTCGCCCGGGCCGGGCAACGCGGCCAGCGTCCGATCTGAGCAATGCACCACATAGCCCACGCCACCCACATCGATCAGCGCATGATCATTTGCACGGTAATCCAAACGGCCTGTCAGCTTGCCGATCATGACGCGGCCCCGATTGCGGCTGCCAAACGGCCCGACGTTGCAGCATGGAAGGAATGGCAGATCGCTATCGCCAAAGCGTCGGCAGCATCCGCATTCTCTGGCGCGCATCCGGGCAATTGCAGGCGCACCATGTGGTCAATCTGTCGCTTGTCCGCATGGCCTACCCCTACCACCGCCTTCTTCACGGCATTGGGCGCATATTCCGCAACCGACAAGCCCGCCTGTGCCGGCACCAGCATCGCGATGCCGCGCGCCTGCCCCAGCTTCAACGTGCCTGCCCCATCGCGGTTCACAAAGGTCTGCTCGACTGCGGCCGTCTCGGGCGCATAGCGCGCAACAACGTCAGACAGCTGAACGTGAAGCGACAGCAACCGGTCCGCCAGATCGGTGCCTGTGCTTTTGCAGGTACCATTGGCAACATGGCTCAGCCGTCCATTTTCGGCGTCGACCACACCCCAGCCCAGACATCTCAGCCCGGGGTCTATTCCAATGATCCGCATGCCCTGCTCTTCCCGCCTGTGTCCGGCCTTTGCGCGACGGTTAGCACGAAACGCGAACATCGCCAAGCGAAGCCTGTGCAAAGACGATTTTCGACGCGGCGATGTCGCTTTCAGACCGTGCGATAGATTTGCGACATTTTTCTGCAGATTTTCGACATCACGATCACGGATTCTTGTATGAAAAACGGTAGGTTACGCCGAGTTTAAGCTATGCAGAAAATGCATGGAACCCATGCAAAAAAATCGTCTTGTATGGCGCGATTTTCAACTCTAGATGCCGTCCAGCTTGAGGCGGCGAAATTCCTCGCCGGACAAGTGAGAAACACAAAACTGGAAAGGATGAGACCTATGGCCATCATCACCAATCGCCCGCTCGGCGCGGGGTTCAACGCCACCCGGATCTTCTCCGATCTGGTTGCAAAAGTCGCCGCCTGGAATGACGCGCGCGTCACTCGCAAAGCGCTGTCGGCTCTGTCGAACCGCGAACTCGACGATCTCGGCCTGAACCGCGGCGACATCGAAGACATCGCAGCTGGCCGTCACGTCCGCTGATCTGCGACTGCTCTCAATAAGAAAAGGGCGACCGGTGGGACATCCGGTCGCCCTTCTTTGGTGTCGGTGACGGGGTGGGACGACTCCGCAACCAGTTCAAAAATCAGATGCGAAGCGCGCGCGGTTTAGCGCAGGCCGCTCGCAATCAGTGCGTTAATCTCATCGATGCGGTCCACACCCCACATGGTCAGCGCATCAGGAAGCAAGATGATACCGGCGATCTGCTCAAAGCTGGACCCTGAAAGCAGGCTCTGCACTTCAAGCGTGTAGACTTCGACGCCAAGGAACCAGATCAGGTAGGACTTCACGGCCGCCACAACAAAGAGCGACAGCATGAGTCCCTTGAGCGGGAACGCGAACCGAAGACGGGACGAGGGTTGACCGATCGCAGTGACTACACCGTCAGGATGGACAACAAAGCCCATTCCGCCACGCTTCCGACGCCGAGAGCGTTGGATGCGGTGCAACCGCGACTGGAACTGTTCAGTTTCATTTACCATTGGGCAGCTCTAACACAACATTGCTGCCCCCACCGGGAATTTACATAGCAATTCTCTGGCTTAATTGCGACAGATTTTAGGCAACTCGTTTGCGTCGATCTGACGTTACGTCATTTTCGCCGCTGAAGCGTCAGGGTCGTCCATTCTCCGATTTCATCACGCGATCTCAGGTCAAATCCGACCGCGCCATAGGCCGTGACAACCTCGTCGGCTTGGGGGATCAAGATGCCGGACAGGATCACATGGCCATCCGCTGCTGTATGGGCTGCCATAGACGGCGCCAGATCAATCAGCAGCCCTTTCAAAATATTAGCAAAAACAAGGTCATAAGGTGCATTTTCCTGCAAATCCGGGTGTTCAAAGCCGGCCGCTTCAACGCAATTCACATGCGTCTCAACACCGTTTGCACGGGCATTCGCCACAGCCGTTTCAACCGCCTGTGCATCAATGTCGGACGCCATCACCGACCGGTTCAGAACCTTCGCGGCCGCAATCGCCAGAACAGCCGTTCCGCAACCGATATCAGCGACAGATTCCGGCAAATTCCGATCCGTAAACAGTTTGTCCACGGCCTCAAGACACCCTTTTGTGGTCCCGTGATGCCCGGTTCCGAACGCCATCGCAGCCTCGATTAACAGCGGAACCGACTCAGACGGCACCTTGTCAGCATCATGGCTGCCATAAACAAAGAAGCGTCCCGCCTCGACCGGATGCAATTCGCGCCGCACCTGCGCCACCCAATCCGTCTCGGGCAACTCCGACACGGCAAAATCCTTCGCCCCAAAGGCTCTCGACAGGATGGCCAAGGCGACCTCATCAGGGGCTTCGATGAAATAGGCCCCAACCTCCCACAGACCTGAATCGTCCTCGACCTCGAAGACACCCACTCCGGTCGGCGTCGGATCAATCTCCTCCAGCGCAAGGCCAAGTGCCTCGGCCTTTGGTTTGTCGGTCAATGTTGTCAGGGCAGTCCAGGTGGGCATGGGGCCTCCAATTCTCAGTCAAAGGACCGCTATCCGCTTCGTTGCGCAATGGCAAACAAGGCGATGGTATTCCTGACTACACCCTGAGGTGGAAATGCCTCTATCCTCCGGATCACATACAAAAGGAGCCCCAATCATGTTCCGTGGACCCCGAGGCCTGATCATTGGCCTGCTTTGCGCGGCTGTTGCCATCGGCTTTGCTATCACCTTCGGCCTGCGCGGCTCTAATCAGGATGCCGACACGGTGCGAGCCTTCCTGAACCATCTGGCCGCGGAAGAGATCACGCAGGCTCACGGCCTTCTGCACAACTCGATCACCGAGCGCTTGCCCGCGGAAGAATTGCGCGCCTCGGTTGCGGGGCTGCAAACCTTTGACGACATCTCATTCCCGTCGTTCAGCTTTTCCACATCCAACGGAACGCGCACGACCGAGTTGACGGGCACCGGAACAACTGCCAGCGGATGCGAAAGCGCGCTCGACTTCGAGCTGCTGAACGGCGTCATCACCTATTTCAACATCGAACCGCTTTGCCTGGGCGGCGCGACCGACACCTAGACCCTATTCGGCGGGCTGCGCCGCGCCTCGGGTCAGCACAGTCTCGTTGCCCTCTTTCGGGTGGCGTGGCACGAGGCACGATAGCCCGAGCGAGATGCAAGCCAAAAGTGCCGCAGCAACGAACACGGCCGTGGGTGAGGTCAGCCAAAGGTATCCAAGACCCGCAGGCAGGAACACGGCTGCAATGTGATTGATGGTGAACGCCACGGCGGCCGTGGGGGCAATATCGGCGGGATCCGCAATCTTCTGGAAATAGGTTTTGATCGCCAAAGCCAGCGCAAAGAAGATGTGGTTCACAACGTACAAGACCGCGGCAAATACAAAGCCCCAGTCAAAGATGTAGAGGCCCGCATACAACACGAAGACGGCGGCCAGGCCTGAATATTCCACGATCAGTGCCAGACGTTCCCCAAAGCGTGCAACCACACTGCCGAGCATTGGCGCCACAACAATGTTGACCAGAAGCGTCACCATATAGAGCGAGGTGATGTGATGCACCTCGAACCCGTAGCGCTCGACCATCATGAAGCCCGCGAAAACGACGAAGATCTGCCGCCGTGCGCCGGACATGAACTGCAGTGCATAATAAAGCCAATAGCGCCGCCGCAGCACCATCTGCTTGCGTTGAGGATTGGGGCTTTCAAATTGCGGATAGATCAGGAAACAGAGCAACGCCAGCAAAGCGGTCGCCCCACCCGACACCCAATAAACAAGGTCGTAGCTAAGATCGTAGGTCCGCCAAGTGACCACGATCAGCAGATAAGCCAGCAGGGTGGCGCCTGAACCCACGCTGAGCAACCAACCCAGCACCTGCGGGGCGCGATCCTTCTCGATCCACTGCAATTGCAGGCTTTGGTTCACGGTCTCGTAGTAGTGAAAGCCAATCGAACTGATCAGTGTCACAAACAGCAATCCACCCAGCGAGGGGAACTGTGCCGTCAGCGCCGTGGCGACACCCAGCAAGATGAGGGAGACCAGGCCAAGCACCTGCTCGCGGATAAAGAGCAGCAGGAAGATCACGCCAATCGCCAGGAAGCCGGGGATTTCGCGCACCGTGTGCAGCCAGCCAATGTCCGAGCCATCGAAGCTCGCAACCTCAATGACGAAGTTGTTCAAAAGCGCCGACCATGTTGCAAAGGCCACCGGCATGGCAAAGGCCATCACCGCCAACAGCGCAATGGGCGTGCGCCAGAAGGGCAGCTGACGCCCCTCATCCAGGGACGTGATCTTCAAGGTATCACCAATCGCCATGCGGCTGGCTTACGCCTGTTTTGGGGGAATGGCGAGGGCTGGGATCGCGCAAGTCGGCGTGCAATACTGCACAGACTATGGCCGACACCGCATCCCTAACCCAGCAATATGACCGCGCCGCGAACACGTGGGGCGATAAGATGCGCCTGCTTGGCTACGCGGATGCTTATCTGGGCTTTCTCACCGGCACAGGTTTGCGCGCAAATGCGTCAGACCGGGTCTGCGATGTCGGGTGCGGCACCGGTGCCTTCGCAGACGGGTGGAGCGCGATCTACGGGCCCGAGGCCGACATCACGCTTCTCGATCCCTCCGCCCCGATGCTAGATCGGGCCGAGACCGCATTGGTCCGGCGCGGCGGGACAGCCAGCAAGGTCCAAAGCGGCATTGATGATTTTTGCCCTGACCAGCCGTTCGCGCATTTGCTGATGGCCCATGTCATCGAACACGTGGCTGACCCGCACGCGGCCCTTGCAACCTTGCGCACATGGGTCGAACCCGGGGCAAAGCTCTGGCTGGTGCTGTCAAAACCGCATTGGTGCAATGCCATCATCTGGCTGCAATGGCGGCACCGCACGTTCGAGATCTCCGAGACCACCGCGCTTCTGGCAGGGACCGGTTGGCGGCTGGATCAAACCTATGCCTTCCCGTCAGGCCCCCCGTCCCGCACAAGCCGTGGCTTCCTCGCGACGGTGGTCTAAGACCAAGGGCCTTCCTTGTTCCATGAAAATGCAAATCCGCCCTGCGCTGCACAGGCCGAACCGGGCTGGTGTCCCTCTGCGGGAGGGTGGGCGGGGCGATGGCGATAGCCGAGCGTCGAACCCGCCCGACCCCTTAGCTCGCCAGCACGTTGCGGAACGCCCAAGGCTCGCTTTCGTCGATATCCTCCGGGAACATCTCCCAACGATCCTGCAGCGGCGTCCAATCGGTGTAATGGGCTTCAACGGGTCCCAGGTAGGGTCGCTGCACTTCAAGACAGCGCGCATGGTCCATCTCGTCAGCCTCCACGATCCCCGCTCCAGGGTTTTCCAGCGCCCAGACCATCCCGGCCAGAACGGCCGAGGTCACCTGCAATCCCGTCGCGTTCTGATAGGGTGCCAGGTCCCGCGTCTCTTCATTCGAAAGCCGCGAGCCAAACCAGAGCGCGTTCTTCTCATGCCCGTAAAGCAGCACCCCCAACTCGTCGATGCCTTCGACAATCTCGTCTTCGTTCAGGATATGATGCTCGGTCTGTGTGGTACCCGAGCCAAACATCTCGTGCAGGCTCAGCACTGCGTCATCGCAGGGGTGATAGGCATAGTGGCAGGTGGGGCGGTACTCGGGCTCATGCCCCTCGCCCACTGTATAATAGTGGCTGATCGACACGGCCTCATTGTGGGTCACCAGAAATCCGAATTGCGGCCCCGGCGTCGGGCACCAGGTATGGACCCGCGTGATGGCTCCGGGCCGCTCCATCCAGATCGCGGCTTTGCAGCCCGTTTCCTGCCGGTGGGCATTTTCCGGGAACCACGGCTCGTGCGTGCCCCAGCCAAGTTCTGCCGGCTGGAAGCCTTCGGCGATGAAGCCCTCGACCGACCAGGTGTTCACAAACACATTGCGCGGACGTGGCGCAAGGCGCGCTTGGGTGTCCCGCTCGGCGATATGGATGCCCTTTACCCCGAGGTCGCGCATCAGTGCGGCCCAATCCTCGCGGCTTTCCGGCGCGGCCTCGTGCCCGAGGTCATTGGCCAGCGTCAGCAGCCCTTCCTTCACGAACCACGACACCATGCCCGGGTTCGCGCCACAGCAGCTGACCGCCGTTGTCCCACCCGGATTTGCGACCTTTTCATCCCGAACGCGCTGGCGCAGGGCGTAGTTGGTGCGCGCAGCATTGTCTTCCGTTCCGAAGTAGTACCCAGCCCATGGCTCAACGACCGTGTCGATATACGGCACACCGATCTCACGGCAGAACTTCATCAGGTCGAGCGAGTCCGTGTCCACCGACAGGTTCACGCAGAACCCTTTGCCGGGTTCCAGCAGCCCACCCAGAACGTCCCGGTAATTCTCGGGCGTCAGGGACGTATCGATGAAATTCAGTCGATGTTGGCGCAGGAAATTGTGTTGGCGCGCGTCCGGCTCGATCACCGTGAACCGGCTGGCATCGTACTCAAAGTGCCGCTCGATCAGGGGCCAGGTCCCCTTCCCGATCGAGCCGAAGCCGATCATCACGATGGGGCCGTCGATCTTGGCGTAGACGGGATGAGATGTGGTCATGGCGTGCCCTCCGCAACAGATGCGGCCTGATACGCGCGGACAGGGGAAATAGGAACCATTTTGCACGCCAAAACGCCGGTGCAGGGGGTTTTCCGGCCGGTTGGAGAAGCGGCTCAGGCTGGAAAGGTGCGGGACAACGGGTCCGGCGGAAAAGAGCGAACAGGATGGGCAGCGCTGCCGGAATGCGATCGAAATGCCAATGGGTGCCACCCCAACGGCTGGATTGATGCGCGATCCGCGGCGCAAGGTTTGCGCCGTCAATCGTCCTGTCGTTTGGCGGGTTGATGGCCCACCGGCCTAGGCTGATCAGGGGTTATGCCGTGGCGCGGTTAAAAATGCGTTACGAGCGCGTGAACATGCCAAGCTGCGCCGCGACCGACTGGCCGAGTGCCTGTGTATCGGTGTCCGCATCCGGACCAATGACCAGCACACGAACATAGCGGTCCGTGAGGGTTGTGGTCGCCAGGCCATGACGGTGCGCCGTGGACGTGGACACCCCCACAATATCATCGGTGTTTTCCATGATGCAAACGGCGACCGGCCGACCATTGGTGTCAAGATACGCGAACTGGATCAAGGTCTGATCCTGCCAGCCAAGAATCTGTGCGCGACGGAAATCAAGGCCCTCAATATCCGCCAGCGCCGACAGGTCGTAGCCGAGCGCTTCGGAGACCTGTGCCACGCCGCCATCGCCTTGCATCGGCGCAGCCAAAGTCTCCGGCTGATAAAGTAGGTGATAAGCAGCTGCAAAATCGCGCCAATCCTCGCCCCCGCCCAACCGCGACCCGATCAAAGCCCCCGAGCACAAGCGCCAAGGCAACGGACGCCGCCATCGCAAGACCCGCAAGTGACCCGCGCGGCGCGGCGCCCTCCGACATCGGCGGGGCGTCTGCCAATAACGCATCTGCCTGAGCGCTCAGAGAAGAGAGATTGACATCAAGCGCGTCCAGCCGTGCCTGCACATCAGGGTCAGCCGCAATCTCGGCGCGCAGGGCTTGGGCCTCCGCCTCGGGCAAAGCTCCGTCCACAAGCGCCACAAGACGGGCATCCAGATCCTCTAGCATTCCCGGTCTCCCAACCGTTCCTTCAACTTGACCCGCGCAGCAGCCAGCCGGCTCATGACCGTCCCCACGGGGACATCCAACATGTCGGCGGCTTCGGCATAGGCATTTCCTTCCACGTAGACCAGCACAACCACGCTGCGCTGGACGTCAGAAAGCCCCATCACCGCAGATAACACCTCAGCCCCGAAAAAAGTCTGTTCCGGATCGTCGGGCGAGATCAGCCCCGCTTTTTCCGCATCGACCACGCCCGTCCCGCGCCGGACCTTGGCCGCGCGCAGCCGGTTCAGCCAGAGATTGTGCAGGATGCGCATCAACCAGCGATCGACCCGCGTGCCGGGGGCAAACTGCGCCGCCTTGGAAAGGCCCTGAGCAACGGCTTCTTGTGCAAGATCCTCTGCCTCCGACCGGTCTCGGGTCAGCGTCAGGCCATAGCGCCACAGGCGCGGCCAAACCTCTGGCAACGCGGCGCGAATTTCGCGCTCCGCTTGCGATGGAAAAAGGCGCCGAATAATTTCTCTGTCTCGCGTGTTGTCTTCCCAAGGACAGGCCAAGGCCGGGTCCGCGTACGACTTTAGGGAGGACACCATGTCGTTGAAACACATTATCGCCGCCGCGTTGATCACATTGCCGGGCGCAGCGCTTGCGCAGGACACGCCCGCGCCAGAGGGGGCGGCGGTCTACTTCGTGAACCTGGAAGACGGCGCATTCGTTTCGGGCCCGGTCACGGTGATCTTCGGGCTGGAAGGCATGGGGGTAGCCCCTGCCGGAACCGAGCGTGAGATGACAGGTCACCACCATGTATTCCTGAACCGTCCGCCGCTTGGCGAAGGTGAGGAAGGCGCGGAAGAGCTGCTCTACGGGATCCCGGCAGACGACAACCACATCCATTTCGGCGGAGGCCAAACGCAAGTGACGCTGGATCTGGAGCCGGGTGAGCACACGCTGCAGCTGGTTCTGGGCGATCTGAATCATGTGCCGCACGTGCCGCCGGTCGCATCCGAGCAGATCACGATTACCGTGGAATAACGCGCGCATTCGCCCCCGAAAGCGCAGCGTTTCGGGCGGCTTCCAGGGCCGCCCGCTACAACGTCTTTCCGCTATTTTGTGAACGCCCATGGCGCATTTGCTAAGGTTTTCCATAGCGGTGACGGGCTTGCCAGACAGGGTTGCCGTGAGCAGGATGACTCCATTCAAAGAAAAGGAGTTTTCCATGCGCACTGTCCTGGTGACTGCCGCCGCCCTTGTTCTCACAACTGGATTTGCAAGCGCTCAGACCGACCCTGTCGAGATTTGCCTTTTTGAAGAAGAAGATTGGGCCGCAACCCTAGAAGCCTGCACGACCGCTCTGGCCAACAGCGACGATCCCGTGGAACAGGGACGCTTCATCCTGCACAGGGGCTGGCTCACGATAACCTCGGGGATTTAGAAGCCGCGCGCCTGGACTACATCCTGTCTGGCGACTACCGGCCCGATTGGTTTCGAGGCTATGCCAATGCGGCCATCGTAAGTGACCTGTTGGGCGAACCAGAGGCGCATCTCCGTTGGGCGCAAGCCGCCATCGACGCCGAGCCTGACAACCCACGCGCCTACACTGAAATGCTGACGATCGCGAACAATGCGGACGATCCGGCCGCTTGCGAACCCGTTGTTGAGGCGGCTGTCGCAGCACTCCCCGACCTCGTCGACTGGCCTTTTCAAGCTACGTCGGACGAATATCTCATGGGCAACCTTGCCCTGTGCCTAGCCATCTTGGAACGCAATGAAGAAGCGCTGCTGGCCTTCCAATCGGCTGATTTTATGGGGCTGGATGATTATTGGTTCCACACCCACTACGCCTACTACGCACAATACGTCTTCGGTCGCCCTGATCTTGGGGCGGAACACGCGAGGCGCGCATTGGAGAGGGGTGAGCGCAACCTCTATGACGCCGACACGCTGATTTACGCGCTTGTGGATCTGGACGACGTCGATGGGGCGTTGGAGTTGGTGACTGATTACGCCGACCTCTTGGACACTCAGGAAGAGGATTGGGGCACCCGAAATGCGGTGGGCTGGCGTTTGTTCCTTGTTGATCGAATTGGCGAAGCCTCAACCGTGATGGAGGCTTGGGCCGATTGGGCGGAGAATGAACTCGCCGAAGGACGCCCGACCTACGGCTACATCTGGGATACCTTGGCTCACATTCGAGCCGCTCGCGGGGAAACGGAGGGCGCATCGGAGGCGTTTCGTCTGGCGTTCGAGCACTATGGCGACGAAGATTTCGCCCGTGAGCTTTATTCCGGCGGCCTCACCGCTCTTGGGTTCGATATCGGTGAAGGGGACGAAGGGCTGCTGGCCGCGCTTGAGGCCTGTGCCGCGACCGGGCCTGCGTGCCGCATTATCCCCGACGATGATCCTTTCGCCACGTCCACTGACTAAATTTCAAAGAAAAAGGCCGCCCGATGGGGGCGGCCTTCGTATTCGAAACTCGCAAAGAACCTTAGTTCTTCGCGTAGAATTCCACGACGAGGTTCGGTTCCATCACAACCGGGTACGGCACATCGCCAAGGCCCGGAGTGCGCACGAACGTGGCGGTCATTTTGGAGTGGTCGACGTCCAGATAGTCAGGCACGTCACGCTCGGCCAATTGGGCGGCTTCGAGCACGATGGCCAGCTGCTTGGACCGATCACGGACCTCGATCACATCACCTTCCTGCACACGGTAGGAGGGGATGTTGACCTTCTTGCCGTTCACTTTGACATGGCCGTGGTTCACGAACTGACGTGCCGCAAAAACGGTCGGCACGAACTTGGCGCGGTACACGAGGGCGTCGAGGCGACGCTCCAGCAGACCGATGAGAAGTTCACCGGTGTCACCACGCAGACGCTCGGCTTCGGCGTAGATGCGGCGGAATTGCTTTTCCGTCAGGTCGCCGTAATAGCCCTTCAGCTTCTGCTTTGCGCGCAGCTGCAGGCCGAAGTCGGACATCTTGCCCTTGCGGCGCTGGCCGTGCTGGCCGGGGCCGTATTCGCGGCGGTTGACGGGGATTTCGGACGGCCCCAGATGTTTTCGCCCATCCGGCGGTCGATTTTGTACTTGGCAGACGTGCGTTTGGTCACGGCTGATCTCCTTTTGCGGCATTTCAGCTTGTTCCGAAAACCGGTTCCCACTTTTCGGGCTGAAATTGCGTCTCCGCGGGGCCCAAAGTGCAAACCCGCCCGGAGGCTTCGTGCCAATGTAAAAGGGCGTTGTCCTCTAGGCTTGCGCCTCGACAGGGATCCTCTTGCGAGGGCCACCAACACCAAATGAAAACCCCACAACGTGCGCTGCGGGATTGGCGGGCTTTTAGGAGGGGTTTAGCGGGGTGTCAATGCACCGTGCCAAGGATCGGTTTGGTCGGCGCGCCGTGGATCAGAATGGCCGCTTCTGCCCGCGTCAGCATGCGCCGTACCGGGGCGCCGTAGGCGTGCGGATTGCGCGCCAGTTCAGGCCGCATCTCCAGCAGGCTGTCGCGCTGCAGGTTCGACAGATGCTCCAACCCCATAAAGCCGGGGTGGAACGTCTCCACCTCTAGCCCATTGGCCCAGATCACCTCGTGCCGGTCGAGCATCAGGTGAATATAGAAGGTCTCGCGCAGGGAATGATCGACCGTCACCCGGCTGTCGCCCACCAGATCGGCGGCCCGCACCAGAACCTCATGCTCGCCCCACAATTCAAGCGCCGCGCGACCCGTCACCAAAACGCGGTGCTCCGGGCTGACGATCAGATCACCGTCGGGCCGATCTATGCCAAGGGCCCCCGCCCGCATGCGGATCGGGCGTTGGTCAGGCATGGCAAACAGGCGCGCGCCGGACATCCGTCTATGGCCGGACCAGAGCACATCTTGCGGGCCATTGTCGCGCGTCAGGACGCGGTCGCCGGTGCCAAGCTCTTCGATCGCGACATCGCCGTCCTCGGTCCGGATGCGGGTGCCGGGAGTAAAGCAGATGACCGCCGGTTCATCCGTTGGCGTGGGTTTCAGCGTTTCCTCGTTGCGATGCACAATCGTCAACTCCCGGCCGGATGGCGGGGGATCACTGGCAAACATCAAGAGCGGCGGCGTGCCGTCTTCCAGCAGGATCGGGACAATCGTGTAGAATTTCGCACCGTCCGACACGATGAACGAACCCCGGTAAAGCGGGTCAGATTCTGACGCGGCAAATTCGGCGGGGCTCGGCGCCGGGTGCTGCAAAAGTTTGCGCACGACACGGGCCGCACGGCTGCGAAGCTCATCCTGATCCCGGCTGGCGGTCAGAAGAAGTGCCGCGGGATCTCCATCCAGCGGTTGGAGCTTCCCGTGCCAGCTCCAGTTCATTCCTTCGGCCAGTTCTTGTTGTGGTTCTGCCGGAAACCCTTCGATGCAGGTCTGCGCCCATGCGATCACGAACGCGCCCTGAAAGCCCGTAGCCATGTTGATATGCCCCGCCTCGGAGTTTTTGACGTGTTGGCCGGTGGTTGGTCCCCGACCTTTGGCAGGACGCTAGCAGAGGTGATTCGTCTGGGGCAAGCCTCCGATCTCGCATTTTGCGAATCGGGTGAGTCGTTTTTGTCAGAAACGCAGCATCAAAGAGAGCGTTCCAACCAACTGACCTTCGGGCTGGGTCACGAATTCTTCCGAAAGATACGTAATGCCGTAGGACAGGTCCGCCGGGCCGAACCCGTAATGCACTGCACCGCGCGCGCGCAAGCGCGTCTCTTCAAGATCCGGGCCTTGCGCGGGCAAAAGCGCGCTTTCATGGACATAAGCCACATCGGCCCCCGCCGAGAAGCTCCACCCCGAAACACTGTCGCCCGGCAAGGCCACGACGCGCTGTCCGGTCACGACATCGCGGACCAGAAACGCCCCACTGTCATAGTTGCCCAATCGGATATCTGCCCCGGCGCGCACCAGAGTTTCGACGCCTGCCTGTGCCTCAACAAAGGGTCGTAGATCGCTTGTACCAAGATCAAAGCTGCGGCCAACCTCGGCGGTCGCGTTAAAATACACGCCGTCCTCGATCATGAAGCTGCTGAGATCGACCGGTGTGCCGCCAAACGCCTGGTGGATGGAGTCGTGCAGCCCCATCAGGCCCGTCTGATCGCCGAGAATTGCGATATCGGCGCCAAGGCTGAATTCAAAAGCGGACCGCTCAAAATGGGTCGACGCGCCGAAGTAGAGCGCAGGCGCATAGAGGCGATCGTCCGCCGCCGGTACTGCAAGATTGTCTGGCGCGATGATCTCGGCCCGGACACGCGTCTCTATCAGGGCAAAGGGTCGATCCGGCAAATCGCCATCCCAATCCTGACCCCAAAACGCGCTCAGCTGGTAGGAGCCCGTCCGCCACCGATCAAATCGGTCGCCAATCGGCATGCCATACCAGTCGTTGGAAAAAATCTGCGTCACGCCCTGATAGGTATACGCGCTGTCTTGCGCCGCAACGGGTTGCGCCAGAAGGGCAGCGCACGCCGCCAAGGCCCGGATGGGTGAAATTGCCATTTGCTCTGCCTGTATCTTTGTTTCCGGTCTCAATGCCGGTGATTTGTGGCGAAATTAGCACCAAAGCAGGCAATTGCCGGGAAAAGTTGCGCATTCAAGGACAGCACGCGTCGGGATGCGACCTATCTGCGACACCTAATGGCGCATTAGAATCGCAGAAACGCCAATGCACTGCCGTGCTTCGCGCTCTCGCGTCATTGACGATTTTTGATGTTCCAGGTTCGACCCAAAGCGCTTCAGTCGAACAAATCGCGGATCGCAGCATCAGCCCGGTCAAGCGGTTTGGGCATCCGCGCCCAGTGTCCCCGCCGCCAGACGAGCTTGCCGGTTTGCGTGGTGATCAGGTGATCTTCCACGCGCCGAAACATGGGCTTAGCCGCACTTGGAATGGCCGCAATTGCCGCAAGTCATGCAGCCTTCGACCATCCGCATTTCATACTGACCGCACGACGGGCAGGCCGGGCCGGGGCGGTTGCCGAGGTTCACAACCTGCGCCTGCGGGTCGGATTTCAGGCCCATCCCCTCACCCGCGAGGAAGCCGGTGGCGATCATGTGTTTTTCAATAACGCCACCAATCGCGGCCAGGATCGACGGCACATACTTGCCCTGCATCCAGGCGCCACCTCGCGGGTCGAAGACGGCCTTGAGCTCTTCGACAACGAAACTCACATCGCCGCCGCGCCGGAACACGGCCGAGATCATCCGGGTGAGCGCTACGGTCCAGGCGAAATGCTCCATATTCTTGGAGTTGATGAACACCTCGAACGGGCGGCGGTGCCCGTTCAGCACGATGTCGTTGATCGTAATATAGAGCGCATGCTCGCTGTCGGGCCATTTGACCTTGTAGGTATTGCCCTCAAGCTCGGACGGGCGGTCGAGCGGTTCAGACAGGAAGACGACTTCACCGGTCGCGGCCTCGGCGGCTTCTTGCGCTTGCGGTTTGTCCTCGGCCTCGCTGACAGACAAGACGGACCCCGTCACATCGTTCGGGCGGTAGGTCGTGCAGCCCTTGCAACCGGTGGCATACGCTTCCGCGTAGACGTCTTTGAACGCCTCAAAGCTGATATCGGCGGGCACGTTGATGGTTTTGGAGATCGATGAATCGACCCAAGGTTGTGCGGCGGCTTGCATGCGAACATGATCCAACGGCGCCAGAGTCTGGGCGGTGACGAAATAGTCAGGCAGCGGCGTGTCGCCATGGGTGTCACGCCATTGGGCGACGGCATAGTCGACCACTTCTTCTTCGGTTCGGGTGCCATCGGGTTGCAGGACCTTGCGGGTGTAGGAATTGGCAAAGATCGGCTCGATCCCCGACGAGACGTTGCCCGCATAGAGGCTGATCGTGCCGGTCGGCGCGATGGAAGTCAGCAGTGCATTGCGCAGGCCATGCTCAGCGATGAGGGCCTGGACGTCGGCGTCCAAGCGCTGGACCATGGGGGCCTTGGCGTAGGCGTCCGCGTCAAAGAGCGGGAAGGCCCCCTTCGCTTTCGCGAGCATGGCCGAGGCACGGTAGGAGGCGTTGGCGATGCGGGCCATCCACTCTTCGGTCAACGCGACAGCCTCGTCCGAGCCATAGCGCACGCCGCACATGGCCAGCGCGTCGGCCAAGCCGGTGACACCAAGGCCGATGCGGCGCTTTGCCTGCGCCTCTGCCGCCTGTTCAGGAAGCGGGAAGCGGGAGGCATCGACCACATTGTCCATCATGCGGATCGCAGTTGCGACGAGGTCATCGAGCGCGGCGTCAGGGATCGCACCGCCGTCAAACGGGTTTTCGACAAGCCGCGCGAGGTTGATCGAACCCAGAAGGCAAGCCCCATAGGGCGGCAGGGGCTGCTCACCGCAGGGATTCGTGGCAGCGATGGTCTCGGCGTAGCTCAGGTTGTTTTCGGCATTGATGCGGTCGATGAAAATCACGCCCGGCTCGGCGTAATCGTAGGTCGCGCGCATCATCTTGTCCCACAAATCGCGGGCCTGCACCGTGCGGTAGACCGTGCCGTCGAAGACCAGATCCCAAGGGCCATCGTCCTTCACCGCCTCCATGAACGGATCAGTCGCAAGGACGGAGACGTTGAACATGCGCAGCCGCGCCGGGTCCTGCTTGGCCTCTATGAATGCCTCGATATCGGGGTGATCGCAGCGCAGCGTCGCCATCATCGCACCCCGGCGGGAGCCTGCGGACATGATCGTGCGGCACATCGCGTCCCACACATCCATGAATGACAGAGGGCCGGAGGCATCCGCCGCCACCCCGCTGACCGCCGCACCCTTGGGCCGGATGGTGGAGAAGTCGTAACCGATCCCCCCACCCTGCTGCATCGTAAGCGCGGCTTCCTTCAGCATGTCGAATATGCCGCCCATGCTGTCCGGGACGGTGCCCATGACAAAACAGTTGAACAGCGTCACCGAACGGCCTGTGCCCGCACCGGCCACGATGCGCCCGGCGGGGAGGTATTTGAAATCCTCCAACGCGCCGTAGAATTCGTCGGAATAAGTGGCTTTATCCGTGTCCACATCGGCCAGCGCATCCGCGATCCGGCGCCAGGTGGCTTCGACATCTGCGTCCATGGGCGTGCCATCCGCCTCTTTCAGGCGATATTTCATGTCCCAGATCTGCTCGGCAATGGGGGCGGCAAAGCGGGTCACAGGCACTACTCCTTGGTGGGTGAGGGTCGGATTCTACCAGATAGGTTGTATGACACAAATGTCGCGGATTGGCCAGAAATGGCTTTGGAATCGGCCTTTACTTTGCGGTGGAGGAGTGACCCCGATGTCTCAATCTGCCGACTTCCGCGCAAAGGGCTATGCCGTCTTGCCGGAGCCGATCCCGGCGCAGGCGTTGAGCGCCTTGCGTACCGCCGCCGATGCATTGATCGCAGAGCCCGCTGCAGCCGATGGCGGCAATCACGACATCAACCGCGGTGCGGACCGGCAATTTCTGCACAAACGCCACGCGGATTTTCCAAGCGTGGAGCGCTTTCTGTTCAGCCCGTTCCTGCGCGACGTCACCCGGATCGCCTTGGGCGAGCCGCACCTGTTCAATGAGCAGTTCGTGGTCAAAGGCCCGCGCACAGGCGCAAGTTTCGCGTGGCACCAGGACGGCGCTTACGTGCCGTTTGAACACCGCCCTTACCTGTCCGTCTGGATCGCGCTGGACGACACGACACTTGAGAACGGCGCTTTATCGATCTTGCCGCGTGATCTGGACCGCGAAGGCCATATTGATCCGCACCGTTGGGACGAGGTCGGCAAGGAAAAGGTCGGCTATGACGGCCCGAATGAAGGGATCGCCCTGCCCTGTCCGGCGGGAACGATGATCCTGTTCTCGTCGCTGACCCTGCATCGGTCTGGCGCGAACACCACCGACCGGCCCCGCCGCGCCTACCTCGCACAGTACTCGGACGGGCCGATCCTTGATCCATCCACAGGAAATCCGCGCAATTTCGCCAAACCGCTGCGCTGAGCCTTGCCCTGACGGGTCAGCCTGCTAGCCTTCACTACCACATCATCGGGGGATGAGGCTTGGCTGACACCATACATCTTGTGAAACTCTGCGTCGGTGCGGAGAAGGTCGAAGACCTGCTGGATTGGCAGGCAAGCGCCCGCGCGAAAGGCCCCGACGGGCTGCCGCGCCACGTCACGCGGATGTGGCCGAAGCGCGCGGATCAGGTGCTGAACGGCGGCTCGCTCTATTGGGTCTTCAAGGGCTTGGTTCTGTGTCGCCAACCGATCCTGCGGCTCGATCCGGTGGACCGCGGTGACGGGATCAACCGCTGCGGTATCGTTCTGGACCCCGAGGTGACGCGGGTCGCGGCCACCCCGAAACGTCCGTTCCAGGGCTGGCGGTACTTGCAGCCCGGCGATGTGCCGCGTGATCTGCCCAAGGGCCGCTCGACTCAAGACCCCCTGCCCCCGCAGCTTGAGAATGCGCTGGCCGAGATTGGCGTGCTCTGAACAGCAAAAGGCCGGGCGCATTGGCCCGGCCCTCGCATTCATTTGGCGATGAATCAGAACGAGTTGATCAGCGCCGCGACGGCCGAGCGATACTCACCCCGCGCCGTGCGCGTGTTCGAGTTCAGCGGCGTGGTGGAGCCGTTGCCGATCGGGATCGTCACGCCAAGGGCGAAACGGTCAACGGTCAGGTCATTGCCCGCGGTCAGCAGGGGCGCCAGCGTGCCCAGATCGACATTGGTGCGCGAGTACTCAGCACTCAGCACCAGCGGCATGGAGCCCGATGCAGACAAGTCATAGGATGCACCGATGGTCGCGCCAAAGGCCGTGATGTCGTCGATGGGGCCCAGATCGCTCAAATCAAAGGTGGAGCCACCGACCGAGCCGTAGATGTCAAAGCCATTGCCCAGATCGTATTCCGCGCCAATCGCATAGGCCGTGATCGGAAGGCTCGTTGGACCCGTTTCGATATTGGTGCGCATCACCGAGCCGAAGATGTCCAGACCGTCCATCACTTCGTAAGAGCCGGACACACCGAAATCAGTCACGTCGGTATTGAGGGCAACCGGGAACAAGGCATTATCGCCAAGCTCGGACATGCCGTAGAAGGCCTCCACATGGCCCTGACCGAAGTCGTAGCCACCGAAGATGCCGTATTGCGAGGTGTCGATGCCGATGGTGACCGGACCAAAGATGGCCAGATCCAGATCACCCATGCGGTAATAGGCACCGACATAGGCGCCGCTCGAGAACTGGTAGACAGGCTCGATCGACAGGCTGATCAGATCAACGCTGATTTCACTTGGCGCGCCGGTGACATCCAGATTGCCGGTGTTGAAGCCCGCGCCGATCCCAACCGAGAACGACTCGTCAAAGTGCAGATCGCCATCGAAATCGAACGAGTAGCCGTTCAGCGTGATGTCCGTTCCGGGGATACCACCGATGGAGTTGAAGTTTGCGCCCGCCGTTACGGAACCGTCAAATTCCAAACCTTGGGCCATAGCGAGAGACGGCAGTGCCACGACGGCACCAGCCAACAAAATTGGTCGGATCATATCCATGTTCCTTGTTTTAAACTTTAGAAGGCGTCGCCGGGGGCAGAGTTTGAAAATTCCCGACGGCAGTCGTTAATGCAGGTTAAGAATACATTAACGCCCCCGAAGCGGGCAACTTGCGGGAAACCACACCTATAGATTGAGTGGGTTAGTATTTGGGTGTTGCCAAAAAAGCACGAAATCCCGCCCTCAGGCGCCGGTTTTGAGCTGCTTCTCAAAAATATCTAGCGCGGACCGGGTCGAATCGTTCCACTTCGCGGCCCGAGATCGGAACAGCGTCGCCTCCGATCTGTGGATCAATCCATCGCTCAGAATCGCTAGATGGTTGGCGCGCAACGTCTCACCGGTTGAGGTGATGTCGGCGATGGCCTCTGCCGTGCCATGGGCAACGGTGCCTTCCGTCGCGCCCTGGCTGTCGACCAGCCGGTAATCGGCCACACCTGCATCGCGCAGGAAATCACGGACAAGGCGGTGGTACTTGGTTGCAATCCGCAAGCGCTGGCCATGGGTCGCGCGGAAATCCGCAGCGACTGCATCGAGGTCATCCAAAGTGCGCACATCAACCCACCATGCGGGAACGGCGATAATCAGATCGGCATGGCCAAAGCCCATCTCGGCCAGAACCTCCACGGCTTGATCCCAGGCAGGGATACGCTCCTGCACGAGATCGCTGCCGGTGACACCCAGATGGATGCGCCCCGCAGCCAGTTCGCGCGGAATTTCACCAGCGCTCATCAGGCGCAGATCGATGGGCAGGCCCGCAACCTCAGCCCCATAATCCCGGTCAGATCCGGTGCGCCGCATCTCGACCCCGCGCGCGGCGAACCACTGGAAGGTTTTTTCCATCAAACGGCCTTTGGACGGGACACCAAGCGTGATCATGCCTGCGCCCTCCGCAAGGCATGGACCTGCTCGGGGCGGATGACGCCGCCAACGGCCGGGATCTCACGCCCGCCACCAAGCTGGCGGGTCAGTGCATCATAACGCCCACCGGTCGCCAGCGGGGGCAGGCTGGGGCTTGGCGCAAGAAGGCCGAACACAAAGCCGTCGTAGTACTCCATCTGCGTGCGCCCGTAAGACGCCTCATAGGGAATATCCGAGACGCTCACGCCCACATCCTTCAACGCATCCACGCGCGCCGCAAAATGCTCGACGGCCCCCTGCAAGCCCGGCAGATCAACGGCAAAATTCTGCAGCGCCTCCACTGCTTCGGACAGCGGGGATTTAAGCGCGAGCAGGCTGACAAGCACCTCCGCCTGGGTCTGATTAATTGGGTCAGCGGCGGCCTCTGCGCGCAGGCGTTCAAGGCGCGCGTTCATCTCATCCGTTGTGCGCAAACCGATCGGCGGGCCCGCACGCGCAATCAGGGCGGCAAGACCCTGGTCTTCCGCGGCTTTCAGGTACTCAGCACGGCCCTTGGCAGGTTTTCCCATCCCGGTGAACCGGTCCAACAGCGCGCGGAACCGGCGCGGACGCCAGACATGGCGGCGCAGCGCGGCCTTGCGTGCTTGCGTGGTGTCGAGTGCTTCAATGGCCGCCAGCAACACGCCAATATCACCCGTCACCGCGCGCACCGGAAGCCCATCCAACGCCTTGAGCATCAGGGCAAATACCTCGGCATCGGCTTTTAACGGATTGGCCCGGTCGAAGACCTCATACCCCAACTGGAGGTATTCCGTCGGGCGCCCGCTGCCGGCGTCCTGCATCCGGAACACCTCGCCCAGATAGGTATATCGCGCGGGCTCTGCCCCGCCATCCATGTGCATCTGCACAACAGGGACGGTGAAATCGGGCCGCAGCATCAATTCACCCCGGTCCGGGTCGTGGGTGGTAAAGGCGCGGCCCCGAATATCCTCACCGTAGAGGTCCAGCAGCGTATCGGCGCTGACGAGCATCGGCGCATCCACCGGCACGGCGTCTGCGAAGATGGCCTGAAGCGCCTCCGCCTCGGCCCGGATGTCGGATTTCAGGGTCACTGGTGACGGGCAATCATGGCTTGGACCTCTGCAACAAGGTCAGCAAGCGGCACTTCGGTCTGGGCGGGTTGGGATTTCCATTCTTCCAGCGTCGCGTCCTGCGCAAGCTTCGCCCCAAGGATCAGGTCCTTGAGCTGAACCACGCCACGCGCGGCCTCGTCCGAGCCCTGAATGACGGCAACCGGCGAGCGGCGCTTGTCTGCGTATTTCAGCTGATTGCCGAAGTTCTTCGGATTGCCGAGGTATACCTCAGCCCGGATGCCCGCATTGCGCAGGGTCGATGCCATGGCCTGGTAGTCGGCCATCCGATCCCGATCCATGACAGTCACGATCACCGGGCCCGCATCTTCGCCCTTCAACTTGCCGGTTGCGCGAAGGGCCGCGAGCAAACGGTCAACGCCGATCGACACGCCCGTTGCCGGAACCTCCTGCCCGGTGAAGCGCTTGACGAGATCGTCGTAACGGCCCCCGCCTGCGACGGAGCCGAACTGGACGGTCTGTCCTTTCTCGTTGTGGACGTCGAAGGTCAGCTCCGCCTCGTAGACCGGGCCGGTGTAGTAACCGAGGCCGCGCACAACCGACGGGTCAATGATGATGCGGTCCGGGCCATAACCCTGAGCGGCAAGCAGATCAGCGATTTGTTCGAGTTCTGAGACACCTTGTGTGCCGATATCGGAGCCATCGGTCAGCGCTTTCAGGTTGCCAATCGTCGTGGGGTTATCCCCAGCGGTTGCTTGCACAAACGCGATAATTTTGCCGGTCTGCTCCGCAGATAAGCCCGCGCCCTTTGTGAAATCCCCGCTTTCATCCTTGCGGCCTTCACCGAGCAGATCGCGCACGCCGCTCTCCCCCAACCGGTCCATCTTGTCGATGGCGCGCAGCACGATCCCGCGTTCGGCTTCCTTGTCGTCACCGGCCAGGCCGGCCACTTCCATCACGCCGTTCAAGACCTTGCGGTTGTTCACGCGCACCACGTAGTCGCCGCGCTCGATGCCCACGGCCTCAAGGCAATCGGACAGCATCGCGCAGATCTCCGCATCGGCCGCAACGGATCCGCTGCCGACTGTATCCGCGTCGCACTGGTAAAACTGCCGAAACCGCCCCGGCCCCGGCTTTTCGTTCCGCCAGACAGGCCCCATCGTGTAGCGTCGATAAGGCGAGGGAAGTTCATTGCGGAACTGCGCCGCGACACGGGCCAGCGGGGCAGTCATGTCGTAGCGCAGAGCCAACCACGTCCCGTCTTCCTCGAACGCAAAAACGCCCTCGTTCGGGCGGTCCACATCGGGCAGGAATTTGCCCAACGCCTCCACCGTCTCAACCCCGGACGTCTCCAACGGATCAAAGCCATAGCGATGATAGACCTCCGCGATCTTCGCCAGCATCTGCTGACGCTCGGACACTTCGGCGCCGAAATAGTCGCGGAAGCCCTTTGGCGTCTCGGCCTTGGGGCGGGGCTGTTTCTTCTGCTTTGCCATGGCGATTGGGGCCTTAAACTCAGGTCGCGCATCCTCTAACGGGTGGGGGGCCAAGGGGCAAGGAGAGTGCAGGCATGGATCAGCGATTGGAAGAACAGGTGGCACACCTGACAAAGGCCGTCGATGAGATGTCGGAGGTCGTGGCGCGGCAGGACGCCGAGATTGCGGTGCTGACGCGACGGGTCGAGATGCTGATGCAGCGCGAAGCAGAGCGGGAGGTCGACGCAAGCGGAACCGTTCCGCTCGCCGATCAGAAACCACCGCACTGGTGAGAGAGAGGACTTGGGGGCCAGCCCCCAAACCCCCGGCATTTTCGGGGAACAAAGAGGGGCGTGCGGGGCGCATCAGCCTTAGCCGTTGACTATGCAGGAACCGAGGCAGACCCCCGGGGTCGGGAGCGCGTCAGAATGTAGACCATGATCGCCACGTTCAGCGCGTTGAACGCGATGCCATTCAAGAAGGCGAGCTGATAGCTGCCGGTGGCGTCGTAGATCAGGCCCGATAACCATCCGCCGATGGCCATGCCGAAGATCGTGGACATGATCACAAAGCCCACCCGCGCCCCGGCCTCGCGCGCGGGCAGGTATTCGCGGACGATCACGGCATAGGATGGCACGATGCCCCCTTGGCTAAGACCAAAGACCAGGCTCACGATGTAAAGCGACGTCAGGCCCGAGGTTGGCAGGTACAGGAATAGGGCCAACATCTGCAGGGTTGAGCCGATCAGCAGCGTCATCACCCCGCCCAACCTGTCGGCCATCACCCCCGACACGAGCCGCGAGGCGACGCCGCCCAGCAGCATGAGGCTCAGCATCTCTGCCCCCACAACGGGCCCGTACCCAAGGTCCACACAATAGGCGACGATGTGAACCTGTGGCATCGACATCGCCACGCAACATCCAATCCCGGCGACAGCCAGCAACCAAGTGAGCGCACGGGGCTTAGCCCCGTGGTTTTCGCACGCTCCGCCGCGGCCACGTCAGACCGCGCCATGGCCTCCGGCGGCAGTTTGCGGCGCAACAGCGCGCAGGCGGGCAGCATCGCCACGATGCAGGACAGGGCCAGCACCAGATAGGCCGCGCGCCAGCCGTCGTCTGCAAGCGTCCCGGCCAGAAGCAGGGGCCAAATCGCGCCGGACAGGTAGTTGCCCGAAGCCGCAATCGCCACCGCGAGGCCACGACGGCGCAGGAACCATTGCGACGTATCCGCAATCAGGGGGCCGAAGCTGGCAGACGATCCGAAGCCGATCGCCAGCTGCGCCAGCGACAGCAGCCAGATCGACGGGGCCACCATGGCCAATCCATAACCCGCCCCCATCAAAACGGCCGAACCTGCCAGCGACCATGCCAACCCCAATCTGTCCACCGCACGGCCGATCAGGAAGTTGCCAAAGGCAAAGCCCACCATCGTCAGCGTGTAAGGCAACGCGGCTTCCGCCCGACCCACGCCGAATTCGGCCTGTACATCTGGCAGGATCAAGATGATCGCCCACATGCCCGCATTGCCGATCAGTGAGACCAGCAGCGCCAGGGCAAGCCGCCCCCACGAGGCGCGGCTATCCAATGTGGTCTCAGGGGTCATGGGCGGACCCTAGGGGCCATTTCTTACGGGGAAAAGCGAAAGGTTGTCGGCAGAATTGGCGCCTCGTGGCGAGGTCAGGAAATGTTCAATTGACACCGCGCGCCGCACGCGGCCTAACGTCAGCTATGGTTACTACACGCATTACCCCCGCCCTCACCCTTGCTTTCGTCTGCCTTGCCGCACCCGCCATGGCCGAGCCCCAGTGCTCGGGCGGTGGATATGTTGCGGATGCCATCGTGGTCCCCTCGGATGCGATCGGCAACATCACGGTCGCCACGCAATATGCGTGGGACGGTGGCGGACGCCTGCATGATGTCTGCAACCTTCTGACCGACAGTGGCTTTTTCGCGACCTGGTCGCTGTTCTCTGGCGAAGTCGATGCCAGCTATCCCGGTATCTGCGTCTCGTTGACCAACGACGCGGGCGAGGAATGGTTCTCGTGCCAGACGCCGGAGGCCACAACGGCGGCCTATAACGCGACGCCGGGCACCGAAGAAGCCATCCTGCGATTTGAGGAGTGGATGCCTGAGGCCCCGGTCCTTCAGTAAATCCTTTCTTCGGAAAGACTGACGCATCCAATGGAAAAGCCCCGTCTGCACGGGGCTTTTTTCCCTAAACTTCTTCCACGTCCATAACCCCGTCCAGGCTGCGCAGCGCGCCTTTGATCTGGGGAGAGACCGGGAAGTTGTCGCCCAGGATCACCTCGACTTCGCCCGGCAGATCCGGGGCCATCAGGCACAGGTGGATCGGGCCTTTCGCGGCCTTGGCCGCATCGGCGGCGGTGCGTTCCAGCAGGCTTTCGACCGAAATGATGCCGGTGGGGTCGTCGATAAACACGCGCAGGCCATTGGCCTCACCCGCAATTGCGTTATCGACGGGCGTGATCGCACGGGCCAGCAGTTTGAGCTGATCCGCCTCCAGCGTCGCTTCGGCCTGCACCTGCACATTGCTGCCGGTCTCAATGAATTCGCGGCTGGCCTCCAACGCCTCGGAGAAGACAGTGATCTCATAAAGGCCAGTGGGGTCGGACAGCGAGACAAAGGCAAAGCGATTGCCGCGCTGGCTTTTGCGTTCCTGTTTCACCGAAACTGCCCCGGCCATCTTCGCCACAAACGGCCCCTGCTGCACGCGCTGCTCAACCTCTGCAAGCGTCATCACCCCGCGCCGTTTCAGGGCGGGAAGGTAATCGTCCAACGGATGGCCCGAGAAATAGAAGCCAACCGCCTGATGCTCCGCTGCGAGTCGCTCATTCGGCAGCCAATCGGGCGGGTTGGGCAGGCGCGGTTCGGGCAGATCATCGCCCGCATCGCCGAATAGGGACACTTGATCGGACGCCGCCTGATCGTGCACCGCCCCGGAATAGGCGGTCAGCGCATCGAGGCTGTCGATCACCCGGCGGCGGTTGCGGTCGAGTTCATCGAACGCGCCCGCGCGGGCCAGCATTTCAAGCGAGCGTTTGCCGACACGCTTGAGGTCCACGCGGCGGGCGAGGTCGAACAGCGTCGCATAGGGTTTCTCTCCCTGTTCTGTCTGACGGCCCTCGACGATCATCTTCATCGCCTCAACGCCGACATTCTTCAGCGCGCCAAGTGCGTAGAGGATCTTGCCCTCTTTCACCGTGAAGGTCGCGGCAGACCGGTTCACGCAAGGCGGCAGCGTTTCAATGCCAAGCCGGTCAACCTCCTGCTTATACACCCCCAGCTTGTCGGTCAGGTGGATATCGCAATTCATCACGGCAGCCATGAATTCAACCGGATGGTTCGCCTTCAGCCAGGCCGTCTGGTAGCTGACGACCGCATAAGCGGCAGCGTGGGATTTGTTGAAACCGTAGTTGGCGAACTTGTCGAGAAGGTTCCAAACCTCCAGCGCCTTCTGCTCATCCACGCCATTCTCGGCGGCCCCTTTCAGGAACTTCGGACGCTCGGCGTCCATCGCTTCCTGGATCTTCTTACCCATCGCGCGGCGCAGAAGGTCGGCGCCGCCAAGGCTGTAGCCCGCCATTTCCTGCGCGATCTGCATCACCTGTTCCTGGTAAACGATGATGCCCTGCGTCTCGTCAAGGATATGGTCAATCGTCGGATGCAGAAGTTCGCGCTCGGAAATCCCGTTCTTCACCTCGCAGAACTTGGGGATATTCTCCATCGGGCCGGGCCGGTAGAGGGCCACCAGCGCGATGATGTCCTCGATACAGTCTGGCTTCATGCGCCTGAGCGCGTCCATCATGCCCGAGCTTTCCACCTGGAACACGGCGACCGTCTTGGCCGAGGCATAAAGCTCGTAGGTTTTCGCATCGTCCAAGGGGATCGCGTTGGCCTGGTTTTCCGTTCCGGGTTCGGGGGCGTAAAGCTGTGTTCCGTCCGGCCCCTCGTGCAATTGCCGCCCTGAGGCATGGATCAGGTCGATGGCGTTCTGCACAACGGTCAGGGTCTTCAGGCCAAGGAAGTCGAACTTCACCAGCCCCGCCGGCTCAACCCATTTCATGTTGAACTGTGTGGCCGGCATGTCGGAGCGCGGATCGCGGTAAAGCGGCACCAGCTCATCCAGCGGGCGGTCGCCGATCACGACACCAGCGGCGTGGGTGGACGCATTGCGCAGCAGTCCCTCCACCTTCTCCGCATAATCCATCAGGCGCCGTGTCGGGTTCACCTTACCGTCGCGCTTGTCCTGCTCCGTCTCGCGCATTTCTTCCAGGAATCGTGGCTCATCCTTGATGGCCTGCGCGATGCCTACGGGCTTTACGCCTTCAACAGGGATCATCTTCGACAGACGGTCCACCTGCCCGAATGGCATCTGCAAAACACGGCCCACGTCACGCACGGCGGCCTTGGACAACAACGCACCGAAGGTGATGATCTGTCCCACCCGGTCGCGGCCATACTTCTCCTGCACGTAGCGGATCACTTCTTCCCGGCGGTCCATGCAGAAGTCGATGTCGAAGTCGGGCATCGACACGCGCTCGGGGTTCAGGAAGCGCTCGAACAGCAGGCTATAGCGCAACGGATCAAGGTCAGTGATCGTCAGCGCATAGGCCACAAGTGACCCCGCACCCGAGCCACGGCCCGGCCCCACCGGAATGTCGTTGTCCTTCGACCATTGGATGAAGTCGGCCACGATCAGGAAATAGCCCGGAAAGCCCATTCCTTCGATAATCCCCAGCTCAAAATCGAGCCGTTTCTGGTATTCCTCGACCGACACCGCCTGGGGGATCACAGCAAGACGCGCTTGCAAGCCCTCATTGGCCATCCGCCGTAGCTCCGCCACCTCATCATCGGCGAATTTCGGCAGGATCGGATCGTGCGTCTCTGCCCGAAATGCGCAGCGTTGCGCGATCTCAATGGTGTTTTCCAACGCTTCAGGCAGATCGGCAAACAATGCCGCCATTTCCTCAGGTGTCTTGAAATAATGCTGCGGCGTCAGGCGGCGGCGCGGCTCAGACTGGTCGACATAGGCGCCCTGGGCCACGCACAGCATGGCGTCGTGCGCTTCATACATGTCTGACTTAGGGAAATAGACGTCGTTCGTCGCGACAAGTGGCAGGTCCAGCGCGTACGCAAGCTCAACATGGCCCCGCTCTGTCGTCCGTGTGCCGTCATCAGGGTGCCGCTGCAACTCAACATAAAGCCTGTCCGGGTAAATCGCAGAAAGCGTCTTCAACAGGGCCTCTGCCTTGGGCCGCTGCCCGCCCTGTAGATGCATCCCAACAGGCCCATCGGGCCCGCCGCTCAGGCAGATAACGCCGTCCGAATGCGCCTCCAACTCAGGCATGGTTACATGCGGCACGGATCCGTCCCCACGCAGATAGAGCGCGGAGTTCAACTTCATTAAGTTCTCGTACCCTTGCCGATCCTGCGCCAACAGGACCACCGGCGCAGGTGCACGCGGCCGCTCGCCCGGCGCGGCGACCTCGTATTCCACATCGATCTGACAGCCCACAATCGGCTGCACGCCTGCCTTTTTCGCCATTTCCGAGAATTCGAGCGCGCAGAACATGTTGTTTGTGTCCGTCACGGCAACAGCAGGCATGCCTGCATCGGCCACCATGCCGGGCAATTTCTTGACGCGCATAGCGCCTTCAAGAAGCGAATATTCCGTGTGAACGCGAAGATGGATGAATCGTGGGGCAGACATACAGACAGCCTATCTTGCGGCTCGGGAGGCAGAAACCCCAATCTGTGCTGTTTCCACGATTGTTTCCAAACCAGTATCTTGCCGCCGACACCCAGACGCATTTATGCCTTATTTTAGTCACTGTCTGCAAAGTGCGCCCGATGAAAATTGAACTGGAACAAGCGTTTGCGACGCTTGGCGTGCCTGCCAGCGCGTCTGCGTCCGATGTCCGATCTGCCTATCGGACATTGATCCGTCAAAACCACCCCGACCATGTCGCGGGTGATACGTCGGCCGCGACACAACGCCTCGCCGAGATCAATGCCGCCAAGGACCTGATCGACCGCCACCCGGCACCATCACCGCGTCGCCCGGCCGCGCAACAGGCCGCATCCGGCCCGTCCCGGACAGACACCCTGACCCCCGAAGAACAGCGTGCCCGCCGCGAAGCGGAGGCTCGCGCCTTCCGCAAAGCAATGGAATCGCGGGCCCATGCGGAGCTGGAGGCCGAGCGTCGCGCCCGGGCCGCCGCTGAAAAGGCCGCCCACAGGCGCAGCCATTCCCTCGACATGGCAGAAGCGCAAAGGCGCGCATCCGACGAAGCGCGTCGCCAACGCCAGGCCGCCTTCGCCGCAGCTCTGCGCAGTGGCTCCGAGGCAGCTGGCCCCGTGTCCCTGCTTGACCGGCTTCGCTCAATCGGGTCGCGGACATCGGCTGGGATCTGACGCCGCCCTTAATCCAATATCCGACGGGCTCGCTCCCTCAACGCTCCAGTAAGAAAATCGTGTCATTTCGGTCATACCGGGGAGCGGTCGCACCTCTTTCCCCCGGATGAGCTGTATACAACCGCCTGCCACTGCCTGTAGCTACGATCTACCGGACGCCGGGGACTGCGCTCGGACGACTGTAAAAGAATTGTCGGGAAAACCGATCTGATGGACCGTTTTGTAATCAATTCCGTTGTTGCCCTTGGCACCGGACTGTCGCTTGTTCTTATCATCGGCCTGGTGGAACTTCAGCCTGTGGGCGCAAGCACCGATGGCTATGAAACTGTGCTGAGCGCCACGCAGGCCAAACCCTCGAATACCTGAGACAACAGAAAGTTAGCTGATTGGCTATCTTTTTGAATTACGCCATGTTAGTTAGCCATATGGCTAACAATCTTGATCACATCTTTTCTGCGCTGTCAGACCCCACCCGCCGCGCAATCGTTGCGCGCCTTGGTCGGGGCGAGGCCCCGGTAAAAACCCTCGCTGCACCCCATGACATGGCTCTGCCGAGTTTCCTCAAACACATCGACATGTTGGAGCGCGCGGGCCTCGTCCAAAGCCGGAAAGAGGGTCGGGTACGGGTCTGCACCCTTCATCCAGAGGCCTTGGCCGCAGCTGAAACCTGGCTGGACCAACAGCGCAATCTCTGGGCTGGACGGATGGATCGCCTCGGCCGCTTGGCCGAACAAATTGCCAAAGACGAAAGGAACGCCAAATGACAACCGACACCGACACCTTCCATTTCACACGGTCCATGCCTCTGCCGGCGGACCGGATGTGGCATTTGATGACGGACACAACGATGCGGGAAGCCTGGGGCGCGCCTGGGGATCATGTACTTGAGACGATCACCGCTGACATGCGCGTCGGTGGCGTTGAGCGGCACCGGTGCGGCCCCGCCGACAACCCAGAATTCGAGGTCGAAACACGCTGGCTGCATCTCGACGCCCACGCAACTGCCGTCTTCACCGAGCAGATCGAGGCGGGCGGCATGACACTTGGTGCGAGCCTCGTCACATACCGAATAGCTCCGGCCGGAACAGGCTCAACCGTGACGGCCACGGTCGCCGTCTCCTCTTTCGTCGGGCCGGAGATGATTGCAGAATTTAAGGCGGGCTGGGAAGGTGGGCTCGTGAACCTTGTAAAGCTCGCAGATACCCAGGCGGAGGGTGCTTGATGGCAGATACAACTCTCACGCTCAGCGTTGAAACCGGCGCCTCGCCCGCTCAGGTCTGGCGCTGCCTGACGGAGCCGGAGCTTCTGAAGCAATGGTTCGCGCCCGCACCCGTCACGGTGACTGACGCAGAAATCGACCCGACACCCGGCGGTGGATTCCGCACGGTCATGCAAGTGCCCGACATGGGCGAAATGGATGGCGGTTGGGGATGCGTCTTGGTTGCGGACCCGGAAAGGCGGATCGTCTGGACCTCCGCGCTCGGCCCCGGGTTCAAACCGAACCCCGCACCGGGTGAGGGGGCCTTTGCCTTCACCGCGGACACTAGGCTGGCTGAAACGGCTGCGGGATGCACCTATACCGCAACAGTCCTACATGCCTCCGACGCGGACCGCGCCGCACATGAGGCCATGGGCTTTCACGATGGCTGGGGCGCCGCCGCGCAACAATTGGCAGATCTCGCCCGAACGCTTTGAAAGGCTTCCACAAAACCCATGTCCATGGCACCAATGTGCCATGCGATTTGCCCTTTGCCTGACGGCCCTTCTATCCACCCCAGCCGCCGCGTTCCCGGTCGAACGCTGTATCAACCTCGGTGCAGCGATGGAGGCCCCGGTTGAAGGCGATTGGGGCTATGTCATCGAAGAAGACCATATTGCCCGGATTGCAGAGGCCGGGTTCGACACAATCCGCCTGCCCGTCCGCTTTTCGGCCCATTGGGATGCGGAACGGCTTTCGCCACAGATCCTCGCTCGGACCGACCAAGTCATCGGCTGGGCACAGGCCGAGGGCCTGAATGTCATCCTCGACCTGCACCATTTCCGCGAGATGCTGTTCGATCCTGCCAGCCACGCGCGCGACCTTGTCAAAATCTGGCGCGCGCTGGCCGCGCATTACGCAGGCGCGCCGGACAGCCTGATGTTCGAGCTCTTCAACGAACCCGAAGGCGCCTTCACCACAGACCGCGCCATCCCGCTGTTCCAACAGATCATCGCCATGATCCGCGAAACCCACCCCGACCGCTGGATTATCACCGGCGGCGGCAACTGGAACGATCTCGACGAAATGCTGCGCCTGCCTGACCCGGGCCACCGCGAAGTGCGCACCTTCCATTACTACCGCCCTTGGGAATTCACCCACCAACAGGCCGCCTATCTCAGCAACCCGCCCCCGCCCGCCATCTGGGGCAGCGTCGAAGACCGCGCGCAACTGGCCGCCGACATGGCCCGCGCGGGCGACGCCGCAGGGCCGGTTTTACTTGGCGAATTCGGCGTCTATGGCGCCACGGACGCTGACCAACGCCTGAACTGGATTGCCTCCGTCCGTCGCGCGGCCGAGGATCAGGGCCTGCCCTGGTGCTACTGGGGCTTCAGCCAGGGCGAGGTCACGGGCTTTTCCGCCTTCACCCCATCCAGCAATACGTGGGAGCCCGGAATGCTCGATGCATTGGTGCCCTAAGGCTTGAAATTGTGCGGCATCCGCGTTTTCCTGTCCCACAGGCCCAAACCGGGGCCGCCCCTCTACGCCGCATCGAGGGGCGGGTGGCCACCCCAGCGCCAACAAGTAACGCGGCGGGCATGACATCCATGACGATCCGGTTTCTTCTCAACGGAGAACCGCAGGAGGTTGAGGCGGAGCCGACAACCACCCTGCTCGATTGGCTGCGCGAACAGGCACGTCTGACTGGCACGAAAGAAGGCTGCAATGAAGGCGATTGCGGGGCCTGCACGGTCATGGTCACCGACCCCGACGGCGCAGCCCGCAGCCTGAACGCCTGCATCCTGTTTCTGCCACAGCTGCAAGGCCACGCCGTGCGCACCGTTGAAGGCATCGCTGCTCCCGACGGCACGCTCCACCCGGTGCAGCAAGCCATGGTTGAACATCACGGCTCCCAATGCGGCTTCTGCACCCCGGGCTTCATCACCACCATGGCAACAGCGCACCTCAATGGCGCGACCGACCATGCCGATCAGATCGCCGGCAACCTCTGCCGCTGCACCGGCTACGCCCCGATCCTGCGCGCGGCCCAGGCCGCTGCCACCGCGCCCATCCCCGCGCATATGCGCACGGACGCAGCAGCTCTCGCCGCCGCCCCCTTCCTTGTTTCCGAAATACCTCCGGGGGGTCCGGGGGGCAGGCAGCCCCCGCTGCGCCGACCTCTGCCGACGAGCTCGCCGCCTGGTATATGGAAAACCCCGACGCCACGCTGATCGCCGGGGCCACGGATGTGGGACTTTGGGTTACGAAACAGCATCGCGACCTCGGACCGGTGGCCTTTCTCAACCAATGCGCCGACCTGCGCGGGATCGATGTGGATGAGACAACGGTCCGCATCCGCGCAATGACGAACATGGAAGACGTCCGCGCATTGCTGGCGGACCGTCACCCGAGTTTCGCCGAGATGCTGCGCCGCTATGGCTCGGTTCAGGTGCGCAACGCGGCCACCATCGGCGGCAATATCGCCAACGGCTCGCCCATCGGCGACAGCCCGCCCGCGCTGATCGCACTGGGCGCGACGTTGCACCTGCGCAAAGGAGACGCGCGCCGCGACCTGCCCTTGCAGGATTTCTTCCTCGACTATGGCAAACAGGACCGCGCACCCAGCGAATTCGTCGAAGCCGTGTCGTTCCCCGTCCAACCGGATACCTTGCGCGTCTACAAACTCTCGAAACGCTTCGATCAAGACATTTCCGCCGTCTGCGGCGCGTTTAACCTGACCGTCGAGAACGACACCATCTCTGATGCGAAGATCGCCTTCGGTGGCATGGCTGGCATCCCGAAACGCGCCAGCACCGTAGAAGCGGCCCTGATCGACCAGCCCTTGAACGATGCAACCGCGCATACCGCCCTTCCCGCCTTCGCGCAGGACTTCGCGCCGCTTTCAGACATGCGCGCCTCGGCCGATTATCGCCTTCAGGCCGCGCAGAACATGTTGCTGCGCTACGTGGCGGAGATGTCCGGCCAAGCCAGCAATGTTCTGGAGGTGCGACCATGAGTGTGCACAAGCCCCTCCCCCACGACGCCGCACATCTGCACGTCACCGGCGCGGCGCGATATGTCGATGACATCCCCACCCCACCCGATTGCCTGCATCTGGCCTTTGGGCTGAGCCGGGTCGCCAAGGGGCAGATCACGTCGATGGACCTGACCAACTCCTCCTCCGCCAAAGGCGTCATCGCCGTTGTTGCGGGAGCAGACCTCGGCGCGATCCCCGATTGCTCACCCTCAAACCATGACGAGCCGCTGCTTTCCGACGGTGCCATTCACTATGCGGGCCAGCCCCTGTTCATCGTGGCTGCAGACAGCCATCTGAAAGCCCGACGCGCAGCAGCGTTGGCGGAGGTGGAATATTCAGCGGAAACGCCGATCCTGACGCTGGATGACGCCCTCGCGGCGGACAGCCGGTTCGAAGACGGCCCGCGCATCTACGCCAAGGGTGATGTTGAGGCGGCGCTGTCACGGGCCGCCCATGTCATCGAAGGTCAAATCGAGATCGGCGGGCAGGAGCATTTCTACCTCGAAGGCCAGTCGGCCCTCGCCCTGCCGCAAGAAGGTGGGGATATGGTAATCCATTCCTCATCCCAGCACCCGACCGAAATCCAGCACAAGGTCGCCGACGCGCTTGGCGTTCCGATGCACGCGGTCCGTGTCGAGGTCCGCCGCATGGGCGGCGGGTTCGGCGGCAAGGAAAGCCAGGGCAACCATCTTGCGATTGCTTGCGCGATCATGGCCGCGCGCACAGGCCGACCCTGCAAGATGCGCTACGACCGCGACGATGATTTTGTCGTCACCGGCAAACGCCACGACGCGCGCGCGATATATCGCGCGGGCTTCGATGCCGATGGGCGGATCACGGGTGTCGATTTCACCCATCTGATCCGCTGCGGCTGGGCCATGGATTTGTCCCTGCCCGTGGCCGACCGTGCGATGCTCCATGCCGACAACGCCTATCTTCTACCGGCGGCGCGGATCACCTCCCACCGGCTCAAGACCAACACCCAGAGCGCCACGGCGTTCAGGGCTTCGGCGGCCCGCAGGGCATGGTCGGGATCGAGCGCGTCATGGACCATGCAGCGCACGAGATCGGGATGGATCCGGCAGAGATACGGCGCTTGAACTTCTACCGCGCGGCGCAGGCTGAAAATGCGGATGCCTCCGGCGGGCCTTTTCAAGGAACAAAGAAGGGCGGGCGCCTGGACGCGGCCGACCTTGCGGGGCGTGGATCAGTGCGAGTCTCAGGCGGCAGTGGGGGCGCAAAACGCTTCGGCGGCGCGCATTCTCCCGTCGCAGGCGGCGAAAATCCAAACACGACGCCTTATGGGATGAAAGTTGAGGATTTTATCCTGCACGACCTTCAGCACCAGTTATCCGAAGGCTGTTCGTTCGAAAATCGCAAGCAGGCTGTGGATAAGTGGAACGCGGAAAACTTGATCCTGAAACGCGGCATTGCGCTCACGCCTGTGAAGTTCGGCATCTCCTTCACGCTCACCCACCTCAACCAGGCGGGCGCTTTGGTGCATGTCTACCAGGATGGCTCCATTCACATGAACCACGGCGGGACGGAGATGGGCCAGGGCCTGTTCCAGAAGGTGGCCCAAGTGGCCGCTGACCGGTTCGGGGTCGATGTCGGTCACGTGAAAATCACCGCAACCGATACGGGCAAGGTGCCCAACACCTCGGCCACGGCGGCATCGTCGGGCACCGACCTCAACGGCATGGCCGTGAAGGCCGCCTGCGACACCATCCGGGATCGGATCGCCGAAGTCGTCGCCCCCGAATTGCAGGCCGAGCCCGACCAAATGATCTTCGCCGGGGGCGAAGTGCGCGCGGGATCCGCCGCCATGCCGTTCAAGGACGCCGTCACCAAAGCCTACATGGCCCGTGTCAGCCTCAGCGCGACGGGCTTCTACAAGACCCCCAAGATCGAATGGGACCGCATCAAAGGCCAGGGCCGCCCGTTTTTCTATTTCGCCTATGGCGCGGCCTGTTCCGAGGTCGTGATCGACACGCTCACGGGCGAGAACCGCATCCTGCGCACCGACATCCTTCACGATGCGGGCACTTCTCTGAACCCCGCGCTCGACATCGGGCAAGTGGAAGGCGGTTTTGTGCAAGGCGCGGGTTGGCTGACGATGGAGGAACTGGTCTGGGACGCGCACGGCACACTCAAAACCCACGCGCCGTCCACCTACAAGATCCCCTGCGCCTCCGACGCTCCAGAAATCTTCAACGTCGCGCTCTACGACGGCGCCAACCGCGAAGATACAATCTACCGCTCCAAGGCCGTGGGGGAGCCGCCGTTCATGCTCGGCATCTCCGTCTTTTCCGCGCTCGGCCATGCCTGCGCGGCGGTTGGTCCGAACTTCCCAGACCTGCAAGCCCCAGCAACGCCCGAAGCCATCCTCGCCGCGGTCGGGCGCGCCAGGGCTTAGGCATGGCGGACGAGATCACAGTCACCGTCTGCAACACCCGCGGCTCGGTTCCCCGAGAGGTCGGCGCAACCTTGCATGTGGGCGCAAACTATATCGACGGCACCATAGGCGGCGGCGCGCTGGAGTGGGAGGCGATCCGCCTCGCCCGCCAGATGCTGGCCGATGGAACGCAACAGATGCAGCGCAGCTTCCCCCTTGGCCCCGATCTGGGCCAATGCTGCGGCGGGGCAGTCACCCTTGATTTCATCGCTGGCGCGCAAGGCATTGAGCCTTCCGACCCGCCCATCTGGATCTGGGGGGCGGTCATGTGGGCCGCGCCATTGCCGCAACGCTTGCCCCGTTCGAGGCGCACCAAATCACCCTGATCGACGATGCATCTGAGCGTCTGCCAGCACCGCTTCCGCCACGGGTCACGCCCCTTGTCGCCGCTGACATGCCGCGCGCGGTGGCCCATGCGCGCAAAGATGCGCGCCATTACATCGTCACCTATTCCCATGACATCGACCTGGCCCTCTGCGACGCCCTCTTGCGACACGGCTTTACAAGCTGTGGTCTGATCGGCTCGGCCACCAAATGGGCGCGCTTTCGCAAACGGCTCGCCCAGATGGGCCATTCCGATGCACAAATATCGCGCATTCAGTGCCCAATTGGGGACCCAAACCTTGGCAAACACCCCCAAGCCATTGCGATTGGGGTGGCCGCACGGCTACTTGATGGGCAAATGCCACAAGAATCGGCACATGCTGCGCCAACGTCTGGGGGGACATGACCGCGCCACTTCTCGATCTCCGGGGGCTGACCAAGGCCTATCCCGGCGTCATCGCGAATGACGACGTATCTTTTGCGATTCAACCGGGCGAAGTCCACGCGTTGCTGGGTGAGAATGGGGCCGGCAAATCAACCCTGGTGAAGATGATCTACGGGCTGGTGAAGCCCGACAGCGGCACCATGGCACTGAACGACGCACCCTACACCCCGGCTGAGCCACGTGCGGCCCGCGCACAAGGTGTGGCCATGGTCTTCCAGCATTTCAGCCTGTTCGAAGCCCTCTCCGTTGCCGAAAACATCGCCCTCGGCATGGAAAACCCGCCCAAACCGCGCGACCTCAGCGCCCGCATTCGGGACGTCAGCCAAGCTTATGGCCTGCCGCTCGATCCCGAAAGCCTCGTGGGCGACCTCTCAGCAGGTGAACGCCAGCGAGTGGAGATAATCCGTTGCCTGCTTCAGGACCCCAAACTGCTTATCATGGATGAGCCGACCTCGGTCCTGACACCGCAAGAGGTGGAAATCCTCTTCCACACCCTCCGCAAGCTCAGTGCTGAAGGCACCGCGATCCTCTATATCTCCCACAAACTCGAAGAAATCCGCGCGCTCTGTGATGCTGCCACGATTCTGCGTCTTGGTAAGGTCGTGGGTGCCTGCGACCCAAAACAAACCTCTGCCGCGCAGATGGCCGAGATGATGGTGGGCAAATCGCTGGCCCAACCGGGCCGCGATGCGTCGGACCCCGGCGAGGTTCTGCTGAAGGCCACCGACCTCTCCCTGCCCGCTGCCTCCGCCTTTGGCACACCGCTCCGCGACATCAGTTTTGAGGTTCGCGCAGGCGAAATCCTGGGCATTGGCGGGGTCGCGGGCAATGGCCAGGATGAACTCCTCGCCGTCCTCTCGGGCGAACGCGCGACGCCGCGCGGCGCGGTCGAATTCAACGGCGCAGACCTTGCCACGCTGCCACCCGAGGCTCGGCGCGGCATCGGCATTCTGTCTGCTCCAGAAGAGCGTCTTGGCCACGCAGCCGCCCCGGACATGACCCTGACCGAGAACGCGGTTCTCACCGGCGCGACTCGCAAAGGTCTGGCAAAGAACGGTTTTATCAGCTGGGGCCGCGCCCGCGCCTTCGCGGATGAGATCATTGGGCGTTTCGATGTGCGCACCCCCGGCAACCATGTGGCCGCCCGCGCGCTATCGGGGGGCAATCTGCAAAAATACGTCGTCGGGCGCGAGATCCTGCAGGATCCCGTGGTGCTCGTCATCAATCAGCCCACATGGGGCGTCGATGCTTCTGCGGCTGCTGATATCCGGCAGGCGCTGTTGGACCTTGCCCAGAACGGCGCGGCGGTGATTGTCATCTCTCAGGACCTCGACGAACTTCTAGAAATCTCGGACCGGTTCTGCGCGCTGAACGAAGGTCGCCTCAGCGATCCACTCCCCGCCCGTGGCCTCAGCATGGAGGAAATCGGCCTCATGCTCGGTGGCGCCCACGGGATGCAGGAGGCCGCGATATGATCCGCCTCGAAAAACGCCCTACCCCCTCGCGTGCTTGGTCGCTTGGCACGCCGATCCTCGCCGTGATCCTGACGATGATCGCAGGCGGCGCGATGTTTGCAGCCCTGGGCCAGGACCCGTTTGAAACCATCCGCGTGATCTTCTGGGATCCACTCTTTCACGAACGTTTCGCCGGCTTCTCGCGCCCACAATTATTGGTGAAAGCGGGGCCCCTGATCCTGATTGCCATCGGTCTGTCGCTCGGCTTCCGCGCGGGTATCTGGAACATCGGGGCCGAGGGGCAATATATCGTCGGCACCTTGGCGGGTGCCGCCTTTGGCCTCGCCTTCTACCCCTCTGAATCCCCACTGCTCTTTCCCGGAATGGTCCTTGCGGGGCTGCTTGGCGGATGGCTTTGGGCGATGATCCCGGCGCTTTTGAAGGTCTTCGCCAACACCAACGAAATCCTCGTCTCGCTCCTGCTGGTCTATGCGGCCGAGGCGATGCTGGCCTCCGCCGCGACGGGCTGGTTGCGCAACCCCGAAGGCCAAGGCTTCCCGGGATCCCGCAACCTCAGCCGCCATCCCGGCACGGACAATCCTGAGCTTTTTGCAGGCACCGGCATCCATTGGGGCGTCCTTGCCGCGTTCATTGCCGTGATTGCCGCCTATGTCCTGTTTCAGCGGCACATGTTCGGCTACCAGATCAAGCTGGCCGGACAGGCCCCGCGCGCCGCGCGGTTCTCGGGCGTCAATCCGGGGCGGCTGGTAATCCTGTGCCTCGGCATCTCTGGCGCGCTGGCGGGCGCGGCGGGCCTGTTCGAGGTCTCGGGCCCCGCTGGCCAGATCACCATCGACTTCAACGTGGGCTACGGCTTTACGGCGATCATTGTGGCCTTCCTCGGCCGCCTGCACCCCATCGGCATCCTCTTCGCGGGTCTCTTGATGGCGCTGACCTATATTGGCGGCGAGCTGGCGCAACTGATCCTGCAAGTCCCCGCCCCCGCCATTCAGGCGTTTCAGGGGATGCTGCTGTTCTTCCTTCTGGCGCTGGACGTCTTGTCGAACTACCGCGTCCGGTTCGGACGGGAGGGTGTGGCATGACCCCTATCCTTCGCGATGCCCTGCTGTTCATCGTCGCGGCCGTTGCCGCGCATTTCCTGCTGATCGGACCCCTCTTTGCCTTCATGATCGTCACTGGCGGGGCTGCCGTTGCCGTACCAATTCTCGTCGTGATCCTCGCTGCAGCTTTTGCCATCGATCATTTCGCGATCCGCCGCTCCGGGCGCGCGGGTTGGCTGCTGACCGCCCCGGTCCTTGGGCTGTGCGCCAACGTGGCGTTTCTAGTTCTGACAACGCCGGAGCCAGGCCTATGACGGACGCCCAGTTTCGCCCCTTTGAACCCCGCGATCTGCCCTGGACCGCTTTTGGCCTCGCGTTCGGCATGTTTTATGGCGCGATGACCATCGCGATCATCACCGTCCTGGGGATGGGAACACTGGTTATCCTCATGGTCGGCTTGCCTTTCCTTATTCTCCAAATGGCGGTGATCTTCGGCTTTGATGCCTTCCTGAAATGGCGACGCCGGAATGACCCTCCGCCACCGCCCATAGCCTGGCTTCGCCACCATGCCGTGTCGATCGGGGCCGCGACCGGCGCGGCGCTCATGCTGATCTGGGTCTTTGTCGGACGCGTGGTCACATGATCATCGATCCCATCACCCTGATCGTGGCGCTGATCACCATCTCCACCCCCGTGCTTCTCGCCGCTCTGGGTGAGCTGGTCGTCGAGAAATCCGGCGTCCTGAACCTCGGCGTTGAAGGCATGATGATCATGGGCGCCGTTTGCGGTTTCATCGTCGCCAATCAAACGGGCTCGCCCACACTGGCCTTCCTCGCCGGGATGGCAGGGGCCGCGGCCCTGTCGTTCATCTTCGCCGTCCTGACGCAGTTCCTGATGTCCAATCAGGTGGCGACGGGGCTTGCCCTCACCCTCTTCGGCCTTGGCCTCGCAGCCCTTCTGGGCGTGGGGTATGAGGGGCAGCCGATCCCCGAGGTGGCCAAGCCACTGCCAGCCGCACTGGCCGAACTGCCCGTCATCGGCCCGATCCTGTTCAGCCATGATCTTGTGACCTACATCGCCATTGCGTCGGTCTTTGCCATCTGGTTCGTGTTCAAACATACCCGTATCGGCCTGATCCTGCGGGCCGTCGGTGAAAGCCATGATGCAGCCCATGCCTTGGGCTACAAGGTCGTGCGCATCCGTATCCTCGCCATCCTGTTCGGCGGCGCCATGGCGGGCCTGGGCGGCGCGTTCCTGTCCGTTGTCTATGTCGAAAACTGGGTACAGGGCATGACCGCAGGCGCCGGCTGGATCGCCCTGGCGTTGGTGGTGTTTGCCGCGTGGAAGCCCGGCCGCGTCCTCTTCGGCGCCTGGCTTTTCGGCGGCATCGCCGCTCTGCAACTCCGCCTGCAAGCGGCAGAGGTCGGCGTGCCCGTGGCCCTGCTTGATGCCTCGCCGTATCTCGTGACCATTCTCGTGCTGGTCGTCATGTCGTCCGATCGGGCGCGGGCCGCCTTGAACGCCCCGGCAGCCCTGGGCAAAACCTTCCACGCGAGCGGCTGACCGGATGGCGCGCAGCGATATCATAGCCATCCTGGACGGCGAGCATCCCCGCGTCGGGCGCGGCGTGGCCCTGTTCATCTACGGGCTGATCTGCGCCTCTGCCGTGGTGATTGCGCTGGAAACCCTGCCGGACCTCAGCCCGGCCATGAACACATCGCTTGTGATCGCCGAAATCGTCATCCTCGGCGTCTTCATCGTGGAATACGGCCTGCGGCTGACCTGTTCCGAAAAACCCTTGCGCTATGCGTTCAGCTTTTGGGGCATCATCGACTTTCTCGCGATTGTGCCTGCGATCCTGTTCCTGCTGCCGGATTTCACCACGATCCGCGCGATCCGCCTTCTGCGCATCCTGCGCCTGCTCAAGCTGTTCAAAGCCAATGCCGCCCTTGAACGCATCTCAGCCGCGATCGAACGGGCCAAGGCGGAATTCGCCATCTTCTTCTTCATCGCCGTGGTTGCGCTCTATCTCGCGGCCGTCGGCATCTACCATTTCGAACATGAGGCGCAGCCAGACGGCTTCTCCTCAATCCCGGAAAGCCTGTGGTGGGCCATCGCGACCCTGACAACCGTGGGATATGGGGATGTCTACCCCATCACCACGGGGGGCGCATCTTCACCGGGCTTGTCCTGCTGATCGGCATCGGCATTGTTGCCGTGCCCGCAGGCCTTGTCACAGCCGCCCTGACCGAGGCGCGGCCTGACGACAGCACCAAACCAAATGAGACCAAATCCAACGGAGAGGATAATCCATGAAACTGACAACCCGATTGCTCGCCAGCGCCGCACTTGCGACCGCGGCCCTGACAGGCACCGCCACAGCCGACGGACACGACCCGTTCAACGTCGGCTTCGTCTATATCGGCACCCCCGGTGACTATGGCTGGACCTATGAGCATGACCAGGGCCGCCTAGCCATCGAAGAAGCCTTCGGCGACAGTGTCGAGACCAGCTTTATCGAAAATGTCCCAGAAGGCCCGGACGCTGAGCGTGTGATGACACAGATGATCCTGAACGGCGCGGACATGATCTTCACCACCTCCTTCGGGTACGGCGAGGCCACAAACGCGGTCGCGGGCCAGTTCCCCGATGTGGTGTTCGAACACGCGACGGGCTACCTGCGCGAACATCCCAACGTGTCCACATACTCTGCGCGATTTTATGAAGGCCGTGCCGTAATCGGGCACATCGCGGGCCACATGACCGAAAGTAACATTGTGGGCTACATCGCCTCCTATCCGATCCCCGAAGTGATCCGCGGCATTAACTCGGCCTACTTGCACGCGCGTGAAGTGAACCCCGATGTCGAATTCCGCGTGGTTTGGGTCTACACTTGGTTCGACCCGGCGGTTGAAGGCGACGCGGCACAGGCGCTTATCGATGCAGGCGCTGACGTGATCATGCAGCACACCGATTCCACAGCCCCACAAGCCGTTGCGGAAGAGGCTGGGATCCTATCCTTTGGCCAGGCCTCCGACATGTTCCAGTTCGCCCCACGACCGCGCATCGCGTCGATTATCGACGATTGGGCACCTTACTATGTGCGCCGCGTCGGTGAGGCGATGGAAGGCACATGGGAGCAGTCCGACACATGGGAAGGCATGCCCGAGGGCATGGTTGTGATCGGTGAGATGACGGACGCGATCCCGGAAGAGGTCCGCGCCTCGGCCCAGGGCATGATCGATGCGATCACCGCGGGCGAATATCACCCGTTCACCGGCCCGATCAATCGCCAGGACGGCACAGCGTGGCTGGCCGAAGGCGAAGTGGCGGATGACGGCACGCTGGCGGGGATGGACTTCTATGTCGAAGGCATCACGGGCGAGATCCCGAACTGATCACCCCCGATCACGCATCTCAAACGGCCCGCACATCGTGGGCCGTTTTTCTTTGCAGTACATGAGGGGTTGCGCCGGCTTCGCCGTCGCCGGGGGCGGGCGCGCGGGCCTTGCGGCCCGCGCGCCCGCCAGACCCAATCGCTTGCCGATGCACACAATTGATCCTTCGTCACCCACCTAAACTGCAACCGCTGTCCATGGCAGCTAATGCAGGTTTTTTGCATTTTCATGGAACAAAGATGGACGGTTTTCACGCTCCTTTAACCATGGTGGACAATGCTGCAGAGGCGGAACAGCCAGGCATGGCGATGGCCGTGAACGAAGATGGCGCATCCTCTGCCCGCGAAGCCCTTTGGGATAGGGGCGGAGGATGACCGTCCTGCGCCCGTTCCGCGCATCTTTGTTCCATGAAAATGCAAGACGCCATTGCCACCCCCACCATGTCGCTGAAAACAATACGACCGCGCGCGCGGCCCCGTCAGGGGCGCGCGCGCCAGGTCCGGCGAGCCAATGCGCGACAGCGCAGTGCGAGGCGGAGCCCCCTTGCTTGCCGGCGCACCCCGTGCGACGCAAACCGGCATGACCTATGATTTTCTCGTGATCGGTGGCGGCATTGCGGGCACCTCTGCAGGCGCACAATTGGCGCAGCTTGGCAGCGTTTGCCTGCTCGAAGCCGAAGGCGCGCTCGCCTATCACAGCTCAGGCCGATCCGCCGCACTCTATGAGGCGCAATACGGCCTTCCCTCGACCGTTGCTCTGAACCTTGCCTCAAGAACCGCGCACGAAACGCTGGACGGCGGGCTGCTCACGCCGCGTGGGCTGATGCTGCTGGCCACGCAAGGCGATGAAGACGCCTTCGCAAACGATTGCACCAAGATGCATCTCACCCCGCTGAGCCCGGCTGAGGCACATGGCATGGTGCCAATCCTCGACACCGCCCACGTCACCACCGCCGCATATCATTCCGAGGCCTGGGACATCGACACCGACAGTATGGTTCAGCATTACGCCCGCCAGATCCGCAACAACGGCGCGCTGGAAACCGCGGCCCGCGTCCGCAAAATCACACGCACCGTAACCGGCTGGCAGGTCACAACCGAAACCACCCCCTATGAGGCACGCACCCTTGTCAACGCGGCAGGTGCCTGGGCCGACCAGATCGCGGCCCTAGCGGGCATCCCGCCCATCGGCCTCACACCCTACCGCCGCTCCATGGCGCGGATGCCTGCGCCGGGTGGCCATGACGTCTCGCGCTGGCCCATGCTCTTTGGCGTGAACGAAAGCTGGTATGCCAAGCCCGACGCAGGCGCATGGCTGGTCTCTCCGGCCGAGGAAGACCCCGCCGACCCCCACGATGCCTTCACCGACGATCTCACCCTCGCCGAAGGCATTGCCCTCTATCAGCCCTTCGTCACCGAAGAGGTCACGCGCGTGACCTCCTCCTGGGCCGGTCTGCGGACTTTCGCCCCCGATCGCAGCCTTGTCATCGGGCCAGAGCCTGCCGACCCCAACTTCCTCTGGTTTGCAGGCCAGGGCGGCTACGGGTTCCAGACCGCACCTGCGGCCTCGGCCCTGCTCGCCGACCTCGTTGCGGGCCGCGCGCCGGTGCTCGACAGGGGAACCGTGGCCTCCCTTTCCCCGTCACGATTGCGCTAGGTGCGGAAACCCCGCGCTTGCAGCCGCGGCCCATGGGCTTATCTTGGCCCCTAACCCAACATGGAGAGAGACATGACCCATCTCATCCTCCGCGCTGCCTGTATCGCGGCGCTGACGATCCTTCCCGCCACCGCCGCCCTGGCGCAGTCCGAGCTTGACCGGTTCGAAGCCGCGAGTGAGCGTGTGACGGCCCTCACCTACCAGGGCATCGCCGCCCAATACGGCGTCGCCGCCGATGTCTTCCCCGACACCGCCTGGGACCGCCCCATGCGCCGGGCCGGGCGCTGCATCCTGCGCGCCTATGAGGGGGAGGTTGGCGCGGATGGCGTGGCCGTGTTCCTGTCCGGCTTCGAGACCGCCGTTCAATCCGCCTCGCCCAACGATATTCTCGGCGGCTCCTTTTCGGGCCAACTGCCCGACGGGCTTACCCCGCAGCGCCAACAACAGATCCAAAGCGAATGCGGAATGCTGGAGCTTGAGATGACACGCCTCGCCGAATCCGGCGTGTTGCAGGCCCTGCAAAACCAATGATCCGCCCACTCGCCATCGGGGCCGCCCTGGCCCTGTTGCCGCTCACCGCCTCGGCGCAATCCACGTTCGACCGGTTTCAAGCGGTTGCCGAAGCCATGAACGCCATGATGAACGACGCGTTCGTGGCAGAAATCCCGGCGCTCGAAGGCAATCTGCCCGCCCCGGAATGGGACGAGCCGATGCTCGCCGCCTATAGCTGCATGTACGATGGCTATGTCGGGCGCGTCGGTGAAGAGCCTGTCGCCGATATGGTGACCGAGATGGAAGAGATGCTGGAAAGCATCGATCCCGTCGTGTTGATCGAAGGCGGCGCGGCGGTTGAGAACCCCGCAGGCATTTCCGATGACGAGGCGCTTCAAATCGTGACGGATTGCGGCCTGATGGAGGTCTACATGGCCCGTATGGCCGAATCTGGCGCCATGCAAATCCTGATGCAACAGCAGTGACCGATACGCCGCCCAAGCGTGGGCCCGACACGGGCTATGCGGGGGGCGAATATGCCGATGGCCGTTTGTCGGCTCCGGCCGCTCTGCGAAACCGAGACCACCTGACGACAGCATTGGCAGAAATCGCGCCCGCCAAAGGCCGCGCGCTTGAAATCGCATCTGGCACCGGCGAGCACGTGATCCGCTTTGCCCCTGCCATGCCGGGGCTGATCTGGCAGCCCACCGATCCTGCCCCGGATCGCCGCGCCTCCATCACCGCCTGGGTCAAGGCGGAACCATCCCCCAATATCGCACCGCCGCTCCCGCTGGATGCCTGCACCTCCGGTTGGGCGGCAACCCACGGCCCGGCTGACCTGATCTTTCTGGCCAACCTCCTGCACCTAGTCACAGAGGTCGAGGCACAGACCTGTCTGACCGAGATGCCGCAAGCCCTTGCGCCTGAGGGCCGCGCAGCCGTCTACGGCCCCTTCCTGCGCGACGGCCGGACCACCAGCGACGGCGATACGGCATTTGACGCGCGCATCCGGGCGGAGCATCCGGAACGTGGCTACAAAGACCTGGAATGGGTGCGCGACATATGGGCCAGCGCGGGCCTGATCCCCGACGCACCGCGCGCCATGCCCGCAAACAACCTGCTGTTGGTGGCCCGCAAGCCGGCCTAGGCGCCCGCCCGCGGAAACGTAACGTAACGGAAGGAAACCTTTCGCTTTTTCCGAAGGCACGTTTAAGGTCTGCGAAATTATTCGGGCCCCGGCAGACGCGCGGTCCGGCAAACAGAATTCTGACGACAGGCGAACATGACAATCGAATTCGCACCCGAGGGCCTGTTTGCCCTGCTTGAAGGGCCCGCGCTCTCGCAGCTCTCGCAAACTCCCGTCGAACGGGGCACCAAGCTGATCACGGCGGGGTCCGAGGCTGAAGCCATGTACCTCGTCTCAACCGGGCGCTTCCGGGTAGAACGCGACGGCATTGATCTGGCTGAAATTGGCGCGGGCTCGGTGATCGGTGAAATTGCCTTCCTGACCGGCGGCACCCGCACCGCCGATGTGGTCGCGGCCCGCGACAGCGTTGTCTACCGCATTGATCGACCCGCCTATGACAAACTCTGCACCGCTGTCGAAGGCCTGCCGCAAGCCATCGCGGCCGAGCTTGCGGATCGTCTCGCCAAGACCTCGGCGCGCGTTGTGCCTGACCCGGGCCGCCCCCCGCGCGCACCTTCTGCATTTTGCCTTGCGCAAATGCCCCGCTGCCGGAACGCTTCGTGCCCGACCTCGCACGCGCCGTCTCGATCCACCACTCCATTGCGCTGGTGACAGAGGCCGACTTCCGCGCCGCCCTCGGCGACCGTGCCGATCCCCAGTCGCCCGAGGCCATCGCCTGGATGAACGCGCAGGAACGCAATGCGCAGATCGTCCTCTTCGTGGCCAATCCCGATGCGTCCGACTGGTCACGTGCGGCGCTGAAACAGGCCGATCAGGCCGTGTTCGTGGCACAAGCCGTGAACTATCAGGACCCGTCAGAGATTGAGGACTTCGCCCTTCAGATCCTGCCCGAAAGCCAGCGCCGCCTGGTTCTGCTGCACCCGCACCGGATGCAAAAGGCTGCAGGTACGGGCCGCTGGCTCGATAGCCGCCCGGTCTTCCTGCATCACCACGTGGCCCTGACGGGCGGCGATGGCGACATTGCGCGGCTTGGGCGGTTCCTGTCGGGCCGCGCGATTGGCATGGTCCTGTCCGGTGGTGGTGCATTCGGCGTGGCCCATGTCGGCGTCTTCCGCGCCATGGCCGAGGCGGGCCTGCCGGTGGATATCATCGGCGGCACCTCCGTCGGCTCCGCCATGGGCGGGGCCTTTGCGCTGGGTGTTCCAGCCGAAGAAATTGGCCCCCGGGTCGAGAAGATCTTTGTGAAATCCGGCGCCATGCGCCGCGTGACGATCCCGAAATTCGCCTTCCTCGATCACAAGGTCCTCGACGCCGCCCTGCGAGAGCATTTCTACGACGACCCGATCGAGGATCTCTGGACACCCTATTACGCCGTCGCCGCCGATCTGTCGTCGATGGAGAAAACCGTGATCCGCCGCGGCCCGTTATGGGAGGCGATCCGCGCCTCTTCCGCCATTCCCGGCGTCCTGCCGCCCTTCTTCTCGCGCGATGGACGGATGCTTGTGGATGGCGGGTGCATCGACAATATGCCCTTCCGCACGATGCACGGGCTCAAATCCGGGCCAAACGTCATCGTCAACGTGCAAAAGGCCACCAACAAGCTGGTCCATGTCGATTACGAAAAGCTGCCCGGCCGGGCCGAGCTTCTTCGCAAAACCGTGGTGCCGTTTGGCAAGAAATCCGGCCCCCGTGTGCCGGGCGTGATCTCCACTGTCATGCGCTCGTTGCTGGTGGGGCAGTCCGATATGCTGACAGACCTTGATCCCACCGATCTCATGATCCGTCCGCCGGGCCTCAAAGGTGCGGGGTTTCTTGCCTGGAACCAGCACAAGCTGTTCTACGAGATTGCCTACAAAAAGGCCGCTGAAATCTTTGGGGGCCGCGATGACGAGGCCGATCAAACCGCCCTCACGGCCCTGCGCCAAGCAGCCGATGGATCGCGCCCTGCAGACGTCGCCGTGGACGGCGCAGCGTAATTCGGTTACGAGGCGTTCATCCAGCCGGAGGACCCTGCCAATGATCAAGACAGCCTGAACACACTCTGTCGCGCCTGACGGGCGCGCTGTTTTGATCTTCGGAGCAATCCCTTGCAACCTATCATCTATGACGTGGCGGTTTCCGCCGACGGCTTCATTTCAGGCCGTGATGCGGACGTGTCCGCCTTTCCCCACACCGGTCCAATCGTGGACGATTACGTCGACCGCCTCGGCACCTATGCCGTGGCTCTTATGGGCCGGGCGACCTATGAATTCGGCTACGCCTTCGGGTTAAAGCCGGGCGCAAATCCCTACCCGCACTTGCGGTCGGTCGTGGTGTCCAAAACCCTCGATCTGCCAGCTGGGGCAGAGGTTGAAGTCTGGCGCGATCTCTCCGGCCTCGCTGACCTTCGCGAAACGGCCACGGGCCCGATTTATCTCTGCGGCGGCGGTATCCTGGCCGGGGCCGTCGCCATTGCTGGCCATCTGACCGAGGTGCGCCTCAAACGCGCCCCGGTGATCCTAGGGGGCGGCACGCCGCTCTTCTCGGGCCTCACAGCGCCCCTTGCCCTCGCGCCGATGGATCAGACGGATTACGGCAATAACCTGCTGTTCCAATCCTTCGGGATATCCTGACCTTGGCCCCCTTGCGCGCCGCCGTCATGGTGGCGCGCATTGAGGCATCAGATAAGGACCACACCTATGTACAAGCTGACCCTGCTGGCCGGCGCCATGACCGCCGCCCTCGCCCTGCCCGCCATGGCCCAATCAGACCTCGACCGCCTCGCCACGGCAACTGAGGCCGCAGGCCAGAATATGGAGGCCTACTTGGTCGCCACCGTCCCCTCCCTGGCGGATGTCATGCCCGACTGGGCCTGGAGCCCGGAGATGCGCGAAGCCGCCGCCTGCACGCTCGACGCGATCCGCGCCGAAGGCGGGGATGAGGCCGTGACCAGCTACATCGCCGAGATGGAGGCTTTCTCTGAGATTGAGATCACTTCGCTCACCCAACTCTCAACCGTCACACCCGTCCCGATCAGCGCAGATTTCGCCGCCGCAACCGGTCAGACCTGCGGCAGCGCCGAATTGGCAATCCAGCAGATGTCCGAAAGCGGGCTGATGGCGGCGATGATGGACCCGGCGGTGATGACTGCGCTGATGGGGCAGTGAATATCGCGCGCCTACGTTGCGGGACGGTGGGGTTCGGCACGGTTCGCGAATGCGGCGATCTCACCGGCGGAGAGATCGAGTGTCGAACGGGCAGAGCCCCGGGCAAGGCGACGCGCCTTTGGCGCAAGCGTCTCCCCCATCCCCCTCAATAAAGCGTCCGCGCTGCCCGCCGCACGGCAAACCCGTTCCCACGAGCGTTCTGGCAGGTCACGCCGGTCTCGGCCATCTGGCAATCGAACCCCAGAACCGACCAAGCCGACCCATAGCCAATCGCGCCATGAATCGGCCAGAACACATCGCCATGGCATGTCCACCGCTCCCGCGCCGGGCCATTGGGCGGCAACACGATGGTCCGCGTCCGGTCCAGATCACAGGTCGGATCGTCATCCCCATAGTCATTCGGCGGCGTCCAACTCGCCTCGAACACCAAACACACGAAAGACCGCTCCTGAGGCGGCAATGGCCGGTCCCAATCATCTTCCAGATAGCAGGTGATATTCCCGCTCGGGCTCGCAAAGCCGGGCCGGTCGGCCAAAGCCGGACCAGCCATAACCATCAAGGCAAGGGCAAAGACGCTAACCGTCCACCCGGATAACCGCATTCTTCGGATCATAGGGGCTGTCCTCCACGACTTCCGCATCCCAAAGCTCGCGGAACATCCGCACCTTCAATTTGGTGCCGACCTCCGCAAGGTCTGGCCGAACGTAGCCCATCCCGATCTGCTTGCCAAAGGCCACGGAATACCCGCCCGAGGTCAGGCGTCCGACCTTCTCACCATCGACCAACAAAGCCTCACGCCCCCAAGGATCCGCGTCCTCAGGCCCGTCAATCAGAACCGTCACACATTTCGACCGCACACCGGTCGCAACCATCGCATCCTTGCCGTGGAAATCCTTCTCCAGATCGACAAACCGATCCAGCCCCGCCTCCAAAGGCGTCGCATCCCGGCCCAACTCCGTCCCGAACGCGCGGTAGCTCTTTTCCTGCCTGAGCCAGTTCTGCGCCCGCCCGCCAACCAGCTTCATCCCGTGCTTCTCACCAGCGGCAACCAACTGGTCCCAAAGGTAATTCTGCATCTCGATCGGGTGGTGCAGTTCCCACCCCAGCTCGCCCGTATAGGCCACACGGATCGCGCGCACCGGGCACATGCCCAACTCGATATTGCGCATGGACAGCCACGGGAACCGCTTGTTCGACAACACCGATCCCGGGTCCGCATCCTTCACCAACTCATTCAGCACATCGCGCGATTTCGGCCCGGCAATCGCGAAGACACCCCATTTCGTCGTGACATCTTCCTCGTTGATCCGCCCGAACCGGTCCTCTTTGGCCATGATCGCCTTGTAGAGGTAATCCTGATCGTACGCGTGCCATGCGCCTGCACTGACGAGGTAATAATCATCCTCCGCCACCCGCACGATGGTATATTCGGTGCGCGTCGTCCCCGCTTCGGTCAGCGCATAGGTCAGGTTGATCCGCCCAACCTTGGGCAGCTTGTTCGTTGTGAACCAATCGAGGAAACCCGTCGCCCCCGGACCGCTGATCCGGTGCTTGGCAAAGGCCGTCGCATCCAGCAGCCCCACGCCCTCGCGGATCGCCTCCGCCTCGGCCTTGGCGTACTCCCACCAGCCCCCGCGCCGGAACGACCGCGCGTCCTTGTCGAAGGACGTCGGCGCATCCAGCGGCCCATAATAATTCGGCCGCTCAAACCCGTTCACACAGCCAAACTGCGCCCCCGCCGCCTTTTGCCGGTCATAGGCCGGCGCTGTCCGCAAAGGCCGGCACGCCTCCCGCTCCTCATCCGGGTGATGCAGGATGTAGACGTGGTCGTAGCATTCCTCGTTCTTCCGCGCGGCATATTCGGTCGTCATCCAGTCCTGCCCGTAGCGCTTGGGATCGAGCGAGGCCATGTCGATCTCGGCCTCACCGTCGACCATCATCTGCGCCAGGTAATATCCCGTGCCACCGGCCGCCGTGATCCCGAAGCTGAACCCCTCGGCCAGCCACATATTCTCCAACCCCGGCGCGGGGCCAACCAACGGATTGCCATCGGGCGTATAACAAATCGGCCCGTTGAAATCGTCCTTCAGTCCGCTCTCCTCACACGAGGGCACACGGTGGATCATCGCCATATACTGCTCTTCGATCCGCTCCAGATCGAGCGGGAACAGATCGGCGCGGAAGCTGTCCGGCACCCCATGCTCAAAACACGCCGGCGCGCCCTTCTCGTAGACCCCCAGAATCCAACCGCCCCGCTCTTCACGCACATAGCTTTGCGCATCGGCGTCCCGGATCACCGGATGCTCAGGATTCTCCTTGCGCCAGTCCACCAGAGCCGGGTCCTGATCCATCACGATGAACTGATGCTCCACCGGCACCGCAGGCATCTTGATGCCCAACATCTTCGCGGTCCGCTGCACGTGGTTGCCGCTCGCCGTCACCACATGCTCGGCCGTGATCACTTGGGTCTCGTCGGAGGGCACAAGGTTGCCCCCTTTTCGACCATCCTCGTCACAGTCACTTCCCAGGCAGAGCCGTTCCACTCGAACGCATCCGCCTGCCACTTCCGTACAATCTCCACACCCCTTTGCCGCGCGCCCTTGGCCATCGCCATGGTCACATCCGCGGGGTTAATGTAGCCGTCTGTACTATGGTAAATCGCGCCCTTCAGATCTTCGGTGCGGATCAGCGGCCAGCGCGCCTTGATCTCCTCCGGCGTCAGCCACTCAAACGGCACACCCACGGTCTCAGCAGTCGAAGCATAGAGCATATACTCATCCATCCGCTCCTGCGTCTGCGCCATCCGCAGGTTGCCCACCACGGCAAAGCCCGCGTTCAGCCCGGTCTCTTCCTCCAGCGTCTTGTAGAATTTGACCGAGTAGTCGTGGATATGCGTCGTCGCGTAGGACATGTTGAACAAGGGCAGCAATCCCGCTGCGTGCCACGTCGATCCGCTTGTCAGCTCGTCCCGCTCCAGCAGCATCACATCGTCCCAGCCCGCCTTGGCGAGGTGATAGGCAATCGACGTGCCAACGGCACCGCCGCCAACAACAAGGGCTTTCACTTGGGTTTTCATCGGCGTCGCTCCGGCAAGTCTGATCACAAACCTACCTGCCCCATAGTGGCGCACCACGCCTTACCCACCCGACCGAAACCGGCGGGAAAACGACATCTTTCGCGGCGCCCTATCTGCGCAATGTGAACAGAAGGCCCTGCGCGTCCGACTCCACCGCGACAATGCCCCAATCCGCGAGCCCCAGACGTTGATCGCCAAAGCTGTCCATCCGACCAAATAGCGACACGATCAATCGTTCCCAGCCTGCGCGATTGGCCTCACTTTCGGGGCGGGCGGCACCGCCGTCAAAGGCAAGCCGCTCCGCGTCCTCCAAAGCGACGCGGGTGACAGCCAGACCGCCGGCGCGGACCGTCCAGGCCGCCGGGTCAGCGGGGATTTCCACGCGCAATGCCACATCGGGCGGAACGACACCGCCCGCCCCGATACTGAACCAGCGCCCCTCCCCCACCAGGATGAGGCCGTCCTCGTCTTCGACCGTCAGTTGTGAAAACCGCACTCTCGGCAAACGCCCAACATGCGGATCCTCCGCCAAGGCCGCGTCCAAAGCCGCCCGCACCTCCGCTTGGCTGACCCGAACCTCCAGTTCCGGTGGCGCACGAAGCATCCAAACCACGGCTGCTGCCACCAGCGCCACGACCCCAAGTCCCACTACAAACCGCAAATGCATTCCTCCAACTGCCAACGGGCGCCCTACGGGATGGCGGGAGGGGCGAGGGCGTCAGCCCAGCGTCTCCCCCATCCTCACCCAAAAATCGTGGCGTCAAACATCCGCCAGGCCTCTGGCTCATAAACCTGCGTGAAGATCGTGTGCCCCAGAAACAGATCGCGGTTGGCCCAAACCAGCTCGGCCATGTTCACGCCCCAATCCTCGCCGACATAGAAGGCGATCTCCGCATTCCCCAAGGCCGCCGCAAAACCGGCCACATCCGCTACGTCTGTGGCCCCCGCCTCACGCCAACTGCCCGCGTATTCGTCCCACAATTGCCGCGCCGTCTCGCGTCGCGCCTTTGCCAGCGCCTCCTCCTCGCGCGCAAGAAACCCGGCCAGAAAAGCCAACATCTCTTCTGGCAACGCGCCCGCCCGAAGGGCCGGCATCGCCACGCCATTTTCCCTCAACGTAATCCGCGGGCGCTCGGCGCTGACCAACACCAGGGCCGTCCCATCTTCTTCAAGGGATACATCGAAGGTTTTCGCGCCGAGTTTCAGGCTCACTCCACGCTCCGCCGCACCAACACCATCACCGACCACAACAAAAGCACCGGCAACACCAGCACACGCAGCACGAAAATCCCAATAATCGTCAGCGTGGCCGAAAACAGTGTATCCGCCTCCCGTGTGAACACCGCCGCCGCATCGACATAGCCCTGCACGCTGTCACGAGCGCCGGTGATGGCCGAAATAAAACCCGACAGCATGCCCTCGCCGCCCTCAGCCGCGTCGATCAAATCACCCTCGCCTGCGCCGATCAGCACCCGCGCCTCTCCGGCCACCGCATCCAACTCCGCCATCGCCGCGTCCCACTGCGCCTGCGTGGCCACCTCGCCCAGCCAGACACCGCCCGCGAAGACCAAGGGCAAAACCAACCCCAACGCCGCGCCCAAGCGCACCGCCCGCAAACTCGCCCGCGCCGTGGAACCACGGCCCAGCCCGTAGCCCACCAGCCCCACGCCCAACACGATCAACCCGATCGCCGCCACCGGCTGCAAACCCACCGTCGCCAACGCCGCCCCCGCGGCCACAGCGAACACCACATCCGCGACCCGCTCCACCGTGTCATCAACCGGCTCCAACACCTTCAACGGCTGCAAGCTCGCCTGCGCCCCGATGGAGGCGCCGACCTCCACCTCCTGCGCCGCCGACAAAGCCGCGTTGATCGCGCGCAAGCTCACGTAGACCCCCGCCGTCACCACGGCGACATCCTCCGCCGCTGCAACCGCTGGCGGCAAGGCCGGGTTTATCCCGCCGCCCCGCACAAGGTCCCACGCGCCCACGACCAGACACACCAAGCCGACAATCGCAAAGATCACAGGCCGCAACCCGGCCCTCTGCCCTTTGGGCGCGTCACCCCGACGCTCGCCCTGCAAAACAGGGCGCTCCGCCTCCACCGGTCGCTCCGGCGCCTTTAGCGGGGGTTCCCTGCGCTCAGTCACAGCATGCTCGGCACAACCAGATCCGGCGGCCTGTGCCCATCAGCGAAGGTCTTGATATTGATCAGAACCTTCTCGCCCATCTCAATCCGCCCCTCGCGTGTGCTCGATCCCATATGAGGCAGCAACACGACGTTCTGCAGATCGCGCAGGCGCGGGTTCACCTCGCGCCCCTTCTCGAACACGTCCAGACCCGCCCCCGCAATCTCACCCGCGCGCAACATCCGCGTCAGCGCATTCTCGTCAATCACCTCACCACGTGAAGTGTTCACGATCACCGCCTCCGGCTTCATCAGCTTCAGCCGCCGCGCATTCATCAGGTGGAAGGTGCTCGGCGTGTGGGGGCAGTTCACGCTCACCACATCCATTCGCGCGATCATCTGGTCGAGGCTTTCCCAATAGGTCGCCTGCAACTCGGTCTCCGTCTCGGAATGCAGCCTACGCCGGTTGTGGTAGTGCACCTGCATCCCGAACGCCGCCGCCCGCCGCGCCACCGCCTGCCCGATCCGGCCCATGCCCAGAATACCCAGCCGCTTGCCCGCAATGCGCCCGCCCATGAACGCCGTTGGCGACCAGCCCCTCCCAGTTTCCGGCCTGCATCGTGGCCATGCCCTCGGGCAGCCGCCGCAACACACCAAGCATCAGCGCCATGACCATGTCGGCGGTGTCGTCCGTCATCACGCCGGGCGTATTGCTTACCAAAATGCCCCTTTGCTGCGCAGTGGACACATCAATATGGTCCACACCCGCGCCAAAATTCGCGATCAGCTTCAGCCGATCCCGGGCCTGGCCCAGCATCCCACCGTCGATCTTGTCCGCGATACAGGGCACCAAAACATCCGCCCGCCCCATCGCGGCCACCAGATCTTCGCGGCTCATCGGGCTGTCATCTTCGCGCAATTCCACGTCGAACAATTCGCTCATCCGTGTCTCGACCGCCTCTGGCAACCGTCGCGTAACGACAACACTTAACCGCTCACCTGCCATGCTTCTTCTCCGAACGCTTGGTTTTGGCCCTCTCCCGTGACACTCTCCTATCGTTACCGGTGGCGCAAGATCACTGGAACGATTGAGGACACGTCTGGCCCAGTACGGGTCATTGGATTCGAGGCAGGACCCCATGCGCAACGCCATCGCAGGCTTTGTCACACTTCTCCTTTGCACATTCGCCTTGGCGCCCACCAAATCCGTGGCCCAAACGACCGAAGCCGCGCCGGAACGAGTTGGCCCCGTCACCGGCTTCCCGATCCCGCGCTACGTCTCGATGCGCGCGTCCGAGGGCAATGCGCGACGCGGCCCGTCCCGTTCCCACCGCATCGACTGGGTCTTCACCCGCCGCAACATGCCGATGATGATCGTGGCCGAACACGGCCATTGGCGCCGCGTGGTCGACCGCGACGGCGCGGGCGGCTGGATGCACTACTCCCTTCTCTCGGGTGAACGCTCCGCCATTGTCGAGATCGACATGCTACCGCTCTATTCCCGCCCTGACCTGACCTCGACGATCCGTGCCCATGCCGAACTTGGCGTCACCGGGCGGCTCGACGAATGCCAACCCGATTGGTGTCTGATGGAGGTCGGCGGCTATCGCGGATGGGTCCAGACCGCCGCGCTTTGGGGCGTCGATCCGGGTGAGGTGTTCGACTGACACTGAAAGACCTGCCCGACGGTCCAAGGAAGCGGCCAGATGGTCACACTTTCCAAACGGTCCGAATTGGCCGCAAAACTCTGACCAAATGATCGCATTTTTCGCGAAAAATCTGACCAGATGGACACAGATGTGACCACTTGGTCAGGATTTTTCGGGTGCCGGCCTCGGACAAGGATTTCAGAAATCGAAAGCTGCTAACCAGATCCCGTCACGCCGCATCATCCAGCCCACGGCCCTTCAGCAACGCCTCAACACCCGGCATCCGCCCCCGGAACGCGGTGTAAAGCACGTCCGCTTCCTGGCTTCCTCCCGCCGAAAGAATGTGCTTTTCCAGAGACTTAGCCATACTCAAGTCAAACGCGCCCCCGGCCTCCTCAAAGGCCTCGAACGCATCCGCATCCATCACTTCCGACCACATGTAGCTGTAGTATCCGCTGGAATAGCCATCGCCCGAGAAGACATGGGCGAATTGCGGGGTCCGGTGCCGCATCTCAATCGCGCGCGGCATCCCAATTCGTTCCAGCGTTTTCTCTTGCGATTCCATTGGGTTATTTGGCGCATTACCGTCATGGAAATCCAGGTCAACCAACGCTGCCGCGACATATTCCACCGTCGAAAAGCCCATATCATAGGTCTGCGCCGCCAAAAGCCGCTCCAGCATATCCTGCGGCATCGCCTTACCGGTCTCCACATGCGTCGCGAATTTCTCAAGAACTTCAGGCACTTCCAGCCAATGCTCGTAAAGCTGGCTTGGCAATTCCACGAAATCCCGCGCCACGGACGTCCCCGAAATCGACGCATAGGTCACGTCGCTCAGCATCTGGTGAAGCGCGTGCCCGAACTCGTGAAACAACGTCCGCGCATCGTCATAAGACAGCAAACTCGGATCGCCTTTCGCGAAGTTGCACACGTTCACAACAATCGGTCTGGTATCGCCACCGAGCTTCTTCTGAGACCGCATGGCCGAGCACCAGGCGCCCGATCTTTTCGACCCGCGCGCGAAGTAATCTCCAATGAAAACAGCGACATGCGCACCATCTCTCGTGACCTCCCACGCCCGCGCATCGGGGTGGTATAGGGCCACATCCAGCGGTTTGAACTCCAGCCCGAACAGCCGATTTGCGCAATCAAACGAGGCCGCAATCATCGCCTCCAGCGACAGATACGGCTTCAACGCCGCCTCATCCAGATCATGCTCCGCCTTGCGCCGCTTCTCCGAATAATACCGCCAATCCCAAGGCTCCAACGGCCCATTCACGCCATCCTCGGCCATCATCGCAGCCAGTATTTCGCCATCCACCTCGGCTTGGCGCTTCGCCGGCTCCCAAACTGCCATCAGCAAATCGCGCACATTGTCCGCCGATCCAGCCATCTCGGTTTCCAGCTTGAACGCCGCAAAATCGTTATATCCCAACAGCTTGGCGCGCTCATCGCGCAGCGCCAAGGTCTCGGCCGCGATCTTCCGATTGTCCGTCTCACCGCCATTTGCACCGCGCGCCGCCCAGGCCTTGTAAGCCGTCTCACGCAAATCCCGACGGGGCGAAAACTGCAAAAACGGCACAATCAAAGACCGCGACAAGGTCACCACCGGCCCGTTCGCGCCCTTCTCTTCCCCCGCCGCGCGGGCGGCATCAACCACGAAATCCGGCAGGCCCTCCAGATCGGATTCCTCCAATGGCATGAACCAGTTACGCTCATCCGCGAGCAGGTTCTGCGTGAACGATGTCCCCAGAACAGACAGCCGCGCCATCACCTCTGTCAGCCGTTCCCGTGCATCCCCTTCCAATGCCGCGCCCGAGCGGACAAAGCCGCGCCGGGTCAGATGCAACACACGCATCTGCTCATCGCTCAGGCCAAGCTCATTACGACGCGACCACAAATCATCAATTCGGGCGAACAATTTTGAATTGTTGGATATTTCCGAAGACAGCGCCGACAATTTCGGGGCAAAGTCCCGCTGCAATTCCTCCCGCGCCGAGTTCAGAATCCGACCCGGCAAGGTTGTAGAACACCCCGCGACCCTGTTCAAAAGCGCATCAGACAATTCCAACGCCTCGATCGTATTCTCGAAGGTCGGCGCGTCGGGGTTCTCCGCAATCGCGATAACCCCTTGGCGCGCCTCGGAAATTGCGGCCTCCATGGCAGGCGCAAAGTCCACGTCGGTGATCCGCTCGAACGGCGGCAATTCGAATGGCGTGTCCCAGGTCTCAAGCAATGGGTTTGTCATTGGCAGATCTCCTTTGGATCACAGATAGGCGCGGCGGCGCGAAAGGGCATCCTAGCGCCGCTCACTTTGTCTCAACCGAACCTCTAACCGCCTGAGAAGCAAAGACAATGTCACGGTCATGGTCAGGTAAATCAGCGCCACGACATTGTAGGTCTCGAAGTAGCGAAAGTTCGACGCGGCAATCACTTTGCCCAATTGCGTCACGTCCAGAACGCCCAAAACGGACACCAACGACGAGTCCTTTACCATCGCCACAAAGTCATTGCCCAAGGGCGGCAGGATCGTTCGAATGGCTTGCGGGAAAACGATATGTCTGAAGCGATTCCAACGGCTTAGGCCAAGTGCGTCCGCTGCCTCCAACTGTCCCTTGTCAATGGATTGCAGCCCTGCGCGGAACACTTCGGCTATGAAGGCCGAATACCCAATCGCCAGCGCGATTATCGCCCGCCAGAGAAGCGGGAAATCCCGCGTGCGGATTGTGTCAGCCCCAATGCTTTCGGCCACCCAATTGTAACTTGCCACCAAGGCGGGCGCGAAGACGAAGGCCACGTAGAGCAGCAATACGATGATCGGCACGCCCCGCACGATCTCCACGTAGAATCTTGAAATCTGGCGCAAAAACAGGCTGCGCGACAGGCTCATCAACGCCAGCCCCATCCCCATCAGCGACGCCATCGCGAAGCCCACCAGCGTGACCATCACCGTAATGCCCACACCGCGCCGCAAGGTGACGACAAGCTGTTCGTAGACCGGATCACCCCACATCCGCCACACGGCAAACACCCCGAGCGCGCCAAGCGCGACGAGCCACCAGGGGAAATCCTTGTCCCGTGGTGTTGGGGAGATCATTGGGTATGGCGCGCCGGAAAACCCAGCGCGCCCAATGCTTTACTGGCCAAGTGCGTAGTCGACGAACCAACGCTGGTCGAGTTCCGCGAGCGTCCCATCCTCGCGCATCGACTCGATGCCAGCATCAATGGCCGCGACCAGATCGCTGTCATTGGGGAAGATGAAGCCGAATTCCTCAGTTCCCAGCGGATCCCCGATCATCTGCAACCGGTCCGGGTTCGCGCTGACATAGCCCTGCCCGCCCGCGGAGTCCGCAAGAACCATATCCACGTCCTCAGTCATTAACGCCTGGATCGCGGCTGGGATCGTTTCAAACAGCACGATACGCGGATTGCCTTCGTCGCCGTCGAGCACGTCGTAGACACCAACATAGAACGGCGTCGTCCCGGCCTGAGAGCCGATCAGAAGCTCTTCATCCGCGCCGAATTCCTCTGCCGTGGCAAAGCGGTCTTCGTCGGCGGCCACCAACATACGCATCTGGCTGACCATGTAAGGTGCTGAGAAATCGACCAATTCGTCGCGATCCTCGCGGATCGTGATGCCGGTCATGCCCATGTCGTATTGCCCCTCGGACACCGCCGGGATCATCGCGTCCCAGCTGATGTTTTCGATGACCGGGGTGAAGTTCAAGCGCTCCGCCAGGATCTCCAACGCATCATATTCCCAGCCGATGGCCATGCCCGTAACTGGGTCAATGAATTGCAGCGGCGGGTAGGCGTTTTCCGTCACAACAACGATCTCGCGCCCTTCAAGGTCGGGTAAGTGCCCATCAGCGGATGCGGCGAACGGAACAAGTGCAGCCAAGGCGGCCAAAACAACGTGCTTCATGGTCAGACTCCTGTTTTTCTGAGGTCAGTATGGCCGAGCCGCACCAAGGCACAAGGCCCGCCCGCCTAGAGCGCGCCACAAACCGGGCAATCGGCCTTGCGCTGCACCTTGATGGTGCGTGTCTCGGCGTGGAGTGCATCGTAAATCAGCATCCGCCTGCGCAGGCCCTCCCCCGCCCCGGTGATCTCTTTCACGGCTTCAAGCGCCATCATCGACCCGACCACACCCGGCAACGCACCAATCACGCCGGTTTCCGCACAGGTGGCGGCAAGGTCCGGCGCCGGGGCGTGGGGAAAGATGCAGGCCATGCACGGCGCGCCGCCCGCGGGATCGTAGATCGTGATCTGCCCCTCCCACGCGCCGATGGCCCCTGCAATCACAGGCCGGCCAGCCGCCACCGCAGCGCGGTTGATCATGGCACGCACCTCAAAACTGTCCGTTCCATCGAGGATCAGGTCGAAATCAGCGAAAAGTGCTTCTGCGACATCCTCTGTCAGCGCGCGATCGTAAGGGCGCACATCAACATGAGGGTTCAAAGCCTTCACCGCCATTTCGGCAGAAAAGACCTTGGGCATGCCCGTGCGGTCATCTGTGTGAATAATCTGGCGTTGCAGGTTCGACAGGCTGACAACGTCGTGGTCGATCACCCCAATCCGCCCCACACCCGCAGCCGCCAGATAGAACAGGACCGGCGCGCCAAGCCCGCCTGCGCCCACCACCAGTACCTTCGCGTTTTTCAGCGCAAGCTGCCCGCCGCCGCCAATATCGGGCAAAGTGATGTGGCGGGCGTAACGCTCCAACTCCACGTCCCGAAACGGTCCTTCCGGCTGGTCTGTATCGGCCTCGCGCGCGGCTTCAATCTCTTCGGCGCGGCCGCGGATGCGCCCGAGCACAAGGCGGTAGCCCAGAACAAGGGCGACGAACGCACCAAGCAAAAGCCACAGGGCCGCAGACCCTCCGGTTGCCTCGCGCAGGGGATGGCCGAGGGGCAAAGCGATCTGGACGCCAAGCACCGCAATGTACAGCAAGCCAAGCATGTAGAGACGCGCCTGAACCGGCGTCTTCATCACATGGCCAATGCCCCACAACACGGCCGCAAGAAACAAAACGAACAGCATCAGCGCGTTCCCGTCGACCCGAACCCGCCAGCCCCCGCGCGGTGTCGGCCAGCGCCTCCACCAAACGGTAATCCGCCGTCACCACGGGTGCCACAACCGCCTGCGCGATGCGTGCGCCATGGTCGACCGTGAACGGCTCATGCCCAAGGTTGATCAGGATCACCCCCAGGGCCCCCGATAGTCGCTGTCGATGGTGCCGGGCGTATTCGCGAGCGTCACTCCGTTCTTCAGCGCAAGGCCCGACCGGGGGCGGATCTGCATCTCAAACCCGTCGGGGATCGCCACCCGCAGACCGGTCGGCACCAGCGCTCGCGTACCGGGGACCAAGACTAACCCGTCCCGGTCTGGTTCCGCGAAATTCGCACGCAGATCGGCACCGGCGGCACCCGCCGTTGCATAGTCAGGCAGGGCGACCTCGGCGTCGGCCCATTCCTCTCGCATCACCTCAATGTCCGGCACCTGCATCCCCCAGACGTCCCGATCCTACGCCGTCAAAGCCTCAGCGATCCGCGAAGCCAAGCGGCGAGCCACCTCATCCTTTCCCAACCTAGGCCATTCCTCGGCCCCGTCTTGGGAAATCAGCACGATCCGGTTCTCTGCCCCGCCCATGATCCCAGTCTCGGGCGAGACATCGTTGGCGACGATCCAATCACAGCCTTTGCGGGCACGTTTGGCTGTGGCGTTGGCGACGACATCATCGGTCTCGGCCGCGAAGCCAACCACCAGCGAGGGCCGCCCTTCGCTCCGCTGCGACACACTTGCAAGAATGTCCACATTCTCCGCAAATTCCAGCGCCGGGGCGTTGCCGCTGCCGTCCTTTTTCATCTTCGACCCGCTGGCATTTTCCACCCGCCAATCGGCTACCGCCGCCGCGAAGACAGCCGCGTCAGTTGGATGAGGGCCGCATCCACGGCCGCGGCCATCTCGGCCGCCGTCTCAACCCGCACAACCTCAACCCCCGCAGGGGGTGGCACCGAGGCCGGGCCGGTCACGAACCGCACTGATGCGCCTAGATCGCGTAGGGCTGCAGCAATTGCCGCGCCCTGCGCACCGGAGGAGCGGTTGGCGATGTATCGCACCGGATCAATCGGCTCATGCGTGGGGCCGGAGGTGACCAGCACATGCTTTCCCTTCAACGGCCCATCGCTCAGCGCTGCATCCACAGCGGCGACGATATCTGGCACTTCGCTCATCCGGCCAGGGCCGAATTCCCCGCAGGCCATATTGCCATCGTCGGGGCCAACGACCAGCACACCATCACCCTGCAAAGTCGCAAGATTGCGCTGGGTCGCCGGATGCTCCCACATGCGCACGTTCATGGCGGGCGCAATCAGCACGCGCTTGTCGGTTGCCATCAAAAGAGTGGAGGCCAGATCATTGGCATGGCCATGGGCCATCTTGGCCATCAAATCTGCTGTGGCGGGGGCAACCACCACCAGATCCGCCGCGCGCGACAGCTCGATATGGCCCATCTCGGCCTCGTCCGTCAGATCGAACAGATCGCGGTAGACCTTCTCGGCTGCCAGAGCAGACGCTGACAGAGGTGTCACAAACTCTTCGGCGGCTTTGGTCAGAACAGGCGTGACCGTCGCGCCCTGATCCCGCAGGCGCCGGATCAGGTCGAGCGATTTGAACGCGGCAATGCCGCCCCCGATGATCAGGAGAATTCGCTTGTTGGTCAGCATTCTGTGCCCCTTAGCCGTCGCGCGCACACGTTAGGCGCGTGCCCGCGCCCCTTCAATCAGATTCGGGACGGCACAAATGGGGGGCTTCAGGGCGCGACTATCGCCAAAGGTGCTTCAATCGGCGACGCGGTCGGTGGCGACACGAACAGCGTCACCACAAAAAGACCAGCTAACAGCACCAATGGCGCATGGAGGATCACACGGCGAAAAATGACCGAACCTCCTTCGATTGCGCCTCAAGCGTTTTGCGCATCTTGCCGAAGGCTGCGGCTTCCAACTGGCGCACACGTTCCTTGGAAAGGCCGAGCTCATTGCCAAGACTTTCGAGCGTCCGCGGGTCTTCACGCAACTTGCGTTCGCGCACGATGAACCGTTCCCGCTCGTTCAGGGCATTCATCGATGTAATCAGCCATTCGCGCAGCTGCATGCGGTCGTGATCGGCTTCCACAATCTCTTCCGCCTGCTCGCTGGTATCTTCCAGCGCGTCGATCCACTCGCGGCCCTCGTCATCGACCGATTGCGTGGCGTTCAGCGAATAGTCGGAGCCTGCAAGACGCCCTTCCATCATCTCGACATCGTGCAGCGGAACGCCGACTTCCGTTGCGATCATCTGGCGCAGCTGATGCTTGTCGAGCGTCTCGCCCACCTGCATCGCCTCGCGCTCCAGCCGGGCTTGCACGCGGCGCATGTTGAAGAACAGCGATTTCTGGGAAGAGGTGGAGCCTGTGCGCACCATCGACCAGTTGCGCATCACATAGTCCTGGATCGACGCCTTGATCCACCACACCGCGTAGGTTGAGAAACGCACGCCGCGGTCCGGATCGAATTTGTCGGCGGCCTTCATCAGGCCAAGGCCCGCTTCCTGGATCAGGTCATTCATCGGTGCGCCGTAACGCTTGAATTTCGCGGCCATCGAAATGGCAAGGCGCATATACGCTGTCACCAAACGATGCAGGCTTTCTTCGCACCGCTCATCGCGCCAGGCATAAGCCAGCCGCAATTCCGTCTCTGCATCCAGCAATTCCGCCTTCATCGCGCGGCGGGAAAGTGACTGGTCTGATCCCATATCCAATGCCATAACGACCCCCCGGTTTTGAACCTGTCTGAACACGCCTGTTTCGGCGGCTTTCAAATAGGGTTACGCAGGTAAAAAACGTTTGGATCACAATTCGGGACATTAAATTGCGTCTGCCCCCCTTAGCCTTGTTCTTGGCGGTGCCTCCAGCGGCAAATCCACCTTTGCCGAACGGATGGTGCATCAATCCGGCTTGGCCAAAGTCTACATCGCCACGGCTGAGATGCTGGATGGCGAGATGTCCGAAAAAATCCAGGCCCATCGCGAACGCCGTGTCGGTCAGGGGTGGCGCACGGTGGAAGCTCCCCATGATGCGGCCCGCGCCCTGGCGCAGATCGAGGGCGGCGAAGTCGCGCTCTTGGATTGCGTGACGTTTTGGCTGACCAACCTGATGATCGACGATGGCGACTGGCAGGAGGAATTGGACCTGCTGATCGACGTGCTGATCCAGATGCGCGCGCCGGTTGTTCTGGTCTCAAACGATGTCTCGGGCGGCGTGGTGCCGGAAAACGCACTGGCCCGGGCGTTCCAGCGGGCACAGGGCGAGGCCAACCAACGCATCGCAGCCGAATGTGATCTGGTCGTCTATGTCCGCGCAGGCCTGCCGCAAGTGCTCAAAGGCCAGCCAAATCTCGATGATGTGGACGATCCATGGTGAGGCGCCTGGTCTGGGTGCGCCATGGCCCAACCCATCAAAAGACGTTCACCGGATGGCGCGACGTACCCGCTGATTTGTCAGACCATGCAGCCATAGCCCGCCTTAGCGCGTGGTTGCCCCCGGATGCGCCAATCATCTCGTCCGACCTGAAACGGGCCGTGGCCACGGCAGATGCCGTTGCAGCAGGCCGCCTGCGCCTTGCGCATGCCCCGGACCTGCGGGAATTCAACTTCGGCGACTGGGACGGCGTGCATTTCACACAAGTCGCCGCCACCCATCCCGAGCTCAGCCGCGCCTTCTGGGAAGAACCGGGCGATGTCGCGCCCCCAAAAGGCGAAAGCTGGAATGCGGTCACGCGACGTGTCGCGCGGGCAGTGGATGACGTGTTGGCGCAACAGGAAGGCGATCTGATCTGCGTCGCCCATTTCGGTGTCATCCTGTGCCATATGGCCTACGCCACCGGCATGACGCCCTATGAGGCATTGGGCCACAAGATCGACCCGCTTTCGGCGACGATGCTTGTTGAAACCAACGGTATCTGGCGGGCGGAACAAATCAATCACACCCCGTGATGGAGCACATCAGGCCCTTTGGTTTGACGCCCACGCAAATCCCGGCATTGATGCGCCCATGACATATTCTCTGCTTATCGGGCAAAAGAGCTATTCCAGTTGGTCGCTGCGCGGCTGGCTCAGTTTTGCGCCTTTCGACATCCCCGTTTCCGTGCATTCGGCGGTCATCTATTCCGATACCTTCTACGACGACGTGGCCACCTTCGGCGCGCATCGCACCGTGCCCGCCGTTCGCACGCCCGACGGAGGCATGTTGACCGACAGCCTCGCCATCGGCTGGCATCTGGCCGAAGCCTTCCCTGACAAGGGCCTGCTCCCCGCCGACCCGGTCGCACGGGCCGAGGCGCAAAGCATCATCGCCGAAATGCATTCCGGTTTCACCGCAATCCGCGGCGCCTGCCCGATGAACCTGCGCACCGCCTGGGCCGGGTTTGAGCCATCGGACGACGTGCTTGCCGATGTCGAACGCATTGAAGAGGTCTGGACCCGCGCCTTGAACCGTTCCGGCGGGCCGTTCCTTTACGGCGACTTCACCCTCGCCGATGCCTTCTACGCCCCTGTCGTCACGCGCCTTCTGACCTATGGCTTGCCGATGTCCGACACCGTCGCCACATACGCGAAGGCGCTGACCACGCATCCCGGCTTCCTCAGCTGGCGCGCGGAGGGGCTCGTGGAGGATGCAGAGGTCGCGGTCTACGACAAGGCCCCTCTGGAACGCATCCCCTTCCCGACCTTCTCTTAAGGTTCGTTAACACTTCGCTAACCATGATCCGGCTAGGACTGGATCATGTTTGATTCACCTTCTCCCGAAGCGCTCGCGCTGACCCACACCGTCGCCTTCGAAGGGTTGGAGGCGCGTAGGGTTGAAGTGCAATGCGCCGTGACCGCTGGCTTGCCGGGCTTTGCCATCGTGGGCCTGCCTGACAAGGCCGTGTCCGAGGCACGTGAACGGGTAAAGACCGCGCTTCAGGCCATGGCGATCGCCCTGCCTTCGCGCCGGATCACGGTGAACCTGTCGCCTGCCGACCTTCCCAAGGAAGGCTCGCACTTCGACCTGCCCATCGCGCTGGCGCTTCTGGCCGCGCTGGGCATCGTGCCGAAAGAGCGTGTGGAAACCGCCATGGCCCTAGGGGAAATGTCGCTCGACGGACGCCTCGTTCCCGTGCTCGGCGCCTTGCCCACAGCCCTGGCCGCGGGGGAGGATGGGCGCACGCTCTTTTGCCCCTCAGGCTGCGGGGCGGAAGCCGCCTGGGTCGGCGCCACGTCCGTTTTCGCGGCAAGCTCGCTGGCCGAACTGATCGCCCACCTGACGGACCGCGCGCCATTGGAGCCCGCGAAACCGGGCGAAGTCGCCTCCGACACAGGCCCGAAATGCTTCTCGGAAGTGCGTGGACAGGAACGTGCCAAGCGTGCCGTGGAAATCGCCGCCGCCGGGCGACACCATCTGCTGATGATCGGCTCGCCTGGCTCGGGCAAATCCATGCTCGCCGCGCGCCTGCCGGGTATCCTGCCGCCACTGTCCGCGCCCGAGGCGCTGGAAACCTCGATGATCCACTCGCTCGCGGGGCTGTTGACCGAAGGCGGCATCTCGCGCACCCGGCCTTACCGCGCGCCGCATCACACGGCCTCCATGGCCGCCATCGTCGGCGGTGGGCGCGGCGCCAAACCCGGGGAGATCAGCCTCGCCCATAACGGCGTTCTGTTCCTTGACGAGTTCCCCGAATACCCGCGCCAGGTGCTTGAGACCCTGCGCCAACCTATCGAGACGGGCGATGTCGTGGTCGCCCGCGCCAATGCCCATGTCACCTACCCGTGCCGCTTTCTTCTGATCGCTGCCGCCAATCCGTGCCGGTGCGGGCAGCTTTACGATGCGAACCAGGCCTGCAACCGCGCGCCCGTCTGCGGGCAGGATTACATGGGCAAGATCTCTGGCCCCCTGATGGACCGGTTCGATCTGCGCCTTGAAGTGCCGCCCGTCGCCTATTCCGACCTTGACCTGCCTGCTTCGGGCGAGACCAGCGCGACCATAGCCGCGCGCGTTGCCCAGGCGCGCGCCGTGCAAGCGGACCGTTTCTCGACCCTTGGGGCAAACGCACTAGTCAATTCCGATGCCGAAGGCGCGTTGCTCGATCAGATCGCCACGCCAGACGCGCCGGGCAAGGAGATGCTTCTGAAAGCGGCCGACCAATTCCACCTGACCGCACGCGGCTATCACCGCGTTCTGCGATTAGCGCGCACCATCGCGGATCTGGAAGGGGTCGAGACGGTCAGCACCCCGCATATCGCTGAGGCCATCGGCTACCGCCTAATCGGATCGCGCGAGACTTAGGCGAGCTTTGATAAATTGCGCGGCCTTCTCGATCGCATCGCGCGACTCCGGCAGGGCGTCGCCGAAAATCTGCCATGTGTGAGGTGGGTTCGGCCAGGCCTGAACTACAACTTCGCCGCCTGCCTGTTGCAAGACCTCGGCCATTCGAAGCGCATCATCCCGCACGATCTCGGTCTGTGAGTGCTGGATGAGGGTTGGGGCCGGCGCGGTGAAATCGGCAAACAGCGGCGACAGGCGCGGGTCTGCCAGATCGGCGCCTTCAGCTACGGCAAACCCGATCAGGTCCGGCAAACGTTCAGCCGGCAAAAGCGGGTCGCGCTTTGCATTCTCGACCATCGACGCGCCCGAGCCTGTGAGGTCGGTCCAAGGGCAAAACGCAACGCAAGCCGCGGGCCGGACGCCCACCGCCCCAAGTTCCGCCATCAGCGACAGTGCCATGCCACCGCCCGCGCTGTCGCCCGCCAGCACGATCTCGTCGGGTCGCGTGCCTTGCGCGATCAAAACATCCCAGGCCGCCCGCGCATCGTCCTGCGCGGCTGGCAAGCGATGTTCGGGTCCCAAACGGTAATCCGGTGCCGCGACACGGGCGCCGCTGCGCCGCACAAGGCTGCGGATCAGCGCCCGATGCGACAAGGGCGATCCGGCGATAAAGCCGCCACCGTGGAAGTAAAGGATCGTACCCGCCCCACCGTCGGGCGGTTCAGTCACTGTCAGCGGTGGCGCACCCGCCACCTCCCGTTCCACAAGGCCCCTCGCCCTGCCACTCAGAGCACGGCCCAGTCGGTCGAAATCCTTGCGCTGGCTGCCAGGTCGCTTGACGTAGCGCAGCCGCGGTTTGCCAACCAGGCGGCAGCCGACATTCAGAACCGCCAGTCGCAGGCTCACCCCTCGGCGACGCGGCGCTCCACCGCCTCCCAGATCTTCGCGGCAATATTCACGCCATCAAAGCGCTCCAGCTCTTGAATGCCGGTGGGTGAGGTCACGTTGATCTCCGTCAGCCAGCCGCCGATCACATCAATGCCCACGAAAACCTGACCCATTTCACGCAGGCGCGGGCCGATGATGGAGCATATCTCCAACTCCCGCTCCGTCAGTGCAGTGGCCTCGGGTCGCCCGCCAACATGCATGTTCGACCGCGTCTCACCCTTTGCAGGCACCCGGTTGATACCGCCGACCGGCTCTCCATCGACAAGGATCACGCGCTTATCGCCCGCCGATACATCCGGCAGGAACTTCTGCATGATCAAAGGCTCTCGGTTGATGCCGGTGAACAGCTCATGCAAGGAATTCAGGTTCCGGTCCTCGGGCGTCAGGCGGAACACGCCCGCGCCGCCATTGCCGTAGAGCGGCTTGAGGATGACATCGCCATGATCTTCCTTGAACGCCTTCAGCATCTCGATATCGCGGGCGATCATCGTGGGTGGGGTCAGGTCCGGATAATCCAGCACCAACAGCTTTTCAGGGCAATTGCGTACCCAAAATGAGTCGTTCACGACCAGCGTTTTGCCTTTCAGACGGTCCAGCAAATGCGTGGTGGTGATATACCCCATGTCGAATGGCGGGTCCTGGCGCAGCCAGATTGCGTCCACATCGGCCAGGTCAACGATTTCCGCGGCCTCTGCCTGAACATGATCCCCCTGCACACGCTGCACCTTGATCCGACGCGCCCGCGCCAGCACGCGGTCTTCGCGGTAGAACAGATCGTCCGGCGTGTAGACCAGCAGATCATGCCCACGTGCCTGCGCTTCCTCTGCCAAACGGAACGAGGAATCGGCCGCAATATCGACCGCTTCGATCGGGTCCATCTGTAACGCCACCAACATGCCTGTCCCTCCGCATGAGCCAATGCCCTTCACTTGGCGTGGCCGTGGGGCCAGTGCAAGAGGCGATCAGGCAGACAGCGCATTCTGCAGGATATCAATACGGCCAGCACCATCGACCAAAGCGACGTCAAATCGCATCGGCGTCAGGCTGCCTCTGGGAAATCCGCCAAGGCAATGTTCCGCGCTTTGAAGAAGGCGGGCGATTTGCTTGCGGGACAGACTCTCGGCGGCACGAGCATGGGTCGTTGATTTCTTGACCTCAACGAAAACGACTTGTCCGTCGCGTTCCATGACCAGGTCAATCTCACCCCCGGCGCCGCGCCAGCGACGGGCCACCAGAATGTGCCCATGGTCCAAATACAGCCGCATAACCTGATCTTCGGCTGCTTTCCCGGAGAGATAGGCATCCTTCCCCTCAGCCGTCGTTTTTCAGCTTCAGGCCCAGTTGATAAAGATCCCGCTTTGACACGTTCAGCATCTCGGCCACCTGCGCCGCGGCCTTTTTCAATGGCAGATCGTCCATCGCCGCCCGCAAGGCGGCTTCGATGTCGGCATCTGAGATCGTCGGACCCGTTCCGCGCGAGAGCACCAGAACGATTTCGCCCTTCACCGGATGCTCCGCCAACCGGTCGCGGACCTGTCCACAGGTGCCGCGCAGGACCTCCTCGAAGCGTTTGGTCAATTCCCGGCACAGCGCTACCTCTCGTTCCTCTCCCAACACCTCGCACAATTCATCTAATGTTCGGCAAACGCGCTTGGGACTTTCGTAGAGGATGACTGTGGCCTTCGCCGCATCCAGCTCGGCCAGCCATTTGCGCCGCGCCCCGGCCTGTGGGGCGGAAAACCCGCGAACAAAAACCGGTCCGAGGCCAGCCCAGACACGCTCAGCGCCGCCAGGGCCGCCGACGCGCCGGGCGCAGAATATACCGCAATCCCCTCTTCAATCGCGGCGCGCCCCAACTGGTAGCCAGGATCCGCGACTAAAGGCGTGCCAGCCTCCGAGACATAGGCCACTGATTTTCCGCCCTGCAGCAGCTTCAGCAATCCCGCCCTCGCCTGCGCACTACTGTGATCGTGATAGGCAATCATCTGACGACCTGCGACGGGGACACCGTGGATTTCCATCAACCGCCGCGCCGTGCGTGTATCTTCCGCCGCGATGACATCTGCCGCAGTCAGCACATCCAATGCGCGCAACGTAATGTCTCGTGCCGAGCCGATCGGCGTGGCCACAAAATGCAATCCTGGCTGCACTTTTCCCCTGCCGTCATGCGCGCCGCTCCGCCATAAGCGGGCTGTGGGGCGTCAAGGCGCTTGCGTTCAAGGGGTCGGATGGTCCATCTGCAGCGCGGGGGCACTGGACGGCACGGTCGGATCGTTTACTTGATCTGGCATAGGCCGTAGCGTGCATACGCGGGCTCCCGCTATGAGAATTAAGTACGCCTCGAGGGAGGGCATCGTCCAATGGTTTCCGGTTTCGCAAAACTTCGCAACCCAGCTCGCATATTGGGCGCTCTGCTCCTGACCTTTGTTTTGACGGCTTGTCAAATCGGCGGTGGCCCGATCGGGCTTGGAACCGGCCCGCGCGTCAGTGGCCAGACCGTTGAAGTTGCTATGCTTTTGCCGATGTCCGGCGGCGGTGGCGACGCGCTTCTCTCGCGCAGCTTGGAAAATGCGGCCCGGCTTGCCGCCGCAGATGTGGCGGGCAACGCCACGATCAACATCACCGTCTATGACACCGCCGGCAATGCAGCAACCGCCGCCACCCGCGCACAGGAAGCGGTGGGCAACGGCGCTGATGTGATCGTCGGCCCGCTGCGCTCAGACGCAGCTGCAGCCGTCGGTGTGGCGGTCGCAAACTCGAACGTCGCCGTGCTCAGCTTCTCCAACAACACTGAGATCGCGGGCGGCAATGTGCTGGTGCTGGGTTATACCTTCGCCAACACCGCCGACCGCATCGTCAGCTACGCGGCCCGTCAGGGTCGGGGCAATATCGTGCTTGTGCACGCCAGCAACCTCGCCGGCGAGGTGGCACGCGATGCAGTTCGGACCGCCGCTGCCCGGAGCGGTGCCAATATCACCGCAACCATTCCCTACGAGTTCAGCCAGGTCGGCGTGGTCAACGTGGTCCCACAGGTCACGTCCGCAGCCCGCAACTCGGACGCGGTTCTTCTGACATCAGACAGCGCGGGCGCCCTCCCGCTTTTCGCGCAGCTGCTGCAAGAGAACGGGCTGAACCCCGCAACCACACAGATGATGGGCCTGACCCGCTGGGACATTCCGCCAGCAACCCTTGAGTTCTCGGGCCTCCAAGGCGGATGGTTCGCCCTTCCTGACACCGGTGCGGCTGCTGATTTCAACGCACGTTACGCCGCGACGAACGGCGCTGCCCCCCATGCGCTTGGCAGCCTGGGCTATGATGCGATCCGTGCGGTCGCGCAGACCGCTGGCACCGGCCGCCTCGGCGCCGGAGATTTCGTGGCCGCCGGCCAGGTGGACGGCGCTGGCGGTGTGTTCCGCTTCCTCAACGACGGAACGATCCAGCGCGCCCTCGCCGTGGCTGCAATCGTGAACCAACAGGTGAGTGTCATTGACCCCGCCCCAAGACGCCTTGGCGGTGCCGGTCTCTGACCGGCCACGCAACCCGTCCCTTTCAAACCCTTCCGAGCCGGGCACACTTCTGCTGCCCGGCGAGGCTATTGTAGACAGGCCAGCGCTGCAGGCCCGGATCGATAGCGCCTGCCAATCCGCCCCTGACGCAGCCGCGATCCGCGCGGCAACCGTCGCTGAATTGCTGGCGGCGCAGAAAACCGGTCGCACCCGCATCGCCGATGCCATCGTCGAAAATCCGCTTGCCGCGCGCCGTGCCACGCGAACCTATGCCCACCTGACCGACATTCTGGTCACCGAAGTCATGCGCGTGGCCCAGACCTTTTTGCACCCCACTGGCGTGCCCACCGGGTCTGAACGGATGAGTGTTCTGGCGGTCGGCGGCTATGGCCGCGGGGAAATGGCCCCCCATTCAGATGTCGACCTGCTGTTCCTCACGCCCTACAAAGTCACCCCGCAGATCGAAAGCGTCATCGAAAGCGCGCTCTACATGCTGTGGGACCTGCGCCTCAAGGTCGGCCATGCCAGCCGGACCGAAAAGGAATGCCTGCGCCTTGGCAAGCAGGATTACACGATCCGCACCACGCTGCTTGAGATGCGTCACCTCTACGGCGACCCGACCCTGAGTGCCGAGTTGGCCGAAACCCTGCGCACCCAGCTGTTCGAGAAAACGACTGGCGAGTTCATCGAAGCCAAACTCGAAGAACGCGCCACCCGCCACAAGCGCCAGGGCGGCCAGCGCTACATGCTGGAGCCGAACGTGAAGGAAGGCAAAGGCGGGCTGCGCGACCTGCAGACGCTCTACTGGATCGCCAAGTACGAACATGGCGTCAGCCGCGCGGCGGAACTGGTAAAGGCAAAGGTTTTCCGGCCCGAGGAGTTTGCCGCTTTCGACGCCGCCGAACGCTTTCTATGGGCCGTGCGCTGCCACCTCCACCTGATCGCCGGACGCGCGCAGGACATGCTCAGCTTCGATATGCAGGTCGAGGTGGCTGACCGCCTTGGCTATACCGACCATTCCGGCCGTCGCGCAGTCGAGCATTTCATGCAGGACTACTTTCGCCACGCCACTCAAGTGGGTGAGCTGACCCGCATCTTCCTGACGGGGCTGGAGGCGCGGCACGTCAAACAGGAACCGGCGATTCTGGGCTTCCTGCGCGGCGTGAACCGGCGCAAACGGCTCAAGCCCGGTTATGCGCTGAAACAAAACCGTCTGACGATCGACCGGCCCAAGACCTTCTTCAAGGACAAGCTGAATATCCTGCGTCTGTTCGAGGAGGGGTTGCGGACAGGCTATCTGATCCACCCCGACGCCATGCGCGAGGTTTCCGCGCGCCTTGACCTGATCGACGACGCCATGCGCCGCGACCCGGAAGCCAACCGCATCTTCCTTGACCTGATGCTCAAACACGGCAACCCCGAACGGGGTCTGCGCCGGATGAATGAGCTTGGGGTGCTGGCGGCCTTCCTGCCAGAATTCGCGCCCATCGTCGCGATGATGCAATTCAACATGTACCACAGCTACACGGTCGACGAGCATACGATCCAGGTCGTCTCCACCCTCGCCCAGATCGAGCGGGAGGAGCTGGTCGAAGAACTTCCCCTGGTCTCCGGCATCCTCAAGCGCGGCGTGAACCGGAAGGTTCTTTTTGTGGCCTGCCTGCTGCACGACATCGGCAAGGGCCGGAAAGAAGACCACTCGATCCTCGGCGCGCGTATGGCCCGTACCATCTGCCCGCGACTTGGCCTGAAACCAGCTGAATGTGAAACCGTCGAATGGCTAGTCCGCTATCATCTACTGATGTCCGACATGGCCCAGAAACGCGACATCGCGGATCCCCGCACCGTACGCGATTTTGCCAAGGCCGTGAAAACCCGCGAACGCCTTGATTTGCTGACTGTGCTAACGGTCTGCGACATTCGCGGCGTTGGCCCGAACACCTGGAACAATTGGAAAGCCACCCTGCTGCGGGGCCTCCACCGCGCCACCGCCTCCGCACTTGAAACCGGACTTGAGGATATCAACCGCGAGCAGTTGGAAGGCGACGCCAAGAAGTTCCTGCGCGTGGCTTTGGGCGACTGGCCGAAGGCCGACCTCAAGGCCGAAATGGATCGCCACTACGGCCCCTATTGGCAGGGGCTCGACCTGCCCACACAGGTCACCTTCGCGGAATTGCTGCGCGGGCTGGAAAACGACGAAATCCGCATCGACACCAAACAGGACGAAGATCGCGATGCCACCCGCGTCTGCTTTGCCCTACCGGACCATCCCGGCATTTTCTGCCGTCTGGCAGGCGCGCTATCGCTGGTGGGCGCAAACGTTGTCGATGCGCGCACCTATACCTCGAAGGACGGCTACGCGACCGCCGTATTCTGGGTTCAGGACCGCGACGGCCACCCGTACGAAAAAGCCCGCCTGCCGCGTCTGACCGGCATGATCCGCAAGACGCTCAAAGGCGAGGTGCTGGCGTCCGAGGCGATGGAGCGTCGCGACAAGATCAAGAAACGCGAACGCCCGTTCGACGTGCCGACCAACATCACCTTCGACAATGAAGGGTCCGAGATCTACACGATCATCGAGGTTGATACACGCGACCGGCCCGGCCTTCTTTATGATCTGACCAAGACCTTCGCGGCTTCCAACATCTACATCGCCTCTGCCGTCATCGCGACTTACGGCGTGCAGGTCGTCGACACTTTCTACGTCAAGGACATGTTCGGCCTGAAACTGCACTCGAAAAGCAAACGCGCCGGGCTTGAAAAGAAACTCCGCGCCGCGATTGCGCGCGTGGCCGAACGGGCGGGGGCCTGAAGGCATGGCAGCCACCCGGCCCATACGACTGATCGCCGGGTTCTTCACCGTTGGTGTCTGGACCTTAGTCAGCCGCATCTTGGGCTTTGTGCGCGATATCCTGCTGGCCGCGTTCCTTGGCACCGGCCCGGTGAATGAGGCATTCCTTGTCGCCTTCTCGCTGCCCAACCTCTTTCGTCGCTTCTTTGCAGAAGGTGCGTTCAACACTGCCTTCGTGCCGCTTTTCTCCAAGAAGGTCGAAGGCGGCGAAGACGCTCAAACCTTTGCGCAAGACGCTTTCTCGGGCCTCGCCACCATCCTCATCGTGCTGACATTGCTCGCAACCGCTGCGATGCCTTGGTTGGTTCTTGCCATGGCAGGCGGTTTTGCGGCGGATGAACGGCTGGATCTTGCAACGGATTACGGGCGTATCACCTTCGTCTACATCCTCTTTATTTCCCTCGCCGCGCTCTTCTCGGGCGTCCTGAACGCCCTCGGTCGCTTTGCCGCCGCCGCCGCCGCGCCCGTTCTTCTCAACATCATCCTCGTCGCCGCGATGCTGGGGGCCGAATGGTTCCAGCCCGACGGCAAGATGACCTCACTCGTCTACCCGGAGGAGCGCTACGCCACCGCCCTCGCCTGGGGCGTGCCGCTCGCCGGGATCGCGCAACTGGTGCTCGTTTGGGTCGCTGCCGAACGTGCAGGGATCCGCGTGCGGCTGCGCCTGCCCCGCCTGACGCCAGACATCAAGAAACTCGCCATCATAGCGCTTCCCGCCATGCTTGCCGGCGGCGTGGTGCAGATCAACCTGCTGGTGGGCCGTCAGGTGGCCAGCTTCTTCGACGGGGCCATTGCCTGGCTCTACTATGCCGACCGCCTCTATCAACTGCCCCTTGGCATGGTGGGCATCGCCATCGGGATCGTGCTGTTGCCGGACCTGTCGCGCCGCCTGCGCGCGGGCGATGCGGAGGGCGGGCGCAATGCGCTGTCGCGCGCGGCGGAGATCTCGATGGTTCTGACTGTGCCCGCCGCCGTGGCGCTGGCCGTCATTCCCGTGCCCCTCATCTCGGTCCTGTTTGAACGCGGCGCCTTCAGCACCGATGATACTGCGGCCACCGCCCTTGCCTTGACCGTCTACGCCATCGGCCTTCCGGCCTTTGTGCTGCAAAAGGTGCTGCAACCGCTTTACTTCGCACGCGAAGATACGCGCACACCGTTTCGCTTCGCCTTGGTTGCGATGGTCGTGAATGCGGTCGTGGCCATTGGATTGGCCCTGCTGATTGGCTTTCTGGGGGCCGCGATTGCGACGACGGCTGCGGCTTGGGTCATGGTGGCCCTGCTGTCCAAAGGCCGCCGCACCATGGGGGATGAGGCACAATTCGACACCCGCTTCCGCGGCCGGATCTGGCGCATCTGCGCTGCCGCACTGTGTATGGGCGTCGTCTTGCTGGGGGCTGAGATTATCCTCGGCCCCTTCTTCGGGGCCGAGGGCATCCGTTATGTCGCCTTGGCGCTGCTGATCTTGATCGGCATGGCCAGCTATTACGGCTTTGGTCGCCTCTTCGGCGCCTTCAGCCTGGCTGAAATGCGCAGCGCACTCAGGCGGGGTTAAAGCGGCGTGAGGCGCCCGACGTAATAGATCGTCCCGCCATTGCTGTCGGGGAAGTTCAGCTGCACCTGATCCCCGTTGAACAGAACCCGCAGGCATTCCTCGTCCTCGATGGGCACCAGCGTATTGCCCTGCAACATGGACACGGTCGTACAAATCTGCCGCCCCGAAACGCGCCAGATGGCCCAGGCCGCTTCTTCTCCATTTGCCATGAACCGCGCCACGTTGCCCGCGCGGAACTCCACCGTCATGGAGAAATCCGACGGCCCGTTCGGGTCGCGGTATTCGCTGACCGTCAAAAGCTGGTTTGTAAACGCTGCCTCAATCTCGGCCCGAGTCTGCGCGTCAGCCGCAGCGCCCATCAGGCCAAGGGCCACTGCCCCGGTAGCGAGGGTTTTCAATATGCTCATATCTGCTCGATGTCCCGTGTTCTTCGCCGCCACCCCATAGTGACGGGCAACACGAGGACTCTAGCGCTGACGCATCCGGCTTAGCAACCGCGCCCACCCGCCGGGGCTGACCACAAACGACAACATCAAGCCCGTCAGAAACCCGGTGAAATCTGCCACCACTGTCCCGAATTCGCCGTTGATCAACGCAAACAGCAATTGGATCGCAAGAAGCGCGCCGATCAACCCGAAGGCCCGCATCTGGCCTGACCGCCTTGCGCCTCTGCCCGCATCCACATCAGGAACGTGAACGCCCCGATCAGCCCGTAGACGCCGGGATAGCCGCCCACCAGCGGGAAAGGGCTGTCCATGATCAGCACGAACCCCAAGGCCCCCGCCACCGCCGACACCCAGAACACCGCCAGGAACGCGAGCGTCGAATAAACCTCCGCCACCATCTTGCCCAACGCCAGGATGAACACGACCACAAAGGCCGCATGGACAAAGCTGCCATGGATCAGCGGATAGGTCACAAAGCGCAAAAGCTGCTCTGGCGGGTAGATGCCGTTGGTCACCATCCACACCCAGACCTGATCCAGAACCGCGTAATCCTCCATCGCAGCCAGTCGCCAGCCGACGCCGCCCTGCCCGCCCAGAAACCCGGCCGTGGCCGCCTGAAACATCAGCTCCAGCCCAAAGATGACCACGGCCAACGCCACGACAACCGGCGGCAAGGCGTTGAAGGGGGATACGTTGTGATCTTCCACGGGCGGCGGACCTTTGGTTGACGGCTTGTGTCCCTGTGGGTAAGCCCTCCGGCGGCTCTTGGCCAGTGGGGCCAAAGGCATTGAGGGACCGACCATGGCAGAGACCCAATTCACCCCCCGCGTCTTTTCAGGCATCCAGCCGTCGGGCGGGCTGACCCTTGGCAATTACCTCGGCGCCATCAAGCGCTTCGTGGACATGCAGGACGAAGGCTCGTTCGAGACGGTCTATTGCATGGTCGATCTGCACGCGATCACCGCCAAGCTGCTCGACCCCGACGAACTCCGCCACAACACCCGCGAGCTTTGCGCGGGCTTCATCGCCTCCGGTATCGACCCCGAAAAATCCATTCTCATAAATCAAAGCCAAGTTCCCGAACACGCCCAACTTGCGTGGATTTTCAACTGCATCGCCCGCATGGGCTGGATGGAGCGGATGACGCAGTACAAGGACAAGGCCGGCAAGAATGCCGAAGCGGCCTCCCTCGGCCTGCTCGCCTATCCCGCGCTCATGGCCGCCGACATTCTGCTCTACCACGCCACCCACGTCCCCGTGGGCGACGACCAGAAGCAGCATCTCGAGCTGACACGCGACATCGCTGCGAAGTTCAACCACGACTATGACGTCGATTTCTTCCCGATCACCGAGCCGGTCATCGAAGGCGCGGCCACCCGCGTGATGAACCTGCAAGACGGCACCAAGAAGATGTCCAAGTCTGATCCGTCCGAAAAGACGCGGATCAACATGACCGATGATGCCGACACCATCGCCAAGAAGATCCGCAAGGCAAAGACGGACCCGGACCCGTTGCCCGACAACATGGACGCGCTGGCCGATCGCCCCGATGCCCGCAATCTGGTCAACATCTACGCGGCGCTCGCCGACATCACACCGCAAGCTGGTTCTGGATCAGCACGCGGGCTCGCTCTTCGGCCACTTCAAGGTCGCGCTCTCTGAGGTCGCCGTCGACAAACTCTCGCCCATTTCGGCCGAGATGAGCCGCCTGATGGACGACAAGGCCGAGATTGACCGCATCTTGCGCCGCGGCGCGGACCGTGCGCGCGAAATCACCGTGCCGGTGCTGGAGAAGACCTACGACATCGTGGGCATGCTGCGCAGCTGAACGCCTGAATTTTCGTACGAAAATTCGCGAACCCGATTATTCGTACGAATAATCGGCGCACACAAACCCTGCGCGCACGCAGGATTGTGCTGCACGACAGCATTCACCACTTCTGTCTTCGAAAGGAATTTTTCGATGACCTACAAAGCAGACCCCGACACCACGATTGGCCACACTCACCTCAAGGTGTCCGACCTTGACCGCTCCATTGCATTCTACCGCGATGTGATCGGGCTGGACCTTCAGCAAACCTACGGAAGCGACGCCGCCTTCATGTCCGCCGGTGGCTACCACCACCATATCGGGCTGAACACATGGCGCAGCCGGGGCGGCCCGCGCCCGGCACCCAACGCGACCGGCCTTTTCCATGTCGCCTTTCTTTACCCCACCCGAAAGGCGCTGGCCCAAGCGTTGGCAAACGTCCTCGCCCACAACGTTCGCATCGACGGGGCGTCCGATCACGGCGTGTCGCAAGCGATCTATCTGGATGATCCCGATGGCAACGGGATCGAACTCTATTGGGACCGCGCGCCTGAGGATTGGCCCCGAAATGCCGACGGTGATCTGTCCATGACAACGGATCGCCTGGATCTCGACGCTCTTTTGGCCGAGGCCTGAGGGCCAGCAAATCAAGGTGACGTTGCGCCATTGTGCATTCCTGCACAAATCTAACGCCTACGTTAACTTTACATTCACATTTCTGACGTTATGTTCCGCGATACTTCAGACATCGACAGCACCAGAAACGGGGAGATCTGCATGACTCGTCTCACCCGGTCGGATACGCCGACCGCACCCGCCACTGACCGTATCTCTGATCGGATCGTGGCCACTCAGACAACCTGCCGCACGAAGGCAGCCAAACACGCCCGGTCGGAACATCTCTCGACCCGCACCGCATCGCGCGCCGCAAAGACCGATGGCGCAAGCATGGACTATCAGCAGGGCTTCACCTCTGGACCTTCCATGTAACGACGCTCTACCCTCCCCCATCTCAGACGGGGGAGGGCACTATGGCCAATGGCACAAACATCAAGACATACGTGAACGGCGAATGGCACGATGATGACGTGCCGGTTATGCGTGCCGCTGACCATGCTACCTTCCAAGGCACGACCTGCTTCGACGGCGCGCGCTACGTCAACGGCCTCGCCCCCGACCTGCGCAACCATTGCGACCGTCTCGTCCGCTCCGCCAGGGCGCTCAGCCTGCATCCCGGCCTGACGGGCGAACAGATTTTCGACATCGTCTGGGAAGGCCTCAAGCGCTATCCCAAGGATACGCCCGTCTACATCCGTCCCAATTTCTTCGGCATCGACGGCGGCGCCTACGGCATCGTGCCCGCCGAGACCGAGGCGGGCTTTTTCATCTGCCTTGAAGAGGTCCCGATCGGCGCGCCCGATGCCTACTCGACCCTTACGACCACACGCTTTCACCGCCCCATCCTGAACACCGCCGTGCTCGACGCCAAGGCCGGTTGCCTCTACCCCAATAACGCCCGCATGCTGATGGAGGCGCGTTCCAAAGGCTACGACAACGCCGTTGTGACCGACGCCATGGGCAACGTGGCTGAGACCGCTACGGCCAACATCTTCATGGTCCGCGATGGCGAGGTCTTCACACCCATCCCCAACGGCACCTTCCTCAACGGCATCACCCGGCAACGGCACATGAAGAACTTGCGCGCGGATGGCTATCAGGTGACGGAGACCGTCCTTGGCTATGATGATTTCCGGGCTGCGGACGAGGTCTTCATGACCGGCAACCTGAACAAGGTCACGCCTGTGCTGGAATTTGACGGGACAAACTACCAGCACGGGCCCGTCACCAAACGCGCGCGGGAGCTTTACTGGGATTGGGCGGCCTCAGCCGCCTGAGGACCCGTCGAATTCGTTAAAATTTGGTAAACAAAATTTCAATTATCTCAATTTATCAATGACTTAACCCATGGTTGCAAGCGTGCAACCTGTGCGCCCTCGCCATCTTCCGCTAGACAGGCCCGCCCCCCTCCGTCATGCTCCATCGTCGGAAAGAGGGGTCCCCACAGATGCGCACATTTCTCGTCATCCTCGATGACACCCGCGAATGCCTCAACGCCATGCGCTTTGCCGCCATGCGCGCCCACAATACCGGCGGCGGGGTCGAGATCCTGTCGGTGATCCCACCCGATGAATTCAACCACTGGATTGGTGTCGGCGAGGTTATGCGCGCCGAGGCCCGCGAACGGATCGAGGCGCATTTCAACGTCTTCGCAAAATGGATGCGCGACAAGCAGGACATCGACCCGACCCTGGTGATCCGCGAAGGCGTGCCGGTCGAGGAAATCCTGGAACATATCCATATCAACAAGGAAATCGGTGTTCTTGTTCTGGGCGCAAATTCCGGCAAAGGCGGCCCCGGCCCGCTTGTGACGAGCCTGACACATCAGGCAGGCAACCTGCCCGTGCCGATGACCGTGGTGCCCGTCGAACTCAGCAAAGAGCAGCTTGAAGCCATCACATGACATCGCAAGCCGCGCGCTGACTGCATAGCAGCCCTACCTCGCTATCCGCTCGGACTGAGCATATATGTATGGCGCGAACAGGAGCGAAGCGATCCCCATGCCCAAACCTCGCATCGTCATTCTCGGTGGCGGCTTCGGCGGTCTCTACACCGCCCGTGCCCTCAAGCGCGAACTGCGAGACACCGCTGAAATTGAGCTGATCACAGCCGAAAACTACTTCGTCTTTCAGCCGCTTCTGCCCGAGGTCGGCGCAGGCTCCGTCACGCCGATCCATGCAACCTCCCCTTCCGCTTCCTCCTAAAGGGCGTGACCATCCGCAAAGCGCTCATCGACAGTGTCGATTTTGCGACCAAGACCGTCACGGTTTTCCAGGGCGTCCAGCGCCGCCCAACCGAGATCAGCTACGATCACCTCGTCGTCTCCCTTGGCCAAACCGTCGACCTCTCCCGCACCCCCGGCCTGCAGGACCATGCGTTGACGATGAAGGGCCTCGAAGACGCTCGCCGCCTACGCGCCCACGTGATCGAGCGGCTGGAGCATGCCGACATCACCAACCTGCCCGAAGTCAAACGCGGTGCCCTGACCTTCACCGTCATCGGCGGCGGCTTTTCGGGGATCGAGACGGTGGGTGAGATGGCCGAACTGATCGACCGCTCCCTGAAATACTACCCGAACGTCTCGCGCGACGAGGTGCGCATCATCGTTCTGGAATTCGCCGACAAAATCCTGGCCGAAATGCCGGAATCCCTCGCGCAGTACGCAGGCGAGCAGCTCAAGAAGCGCGGCATCGAAATCCGCCTGAACACCGGCATCGCCAGCGCCACCGGCACTCAGATCACCACCACGACGGGCGATGTGATCGACTGCCGCACCGTCGTGGCAACCATCGGCAACGCGCCCGCCCCCGTGGTCGAACGGATGGACCTGCCCCTGCAACATGGGCGTATCGCGGTGGACCGCGACCTGTCTGTCCCGGACCGCGACGGGGTCTGGTCCCTGGGCGATTGCGCCCTGATCCCGATGAAAGAGGGCGCCACCGACCGCGCCGATTTCGCCCCACCCACTGCGCAATTCGCAGTGCGAGAGGCCAAGCAACTTGCCGCCAACATCGCCCGAACGATCCGGGGCGAGCCGCGCAAACCGTTTGAATACACCTCCAAGGGCGCCATGGCCTCGCTCGGCGGGCGACGCGGCATAGCCGATGTGATGGGCATCAGGCTGAAAGGCTTCCTCGCCTGGGTGCTTTGGCGCGCCTACTACGTCGCGTTCCTGCCGGGTTTCCCCGCCAAGGTCTGGGTGCTCAGCCATTGGGTGCTGGATTGGGTGACGCCGCGCAGCCTTGTGAACCTCAATTCCTACACGCCACCGGCCGCACGTCACGTCCATTACCGGGCGGGCGACCGCATCTACGAGACCGGCAATCGCGCCGATGGCCTCTACACCGTCATCGAAGGCGCGGTGGAAGTGCGCCGCGACACCGAGGACGCCCCCAAAACCCGCCGCGTCGGGCCGGGCGAGCATTTCGGCGAACGCATGGTCTTTGGCGCTACCCGCCGCCTTGCCACGGCCCGCGCGTTGGAAGACACGACCGTCCTTGTCCTCGACCGCGCGCATTTCCTCAAGCTTTACGAGAGCTTGCCGCCGTTCCGGGACTATTTCGAACAGCACCTTGCGCGCGAAGGCCTGAATTGGCCGCTCGACAGTCGCGAGCGCCCGGAGGCAGCGGAGTAGTTTAGAACCATTCCAATCACCTTGACTCCGCGCAGGTGCAGTCGCATATCTGACTTAACCAGTAAGGATATGCGCCATGTTCATCCAAACCGAAGCCACCCCTAACCCCGCCACGCTGAAATTCCTGCCCGGCCAGACCGTGCTTGAGGCCGGCACCGCCGATTTCCCATCGGCTGACACGGCGGACAAATCCCCCCTCGCCACCCGCATCTTCGCGGTCGACGGTGTGACGGGCGTATTCTTCGGCACGGACTTTATCACAGTCACCAAAGCCGAAGCCATCGATTGGGATCATATCAAACCCGCGATTCTCGGCGCGATCATGGAGCATTTCCAATCCGGCGCGCCGGTGATGGACGGCGAAGCACAGGCCGCCGGCGGCCATGCCGAACATGACGGCGAAGATGGTGAAATCGTGGGCCAGATCAAAACCCTGCTCGACACCCGCGTGCGGCCCGCCGTGGCTCAGGACGGCGGCGACATCACCTTTCACGGCTTTGATCGCGGCGTGGTTTACCTGCACATGCAAGGTGCCTGCGCAGGCTGTCCATCCTCGACCCTGACGCTGAAAATGGGCATCGAGAACCTGCTGCGCCACTACATCCCCGAAGTGGTTGAGGTGCGCCCGGTTGCCGTCTGACACGGCACCCATCTCCGGACACTGCTATTGCGGGCGGACGGGCCTGACCGCCACCGCCCGCCCCCAGATTGTCACCTATTGCCATTGCACCGATTGCCGCCGCCTCTCGCGGCGCGCCCGTTGCGGCCTTCGCGGCGTTCGCACCACACCAAGTAACTTTCGCCCCCTCTCGCGGCCCCCGAAAAAGCTTCACCAAAGGCGTGAACCGCTGGTTCTGCCTCGATTGCGGCACGCAGCTTTGCGCCACCTACGACTATCTGCCGGATCAGCTCTACGTCCCCCTCGGCCTGCTCGATCAGGCCGATACGCTTGCGCCCCAAGGCCACAGCCATGCCGACAGCGCACTGCCTTGGTTGCATATCGCAGACGATCTGCCGCGCGATGCCGGGTCGGGCCGCGACCGCCTGACCAACTGACCCCGCTCTCTTTGTTCCAAAAATATGCCGGGGGAGCCGCCTCTGGCGGCGGGGGCAGCGCCCCCATAACCCGTCTCCCTCTTGGGCCATGCCTGCTGCTCGTCCGGGGCGGAGGCCGACGGGGGCGGGCGGGTGGGCCGGCGGCCTCCGCCCTGGGCTTGCAAGACCAGGACAACCTGCCTAACCCCGGGGCCATGATCCTCGGCTTCGACACATCCGGCCCCTGGGTGGGCACCGCGCTGTTTCGCGACGGCGATGTTGCTGCGGCCCATTACGTCAATATGGCGAAGGGCCAGGCCGAACATCTGATGCCGATGATCGAACAGACCCTCGGGGATGCCAATGCGTCCCTTTCCGACCTCACCGCCATCGGTGTCGGTATCGGGCCGGGCAACTTCACCGGCATCCGCATCTCTGTCTCAGCAGCACGTGGGCTTGCGCTCGCCCTCGGCATCCCGGCCATTGGAGTTTCCATTCTGGACGCCTTGGCGTTTGAGGCGCCGCGCCCCACTTTGGCGTCCATCAACGCGCCGCGCGATCAGGTCTACCTGCAACGGTTCGCCACAGGCGCAGATCGTGCGCCGGAACTGGTGGCAAGATCCCAGATCGGCGACTGGCTCCTTCCCGATATCACCTTTGTGGGGCAGGACTCGCCCCAATTGTCAGCCGACCTCGGCATAGACCATGCCCCCGCGGCCTATGCGCCAGCGTCCGCCATCGCGCGCATCGCGGCGATCCGCCTTGGCACACCGCAGCCCCGCCCCGCGCCCTCTACGTCAAGCCCGCCGACGCCGCCCCCAGCCGCGAGGCCGGGCCGAGAATGCTTTGACCCTCGCCGAAACCCTTGCCGCGCTGCACGCAGCCAGCTTTCCACGGGGCTGGTCGGCGCACGAGTTCGAAAGCCTTCTGGCCAACCCGTCCTACAAGATCGTCACGTCAGACCACGGGTTTGCGATGTTGCAGATCATCCCGCCCGAGGCGGAGTTGATCACTATCTCGATCCTGCCCACAGCCCGTAAACAGGGCCATGGCCGCCACCTGTTGAACCGCAGCCTTGAGGCCGTCCAAGCCGCCGGGGCAACCACTGTCTTCCTTGACGTCGACGCCGCCAACACGGCCGCCCTTTCGCTCTACCAAAGCGCCGGCTTCACCGAGTTCGGCCGCCGCACAGGGCTACTACGCCTCCGATGATGAGACGCAATCCGACGCCATCCAGATGCGGCTGGAATTCCCTGCCCAATCCTCGGGCAAATGATGCCAACGCAGGCACTGACGCCTCGTCAACCGCCAGAATCCGGTTGACCCTTCCGGCCCGCTTTGCCCTTATTCACGGCAAGGATTCCGTCCCGTGGGCGGGGTTTCTGCTTCGGGGACAGGCCAGACCAAAGGCCGGCAACCCCAGAACCAACCGGGAGACCAAAGAATATGACCATGATGAAATCGCTTCTTGGCGCCGCTGCCGTAATCGCCATGTCCGCCTCCGGCGCACTGGCCGACGGCCCCGCCGTCATCTTCGATCTGGGCGGCAAGTTTGACCGTTCCTTCAACGAGAGCGCCTTCAACGGTGCGGAGCGTTGGGCCGAGGAAACCGGCGGCACCTACCGCGAGATCGAGCTTCAGAATGACGCGCAGCGCGAACAGGCGATGCGCCGTCTGGCCGAAGCAGGCTCCAACCCCATCGTGATGGCGGGCTTCAGCCAAGCCTCCGCGCTTGAGGTCGTCGCCCCCGACTACCCTGACACAACCTTCGTGATCATCGACGGCGTGGTTGACGCGCCCAACGTGCAGTCGATCATCTTCTCCGAGCATGAAGGCTCCTACCTCGTCGGCATGATGGCCGCGATGGCGTCCGAGACGGGCACCGTGTCCTTCGTCGGCGGCATGGACATCCCGCTGATCTCGCGCTTTGCCTGCGGCTATGCCCAGGGTGCCGTTGCGGCCAACCCCGATGCCACCGTGATCGCCAACATGACCGGCACCACACCCGCCGCATGGAACGACCCCGTGCGCGGTGGTGAACTGACCCGTGGCCAGATCGGCCAGGGCTCTGACGTTGTGTTCGCAGCCGCTGGTGGCACCGGCCTCGGCGTTCTGCAAACCGCCGCCGATGAAGGCATCCTGTCGATCGGCGTGGATGCGAACCAGAACTATCTGCACCCCGGCATGGTCCTGACCTCGATGGTCAAGCGTGTTGACGTGGCCGTCTATGACAGCTTCACCGCGGGCGCCGACGGTATCGAGCCCGGCATCTTCGTTTACGGCCTGGCCGAAGACGGTGTTGGCTTCGCGCTGGATGAATTCAACGCCGAGCTTGTCACCGAAGACATGATCGCCGCCGTTGAAGCCGCACAGGCCGAAATCATCGCGGGCACCCTTTCGGTGCACAACTTCACCGATGACGGCACCTGCCCGGTGGAAATGCAGTAAGGCGAAGGCCTTGCTGTAACGAAACAGACGGGCCGCGCCTTTCCCTAGGTGCGGCCCGATCTCTATCCGGCCCGACCCCCAAGCAGAGACCGTGCCCATGACAGCCCCTGCCATCGAACTCAAAGGCATCTCCAAAGCGTTCGGCCCGGTTCAGGCCAACAAGGACATTTCCCTGTCCGTGGCGAAGGGCGCAATCCACGGCATCGTCGGCGAAAACGGCGCGGGCAAATCCACTCTGATGTCGATCCTCTACGGCTTCTACAAGGCCGATGCCGGCGAGATCTGGATCAATGGCAAGCAGACCAACATCCCCGACAGCCAGGCCGCCATTCGCGCCGGCATCGGCATGGTCCACCAGCACTTCAAGCTGGTCGAGAATTTCACGGTTGTCGAAAATGTCATCCTCGGCGCCGAAGACGGCGCGATGCTGCGCCCGTCCATCTCCAAGGCGCGCAAGGTCCTGATCGACCTTGAGAAAGAATATGGGCTTGAGGTCGACCCGGACGCGGTGATCGAAGACCTCTCTGTCGGCCACCAACAGCGGGTCGAGATCCTCAAGCAACTCTACCGCGAAGCCGACATTCTGATCCTGGATGAGCCCACTGGCGTGCTGACGCCATCCGAGGCCGACCAATTGTTCCGCATCCTTGGCCGCCTCAAGGAAGAAGGCAAAACCATCATCCTGATCACCCACAAACTGCGCGAGATCATGGACATCACCGACACTGTTTCGGTGATGCGCCGGGGCGAGATGACGGCCACCGTCAAAACGGCCGAGACCTCGCCCGCCCAGATCGCCGAACTGATGGTTGGCCGCAAAGTCCTGCTGCAGGTCGACAAGGACCCCGCCAATGCCAGGCGATGTGGTCCTCGACGTGCAGAACCTCCGCGTCGTCGATCCCACCGGGGTCGAACGCGTCAAATCCATCTCTTTCCAGATCCGCGCCGGTGAAATCCTCGGCATCGCGGGCGTTGCGGGCAACGGCCAGACCGAACTGCTCGAAGTCTTGGGCGGCATGATTCCGGCGCAGGGCGGCACCGTGACGCTGCATGGGGAGCAGATCGACCTGACAGGTCGCGAAAGCGACGGTCAATCCCGGCGGAGGCGCGGCATCGGCCACGTGCCCGAAGATCGGCAGGTCGAAGGCCTCATCATGCCCTATGAAGCGTGGGAAAACGTGGCCTTCGGCTACCACCACGACGTGAAATACCAATCCGGGCCGCTGATGAACAACGCGGCCATCAAAGCCGACTGCGCTGAGAAGATGGAACGATACGACGTCCGCCCCCAACCCGCGTCTGCCTGCGCGCAACTTCTCGGGCGGGAACCAGCAGAAGATCGTTGTGGCGCGCGAAATGGATCGCCAGCCCGAGCTTTTGCTGATCGGTCAGCCCACGCGCGGCGTCGACATCGGCGCCATCGAATTCATCCATAAACAGATCATCGCGCTCCGCGATGCGGGCAAAGCCGTGCTGCTCGTCAGCGTCGAACTCGACGAAATCATGGGCCTCTCCGACCGCATCGCCGTCATGTTCGACGGCGTCATCAGCGGCGAACGCCTGCCGTCAGAGACCAACGAAGGTGACCTCGGCCTGCTCATGGCCGGCGTGAACGAGACCAAGGGGGCCGCGTAACATGGCCGAATCCACCTATATCGAGCGCCTTTTCCAAGGGTTTGAACGGAGAACAAGCGGTGGCATGCCCCTCTGGGCGGACGTGATCCTGATCCCCCTGGTCAGTGTGGCACTCGCCCTCTTCGCCTCGGGCCTCGTGGTCTACTTCATCATTGGCGAGAACCCCTTCCGCGCCATGTCCATCATGGTCAACGGGGCCTTCGGCTCGGCCTATGGCTGGGGCTACACGCTCTTCTACACCACCAACTTCATCTTCACCGGCCTCGCCGTTGCGGTGGCCTTCCACGCGCGGCTTTTCAATATCGGGGAGGGGCAGGCCTATGTCGCGGGCATCGGTGCCGCCATCGCCTGCCTGCTGATCCCCTGGCCGCATTGGTCGCTGGCCCTTATCGCGGTCACCTTCCTAACGGGCCTATTCGGGGCCGGATGGGCCGCGATCCCCGCCTATCTGCAAGCCAAGCGCGGCAGCCATATCGTGATCACCACGATCATGTTCAACTTCATCGCAGCCTCGCTGATGATCTACGTGCTCAACAACATCTTCACCATCCCCGGCTCGGCCGAGACCGCCTCCGTCCGCTTCCCTGAGGCGACGCATCTGCCCAATGCAGGCGCCTTCGCGGGCTTCCTTGGCTTCCGCTCTTCTACGCCCCTGAACGTCAGTTTCTTCATCGCCCTACTGGCGGCTGTCGGTGTCTGGCTCCTGATCTGGCGCACCCGGCTCGGGTACGAAATCCGTGCCTTCGGTCACTCCGAGACCGCTGCCGTCTACGCGGGCATCAGCCCCGTCAAAATCACCATGATTGCGATGCTCATCTCCGGCGGTTTGTCGGGCCTCATGGCCATCAACGCCGTTCAGGGCGAAAGCGAACAACTCCGCCTCGACTTCGTCGCAGGGGCGGGCTTTGTCGGCATCGCCGTGGCGCTGATGGGCCGCTCGCATCCGATCGGCGTTTGCTTTGCCGCGCTGCTGTTCGGGATGCTCTACCAGGGCGGCGCAGAACTGGCGTTCGAAATGCCCGCCGTCAGCCGAGAGATGATCCTGGTGATCCAGGCCCTTGTGATCCTGTTCACCGGCGCGCTCGACAACATGGTGCGCATGCCGATGGAGAAACTCTTCATGTCGATGCGGCGGGGCGCGTCATGATCGTCACGCTCCTCCCCTTTCTGCCCGCCTTCGCCGTTGCCTGGGGCATCCTCCTTGTCGGCGCCTCCTCGCCCGGCCCGGCTGTGGCGATGCTCATGGGCCTGTCACTTGGTCAGGGCCGCACCGCCGCCCTTATCGCGTGTACCGGCATCGCGCTCGGATCGGCTACGATCAACGTCCTGACAATCCTCGGCGTTGGCCTGATCCTCAGCCAAGCCGCCTGGGCCATGATGGCCCTGAAATTCGCAGGCTCAGCCTATTTGGCTTATCTCGCCTATGGCGCGTTTAAGAAGGCCATCCACCCGCCCACGATCACGGCCCAATCCGTCGCGCGGCAATCCACCCCGGCACTTTTCGCCAAGGGCTACCTGCTGCAAGTCACCAATCCAAAGGCCATCGCCTTTTGGCTCGCCATCGCAGCTGTCGGGGCCACCGCCAACGCGCCGCTGTGGGTGATCGCACTCTTCGTGATGTCCTGTGCGCTCCTCAGCTTCGCCTGCCACGCCGCCTGGGCCCTGGCGCTCTCCGCCACGCCCGTCCGCGCGGCCTATATCCGCTTGCGCGCTTACGTCGAAGGCGCACTTGGCGCCTTCTTCGCCTTCGCCGCCTACAAACTCGCCACGTCGAGGATCTGACCCATGGATTTCATGACAATCCTGCAACTCTCCGACAGCTCCCTCCGGCTGGCCACGCCACTTCTTCTGGCCTGCCTTGCGGGCCTGTTCTCGGAACGCGCGGGCATCTTCGACATCGGGCTGGAAGGCAAGATGCTGGCCGCCGCCTTCTTCTCAGCGGCCTTTGCCTTCCTGTCGGGCAATGTCTGGATCGGCCTTGGCGTCGGTATCCTCGCCTCCGTCGTGCTCTCTATCCTGCATGGCGTTGCCTCCATCACCTTCCGTGGCAACCAGCTGATCTCAGGCGTGGCCATCAACTTCCTTGCGGCGGGTCTGACCGTGGTGATCGCACAGACCTGGTTCAGACAGGGCGGGCGCACGCCCGCGCTGACGGGCGATGCCCGTTTTTCCGAGATTGTACTGCCGGGCGCGGCCTCCCGCATCCGCGACATCGCGCAACAGGAACCCATGGGGCAGGTTTATTCCGAGCTGCTCTCCGGTCATTCCATCCTCGTCTACATCGCACTCCTGATCGTGCCGCTGACGTGGTGGGTCTTGTATCGCACCCGCTTCGGCCTGCGCCTGCGCGCTGTGGGCGAAAACCCCGCCGCCGTGGATACCGCCGGCATCTCGGTCGTAGGCCTGCGCTACGCCGCCGTCATCATCTGCGGCGTCCTGTGCGGCCTGGCGGGCGCCTACCTCGCCACCGGCCTCTCCGCAGGCTTCGTGAAGGACATGAGCGCCGGTCGCGGCTTCATCGCCCTCGCCGCCCTCATCTTCGCCAAATGGCGCCCGTGGGAGGCGCTCGGCGCCTGCCTGCTCTTCGGCTTTCTCGACGCCGTCGGCAACCGCTTCCAGAATATTGAGCTTCTGACCTTCCTCAGCCTGACCTTCCTCTTCGTCGTGCTGATCGGGGGCATCATGCTGATCCTGCGCCTCATCGCGCTTCTGCGTGGAAAAGCCTCCGCTGGCAGCCTCGCGATCCCAGTCGTCACGCTCATCGCAGGCCTCGTCTTCGCCATTGGCCTGCCTGCGCTCGACACGTCGGAGGGCGTCGGCGCCGTCCTCAACGCCATCGTCCTTCCGGTGCAATTCATGCAAGCGCTTCCCTACATCCTGACAGTGGTTATCCTCGCGGGCTTCGTCGGCCGCGCCATCCCACCCCGCGCAGGCGGTGAGCCTTACGTGAAAGAACGCTAAAGCACTTTGCGTTTCATCCGAGGCACTCGTATCGCGTTCCGCGTTCGCGCCAACGGCGCGAGACAGCGGGTTGCGATCCGCACTCAAACGCCAAGTGCTCTGACAACCTCCGCACCGGCGCACAGCGCCCGTGCGCTCTCTCGCCTTTTCGCACAGTCGCAAACGCGCCATCTCTTGCGCATGAACGGGGCCAACCGCCCCACAACGCAGGAGAGACGCACATGTCCACCACCATCCCCGGCCTGCACCACGTGACCGCCATTTCCGGTCCCGCCCAGGCCAATGTCGATTTCTTCACCGGCACGCTGAAACAGCGCCTTGTGAAGAAGACCGTGAACTTCGACGCGCCCGACACCTACCACCTCTACTACGGCAACGACGCGGCGGAGCCCGGTACGATCCTCACCTTCTTCCCCTTCGCCGATGCAGGCCCCGGCCGCGCAGGCTCCGGCATGGCCGCCGCCTACGCCTATGCCGTGCCGCACGGCAAATTCGACGGCTGGATGGAAGACCTCGCCGAAAACGCCATCGACTTCCTCGGACCGAAAGAACGGTTCGGTGAGCGTGTGATCCTCCTCCGCGACCCCGACGGCGCGCCCGTCGAACTGGTGGAGACCGACCGACAACATGCGACGCCCCCCTCGACGGCTTCCATTCCGTCACCCTGTGGGAAGACGACATCGCCCCAACCGCCCGCCTGATCACGGATCACTTCGGGTGGGAAGAGGTCGGGCATGAGAGCCAAGATGGCACAGAACGCCTCCGCCTCCGCGCACCCGGCGATGCAAGAGGCGCAGTCGTCGATATCATGCGCTCCGACGCCCCCTCCATCGGGCGGCAGGGCGCGGGCACCATCCACCACGTGGCTTTCCGCGCCCGCGATGATGCCGAACAACTCGAATGGCAGGAGAAACTGCAAATCGCAGGCTTTGGCGTAACAGAAGTTCGCGACCGGCAATACTTCAACGCCATCTACTTCCGCGAACCCGGCGGCGTTCTCTTCGAGATCGCCACCGATCCACCGGGTTTCGCCACCGACGAAGATCCCGCCCATCTGGGCGAAGCGCTCAAACTGCCCCCGCAATACGAGGGCATCCGCGACAAGCTGGAACGGGTCCTCCCGCCCCTCAAAGTCGCATGAGCCCCCTACCAACCCGGCGCCCGTCACCTTGGCGGGCGCCTCCCCCACCCAAGCGCGCTTCGGCCTCGTCCTGGTGCATGGCCGCGGGGGCTCCGCCGCTGACATCCTCGGCCTTGGCCAAGCCCTCGGCCTGCCCGACATCGCTCTGGCCGCCCCGCAAGCCCCCGGCCACAGCTGGTGGCCCACATCCTTCCTCGCGCCGACGGCGCAGATGGAGCCCTTCGTTCAATCCGGCATAATCGCCATCGACGCAGCCATCGACGCGCTCAATATGCCCCGCTCCAAGATCGCCCTCGCGGGCTTCTCTCAAGGCGGCTGCCTGGCGCTCGAATATGCCGCCCGCTCCGGCGACCTCATGGCCGCCTTCGGCCTCTCGGCAGGCCTCATCGGCACCTCCGATGCAGACGGCTCCGCCACCGATGCACTCTACGGCCACGCCCCCAAACGCTTCGCCTACACCACGGACCTGAGCGATACACCCGTCCACATATCCGTCCACGAACAAGACCCGCATATCCCCCTCACCCGCGCTCAGAAAAGCGCCGCGATCTTCCGCGACCTTGGCGCAGAAACAACGCTCGTCACCGCCCCCGGCGCGGGCCATTCCATTCTGAAAGACGACATCACCGCCCTCCGCGCCACGCTGAACCGCTAAAGGCCCGACCGGCCCTTCCACTGGTTCGGAAATACCTCCGGGGAGTCGCGGAACGCGACGGGGGCGAGCAGCCCCCACCCGAGCCCCAAGCGTGGCACACGCGACGGCGAGAAGGAGTATGCGGCGCAAGCCGCTCCTTCAGATCAGATCACCGAAACCAGAAGTCCCAGCCACGCTGATAAGCGGCGACCAGCGGATGCCCCTGTATCGTGTTCACCGGCACCTCGCCTGCGGGCAGCTGATCCTCCCCAAAAGCCTGCGCCCCGCGCCAAACCTCAGCGTTCAAATACCGCAACCCCTCGGGCAAATCCGGCACACGTCCCTCACCCGGCACACCGGGCCCGGCCATCACAAATCCCCAATTCCCGAAACTCGGCAGATAAACCTGATACGGCAGCGTGCCCAACCCCTGGCCCGGCGCCACGGGGTTGCGGGTCGCGGCCAGGGTGGCCTCGGTGATCCAGAACGCGTCCGCGGCAAAGGTGGGCGATCCCGCTTGCGTCACCATCAGCCCCACGCCCGACAGCCGTTCCATCAGCATCGCGTAGAACTCAACAGAATAAAGCTTCGACAGGGCGATACTCTTCGGATCCGGCAGATCCGCGATGATGACGTCAAAGACCTCATCCCCATGCCCCTCCGCCGCCCAGACCCAGGCATCGGTGTTCACCACTTCAACCCGCTCGTCCAGCAACGCCCCTCCATTCAGTGCCACAAGGTCCGAGTTCGTCGAAAACAGCTCCGTCACACGCGGGTCGAGGTCCACCAGAACCACGCGCTCCACGCCTTCGTGGCGTAGCACTTCACGCACGGCCATGCCGTCGCCTCCGCCCAGAACCAGGACCGAGCGTACATCCGGCACCAATCCCATCGCTGGATGCACCAAAGCCTCGTGGTAACGGTGCTCGTCTAGGCTATCGAATTGGATCGCATGATCCAGAAACAGCCGATACCGCTCATCAAAGCGGGTAATGACAATCGACTGATAGGAGGTCGTCTCCGAGAAAATCACCTCATCCTGAAACAACCGCGCATCCACGGCCGAGACCATCCGCTCACTCATGCCAAAGGCGAGGAGCGACGCGAGGAGGAACCCGACCCACGCCACCCACATCGCGCGCCCGAAGCGGTCCCGGAACAGGTAAAGCGAGAACCCAGCCACCAACAGGTTCAGAATACCAAACGCCACAGACGCCGACATCAACGGCAGGTTCGGCACGATCAGCAGCGGAAAAGCCAACGAGGCCGCCAATGCCCCGATGTAATCGGCGGTTAATACGTTCTCGAACCGGAACTCCGCCGCCCCGATCTCTTTCATCACGCGGCTGATCAGCGGGATTTCCATCCCCGACAAAACGCCGATCGCGATCAGCCCACCATAGAGCGGCAGCCCCACCGCGCCGTAAATCGCATAGCTAAAAAATAGAAGCGGCCCCAACGCACCGCCAATGACGCCAAGCGCCATCTGCGCCCGCACGAACCCACCCAAGGCGTCACCCACAAAGCGCGAGGCCCAGGCGCCCACGCCCATCGCACTCAGGAACACCCCGATCACGAACGAGAATTGGCGAATTGAGTCGCCCAGAAGATAGCTGGATATGGTCGCCGCGATCAGCTCGTAGATCAGGCCCGCAACCGCCACCACGAAGGTGGCCGCCAAAAGCCATGCGACCTTGGGGGTCAGCTCCGCGCGGGACGAAGCTGACGCATCAGGCTTGCTCAAGACAGGATGACAGCCGCAATGATGATCGCCATCGACATGAACACCGACCCAATCAGAATGGCGAGTGAGGTGTTCTGATCCTCCTCGATCTCCTTCACGATCGGAAACGGCGACAGGAATTCGATGATCTTGTAGGCGATGTACATCAGCACCATCCCGATGACGCTGTAAAACAGCATCGAGATCAGTTCAGCGACGATGATTTGTTCAAACATCTGCAAAGGTTCCTATTGCTTGAGGCACTTCATTTGATCCGACCGAAGAAGGCAAAGCCGCCACTTCCGCCGCCCGATGATCCGGTACGGATCGATTGCGTTGAGGCTGCCAGATCGCGGCTTTCGCGTCCGACACCGTAGTAACTTAGGTAAGAGGCGCCCATCAGCGCCATGACCGCGCCACCGATGATGATAAGTCTGATCGGGGTCATCGCTTAATCCTCATCATGCCAGTCCGAGCCCGCGAAGCGCACCGAGTTGTGCATAGCGCGCCGCCCGGCAACGAAAAGCCATCCCAGGCCCGCGATGGCGGCCAGCACGAACATCCAGAAGGCCGTGGGCTTGCCCTGGCTCACCCGGACCGAGACGGAGAAGCTGTCCGCCGCATTGCCGCCCTCGGCCCGCTCCAGCCGCGATCGTGTGCGTGCCCAGTTGTTTCGGGCCGGAACCGGAACGAGGCATTGCGCGAGCCTTCCGACCAGCTTTCACCGCCTGAGCTTCCGGAATAGTAGGAGATCGCCCGCTGTGCCGCGACCACCGGGTTACCATCGGGACCCAGCACCTCCACCGCAAATACACCCCAGGCGTTTTGCATATTGCTTTCCAGCCGCACCCGCGACAGCTGGCTGCGGTTCGTCACCTCAAAGCTGTAGCTTTCGGGCAACTCGGCCAGCGTCGCGCGCGGCGTATCAAGGACAGTCCGTCCTCCCATGATCATGAAGACAATCCCCAACACGATCGAGGCGATCGCCGTCCATCCCAATGCCTTGCGCAGCAACCCTTCCTCGGCCATGGGCCTGTACGGCTGCAACGGGTGTTTCTGGGCCGGGCCAAGCGCGCTGACGTCAAAGCCCATATCCTTCGCGACGGCCTCGCGGTCCATCAGCTTGGTCAGCTCCACCTCGCGCTCCCGCGCAGATTTCACCAAACCAAGCATCGCATCCGGGCCAAGCAGGCTGACCACCTGCTTCTTCTCACCCAGTTTCGGCACCCAGTTGAACTCACCTTCCATGAATTCGATCTGCGTCACCGAGGTCTCGTAATACTTGTAAACCTGCCCCCCATAGGACCGGCGCGGCGGCGTCTCGGCACGCTCAACGGTCGAGGGGCTCAGCCAATGGCCCATATTGTAGTCGCGCACTTTGCGCGTGAACGTGATCTGCCCATTCTCGACATTCAGCCACAGATAGCCATGGGTGGGCGAGAACACCTGATGCTCCACCCAGCGCCAAGTTCGCCCGCCATAACGCTCCATGATCCCAAGCGTGCCGATGACAGTGAACTCGACGCCCTCATATTTCAGCGTCATGCCGATGGTCATTGGGCTGGCCGGATGGTCCCGCTTCCCGATATTGTCGAGGATCTTGTAATTGTCCTGCGTGTCCAGAACCGCACCGCAATAGCCGCACACATGGCTTTGCACACGCCCGCCGCCCAGAACCGAAAGGCCCGCGCCGCACGAGGTGCAGTTGATCGAACTCAGGCCGTGCGACACGCTCATGCCACCCGGCTCCCGTCCAACCGCTCAATCTTCAAGGTGAACGGGTCCAGCCACTCACCATCGCTCCAGCTATGGCCACCTTCCCAGAACTCACCGGACAAAAGCTGCCCCGACGGCCCGGACGCATTGATGAAATAGTGCTCGTCCCCCACCTGGATCAGCTCCGGAAACTGCCCGCGCACCGCAATGCATTTGGCCGTATCGCCTTCGGTCACCGTGTAGTCACGCCCGTTGTAGGACACCGTTTCACCCACGGCGGGCGGATCACTCCGGCGCGGCCCGGCATTGCCCGGAAAACGGGTACTGCACCGCCACATCACCTTCGTCGATGGACACCCAAGCGCCCGCGCCCTGGCTGTTCTCAACCCAGAACTCGTCCCATGTCCCGCGCCCGTAATCATACCGCGCATGGCCAACGACCAGGCATTTCTGCCCGCCAATCTCGACACTGTCATTCACGGCCAGCAGCATCGGATAATCGTGCATCTCACCGTTATTGCCGATTGGGTTCAGCGCAGCGCCCTCGCGAAACAGCGTCGTGTCGCAGGACGGGCAATCAAACATCCGCGTGGATTTGCGAAGATTGTCAAAGCCATAGCCGCAATTTGGGCAGGTGACGTGTGTGTCAGACATCTAGTGCGTTGTTCCGAAATGCTTTGCCTGTAATTGCAGGCAGACTAGCCGGATCACGACGCAGCCGTAAAGGGGGCCGGGGCTAAGGTTTCCCCCTATCCCAGAACTTCGGCGATCGCATCACGTGTGACCGATACAACCGTATCCGCCTCCGCCCGGCTCAGGCACAATGGCGGCGCAAACCCGATTATATCCGCCTGCGGCATGGCCCGCGCGATCACGCCGCGCCGGCCCATGGCCGCCACGATCTGCGGCACGATCTTCGCTGCCGGATCAAAGCCTTTGCGCGTGCCGGGCTCCGCCACCAGCTCCACCGCCGTCAACATGCCCACACCACGCACATCCCCCACATGGGGCATGTCGCCTACGGCATCAGTCATGCTTTGCGTCAGATACGGGCCAACCTCCGCCGCGTTATCCACCAGCCCCAGAGAGTCGAGCAGTTTCAGGTTCGCCACCCCGGCCGCCGCCCCAATCGGATGCGCCGAATAGGTCCAGCCATGGCCCAGCGGTCCATTCTCATCCGTGCCACGGGCCAGAACCTCGAACACCCGGTCATGCACGATGGAGCCTGATAGAGGCGCATAAGCGCTCGTCAGGCCCTTGGCGATGGTCATGATATCCGGCTCCAACCCGTAATGGGGGAGCCGAACATCGCACCCAACCGCCCGAAACCGGTAATCACCTCATCCACGATCAGCAGGATGTCATGCTTCCTCAGGATCGGCTGGATCGCCGCCCAATACCCTTCCGGCGGCGGCACGATCCCACCGGTGCCGATCACCGGTTCCGCAATAAAGGCCGCAATCGTATCGGCCCCCTCTGTCTCGATCATGGCCTCCAGATCGGCAGCACACATGGCGACAAACTCCGCCTCGCTCTGCGCCTCATCCTCGCGCTGGAAGTAGTATGGCGCCGTCGTGTGGCGGACCGTATCCAGCGGCAGATCGAATTTCTTGTGAAACAGCGAAAGCCCCGTCAGCGACCCGCTTACGATCCCCGAGCCATGATAGCCCCGCCACCGACTGATGATCTTCTTCTTCTCCGGTCGGCCGAGGATGTTGTTGTAATACCAGACCAGCTTGATGTTGGTCTCATTCGCGTCTGACCCGCCTTGTCCGAAATAGGTGCGGTTCATCCCCTCCGGCGCGCGCTCCGCGATCATCCGCGACAGCGTGACAGACGCCTCCGTGCCATGGCCGACATAGGAGTGATAATAGGCCAGCTCCCGCGCCTGCGCCGCGATGGCCTCCGCCACCTCTTGCCGGCCATAGCCGATATTGACGCAATACAAACCGGCAAAGGCATCCAAAAGCCGGTTCCCATCCCGGTCCGTCACATGGCATCCCTCAGCACTCTGAATGATCCGTCCCGGCGCCTCCCCTCGCGCGTGCTGCCCCAGATGCGTCGACGGATGAAAGAAGTGCTCGCGATCCCATTTGGAGAGTTGGTCGTTCGTCAGCATTGCGCGGCCTCCGGGTCAGAATGAATGGCTTCACGCTGGACCGGAGCCCTCGTTTGCGCAACCCTCCGCGGGTCACTCCATGGGAGTTTGCCCTTGTCCAAACCTGAGACCATCGACGCCTTTCACGCCATTCTTGCGCCGGAGGATCGCGCCATCGCGGACGCGCTTCGCGCCGCGATTTCCGCCGCTCTGCCCGAAGCACATGCCAAAATCTGGCACGCCCATCCCGTCTGGTTTCTGGATGGCAATCCGATCACCGGTTATTCCAAACTGAAATCCTGCATGCGCCTGTTTTTCTGGTCTGGCCAGTCCTTCCCAACCCCCGGCCTGGCAGCATCCGGCACCTTCAAAGCCGCTGAAAAACGCTACACAGACGCTGCGCAAATCGACCATGATCTCCTGGCGCGCTGGCTCTCAGACGCGCGTGAGATCCAGTGGGATTACAAGAACATCTACAAATCCAAAGGGCGCCTCGAACGACTGAAATAACGCTGGACGGCACCGTCCTCTGTCGGCAACGCTTTTCCTTAGACCGGGCTTCTGCCCGGACCGCAAAGGACCACGCCCATGCCCGACCGCATCCCCAACTTCTCACCCGACGAATACGCCGCTCGCCTCGCCAAGACCCGCGCACGCGATGGATTCGGCAAATGTCGAATGGCTCATCGTGACCGACCCGTCCAACATGGCCTGGCTCACCGGTTATGACGGCTGGTCCTTCTACGTGCACCAGGCGGTCCTCGTGCCGCCCACCGGCCTGCCGCTTTGGTGGGGCCGCGCGATGGACGGCCTCGGCGCGCTGCGGACGGTTTACATGCCCGACGATCACGTCATCGGCTACGATGACACCTACGTCCAGAATCCCGCGAAAGCATCCCCATGAAACCCTTGCCGATCTGATCCGGCAGCGCGGCGGCTCAGGCACCCGTGTGGGCGTGGAGCTGGACAATTACTACTACTCCGCTGCCGCCCACCAAACGCTGCTGCAACACCTCCCAGACACTCAATTCATCGACGCCACCGGCCTCGTGAACTGGCAACGCGCGGTGAAATCCGAGGCCGAAATCGCCCGCATGCGAAAGGCCGCCAGGATCGTGGAGGCCATGCACACCCGAATCCTCAAAGTGGCTGAACCCGGCCTGCCCAAACACCACCTCGTCGCCGAAATCCTCGCCACCGCCACCAAAGGCACCGGCGACGCCTGGGGCGACTACCCCGCCATCGTCCCTCTCACCCCCTCCGGCCTCGACGCCACCGCCCCGCACCTCACGTGGGACGACAAGCCCATGCAAACCGGCGAAGCCACCTTCTTCGAGATCGCCGGCGTCTACCGCCGCTACCATTGCCCGCAATCCCGCACGCTCTTCCTCGGCTCCATGCCAGAGCACTACAAAGAAGCGGAAAAAGCTGTGCTGGAAGCCACCCACAAAGCCCTCGACCAGGCCAATCCGGGCAACACCTGCGAAGACGTCGCCAATGCCTTCAACGGCACCCTCAACGCGCTGGGGTTCGAGAAAGACAGCCGCACAGGATACGCCATCGGCCTGTCCTACCCGCCCGATTGGGGCGAACGCACCATGTCCTTCCGGCGCGGCGACACGACGCCCCTCCAACCCGGCATGACCTTCCACTTCATGCCCGCCCTCTGGCTCGCCGATGGCGGCATCGAGATCACCGAACCCATCCTCATCACGGATACCGGCCACGAATGCCTCTCCACCCTCCCCCGCGAGGTCTTCGTGAAATGACCACGCTCACCATCCCCCTCGACCAACCCGGCAAGCACTTCGGCCATATCCGCATCCCCCACTCCGCCGATGACAGCGCCTGGGGTCATGTCATGATCCCCGTCTGCGTCATCAACGGCACCCGCCCCGGTCAAACCGCGCTCGTCACCGGCGCCACCCATGGCGACGAATATGAAGGCCCCATCGCCATCCGCCACCTCATCCGCAGCGCCGAGCCCGACCACATCCTAGGCCGCCTGATCCTGATCCCATCCCTCAACCATCCCGCCTTCATGGCCGCAACCCGCACCTCGCCCATCGACGGCGTGAACCTCAACCGCGCCTTCCCGGGCGACCCGACCGGCACCCTCACCCAGAAACTCGCCGCCTACTTCAATGACCACCTGATCCCCGCCGCCGACCTCATCATCGACATGCATTCGGGTGGCAAAACGCTCGACTTCCTGCCCATGGCCGTCAGCCACATCCTCGACGACGCGGACCAGGATCGCCGCTGCGCCCAGGCCGCCCGCGCCTTCTCCGCCCCCTACACCGCGCGCCTGCGCGAGATTGACGATACCGGCATGCTCGACGGGGCTGCCGAACGGGCCGGAAAGACCTTCGTCACCACCGAGCTTGGCGGCGCGGGGACGGCCACCGCCACAAGCGCGGAAATCGCAATAAACGGCCTCCGCCAATGCCTCGCCAACCACGTCATCTACGACTGGCCCGCGGGCATGAAACCGTCGCGCGCCCTCGATCTGTCCGACCCCACCGGCTTTCACTTCGCCACCCAGCGCGGCCTCTTCCACCCACAGGTCAATCTGGGCGACACGGTCGAACGCCACCAGATCCTCGCCCATATCTATCACCCGGAGGATTTTGAAACGGTCCCCAAACCCATCTACGCCCAACGCGCAGGGCTGATCGCGGCCCGCCATGTGCCGGGCCTCATCAAGCCCGGTGATTGCGCATTTGTCATCGGAACCGACGGCGGGCCGCTCGATTTTCCCTGACATGGTAAACGCTTAACCATTTGTCTCGAATTGTCTGTTTCCAGACCGCACCCTTGCGTGCTCAAGCCCCTGCGCCCTATCTCCACCAGGACGTCGTTGAAACCGACCGCGCGGGAGAATCCCGGTCATTTCCTCCTGAAAACAGCGATGAAACAGACCGAGACCGATGAACCACGAAACCCTGCTCGAAACCGTTCTTGGTGCCGTGATGAACAGCGACGCCGACCCCCTCTCCGTGATCTGGGCCCTGCGCCAGAACGCCCCCGATGCCCGCGCGACGGCGCTCATCCGCGCGCTTCTCGCCGCCGATCAAGTGATCGCCTCCACCTTCAACGGCAACAGCCCCGGGCGCGCCGACGCGAAACTGGCCCGCACCATGGCACTGATCATCGCGGAAGCCGCCGATGACATGGAAGAAGACGACACCGTCACCGCGCCTTTGCGGCTCTCCGATCTGTCGATCTGACCTCGCATCCCCCGCGCGGCCCCGCTAGGGTCGCGCCATGACCACCGCCCTCGCCCCTACCTTCTCCGACGATCAGGCCATGGCCCATGATCGCGTGGCCGAGGTGCTGCGGGATATGGGCGTCGATATCGACGACGAAACGACCACGCCAGCCGCTGAAGGGCGGGGTGCGGTCCTTGCCATCACCGGCAAAGCGGGCTCGGGCAAAACGCTCCTTCTGGCCGAAATCGTCAAGGCCCTGCAACGCTCCGGCGTTGATCTGATCTCAGGCGATTGGGAAGGCAAGCGCCGCAAAGACCGCCGCACCGTCGCCGTCCTCGCCCCCACCAACAAGGCCGCCTCCGTGCTGCGCAACCGGGGCGTTCCCGCCACCACGATCCACCGCATCCTCTACACCCCCGTCTACGACCCGGAATTCGAGAAAGTCGCCGAATGGATGGCGGGCCAGGGTGAACGCCCGGTGATCGAAGCGTTAACCGACGCCGCCCTCGACCGCGCCAAGGACGTCTACGACGCCACAAAATCCGTCCCCGCCGCCCTCGCCTCCGCAGGCCTGCGCGGCTCCGATTTCATCACGGGCTGGAAGCGCCGCGAAGACGCGCTCGACATTGGGCTGGTCGACGAGTCGTCCATGCTCGACGACAAGCAATATCAGGACCTCAAGGAAATCTTCCCCGTCCTGATCCTCTTCGGTGATCCGGCGCAGCTCGCCCCCGTGGGCCAATCCGGCGAAATGGTCTTCGATAAGTTCAAAGGCCCCAACCTCCTGCATCTGGGCCGCGTCCACCGCCAAGACGCCGATAACCCGATCCTCGACCTCGCCCATGCGCTTGGCGACCCCAACCTCGAATTTTCCGATTTTGAGCGCATGATCACCGAGGCCGCCGCAACCGATGACCGCGTACAGGTCGCCGGTGCCGTGAATTCCGACATGATGGCGCGCTCGCCCGTACTGGTCTGGCGCAACGCCACCCGGATCCGCCTGATTTCCGCCTTTCGCTCCGCCCATGGTGCGGCGGATGATGAGCTTCTGCCGGGGGAACCGCTCATCTGCGACGGCATCGAACTGCCGCTCAAGCACCGTAAGAAGCGCATCGACCTGGAGGCGCGCGGCCTCATCAAGGGCGCGCCCGTGATCTACCTCGGGCCGGGCAACCGCCCCGGCTTTTCTCGCCTGCACGTCATCGGCGCCGAAACCCCACGCTTTTCCGCCGCCTCCATCGTGAAGATCGAAAAACCGGATGAGGATGAGCCTTTTATTCCCTACGCCGCCCGCATGGGGGCCGCGTTCCTCCATGGGGCTGCGGTCACGACCCACAAGGCGCAGGGGAGCCAGTGGCCCGAGGTTCAGGTTTTCGCCCCCGATCTCTACGCGGCATCAAGGGCCGGCCGGATGGAAGCGGGCCAAGCCCTCTGGAAGCGCCTCGCCTATGTCGCGATCACCCGCGCCGAGGAGCGTCTGATCTGGGTCACGCGGTATCGTCTCTCGCGACCGACCGAGGCGCTGGGAATAGATGATCTGGAGGTGAAGGCCGCGCCGCTCGCGCTGGAGGCCGAAAGTGACGGAGTCGATCCGTGATGCACTACAATTGTAGTTACGAAAAAACTACAGGATCACTACAGGGTCTTGCACCCTGCGGAAGTGTCGGAGGACATCCATGAAAACCATCCTCATCACCGGTGCGAGCAGCGGGATTGGCCACGCCACGGCCCGCGCCTTTCTGGAAGATGGCTGGCGCGTTGGCCTCCTCGCCCGCCGCGCAGAACCGCTCGCGGAACTGGCTGCGGCGCACGAAAATGCGCTCGCCCTGCCTGGCGATGTCACGGATTTAACTCAGGTAGAACAAGCTGTTACGCAGCTTGTGGGAGAATGGGGCCGCCTCGATGCCGTCTTCAACAACGCTGGCATTTTCACGCCGCAAGGCACCATAGATGAAATCGACCCTGCCGATTGGCACAACAGCGTGGCGGTGAACCTCACTGGCATGTTCAACACCGCCCGCGCCGCCTTTGCCGCCATGCGCGCCCAATCCCCCCAAGGCGGCCGCATCATCAACAACGGCTCCCTTTCCGCGCACACGCCACGCGAGGGAAGTATCTGTTATTCCACAACAAAACATGGCGTGACTGGGCTGACCAAGACCCTAGCACTCGATGGTCGCCCGTTCGACATTGCAGCGTGCCAGATCGATATCGGCAACGCCCAAACCGAGCTCGTCAACGCCCTCAACGACCGCCTCATTGCCGAGGGTAAGCCCTTGATGCCAATGATGAAAGTCGAGGATGCCGCTCGTTCGGTCCTGCACATGGCGAACATGCCACTGTCGACAAACGTCCTGTTTCAGACGGTCATGGCCACCAACATGCCCTATATCGGCCGCGGCTAGTCCCCCGGTCGCCGAACCCATTGCCGCCGCCAGGCCGGTGCCTCGAATGGATCGGGCCAAAATTCTCTTTGCAAAGCAATGAGATCGCCGCGCACCGTGTGAAAGGTGATGGCGGTCGCGCGCATCTCACCATCGCTGATCCCAACCTCGGTGACGATCTGGTCGCCCTCGCCAACAATCCGGCGCAAATCAAAGGTCCAAAGCCCGTTGGCCGGATACGCCGTATTGACCGCAGCGAAGTTCTCTCGCCCTTCGATCATCTCTTCAGATTGCGGCCATTGCAGGCGGAAATCTTCAGTTAAACAAAGGCTTGCAGCGTGGAAATCGTTTGTCGCCATAGCCTTCCAGAACCGGCGGACGACAGCTTGGGCTTCGGCGGACACGGCCCTTCAGGCCCGGATATAGCGGAAGACGGCTGAGGCCAGCCATCCAGCCGCAATGGCAATGGCGAGCGAAAGGATGCCGTAAACCAACGGCCGTTCGTGGGCGAGATTGTAGATAAACCGTTCCAATCCGACTTTCCGCACCGCAATATCCTGCTCATACACATCGAGGACTTCGCCCCCACGCGTCAAGAATATGCGGGTCCTGTAGTCACCTTCAACAAGGTTTGCAGGCAAACGGATCGAAGTGTCGAACAAGGTTTCGTTACGAAGAGTGACGCCACCCTCGATGGTTTGGTAGAGATCCTCGGATTCTCGTATACGGATCAAAGCGTTGGTGAACTCTTCGGGATGCTCGACTCCAACGCCAACCGCCCGGATCGCGCGGGAGATTGAAACGTGGTGCCGCAGGTCTTCCACCTGACTTAACGCCTCATCAAAGGGTCCAGTCGTGGAAACGGCGTAGAACGACGGCGCTTCGTCGACCTCAATCGAGGCCGCATTTACCCAAATCCCAAAGCGTCGGTCCTTGCGTCGGACGGAAACTGGCTGGGACGGCCCTTCGATCGTGATGATGACTTCCAGGTCACCCTCAGGCGACGGGGCATCCCGCTCAACTGCCCCGAAAATCAGGATCTCAGAACCCACGAAATTGGCCGTGATGTTAATCGCATCGCGGCTCAGGCCTGCCACCACCGTTTCGGCCCGCAAAGGCAGACAAACTGCGAGGAGGGCTGCAAGCCCGACGAGAGTTTGTACCATGCGTCTCAATGTGCCGCTCCCGCGCCAATCGAGTAGAGTTCAGAGGGCATAACCAACAGATCAAACGCCAGTTTCCCACAAACCGCGAGCACCATCACCGCGAGCAGAATACGCAATTGCTCAGCCTTCAGACGCGTCCCGATCCGCGCCCCGATCTGCGCGCCAACCACACCGCCGACCAACAGCAGAACGGCCAGCACCATATCGACAGTGAAGTTCGTGGTTGCGTGCATCAGTGTCGCGAAACCTGTCACAAAGATGATCTGGAACAGCGACGTTCCGACGACAACTTTCGTCGGCATTCCAAGCAGATAGATCATGGCGGGCACCATGATAAATCCGCCGCCCACGCCCATGATGGCCGCGAGAACGCCAACGAACAGGCCCACCAAAAGAGGCGGGATCACCGAGATATAAAGGCCAGAGGTCCGGAAGCGCATCTTGAAGGGCAGCGCATCGATCCACCCACGCTGGCGGCGTTTGGGTACGGCCACGGCTCCACCGGCAGCACGGGCCTTGCGGATGGCGTTCAGACTTTCGAAGAACATCAGCCCACCGATGATCCCCAGGAAGACCACGTAGCAAAGCTTCACCAGCAGATCGACTTGCCCAATCGCGGTCAGTGCGGCGAAGACCTGCACCCCGATCGCGGCCCCGACAAGGCCGCCGATCAGCAGGACGACCCCCATCCTGAGGTCCACCGTCTTTCGCTTGAAATGCGCCAACACGCCGGAAAACGACGACGCGACGATCTGGTTCGCCTCAGTCGCAACGGCGACGGCTGGCGGGATGCCGATGAAAAACAGCAGCGGGGTCATCAGAAACCCGCCGCCCACGCCAAACATGCCCGATAGAATGCCGACAAGCCCACCCAGCCCCAGCAGAAGGAAAGCGTTTACGCTCACCTCGGCGATGGGGAGATAGATCTGCATTGGCACTGAGCTTTCGTTGAGTCGCGTCGCGTGTACCCCGGCTATCGGGATTCTGCACTGCGGCACCATGGCCAATCACGGCAATGAGACTCAGCCAATGGGGCAGTGCCTTCGTGTGGGACGGAGCGCATCCGCTCGTCAAGGGCATTTTGAGAATAAAAGTCTCATTTATCGAAAGCGTGCTCGTTGAACTTTTTTCTGAAATCGACCCAAGGATTGCCCCGCGCGCGCCGTCATAAGGTATGAGATGCGCATGGATGTGAGTGACGAAGACTTGGCCCTTGCGGCCGCGGGCGGTGACGCGACCGCGTTCGAGCTTTTGCTCGGGCGGGTCTATGACCGGCTGTTTGGCCTGTGCTTCCGTCTGACCGGGGCCAAGGCAGAGGCCGAGGATCTCACACAAGACATATGCCTCGCCTTACCCGGCAAACTCGCGGGATACCGGGGCGATGCGAAGGTTACAACGTGGCTCTACCGGGTGGCGGTGAACGCCGCGACCGACCGACGAAGACGTGCGGCAAGTTACAGCCGGGCCGCGGATGGATGGGCCGATTGGGAAGTGGATCGTCAGAAGACCGCGGCCGAGGCCGCAGAGGGCGCCGATTGGCTCTACCGCGCGATGGCGGGCCTTTCGCCCAGTCTGCGCGACACGTTGGCCCTGGTGCTGGATGACGTCACACAGGCGCAAGCCGCTGAAATCCTTGGGGTGTCCGAGGGAACGATCGCATGGCGCGTCTCTGAGGCAAAGAAGATGCTGCGCGAGATGAAAACAAGGGAGGAGGCACAATGACCTCCGACGATATGGACCTCAACGACCTGAAACGCGCGATGGAGGCAGCGACGCCCGCGCCCGATGCTGCGCGCAAGGCAGAGACACTGGCGCGGTCGCAGGAAATTTTCACGCGCACCCAAGGATCGCTACAGGCGGCCCGTCAAAGCTCTGACCCTTCGCCGAAGAAGGGATTTTTCAGAGGAGCTTTTGATATGCTTTTGACCCGTACCACCGGCGCATTGACCGCCACAACCGCCCTTGTCGCTGTGGGCGTCCTGACGCTCAGCCCCTATGGGCAGGATCTTTTGCGCGGCCCTGAGACGCTTACAAATCCCGGCATAAGCGAAGTTGATCCGCTGCCTGCCGAGGCAGAGACCGGATCGGTCCCAAATGCACAAGCCGAAGAGCTTGTGCTGGATGACGTGGCCCTGGCGCCTATCAGCACCGATGGCGCACCTGCGCCGACTCCGGCCCCGCAGCCGCGAACCGAGATCGCCGATGCTGAAGCTGCACCCGACATCGCTTTGCCAAGCGTGGCCGTACCAAATGGCTTCAATGCGACGGCAAGTGGTGAGCAAAATGGCGTCCTATCCTTTGAGGAATCCAGCGCCGTCGGCATCACTCAGTTTGGCAATGGCAACGCCACAGTGATCCAGCAGGAAGGTCGCGTCGCGACCGGTTTTTTCCAGGACGCCGCACCTCTTCCCACCCCGCAAAACACCGAGGAATTCGCTAACGCAGACGACAACCCGGTGCAAGTTGTGGCCGAGAACCCGGTCTCGACCTTCTCCAGCGACGTGGACACGGCGGCCTATTCCCTGCTGCGCTCGTCCCTGAACCGCGGCCAGCTTCCCGCCCCCGATGCCATCCGCATCGAGGAGATGATGAACTACTTCCCCTATGACCTGCCCGCCCCCGATGCAGATGATGTCAGCCCATTCCGTCCGACTGTTGAAGTCTTCCAGACCCCGTGGAACCCCGACACGCAGCTGGTCCATATTGGCATTCAGGGGGAGCTTCCGGCGATTGAAGATCGCCCGCCGCTAAACCTTGTGTTCCTTGTGGATACGTCGGGTTCCATGAACGACCCGACCAAGCTACCCCTGCTGATCCAGTCGTTCCGCCTGATGCTTGATCGGCTGAACCCCGAGGATCAGGTCGCCATTGTCACATATGCCGGCAGCGCCGGTGTGGCATTAGAGCCGACATCGGCCAGTGACACCACCACAATCTCGGCTGCGCTGACGGCCTTGCAGGCAGGTGGCGGCACCAATGGCGTGGGCGGCTTGCAGGCCGCCTATGACCTGGCCGCCGAGATGACTGAAGAGGGTGAGGTGTCCCGCGTGCTGCTGGCAACGGATGGGGATTTCAACGTTGGGATCAGCGATCCGAACGCGCTGGAAGACTATATCAGCGAGCAGCGTGATACGGGCATTTACCTGTCCGTCCTGGGCTTCGGGCGCGGCAACCTGCAAGACGACACGATGCAGGCGCTGGCCCAGAACGGGAATGGCACGGCTGCCTTTATCGACACCCTGCACGAAGCACAGCGGGTGCTGGTGGATCAACTGGCCGGGGCCCTCTTCCCAATTGCGGATGACCTGAAAATCCAGGTGGAATTCAACCCTGAGGTCATCGCCGAATACCGCCTGATCGGCTACGAGACGCGCGGTCTCGCCCGTGAAGACTTCGCCAATGACGCGGTTGATGCCGGTGAATTGGGCGCAGGGCATTCTGTGACGGCGATATATGAGGTCACACCCGTCGGTTCCCCCGCCACGCTGGTTGCCCCCCTGCGCTATGCCGCTGACGACGGGCCAGAGACGGAGTTTGGCGATGAGCTTGGCTTCATCTCGCTGCGCTGGAAAGAGCCAGGCGAAGAAGACAGCACGCTGGTCGATTTCGCCATCCCCGCAGCACCTTCGGAGCCGGGGCAGGAGGCACAATTCGCCGCTGCCATCGCAGGCTTTGGCCAGCTTCTGCGCGGCAACGAGTTCCTCGGCGATTGGGGCTATGACGAAGCCATTGCGCTCGCCAATGCCAATCGCGGTGAAGACGAGTTCGGCTACCGGCAGGAGGCCGTGCAGCTAATGCGCCTGGCACAAAGCCTCTCCCAATAGACCCTTTTTCATGACGTTCAGGCGCCCGGTCCTTTAGGGCTCGGGCGCCTTATTTCATTGCAAGTGGAATGGATCGCGCGCAGGCTTCCGCTGGGTAACACAAAGACGCGTATGACAAATTTCCGCCGGTTCACCGGCCTGCAATACTACCTCGCCCATGCACGCAATACCGTGCATGTGGTGGTCGATCTGCCCCGTGCCGTGACGGAAGAATCGTTTCTGCAGCTCGTGGGCGACGTTGTGGAAGCAGCGCCCCAGTTGATGTGGCGCGAGTCTTTACAGGACAACGGCCATGACTGTGACGCCACCGGCAATTGGCACACTCAATGCGCGTTCCAGGAATACGAAAACGCGCAAACCGCAGCACGGGACCTGTCCCATCGCCTCGCCCATCCGCTGCACGATACCGGCAAACCTGCATTTCGTGCGCTATGCCAGATCATTCCCTCCCCGAACGGCCCGCAAAGCCGGATCGTTTTTCAGACAACCCATGCCCTGATGGAAGGCGGGGATGTGGCCGACCTGCTTCGTGGACGCGACGCGATCCGGTCTGAGCGTTCGACTATCTCAGCCCGAATACCTGTATTGGCGCGACTGGGTGTCTGGCTTGTGATCCCGCTTCTGTGGGTCATCAACCTGAGCATGGCCGCGTTCGAGAAAACAGACCGCGCTGACTTTGCCATGGCGCGGATCCTTTTGGACCGAACGGACCTCAAGCGCGTCGCGAAGGGGATCGGCATTAGCCAGCGTGACCTTCTATTCGCCTTGACCACACACCACCGAAAGCCCGGCAAGAAGGGGATCTTTGCGGCTTATTCGAACCGGCCCGCAGCCCGCGTACACCTGTGCGACGACGAGTATCTGACCGTCCGCATGGATGAGGTGCGCATTCCCAAATCGGACGCTTTCGAAACCTACGCAAAAGATCTGGCCACAACGCTTAAGGCGCGCGGCCCAAGCCCGCTTTTCACTCAGATGTGGTATAGGCGGATCACACAAGTGCATCGCTGGCTGCATCCCCGTGCGCCCTGGCTTTATCCCAGGCAGCTTTTCGGGTTTGCGCCCTACGACGTCATTCTATCGCTCCTGCCGCCCGTCCGCGTCGGTCGCACCTTCCCGCTCCTTGCGGGCTCCCGGATCTTTGCCGGTAGCGATACGGGCACCGCTGAAAGCTGCATCTTCGCAATGGGCCCAAAGGAATTGACGATAAGCTTGTGGAGCGGGGCAGAGCGGGAAAGCCACGTCGCCGCAATCCGCGCCCGGGCAACGGAACTTGGGATCGACGCAGACGTCGAACGCTAGGCCCGGAACGTCGGGTTGCGCAGCCAGCCAAGCGTTGGGTCCGTAGGCCCACCGGGTTTGTATTCCGCCCCAAGCGGCGCGGTCCACCCAAGTGCGCGAATATGCTGAAAGATATGCGGGTAGTTGACCTCACCCACATCAGGCGGCCCACGATCCGGGACAGAGGCGAATTGGATGTGGCCGGTGAACGGCATGCATTCGGTCAGCAGGCGCGTCAGGTCGCCTTGCATGATCTGCAAGTGATAGCAGTCAAACATCAGCTTCAGGTTTGGAGCAGCGACCGCATCGATGATCTCGCGGGCCTTATGCGTCGTCTGCAGATGGTAGCCGGGCGCGTCGTGATGGTTCAGTGGCTCAATCAGGATCGTGATGCCATGCGGCGTCGCCTTTGCGCACGCATAGGTAAGATTTGCGATAAAGGTGGCATCTGCCTCAGGCCCTTGTGCGAACCCGGCCATCACGTGGACGGCGTGCGCACCAATCTCTGTCGCATAGGCGATGGATTGATCGATGGCCGCGCGCGCCTCCCCCTCGCGGCCTGGCAAGGCCGAGAGGCCGTTTTCACCGGCAGAGGTGTCGCCCCGAACGGTGTTGAGCCCGAGCATGGGCAAGCCCGTCTCTCGCAATGCGGCGGCCACGTCTTGCGATGGCGTGTTATAGGGCCAATGGCATTCGACCGCATCGAACCCGGCAGTTTTCGCGGCCCGGATGGCATTGGGCAGCGAGAGGTCGGTCCAGAGGAAGCCAAGGTTTGCGGAAAACGGCATGTGGGCTTGGTAACTCGCACCACAGGAAGTGTCTATATTGCGGACGATTTGCCCTTTCGGGAGCTTTTCGTTGAAAAGCCCCTGCCGGGCGACGTGTTTTTCGCTCTGCGAAAAACACTTGGTGGAGCCTAGCGGGATCGAACCGCTGACCTCCTGCATGCCATGCAGGCGCTCTCCCAGCTGAGCTAAGGCCCCATCGGTGGTGCGGTTTAAGGCCGGGCGGCGGACCGTGCAAGCGAAAAAATCGCTGCAAAGCCGCGTATCCCGGCCTCAACCAAAATCAGTCGTCGTCGCTGCCTTCGGCGGCTACATCAGCCAGATCATCAAGTGCGACGGTATCTTCGTCGTCATCATCCAGCACATCATCATCATCGATGTCGGCGTCGGCATCTTCTTCGATGTCGAGATCGTCATCGAGGACCAGATCTTCTTCCTCGGTCTCCGCTTCCTTAGCTTTGGTCGCGGATTTGTCGGCGACAAGGCTCTGCGCGCCGCCTTTGCCGGTCTCAAGGATTACGACTTCGCCCGTGTAGGGGCTGACGATCGGATCAGCGCCCAGATCGTAGAAGCGTTTTCCAGTGGTGGGGCAGACGCGCTTAACGCCCCATTCCTCTTTGGGCATGACACCCCCTTGCATAATCGGTATCGCGGGATGCGGTCCTCTGCCATAGTGTCAGAGGACTGTCAAAGGCTTTCCCCTATCCCGCCTGAGAGGTGTCATTTGGCTACGCGCGCGCCCGTTTCAACCCATGTCCTGCCGGGTGATCCCCCGGTGGAGGTTTTGGTGCGCCGCAATGCCCGCGCAAAACGGTTTTCTCTTCGCGTAAGCAGGGCGGATGGGCGGGTGTCCCTTAGCCTTCCGACATGGGCACCTGAGTCTGAAGCCCTGGCCTTTCTGCGCGCGCGGGAGGATTGGGTACGCCAGCATTTGCAGCGCGCACCCGAGGTCCAGCGTGCGCAAATCGGGGCTAGCGTTCCGATCTGTGGGCAGCCGCGCGAGGTCGTGGAAGGGCCGGGTCGAGCAGCCCGCTTCACAGATGGTCGCATTGAAGTGCCCGTGGGTCCACGGGAAGGGCCGCGCATCAAGGCCCTGCTGACGGCCCTTGCACGAGAGCGGCTGGCGGCGGCGGTGACGCGCCATGCAGGAAAACTTGGCCGCCCCTATGGCCGCATCACCCTGCGCGACCCCCGGTCGCGGTGGGGCAGTTGTTCGTCGAAGGGGGATCTGATGTTCTCCTGGCGGCTGATCATGGCCCCGCCCGAGGTCCTCGACTATGTGGCCGCCCACGAAGTCGCGCATTTGGCCGAGATGAACCATTCGGATCGCTTCTGGGCGGTCTGCAAGCGGTTGTGCCCTGACACGGACCTCCACCGCCGTTGGATCAAGCAAAACGGCGCCGACCTGCTGGCCTGGCGTTTTGACGGAGACCCGAGCTGACATGCTGATGAACCCTCGCCCCACGGAAACCGGTGCCGCCGTCGCCCATGATCGGGTCTACCGGGCCCTGCAGAACCCGCATCATGTATGGCGAAGTCGGCCCGGGTGAGGCGATGACCCTGCGCGGCCTGGGCAAGGAGTTCGGCACGTCCATGACGCCTGCGCGGGAGGCCGTGCGCCGGTTGGTGAGCGAAGGCGCGCTGTTTCTGTCCGCCTCCGGCCGGGTTTCGACGCCTGAGCTGTCCAACGAACGCATTGAGGAGCTTGCCGCGATCCGTGCGCTGCTTGAGCCAGAATTGGCCTCACGCGCCCTGCCCCGCGCGCACCCCGCGCTGATCGAACGGATGGAGGCGATCAACGCGCAGGTCGCCCAGGTGATCGCGCGCCGTGACGCGGTCGGCTACATCCGGGCAAATCTGGAATTTCACCGCACCCTCTATTTGCGCGCGCAGGCGCCTGCGATGCTGGCCCTGGCCGAAACCGTCTGGCTGCAGATGGGTCCGACCATGCGCGCGCTCTACGGCCGCTTGGGACGGACCGAGGCGCCACCGCACCACCGCCTGATCCTTGCAGCCTTGAAGGCGGGGGATGAACCGGGTCTACGGCTCGCCCTGCGGGCCGATGTCACCCAAGGGTTGCGGCTCTTGGCGAACTGATAAGACCGAGCACTGGGCCGTGCCCGAGGGTTCCGGAAACCCGTACTTGCGGCCCGTGCGGCAGGTTGCAACCATCTGGCATGATCCGTTCATTGCACACAGCCTCAGGCGTTTTGTTTGCCGCGCTTTATCTGCTGATCCCGACTACAGCCGTCAGTGACAGCCTGTGGTCCATGACAGATGGGTCAGTGATGCGCCTGTCCGATGCAGGGCAAGCCCGCATCATCCGGCACCTTTCCCCCAGCGAAGAGGCGCAATATGCAGGCGAATTTCCAAACGCCACCTTCTTCCAGGGACGCATAAATGGCAGCACGCTCGCCGGCTCAGTCATTCTGCGCAGCGAGGTGTGTGGTCAGACAACTTTCCCCGTGCGCGGACGGGTTGAACAAGACCCTCTGCGGATCACTTTCACCGGGGAAAGCATCGTTCGAGATTGCCTGATCCCGACGAACCAGTTCCGCGCACACCAAATTGTCTTGAGCTATATTGGGCCAGCCGAGTGACGGCAGCGCCAGCGCGCCGCCCCCACCAGACACGCTTTGCTCAGCTGTGGATCGGACCGTCGCCGCAGGCCAAAGCCGCTTCGCGCACCGCTTCCGAATAGGTCGGATGCGCGTGACAGGTCAGCGCCAGATCCTCGGCTGAGGCCCCGAATTCCATCGCCACACAGACTTCGTGGATCAGATCACCGGCCATCGGCCCGATGATATGCGCCCCCAAGATGCGGTCGGTTTCCTTGTCGGCGAGTATCTTCACAAAGCCATCGCCTGCGAAATTCGCCTTGGCGCGGCCATTTCCCATGAAGCTGAACTTTCCGACCTTGTAGGCCCGGCCTTGCTCTTTCAGGCTCTCCTCGGTTTCACCCACCGTGGACACTTCGGGGTGGGTGTAGATTACGCCCGGGATCACTCCGTAATTCACATGGCCATGCTTGCCTGCCGCCACCTCGGCGGCTGCCATGCCCTCATCCTCGGCCTTATGGGCCAGCATCGGCCCCTTGATCGCATCGCCGATGGCAAGAATGCCCGGCACGTTCGTGCGATATTGCCCATCCACTTCGATCTGGCCGCGATCCGACATCTTCACGCCAAGCGCCTCAAGCCCCAGCCCGTCGGTGTAGGGCTTCCGCCCCGTCGCCACGAGGACGACATCGGCATCGGCGACAACTTCACTGTCATCTTTGCGCAGCTTGTAAGTGACCTTTGCCTTGGTCTTCGTCGCATCAACTTTCTGCACGGCTGCCCCAAGCACGAAATCGATGCCCTGTTTCTTGAGCGTCCGCTGGAACACCTTCGACACCTCGGCATCCATGCCTGGTGTGATGTGATCAAGGAATTCGATCACCTGCACCTGCGTGCCAAGCCGCGCATAGACCGAGCCCAGTTCAAGCCCGATCACGCCGGCCCCAATCACCACCATCTTCTTGGGGATTTTCGACAGGCTCAGCGCACCCTCACTGTCTACAACAACCTTCTGGTCAATCTCGATCCCCGGCAGGCTCGATGGCTCGGACCCCGACGCGATGATGATGTGTTTGGCCTCGTGCACCTCATCGCCGACTTTGACTTTCCCCGCCTCGGGGATAGAGCCCCACCCCTTGAGCCAGTCGATCTTGTTCTTCTTGAACAGAAACTCGATGCCCTTGGTGTTCTGGCCGATCACATCGGTCTTGTAGGCCTGCATCTGGGTCCAATCGACGGACGGGCTTTTGCCCTTCAGACCCATCTTGGCAAAGTTATGCTCGGCCTCATGCAGTTGATGGCTGGCATGAAGCAGCGCCTTCGAGGGAATGCAGCCAATGTTCAGACACGTGCCGCCAAGGGTTTCGCGACCTTCCACGCACGCCGTCTTCAGTCCCAGCTGCGCGCAACGGATCGCACAAACATACCCGCCGGGGCCGGAGCCGATTACGATGACATCATAGCTGGACATGGGGGCCTCCTGAGGCGTGCTGGTCATTAGCCTGAACCTATGGAGCAGCAGCCCCTGCAACAACCCCAAGTTGCCGAGCGCGCCTGCGTGTCGCGGGCATTTTCGGCGCTTGTGATCACAAACGGAGGTTCAGGCGATAAGCGCCGCCAAAATCATCGCAATCGTCGCCAGAAATCCGGCAAACCAGATGAAACTGCGCCACGGCACCCAGCCAAAGGCATATGCGGGAACATAAAGGATCCGTGCGGCAAGGTAGATCCAGGCACAGAGTGCCGTGAAGGGTGTCGATGCATCGCCAAGCGTGACCACGACGACCGCGATCGTTAAGAGGATCAACGCCTCGAAATGGTTGTTCATCGCGCGGATCAGGCGCCCGGTGCGCGGGCTGACCTGTTCCTCGATCGACCCGCCGGATCGCCCCTTGTCCCGGGGCGACAGGGTTTTTCCCGTGCCAACCTCCAGATTGGCCGGAATCGCCATAAGGCCGAACTGGACGGCCTGCAAAAGGCCCGCCAAGGCAAGAACGGTCAGCTCTGGGGTCATCGACATCTCCGAAATGAGTTCAGCCGCAATGTGCGCTGATCCCGCCTCGGGTCAACTGGCCTCTTCAGGTGCGAAGTCGAGCGCGGCCCCATTGATACAATGCAGCATCTCACCCTGCACGATCAGGTAGTGGCCCAAATGGCTGCCACAGCGGCGACAATGCACCTCCGTTACTTGGCGGACCTCTTCAATCTCGGTCTCCGACATCTGCGCAGGCCATTCGTCGATGCCAAGCAGCACATTGTCGGGGCGGGCGTGGTGGAAAAAGACCCAGCCGATCAGGCGATTGGTCTTCTGATCGCTGTCATAGATCGTCAGATCGCAACCCTTGCAATGGTAATGGCCGGGTTCCTCCGATTGCCAGTAATCCGAGGAAAAGCGCGGCTCCGTCCCGAATTCCCGCAGGATGCGGTACTCGTGCTCGGTCAGCATGGCACGCCATTCTTCCTCGGTGCGGGTGACCTCATAAGCGAAGTCTTCGCTTCCGGGGGCTTCGGTATGGGCCTTGGCCATCGGGGCGGCGAGCGCAGTTGCGGCAGCTGTCCCGAGGAAGGCCCGGCGGTTCGGGTGGTGTGTCATGTCAGTGGCTCCTTGTCCTGCAGGCAAGGTCGCACGCGGCGGCGATCACTGGGAAAACACGAAGACGGGAGGTGCCGGGGATGTGAGGAGCAGCTATGCTTGCGCCGCATGCACAAGGACAGCGAAGGTAAGATTGGTGAGTTCGGGCGTCATATGTAGCCGCTAGTCTTTGCGGTATGGCGGGCACATGGAAAGATGACCAGTGGCTTACTCCCCAGTGTCGGAGAATTCTCCGTAGAACGGTCCCATTTCAGAATCCGTAACTTCCGCATCAAAAGGCACAAAAACAGTGCATTCGAAATGCCGAAGTCCTAGCGCGGTTTGCGCTTCAATTTCCACCTGCGCCATGTGAAGAGGCCCAAAAGCTGGCGTGAACGTGTCTAATTCCGTGTCTCCGGAAGAAAGAAGACCATTCCAATCGGTCCACACAACTCTATCCACTTCGCGCCGTTCGAAGTTTTCGCATGCCAATCGCTCGTAGGTTTCATTCGTGCGCAAGCCTGCATATCGACCTTCGCAAACCTGGCAGAGCAGCTCCTGAGAGCTCTGCCAGGTATCTGGTATGAAATCAGGCCCCGTTTCATTCCAAGCGGCCAAAACAATTAAGCCAGTGCAGATTGCTATTACTAAAAGCGATTTTCTCAAGCCTCACAAATCCATCAGCAACCGCCGCGGATCCTCCAGCGCCTCTTTCACCCGCACAAGGAACGTCACCGCCCCTTTGCCGTCCACGATCCGGTGGTCATAAGACAATGCCAGATACATCATCGGGCGGATGACGATCTCACCATTCACCACCATTGGACGGTCCTGGATCTTGTGCATCCCCAAAATGCCCGATTGCGGCGGGTTCAGGATCGGCGACGACATCAGAGAGCCATAAACCCCGCCGTTCGAGATCGTGAAGGTCCCGCCCTGCATTTCGGCCATGGACAGCTTGCCGTCCCTCGCCCGCGCACCCTTCTCGGCTATCGCCTTCTCGATATCGGCAAAGCTCATCGCATCCGCGTCGCGGATCACCGGAACCACGAGGCCCTGCGGCGTGCCAGCGGCGATGCCCATGTGGACGAAGTTCTTATAGACGATTTCCTGCCCGTCGATTTCAGCATTCACTTCCGGCACTTCGCGCAGCGCGTGGACACAGGCCTTGGTGAAGAACGACATGAAGCCAAGCTTCACGCCGTGCTTCTTCAGGAACAGATCCTTGTATTCGTTGCGCAGCGCCATGACCTCGGTCATGTCGACCTCGTTGTAGGTCGTCAGGATCGCAGCGGTGTTCTGCGCGTCCTTCAGGCGCCGCGCAATGGTCTGGCGCAGTCGGGTCATCTTCACCCGCTCCTCGCGGCTGGCATCTTCCGCCGGACTTGGGGCACGCGGGGCGGGCGCGGTCGCCGCAGGCGCCGGGGCAGGTGCCGCGACGGCCTTCATCACGTCTTCTTTCATGATCCGGCCATCTCGACCCGACCCTTGGACTTGATCCGCCTTCAAACCATTCTCGGCCATCATCTTCTCAGCGGCTGGCGCGTTGGCCACATCTTTCCCACCGCCAGACGGCTGCGCGGCGGGCGCCGCCTCCGCGGGCGCCGCGGAGGGGCCGGTTGCAACCGCACCACCAATCACCGCCAGCTTGGCGGAGGCTTCAACGGTCGTGCCTTCGGGCGCGAGGATTTCCGAAAGAACCCCCGCCGCCGGCGCGGGCACCTCGACCGAGACCTTGTCTGTCTCCAACTCACACAGCATCTCGTCCTGCGCGACGGTGTCCCCCACGGCCTTGAACCAGGACGAAACGGTCGCTTCGGTCACGCTTTCGCCGAGGGTCGGCACCATCACGTCAACTGCATCGCCGCTTGCCTCTTCTCGGGGCGAGGCAGAGGCGCCATCCGTGGCGGCCTCCTTCGCTTTCGGGGCGGCAGTTGATCCGGCATCGCCTTCGCTGAGCGTCGCCAAAAGCGCGTCAACGCCAACCGTTTCCCCTTCTGCGGCGACGATCTCGCCGAGGGTCCCTGCGGCGGGCGACGGCACTTCGACCGTCACCTTGTCAGTCTCCAACTCGCACAGCATTTCGTCCACTGCCACGGCATCGCCGGGTTTCTTGAACCAGGTCGCTACAGTGGCCTCGGTCACGCTTTCCCCCAGCGTCGGCACTCGGATTTCTACGGACATGGCTATTTATCCTTCGATGGTCAGCGCGCTGTCGATCAGCGCGGCTTGTTGGGATTTGTGGACAGAGGCCAGGCCCGTCGCGGGCGAGGCAGAGGCATTGCGACCCGCGTACCGGGGCCGTTTGGTATCAGCGCCGATGCGGGTCAGGACCCATTCCAGGTTCGGCTCGATGAACGACCAGGCGCCCTGGTTCTTGGGCTCTTCCTGGCACCAGACGATCTTGGCCTGCTTGAAGCGCTCCAACTCCTTGACCAAGGCAAGGGCCGGGAAGGGATAGAATTGCTCCAGACGCAGCAGGTAGACATCTTCGATCCCGCGCGCATCACGCTCCTCAAGTAGGTCGTAGTAGACCTTGCCCGAACAGATCACGACTTGTTTGATCTTGTCGTCGGCCACCAGCTTAGTGTCCGAATTGCCTTTTTGCGCATCGTCCCACAGGCACCGATGGAAGCTGGAGCCTGTGGTGAAATCCTCGGCTTCGCTGACGGCCAGCTTGTGACGCAACAGCGATTTCGGGGTCATCAGAACCAGCGGCTTACGGAAGTCGCGGTGGATCTGCCGCCGCAGGATGTGGAAATAGTTTGCAGGCGTAGTGCAATTGGCGACAATCCAATTGTCCTCTGCCGACATCTGCAGGAACCGCTCCAGCCGGGCGGACGAGTGCTCAGGTCCCTGCCCTTCAAACCCGTGCGGTAACAACATGACCAGGCCGGACATCCGCAGCCATTTCCGCTCACCGGACGAGATGAACTGATCGAACATGATCTGCGCACCATTGGCGAAATCGCCAAACTGCGCCTCCCACAGTGTCAGCGCGTTGGGTTCGGCCAGCGAATAGCCATACTCGAACCCAAGCACCGCATATTCAGACAGCATCGAGTCGATGACCTCGTAATGGGCCTGTCCATCTCGGATATGGTTGAGCGGATAGTATCGTTCTTCCGTCGATTGATCGATCAACCCCGAATGTCTCTGGCTAAACGTGCCGCGCGTGGAATCCTGTCCCGACAAGCGCACTGGATAGCCCTCAGTCATCAGGCTGCCAAACGCCAACGCCTCGCCAGTGGCCCAGTCAAAGCCCTTGCCGGTTTCAAACATCTGCTTCTTCGTCTCAAGCAGACGCCCGACTGTTTTGTGCAAGTTGAACCCATCAGGCGCTGTCGTCAGCGCACGGCCGATCTCTGCGAAGGTTTCCGGCTTGATCGAGGTCGTGCCCCGATCATATTCGTCCTTCTCGCGGTCGAGATGGCTCCACCGCCCATCCAGCCAATCGGCCTTGTTGGGCTTGTAATCCTTGCCGGCTTCGAACTCGTCATTCAGGTAGCTCTGGAACGCCGCCTTCATATCCTCGATCTCGCCCTCGGGGATGAGGCCGTCCTTGACCAGCCGCTCGGTATAGAGCGCAAGGGTCGTTTTGTGGCCCTTGATCTTCTTATACATGATCGGGTTGGTGAACATCGGCTCATCACCTTCGTTATGGCCAAAGCGCCGATAACAAATGATGTCGAGCACAACGTCCTTGTGGAACATCTGCCGGTATTCCGTTGCAACGCGGGCGGCGTGCACCACGGCTTCAGGGTCATCCCCATTGACGTGGAAGATCGGCGCCTCAACCATCAGCGCGATATCTGTCGGATAGGGGCTGGACCGGCTGAAATGCGGCGCTGTCGTAAAGCCGATCTGGTTGTTCACAACGATGTGGATCGTCCCGCCGGTCTTGTGTCCGCGCAAACCCGACAGGCCAAAGCCCTCGGCCACCACACCCTGGCCCGCAAAGGCCGCGTCGCCATGCAGCAAAATGCCCATGACCTTCGTGCGGTCGACATCGCCCTTCTGATCCTGCTTGGCGCGGACTTTGCCCAGAACCACCGGGTTCACGGCCTCAAGGTGCGACGGGTTCGCGGTCAGCGACAGGTGCACGTTGTTGCCGTCAAATTCACGGTCACTCGACGCGCCAAGGTGATATTTCACATCGCCCGACCCATCGACATCCTCAGGCTTGAACGACCCGCCCTGGAATTCGTTGAAAATCGCGCGGTAGGGCTTGCCCATCACGTTGGCCAGAACGCTCAACCGGCCCCGGTGGGGCATGCCGATCACGATCTCTTCCAGCCCCAGCGCGCCACCGCGTTTGATGATCTGCTCCATCGCGGGGATCAGGCTTTCGCCGCCATCCAATCCGAACCGCTTGGTGCCCATGTACTTGACGTGCAGGAACTTCTCGAAACCCTCGGCCTCGACCATCTTGTTCAGGATGGCCTTGCGCCCGTTCTTGGTGAAGGCGATTTCCTTGCCATAGCCCTCGATCCGCTCTTTCAGCCAGCTGGCCTGAACGGGATCAGAGATGTGCATGTATTGCAGCGCAAACGTGCCGCAATACGTGCGGCGCACAATCTCGACGATCTGCCGCATGGAGGCCATTTGAAGCCCCAGCACATTGTCGATGAAAATCGGGCGGTCCATATCCGCGTCGGAAAACCCGTAGGAGGCCGGATCAAGTTCCGGGTGCGGCGTCTGATCGCGCATTCCCAGCGGGTCGAGGTCGGCCACAAGATGGCCCCTGATCCGATAGGCCCGAATGATCATCAGCGCCCGGATCGAGTCCAGAACGGCGCGTTGAACTTGATCATCGGTCAGCTCGACCTTCGCCTCAGCCGCCTTTTCCTTGATCTTCCGGCCCGCCTCTTTCGCCTCTTCTGCTGGCCATTCACCCGTCAGCGCGGCGGTCAGATCGTCGCCCGGAACCGGCGGCCAATCGCGGCGCGCCCAGGATGGCCCTTCGGCCTCGGCGGGCGCCGCATCCGCATCGCCTAGCGCCTGGAAAAAGTCCGCCCAGGCCGCGTCCACCGCCGAGGGGTCCTTGGCGTATTGCGCGTACAACTGCTCCAGATATTCCGCATTGTGCCCCTGCATGAAGCTGGAGGCATGGAACTGGTCGTTGGGGGATTGCTCGGTCATCACAAGACCTCCCGGTTTGAACGTGGAACAAAGGTTGCGGAGTGGATCGAGAAGGTCATTCCAACGGGTCCTCCCCATATTGGTTTGGCCCAGACGTGCCCCGCGACGCCCAGAAGACGATGTTCACAATCGAAAAGGCGATGACACCGGCCAGACCCAGCCAGAACAAGGGACCGGCAGGGTTGAACGGATCACCCGTGAACATGCCAATGAACATCACGATCAAGCGGGATCAGCGGCACCAAGGTCCAAAGACCGGTTCGGTCGGTGTCATGCAACCGCCGCCAGGCCACCGCCGCATAGGGCAGAAGCGTGCCAAGATTCCAAAGCCCCGACAACGCATCCGACACGAGGGACAAGGCGATGTCGACTATCGCAAGGAACAGCGCAAACCACCAAAACTCCGACCGCCGCGCGCGCCCGGAGAAATCGACATATTTGCTGAAACAGGTGGCGATGCTCTCGGTGAAACTCATGCGACAGGATCCTCCCCGTGGCGGTTCGGGCCAATGGTGCCGCGCGACGCCATCCAGATGATGATCACGATGCTCGGCAGAGTCTGGATGGCCGACAGCATCGACGATGTGCGGTTCAGCTCTTCGAAATCTGCGATAGCCTGGTTCAGCTCAAAAACCGAAGAATTCGGGTCGAACACCACACTCATCAACTCGGCCGTCTGTGGGCCGGTGATATTGAAGACGACCACCGACATGACGGAGACGAATACAATCGTGGCCACAAACCACCATGCGGGCCGGTCCTGATCATTCATTCGACGCACGCCGCACGCCAGGATCGGAAGGTAGTTCAGCAAATACCAGAAAGTCGTGATCGGCATCACGTTGATGTAGAAATCGGTGATCGACTGGAAGTTCTCAGCCAGAAACCGACCGACCTCTCCGTCGCCGATCCCCGGCCAGAAAATCGCGAAGTCGAAGATGAACGCCGGGATCGATCCAAGAAACACGAACAAAACATACCACCAATAGGCCGACCGCGGGTCGCGATCCCGGAAGTTGGTGCAGTGCACGATGTTGTGCCGGATAGCCTCGGTGAATGTCATGCCAAAGGATCCTCGCCGTACTGGTTCGGACCATCCGTGCCTTTCGAGGCCATCATGATCAGAATGATGATCCCGGCCACGAACTGCACCAACGACAAGACGGACGCGATGCCCATGAAGCCCACAAGCGACATCAGTGCCTCATCGTCCTCAAAGGGAGAGGTCGCAAAATTGGGATCCTGGGCCGAGGTGATAGCGAAATCCATCATCACGCTGAAGAACTGGAACATGTAGATCGTGGCCACGACGGTTGAAACCAGTGCCAGCAGACAGATGATCGCGAAGGCCGTGCCAGACTTGTCGCAATCATGCCTGCGTCGGATGCCGCAGGAAAACAGCGGCACGATATTGATCACCGACCAGATGATCGTCACCGGCGCCAGCGTGAAATAGATCCACGGGCCTCCGGCAAACAGCTCAAGGATCTGCTCAGGCTCCTCCGGCGACTCCATCATGTTCAGAAACGAGTCCGCACGCAGAAGCAGAAGGGATGCATCAATCGCATTCGCGACAATCGAGCCGACAACCACGAACAGCACATACCACCAGAAGGACGACCGCGGATCACGACCGGCAAACCGGAACATGTTGCGAAGGTTGTGGGATATCGCCTCGCCGAAGGTCATGGCTCTAACCAATCGCCTCCAACACCGCTTCACCCAATGTCGCGGGGCTATCGGCGACAACGATACCGGCGCTTTTCATCGCCTCGATCTTGTCCTCGGCGCCGCCCTTGCCGCCGGCAACAATCGCACCGGCATGGCCCATCCGACGGCCCGGAGGGGCCGTGCGACCCGCGATGAAACCGGCAACCGGCTTCTTGCGGCCACGCTTGGCTTCATCCGCCAGGAATTGCGCGGCTTCTTCCTCGGCCGAGCCGCCGATCTCACCGATCATGATGATCGAATGCGTCTCGTCGTCGGCCAGGAACCATTCCAGCACGTCGATATGCTCGGTCCCCTTGATCGGGTCGCCGCCGATGCCAACGCAGGTGGACTGACCCAAACCGACGTCCGAGGTCTGCTTGACCGCCTCGTAGGTCAGCGTCCCCGAACGGGACACAACGCCAACCGATCCGCGGCGGTGGATATGGCCGGGCATGATGCCGATCTTGCAGGCATCAGGCGTGATGATACCCGGGCAGTTGGGCCCGATCAGGATGCTGCTGGACCCTTCCAGCGCACGCTTGACCTTCATCATGTCCAGCACCGGAATGCCCTCGGTGATGCAGCAGATAAGCTCCATCTCGGCATCAATGGCCTCAAGGATCGAGTCCGCTGCGAAGGGCGGCGGCACATAGATCACCGACGCATTCGCCTCCGTCACGGCCTTGGCCTCATGGACCGAATTGAAGACCGGTAGATCCAGATGGGTCATGCCCCCTTTGCCGGGCGTCACACCGCCGACCATCTTGGTGCCATAGGCAATCGCCTGTTCCGAATGGAACGTGCCCTGCGAGCCGGTGAAGCCCTGGCAAATCACCTTGGTATTTTCATCAACGAGTACGGCCATCGGGGCCTCCTGTGGTCGTTTGAGTGCGAGAATTCATCATGCGGCTTGCCTGAGATCGGGGCCGCCATGGGCGTCGGAGTAAAGTGCGATCAGCACGGCCAGCTCTTCCAGCGAGCCTTCGATCTGATTGTGCCAAACCGTCAGGCCTTTGGACCCGAGCAAGGCTTGGTCCAGTTTCGCGGCCGAACGCATGGCGCGCGACGGCACGACACGCGCGTGCGCCGCATCCGTGATCTGAACAATCAAACCGGATTGCCCCTTCACGTTGATCGAGCCAAGACCCGTGACCTCGGACCAGGCCACTGGCCCGCCGCCTTGCACCTCAAAGGTTACACCGTCCGGTGCCAGCGTGATCATGGGCTGACCGGCCTTGCGTTTTGTCACCACGACGGCAGCCAAGCCAAGCACACCGATGATGATACAAATCACCGCAGCAATCACGATGCCGGTTTCACCTTCTTCCGGTCCAATCCAGAAAATGCTTCCGCCAAGCGCAACCATAAACAGCGCCACCAGGATGTATTTCCAGCCTAGCGCACGTCTGTGGAGCGTCAGGGCCTCATTGGGGTTCACATCAATGGTCATGGCGCAATCGGCATCAGCCGCTCCACGAACATGAACGTCTCGATCCCATTGGGCCCCGGGCGCGTGCCAACATGCACCACCGCGATCCGGCGTGGGTTCAACTGGCGCGCACCGAGAAGCGCTGTGCCCTCATTCGGCTGATATCTGTCTGGGATCGGGGCCTCCGTGCGAATGCCTTCCGTCTCCAACCCGGCAATCACGGCGCTGGCGGCCAAATCGGCGTAATCTCCGTCGAACGCGACTTCACACCGGCGATCGGTGCCGGTGGTCGCAGCCCGCCCGGTCACTGGCGAAGGGGCCGCGTTCGAAAACGGATCAAGGTCGTAGAAATCGACCCGCACACCGGGGCCCGCAAGAACTTCGCCTGCACGCGCTGCGGTCATGAACGGGCTGAAACAATTCAGCGCAAAGGCTTCACTGGCATCCTCGGCCACCTGGCCTGCATCTTCCTGCCCCTGCACCCGCGTGGTCGTGGCAAGCGCCATCAGCCCGACAATCCCGGCCACATGCAGCATCGCCCATATCAGGCTGCGTTTGCGCGACGGGCCGATCATGCGGCCTCCCGCTCGAACAGGACGTTGATATTGTCATCCAGCGGCAGCCGGATGGGATTCAGCAACCGCACCGAAAACCCGGTCCGGCGCGCAAGGTCACGCAAGGTATCCAACGTGAAATACTGGACATGATCGGGATAGCGCAGACCGACCCATTTGCGCTGAAAGATCATGCGGCCAAGGCTGTTGAAATTCGGCACACGCACATACGCGCGCCCACCCGGTTTCAGGATGCGCGCCACATGTTGCAGAACCGTATGCGGGTGGTCTTCATGCTCAAGGTATGACCGCAGGATCACCCCATCAAACATCGCATCGGGAAAAGCCTTGATCGCCTCTGCCCCCGGCCCGTGCACGCAATATCCACCATGCGCCCGCAGGTTTTCGTCGGCCTTCTCCGCCAGATCCTCGGAGATTTCGATGCCGTATTGCGTGAAGCCCGGATATTGCACCGACGCTGCCGCGCATCCAACATTCAACAGATTGCCGCTGCCAAACCAGTTCGCATAGCGCACCGCATCCGGTTTGCGCCCGATCCGATGCCGCCAGCGCGTGGCCAGATCAGCGCGCTGCAGCAAAGGCCGCGCCTCAAGCCGTGCGGCCTTTTCGGCGGCCCAAGTCTTTTCCCAGGCGAAATCGTCGACAAGGGCCTCGTATCCCGGCGGGTTGGTCAGATAGACCAGATCGCAAGATAGGCAGCGCCCCATCCGCCACTCATCGCGATGGAATTTGGGCATCTCGGCAGGCCCGTCCGCCCCACAGGACGGGCAGGCGCGAACGGGCGTTTCCATTTGAACACCATCCGCCATCACCAACGCGCCTCCACGCTGGCCCGGAAGAAATTCTCTGCCACGCCGTCCAATTGCAGGATTTCGATATCCGTGGCCTGCACACCAACCATGGTCGCGGCAGAGCTGCGGAACGTATCAGCGGCCAGGGTGGCATCCGCTACGGAAAAAACCATCGAACAACGCTCACCCGCCGGGTTGACCGACATATCGAATTGCTGATGGAAATAGGTCCCTGTTTCCGGGTTTGGCACCATGCTCGCATTGGCCAGCATCTGCTGCGCATCCACCAAACTGCCGCTTTGCATGCAAGCCGCCACGAACACGCGCGCCAGAACGGCCGGGTTGGCCTCGGCGCTGCCGACGGACGGGGCCTGCGCGCCGGCCGCGCTGACCATGCCAAGGGCAAGCAAACCGCTCAAACACGCAAAGCGGACCAATCCCATAGTGATATGACGCCTCGTCTGGCTCACGCCTTGTCTCGCGCCTCCAGTATGTCGCCAAGTTGCTCATGGCTCCACAACGCCATCGTCCGGCGACGCTTCCACGGTCCAACAGTGGCGTCGGTCAGATCATCCAGATCAAGCTCATCATGGCTTTCAGGAATATGCCTTACCGGCTTGGGAAAGTGGAACGGCGCCAGCATCGGGTTGAAATTGGCATGTTGCCCATTCTCACTCAGCGGCACGTTTTCATTCACCAGATCAACGGTCAGCAAAAGATGCGGGATCTTCGCCTTGTGAATGTTCTCGATCACCTTCCAGCGGAAATCATCCGTCAGATGGATCAGGCATTCGCGCACCATGATCAGATCGCATTTCGGCAGCTTGTCCGTCGCCAGGTCGAGGTGCACAAACCGGCGCCCCGTCCCGCCATGGGCGGCCTTCACTTCATCAACCAGCTCTTTCGAGATGTCGCCACCGATATACTTCACCCCGGTCAGATCAACGGCGGCCATCCAGGTCCAGTCGCCACACGGCGCGTCAAGGAATGTCTTGACGTCAAGGTCCTTGAAGAGCCCAGGCAATGCGCGCCGCAACCGCCGGGTCCGCCGCACGGTCGAGCCCGAGCCAGAGCGCGGCTTGCCCTTTTCCTCGTCCGCCCATGTCTTTTTCTCGAAGACGTCCTGAAGGTTGCGGTCCATGGGCTTACCCCTTCACAGCGGCCACAATCTTCTCCGCACCGTCTTTCAAATCATCCGCCGCGATCACGTTCAGGCCGGAGGTATTGATGATCTCCTTGCCCTTCTCGACGTTCGTGCCCTCAAGGCGCACGACAAGCGGCACTTCCAGACCCACCTCTTTCACCGCGGCCACAACGCCTTCTGCGATGATGTCACAGCGCATGATGCCACCGAAAATGTTGACAAGGATGCCCTTCACGTTCGGGTCGCTGGTAATGATCTTGAAGGCCTCTGTGACCTTTTCTTTCGTCGCACCGCCACCCACGTCGAGGAAGTTGGCAGGCTCAGCCCCGTAAAGCTTGATGATATCCATCGTCGCCATCGCAAGGCCCGCGCCGTTGACCATGCAGCCAATCTCGCCATCCAACGCGATGTAGTTGAGGTCGAATTTCGATGCCGCCAATTCCTTGGGGTCTTCTTCCGTCTCGTCCCGCAGCGCGGCGATATCGGCATGGCGGTAGACGGCGTTTCCGTCGAAACCCACTTTCGCGTCCAGCACCTTCAGGTCCCCGCCATCGGTCACGATCAGCGGGTTGATCTCCAGCATCTCCATATCCTTCTCGACGAAGGCGTTAAACAGGATGCCCATCAGCTTCACGCATTGTTTGACCTGCTGACCTTCCAGACCAAGCGAGAACGCCACGCGGCGTCCATGGTAAGGCTGGTAGCCCGTCGCAGGATCAACGCTGAACGAAAGGATCTTTTCAGGCGTTGCTGCGGCGACTTCTTCAATGTCCATGCCGCCTTCGGTGGAGCAGACAAAGCTGATCCGGCTGGTCTGACGATCGACCAGAAGCGCCAGATACATCTCGGTCTCAATGCCCGAACCATCTTCAATGTAGATGCGGTTGACCTGTTTGCCGACGGGTCCGGTCTGATGCGTTACAAGCGTGCGGCCAAGCATCTTCTTCGCCTCGTCCGCCGCTTCTTCGACCGACTTGGCCAAACGCACACCGCCCGCCGCGCCGGCATCGGCTTCCTTGAAGCTGCCCTTGCCGCGTCCGCCTGCGTGGATCTGCGCCTTCACCACCCACAACGGCCCGTCCATCTCACCCGCGGCTGTCTTGGCATCTTCCGCTTTCAGAACCACACGCCCGTCCGAGACCGGAGCCCCATATTGCCGCAGAAGTGCCTTCGCCTGGTACTCGTGGATGTTCATGGGATCGGTCCGTCTGTTAGGTCACGTTCCCTCTGGATAAGCACAACTTTTAGGTGCAAGGAAACGGGAAAGTTCAGCTTTTACAGGGTTTCCATCGAAAATCCGACATTTGTGATCACAGTCTGAAAATGTGTGATCACAAATCCCAAGCTGTATACTTCTCGCATCGACTCACCCGGGACTTGCCCCATTGCGCAATCCATCGCAGCTTGCAGGCGACGGGATCGCGGAGCGGCAAGAGGGCACATGACAGGCACACCTCGCTGGGGCATCGTCGCAACCGTGGCCGAACCTGCGCCCCTGGTCCTGGCCTTTGTGGCCCACCACCTGACGCTCGGTGCGTCCGAAATCCACATCTACCTTGATGAGCCCAACGATCCGGTGGGCGACGCGCTCGAATGGCTGCCCCCTGTCCGCGTGACCCGATGCGACAAATCCTATTGGCAGGCAGTTGCCCCGCGCAGGCCACGCCGTCACAACAACCGACAATCCATCAACGCGACCCATGCACAATCCGTCTGCAACCTCGACTACCTGCTCAGTTGCGATGCCGATGAATTCCTGCGCCCTGGCTCTCGCGTCGATGACCAGATCGCGGAAATCCCGGAATGGGCGACGTGGACAAAGGTCTTCAACCTCGAACGCACGATGGTGCGTGGCGCCCCGCAACAGTCCATTTTTGATGGCGCATTCAAGGTCCACTACCAGGGGCGCGAGGATACGCAATTGCGCACCTCCGACCTCATGCCAATCGGGTTTACGGGGCATGCCGCGGGCAAGCCTATGGTGCGCACGAAGATCGGCATGAATATCGGCATTCACGTGCCCCGCTATGGCCACATCAAAGACCGCGTCGTGCCGCCCCACTACCCGGCGGATCAGATCGAATTGATCCATTTCGACGGGCTCACGCCGCTCCATTGGGCCGGGAAATTCATCCGCCAAGCGGCCAAAACCCCCGACCGCCTCGAACAATTGCCTCCCTTCCGCATCGCGCAATGGCGCAAGATCGCTGCTAGCCTGCACGACGAGCAGGCCCTGCGCGCGCTCTATGACGAGGTGAACGCCTATGATGAGGGTGAGCTGACCCACCTGGAAGAGGAAGGCTACGTCGTGCGCGAGGTCTTTGACCCCACAAGGGCTTTGGAAACCGTGTTCCCCGGCCAATCCGTTAATCTGAGCCCCATGCATTTCGACACCCTGTTACGCCCGCGCATCGACCAGTGGCTGCGCACCGCGCGTAAACATGGCGTCCTCTAGACGCAGGCCTGATCTGCCGAATAGGGTGTCGCAAAACCAAACACAGCAGGCCCCCACATGCCCCTTGCCCGGATCGGCGACAGGATCCTTTTCTTCGCACATATCCCCAAAACCGGCGGCTCCAGCGTCGAGACGTATCTGGATCAAAAGGGCGCCGTCGCCCTGCGCTTCAAGCGCCGCATGGGATGGTCCGAGACCACGGCACAGCATATGGAGGCGCGCATTCACACTCGCCTGGTGCCCGACGGGTTTTTTGATGCCAGCTTTGCGGTGCTGCGCGACCCCGTTGCCCGCATGGTCAGCGAATACCGCTATCGCCGGGATCGCTACGAACGGCAGCGCGATTTCCCCGCATGGGTGCGCGCAGCGTTCGATGCCTATGGCCGCGACCAATACGTCTTCGACAACCACATCCGCCCACAGGCCGAGTTTCTTCGGCCCGGCATGGTTCTGTTTCGGCTGGAGGCTGGCATGGACGCAGTCTGCGACTGGATCGATGCCGAAACCGGAACACCGCCCGCGTCGCGCGACATCTGGGAAAAGAAATCTGCCACCGAAAAAGTTGCCGTGCCGGAGGATCTGCGCGACGAAATCATCAAATTCTATGCGGCAGATTATGCCGTCATGGACCGGATGATAGAAAACGGCCGGGCACTGGACCCGGCCGCCTGAATTCCTTGACGTTCTGGCTTAAGCCAGCGTCTCGTCGATCTGCTTGCACGCATCGACCAGGCCTTTGACGGCCTCGACCGAGGCGTCGAACATGGCCTGCTCGTCCTTGTTCAGCTTCACGTCAACGACCCGCTCAATGCCGCCCGCACCGATCACGGTCGGCACGCCAACATACATGCCCTTCAGGCCGAACTGGCCGTCGCAATGGGCCGCACAGGGCAGAACGCGTTTTTGGTCTTTCAGATAGGCTTCGGCCATTTCGATGGCCGACGTTGCAGGCGCATAAAAGGCCGAACCGGTCTTCAGCAGGCCAACGATCTCGGCACCGCCATCGCGCGTCCGCTGCACGATTTCGTCCAGTTTCTCCTGGCTGGTCCAGCCCATCTCCACCAGATCAGGCAGCGGGATGCCGGCCACGGTCGAATAGCGCACGGACGGCACCATCGTATCGCCATGCCCACCCAGAACGAACGCCGTGACGTCTTTCATCGAGACGTCGAATTCTTCGGCCAGGAAGTGACGGAAGCGCGCGCTGTCCAGAACACCCGCCATGCCGCACACTTTCGCGTGGGGCAGACCGCTGAATTCGCGCAGGGCCCAGACCATCGCGTCCAGCGGGTTGGTGATGCAGATGACAAAGGCGTCGGGTGCATTGTCGCGGATGCCTTCACCCACGGCTTTCATGACCTTCAGGTTGATGCCCAACAGGTCGTCCCGGCTCATGCCCGGCTTGCGCGGCACGCCGGCCGTCACGATGCACACATCCGCGCCCGCGATATCGGCATAGTCGTTGGTGCCCTTCAGCTTGGCATCAAACTTCTCGGACGGGCCGGATTCGGCAATGTCGAGCGCTTTGCCCTGTGGCACGCCTTCGGCAATGTCGAACAGGACGACGTCGCCCAATTCCTTCAATGCCGCAAGGTGGGCAAGGGTGCCCCCGATCTGTCCCGCGCCAATCAGCGCAATCTTGGGTCTGGCCATATCTCTGGTCCTCGGTCCGGTGATTTGTCGGGCGGAGGGGTAGCCCCAGCCCGGCCCCGGCGCAAGGGTGCTGCGGCGCGGCGGATGGCCTCAACCAGAGGGCGAGCGCCTCAGATCAGAGGTCTTCACCCGCCGCCACAGGCTCCATCGTGGCGAAATGCTGGCCCGCAGCCATCAGGCACGTCATGCCATTGGGTGAGGTCACCGTGATCGTCCAAGTCCCTGTTTCCTCTGAAACAAACACCTCCACGATGCGGTTCTGGTGCGCCAGCCCCATGCCCCTTACTTCTTCGCCATAGCGGCCGGTAAGCTCGCCAACAACCATCTCGCGTTGGCCGCACAGCATGTTCTGCGCCTCAGCGGGAAGGCCCACAATTGTGATCAGCCCGGCAAAGGCAATGGATGCAGAATCTGTTCATCATGTCGTCAGTCCCGTGTCAGGGGCGCGACAGATTGCAGGCCGAAGCATTGGCAAATCGGCGCCCGGTTCCTCATGGAACGACCTCCGAATGTGCAAGGCTCTTGGGGCCTTTGATTTGGACAGCTTAGGCGCGGAAGGGTTAATTTCCGATGAACCGTCTCAAAATTCTCGAAAATCTGCGCGAAACTTTATTGCGTAACATTCTGCATTGCAGCAAGAGACTTGCGCTTGCGGCGTAGATATGGTCCCTCAAAGGAAACGACAGCCAAGGATTCCACCTGCGCCATGACCCGCCCGTATCGTTCCGTCCTTTACATTCCGGCCTCGCGTGCCCGTGCGATGGAAAAGGCCAAGACCTTGCCCATCGACGCCATCATCTTCGATCTCGAAGACGCTGTCGCGGTCGATGAAAAGGCAAATGCGCGCGCACTGCTTCAGGAAACCCTCGTCACAGGCGGCTTTGGGAATCGCGCACAAATCGTGCGGATCAACGGCTTTGACACCGATTGGGGTGCCGATGATCTGGCCACCATCGCGGCGGCAAAACCGCAGGCCGTCTTGCTGCCCAAGGTCAACGGGGCGGCAGATATCGAGGCGCTCGCAGCCCTGCTCGACGCAAACCCCGACACCGCCGGAACGCAAATCTGGGCGATGATGGAAACGCCTGAAGGCATCCTGAACGCGGCCCAGATCGCCGCCGCCCCCCGCATGGCCGGTTTCGTGATGGGCACCAATGACCTCGCCAAGGATCTGAACGCACGCAGCCGCGAGGCGATGCTGACCTCGCTGCAGCTTTGCCTATTGGCCGCCCGTGCCCATGGCCTTGTCTGCATCGACGGCGTCTACAACGCCTTCCGCGATGAAGAGGGGCTGGCACAGGAATGCGCGCAGGGGCGCGACTTCGGCTTTGATGGCAAGACCCTGATCCACCCGGCGCAAATCGCCACCGCCAACGCCATCTTTGCGCCAAGTGCGGACGAAATCGACCTCGCCCGCCGCCAGATTGAAGCGTTCGAGCAAGCCGAGGCGCGTGGTGAGGGCGTGGCAGTCGTCGACGGCAAAATCGTCGAAAACCTGCACATCGAAACAGCCCGCGCAACGCTCGCCAAGGCGGACGCCATCGCAGAAGCGGAGGCCGCATAATGGGCTGGGTTCTTCTGATCGCAGGCCTGGCTGTCTGGTACGGTGCGCATTTCTGGAAACGGCTTTCGCCCACCACACGAGAGCGTTTTGGCGATCCGGGCAAAGGCATTGTGGCGGTTCTCGTCGTGGCGTCGATCGTATTGATGGTATTCGGTTACCGAAACGCCTTCGGTCCCGTCTGGTGGGGCCGGTCCGGCGCGCTTGTCGGCATCAACAATCTGCTGATGATTGTTGCCTTCTACATCTATGCAAGCGGGGCCACGCCGCCCGGCAAACCCCGCAATCGCCTCGGCACGAAACTCCGTCATCCGCAACTCATCGGCTTCACACTCTGGGCTTTCGCGCACCTCATCCCCAATGGTGACCTTGCCTCGTTCGTGCTTTTCGGCGGCTTGCTGATTTGGGCGCTCATGGAAATCATGCTGATCAACCGGGCCGAGCCTGCATGGACCCCTCCGGAATGGGGCGGTCGTGCCAGCGAAATCCGCATCGCGGTGATCGGGGCCGTGGTGTTGGTCGTCACCATGGGCATCCACTTCTGGCTTGGCGTAACCCCCTGGGGATAAACGATGAAAATCTACCGCTTGCTGACCGAGGATGACACCTCGGCCTTCTGCCACAAGGTGTCCGAGGCCCTGTCGAAAGGATGGGAGCTTCATGGCGACCCGACCATGACCTTCGACGCCGCGCGCGGTGTCGTGCGCTGTGGGCAAGCCGTCACCAAAGACATCGACACCCCCTATTCGGCAGACATGAAACTCGGACATCAATGAGCAGCACGAAAACCAACCCAGGCTACTTTTTGAGGATTACAGCGTCGGCCAAATCCTCGATCACGCCACGCCGCGCACTCTGACGGACGGCGACGTGGCGATGTATCAGGCCCTCTACGGCCCTCGCTTCGCGATGCAAAGCGCGCGGACATTCGGCGGTTTGGTTGCGCTCGACGATCTGATCACCTTTCACGCCGTCTTCGGCAAAACCGTTCCCGACATCTCGCTCAATGCCGTCGCCAATCTCGGCTATGCCGAAGGCCGGTTTCTGGCGCGTGTCGAGTCCGGCGACACCATTCGCTCGACGTCCGAAATCATCGGTTTGAAAGAGAATTCCAACGGCAAGACCGGCATTGTCTGGGTCCGCACGCGCGGCTTCAAAAACCAGGATGTGCCCGTGCTGGAATACGTCCGTTGGGTCATGGTCCGCAAACGCGACACCGCCGCCCCCGCACCAGAACCTGTGGTGCCTGACCTCGCCAAAGTCGTTCCAGCCGATGCGCTCAGCGTTCCCGAAGCACTGGATTGGTCCGCCTATGATTTCGCCGCCGCAGGTGAGCCGCACCGCTGGGGCGACTACGAGGTGGGCGAGATCATCGACCATGTCGATGGCGTCACCCTCACCGACCCCGAGCACATGATGGCCACGCGCCTCTGGCAGAACACCGCTAAGGTGCATTTCGACGTCACCGCGCGGCCCGATGGCAAGCGCCTGATCTATGGCGGCCACATCATCTCCATGGCGCGCGCGCTGTCGTTCAACGGGCTGGCCAACGCGCAGCTCATCGCCGGCATCAACGCCGGCGCCCACGCCAACCCGGCCATGGCGGGCGACACGATCTACGCCTGGTCTGAGGTTCTGGACCGCGCCGAAACCACGTCACCCGATGTCGGCGCGCTGCGTTTGCGGCTTGTGGCAACCAAGGGCAAGGCGGGCGGACTCCGGGGCGAAGACGGTAAATACCTGCCTGACGTTCTGCTGGATCTGGACTATTGGGTGCTGATTCCGCGCTAGCGGCATCAATGTGATCACACCACTCCAAAGTGTGATCACACACATGCATTCTGCGGCGTTAAGCCCCATAATTCACCGCATTTTCAACACCTGCTCGCGTGACAGTTGCGTGAAACTTGCTATTGATATGGAAACGACCGGCATCCGCCAGACCTGACGGCAAACCCATAGGGGACTCCAGCCATGGCCGACGTGAACCGCGGCAACCGCCCGCTTTCACCGCACCTGACGATCTATCGTCCGCAGCTTAACTCGATCACCTCGATCTTCGTGCGCATCACCGGCAACGCGATGCTGGTCTCCGCGATCCTCGTCGTCTGGTGGATGATGGCCGCCGCCTCGGGGCCGGAGTATTTCGCGACAATCGATGGCCTGATCACGTCCTTCTTCGGTGACCTGGTCATGACGCTCTCGGTCCTCGGCCTCTGGTATCACGCCCTTGGCGGCGTGCGGCACCTGATCTGGGACACCGGGCGGGGCCTCGATGTCGACACGTCCGACAAGATGGGCTGGGGCATGATCATCGGCTCCGTCGCGCTCACCTTCCTGACCCTCATCGCGATCTAAGGGAGGCACGACATGGCATTCGTAACCGACCGCAAACGTGTCACCGGCCTGGGCGCCGCCCGCTCCGGCACCGGCCATCACTGGACCATGACCGTCACCTCCGTGGCGCTCCTGATCCTGACGCCCTTCTTCCTCGGCATCATCGGCTCCGCCCTAGGCTCTGAGCATGCAGATGTCGTGGCCACGTTGTCGCGCCCCATTCCCGCGCTGATCGTTGCGGCCTACCTCATTGTTGGCAGCCACCACCTGCGGCTCGGCATGCAGACGCTGATTGAGGATTACACACGCGGCCTGACACGCAAGGCCTGCATCATCGTGACCACAATCCTTAGCTACGGCATCGCGCTTGGCGGCCTAGTGGCCCTTGTTCAAATCGCTCTCTGAGAGGCATTTCAGATGAAAGATACCATCTCCCCGGCCTACGATGTGACCCATCACACCTACGACGTTGTCGTCGTGGGCGCAGGCGGCTCCGGTCTACGCGCTACGCTCGGCATGGCCGAACAGGGCCTGAAAACTGCGTGCATCTCCAAGGTCTTCCCGACCCGTTCGCACACCGTGGCGGCCCAGGGCGGCATCGCGGCCAGCCTCGGCAATATGGGGCCAGACCATTGGCACTGGCACATGTACGACACCGTCAAAGGCTCGGACTGGCTCGGCGACACGGATGCGATGGAATACCTCGCCCGCGAAGCACCCAAGGCCGTCTACGAGCTGGAGCATTACGGCGTCCCCTTCTCGCGCACCGAGGATGGCACCATCTACCAGCGCCCCTTCGGTGGTCACACGACAGAATTCGGCGAAGGCCCCCCGGTGCAGCGCACTTGCGCCGCCGCTGACCGCACGGGCCACGCGATCCTGCACACGCTCTACGGCCAGTCGCTCAAGAACGACGCCGAGTTCTATATCGAATACTTCGCCACTGACCTGCTGATGAACGATGACGGCCAATGCGTCGGCGTCGTGGCCTGGAAGCTCGACGACGGCACGATGCACGTCTTCCACGCCAAGATGACGGTGCTGGCCACCGGCGGCTATGGCCGCGCCTACTTCTCCGCCACCTCCGCCCACACCTGCACCGGTGACGGCGGCGGCATGGTCGCGCGGGCGGGCCTGCCGCTTACAGGATATGGAATTCGTGCAATTCCACCCCACCGGCATCTACGGCTCCGGCTGTCTGATCACCGAGGGCGCCCGCGGCGAAGGCGGCTACCTGACGAACTCCGAGGGCGAGCGTTTCATGGAACGCTACGCGCCGACCTACAAAGACCTCGCCTCCCGCGATGTGGTCAGCGCGCTGCATGACGATGGAAATCCGCGAAGGCCGTGGCGTGGGCGCCGGATGGCGACCACATCCACCTGCACCTCAACCACCTGCCACCGGAAACGCTGGCCGAACGCCTGCCGGGCATCTCCGAATGCGCGCGCATCTTCGCCGGTGTGGACCTCACGAAGGAGCCGATCCCGGTCCTGCCGACCGTCCACTACAACATGGGCGGCATCCCCACGAACTATTGGGGCGAGGTGCTGAACCCGACCAAGAAGGACCCCGACGCGATCGTGCCCGGCCTGATGGCCGTGGGCGAAGCGGGATGTGCCTCCGTGCACGGCGCGAACCGCCTCGGTTCCAACTCCCTGATCGACCTCGTCGTCTTCGGCCGCGCCGCCGCGATCAAGGCGGGCGAAGTGGTGGACCCGAATTCGGCCACCCCAAAAGCCAGCCAGGCGTCCATCGACAAGGCGCTCAGCCGCTTTGACGCCGTTCGCTACGCCGATGGCGGCACCCCCACCGCCGAACTGCGCCTTGAGATGCAGAAAACCATGCAGGCCGACGCCGCCGTTTTCCGCACCGACAAGACGCTAGCCGAAGGCTTGGAGAAAATGACCAATGTCGCGGGCAAGCTCGACGACATCGCCGTCACCGACCGCTCGCTGATCTGGAACTCCGACCTGATGGAAACGCTGGAACTGGGCAACCTCATGCCCAACGCTTTGGCCACCATCGCCGGCGCCGAGGCGCGCAAGGAAAGCCGCGGCGCCCACGCGCACGAGGATTACCCGGACCGCGACGACAAGGATTGGCGCGTGCACACGATCTCACGTGTCGATGGCAACAAGGTCGACCTCGAATACCGCCCCGTGCACCTCAACCCGCTGATGGGTCACAACGAAGGCGGCATCGATCTGGACAAGATCAAGCCGAAGGCGAGGGTCTATTGATGCCGGTCTGCTGGCCCCGAGGTGTGCATGGCTGAGCCGCTGCGCCTGTTCTGGTGGAACGCCAAGCCCAATTTTGGCGACGAGATCTCGGCCGCAGTCGTGGCCGATGTTTCAGGCCGCGAGGTTGAGCATGCGGCGGCTGGAGAATGCGATCTATTCGCTGTCGGCAGCGTTTTGCTGGATGCGCGCCGCGCCAACGGACAAGCGCGCGAGGATGGCACGCAGCCATGGATTTGGGGCAGCGGATGCTTTGGCCCGCAACGCTTGGACTTCATCAAAAATGTGCGCTTTGCCTCGGTTCGCGGTCCCATCACGCAAGAGCTTCTGAATTTGCCGCCCCTTCCCTATGGCGATCCCGGCCTGCTCATTGCCGAGGTGTTGGGGGAAAAGATCGAACAGGTTGCGGGCCGCGTGGGCGTCGTCCCGCATAGATCCACTTTGCGCCCCCTCAACCGCGAGGGGCGACTGGCAGCGCTCGATGGTGTCACGCTGATCGACCCACGACAGGATTGGCGCACAGTCGTGCGGACAATCGCCTCGTGCGAAGTGGTTTTCTCCTCCAGCCTGCATGGATTGATCGTCGCGGATGCCTTCGGTGTGCCAAATGTCTGGCTGGACCCAGCCGGCATCCACAAAGATTTCCCGCGGCTGAAATTCTACGACTATGCAGCCTCGATTGGGCGTCCGATGGGGCCACCAATTACGTTGGAAGAAATTGCCCCGATGCTCGACACGCGCGGCGTGCCGGCCTTCGACTACGGCGATGCGGTTGCAGAATGCATCGCGTCCATTCGGGCCTCCTTCCCGGCGGAGCTGCGCGCAGCATGACCCGTATCTCTCAACAGATCCCCCAGAATTGCCGCGGCTGGACGGGCCCGTCGCAAACGAATGCCCGACCCTCCGCCCGTTTGGCGAGGCGCGATCCGAAATGAAGGCACTTGCACTCATAATGGCCACGGTCGCACTCTCCGCCTGCGTCGGTGGGTTCCAGGACGCCGCCGACCAGATCGCCCGCGAACAGGCCCGCACTTACGTGAACCAAGAGGTTGAGCGCCGCTTCCCCGGCGTCGATGCAACCCTTGTGACCGATTGCGTCATCAACAACGCCTCCGCGCAGGAAATCATCACCATCGCGGGCGGCATCGCGCTTGGAAACACCGATGCGGCCTCCAGCACGGTGGGCGACATCCTGTCCCGCCCCTCGACGATCCAATGCACCGCGTCCGGCGCCCTTGGCCCGCTCGTCGGCGGTGGCCAGAACATCCTTCAGGGGTTGCTGCGATGATCCGCCCCTGCCTGAAACAACGCGCGCCACGGGCGCGACCCCGAATGACCCGAGTGGAGACCTGAGACTATGGTTGAACTGACCCTCCCGAAGAATTCCCGCATCCGCACCGGCAAGACCTGGCCCAAGCCAGAAGGCGCCACGAACGTGCGCAAGTTCCAGATTTACCGCTGGAACCCCGACGATGGCGAAAACCCCTCCGTCGACACCTATTTCGTCGACATGGATACCTGCGGCCCGATGGTTCTGGACGCACTCATCAAGATCAAGAATGAGATCGACCCGACGCTCACCTTCCGCCGCTCCTGCCGCGAAGGCATCTGCGGGTCGTGTGCGATGAATATCGACGGCATCAACACGCTGGCCTGCATCTACGGCCATGACGAGGTGAAGGGCGACGTCAAGATCTACCCCCTGCCCCACATGCCCGTGGTCAAAGACCTGATCCCCGACCTCACGCATTTCTACGCGCAGCACGCCTCCATCATGCCGTGGCTGGAGACCAAGACGAAGCGCCCCGAAAAGGAATGGCGCCAGTCCATCGAAGATCGCAAGAAACTCGACGGCCTCTATGAATGCGTGATGTGCGCGTCCTGCTCCACCTCCTGCCCGTCCTACTGGTGGAATGGCGACCGCTATCTTGGGCCAGCCGCCCTCCTGCACGCCTATCGCTGGATCATCGACAGCCGCGATGAGGCAACGGGGGAGCGTCTGGATGAGCTGGAAGATCCCTTCAAGCTCTACCGCTGCCACACGATCATGAACTGCACCAAGACCTGCCCCAAGGGCCTCAACCCCGCGGCGGCGATTGCGTCCATCAAGAAGATGATGGTCGAACGGCAGCTTTAACTCGGGCGATGGCCGAGTTCGTCATTGCAGCTGTCACCCTGGCGCTTGCGTACGGGCTGTTCGACCTCATCTGGCGCCATAGGTCACTCACGCGAATGCTCCATGCTGGCCTTGGCACGGCGCTCGCTTGTATTTTTATTTTTGATCAATGGTTTGCGGGGTTGATACTTGGCGTCATCGGTGGCGTATTCCTTCTGCCGATCACGTATCTTGAAGCTCTGGCTTTGCTCCCCCGGATGTCCTCGCGCCTGCGTTGGGCATTGGTCTGCTCTCGGCGTCCGCTGTCTACCTTCTGCTGCGGGTAATGGATGCGGAACCACTTGCCATTGCGGCTTTCATACTCGTGTTCACCGGGCTCAGCGCAACACTCGCCAATCGCTGGAATGCCGAAGCGATTGCCCAGGAAGCACAACGCTTGGGTCTGACGGTCGTGTTCATTCGCGATCTGAACAGCATTTCCAGAATCGACAACGGTCCTCCACATGCCTGCGCCGTATGGGATAATCAGGCTTTTGGATGGAGCTATTCCGACTACCGCTGGTATCCTGCACCCTATTCATGGCGTTGCGCAAATCCCCGCCATCACTTAGACTACGAAAACGGGTGACCTGCCCCCCTTCATCTTGGCCGAAAAACTCCGGGGTGAGCGCGCCAGCGCGAGGGGCAGCGCCCCTCACCCCAAGACCACCAACTCCTCAAACCAGGTCATATCCGCAAATGCGCAAAACGCAGGCGGCCTGAGCGGCAGAATGGGCGCCGCCTGCCACCAACTCAGCCTCAATGCGCGCCAATCCCTCTTCCCAGATGGCGACCTGCTCATCCGGCAGCCAATCCAGCGAATAGGCAAAGGTCATGTGGAAGCCATATCGGTCATGTTCCCCCTGCCGATAGCCGAACGCTTTGGCCAAAGCCTCCCGCCACTCGCGCGCCACAGCCTCATCCGCGTCCGTCGCACCCACCAGATCCAATCCCCCGGGGCGTACCGTGGCCACGCGCACCGCAAAATCGTCCGGGCCCTCGAACCCGCTCAGCCGTGCGCGCATCGCCTCCGTCACATCCTCAACCGACGCATCCGCGTCCATCCAATCCGGCCAGGCATCCGCCTGCCTGCGGTTGTCCAGGACCCCTTCAAACACCGTCATGTGCAGGCTCTCGACCGGCGTAAAGATGAACCGCTCTGCCCCCGGCAGCGCCATCATCGCCGCCCGCGCCGCAACCACCGCCTGCCCGCCGGGCCTGTCCAGATCCAGATGCCGCACGACCGTATTGCCCGGATCGGGCAGAAACCCATCCTTGTCATACCGCTGCCCCAGCCGCCGCGGCAGCTGCGCATTGGCGCGTTTCGAAAAGCTCTCAACCGTGTGATCCATAGTGCCACTACAAACGCAAACCGGCCGTTCACGCTACCCCCATACGCACGGCGCAAACACCCTTCCGCAACGAAACAAGTGACCCACGGCGCCCGCGCCGTTAGCCTCTCTCCATGAACTACGACACCATCATCATCGGCGCGGGCCTTTCAGGCCTCGTCGCCGCCTACCACGCCGCCGAACGCGGCCGCAAAGTCGCCCTTCTCGACATGGAAGGCCCGCAATCCCTGGGTGGTCAGGCGTGGTGGAGCCTCGGCGGCCTCTTCATGGTCGACACGCCCGAACAACGCCGTCTCGGCCTGCGCGACAGCCGGGATCTGGCCGCAAGCGACTGGTTCGGCTCCGCCCAGTTCGACCGCTCTGAGGACGCCAATCCCCGCGCCTGGGCCGAGGCCTATCTCGACTTCGCCGCAGGCCCGATGCGCGACTACCTCCACGACCTCGGGCTGCGCTGGTTCCCCGTGGTCGGATGGGCCGAACGCGGCGGCGCGCTGGCCTCAGGCCACGGCAATTCCATCCCCCGCTTCCACGTCACCTGGGGCACCGGCACCGGCGTCGTGAAGCCCTACGCCGAGCGCGTCCAAACCCACCCCAACATCACCCTCCACTTCCGCCATCGCGTCACGTCGCTGATCATCGAGGGCGGCACCGTGAAAGGCGTCGAGGGCGAGATCCTCGCCGACGACATGGCCGAACGCGGCCAATCCACCAACCGTACCGTCACCGGCCAATTCAGCTACACATCAGAAACAACCGCCATCACCACCGGAGGCATCGGCGGCAACCACGACCTCGTCCGCGAACACTGGCCTGTGGAACGCCTCGGCCCGCCGCCAATCCACATGATCTCCGGCGTCCCCGATTACGTGGACGGCCAAATGGCCGGACAGGCCAAAGCCCAAGGCGCCACCGCGATCAACGAAGACCGCATGTGGCACTACACCGAGGGCCTGCGAAACTACGATCCCATCTGGCCCAACCACGGCATCCGTATCCTGCCAGGCCCCTCCTCGATGTGGTTCGACGCGGAAGGCACGCGGATGGAGGCCCCTTGCCTGCCCGGCCACGACACCACTTCCACCCTCAAACGCATCCTGCAAACCGGCCACGACCACAGCTGGTTCATCCTGACCCAGTCGATCATCGAAAAGGAATTCGCGCTCTCAGGCAGCGAACAAAACCCCGACCTCACCTCCGCCAAATGGTCCGCAGTCTTGAAGGAACGCCTCGGCAAAGGCGCCACCGCAAGCCGTCGAAGCCTTCAAGGAAAAGGGTGAGGATTTCGTCGTCGCCTCCGACCTCGACACCCTCATCGCCGGCATGAACAAGATCACGCCCCAGGCCCCCCTCGACCCCACAAAAATCCGCGCCCAGATCGAGGCGCGCGATGCGCAACTCACCAACAAGGTCTCCAAAGACGCCCAGATCAACGCCATCCGCGCGACCCGCAAATATATCGGTGACAAGCTGATCCGCGCAGCCAAACCGCACCGCATCCTCGACCCCGCCCACGGCCCCCTCATCGCCGTGCGCCTCAACATCATCACCCGCAAGTCCCTGGGCGGCCTGCACACCGACCTCTCCGGCCAATGCCTCCGCCCCGATGGCACCCCGCTTCCCGGCCTCTTCGCAGCAGGCGAGGTCGCAGGCTTCGGCGGCGGTGGCTATCACGGCCACAATGCGCTCGAAGGCACGTTTCTGGGCGGCTGCATCTTCTCTGGCAAAACCCTGGGCGAAACGCTCTGACGCCAGCCCCTCCTCGGCCCTTAAGGCCCTCCTCGCAGCTGCCCCCTTCCTTGTTTCAGAAATACCTCGGTGGGTCGTCCTTTGGTGCGCCATTGGTTCAAGCCCAATGGACGACAGGCGGCGCCTCCAATCGGGCCAACGGCCCGACCGCCGCGCGCCAGCGCAAAACAATCAAACGCGGCGCAAGCCGCTCCTTTTGATAGACCAAAACAACCCCGAAACCTGCACATCTCCTGCACACGCCCGCGAACACAGCGCCCTAGGGTCGGCACATCTGCCCCAACCCAAGGACCCGTCCATGCGCTCCCTCGGCACCCGTTTCCTCATCGTTGGCCTTCTGGCCGTCCTGATGTTCATCCCCACCTTCTTCGTCTCCCTCGTCGTCGAGGAACGCGATTATCTCGCCCAACAAACCATCCGCGACATCGGCCGCGAATGGGGTGGTGAACAGCTCCTCTCCGGCCCCGTCCTGATCCTCCCCGTCCAGGGCACCTTCCAGGTCAACGAAACCTTCACCGTGACCGACCCTGAAACCGGCGAGGAAACCGAGGAAACTCCGCCAGGTCCCCCGCATCCGGCGTACCGATCACATCTATCTTCTGCCCGAGGATTTCACCCTCGACCTCGGCACCGAGACTGAGATTCTCTCCCGCGGCCTCTTCGATGTCCCTGTCTTTCAGGCGCTTGCCACCATGGGCCTGACCTACGACCTCGACGCGGCGGAAGACCTGATCCTCTCGAACGAGGAGATCCTCTGGTCCGAGGCGTCCTTGCGCCTCACGGTCTCCGACAACCGTGCGCTGCGCGGCGTGGCAAACCTTCAAACCGGCACCGACACGATCCAACTTGAACCCCGCGCCGACGGCCAGGCCGGTGTCATTGCCGCCCTCGGCGACCCCCGTGGCCATGACGGTTACACGCTCACCTTGGGCTTCAACGGCGCCGACACGCTGCGCGCCACTCCGATGGGCCGCCAATCCACCGTGACGATCACCTCCGACTGGCCCCATCCCAGCTTCACCGGGGCTTTCCTGCCCAACACCCGTGAAATCACCGAGGATGGCTTCACCGCCACATGGGACATCCCCCACCTCGCCCGTCCCCTCCCCCAAGCCTCGCGGCAGGACCATGACGCCACCGCCCGGCAACAAGCCGCCTTCGGTGTGCAGTATTTCCAACCCAACGATTTCTACCAAAAGGCCTACCGCGCCGCCCGTTATGGCATCCTGTTCGTGGCGCTGACCTTCCTGACCGTCCTACTGATCGAAGGGGCCACCAAACGCCCGACCCATCCGGTGCAATACATCCTCATCGGCCTCGCGCAGTCGACCTTCGTGCTGCTCATGGTCTCCTACGCCGAACAAATCGGCTTCGGCGCGGCCTACCTGCTCTCCGCCGGGGCCACGACTGCGCTCCTGACCCTCTTCGGCCTCGTCGGTCTGAAACTCGGCATCCGCACACTGATCCTTGGCCTCATGCTCGCGATCACCTACGCGGTCCTCTACCTGATCCTACAATCGGCCGATTACGCCCTCCTCGCAGGCTCCACCCTCGCCTTCTTCGCCCTGGCGCTCACCATGTACATGACCCGGAACGAAGATTGGTACGGCCCCCACGCGACCCCTCCAAAACCGTCTGGGGCACCCCCAAACACGGCTACCCCCAACCCAACACCTCGCAGAAGACGCCCACTCCAACGGCCCCACAGGCGCCGCCCGAGCCCCCTGTCTCTCCCCAGAGCTCGTAACCGGCAGGCCAAGTGGCCCCGTCTTCTGCCCCTAGAGTGCACGGCCAAAGACCTGGCCAACAGCCTTTGGCCGTGCACCGCACAACGATCGAGTGTTGTGCAACGACCGCCCAATCCCCTGTCCTGGATTAGTGGCACGTCGCTGGACCCCGAGGTTCTTGTCCAACTTCGGGGTCTTTTTCGCGCCACGCGAAGCGTCTCACGTAAGGAGTAGCAACCGAATGAAAGATCTTTCCAGATCCACGCTTCAGCTCGTTTTCAAGGTCGTTTCGTCCGTTCTCGGCATTGCCTTTTTATATCTTGGAGCACTCAACACGGTTCTGGCTCGGGTTGCCGGAACCTGCACACAAGGCGATGCGACCCGCCTCTACGGGATCATTTTCACAGGCATTCTCTGTGGCCTTGGCCTGCTGGCTCTAAGGTATTCATCGCATTCACGGGTGGTCGACTGGGTGCTCTATCCACTCTTCGCCTTTGCGGTGTGGCAAAGCTGGTTTTCAATCCGCCTCGCCTACGAAATCTTGGCATTGGGGCGCTCTGCATGCGACGTGCTTCATGGCGCGACACCCGCATACCCGATGAGTGGATCCGAGCCTTTCTTTGCCATCTCATGGCCTTTCGTATCTATCACCATCATGATCAGTCTTTGCTCGATCCTCGTTGCGCGCCATAAGGATCGAGGCACCTCGCTACGCGCGTAGGTTGCGCATACCCCACCACGCACCGGATCACCGCCATGCCCAATCGCCGCCCCAAGCAATCCACACCACCAGCCGATGCGGAAGCCCGCCGCGCCATTGTACCCGTCGTCTGCTACCCGCCCGAAACACTCCCCGAACCGCAAAACCTGGGCCCCGCCACACCCGCTGGCCCGATAACCGCGCTCCTCGCCCAACCGCGCGAGGCCACCACCTTCCGCGCCCGTGCCGGCCAGACCATCCGCATCACCTCCGTCGACGGCCCCCAGGTCGGCGATCTGAACCTCTGGAACGCCCACGACCTGTCTGAGCGTTTCTTCTCTGGCAAAACCCGCGCGCTCCACGGCACCCATGTCACCACCGGCGACACGCTCTGGTCCAACATCCCCCACCTGCGCGCCATGGCGACCATCACCCACGACAGCCTCGATTGGTACGGCATCGACGCATATGGCGGCGCGGTACACGACGTCATCGGCACGCGCTGCGACCCCTACACCAATGCACTGCTGAACTCCGGCGACCAATACCACCACTGCTGCCATTCCAACCTCACCCGTGCCCTCGCCGATGAGACCGGCCTGCCCCTGCAGGAGGCCGAACTTCTTGTACATGATGTTCTGAACGTCTTCATGTGCACCGGCTTCACCCGCGACACCGGGCAGTACTTCATGAAGGCCTCCCCAGTCCGTCCCGGCGACTGCCTAGAGTTCCGGGCCCAGATTGACCTTCTCGGCGCCCTCTCCGCCTGCCCCGGTGGCGATTGCGGGGCCGAGCATTCGTCCGACACAACCCCCTGCTACCCGCTGAAGATCGAGGTCTTCGATACCGCGCATACGGCGACGCATCAGCCGCCCGCAGCGAACCCTTATGACAGGACACACGGGCGCGGCTAGATGTGCTCAGTTGAGCGCAAATCTGCTCCGCTGATCAGAGATTATGGGGCACCGCAAAACTGACCGAAAAAGCGATCAAATGAACGGGGTTTGCTCGAATAATGTGATCCGTTGAACGCAAACCCGCTTAGCTGAGCGGATTTTCTGAAATCGGCTGACGATTTCTCTTGATCCGAATCCGCATCTGCCCCAGATGCGCGCCATAGACGCCAACGCACGCGCCTCTGTCACGGGTGGTAAGTCGGTTTCGCGCAGGTCTCACGCGCCGAGCCGGGATAACCATCGCAGTTACGTAGCGACGGTAACGTCTCCCTTTGAATGCAACGCGTCCCCTTAAATGGGGCGTTCCGTCCACTTGGAGAACGTGATGACCGCTACGTTTACCGCCCTTTCCGGGGCGCCCGTTTCCGTATCCCGTACCGAAGCCTATGCTCGCGCGCACAGCTTTGACCGCCCAACGCTGATCCTCGACATCGACCGTGTCGTGCAGCAATATCAAGCGCTTAGCACCGGCTTGGGCCGCGCCCACATCCACTATGCGGTCAAGGCCAACCCGCAGCCCGAGATCCTGGAACGCCTTGTCGCGCTTGGCTCCGGCTTCGATGCGGCCTCCCGTCACGAGATCCAGATTTGCCTCGATGCCGGGGCTGCGCCCGCACACATCTCCTTCGGCAACACCGTCAAAAAGCCCGCCGACATTGCGTTTGCCCATTCCGTCGGCGTCGATGTCTTCGCAGCTGATGCCGTCGAAGAGCTTGAAAAGATTGCCGAAAACGCCCCCGGCGCGCAGGTCTACATCCGCCTGCTGGTCGAGGCGTCCGGTGCCGATTGGCCCCTGACCCGCAAATTCGGAACAACCCGCGACAACGCGATTTCCCTCATGCACGCGGCCCGCACCCTTGGCCTGCGCCCCGTCGGGCTCAGCTTCCACGTCGGCTCCCAAACCCGCGATCCCGCGATGTGGGCGCCGGTCCTCGACGGCATCGCTCAGGTCTGGAAAATGGCGCAGGATCAGGGCTTTACCCTTGATCTTTTGAACATTGGCGGCGGCTTTCCAGCCTTCTACGGTGACGACATCCCGCACCCGACGACATATGCCGCGAAGGTGATGGACCTTGTCCACGCCCGCTTTGGCGATGTCCCCCGCATCATGGCCGAACCGGGCCGCGGCCTTGTGGCCGAGGCGGGTATGATCGCGGCCGAAGTGCTGCTCGTGTCCCGCAAATCGCCCGATGACCTGCACCGCTGGGTCTATCTCGATATCGGCAAATTCTCGGGCCTTGCCGAGACAATGGACGAAGCCATCCGCTATCAATTCGCCACAGACCGCGACCATGAGGCCACTGGCCCCTGCATTCTCGCGGGCCCATCGTGCGATTCAGCAGACGTTCTGTACGAAAAACGCCCCGTCGCCCTGCCGCTTGGCCTCAAGGCCGGTGACCGCATCTGGATCCGGAATTGTGGCGCCTATACAACCACTTACGCCTCTATCGGCTTCAACGGCTTTCCACCGCTCGACGTCGTGATCCTGTAAGACACCTTACGGGACGGCGGGAGGGGCGAAGTTCGCGATCTTTTGCAAAGCAAAAGACGCGGACCAGCGTCTCCCCGCCGCGCCCGCCTAGCCGTAGATCTCGACCGCCGCCCATTGTGACGGCGCGTAACGCGCGCCATGCGCGAACCCGATGGGCAACAGCCGCTCGATCTCAGCCAGATCCTCGTCCGACAATGCGATCTCCGCGCCTTTCACCAATTCCGTCAGGTGCGCCGCCGACCGGGTTCCGGGGATTGGGATAACGTGTTCCCCTTGCGCAAGCACCCATGCCAAAGCCGTCGCCGCCGTGCTCCAACCCCGCTGCGCACACCAAGACCTAAACCCCTGAATATACCGCATATTCGCCTGGTAATTCGGGTCCAAAAACCGTGGTTGCCCCTTCCGGAAATCTCCTTCTGGAAACGCGTCTCGCCCGGGAAAGCCATCGCTTAACACGCCACGGGCCAGCGGTGAGAACGCAACAAAGGCCACGCCCAGTTCCGCACTGGTCTGGATCATCCCAAGCTCCGGCTGGCGCGACCATAGGGAGTATTCGGACTGAACTGCGGCCACCGGATGCACCGCATGGGCACGCCGCAAGCTGGCCGGTGAAATCTCGGAAAACCCGATGCCGCCGATAAGCCCCTCTTCGATAAACCGCGCAAGTGTTTCCGTCACCTCCTCAATCGGACGATCTGCTTCGCGCCGGTGGACGTAGAACAACTCGACCCGGTCCCGCTCCAACCGCTCCAATGACCCGTCCAGGGAACGCCGCAGGTCATCTGCTGCGTTGCTGAAATGCCGTGTAGGTTGCGTGTAGATGCCAGCCTTGGTGGCCAACATCACCTGCGCACCCGTCTCAGCCAGAAACTGGCCAATGGCTTTCTCACTGACGCCCGCGCCGTAGATTTCAGCCACATCCCAATGGGTTACACCCAGATCCACGGCGGCCTGCATGCACGCGAAGCTCTCCTCCACGTCCGTGGCCCCGTAGATGCCGCCAAAACTCATGCAGCCCAAGCCGACAGGCCCGACCGGATTCCCCGCCAGGCGCCTCATGCGAAGGCCGCTTCCAGCGCGATTTCCACCATGTCCGAGAAACTGGATTGGCGATCCTCCGATGGCAGCGCCTCCTCTGTCAGCAGGTGATCTGAAACGGTCAACACCGCAAGCGCCCGGCACCCATATCGCGCCGCCAATGTGTAAAGCTCCGCTGCCTCCATCTCGACTGCCAGAACGCCATGGCGCACCATCTGTTCATTCAGATCGGGCCGCTCATCGTAGAAAACATCGGACGAATAAATCCCGCCCACGTGAACTGGCATCTGGCGCGCGTCCGCGACGTGAAACGCTTTGTGGAGCAGCCCGAAATCCGCGCTCGGCGCGAAATTCAACTCGCGGAAGAACCCGCTCGATGGGGTTGAAAGAGTTGACGAGGTGGTCGCCAAGATCACATCACGCAGCTTGATATGCTCCTGCATAGCCCCGCAGGATCCGATGCGGATCAGTGTCTTGGCGCCATAGTCGCGGATCAATTCATTGGTATAGATCGACAGGCTCGGCATCCCCATGCCTGAGCCGTGGATCGTGACGCGATTTCCACGCCAAGTGCCCGTGAACCCCAGCATGCCCCGCACTTCATTGACGCAAACCGTATTCTCAAGGAACCGCTCCGCCGCCCATTTGGCGCGCAGCGGGTCGCCTGGCATCAGAACCGTCTCCGCAATGTCTCCGGGCTGTGCCCCAATATGAACCGTCATCGCCGCGCTCCCTGATGGATGTGTTTGCAACGGGATACCCCGCCCAGGCAGCGACGCATAGCCAATTGCCCACGAAAAAGGCCGCCCCGCATGGGACGGCCTTTTTCAAATCAACGCAAAGCGCAGTTCAGATCGCCATGGAGTCGAGCGTTTTGCCCTTTGCCAGCGCCTCTTTCACCCAATTGGGCTGACGTCCGCGTCCGGTCCATGTCTGCGAGCTATCCGCAGGATTGGCATATTTTGCCACGCCCTTGGGTTTTGCTCCGCCTTTTGCTTTGCCGCCAACAACGTCTTCCAGCGAGAAACCGTATTTCTTGGCCACTGCTTTCAGTTCGCTGAGGCATTCGGAACGCCGCTTTTTCTCGTAGCCCTTAATGGTGGCTGCGACTTCCTTTTGATGGACTTCCAGTTCTTCCAAGGTCATTTTGTCCAATGCTTTTGCCATTTTGGTCTTCCTTCTTTTTAGGCAGTCTGCAATTCGCGCATGCAGGAATGACATGCCAATGGCAAGCAAACTTTTAGACATGTCCTTTTTTGAGCGGAAAGCGCCGAAGGTGTTATTCAGCGGCGATTGGAGCCGGATCAACGAGTGTCACGATGTCCATCATGATGCGATTCAACTCGAAATCCTTGGGCGTATAAACCCGTGCAACGCCATATCCCAAAAGGGTTGCGCGATCCTCATCAGGAATAATGCCGCCAACCATGACAGGGATATCGAGCCCTTCGGCGTGCAGTCGCTCCATCACATCCTTGATCAACGGCACGTGGCTTCCGGACAGGATAGAAAGCCCGATAACATGGGCATTGTCCGCTTTGGCGGCCTCCACGATTTCGGCAGGCGTCAGGCGAATTCCTTCATAGGAAATATCCATGCCGCAATCCCGCGCGCGGAATGCAATTTGTTCGGCGCCATTCGAATGGCCATCAAGCCCCGGCTTGCCGACAAGGAATTTCAGGCGACGGCCGAGCTTGTCTGACACCGCATCAACCGCCTCACGAATATCATCCAGCCCTTCGGTCTTGTTTGACACCGCGCCAGACACTCCCGTTGGCCCGCGATATTCACCATGCACGGCGCGCATCACACCGGCCCATTCGCCCGTCGTGACACCGACCTTTGCGGCCCGGATCGAGGCCGGCATGACATTCTTTCCGTCTTTTGCCGCAACCCGCAAATCCGCCAATGCCGCTGCAACCGCCTCCGGGTCGCGCTCTGCGCGCCACGCGTTCAGCCGCGCAATCTGGTCTTGCTCCACCGCAGGATCGACAACCATGATCCCGCCATCTTCGCCCATCAACGGCGACGGCTCGGAGGCTGTGTATTTGTTCACACCGACTACGACGGTTTCGCCCCGTTCAATGGCATTCACACGATCGGCATTCGATTCAACCAAACGGCCCTTCATGTAATCAATCGCAGCGATTGCCCCGCCCATTGACTCAAGGTTCGCCAACTCTGCCCGTGCGCCCTCTTTCAAGGCTTCGACCTTTCCATCGACCACGGGATTTCCATCGAACAGGTCATCGTATTCCAGAAGGTCCGTCTCAAACGCCATGATCTGCTGCATCCGCATCGACCATTGCTGATCCCAGGGCCGCGGAAGACCAAGCGCTTCATTCCACGCCGGCAATTGTACCGCGCGCGCGCGTGCCTTTTTCGAAAGCGTCACCGCAAGCATTTCTATCAGAATACGATAGACGTTATTCTCTGGCTGCTGTTCCGTCAGCCCTAGCGAATTGACCTGCACCCCGTAGCGGAAGCGCCGCATTTTCGGATCGCTCACGCCATAGCGCGTTTCGCAAATCTCATCCCACAGATCGACAAAGGCGCGCATCTTGCACATCTCGGTCACGAACCGAATGCCCGCATTCACGAAGAAGGAAATGCGCCCCACCAATGTTGGGAAATCCTCTGCCGGAACGCGGGGGCGCAATTCATCCAGAACCGAAACCGCTGTGGCCAATGCAAAGGCCAATTCCTGCTCAGGCGTCGCACCGGCCTCTTGCAGGTGATAGGAACACACATTCATCGGGTTCCATTTTGGAACCTCTTTGTAACAATACTCGGCCACATCCGCGATCATCGCCAGGCTCGGCTTTGGCGGGCAGATATAGGTCCCCCGCGACAGGTATTCCTTCATCAGATCGTTCTGGACCGTGCCTTGCAGCTTGCTGATATCCGCGCCCTGCTCCTCCGCCACTGCGATATAAAGCGCCAGAAGCCAGGGCGCAGTCGCGTTGATCGTCATAGAGGTGTTCATCTGCTCCAGCGGGATCTCGTCAAAAAGCGTCCGCATATCACCCAGATGGCTGATCGGCACGCCGACCTTGCCGACCTCACCCCGCGCCAGAACATGGTCGCTGTCATAGCCCGTTTGCGTTGGCAGATCGAAGGCTACCGAAAGCCCTGTCTGGCCTTTCGCCAGATTACCCCGATAGAGCGCGTTGGATGCCTGCGCCGTGGAATGGCCGGCATAGGTCCGGATCAACCAGGGCCGGTCGGCTCGCCGCGTGGCGTCACCAGCTATGCGGTCCTTCTTCACATCCGACATGGTATTCTCCGACTCGATCCAAGCAACATCGTTTCGTCAGACCGCATCTAGACGGAACAAAATATCCCTGTCAATTCGCTGCACACGCAAAGCTGCACTGCGGCGCAGTCAGACAATTGCGGGACGGTGGGAGGGGCGAGATGCGGCTTGAACGCATCAGCGTCTCCCCCGACCCATCCGCAAATGCGGCGTCAGTAGGCCAACGCCCAAAAGGCACCACCCCAACACACCCTTTCCATGCGACGACAACGTGCTGCGGCCCGTGAAGCTCAAATGCCCCCACATCTCAGCCACGCTTGGGACTTGCGGGATCACCCAGCGCGGCGGCAAATCCTCAAAGATCACACGGTAATAGGCATAGTAGGCCTGCGGTGACATCCAGACGAACGCCCAGAACACCAAAACCGCGACGACGACGCGAACCGCCCAAACACGCCCTCGCGCCACCAACCGCACACCGCACAGGCAGACCGCCGCCATCACGCACGAAAGGGCCACAAGCCCCACACGTTCCCACTGGGTCAGCGTGAAGAAGGAATCGAAATCGTACATCACCGCAGCATCGTCACCGGTCTCGCTTCGGGCACAAGCAGCTGCGCATCACGAACGCGCCAGATTGCACCAAGGGCGGATTCCTGACACCTTCCGCCCATGACGGCGCCCGTAACACTTCCCCTCTGGCTTTTTGTCCTGATTGTCTTGTTTGCGGCCTTCACCTTCGCATCGCATTTCCTGTTTCCGTCGGTCCGCTGGTTCCTCCGCCGCAGGCTCGAACGGGCCGTCTCGCGCCTCAACACCCGCCTCAAACGCCCGATCCAGCCTTTCAAACTGGCGCGCCGCGCCGACACCGTACGGCGTCTCCTGTTTGACCCACAAGTCGCCCAAGCCATCGCCGACCATGCGCGTGAGAACAACATCCGTGTCGATGTCGCTGCCGAAAAGGCTGAGCGCTACGCGCGCGAAATCGTGCCGGGCTTCTCTGCCTTCACCTATTTCTCGTTCGGCACCCGTGCCGCCCGCTGGCTAAGTCAATCGCTCTACCGTGTGCGGCTAACCAACCCCAATGATGACGCGCTGGAACAGGTTCCAGAAGACAGCACGGTCATCTTCGTGATGAACCACCGCTCCAATATGGATTACGTGCTGGTCACTTGGATCGTCGCCGAGCGTTCCACGTTGGCCTATGCGGTCGGTGAATGGGCGCGGGTCTGGCCGCTGCGCAGCCTGGTGCGTGCCATGGGCGGCTATTTCATCCGCCGCCGCCACAACAACCCGCTCTACCGCAAAGTCCTTGCCCGCTACGTCCAGATCGCGACCGACGAAGGCGTCACCCAGGCCGTTTTCCCAGAAGGTGGACTTTCGCGAACCGGGGGCTTGGGCAAACCGAAACTCGGCCTGATCTCCTACATCCTCGACGGCTTCAGCCCCGGCAACTCCCGCGATGTCGTGTTTGTTCCTGTCGCGCTGAACTACGATCGCGTCATGGAAGACCGGAACCTGATCGAGGCGCAGACAGGTGGCACAGCCGGGTTCAAGTTTTCCCTTACCCCTATCTTCCGCTACCTCCGCCGCCAGATCTGGCATCGCATCACCGGAAAGTTCCACCGCTACGGTTATGCCGCCGTCAGCTTTGGCGATCCGCTATCCCTCACCGATTTCCTTGCGACCGACCGCACTGACCAACCTGCTGCGCTGGGTGATGCCCTGATGGACCGCATCGCCGCAGTCACGCCCGTTGTGCCCGTCCCCCTCGTTGCCCACGCACTCCGCGACGGCAACGTCACGGCTGAGGCGCTGGATACCGCCATAGCCACCCGCATCACGCGCGCCGAGACCAAGGGCGTCGGCATCCACCTCGCCCGCGACGATTTGCAATACACCGTCGAGGCCGGCCTGCGTGCCCTTGAGGAGCGTGGATTCATCGATCGCGACGAAGACCCCGAGCGGATCACGATCCCCGACCGCGGCAAACCTGTGGTCGAATACTATGCCGCCAGTGTCGCGCATCTGTTGGATGCGGAGCGATTGGAGGATGCGGCGGAATAGCTCCACTGCCGTCTGCTTCTGTCCAGCCCGCTATGGCGAAGGTCCCTCCTCCGTCAGCTCGCCTCGGCACATTTGATAATCCGTGACGACATAAAATTACCGAAACATACACTTTCGTGTTGCTTTCTTGCGCACCCACAAATATCTCTCGCATCAGCAGCAAATGATTCCGCAGTGCGGCATGCCCGCCCGGAGGTACCTGATGACGGAGACAGCCATGGCCCTCGACGCCCCCAAGCAAGATGCCCCCTACGACGCGCCTATGAAGGACCTCTACGAGATGGGCGAAATGCCCCCCATGGGCTACGTGCCGCCCAAGATGTACGCGTGGACGATCCGTCGTGAGCGCCATGGCGAGCCGGACAAGGCGTTCGAAGTTGAAGTCGTCGACACCCCCACACTGGACAGCAACGAAGTCCTCGTCCTCGTGATGGCCGCAGGCGTCAACTACAACGGTGTCTGGGCCGGTCTCGGCCAGCCGATCAGCCCCTTCGACGGCCACGGCGCGCCCTATCATATTGCGGGCTCCGACGCTTCGGGCATCGTCTGGGCCGTGGGCGAGAAGGTGAAGCGCTGGAAGGTCGGCGACGAGGTCGTCATCCACTGCAACCAGGACGACGGCGATGATGAGGAATGCAACGGCGGCGACCCGATGTACTCCAACAGCCAGCGGATCTGGGGCTATGAGACGCCCGACGGCTCCTTCGCGCAGTTCACCAACGTGCAATCGCAGCAGCTCATGCCGCGCCCCAAGCACCTCACCTGGGAGGAGGCCGCGTGTTACACGCTGACGCTCGCAACCGCCTACCGGATGCTGTTTGGCCACGAACCCCACGACCTCAAGCCCGGCCAGAACGTGCTGGTTTGGGGCGCGTCGGGTGGTCTCGGCTCCTACGCGATCCAGCTGGCGAATACGGCAGGTGCCAACGCCATCGCCGTCATCTCGGACGAGAGCAAACGCGACTTCGTCATGTCCCTCGGCGCAAAGGGCGCCATCAACCGACGTGATTTCAACTGCTGGGGCCAGCTTCCCACGGTGAACACGCCCGAATATGCCGAATGGTTCAAGGAAGCCCGCAAGTTCGGCAAGGCGATCTGGGACATCACCGGCAAGGGCAACAACGTCGACATGGTCTTCGAACACCCGGGCGAGGCGACCTTCCCCGTCTCGACCTTCGTCTGCAAAAAGGGCGGTATGGTCGTGATCTGCGCCGGCACCTCAGGCTTCAACTGCACCTTCGATGTCCGCTACATGTGGATGCACCAGAAGCGCCTGCAGGGCAGCCACTTCGCCCATCTCAAGCAAGCGTCAGCCGCCAACAAGCTGATGTGCGAACAGCGTCTCGATCCCTGCATGTCCGAAGTCTTCCCTTGGGCCGAACTGCCCGAGGCGCACATGAAAATGCTCCGCAACGAACACAAGCCCGGCAACATGTCGGTGCTCGTTCAGGCCCCACGCACTGGCTTGCGGACATTGGAGGATGTGCTGGAAGCCGGACCCACCGCCTCCTGACCCAATAGAATGGGCCCCAAGACTACGCGCCCCGCGTCGGAGAAACCGGCGTGGGGCTTTTTGTGGTGTGGCCCGCGATTCTTGCGGGAAACAGGGCCGCCATCAAAAAAACGCAATCCAGCGCTCTTGCGGAAACAATGGCCGGCAGGCCGGAGGACTTGTTCCGCCGCTGACCATGGACATGACCTTTTGGTCAAGTAGCCGTGGGCGGTGAAATGATGGCATATATTGCATACCGGTGGCCCGATTTCAGGCCCCGCGGCTTTCGAGTTGTGTTGCCGCATGTAGCGGCTCGCGTGACCAGTCCAGTTGAATTCATCTACCGACCCCGCACAACCCGCACGCGTACGAGGGTCCCTTGAGATCGACAACGTAACGCGAGGGAGCGCCTCTGCCTCCCTCGCACCGCGTGTCACGCGTCAAAACTCCGCAAAACCTGACGGCATACGGTTCGCTCCGCAGGTAAGTGCTTGCTTCTGAACGTATTTGTGTTCGAAATCCCGCCATGGATGTATTGATCGCGTTCTTTCTTCTTTGTGGAATTATCTGGCTTGTGTATCGCATCGGGGCTTCCGCGTTTCGTGGACCCGACCTGATCGACGATCGGGACACTGCAAATCGGGCCGACCGGCGGCCACCGAACCCGGTCAGGCCAAGCACCCTCCGAAATCCCGCACCGCCTGCTGAGAAACCGCGCGAAAGCCGTCGACCGGAACGCCCGGCGTCTAGCTATGACAGCCAGCCCACCCCAGCCGGGGCGCAAGGGCGGTTTTCGGCGGCGACGGCTGCCCAAGTTCGCACGCCCCAGATCCTTTCTGGGCCCGCCTACATCGTCGACGGCGACACCATCCGGATTAAGAAGACCCAGATCAGGCTCTTCGGCATCGATGCGCCTGAGATGAACCATCCCTTTGGCAAGAAAGCAAAGTGGGCGCTGGTCCATTTGTGCAAAGGGCAACATGTCCGGGCAGAGATTCTTGAAAAAGACGCCCATGGCCGCACCGTCGCCAAATGCACCCTGCCCGATGGTAGCGATCTGTCGGCCGAGATGGTGAAGGCAGGAATGGCGATTGATTGGCCGAAGTTCTCTGGCGGACTCTATACCGCGCTTGAGGTGCCGGGTGTACGCAAGAAGCTTTGGCTCGCCGATGCCCGACAGAAAGGACGGATGCATGTCTGGGAGGCGTTCGAAGCCCGTCAACAGCAAGGCGCGAAATGAGCCGGTTCTTGGGTAAACAGGATTTTAAGAAGGAACGATATTTCGTTTTGAAACAGACATCTAAGTGCCTTGCTCACGCGTGAGCAAACCCGATCAGCCCCCTGCCTTTATCGCCGCCACATGCTCGGCGACGGCTTCCTTGTACAGCGCCTGTATCCGCGCCGTCACAGGCCGTTGACCCGTCCCCACCGGTTTCCCATCCAGCGACGCAACCGGCGTCTGCGCGCCGAAGGTGCCAGTGAGAAATGCCTCCTCCGCACCGTGCACATCGACCAGCGAAAAATTCCGTTCGAACACCGGGATCCCATCGTGGCGACACAATTCGATGACCTTCGCCCGAGTGACGCCGTTCATGCAGTAGTCGCCGGTCGAGGTCCAAACCTCGCCCCGCTTCACGATGAAGAAGTTGCAGGCATTCGTTGTGTTCACGAACCCATGCGGGTCCAACATCAACCCCTCATCCGCACCCGCCTGCTCGGCCTGCAAACACGCGATCACGCAGTTGAGTTTCGAGTGGGAATTGTACTTCGCATCCTGGCTCATCGGCAGCCCGCGCGCCTGCGGAACGGTGGCCAGCCGAATGCCCGCGCCCTGCAAACGGTCGACAGGCTTCGAATGCTCCATGATGATCACAAGCGTCGGCCCCGATTGGCTGAGCGACGGGTGCTGAAACGGCCGCACCTTCACGCCCCGCGTCAGCATCAGGCGGCAATGGACATCCGTTTCCATCCCATTCGCAGCGCGGGTCGTCTCCAAAGCATCAAAGATGCCTTGCCGATCCATCCCGACATCAAGGCTCACGGCTTTGCAACTGTCGAAGAACCGATCCATGTGCTCATCGAAAAAGGCCCAGACCCCATCGTAGAGCCGCAACCCCTCCCACATGCCATCCCCGAGCATGAAGCCGCTGTCATAAACCGAGACTTTCGCGTCATCCCGGTGCACGATCTCGCCATTCACATAAATGCCGATATCGGCATTGCGTGGGTCCTCCAGCGCGTCGTGGGTGATGTGCCCGTTCATCCGGCCGCAGCCCTGATGGCCCGGATATTCTCGCCGTAAGGACCAGGGGTTTCGACCGAGCCGCCCCGGAACACGGCGGAGCCAGCGACCAGCACGTCCGCGCCTGCCCCCGCCACAATCGGCGCGGTGTTCACGTCAACACCACCGTCAATCTCGATGTGCACCTCACGGTCCCCGATCATTGCGCGTAGCTCGGCAATCTTGCCGGACATGTCGATAAAGCTTTGGCCCCCGAAGCCCGGGTTCACGGTCATCACGCAGATCAGATCACACAGGTCCAGAACATGCGCTATGGCGCTGGCAGGTGTGCCGGGATTGAGCGCAACGCCCGCCTTCATCCCCGCCCCACGAATGGCCTGGAGCGTTCTGTGGATGTGCGGCCCGGCCTCCACGTGCGCGGTCAAAACGTCCGCGCCTGCATCTGCATAGGCCTCGATATACGGATCGACGGGTGCGATCATCAAATGAACATCCATCACCGTCGACACATGGCGGCGCAACGCTTTGACCATCGGCGGGCCGAATGTGAGGTTTGGCACGAAATGCCCGTCCATCACGTCGATGTGGATCCAGTCTGCCCCCTGCGCCTCGACCGCCTGAACTTCAGCGCCAAAATTGGCGAAGTCGGCGGCAAGGATCGACGGCGCGATCTTGATGGAACGGTCAAACGACATGGGCTTCCCTCCGGTTATCGCGGTCCTAGCTTGCGCGTGCACTCTTGGCAATTCCGGTTGGTCGGCGCATCGTCACACTCCACTCTGCCGGAGGCGCGCCATGTCCAGCCAATACATCTTCGCCCTGATCGCCGTCGCCGTGGGCGGGGCGTGTATTTCTACGCAGGCCCCCATCAATGCCCGCCTGGGCAGCTTCGCGGGCGATCCGGTTGTGGCGGCTGCGATCAGCTTCATCGTGGGGGCCATTGTCTTGTCCATCATCGTGGTTCTGCGCGGAGCGGTCCCCAGTGTCGGCCAAATGGCCGCTGCCCCCTGGTGGGCCTGGATGGGTGGTGCACTTGGTGCCGTTTATGTTTGGGCTGCAGTCTGGTCAGTCGGCACGCTTGGGGTGGTGACACTGGTCGCCGCCTTGATCTTCGGCCAGCTTGCGGCGGCCCTTGTGCTGGATGCGATCGGCGCGTTTGGCTTGCAGGTGCGAGAGGTCAGTTGGACACGTATCGCCGCCATTGGGCTGGTCGCCGCAGGCCTTGTTCTGTCCCGCATCTGATTTTTGACCGTTTGGTCAACCTTGCCTTCCATGCCCCCGCGTGAGACCTTAGGGACAACGCGCATCAGGGCCGTCCCATGACCGACACGCTTCACCACGCCACCACAACCGCCACCGACCAACTGCCACAGGTTCACCTGCCTCGAAACGATGGCATGGAGCTGGACCTCGACTGGGTTGCCTCGGTTCAGGCCAATACCTCGGCCATCGAACGCCGTGCAGCGACCTTGCCGGGTCGGCGCTCCGTCAAGAAAACGCATCAGGCCGCGTGGCTGGCCAAGGCGATCACTCTGATCGACCTGACGACATTATCCGGCGATGACACAGAAGGCCGGGTGCGCCGTCTGTGCGCCAAGGCGCGCCAACCGGTCCGCGCCGATCTGCTGGAGGCGCTTGGTCTGCCGCCAATCACCACCGGTGCAGTGTGCGTCTATCATGACATGATCGAGACCGCCGTTGAGGCGCTGCAGGGCACGAATATCCCCGTCGCCGCCGTCTCCACCGGCTTTCCCGCTGGCCTCAGCCCGTTCGAACTCCGCGTGAAAGAGATAGAGATGTCGGTCGCCGCCGGTGCGAAGGAAATCGACATCGTCATCTCCCGTCGTCACGCGCTGACCGGGAACTGGCAGGCCCTTTACGATGAAATGAAGGCATTCCGCGAAGCCTGCGGCGCGGCGCATGTGAAGGCGATCCTGGCCACCGGCGAACTCGGCACGTTGCGCAACGTCGCCAAAGCCTCGCTTGTGTGCATGATGGCCGGTGCCGATTTCATCAAGACCTCTACCGGCAAGGAAAGCGTGAACGCCACGCTTCCCGTCAGCCTCACCATGATCCGCGCCATCCGCGCGTTCGAGGCGCGGACTGGCTACAAGGTCGGCTACAAACCGGCAGGCGGAATTTCAAAGGCGAAGGACAGCCTCGTTTACCTGAGCCTGATGAAAGAGGAATTGGGCAATCGCTGGCTCCAACCGGATCTGTTCCGTTTCGGAGCGTCTTCGCTTTTGGGCGATATCGAACGGCAACTTGAGCACCATGTCACCGGCGCCTATTCCGCCGGTTGGCGGCATCCGATCGGGTGAGGCCATGCCAATAGACTTCAACTTCATCCTCCTGCTCATCGTGATTGGCGTCAGCCTCTGGCTGATGATGCGCGTCAATCGACCGCTCAAGGAAGAGGCGCTGAAGCTAACGGTCGATCAGGCACGTACCTTCAACAAGAAGTACCGCAACAAGGCCAATCGCGCCGACATGCCCGCGGAGTTCCGCGCCGTGGCCGACGCCGCAGACCGTGCACGACCCGTGACCATTGCTGCAGCCCTTACCATGACCGCGTCCCTTGCCGCCTACATCCTGATTGGGACGTGATCGATGCACCTGAGTTTCAACGCAATCATCATTCTCTGCCTTGTCCTTTACGTCATCTGGATGGGCTATTCGGAGCATCGCAAGGAAACCGCTTCAACCGCGACGCTGACGCCCGAACAACTGGCGCGCTTCAACGCAGCTTATGCCTTTGCCCAACCCGCCGCAGAATACGACGCCGACCTGCAACCTCACGCAGCCATTGCGCAACGCGCACGGATCCGAAAAGCAGTGGCGTTGATCCTGCTTGTGGCGGTGGCTGCCCTCATCCTTTTCAGGGGTCTTTGATATGAACACCCGCGATATCTTCGAAAGCATGGAGTACGGCCCGGCCCCTGAATCGTCTGCCGAAGCCATTGGATGGCTGGCCGATCGCGGTGGCATCGCAGGCCATTTCATCGGCGGCACATGGGGCCCTCTGCGCGATGATTTCGCGTCGAACAACCCCGCAACCGGCGAGAAATTGGCGGGCGTGACCAAGGGCAGTCCTGAAGAGGTTACCAAGGCCGTTGCCGCCGCCCGCAAAGCCCAACCGAAATGGGCCAAGGACGCCTCCGCACGTGCCCGCGTTCTTTATGCCATTGCGCGGTTGATGCAGAAGCATTCGCGCCTGCTGGCGACGATGGAGACGCTCGACAATGGCAAACCGATCCGCGAGTCCCGCGACATCGACGTGCCGCTGGCGATCCGGCATTTCTATTACCACGCGGGCCTTGCGCAGCTGGTCGATGCTGAGATGCCCGGCTTTGCCCCCATCGGCGTATGCGGCCAGATCATCCCGTGGAATTTCCCGCTCTTGATGCTGGCCTGGAAGATCGCGCCTGCGCTGGCCGCCGGGAACACGGTGGTGCTGAAGCCGGCTGAATACACGTCGCTTTCGGCCATGGTCTTTGCGGAGATCTGTCAGGAGGCGGGCGTGCCGCCTGGCGTTGTGAACATCGTCACCGGGGACGGGGAAACCGGGGCCGCGTTGGTCGACGCGGACGTCGACAAGATCGCCTTCACCGGCTCCACCGCCGTAGGCCGTCGTATCCGGGAACAGACTGCAGGCACCGGCAAAAGCCTGACGTTGGAGCTTGGCGGCAAGTCCCCCTACATCGTGTTCGAGGACGCCGACATCGACAGCGCCATCGAAGGGCTGGTGGATGCGATCTGGTTCAACCAGGGCCAGGTGTGCTGCGCAGGCTCTCGCCTTCTGGTGCAGGAAGGCATCGCCGATGATTTCCATACCCGCCTAAAGGCTCGCATGGCGAACCTGCGCATCGGCGATCCGATGGACAAATGCATCGATGTGGGCGCCATCGTTGACCCGGTGCAGCACGCCACGATCACCAAGATGGTCAGCGAAACGGACGGCGAGGTCTACCAGGCGCCGATCCCTGTGCCGGAGACCGGCTGCTTCTACCCGCCCACGTTGATCACGGGCCTGCATACGGCAGCCCCCCTGATGCAGGAGGAGATCTTTGGGCCGGTGCTTGTCTCCACCACTTTCCGCACGCCGGCGGAGGCGGTCGAGGTCGCCAACAACACCCGATACGGGCTGGCCGCGACGCTGTGGACGGAAAACCTGAACCTTGCCCTCGACATCGCGCCGAAGCTGGTGGCAGGCGTGGTCTGGGTGAATGCCACGAACCTGTTTGACGCCGCGGCCCCCTTCGGCGGCGTGCGCGAAAGCGGGTTTGGCCGCGAAGGCGGGTGGGAGGGGCTGCAAGCCTATCTCAAACCGACCTCGAAACTGTCCCCCGCAAAGGCGCTGCCTGTGCCGAACGCACCCGAGGCTCCGACAGCCGAGGGGATGGACCGCACCGCGAAGATGTATGTCGGCGGCAAGCAGGTCCGGCCTGATGGCGGCTACAGCCAAGCCCACTACAGTAAATCGGGGGCGCTTTTGGGCCATACGGGTCTGGGCAATCGCAAGGATATTCGCAACGCCGTGGAAGCCGCTGCGGCCGCCAAAGGCTGGTCCAAGACCACAGGCCATCTGCGCGCGCAAATCCTGTACTATCTGGGCGAGAACCTATCGGCCCGCGCGACGGAATTCGCCGACCGGATCCGCGACACGACGAACACCTCCGCCGCGAAGGCACGGGCCGAGGTCGATGCCACGATCAACGCGCTTTTCACCTATGCCGCCTTCGCCGACAAATATGATGGCGCGGCAAAGGGCGTTCCGATCCGCGGCATAGCTTTGGCCATGCACGAGCCGGTCGGTGTGATCGGCGCGCTCGCGCCCGATGACGCGCCTCTCCTGGGCTCTGCGACCCTCGTCGCAAGCGCGATGTCGATGGGCAATCGGCATGGTGCTGGTGCCAAGTCAGGCGGCCCCACTCGTGGCGACGGACCTCTATCAAGTGCTGGAAACCTCAGACGTTCCGGGCGGCGTGGTGAATATCGTAACAGGACAGCATGGCGATATGGCCAAGACGCTGGCCGCCCATGCCAATGTCGATGCGCTGTGGTCGTTCTCGCCGCACGCTGATGTGGCTGAGCTTGAGCGTGCAAGCGCCTTGAACCTGAAACGCGCCTGGGTGAACCACGGCGGCAACCCGGATTGGGCGACGCTTGATCCGAAGTTGGCCCTGGCACAGGCGACCGAGACCAAGACGATCTGGGTGCCCTACGGCGAGTGATCCGACAGATTTGTTTGCACGCAAGCAATGCCTCCGGCGGGCATTTTCAGGGAACAAAGATTGGGGCGGAGAAGGATGGCTCAGCCGCGACCGGAGAGCCGATCTCTGATCTTCGCCCACCTGACCGATGCGGCATCCACGATGGGCAGGATGACCCGATCTTCAAACCGTTCCCATATGCGCCAGATCATGAACAGGATCAGGGCAAACACCAGCAGGATCACGAAGGGCATCCACGGGATCAGGGTGACATCCGGACCGTCGACCCGTTCAATCGACAGGGCATTGGGGTAGGACGACAAAAGGTTGTTGCGCCATCCGTAGTGCGTGATCGCCACCCAGACTGGCGCATCCCGGGTTGAGCGGAGATCCTGCGCCTCGGTCTGCAAATCCTGGCTGTCGATCTTGAAATAAGGCGGCCAGCCAAAGATACCGGTATCTTCGTTGCGGTAATCAATCGGCGTATCGTCGGGCCGTACGGCGCTGATGATGCGCACATCTCGCTGCACGGATGTGCCCTCAACGCCGCTGTCGGATTGCGCGTAGAACCACGCCGTCCAACCAGAAATCTCGGTCAACTGCAGCTGAGTATCCACGATCCGCACGACATCGCGCTGCGGCAAGGTGTAGTGCAGGAACGCCCCGAAGACCGCGAACACACACAGCAGAAAGATGATCCGGGCCCAACGCATGAGACGTCCTTCAGTTGGTCAGCGCCACAAAGGCGAACAATCCAACAACCGGAATGACATAGACAAACAGGACAAGCCACACCCGAATCCGCGACGCAGCCACTCCGATCCTGGCGGCCACCCAGGCCTCGCGCGTGTCAGGTCGTCCGGCCTGCACCCATTCCTCTTCCAGCCGCATGCGCGCGCCCGAACGGAGGTAGAAGAACATGCAAACGTAAACGACGGTCAGCCCGATCATCATCACAATGGCAATGCGGCCCAGTCCAAGCATTCCGTCCTCCGTCAGTATGGGTCCCAACAGATATAGGGCGAAACCCGGTCGAATGGCAGGGCTTGCGGCCAGATCACGCGCGGCGCAGATTTGGCCCATGTCTGAGCACGCCCTTCTGAACGCCATCACGGCCCGCCGCGACGACCTGATCGCGCTGACCCAAGACCTGATCCGCATTCCAACGCTGAACCCGCCCGGCCGGAATTACCGCGAGATTTGCGGCTACCTGGCCGACCGGCTCGGCCCGCTCGGCTTCGAGGTTGAACTGATCCGCGCCGAAGGGGCGCCGGCTGACAGCACGACTTATCCCCGCTGGAACCTTGTCGCGCGGTATAAGGGCGGACCGGGCGAGTGTGTGCATTTCAACAGCCACCATGATGTCGTGGCCGTGGGCCATGGCTGGACGAAGGACCCCTTCGGCGGCGAACTCGAAGACGGCAAGATCTTCGGGCGCGGGGCGTGTGACATGAAGGGCGGGCTCGCCGCCTCCATCATCGCGGCCGAGGCCTTCGTCGACACGCACCCAAGCTTCAACGGATCGGTTGAGATCAGCGCCACAGCCGATGAAGAATCCGGCGGCTATGGCGGCGTCGCTTATCTGGCGGAGCAGGGCTATTTCGACCCGGACCGGGTGCAGCACGTCATCATCCCGGAACCACTCAACAAGGATCGCATCTGTCTCGGCCATCGCGGGGTTTGGTGGGCCGAGATCGAGACCCATGGCCGGATCGCCCATGGCTCCATGCCCTTCCTTGGTGACTGCGCCGTCCGCCATATGGGTGCGGTGCTGGAAGAGATGGAGCGCTCGCTCTTCCCGCTTCTGGCCACCAAACACACTGAGATGCCCGTGGTGCCCGAAGGCGCACGGCAATCCACGATGAACATCAATGCCATCCATGGCGGCGAGCCTGTGCAGGGCGCGGACTACACCGGCTTTCCCTCTGCCTGCGTGCCGGATCGCTGCAAGATCACGATCGACCGCCGCTACCTGATCGAGGAAAACGAAGGCGAAGTGCGGGCCGAAATCGAAGCTGTGCTGGAGAAGGTGAAGGCTGCACGCCCCAACTTCCGCTACGAACTGAAAGAGCTCTGGTCCGTCTCCCCCACCATGACAGAGCGCGATGCGCCGGTTGTGAAAACAGTCGAGGCCGCAATTGCCAACGTCCTCGACACCCAAGCCGATTTCGTCGTCTCACCCGGCACCTACGACCAAAAGCACATCGACCGGATCGGCAAATTGAAAAACTGCATCGCCTACGGGCCAGGGATCCTTGACCTTGCCCACCAGCCAGACGAATGGGTGGGCGTGCAGGATATGGAGGACAGCGCCAAGGTCATGGCGCTGACGCTAGCAGAGTTGCTGCTTTAGTGGCGCTCAGGCGTATTCGACGAACCCGAGATGACGCAATGCGCGACTTGCAAGGTCCCGCGCGGCAGCGTCTCCGGCAATCAGATCCTCGTTCAGGCGCTTGATCAGGTCCGTCAGCGTTTTCGCGCTGGCCTGATCCTGGATGAATTTAGCGATCTGATCGCGTCCCAGCGCCAGAATATCTTCCGAACTTGGCATTTGGCGTCCCCCCAATGCGCGTTTCGTTGACTGTTCGCACAGCCACGCTAGAGGGATTCGCATCAGGCGAGATGCCAAAAACGACCCATGTGACACTTCTATCCACAGAAAATTTTCGCCTTGCCCAATCTCGCAGCAGCGCACTCTGACGCCGCGTTTCGCACTTTTCAGTAGGATTCCGCCCCAACCCTGCGCCACAATGGGAAAAACACGACCTCAGGGAGATCATACCATGACCCGTCACCTTCGCCTGTCCGCCGCCATGCTGGCACTGACCGCAGGTGCTGCTTTCGCGCAGCAAACCGACATCACCATCGGAATGCAGCTTGAGCCGCCCATGCTCGACCCTACCGGCGGGGCCGCCGCCGCGATTGATGAGGTCGTCTATGCGAATGTCTTCGAAGGGCTGACCCGCTTTGCCGCCGATGGCTCGATCATCCCCGGCCTCGCGGAGGCTTGGGAGATTTCCGAAGACGGCACGACATACACCTTCACCCTGCGCTCAGGCGTCACCTTCCACGACGGCGAAGCGATGACGGCCGAAGATGTCGTCTTCTCGCTCGACCGTGCGCGGGCCGAGGATACGACCAACGCGCAAGCCGCGCTTTTCGCCAACATCGTCAGCGCCGAGGCGGTGGATGACAGCACCGTTGTTATCACCCTCGACGGCCCCGATGGCGCGTTCCTGTTCGACATGGCCTGGGGGGACGCCGTGATCGTTGATCCGGCCTCGGCCGAGACCAACGCCACCAACCCCATCGGCACCGGCCCGTTCCGCTTTGTCGAATGGCGGCAGGGCGACAGCATCGAACTGGCCCGCAACGATGAATATTGGGGGGAGGCCGTGGCGCTTGAAGCCGCAACCTTCCGTTTCATCTCGGACCCCAACGCAGCTTTCGCTGCAATGATGGCGGGTGACGTGGATGCCTTCCCCGTCTTCCCCGCGCCGGAGACGCTGGCGCAGTTCGACGGCAACCCGCAATTCAACGTCATCGTCGGCTCCACCGAGGGTGAGACGATCCTTGCCATGAACAACGGCGCCGAAGCGCTCATGGATGTGCGCGTTCGCCAAGCCATCACCCATGCGATCAACCGCCAGGATATCATCGACGGCGCCATGTTCGGCTACGGTACGCCTATTGGCACCCACTTTGCGCCGCACAACCCCGACTACGTGGACCTGACCGGAAATTCCGAATTCAACCCGGACCGCGCCCGCGAACTGCTGGCGGAGGCCGGCGTTGAGAACCTGACCCTGCGCATGATGCTGCCGCCGCCCTCCTACGCCCGGCGCGGTGGAGAAATCATCGCCAGCCAACTGCGCGATGTCGGCATCGAGACCGAGATCACCAACCTCGAATGGGCGCAGTGGCTGGAACAGGTGTTCCGCGGCTATGACTATGATCTGACCATCGTCAGCCATACGGAACCCGCCGACATCAACATCTATGCGCGGCCGGAATACTACTTCCAATACGACAGCGCTGAGTTCCAAGCCCTTATGGACGAACTTTCCGTCACCTCAGACCCGGCAGAGCGCACCCGCATCAATCAGGCGGCGCAGGCGATGATCTCGGAAAACTACGTCAACGCGTACCTGTTCCAGCTCGCCAAAACCGGTGTCGCCAACGCCAATATCGTGGGGCTTTGGGAAAACTCACCCACACAGGCCAACGACCTGACAGGCGTCAGCTGGACCCAGTGATACGCTCCTTTATCAAAGCTTTGGCCCTCGCATGTGCGGGGGCCTTTCCGTCTGCGGCCGATGACCTTCCGCAGGGTGAATTCCTTCTGGCCGCGCAAATCGTGCCGGACGAATTTCTTGCCCGTTATGTGACGCTTGCCATCGAAGGGGATCGGATCGATGTGATCCTGTCCTCGCGCCTGCCGCTGGACTACGAGGCCTGCATGCAGGATCAATTAGCCTGTGTTTACCGCCAGATCGCAGCCACTGCACGGGGCGCACTGGACGGCGGAGAGCTTCAACTACAGGACGTCGCAATCCAAACCGATGCGGTGATCGAAGAGCAATTCCGCCATGACGCGCCCCTTTACACGTTGATCACCGAGCCGCTGGTGGAGGTGCTGGAGAAGACACAATTCACGCCCACCGATACGGGATTCACCCTAACCGCAAACGGCACATCCCTGCCGTTCTACCGCGCGACGGCGCAAGCACAGCAAGCGATCATGGTGTTCCCGTTCATGATGGAAATGTCGATCCGGACGCTTGGTGGCTGCGAAGTTGCTGCAATCGCCCCGCAATTTGAGGCAGGCGGCACGGCCTTCACCGATGCGCTTTTGGCCGCAACACGGGTGCACGATCTGGTGCGAGAGGCCGACGCGCTTGCACCGATCACCCGCGATGTCAGTGCGGAGGATGAACAACGCGCGTCGCGGCTCAACCGCATCGCAAGCCTCCCACAAATGCTGGCCTTCGTCACCGACCCAGGCCCGCTGGAGCCGCGGGTGGAGGCGCTTTGGACCGATGGCCCAGGCGCCGCCTTGTTTGACGATGATCGCGAGGCGTTTGATGAGGCGGTCGCGGGCTTTAGGCCGGAGCTTGAGCCTCTGGTCGGCTTCCTGACTCATCTGCGGACAAGCGGCGCGCAACCGACGGCAGAGGCCGCGTGCGGCGACCCCAGTTTTGGCTTTCTCGCAGCGCAGGGCGGTTAAGCCACGCGCCGCGACGGGTTCATTCCGGGTAAACCGCACCCACGGCCATCTGTACGGCAAAGCCAAGGCCCAGATCCTCGCGCCCGTCCATCATGCGGGCGGTCAATTCCTCCGCTGACGAGGTCTCTTCCAGCGCCTGTTGCCAGACATCCAGATAATCGCGCGTGAAGGCGAAGACACTGGCGTCGTTGGTGGAACTCTCCAGCCGGTGGCCCGGGATCACCGTCGCCGCGCCCATAGCCTCCAACGCGTCAAGGTTCGCGCGCCAAAGGTCCAGCCGCTCAACGCTCGTGTTCTCGGCCACCCAAACGTGGCAATCGACATAGGCCATATCCGCCGCGATCAGTGTATCGAGCGAGGCCACGTAGAGTGGCGTGATCACGTCTGTATCGCCGTGCATCGGGCCCAAAACCTCGATCTCTTCGCCCTCCAGCATCAGCGGGCCATCCAGCGCTTCGACCGCACCAATATCGGCGACGGGCAGCAGGGCCAGCACGTCCGGGTGCGCCACGGCACGCAGATCAGGGAAGCGTTCGCGGATGATGGGCAGGCCGGAATAGTGATCGGGATGAGCATGGGTGATGAACACAGTCTCAAGCGTGCGGCCAGTGGCCTCGATCACATCGGCCAGACGTGTCGCGTTTTCCGGAGTGAATTGCGTGTCGACGAGCAGCGCATTGCTATCCCCCATCAAAACGACGCTGTCGACATTGCCGCCCATGACGTCCCCGGTGAAGACCTCAGCGCCCGTAGGTGCGGCATTGGCAGAGGCGGGCCAAAGGGCTGCGGCCCCGGCACTGGCGGCGGTCAGTTGAACGAAGGTGCGGCGATCAAGCAGGAACATCTGGTTCTCCTTGCAAGGTTGGTTACAGAATCAATACCAACACTACATACGGAACCGATTTGATCCGTGAAGGAGGCACTTTTTGGTAACCAAGCCCACCGTCCCGGATGCCTATGGTCATCTGATCGAATACGACCCGCAAATCTGCCCGGTGCGCCATGTCCTGAACGGGATTGGCGACAAGTGGACCATTCTGGTGCTGACGGCGCTGAAATCCGGGCCCATGCGGTTTTCGGAGCTGCGCCGGGCAATTGCCGATATCTCGCAACGCATGCTGACCGTGACACTGCGCAAGCTGGAACGCGACGGATTTGTAAGCCGGGCGGTCACGCCAACAGTGCCTGCGCGGGTCGATTATGAGCTAACGGATCTGGGGAAATCGCTGGTCGGCACACTTGCCCCGCTGGCGGAATGGGCGCTCAACCACCGTGAACCCATCGCCAAATCCCGCGCTCTCTACGACCACGCAAACAATAGCTGACCCCACGGTCCCGATCATGTCATGGTGCTGTCATGTCGCGCGTCTAGACCACGCGGGAACCGAAAGATTGGGGGATGACACGCAATGACCTTGACCCGTTTTCTGGGCGCAACCGCGCTGACCCTTTCCTTTGCCTCGCCCGGCCTGGCGGACACTTTCGTTGTGACAAACCCCGGCGACAGCGGCGACGGCACTTTGCGCCAGGCCTTGGCCGATGCCGCGGCAAATACGGACGGCGTCGATTTCATCCACATTACAACCGATGATGACATCACGCTGGACGCGCCCCTTCTCTACGACGGGGAAGACCCGCTGGAGATCACCGGCCATGGCCATATCCTTCAGGCATCCGGCGATTTTGCCATCCTGACCACAACCCGCACAACCAGCCTGACCCTCAATCGCCTTCACCTTGCGGGAACTGGCGGCTATTCCATCGAGGCGCAGGGAGAAACGGGCGCACCTGGGCTACTCGTGGACGTGCCAGAAAATGCGTCCGGCCTCGTTCAGCTATTCCTCAATGGCGTCGAGGTGTCCGGCACAGCCGGGCACGGCATCCATGTCTCCGACTGCACGCTGGCTGAGGCCTGCGGCAGCGGTGAAGGCGGGGCTGGCGAAGGCTCGGATGCCTCCATTGCGCTGACTTTGACGCAAGTGACCGTCCGAAACAGCGCAAACGGGCGCTTCGATGCCGACGGCATCCGCGTCGATGAACGCGGCCCCGGCAGTATCCATTTCAATGCCATCGACCTTGTCGTCGAAGGCGTCGGCGCCGATGGCGTGGAGCTTGATGAAGGACAAGCCGGTGATGTGATCGTGACCGCTGCGGGCGGCAGTTACGTTGGAAATGGGGCGTATTGCGACCCCGGAATGCTGGCCGGCTTCCTGCCCGCCGAGGATGAAGGCGAATTTGTCGAAGGCACCACAGCCGCCGACGCAATCCCCGGCCCGATCACCGGCTCACCCGACGATGGCTGCTTCGAGCGTGAGGTGGACCTCTACGACGATGGCAGCGTCGAGGCCTATGAATTCGGGATCGACGTGGATGACGGCTTCGACATTGACGAAGACGGACCGGGCGACATCGTCGCCACCTTTCACGGCACGGCCATGACCGGCAATTTCGATGAAGGCTTCGACTTTGACGAAGCAGGCATGGGGGGTGTCGAGGCAAGTTTCATCGCCGTCTTCGCCGCAGACAATGTGGACGACGCCATCAAGATTTCCGAGGAAGGACCGGGCGACGTGGTCGGCACGGTGACGACAACCGAGGCCATCAGCAATGGCGGCGTCGGCATTGTCTATGAGGAAGACGATGACGGCGATCTACACCTTGTCATTCTGCGCTCCGCCACCGTTGGCAATGACGGCGGGGCGCTTGGCATAGAGGCTGTGCAGGACGGGGACGGGGATGGCTTCGTGTCCGTCATCGACACCGAAGTTGCCGATGGCATCGAAGTCGATGGCGCACAAATCGACCCGGACTGATCCGGGGACCCCGACCCTGATAGGATCGGGGCACCTGATCTCAGATCACGTTGAACTCCGGGCCGTACGGATAGCCCGTAGTGTTTTCCGCGCCGTCGTCTGTGACGATCAGAATGTCATGCTCGCGGTAGCCGCCCGCGCCGGGGTGACCATGGGGGATGGTCAGCATCGGCTCCATCGAGATGACCATGCCGGGCTCGAGGACCGTATGGATATCTTCGCGCAACTCCAGCCCGGCCTCGCGCCCGTAATAATGGCTCAACACACCGAAGGAATGACCGTACCCAAAGCTGCGATATTGCAGCAGGTCCCGTTCAGCGAAGAAAGCGTTGATCTGATGTGTGATCTCAGCACAGCTGACGCCGGGACGGATCAGGGATAACCCCAATTCATGCGCACCGATATTGGCCTGCCATATGGCCAGCGAGGCCGCGTCGACATCTTGCGCAAAAAGCGTCCGCTCAAGCGCGGTATAGTATCCTGAAATCATCGGAAAAGCGTTCAGGCTCAGCACATCGCCCCGCTCAATCGCGCGGCCCGTCACCGGGTTGTGCGCCCCGTCCGTGTTAAGACCGGATTGAAACCAGACCCACGTGTCGCGGTATTCCGCATCGGGGAAGGTGTCTGCGATATGCCGCTCCATCGCGTCACGTCCTGCCATGGCCACGTCGATTTCCCGCGCACCAACCTTGATCGCCTCGCGGATCGCATACCCGCCCACATCAGCGGCCATTGCGCCTGCGCGGATTAGATCCCGTTCGGCGGGCGATTTCACCAGGCGCTGCTGCATCGTCGCGGCGGCGATATCAACCGTCCCGGACGCGGCCAAAAACGTGTGCATCGCTTGATGTTGCGCCAAGGTCAGGTGGTCGCCCTCAAACGCCACGCGCCGCCCGCGACCGGCCACATGCGCCACCGCGCGCCAGAAATTGTCGCGCTCCCAATCCGTGTAGGTGATCGCCTCGAACGCGGACCGGCGCCAGGGCTGACCCGCATCAATGCCGGCGCTGACCACAACAGCCCGATCTGCGGTGACAACCAGCGCGTAGGGCCGACCGAACGCACAATAGAGGAAGCCGGAATAATAGGCGACGTTGTGCATTGAGGTCAGAACGGCAACCTCCGCGCCCTCCGCCTCAAGGATGTCCCGCAACCCGGCTAAGCGCGCCTCGTATTCAGACGGCGCAAATGGCAATGCAGCCTTTTCGCCGTTTTCGAAGGAATGAAACTGGGGGCGTGTGGCAGATGTTAGCATGACGCCGACCCTCCCTTTTACAAGAAGACCCCGGCGTTCAGGGCAGTATGGCATATGGGGGGTGACGCCATCACCCAAGCCGTGCTGGTTCGGTAAACCGCCGGTGCGCGTTCGGTCAAGTCCCCTCTGGCCCCGGCTGCGCCCGCGCCTTAACCTGCGCGGCAATGCTGCGTTACCTCCTCATCCGCGCCCTGTCGCTTTCGCTCAGCCTGATCGTGGCCAGCATCGTGATCTTTGCGGTGATCGAGGTCATTCCCGGCGATCCTGCCGCGTTCATGTTGGGCCTGAACGCCACGGACGAGGCCATTGCCAATCTTCGCGCGGAACTTGGCCTGGGTGGATCAATGGTGGAGCGCTATGCGAGCTGGATCACCGGGATGCTTCAGGGCGATTTCGGCACCTCCTACACCTACCGTGTGCCGGTGGCCGAGCTGATCGCCGACCGCATCTGGGTCTCCCTGCCATTGGCGATCTTCGCTCTCATCCTCTCCACCCTTATCGCCATTCCCGTGGGCATCATTGCGGCCACCAACCGGGGCGGCGCGGGCGACTTTTCCATCATGGGTCTGACACAGCTTGGCATCGCGATCCCGAACTTCTGGTTCGCCATGCTGCTGGTCCTGCTTTTCGCAGTGACCCTGCCGTGGTTCTCCGCCGGTGGCTTTCCGGGGTGGGACAATCCCGGCCCCGCCCTGAAATCCCTCGTCCTGCCCGCCATCGCACTGGCCCTGCCGCAAGCCTCCATCCTCGCCCGCGTCATGCGCTCCGCCCTGATCGAGACACTCGATCAGGACTATATCCGCACCGCCCGCGCCCGGGGCCTCACGCGCGGCCAAACGATCCGCCGCCACGCGCTGCGCAATGCGCTGATCCCGGTGCTGACGATCATCGGCCTGCAATTCAGTTTCCTTCTGGCGGGCGCAATCATCATCGAAAACGTCTTCTTCCTGCCCGGCCTTGGGCGGCTGGTGTTCCAGGGCATAACTCAACGCGATCTGGTCGTTGTGGAATCCGTCACCATGCTGCTCGTCTTCGCCGTGATCGTCGTCACCTTCCTCGTCGATATCGCCTACGCCATCGCCGACCCAAGGCTGCGCCGCAAATGACAAGGCTGCCACCCTCCCTCGTGATCGGTGCCGCCATCACGCTGATTTACGCCGCCGTTGCGCTGCTCTCGCTGGTCTGGACGCCCTACGACATCACCAACCTGCAAATCTCCAATCGCCTTCAGCCCTGGTCGTCCGACGCATCTGTTCGGCACCGACCAGTTCGGCCGCGACATGGTCTCCATGCTGATGGAAGGCGCTCGCACCTCCATCGCCGTGGCCATCGTCGCTGTGGGCATCGGTGTTGCCATCGGTGTCCCCCTGGGCCTCGCCGCCGCCGCGAACCGAGGCTCCCTGCTTGATGAGATCATCATGCGCGGCAACGATCTGATTTTCGCCTTCCCCTCGCTGGTCATCGCAATCCTGATCACTGCGATCTGGGGTCCGTCCGCCACCAATGCGATCCTCGCCATCGGCATCTTCAACATCCCCGTCTTCGCCCGTGTGGCACGTGGGGGGCGCTCCCGATCTGGACGCTCGACTATATCCTCGCCGCCCGCACCGCTGGCAAATCCCGCGCCCGGATCAGCGCCGAACATGTTCTGCCCAACATCGCCAACCTGCTGATCGTGCAAGCCACGATCCAGTTCTCCCTCGGCATCCTTGCCGAGGCGGGCCTCAGTCCTATGTGGGCCTTGGCGCGCAGCCACCCACCTCTTCGCTCGGGCGCATGCTCAGCGAAAGCCAGACGATGATTTATTCTAATGCCTGGCTCGCCGTCCTGCCGGGTCTTGCCATCGTGATCCTCGTCCTCGGCCTCAACCTCTTGGGCGACGGCCTGCGCGATGCACTCGACCCAAGGCTGCGGAGGGCGCGGGAATGATCGACATCCGCAACCTTTCCGTACAGATCGCCGCGCTCGACATCCTGCGCGACGTATCATTGACCATCGCCCCCGGCGAAATCTTCGGCCTTGTCGGTGAAAGTGGCTCGGGCAAATCCATGACGGCGCTCTCGCTCATGGGCCTGTTGCCCCGCGTGATGCGGGCCGAAGGGAGTGCAACCCTGGACGGCACAGACCTGATCTCCCTGCCAGAAGACGCCCTCTGCGCGCTTCGCGGCAACGACATTTCGATGATCTTTCAAGAGCCGATGACCGCGCTCAACCCGGTCCAGACCATCGGCGATCAGGTGGCCGAAGTGCTCTCGATCCATGGCAAGGCAGACGGCCAACAGGCCCGCGACATCGCCCGCAACCGGCTCGACCGCGTGGGCCTGTCCCATATCGGCCTCGACCGCTATCCCCACGAACTCAGCGGCGGCCAGCGCCAGCGCGTCTGCATCGCCGCCGCCATCGCGCTGCACCCGCGCCTTCTCATTGCAGATGAGCCGACGACCGCCCTCGACGTCACCACGCAGGCGCAAATCCTCGACCTGCTGAAGGTATTGGTGGCTGAGGAGAACATGTCCCTCCTCCTGATCACTCACGATCTCGCCGTTGTCTCCGAAATGGCCGACCGCATCGCCGTGATGGAGAAGGGCGTGATCGTCGAACAAGGCGACACGGCGCAGGTTCTTCGCGACCAGAAGCACCCCTATACCCGCAAACTCTTCGCGGCGTCCTCTCACCAACCCGACCGTGATGGCGACGCAGCATCCGATGCGATCCTGCGCGTCGAAGGCGTCCACCGCCACTATCCCGGCGCACGCGACGGTTTCCGGCGCGGGCCGCCGGTGAAAGCGGTCAACGGCGTCAGCTTCGCCATCCAACGCGGCGAAAGTCTGGGCCTTGTGGGCGAGTCGGGTTGCGGTAAATCCACGCTTACCCGCACGATCCTCGGCCTTGATCCCGTGACCTCCGGCACCATCACTCTGAACAGCAACGCGATCTCACCCACATGCCGCGTGCCCAACCGCGCCGACATGCAGGTCGTTTTCCAAGACCCCTATGGCAGCTTCAATCCCCGCTGGCGCGTCGACCGGATCATCGCCGAACCCTTCCATCTGCTCGCCCGCAAGCCCGAGCCCTACGACATTGCCGAGGCCCTCGACGCGGTCCGTCTATCGCCCGATGACGCCCTCAAATACCCGCACGAATTCTCCGGCGGACAACGCCAGCGCATCGCCATCGCCCGCGCGCTTATTACCCGCCCGAAGCTGCTGGTGCTGGATGAAGCGGTCAGCGCGCTGGACGTCTCGGTCCGCGCGCAAATCCTCGATCTGTTGGCCGACCTGCAAAACCGCTTCGACCTCTCCTATCTCTTCATCTCCCACGATCTGACTGTCGTGCGCTCCATCACCGACCGCGTGCTGGTGATGCAGGCCGGTGAGATCGTCGAACAGGGCGCGACCGAACAAGTCTTCACCGCGCCCACCCATCCTTATACCCAAAACCTCCTCGCCTCGGCCCCAACGCTGGAGATCCCCTCATGACCGACCTGCCCCTCTGGTTTGACCCGTCTCTCGTCTTCATTGGTGCTGAATGGCGCGCGTCGGCGAGTGGCGAAACGCTTCCTGTATTGGACCCTTCTAACGGCACAGAAATCGCTCGGATTGCACGCGGGATAGACGCGGACATCACAGCCGCCGTGGATGCCGCCGAAGCGGCCCTCGGAAGCGAATGGGGCGCACTGACCGCTGCCGAACGAGGTCGCATTCTGTTCCGCCTTGGCGATTTGGTCCTGCAAAACGCCGAAGCGCTGGCCACGCTTGGAGGCCATCGACGTCGGCAAGCCGCTCAAACAGGCGAAGAACGACGTCATGGCCCTCGCCCGCTATTGCGAATTCTATGGCGGCGCGGCGGACAAGCTGACCGGCGATACCATTCCCTTCAACGCAGGCTTCACGGTCTACACCCTACGCGAACCCCATGGCGTGACCGGTCATATCATCCCGTGGAACTACCCGATGCAGATCATCGGCCGTTCCATCGGCGCGGCGCTTGCCACCGGCAATGCCTGCGTCCTGAAACCAGCCGAGGAAGCGTGCCTGACGGCACTGGCCTTCGCCGACCTCGCGCGGCAAGCAGGCCTCCCGGAAGGCGCGCTGAACGTTGTGCCGGGCCTTGGGACCGAAGCAGGCGCAGCGCTCACATCCGATGCCCGCGTGCGGCACTTGTCGTTCACAGGCTCGGTCGCCACAGGCAAGAAGGTCCAGATCGCGGCGGCCGAAAACATCGTGCCCGTCACGCTGGAATTGGGCGGCAAATCCCCGCAAGTTGTGTTCGAAGATGCAGACCTCGAAAAGGCACTACCCTTCCTTGTGAACGCGGGCATTCAGAACGCGGGCCAAACCTGCTCGGCCGGGTCGCGCATTCTGGTGCAGCGTTCGATCCACGATGAACTGGCTGCCCGGCTGGCCGGGGCCATCTCCGCCCTCAAAGTCGCCCCCGCCATGGCAGATGCCGATGTAGGTCCCCTCGTCTCCACCCGGCAGAAAAGCATCGTCGATGGCTTCCTCGCGCAAGCCACGCCGGATCAAATCCTGGCCCAAGCCACGTTGCCAAGTGGCCTGCCCGAAGGCGGCAACTACGTGCCCCCAACGCTGCTCGGCAATCTCTCTGCCGATCATTCCCTAGCCCAGGACGAAATCTTCGGCCCAGTGCAGGTCCTAATCCCCTTCGAAGACGAAGACGACGCCGTCCGCATCGCCAATGGCACCAAATATGGCCTCGTCGCATCGGTCTGGAGCGCCGATGGCGGCCGGCAGATGCAGTTGGCCAAGCGCCTACACGCCGGGCAGGTTTTCCTGAACAACTACGGGGCCGCTGGCGGGGTTGAGCTTCCATTCGGCGGAGTCGGCCATTCCGGCCATGGCCGCGAGAAAGGCTTCGAGGCGCTCTATGCCTTCACCAGCCTGAAAACCGTCGCGGCGCATCACGGCTGACCCTGTCACCTGCAAGGGCTTCCCCATGGACGGACGCCCGGCACCGGGGTAGCGTTCAACCGGAAGCTGAGGGCCGCATGATGGGCAAATTTCCAATCTTCTTTCTGCTGCTGTTCCTGGCGGCGCTTGGCCGCCGCCCTGTTCGGCGCCGCGCACAACCAACTCAGCTATTCCGTGGGCCCGACCTATTTCACCGAATTCAAATTCGACCAGTTCCAAATCGCGGAAGACACGCCAAACCGCCTTGGTGCGTCCATGGTCGGCGTGCTGGCCAGCTGGTGGATGGGTCCGCTCATCGGGCTGCCTGCGTTCCTCTACGGCCTCATCGCCGTGCCCAAGGCGCGCACCTACCTCGCAGCCGGTCTCGGCGCGATCTTCATTGTCGTGCTGCTGACGACCTTCGGGGCGCTCACCGGCCTGATCGGCGGCCTCGTGGCCGACAACACTGGCCTCCTCGATCCCTACCTGACCTTCCGCGACGGCCCCACGCGCTCGGACTTCCTGCGCGCAGGCTTCATGCATGACGCCAGTTACCTTGGCGGCGCGCTCGGCCTGATTGCCGCGTTCTTCCCGATGCGGCGCGCGCGCAAGATTGACCATCACATCGCAATGCAGGAGACCCAGAATGCTGCGACTTGAGGGCAAGACCGCCATCGTCACCGGTGCCGCCTCTGGCTTTGGCGCAGGCATCGCACGGGTCTTTTCGCGCGAAGGCGCGTCGGTGATGGTGGCGGACCTGAACGAGGAAGCCGCCGTTGCAATAGCCGATGACATCGGCGGCGCGGCGATCAGGACGGACGTGGCAGACGGCGCATCGGTCAAGGCCATGACGCAGGCCGCGCTCGATCAATGGGGCCAGATCGACATCGTGGTCAACAACGCCGGGATTACGCACCAGAAAGGCAATCTGGAGGATGTCAGCGAGGATGAATTCGACCGCGTCCTGGCCGTGAACGCCAAGTCCGTCTACCTGACCGCGCGCGAAATCGTGCCGCACATGAAGAAAGCAGGCACCGGCGCGATCCTCAACGTGGCCTCCACCGCTGGCCTCTCCCCCGCCCGCAACTCAATTGGTACAATGCGTCAAAGGGCTGGATGATCACCGCGACCAAGACCATGGCCGTCGAGCTCGCGCCCTGCCGGCATCCGGGTCAACGCGATCTGCCCAGTGGCCGGCGAAACGCCGCTTCTGGCCAGCTTCATGGGCGAAGACACGCCCCAGATGCGCGAAAAGTTCCTCGCCACGATCCCCATTGGCCGCTTCAGCCAGCCGGAAGATATGGGCGAAGCCGCCGCCTTCCTCTGCTCGGACGCGGCCTCAATGATCACTGGCGTTGCACTGGAAGTCGACGGGGGCCGCTGCATATGAGGGAGTTCTGGCGCATTTACCACGCCAGCCTTGGCTCATTTGGTGCCGTGTTGGGATCGCAATGGCGAGAACGCCAGATGGGCAGCACCGGCGACCGCGCGACCGATCTCAACCGTATCAACCTTTTCGCCGGGCGTTTCGCCTCGGAAGAAGACCTGTTTGCCTATTGCTTTACTCCTGTGACCGAACATGGACCCGAACAGATCAACCTTGATCTGCCCGAGGCCTCGATCGACACGTTCCAGGTTGATGCAGTCATGCACGACCAGATCGTTTCGCGCCTGGCGGAATACTTTGGCCCAAAGATTCGTCGACGCATCTTACGAAAACTCAAACCCGGTGAGGCGCTTATCCTCGTCCCCACAGCCGCGTTCTGCGGCGCGGAGTATCGCCTCCATAGCACATCGAAGTTGCGCCATCTTGGTTATGAGACAAGTCTCGCAACTGCGATTCAGAGCCAACTCGGCGCGGAATATCCTCTGTGACCGGCTACACCCGCCACGATCTGCCCGCCGACATCGCCGTCTTCGCGGGCGACTTCGCTAGTCAGCCGCTTGCCTTCGCGCACCTGCTCGACGAAGCGCCCGACCTCGACCTCACCCATGTAGAAGTTATCCAGTCCAACCATGCCGCCCGCCTCGCGACTTATTTCAACCCAGCGCCCGAACTCCCCACGGATCAAACCCTCGTCCTGATCCTGCCTGCGGCCCACGAAGGCCTTACCTGCCCAATCACTCAAACCGCACATCTCCGCCCGCTCGGCACCTTCCGCGGCACTGTCCCTCACCTGAGCCCGTCTCCATGATCCAACCCGGCCCCCGAAACCTCATCACCGACGTCACTGGCCTTCGCGTCGGGAATGCGCAGGACGCCCATATCAAGACCGGAACCACCGTCCTTGTCGGCGACCGCCCCTTCACCGCGGCCGTTCACGTCATGGGCGGCGCGCCGGGCACCCGCGAAACCGACCTGCTGGCGCCTGACAAACTGGTGCAGGAGGCCGACGCGCTGGTCCTGTCCGGCGGCTCTGCCTTCGGCCTTGATGCCGCATCCGGCGTTGCCGATGCCCTCCGCGCGCAGGGGCGCGGCTTTGCCGTGGGGGATCAGACCGTGCCGATTGTCCCCGGTGCGATCCTGTTCGACCTGATCAACGGCGGCGACAAGGACTGGCCCGAGAACCCCTATAAAGCCCTCGGCGCGGAGGCGCTCGCAAACGCCTCCGAGGCCTTCCAACTCGGCAGCCATGGCGCAGGCACCGGCACGCTCATCGCTGATCTCAAGGGCGGTCTCGGCTCCGCGTCCGCCACCCTGAACGGCATCACCGTTGGCGCGCTGGTCGCCGTCAACGCTTTGGGCCGCGTGACAATAGGCGACACAAAACACTTCTGGGCGGCCCCGTTTGAGATGCAGGCTGAATTTGGCGGCCATGGCCCCGCTCAATCGTTCAACCCACACGCCATCCCCCCTGTCAAAGGCGGCGACGCGCAGAACACCACGATCGCCATCGTCGCCACTGACGCCGCACTCACGCAAGCGCAAGCCACCCGCATGGCCACCGCTGCCCATGACGGCATGGCCCGCACGATCTATCCCAGCCACACGCCGATGGACGGTGATCTCGTCTTCGCCGCGGCGACCGGCACCGCCGATGCGCCGAAGCTGATCCCCTCATGCTCGGCCACCTCGCCGCCCTCTGCCTCACCCGCGCCATCGCGCGCGGCGTTTATGCCGCGACAGCAGCGCAGGACGATCTGCTCCCGACCTATTCCGCAAAACACGGGTGAGTCTTCTGGGGGTCAAGGACGGCGAAGCCGCCGCGCGATGCGCGGCAATCCTTGAGGCCCAGACGACTCGCCCAGACCATCGCAACCGCGCCTTGACGGGGCAGACCTGCCCCTCAAGCGCTTCTCAGCAGAGTCCAATTCCTCACCTCCGGCACAACGCCAGGATCTTGTTCGCAAGGCGGGATGGTGCGACGGGGCGGGCGGGTGGGCGGCGCGCCATCCCGCCGCTCTCTCAAAAACGAAAAGGCCCCGCCTCAAATCGGGCGGGGCTTCTCAATCCAGTAACGCGACAACCTCAGTGCAGCTGACGCTCCACCTCAGCAATCGCATCGTCGATCATCTTGTTCTGATCGGCCGCTTTCGTGCCCTTGGCAATCACCTCAGCCGCAGCCGCAACCGCCACCGAGGCCGCTTGATCACGCACAGCGCGATTGGCTTTCTGTTCGGCACTGGCGATCTGATCTTCCGCCGCCGCCAAACGCCGCGCGATGGACCGCGCGATCTCACCTTTGGCCTGCTCGGCAGCGTCCTCGGCATTGGCCTTCGCCTCGGCCACGATCCGCTGGCTCTGCTCTTCCACTTCGCGCGCCTTGCGCTCGTAGGAGGCCAGAAGCGTCTGCGCCTCTTCGCGCAACGCGCGGGCTTCATCCAGCTCGGCCTTGATGCCTTCCGCACGCTTGTCGAGCATACCGCCCAACATGGCAGGCACGCCGAAGTAGAACACGATGCCAAGGAAGACGAGGAAGCCGATCAGGACAACCCAGTCGGTGTTGAACAACGACACAAGGCCATAGCCGGGCTCGTATCCGTCCTCAGCGGCCATGGCTGGGGTCGCCAGCGCAAGGAATGCAATCGTCAGATACCGCATGTCTCTCACCCCTGCACCCGCGCCGACACTGCGGCAGCCACCGCGTCAGCATCTACATCCTGTCCAGGCGCCAGCGCCTGAACGATTTCCGCGGCCACGTCGCGCGCCACTTCTTCCGCGGTCGCCACGGCGCTCGCCTGGATCTCACCGATCCGTGCGGTCGACTCCGCGGTCTTGGCGGCGATCTCGGCATCTGCCTTGTCGATCTCGACCTGCAGCTGTGCCTGGATCTCGTCACGGGTCTCCTGGCTGATCCGCTGCGCTTCCGCGCGCGCATTGGCCAGAGCCGTGTTATAGCTTTCTTCCGCCTCAGCCGCCTGACGCTTCAGATCTTCGGCCGCCGCCAGATCGTTCGTCAGCGTCCCCTGCCGTTCCGCAATCACCGCCGAAATCCGCGGCAAGGCGATCTTCGACAGGATCAGGTAAATCGCGACCAGCGTCACAACGAGCCAGAAGACCTGGTTGTCGAACGTGGCAAAATCCAGTTGCGGCATACCGGGGGCGTCCGTCGCACCGTGATCGGTTCCGACAGCAACCTCTAGGCCGGCTTCAGCACCGCCATGGCCTGTATTTTCGGCATCGTCTGCCATGATATCCTCCGGGCCGGGTGGTTTACGTGGCGCGCCACCGCTTGGATGGCGCGCCCGACGTAAGGATCTTAGCTCTCTGTCTTAGACAGCGAACATCAGCAGCAGCGCGACGAGGAAGGCAAAGATGCCCAGTGCCTCGGCGAACGCGATGCCGATGAAGAGGGTTGCGGTCTGACCAGCAGCCGCGGAGGGGTTGCGCAGGGCGCCGGCGAGGAAGTTGCCGGCCACGTGGCCCACACCGATGGCAGCAGCGCCCGAGCCGATGGCTGCGAGGCCTGCACCGATGAATTGACCCATGCTTGCGATATCGCCTTCCATAACAGTTCTCCTTACGTTGGAAGTTGCGTTCTCACAGGGCGCGCTTGCCCCGCAAGAGAATTAGTGATGCGGGTGAAGCGCGTCCTTCAGATAGACACACGTCAGAATGGTGAACACGTAGGCCTGAATGGCCGACACCAGCACTTCGAGGCCATAGATCGCCACCACCCCAAGGATCGGCGCGACACCGGCCAGGCCCAAAGCGCCCGCAAAGCCCGCGAACACCTTCAGAACCGCGTGGCCCGCCATGACGTTACCGGCCAGACGAATGGAATGGCTGACGGGACGCACGAAGTACGAAATCAACTCGATGATCGCCAGGATCGGGCGCAGCGCAAGCGGTGCCGACGACACCCAGAACAGGCTCAGGAACCCGGCGCCATTCTTCACGAAACCCAGGATCGTCACCGTCAGGAACACCGCCGCCGCAAGGATCGCCGTCACGGCGATGTGCGAGGTTGTGGTGAAACTGCCACGGGATCAGGCCCAGAAAGTTGGCGCACAGAATGTAGAGGAACAGTGTGAAGATGTAGGGGAAGTACGGCAACGCATCCTTGCCTGCCACGTCCTCCACCATGTTGCGCACGAACCCATAGGCAAGCTCCGCAATGGACTGGCTGCGCGACGGGATAACCGCACGACCGCGCGTGCCCAGCACCATGATCGCAATCACCGCCAAAACCGCCAGACCGAACCACATCGTCGCGTTGGTGATCGTGAACGGACCAACCGCTCCGTCCCCGAACAGCGGCGACACGATGAACTGATCCATCGGGTGGATCGAAAGCCCGCCGTCATAGTCGTCCATCAGCGCTGCGATGAACGCGATGATGCAGCCAGACCGAACAGAACAAAGCCAACAACCTTGCCGCCACCGCTTTTGGCCTGCGAATTCGTGCTTTCAGTCGCCATCCTGCGTCTCCGTTTGCGCCTGCTTTTCAGCGGCTTTTTGAACCTCTTTCGCCGAGCGGATCATGGTTTTGACCCCGGCTATGAAGCCCAGAAGTATAAACACGATCATCAGCCAAGGCGTTGTGCCGAAGTGCCCAATCGAGCCCGTATCCAATTCCAAAGCCAATCGCCATTCCGGCCACCAGCTCAATCACCATCCGCCAGGCAAGCTGCGCCTGCGAATAATGCTCCTCCATGTGCTTGCGCTCCGGCTCGGCCCTGGACTTTGCCGCCGCGATCCGCGCTTCCAGCGCGCGCATGCGGTCTTCGTCACTCTCGGCCATGCCTGAAACACCCCACAGGGAAGTAGCGCGGAACCTATGCAGCGGGACACCCAGAGTCAACGCATCGGTTGAGCATCTATAGTCATTGAAAGATGCTTACATTATTTTACAGTGCGACAGTCTCGCCGCACCCTGCCCGGCCCAAAGCTCATATTCAACCATTTGGTTGACGATTGCACCTCAAACGCCCTAATCGCTCCATGGCCCAAACGCTCGACACTGTCTTTGCCGCCCTGGCGGACCCCACCCGCCGCGCGATCCTGCAGATGTTGCTGGAGGATGACATGGCCGTCACCGACGTGGCCGATCCGTTCGAGATGTCGCTTGCAGCCATCTCCAAGCACCTCAACGTCCTGACCAATGCGGGCCTCATCACCCAGGAAAAACGCGGCCGCGTGAAATGGTGCAAGCTGGAACCCGACGCGATGAAAGCCGCCTCCGTCTGGATGCAGGGGTTCGGTCAGTTCGAGCCGGTGAACCTCGATGCGTTCGAGGCGTTTCTGGAACGTGAACTCGGCACCTCCGAAAGCCCTGACCCATGATAGAGCCGCCTTGGGTCAAATTTCCCCAAGCCCACCCCATATACATCGCATGGCGGATGGGCGCGGGCGAAGACTATATCCACACCTTCCACGCCTGATGGCGCGATCATGCAGCAGACCTCGATGAAACCGGCCGTCTCGCCTATCTCGCGTGGGTGGCCGATGCCGCCCGCATGGGCCCACATTGCCATCGAAATGGTCTGGCCGGGGCTTTCTGAGGACATCGACATGATCTTCGATCCGGATCACCCGTCCCGCGCCCGTATTTTTGCAAAGGCCCAAGCCGCAGGCCTGCCCTCGGAAGAGGCCTGGTGGACCGATTTCAACGACGAACGCTGGGGCGCCTGAGGGACGCGCGCACAGGAAAACCCCCAGCGACGCAAAACGGCAAACCTGCTAAGCTTGCGTCCGAAAGGATCCTTTCCATGCGCCTCGCCCTTACTGCCCTCCTGGCTCTCACGGCCTCCCCGGCCCTCTCCCAAGCCACCTGCACCGAGCCCACAGGCCCCATTGAGACCTGTCTCGTCGGCGCGTGGATCGGCGACAGCACGATCCCCGAGGCGCTTGAACAAGCGATGCGCTCCATGCCCGACACGGTCCGCGCCAATTTCAACGACCTGGGCCGCCCCGTGGGCATGGTCATCTACGACGACGGCTTCTTTGAAACCTTCCCCATCGGCGTGAACGGCGTCACCGCCACCCGCGACGACGAGGGCAACGTCACGACCTTCGAGATGACCGGCCAGACCGTCACCACCGTGGGCTATTTCTCCGCCATCGGCGGCACGCTCGACATGTGCTTCCTGCCCGGCGGTGCCGGCAACCTGACCGGGCAGACCACCGTTACGACGTCCGACGGAACAACCGGCACGATCCCCCTGATGCCTGCACCTCCGGGTGGCGGCTTCAACCCGGTCATCACCTACACCTGCTCCGGCGACCGCATGACCCAAACCGTAGCTCTCCCCGCGCCCCTCGGCGCGATCACCTACGACCTGTCCCGCATTCCCGACGATATGTTCGAGATGGTGATGCAATGGACAACCGAGGATTTGCCCGGCGAGGGCGGCGATGATGGCTGGGACATCCCGGAGTCCGAATAGTCACCGCGCTGCCTTCATCCGCGCCCGCACATACTTCGCCGCAGACCGGAAATGGCTCGGCCCCGCAGCCTCGGCATAGCGCCCCCGCGTCCAACCCGTGCCACCCGGCATAGGCCCGCCGTAAAGCGTGGCCTCGTCCTGTGCCGCAATCCAGTCGCGCAGCCGCTCGGCCTCCCGCGCCAACGTTCGCTCGGGCCTCCGTCCAAGGGACGTCCGCATAAAGCTCCCGCAAGCCCGCATTGTAGGGCTTCAACGCATTCCACTTGACCCCATGGTCCGGCATCTGCGCGGCCTCGCCTTCCGCCTGCCATTGAAAGAACAACCCAATCCAATGCGCCCGGTGTGTCAGAATATCCTTGATGCTGGTCTCATCCGCATCCTTCGTCCCTGCCAAGTCATCCGGCACGGCCTCCAGCAACGCCGACAACTTGCGCCACTCCTTGTCGTGAACGTCCAATAGCTCAGCTCGGGTGGTTGCAGCGGGCATGGAAAGTCTCCTTTCCCGCCAAAGCTAACAAACGTGGCCAAAGCGCGCCTTGATCCGCCTCAAAGCACCCGCGTCGCGCGCCGCGCTCACTCCTTCAACAGCATCCCCAGCGCCAGCACCGTCAGCCCGATGCCCACCAGAACCAGCCCGCCGGGCACCGGCTGGCCCAGCGCGATCTCCCACAGGATCACCCAGCTTGGCGTCAGGTAGGTGTAGGCCATCACCTTCGATGATGGCAGCCGCATGGAGGCGAACTGGATCAGGAACACCGTCGCTGCACTGGCAAAGATCGCGACGTAGGCAATGGCAATCCAGACCATCGGCCGCAGCCCAGCCCAATCGGTCGCCGCCAAATCCCCCACACCCCAGATCGCGATGCACCCCGCGCAGGCCACCAGCGTCAGGAACGAGAAGACCAGCACAGGCTCTCCCCGGTTCAGCTTCCGCACCATCGGCGTGTAAACCGCATGCGCAATGCAGCCCACGAAATAGATCGCCTCCCCCCGGCCCACTTCGAACGCCAGCAGCGCCGAAAGGTCCGCGCGAAAGATCACCCAAGCCGCACCCACCGCCCCGATCGCCAACGCCAGCGCAATCCGTCCATCCACCACCTGCCGCAGCAGCAACCAGCCAAACAACGCCGACATCAAAGGCGTCAACGTGAACACCGCCGCCGCACTAACTGGCGGCGCCGTCTTCAACCCCTCGAACATCAAAACGAAATAGATCGCGAACAGCCCACCCAGGATCAGATAGCGCCACGGCGCCACCAAGGCCGATCGGACCGCTGCACCCCGCGCCCACACAACCGCCCCCATAATCACCGCGGCAATCGCGAACCGCACCGCGTTCAAACGCCGTCGGCGCAATCTCCTGCCGCCACCTGCCCACCAAGGCTAAACGATCCCGCCACCAGCGCCGAGAACAGGAGCATCGCCAGATGTCCGCCGCGTGCCGTGCCGATGGCCGCGCTCATCTTTGTTCCCTAAATATGCTCGGGGAGCGTCAGCGGGGGCAGACAGCCCCCTCGACCGTCCGCAATCCCGCGCCGCCCCGAACCGACCGGATGCAACCGCCGGCGCAGGCACGGGGCGCATGCGCCCCCGGCTGCGCCGGCCTGGTCGCGCGCGGCCGCGCCGCGGCGAAACACCTGGCGCGGTCCGGCTCATGGCATCACTCAACGGGCCAGGTCTTCACCTCATCCTTCAGGTGGCGCACGAAGGTCTGCACCTTCGCCGTGCGATGCAGATCCATATGCGTCACAAGCCAGATCTTCGCTGTCCAATCCTCAAGCGGCGGCAACATCTCCACCAGATCATCGGTCCGGTCCAGATCCCAGGACGCCACAAAACCGATCCCGATCCCCGCCAAAACCGCCTCCTTCACCGCCACCATTGAAGACGCGCGGAAAAAGATGGTGCTGCCTGGAACATTCTCATTCAGCCAGCGAAAGTACGGCGCACGCGGGGTCTCTTCCGTGGTGCCGACAAAGCGATGCTCGCTCCACATTATCGCCCGTCAGCATCCCGAACCGGTTCACATAACTGCGGCTGGCAACCAGCTTCAGGGTCTGTGTGAAGAAGTGCTGCACGATATTGTCCGGCTGGTCCGGTAACTTGCCCGCCCGGATCGCGACATGCGCCTCGCCATATTCCAGCCGGAACAACCGCGCGTCCGAGATCAGGCGCACCCGCAGATCCGCAATGCTTTTCCTGAAACCGCGCGACCGTTGGAACCAGCAATGGCGACAACGCGCCAAGCGAGGTGACGATCAACTCACCCGTCACCTCATCGCCGCGCCCCTTGATCCGGCCCGCAAGCTGCGTGAACTGATCGTCCGTCTGGCCAGCCACCGAAAGCAGATCCTGCCCCGCCTCGGTTGCGGTATAGCCACGGGCATGGCGTTGGAACAACTTCGCCCCCAAACGCCCTTCCAGCGCATCTATGTGCCGAATGACCGTCGCATGGTGCACACCCAGCGCCTCCGCAGCCCCGGACACAGTCCCCAATTTGGCGACCTGAAACGCCGTTCGCACCTCATCCCAATTGTCCATGGTTCTGTGCGTCCTTTCACAAAGATCAGCATTTCCACGACCATGCGCGCACAAATCGCGCAATGCAACGCCAACAAATCAACGGCTTCGCAGAAATGGTGCGAAAATGAACAGAATAGCTGCGCAATCATAGAATTGTGGATTTTGGCGCACATCGCAACTTTCGGGCATCGAATGCATCCCAAAAGGACCCGACCAATGACAGATACCGTTCTCCGCATTGATGCCTCCGCCCGCCGCGAAGGATCGACCTCACGCGACCTGACCACCAAGGTCATTGATCATCTGGCGCCTGTGCAGATCATCACCCGCGACCTCGCCTACGGCCTTCCCTTGATTGATGAAGCCTGGGTCGGCGCAAACTTCACCCCCGCTGATCAACGCAGCGCCGAACAGGCCGAAAAACTCGCCCTTTCCGACACCCTCGTGGCCGAGATCAAATCCGCCGACACCCTCGTCATCGGTGTTCCGATCTACAATTTCGGCGTGCCAGCCGCGTTGAAAGCATGGGTGGATCAGGTCGCCCGCGCCGGCGTGACGTTCAAATACACCGAGACCGGGCCAAAGGGCTTGCTGACTGGCAAGCGCGCGATCCTCGTCGTCGCCTCCGGCGGGACCGAGGCCGGGTCCGACATCGACTTTGCCACCGACTATATGCGTCACGTCCTTGGCTTCATCGGCATCACCGATGTCAGCCTTGTCACGGCGGACAGGCTCATGGTGGATGCCGAAGCGTCCATGTCGAAAGCAAACGCGCAGGTCGAGGCGCTGGCAGCATGATCAGCAAATACCTCCCTCGCCGTGAAGGCCCTGCTGACGCTGGCCTTTGTCGCGGCAGGCGCTGCGAAACTGATCGGCGCGGACATGATGGTCGCCACGTTTGACGCCATCGGCTGGGGCCAGTGGTTCCGCTATGTCACCGGAATGATCGAGGTTGGCGCCGCCATCCTGCTGTGGGTGCCGGGCAAGCAGGCATTCGGGTCGGCCCTGCTGGTGGCAACCATGATCTGCGCTGTCGGCTTCCACCTTCTGGTGCTCGGCCCCTCGGCGCTCCCCGCCGCTGTTCTGGGTCTTCTCGCCGCCTACGTGCTCTACGTGCATCGCGGGCAATTGACGGGCCAGCCAGCCTGAACAGGCCAAACCCGCCGCGCTCGATTTGTGCGGCGGGCAATCCGTGCTACCCTCGCGCCATGCGCTGGATCACGACCGCCCTTGCCCTGTGCCTTGCCGCCCCTGCCACGGCGCAGATCTGCACCATCGACTTCACCATCGAGGTCACGCAAGGCGTGGGCTTCATCGCACCCGGAACCGAGATGCCCGGCACGGCCGAGTTTGAGACCGACGGCCGGACCTTCCGGCAAGAGGGGGCACAATGGCCCATTTCGCCACCGGCCAGATGACCATCGGCGATGCCATCTCAGGCCGGATCTGGACGCTTATCACCACCTCACGCGGATCGGCGGCGGACCTGATCGGGGTCTACGCCTATGATGTAGAAGGGCTGACCTTCGCCGGCCAGAACTTCGATGGCCCCATGGCGCTGACCTTGTTCGGCGATCCCGGCACAAGGCCAACCACAGCGCCCCCCGCCACACAGGCGGAGTGGGACGAGATGAGCCTGCGACGCTCCTTCACGCTCCATGCGGACGCGGACATGCTGGCCGGTGATGTTGTCGACCTAACAGCGACGTGCACCAGCTAAGCCTGTCGACATTGATCTATTATTCGCCGCCCCGCATCGTTGAACGGACCGAGAAGAGCTTGGTGGTCCAACAAAGCAGCCGCCGCCACTACTTTGCACGTCTGATCTTCGCCCTTACGTTCCTCGGCGTTGCGCTCTTGTTCCTGGCAACCGGTCTGATCTCCACACCCGCATTGGTCTACGCGGCAGGGGCCGTCGTTTTGGTGACATCTTGCCTGCCGTTTGAGAAAATCGTGACCTTCAACGTAAAGGGCCGCGTCATTTCGATTGCGCAACGCGGGCCATTGGGAACATCACGCCAAACCATCGACGCAGGATCGCTGGAATGGATCGGCGCACGAACACTGAACGCGCGTGATCCGATCGCAAATGCGTCTCCTGTGGATATCACAATCGCCTTCTCCGCTGACGCCTCCCGTCAGGCGCTGTTCCGCACCTCGCGTGACGACGCGTTGGAGTTTCTCGCAGAACTCGACCATTGCAGGTTGCGCGCCCTTGGCGCATCCACACGTACCCGCCGGACAGCGATCCGGCTCTATTTAGCTCCGCCAATGATTGACTCCACACGCTGACACTCCTAAACGAACTCTCGAATAGCCGGAAAGCCAAAGCTTCCCGGTCCCGCGCGCGTTCGTAGGATCGCCCCCCGTCAGCGAGTTTCGCCCACGGGGGTAAGTCGCATTGGGACTTGGGTTGACGGGCACCGCCCCCATCTAGGGGGTTCACCCGGCAAACCGCGAGAAGGGGCACAGCCCGATGTTTGAAAATCTGTCCGAACGCCTTTCCGGCGTCTTTGACCGCCTCACCAAGCAAGGTGCGCTGTCCGAGGATGACGTCCGCACCGCCATGCGCGAAGTGCGCGTCGCCCTGCTTGAGGCCGACGTCTCCCTCCCCGTCGCCCGCTCCTTCATCAAAGCAGTCGAAAAGAAAGCCACCGGTGCCGCCGTCACCAAATCGGTCACGCCCGGCCAGCAGGTCATCAAGATCGTCCATGATGAGCTGATCGCCACCCTCACCGGCGACAGCGACCCTGGCAAACTGAAGATCGACAACCCGCCCGCCCCGATCCTCATGGTCGGCCTCCAGGGCTCGGGCAAGACGACGACCACCGCCAAACTCGCCAAGCGCCTCAAGGATCGCGAGGGCAAGAAAGTCCTCATGGCGTCCCTCGACACCAACCGCCCCGCGGCCATGGAACAACTGGCCATCCTCGGCACGCAGATCGGCGTCGACACGCTGCCCATCGTGCCCGGCGAAGACCCCGTCCAGATCGCCAAGCGCGCCAAGACCCAAGCCTCCCTCGCAGGCTACGACGTCTACATGCTCGACACCGCCGGCCGTCTCCACATCGACCAGGAGCTGATCGCCCAGGCCGCCGCCGTCCGCGACGTGGCCCAACCCCGCGAAACGCTCCTCGTCGTCGACGGCCTCACCGGCCAGGACGCCGTGAACGTCGCCACCGAATTCGACGACAAGATCGGCGTCTCGGGCGTCGTCCTCACCCGGATGGACGGCGACGGGCGCGGCGGTGCCGCGCTGTCAATGCGTCAGATCACCGGCAAACCCATCCGCTTCGTCGGCCTCGGCGAAAAAATGGACGCCATCGAAACGTTCGAGCCCGAGCGCATCGCGGGCCGCATCCTCGGCATGGGCGACATCGTGGCCCTCGTCGAAAAGGCGCAGGAAACGCTGGAGGCCGAACAGGCCGAGCGCATGATGAAGCGCTTCCAGAAGGGTATGTTCAACATGAACGACCTGCGCCAGCCAGCTTGAGCAGATGCAGAAGATGGGCGGCATGCAGGGCATGATGGGCATGATGCCCGGCATGGCCAAGATGTCGAAGCAGATCGAAGAGGCGGGCTTTGACGACACCATGGTCAAACGCCAGATCGCACTGATCAACTCCATGACCAAACGCGAACGCGCCAATCCGGGCCTCCTCAAGCCTCCCGCAAGAAGCGCATCGCCGCCGGTGCGGGGCAAGAGGTCTCAGACCTCAACAAACTGCTCAAGATGCAGCGCCAGATGGCCGATGCCATGAAGAAGCTCGGCAAAATGGGCAAGAAGGGCATGATGAAGGGCGGCCTCGGCGCGCTTCTGGGCAAAGGCGGCATGCCCGGTGGGATGCCCGGCGGACTGCCCGCCGGCATGGACCCGTCCAAGATGGACCCGGCTGCTTTGGAACAGGCCATGAAGGGTATGGGCGGTGGCCTTCCGGGCGGCAGTGCCCGGCCTCCCGGGCCTCGGGGGCGACAAGAAGAAATGACCGCAAAGCGCTGCACCCAGCCCCCAACGGGGCCGGCAGCGGACGCTGCGGCGATGCATCGGGCCTCCATCCCGGTGCTGGAAACCGCACGCCTGCGCCTGCGCGCGCCCACCTTGCACGACCTCCCCGCCTGGACCGCGATCTTCGCCGCCCCCCGTTCGAGGCTGACGCCGAAGAAGCCTGGACGGAGTTCAGCTACTACAACGCCGGTTGGATGCTTCACGGCCACGGCCTTTGGGCGGTCGAGCTGCACGACGGAACGCTTGGTCGGCTTCACCCATGTTGGCCTCGAATGGGGCGACGACGAGCCCGAGCTTGGCTGGATGTATCTGCCCGAACATCACGGCCATGGCTACGCCACTGAAGCCGCCAGCGCCGCGCGCGATTTCGGCCTGTCGCTCCTGCCCACATGCGTCAGCTACATTGACCCCGACAATGCCGCATCCAGCGCCGTCGCGCGCCGACTAGGCGCGCAGCGCGATGCCACCGCCGAGACGCAGATCGCGGAAACCGAAAACGTGACCATCGAGGTATGGCGGCACGGAGATGCCGCATGATCTTGCACATCCGAGCCATACTCACAGATTTATCCACCGTTTCCCGTCCAATCCTTTGCGGTTTCTCAACCTTGTGGAGGGATGCGGCATGATCCCCCGCCTTGTGGATATCCCCCAGCTCGAGACCGAGCGTCTGATCCTCCGCGCGCCCGAGGCCCGCGATTTCGACGTGCTCGCCCCCTTCGTCATGTCCGACCGCGCCAGCTTCATCGGCGGCGGTGCCGACAAGGATATCAGCCACGCTTGGCGCATCCTTGCGATCCTGTCCGGCCACTGGCACCTGCGCGGCTACGGCGTCTACGTCCTCCAACCCAAAGGCTCCGACGATCCCATCGGTTCCATGGGCCCATGGAACCCCGAGGGCTGGCCGGAACCCGAACTCAGCTGGACGATCTGGGACGCCGAGGCCGAGGGCCAAGGCTATGCCTACGAGGCGATGGTCGAAATCCGCCGCTACGCCTATGACGTGCTCGGCTGGGACACCGCCGTCAGCTATATCGACGCCGCCAACACCCGCTCCATTGCGCTCGCAGAACGGATGGGCTGCACCATCGACCGCGCCGCCTCCGGCCCGCACCCCGACGATGTCGTCTACCGCCACCCACCCTTCGCGGAGGTGCTGGCATGATCCCGACCCTGACGACCGAACGCCTCACCCTGCGCGCGCCGCGCTTGGATGACTTCGACGCGATCGCCGCCTTCCGCGCCTCCGACCGCGCGCGGTTTGTGGGTGGCCCGTCGACCAAGACGCAAAGCTGGAACTACCTTGCAGCTCTGATCGGCCATTGGGATATGCGCGGCTATGGCCGCTGGATTGTTACCGAAACCGGTGGCGCTGATACCGCTCTAGGCCTCGTAGGCCCGCTCTATCCTTATGACTGGCCCGAACCCGAGATCGCCCGGACCCTGTTCGAGGGCGGCGAAGGCAAGGGCTACGCCTATGAAGCCGCACTCGCGGCGCGAGACTACGCCTATTCCACATTGGGTTGGTCCAAGGCCGCCAGCTTCGTGAACCCGGACAATACCCGGTCTGTCGCACTTGCCCGGAAACTCGGATGCCACCCGGATGGCTCGTTTGACCACGACGTGTTTGGCAAGATGCACATCTGGCGTCACCCAGCGCCGGCGGAGGTCGCCGCATGATCCCCGTCCTCCACACCGAGCGTCTCACCCTGCGCGGCCCCGAGGCGCGCGACTATCCCGCCTTCCGCGATTTCTTCGCCTCGGATCGGTCCATCCACACCGGCGGTCCGAAAGACCCGAAAAGCGCCTGGATTCTCTTCGCGGCCGAGATCGGCCATTGGCACCTGCACGGCTTCGGCATGTGGACCGTCGAACGTGATGGCGCACCCATCGGTCTTGTTGGCTGCTGGTATCCGGACGAATGGCCCGAGCGTGAGATCGGCTGGCTGATTTGGGACGGCTTCGAGGGCAAGGGATACGCCTACGAGGCCGCCCAGGCCGTGCGCATCCAATGCTATGGCCCCTTCGGCTGGGACACCGCCGTCAGCTACATCCACCGCGACAACACGCGCTCCATTGCGCTCGCCGAACGGCTGGGCTGCACCCGCGATGAGGCGGCCGCGCACCCCAATCCCGACGCGCTCGTGGTCTACCGCCACCCTGCACCGGCAGGAGGTCGCCGCATGATCCGCGCATGCACTACAAATGTAGTTACAGAAAAACTACAGGAAAACTACAGCTTCACTACAGCGGTTTTTGCCGCCCCGGAGGCCCCATGACACAAGACGCCACCACGCGCGCCGCCGAGGTTTTGGCAGGCCACCGCGACAGCATCGACCGCCTCGATGCGATCCTCATTTACACCCTGGGTGAGCGCTTCAAGCACACCCAGGCCGTCGGCCAATTGAAGGCCGAACACGACCTTCCCCCGAGCGATCCGGCCCGCGAGGCCACGCAGATCGCCCGGCTCGAAGACCTGGCAAACCGGGCCGATCTGGACCCGGAATTCGCCAAGAAATTCCTACGTTTCGTGATCGACGAAGTCATTCGCCACCACGAGCAACATCAATCGTAAGGCACCCGCCTTACTCAGCCAATTCAAGGAGTTATCACTCATGGCAATGAAAATCAGACTGGCCCGCGGCGGCTCCAAAAAGCGCCCCTTCTACCGCATCGTGGCCGCCGACAGCCGCATGCCCCGCGACGGCCGCTTCATCGAAAAGCTCGGCACTTACAACCCGCTCCTGCCCAAAGACAGCGAAGAGCGTGTGAAGATGGACATGGAGCGTGTGCAGCACTGGCTCGACAAAGGCGCCCAGCCCACCGACCGCGTGAGCCGCTTCCTTGAGGCCGCAGGCGTGATCGAGAAGAAAGAGCGCGCCAACATGCAAAAAGCGCAACCCGGCAAGAAAGCCGTCGAGCGCGCCGAAGAGAAAGCCGCCAAAGCTGCAGAAGCAGCCGAAGCCGCAGCCGCCCCCGCCGAGGAAGAAGCCCCGGTTGAAGAGGCCCCCGCAGAGGAAGCCGCAGCCGAAGAAACCGCATCCGAATAAGGATGTTGCCGGGGGTGGGCCTGTATTGCGCCCACCCCTTTTTCGCGTCTTCAGCAGAAAGGCTTGCGCCTTGTGGGTCGCTCCATTTTTCATCCTGTTTCTTGCGGTCAGCCTCATAATGATCATCACGGGAAACCGTTTGGGCGGCGTACTTGTAGCACTTTTCTCGATCCCGGCTTTCGTCTTGATCACCGTGTATTTTCAAAGCTGATGGAGAATGCGGCCGATGCCTGACCACATCTGCGTCGGCGCCATCATGGGCGCCTTTGGCGTGCGCGGCGAAGTGCGCGTGAAAAGCTTCTGCGCGGAACCGTCCGATATCGCTTCCTACGGCCCGCTTGGGACGGAGGATGGCACCACAACCTTCAAGATCACCCTGACCCGCCCCGTCAAAACCGGCTACGCGGTCAAACTCTCGGGCGTGCAAACCAAGGAACAGGCCGACGCGCTTAAGGGCACCCGCCTTTACGCCCCGCGCACGGCCTTGCCTAACTTGCCGGATGATGAGTTCTACCATACCGACCTGATCGGCCTCACCGTCCTCGACACGGGTGGCGAGACAATCGGCAAGATCGCCGCCGTTCTCAACCATGGCGCAGGCGACCTGTTGGAAGTGCGCGGAAAAGGCCTCGGCAATGGCGTCCTTATCCCCTTCACTGCCGCCATCGTCCCCACCGTCGACCTCACATCCGGTCGCGCCATCATCGACCCGCCAGAGGGCCTACTGGACGCTCCGGCCAAGACGGGCAAACACACCGACTAGGACTCTTCCTTGTTTCAAAAATACCTCGGGGAGTCGCGCAAGGCGCGGCGGGGCAGCGCCCCCGTGCCTGAGTGCCGCCTGCGCCAGCAGGCAAGCGAGGCAAAGACGACGCGGCGCAAGCCGCTCCTTCAGATCACGCGCGGATCCGCCAGCCGGTTTTGAAGATCCAGCCAATGGTCAAGATACACGCCCCGGTGAACCCCAGAATCGCGATGATCGACCAGACCAAAGCCACATCCGCCGTACCAAAGAAACTCCACCGAAAGCCGCTCACCAGATAGACCACCGGGTTGAACAGGCTGATCGTCTGCCAGACATCCGGCAACATGGTGATCGAATAGAATGATCCCCCCAGGAACACCAAGGGCGTCACCGCCAAAAGCGGGATCAACTGCAATTGCTCGAAATTCTGCGCCCAGATGCCGATGATGAAGCCGAACAGGCTGAAAGACAGACACGTCAGGACAAGGAAGGTCAGCATCCAGACCGGATGCAAGATCTGCAGATCGACGAAGAAAAACGCCGTGATCAGGATGATGATCCCGATCATGAATGACTTCGTCGCTGCGGCCAGCACATACCCCGCCGTGATTTCCAGGAACGAGGCCGGGGCGGACAACAACTCGTAAATCGTGCCAATAAACTTCGGGAAATAGATCCCGAACGACGCGTTCGAGATCGACTGAGTCAACACCGTCAGCATGATCAGCCCCGGCACGATGAACGCGCCGTAGCTCACCCCCTCGACTTGGTCGATGCGAGATCCAATCGCCGTGCCGAACACCACGAAGTAGAGCGATGTCGACAGGACCGGCGACACGATGGACTGCGCAATCGTGCGGAATGTGCGTGCCATTTCAAAGCGATAGATCGCGCGGACAGCTTGCAGGTTCATGGCTGCTCTCCCTCTTGAACAAGGCCCACGAAGATTTCCTCAAGGCTCGATTGCTTGGTTTCCACATCCGCCACCTGAACGCCCGCCTCCTGCAAGGCGCTCAGCAGCCGGACAATGCCCGTCCGCTCCGCGCGCGTGTCATAGCGATAGGTCAGGCGCTTGCCATTCTCGGCCAGTTCCAGATCGCGGTCGGCCACCGCCTCGGGCACAGCCTCCAAAGGAGCCGCCAGATCAATGCGCAATTCCTTCTGACCCATCCGAGCCATCAGATCGCCCTTCTCCTCGACCAACAGGATTTGCCCCTTGTTGATCACGCCCACCCGGTCGGCCATTGCCTCGGCCTCTTCGATGTAGTGCGTTGTCAGAATGATCGTCACGCCAGACTCCTGCAGGCGGCGGACGACCTCCCACATGTCGCGGCGCAATTCCACGTCGACACCCGCTGTCGGCTCATCCAAGAACAGCACCCGCGGCTCATGGCTCAGCGCCTTGGCAATCAGAACCCGGCGCTTCATGCCGCCCGACAACTCGCGGATGGCACTGTCTTTCTTGTCCCACAAAGACAGGTCGCGCAGGATCGCTTCGATCTTCGCGTCATCGGGCGCCTTGCCAAACAGCCCACGCGAGAACCGCACCGTGTTGATGACCTTCTCAAATGGCTCAAGATTGATTTCCTGCGGCACCAATCCGATCAGCTTACGTGCTTCGCGGTAGTCGCGTTGCGTGTCATGGCCACCCACCGTCACAGCACCGCTGGTCGGCTGCACAATCCCGCAGATCGCCGAGATCAGCGTTGTCTTCCCCGCACCGTTCGGCCCCAGAAGGGCGAGGATCTCCCCCTCCATGATCTCAAGCGAGACCGCATCGAGCGCGGTGAACCCGCCCTCATAGGTCTTGGTCAGCGTGTCGACTTTCAGGATCGGGGATGTCATCGGCGTCTCTCCTTGGGCCGCAACAGCTACGCCCATGGCTCGCGCTCGGCAAGGCACGCCCATGCATGGGACCTCTGCATTTCTGAACAATGCTGACATCATCTGCCACGATTGATCCCGCGCGCACGCGGGCGTAGACCCGCCCCATGAATGACAAACCTGCCCGGTCCCATGGCCGCCTCAGCCAATCCGCCAGCCTCCAACCGCGTGAGCTGATGACAGACCGTCCTCGTCTGAAAGGCGCATGGACGGCAAAGGTACTGACCCTGTTTCCTGAGACCTTCCCCGGCGTCCTTGGCGCCTCGCTGACGGGTAAGGCCTTGAAGGACGGACTTTGGGCGCTGGAGCCCATTGGACTGCGCACGTTCGGCACCGGCAAGCACAGGCAGGTCGATGACACACCTGCGGGCGGCGGCGCGGGTCTGGTGATGAAGCCCGATGTCATGGGCCGCGCGCTGGATATGGCACTGGCGGGCACGCCCATCGGACCCTGTTAAATGGCCGCGCGTCTACCTTTCCCCACGTGGCAAGCCCTTTGACCAACGCGACGCGGAACGCTTCGCGCAAGCCGAGGGGATGACGTTGGTCTGCGGTCGGTTCGAAGGCCTCGATCAACGGGTGATCGACCACTACGCGCTCGAAGAAATCAGCATCGGCGATTACGTCCTGACCGGCGGAGAACTGGCCGCACAGGTCCTGCTGGACGCCACCGTCCGCCTGATCCCCGGCGTCCTTGGCAACGCGGAAAGCACGCAGGAGGAGAGCTTTCAGAACGACCTCCTCGAACACCCACAATACACCAAGCCAGCTGAATGGCGCGGCCACGACATCCCTCCGGTCCTGCTCTCCGGCGACCATGGCGCGGTCGCGAAATGGCGGCGGGAGCAGGCAGAAGCACTGACCAAGGCGCGCAGGCCCGATTTGTGGATGAAATGGATGAAACACCAAGACAATAAGGCTTGACCCCCCACCAAGACAATACGGCTTGCATCGCCCCCGTCGACTCGGCCGCCGTGATACGCATCCCGCACGTGCCCAACGCGGCCCCATACGACTCGGGCCGCTGTGATCGTTTGCCGGAACGTGTCCGGCGGCAAAAAAGAAATGATCCGCGGGCAAACCGCGCAGAACCATATGAAAGGAGCGCATCAGATGGACCTGATCGCACAGATCGAGGCGGAACAAGTCGCCGCCCTCGGGAAAGACATTCCCGATTTCAAAGCCGGGGATACCGTGCGCGTGGGCTTCCGCGTGACGGAAGGCACCCGCACCCGTATTCAGAATTTTGAGGGCGTCTGCATCGCGCGCAAGAACGGCGACGGCATTGCCGGATCGTTCACCGTGCGCAAGATTTCGTCCGGTGAGGGCGTGGAACGTGTGTTCCCCCTGCACTCGACGAACATCGATGCGATCACCGTCGTGCGCCGTGGCCGTGTCCGCCGCGCCAAGCTTTACTACCTCCGCTCGCGCCGCGGTAAGTCCGCGCGGATCGCCGAGGATACCAACTACAAAGCGCCCAAGGGCGCCGAAGCGTAAGGAGAACGTGAGATGAAAAAGGATCTGCATCCCGATTATCACGTGATCGACGTGAAAATGACCAACGGCGACATCGTTCAGATGCGCTCTTCCTGGGGCTCCGAGGGCGACACCCTGTCGCTCGACATCGACCCCACGGTGCACCCGGCCTGGACCGGCGGCGGCGCCCGCCTGCTAGACACCGGCGGCCGTGTTTCAAAGTTCAAGAAGAAGTACGAAGGTCTGGGCTTCTAAGCGCTCAAAACCATTCAATTCTAAAACGCCGCCCCTTCCCGGGCGGCGTTTTTCCTTTGCCGTCCCATCCGCAATCATGCGTCCGGTGCAACAGCGCGCGTCACACCTGACGGGCCTTCCAAAACAGGGCCAATCGTTGCGTTCATACCGCTGATATAAGGAACGCTGCCCATGCCCTCTGGCAAAATCTCGGACAGATACATCTCGGCATGGGCGCGGCTGGCAAAAAGATAGGTGCCACTGGCATCCCGCGTGACGCGGTCCAGCGTCCACACTTTCCATTCCAGGCCCGGTACGTTTGACAGGAACGGCGCAAACCCATCCATCCGCGCTTCAAATTCGTCCAGATCCCCCTCCGCCGTAAAGGTGACGTGCAGCAAGACTGGTGGGCTGTCTTCGGGCAGTTCCTGCCCGGTTTGCGCGGTATAACCCGCGGCAATTCCCAGCATCATCAGCGACGCCGCACCCGAGGCGACGCGCTCGGCAAAGGGCTGTGGAACGGTACGCTCCGGCGCGGCGCGGGACAGGCCAATCACGGCCAGCCCCGCAACTCCTAGCATAGCGACAGTCAGAATAGCGATACGGCGAAGACGTGGCATGATATGTCCTTTCAACGGCATATGTGATCGTTGCTCACATATAGATATGCCCCTCCCCTTGCCCTTGTCCAGAAAAATGTGATCGTTGCTCACAATAAGGAGCAAAATTATGGCCAAACGCCCGTATCATCACGGAAACTTACGCGCGGCCTTGGTCGAGAAGTCGCTGGATTTGGTGCGCTCAGACGGAGTGGAGGCGCTGACTACCCGTGCGGCAGCCAAGGCCGCTGGGGTCGCGTCCTCCGCCGTCTTTCGTCATTTCGCCGATCGCAAAGCGCTCGCCACCGCTGTCGCCGCCCGCGGGTTCGAGATGATGCTCACACATATTCGCAGGGAAGAAGCGCAGGCCGAAACACCCATGGCCCAATTTCGTGCGGTCGGCGTCGGGTATCTCGATTTCGCTTTGACGGAACCGCACCTCTTCCGGCTAATGTTCAGGGCCGAACATCTGCATGCCGATGATCCAGCGCTTCTCGCCGCAAGTGCGCCCCTGAACGACGTGACCGCATCAGGGCTCAGTGGGCTGGGTCAGCCAGAAGGCGATCTTTCCGTGCTGGGATGGGCCATTGCCCATGGGCTTGCGACGCTCGCACTCGACAGCCAGCTTGACCAGCTTTTGCCAGCAGACCCCCAGGCCCGTCGCGCGGCGCTTGTGGGCGTACTCGTGCGATCTGCCCCGGCCTTTGCTGCGCCTCAGGCATAACCCGCCAAGGGTGCTGCCTCGGCAAAGATCGGGCGCCGCGTCGCCGCGGCCCGCTTGGCCTCGTCCTTCCGGCCCAGACGCATCAGGCACAGCATCCATGTCAGCTCCAATAGATCCCGCTGCGCCCGGCTGCCGCCGAACCGCGCATGATCGGCCATTACCGGCGTCAACGCGTCCAGCGCGCCCTCCCAATCCTGCCGCGCCACCGCGCCCCATCCTCGGGCCACGGGGCGAACAAGGTCTGCCGCAAACCCACGGGACGCCTCGACCAACCGCGCCAGCGCCGCCCCATCACCGGCCATTGCATGGGCGAGGGCCGCATGCATGTCTGCGAAACTCTGTCCGGGATTGGCGAACTGCGCGCAGGCATAAGCGCTCACATCCCGCCAGCGTTCGGGCGCGATGCTGTGCCCGGCCAACTCCGCGCGCCACAAAGCGCCGCCGCATCTGTCAACACGTTGATCGGAAGGGCAGATCCCGGCCCGGTGCCCGGCCCAACACCGCCGTCATACCAGCTCCAGAACGCCTCCATATCGCCCTGCTCCAGCGCCCAGAGCGCCGCGTGCCACGACAAATGGCCGTGCAGCAGCCCACGCGCGTCATACGCCTCCATCCAAGCATCAAGATAGGCGCGGCCCTCTGCCGTCTGCCCCATCTCGTACATGGCGTGGGATTTGAAATGGCTGGCATTGGCGTTGCCATTGTTCAACTCCAGCGAGCGTTCCATCACCTCCAGCGCCCGGTCCGGACGGCCATTCTCACACAAGGATTGCGCATGGACGGACAGGAACCACCAATCCTCGCCATAGGCTGGCGCTAGGGCCGAGGTATAGGCAAGCATCTCCGCCTCCCGCCCCGCGCATCCCGAAAACCCGATCAGCCCAAACACCTGACAGTTCAACTGCGCCACAATCGGATCACAGGGCCAGTCACGCACATGGGTGTTGACGGCGGCGCGTGCCTCAACCGGTTTGCCGCCCATCAAAAGCTCATAGATGCGAATATGCGACCGCTCCCGGTCGCTTAACCCGTCCGCAAGCGCAACGGCACGCCCCACCGCGTCGCGCGCGCCACCCATGTCATTGGCGTACATCAAAGCCCGCGCATGGGCGATGTGGCCCAGGGCAAAGCGATCATCCAATTCGACCGCCCGCGCCAGCGCCTCAACCCCGCCATAGGTGTTGCCCAAAACATGGTCCACACCCTCCACATAAGCCATGGCCGCCTCGGCCGAGCCTGTGCTCAAGGCATTCCCATACCGATCCTGCTGCATAAGGTCCCCTCCCCGTTGCGGCAAAAGCGTCGCACGGGTGGCACGATTCGGTCCATTCCCCTGCGCTTTCACCTTAACAGCCCCCCAGACCGCCCTTATAGTTCGGCCCAACACCTCGCGCCCCGTCAATGAAGGGCGCCCAGATAAGGCGGCCCGGCACATGAGGGTCGCACAGCCAAAAGGCGGGACAGGCAAATGGCACATATTATCGTGCTCGGGAATGAGAAGGGCGGTTCGGGCAAATCCACCACCGCTATGCATATCGCCACGGCCTTGGCGCGGATGGGCCATGTGGTGGGCGGGCTGGATCTGGACCTGCGCCAGCGCAGCTTTCACCGCTACCTGCAAAACCGCGAGGCCACCATCGCCCGCAAAGGCATGAATGTCGCCTGCCCGTTGGTCCTCGACCTGCCCGACATGTCGCCCGATGACATCGGCGAAGGCGAGAATATTTACGACCGCCGCCTCTCCGCCGCCGTCGCCGACCAGGAAGAGCGGTGCGATTTCATCGTCATCGATTGCCCCGGCAGCCACACGCGCCTCAGCCAGGTGGCCCACAGCTTGGCCGACACGCTTGTCACGCCCCTCAACGACAGCTTCGTCGATTTCGACTTGCTGGCAAAGATCGACCCCGAGACCTATGAGCTCAAGGGCCCGTCCGTCTATTCCGAGATGGTCTGGCACGCCCGTCAGCTGCGCGCGAAAGCCGGCCTTCAACCCACCGATTGGGTGGTCGTGCGCAACCGCCTGCCCTCGCAGCAGATGCACAACAAACGCAAGATCGGCAAAGCGCTGGAAGAACTCGCCCGCCGCATCGGCTTCCGCGTGGCCCCCGGCTTTTCCGAGCGTGTGATATTCCGCGAACTCTTCCCCTCGGGCATGACCCTGCTGGACCTGCGCGATCTGGGCGTTGAGCGGCTCAACATCTCCAACGTCGCCGCCCGGCAAGAGGTCCGCGATCTCGTCGCCGCCCTCAACCTGCCCGGCGTCAGCGTCGATTTCTGACCGCCCTGCCTCAGGCCTGGGCTGTCTTCAAAACGCAAAGCCGTCCTAGCGGCTGCGCCTCTCCTTCCACTGGTCCGAAATACCTCAGGGGGAGTGGCGTAAGCGACGGGGGACAGCGTCCCCCCAACCCGAGCGCCAATAGGCGCGAGACAAAGGGCGTGCAGGCGAAGCCTGCGCATCCTGATCAGCGGTGCGGCGCCTTAATCATAGCGCAGCGCCGTCGCCTTGCCGCGGAAGATGTAATAGGCCAGCACCGAATACCCCGCGATGGTCGGCACAACGAAACAGGCCCCCACAAGGATGATCATCAGGCTTTCCGGCGCCGCCGCGGCCTCGTAAATCGTCAGCTGCTCCGGCACCACGTAAGGGTAGAAGCTGTAAGCAAGGCCAATATAGGCCAGTGCAAAGATCGCAGTAGAAACGGCAAAAGGCAGCCAGGACCGCGCGTCATTCTCGAACGGCATTTGGCGGATCATCCGCCACAGCACCACCACCAGCACCAGCGAGATGATCGGGATCGGCGCCAGATAGAACGCGTTGGGGAAATCCAGCCACCGGTCGAAAATCCGCGTCGACACCAGCGGTGTGGCCAATGACACCGCCCCGATCCCGATGATGATGCCCCACAGGCTCTCCTTCGCCCATTGCACCGCTTTCAGCTGCAATCCGCCCTCTGCCTTGTGGATCAGCCAGGTCGCCCCGATAAAGCTGTAGCCCACCGCCAGTGCCACGGCGGTCAGCGCGCCGAAGGCATAGGTGGCCAGTGTCTGTTCCAACCCCATGATATACAGGCCCAACATGAACCCCTGCGAAAGCGCCGTCAGGGTGGAGCCCACGAAGAACAGGTTGTTCCACAGCCGCTTGTGCTTGGCATGGGCCTTGGCCCGGAACTCGAACGCAACGCCGCGCAGGATCAACCCGATCAGCATGATGAAGACCGGCAGATATAGCGCCGTCAGGATCATCCCATGCGCGGTCGGAAACGCCACCAGAAGCAGCCCGACCGCCAGCACCAGCCACGTCTCGTTTGCATCCCAAAACGGCCCGATTGAACCGATCATCCGGTCCTTCTCGGCATCATCGGCGAGGGGAAACAGGATCCCCACACCCAGATCGAACCCGTCGAGGACGACGTAGACAAGGATGGAAAACCCCATCAGCGAGGCAAATGCCCAGGGTAGCCACTCGGCGGGGTTGGAAAAATCAGGAAACATCTGTGCTTACTCCGCCGGTTGCAGCGCAGCGACCTGCGCCTTGCCGGAATGTTCCATATCGATCGCGCGGCCATCGTCGCCTCGCGCCGCTTTGCGGGCGAGGTAGACGATCACGCTGATATAGGCGAAGAGTAGCGCCGCGTAGGCTACGAGGTACCCGACCAGCGTGCCAGCAACCATGCCGGCAGGCACTTGCGCCACGGCCTCAGCCGTCGTCACGACCCCATTCACCAGCCAGGGTTGGCGGCCAATCTCGGTCGTGTACCAGCCCGCAAGGGTCGCAACCCAACCGCTGAACGCCATCGGCACCAACGCGTAAAGCATGACCTTCGGCAAACCTTCAACGGCCAACCAGTGCTTCGTTGTCGACGCATCGTGCATCCGCCGCCGTTTCCACATCAGGAACACGCTAAGCCACGACATTGCCAACATCGCCATGCCGGTGCCCACCATGGTCCGGAAGCTCCAGAATACAGGCGCCACGGGTGGGTGCATCACAGTGCCGTCTTCTTCGACGAACTCATTCAAGCCTACGACTTCCCCGTCCCACGAATGGGTCAGGATCAGTGAGGCAAGGCCCGGAATGCCGATTTCATAGTCATTCGACCGCGTCTCTTCATTCGGCAAGGCGAACAGGATCAGCGGCACATTTGTGCCCGTCTCCCAATTGCCCTCCATCGCCGCCACTTTGGCGGGCTGATAGACCTTGGTGTTCAGGCCATGCATGTCGCCCACATAGATCTGTACTGGGATCAGCATCGCGCCCAGAACCAGACCCGTTTTCAGCATGGTCTTCACTTCGCGCGACCCGTCACCCATCAGGCGCCGCAGCGCGCTGACGCCTGCGATCAGGAAAGCCACGGTCAGGAAGCTGGCGATCATCATGTGCGCAAAGCGGTAGGGCATGGAGGGGTTGAAGATTATCTCCCACCAGTTGGTCGCGAAGGCCACGCCGTCGACCATCTCAAAGCCCTGCGGTGTGTGCATCCAAGAGTTCAGCACGATGATCCAGAACGCCGACATCGTGGTGCCGAACGCCACAAGGAACGTGGCGAGCATGTGCAGCCAGCCCGGCACGCGCGAAAAGCCGAACAGCATGATCCCGATGAACACAGCTTCAAGGAAGAAGGCTGTCATCACCTCGTAGGCCAGAAGCGGCCCGGCGATATTGCCCACGGTTTCCATGAAGCCCGGCCAGTTGGTACCGAACTGGAACGACATCGTGATGCCGCTGACGACGCCCATCGCGAACGACAGGGCGAAGATCTTCACCCAGAACCGGTAGGCGTTCATCCACTTTTCATCACTCGTCTGCGCAAAGCGCACCCGGAAGAAAAACAGCACCCAGCCCAAGGCGATCGTGATCGTCGGGAACAGGATGTGGAACGAGATATTGGCCGCAAACTGAATGCGGCTGAGCATCAATGTGTCGAGCGCTTCCATGTCACTTAACCTCTTTCCGGCGCCCGAGCGTGAGGGCACCACTTGTCTTGTCGATCAGGCCAGCAATCTTGCTGCCAAGGGTCATCATCTTGACCAGCCGTTCGGTCTCCAGCTTCTGCATGTCGTCGTAGAAGCCGGTCATCAGTTCGATCATCTCGCGCAGCTCGGCGATGCGGGCCTCGGCATAGTCGTCGCCTTGGGGCCCCTCCATCTCCAGCTCGCGCAATTTCGTTAAGGTCGGGTCAATCTCGCGCTTCTTGCGTTCTGCAATCAGGATGCGCGTGATTTCCCACATATCCTCTGGGGTGGTGAAATAGTCCCGCCGGTCGCCGGGGAAATGGCGCAGGCGCACCAAATTCCACGCCTGAAGCTCTTTCAGGCCCATCGACGTGTTCGACCGGCTGACACCAAGCCCTTCGGTAATCTGCTCCGCGTTCAGCGGCTCCGAGGACAAAAACAGCAGCGCGTAGATCTGACCAACCGTGCGGTTGATCCCCCACCGGCTGCCCATCTCACCGAAATGCAGGACAAAATCCTGCTGTAAGTTCGTCAGTTTCATCAGTCCCGATCGCGCGATTCTGTGATTTCAGTAATTTCTGAAATTTAGATAACGCTTGCACCCGCAAAGGCAAACGGGATCGGGTGCGACACGTTGGCCGCACTGAAATTCAGGGATCAGTCAGACAGATCATCCGGTCGCTTCGGGAACGGCATCTTTGGCATCTCGCCACCGTCCAGCTTTGCGCGGGCCTCTTCCATCACAGTGACCGCTTCTGCCACGCGGTCCGGATCCAGACCCAGGTTCATCCACCCTTGGTGAACCACCCGCCGCGCTTCGGTTAAAACCGTGTGCCCGTAAGGCGTAAGCTCCAACACGATGCGCCGTTCATCCTTCGGATCGCGTATCCGGTCGATGATTCCGAAATTCGCCATCTTCTTCACGATGGGCGAGATTGAGTTCGGCTCCACTCCAATCCGGGCGGACAACTCTCCCAGCGATTGCGCCCCACCCTCGCCCAAAGCCATCAAGATAACGAATTTCGCATAGGTAAAGCCTGTCTCACCGAAACCGGCGCTGTAATAGCGGCCAAAGGCAAGGTTCAGCCGATATGCGCTGAAGCACATCAGATCATCCAAAGCCATGTCGTCTTGGGTTTTACTCATGGCCAAAGACATAGAGTCTGGCCCTTCCGAAAAGAAAGCGTTGACGTAGATTATATCTTATACGATTGCTTCTATCACGAACTAATCGTTTCCGATTCTTTATGAGGTTCCCATGACACGTCTCTCTCGCCGCGCCTTCGGCGCCGCCGCCCTTTCCTCACCGCTGCTTGCTGCCACCCTTCCAACACTGGCCAAGGCCGATGGCCACGCAGCCCCGTCGGGCGCACCCGCGCTTTATGACGCGTCGCTTGGCAATTACACCATCACTGCTATCCTCGACGGCGTCGCGCCGTTGGGGCGTACCTTCTTCTTCGGCGAGGATGCCGCCGCTATTGATATGACGCTGGCCGAGGCGGGTGTTGGCCCCGATGTTCTGCCGGCACCCGTGTCGGCCTTCCTGCTTCGATCCGCCGATCGCACGATCCTGATCGATGCCGGTATGGGCGATATCCAGATGCTAGGGCCGGGTTTCGGGCGGCTTTCGGCGGGTCTGGCTGCACTTGGCGTCGCGCCCGGAGATGTCGACACCATCCTGCTGACCCACGCCCATCCCGACCATCTGGGCGGCCTCTTGGCCGACAACGCCCCCGCCTTCCCCAATGCAGAACTGATCGTGGCCGAGGTTGAGGCCGGGTTTTGGTCCGACACAGCCATGATGGCGCAAGCCCCGGAAGAGGCTCAGGGCCTGTTCCAGATGGCTCAGGGCACGCTCGGTGCGTATGGCGATCAGGTCACGCTGGTGGCTGACGGGGCAGAGGTTGCCCCCGGCATCACCCTACAGATCTCGCCAGGCCACACGCCGGGCCATTCCATCCTGCGCATCGATGGCGGCGACCGGCAGTTGATGATGGTGGCAGACAGCCTGCATTCTGCCGATCTGCACACCGCAATGCCAGAGGTCGGCTTCGGTTTCGACACTGACCCAGCCCTGGCGGCGCAATCGCGGGCCGCCTTGTTCGACATGCTGGCCACGGATCAGATGCTTGTAGCCGGCAGCCACATCCACTTCCCCGGCTTTGGCCGCATCCTGCGTGCGGACGACGCCTATCGCTTCGCCCCCGCCACCTGGACCTGAGCCGAGGCACATCGTGAAAAGGGCCCCGTGAACCAAATCACGGGGCCAGTATTAAGCGGATGAGACGTCGGGACAGAGGGGATAGGACGCTCACCCGGCTTGCATGGAGGATCAGACGGCGATTTGCCCCCTCCCTGCCGCGTGACCACCACAACCGATGGGCGTGGTGGCATATTGTCGGCGAAGTCCGGCCAGCGCGTGGCGGGATCCTCAAACGTCGAGGCACGCTCGAAACCTGCAAATTCGCCGGTGCCATCGGTGCCGGGATGCTGGACGGCCAGGAACAGCGTCTGGTCATTGTCGGCAAAGTACGGCCCGCACAATTCGCCCCCCACGGGGCAGCGGAAGAACAGCTTCGCGTGGCCGCGCAGATCGCCTTCGGTCTCAAGCGAGTAGAGGCCATCTGATTTGCCCGTCCGACCCCAGCCAGAGCCCTGGTCCGTCGAAATCCAAAGGCGTCCCGCCGTGTCGACCGCCGCATTATCAGGCGAGCTGAACCAACCGTTCTCGGACGTGGCAGAGTTCCAGACCGCGCCGACCTCGGCAATCTCCGGGTCGCCGCATTGCACAAGGATATCCCAGGTGCCGGTCAGCGCCGCATGGTCGCCGCCCGCTTCGTTCATCTGCAGGATATGGCCGAAATAGCTTTCCGGCCTCGGGTTCACAGCATTGACCTCTTCGCGCCGCGAATTGTTGGTCAGCATCAGGAACACCGCCCCGCCTTCACGCGGCTGGATATCCTCGGGCCGGTCCATCGGCGTGGCCCCCAACAGGTCCGCCGCCAGCCGTGTGTCGATCATCACATCCGCCTGGGACATGAAGCCGTTTTCCTCGGTCAACGGACCTTCGCCGTGGACAAGGGGCAGCCACTGGTACGTGCCATCATCGTTGTATTGCGCAACGTAGAGGGTCCCTTCGCTCAAAAGCTGCATATTCGCCGCGCGATCCTCGCCGACCGTTCCGGCGGATACGAACTTATACGCATAGTCAAAGCGGTTATCGTCACCGGAATAGACAACGATCTGGCCGGACGGAGCGATGATCGACTCCGCACCTTCATGGCGGAAACGACCAAGCGCCGTGAGCTTCACGGGCACCGAATTCGGATCCAGCGGATCAACCTCCACGATCCAGCCAAAGCGGTTGGGCTCGTTGGGTTCCACATCGATGTTGAAACGATCATGGTACTGACCCCACGCATACCAGCGCGCCGGGCGTTCCATAGCGTGCCATCGACACGGCCTCTGCCTGCGCCGACACGTCAGGATCACCGTCGGCATCCAGAACGTCCGTCCAGAAATAGCCGTGGAAGTTCTCCTCAGCCATCAGGTAGGTGCCCCAGGGCGTGATCCCGCCTGCACAATTGTTGATCGTGCCCAGAACGGTCATGCCTTCGGGGTCTGCGCCCGTCTGCATCCGCGCATGTCCGGCAGCGGGGCCGCTAAAGGTCATCTCCGTTCCGGCATGGATACGCCGGTTGTATTGGCTTCCCAGCACAACTTCCCACACACCATCGCCATTCTTCGCAATCTCGAAGACAGATCCGCCATGGGCGGCCATCTCAATATCCACGATCTCCTGCGTCATGCCCTCGAAATCAGCGCGATCCTGACGGCCAAGGCCGGGGAACATGACCTCTTCATTCGTGTATTCGTGGTTGACGCACAGGACACCACGGCCCGGCTCAAGCTCCACAAAGCCCACATAATCGTTGTTGTAGCCAAAGCGCTGCAATTGATCTTCGGCGGACTGGTTCATCGGGTCGAATTCAGCCACACCTTCAAAGATCGGGTCGCCCCAACGGATCAGGACATTGGCATCATAGCCATCGGCAATGTGGTGCGTTTCGTCATTACCCCAGGCCAATTCGTCAAACGCATAGCGATCGCCATGGGCATCCGCCTGCGCGCGGCCCGTGCTCAGCGCGGTGGTGCCAAACAGCGTCGTTGTGGCCGTCACGGCCAAGGCACCGCGCATCAGCTCACGGCGGCCAAAGCGACGATTGATCACGTCGCCAATCGTATTGCCGAGGTTCGGGTTGGTCGGAATATCGTCGAACGCCTCAAAGGCTTCGGCCTTGTTGCCATGCTCTGCGCTGGCAATGATTTCTTTGCGGTTCATCTGGGTCTCCCTGGACAGAACAAACGGACCGATCGGGCAAACACCCCGACCATCCGTTTTATGCGTGCAGTCCCAGTTGCAGGGCCCAGTGTAACAGAGAGATGGCGATCCCGTTACAGCTCAAAGTTATCCACAGATTTCCGTCAGCTCCGGGCCAATGGCCCCGCGTCCGATCACAAGCCGCGCAGCAGCAGCTCGTAATATTGCACCGCCAGCCCAAGGTTCTCGACCGAGATCCGCTCATCCGGCGCATGCAACAGCCCCACATCCTCCCCGGTCGCCACGAACGGCAAGAACCGGTAGCTGTGATCGGTCAGCACCGCGTAATGCGACGAATCCGTTCCCGCGACGGTCAGGCCCGGAACGACCACCACATCGCCGAACACCTGCCGCGCCGTATCGGCCAGATGGGCGAAGACCGGCCCCTCATGGTGGGCAACGGGGCTCGCCACCCGCGCGGACAGAGTTTCGACCTCAAAGCCCTCGTCGGGCAAAAGCCCCTCGATATGGGCCAGAACCATCTCCGGCGTGTCGCGCGGATGCAGGCGGAAGTTGACGACGACACTGGCCTCCGTCGGCAGCACATTCTCTGTCTCTGACCCCGAAAGCATCGTGGGCGCGGTTGTCGTCCTCAGGATCGCGTTGGTTGTGTTGGTGCCCGACAAGACGCCCTCGATCAACGGCGCGAACAGCCATTGGTTGGCAAACAGCATCCGTTCCACAAAGCTCATATGCGGCCCGAGCGTGTCGAACATATCACCCGTCACGCCATCCAAACCGCCGGGCACCTGATTGGCCTGCAAGGCGCTGATCACTTCGGCCAGCTGCGCAATCGCATTGTCGTTCTGCGGCATGGAGCTGTGGCCGCCATCAGCCGTCGCCGTGATGCGGACGGTCATATAGCCCTTCTCGGCCACGATTGATCATGGCGATGTCGCTGGAAATCCCGCTCAACATATCGCGCAGCACGAAGGAGCCTTCGTCGAGCGTCCAGTCGATCTCGATACCTTCGTCCAGCATGTATTGCGCCACCGCCGCCGCGCCACCCTGCCCGCCGATTTCCTCGTCCTGCGTCAGGGCAATGTAGATGTCCTGCTGCGGCGCGAATCCACTTGCCACGACACGGTCAACCGCATGCAGCAAGGCCACCAAACCGCCCTTCATGTCCATGGCGCCTCGGCCCCAGACATAGCCATCGGCAATCTCGCCGGCCCAGGGGTCGCGTGACCAATCGCCCTCGATCGGGACCACGTCGTAGTGCCCGCTGATCAGGATCGCACCTGCATCCGGATCGCCGCCTTCCCAGTGGTAGATCGGGGTGAACCCGCTCACCAATGTGCGGTCCATGGCCTCCTCGATATGGGGAAAGGTCGTGCCAACCCAGTCAAGGAACGCCCCATAATCGTCTGGCCGATCCGGCGCGCCCAACGGGTGAGAGATCGTCTGGAACTGGATCGCCTGGCTCACCTGCTCGGCCACGCGCAAGCGGATCCACGTCCGGCACCTCTATTGCCGCAACCTCCACCGACTCCGGGGACATCCGGAAGGTGTTCACCAGCAAGACCGCGACAAGGGCCACGATGGCCAGACCAACCCATTTCAAAACGCGCAGCATGAATGCCCCTCCCGGATGCGGACCATGCCAGCAGCCTAAGCGTCAGGGGGCAAGGCGGGAACTGTGACGCAGGGTCAAAGGGGCACGGCGACCGGCCATGCCCCTCTGGTGCTTTCTTGGATCAGCCGCCAGACTGCGCATCAAAGAAGGCAATCACCTCGGACGCGATCATCGCGTGATCGACCGCACGGTCCGCGCCACCATTCTCGCACACCATCACATCTTCGGGGTTTTCCTCCGTCAGGATGCCAATCGCCTGTTCGGTGCAAAGCCCCAGGAAATCGAAATGCGCCAGCCCCTCAGGCTCGATATACCGAAACCCGTCCGGCAAGCGGGCGACCAAGGCACGGCTTTCCACATCCAGATCGATCCCCGAATTTGCGATGGGTGCACCGAATCACGATCAAGGGCGTCTCGATCCCGGCAAGGCTCTCGTCCGAGAAGGTCTGCGTGCCCCCCAGATCAAAAACCGCGACACCGGCCAACCTTGGGTCAGACCAATCCTGCGCGATGACCGCGCGATCGGCCTCAGCCATACCCACCTGCCACATCTGAAAGATGCCGCAGACCAGATCATCGGGGTTTGCGGCGCAAAAGCCGTCAATCCGGGCGGTATCGTATTGGCCACCGGCCAGCATCATCAGCCGTCCATCCGCCAAGCGAATGGCCCGCCATGAAGATCCGGTCTTCGTCGATCTCGACCGCGTCCATCGCCAGCACGTGGTCGATGGTCCGGCTGATGTCATGGGGTCGCTCCCACAGCTCCCGCGCATCGTCGGGGTCGCGCTGGAACGTGCTGGTGCCGGGGTGATCGATCGCCGCCACAACATAGCCCGCCGCCGTCAGCTCAGCCGCCAGCCAGGCCTGATTGCGCGCATTGCCGAACATGCCGTGGGACAAGACGACAAGCGGGCGCGCACCCCCGGCAGGCTCCGCATCCGGCAATGACGCGAATAGCCTCCCACACAGCATTGCCATGGGCGCGCAGGGCTTGCCCCTCCGCTTCCGTCGGATACCAAAGCGAACCCGTCCAAGGGACGCGCTCCATCGGGCACATTCATTTGCATCAGGCCAGTATTGTAGTCCTGCGCCATCGCCACGGACGCGGACGAGCCCCATAAAGGCGGCCAGGATTGGTGTTTTGATCTGCATTGGTCTATCTCCTCAAACCGAGCTAGTGATGACCCAGACATTTCCCGCAAACCCCAATAAAACAACGGGTTGAGGGGCAGATCCCTGTCCTTGATCGTGATGCGGGACACGATCTGCAGCGATCGAGGACAGCGCACACGCGAAGAAGGACAGACAAGATGATGCAGGCCCTGCCCCTTCCGATCTTCACGTTCGTGCTGAGCGGTGTGGCCTGCGTGATGTTCTGGCGGCTGGATGTCGGCAATCGCCTGGCACGTACCTTCTTCACGCTGGTCTTCGTCCTGATCGCCGCAGGTACCTTGCTGACCGGTCTGCGCTTTGGCTACGGGATGCAGCACCTCGCCCCCATCCAGCGCGTGATCCCGCTGTTCGTCGGGCCGCTGATCTACCTCGGCTTTCGCACCTACACCTGCACGCCGGCCGCCTTGCGCCTCCCGATCATGGCCCATATCGGCGCCTGGCTGGCGGTGGCCATTCTTCCGCAAGCGATCCCGGAGTTTCGTGGCGCCTACGATATCGCCATCGGCGCAAGCTACCTGATCTACGCAGCACTCCTGTTCCAGATGTACCGGCGCGGGCCGGACGCGCTGCGCTTTGCGCCGCTGCACCTGACCCGGGGCCTTCGCATCTGGATGCTCGTCTCTGCCGGCATGCTGCTGTTGATGCTGGCGTTCGACACCGCCATCGCGGTCAGCTTCGCAACAGGGCAGACGGAAAATGCCCTGACCCTCATTTCCGTGGGCTCCGTTGTCTCTGCCATCAGCCTGATCGCGGCCATCATGGCCTTCTCCGGCCGGCCAGCGCCCGCAAGCGCGCCACAGGGCAAGCGCCCAACGTCCGAGGCCGAGACAGTGGAACAAGCCGCACGCGCACTTTTGACCGAGACCCGGCTTTACCTCGAAACAGATCTCACACTCGACCGCCTCGCCCGCCGCCTGACATTGCCGACCCGAACGGTGTCCGAGGCCATCAACCAGACGCAAGGCATGAATGTCTCGCAATACGTCAACGGCTTCCGCCTCGCCCATGCCGCGCGCCTGTTGCGCGAAACAAATGATCCCGTCACTCAAGTGATGGAAGCCTCAGGCTTTCTCACCCGGTCCAATTTCTATCGTGAATTCGAACGGGTCTATGCGCAGTCCCCATCGGCCTATCGCAAAACCGCGCCCTAGGCGCGCCGTTCAGTCGGCTTCCCACCGAAACGCGTCCCCATCCGCCCGAACCCGACCGGTCGAGGGCAGCAGGAAATGCGTGCCCAGAACCTTGGCACCACTCTCCGCGACCGTCTCAAGCAGATGCCGCCGCGCGGCAACCGCCGCCTCCTTGTCGGCGTCATAGACGAAATGCCAGTCCGGATAGGCGCATTGCGGCGTGCAGTGGATCGCATCGCCAGTGATCACGGCCTCCGCCCCGCCCGACGCGACCCTGACAGAGACATGGCCCGGCGTATGCCCGGGCGTCGCAATGAGTGAGACCGCCTCGCCAATCCTGTAATCCGGGCCGACCTCTTCGACCTGCCCCGCCTCAACCACCGGCAAAACGCTCTCGCGGTATTGATCCGGCCCAACCTCCTCCAGAAACGGCAGGTCCGATCCCGGCATCAGATACGTGGCATTGGGAAAGGTCGGCACCCACCGCCCATCGACCAGCTGCGTGTTCCAGCCCACATGGTCGGTGTGCAGATGCGTGCACATCACATAATCCACATCCCCCGGCGCCGTGCCCGACGCCTCGAAGCGCGGCCATGAACCGACCCGTGTCGCGCATGTTCCAATCGGGGAAATTGTTGGTCTTGTGATTGCCCACACAGGCATCGACCAACACCACATGGGTCGGCGTCTTCAGCAGAAACCCCTGGACCGGCAAGATCACCTTGCCCGCGGCATCCACCTGCCCCGGCGCCATCTCGTTCATGATCCGCGCCACGTCCGGCCCCGCCGTCGGAAACAGCATCTCCGCCTCGCGAAACGGGCCGTTCATCTCAAGGATGCGCCACACTTCGACATCACCGATTTTGCACAGCATCGCCTTACCCTCCGTTGCCGCTTGGCCCCACCCTAGCGCGCAATCTTCGCCTCGTCCCGTGACATCTGCCGCCACCGCGCGCAGGCTGCGCGGATGGAGTTGTTCGACGGAGAAGACGGCCTTTTCAAAGCCGCACTGGAAGGCTGCCGCACCTATGGCGAGTACGGCCTGGGCGCCTCAACCCTTTGGGTGGACGCCCGGACTGAGGCCACCATCATCGGGGTCGAAACGGACCGCGCCTGGGTCGAACAGACCCAAGCCGCCCTCACCCGCCCCACAGTCCATGACCTGCGCCATATCGATGTCGGCCCCGTCGCCAAATGGGGCAAGCCGCGCACCTATCGAAAACGCCACAACTTCATCCACTATATCGAAGGACCGTGGTCCAGCCTCGCCAAACCCGAGGTGGTGCTGATCGACGGACGCTTCCGCGTGGCCTGTTTCCTGACCAGCCTGCGCATCGCCGATCCGGGCACGGCGATCATCTTCGACGACTATATGGGCCGGAAAACCTACCACATCGTGGAGGAATTCCTGCGGCCCGAGGCGACGAACACCCGCCAGGCCGTCTTCATCGTGCCAAAAGCACGCAACAAGGCAGCGATCGAACGGATGCGCGACCAATTCCTCATGGTCATGGACTAATCCGCCCCACCGGGCCGGCGCGAAATCCCTAAAAGGCTTCATTTCAGGTAAGGCGCATCTTTACCTGTGGACGCTAGGCGTTGGGGAACGTGAACGTAGTCCCGAGTCCTTGTGTCCATGCCCAATGCCCCAAAGCTCCGGTTACGGAACCTGATCGATCTGTTCCGTTTCGCGCCCTACCGCGCAGATCAGTTCCCCCTGATGCCGCGAAACGGTTCCGGCGCGACTTGATTTGCGGGACGCTGGACGAAACGCAATGGCTGTTGCTGTGCAACACGATCTTCGCCCCGATGTTCGCGGTTCAGGTTCTTCCGGCCGTTGGGTGGATCCCGGTTGCCGCATGGTCGGTTGCGATGGTGGCCATGTCATGGTGGCTCTATTTCTGGACAAAGCCCCTGCACCACAGCGAAGGAACGATCGCAGACATGCGCCGCATGAAACTGCGCGCGATGATCGACGGTGCGATCTGGGCAATCGGCATGGCCTGGTTCTACCCGCTTGCGGAAGACGGCGGGAAAACCATCATCGGCATCATCGCGACAGGTGCTGTCGCCCTTGGAACCTTGGGGTATTCGCGCGCCGTGGGCCCGGGAATGATCTATCTGTCATGCACGGCCTTGGGCTGCGGGGCGTCCGCTTTGGTCACAGGCCTGACCATTGGCACGTCAACGGATATTGCCGTCGGCATCCTTTCTGTTTTCGCCTTTGCGGCCCTCACGAAATCGGTGCTCGACCGGGGGCGATCCACAATCGAAGCCTTCTCAAACCTCGAAAAACTGGCCGAAAAGACCGAGGTCGTCGAACTGCTGGTCAAGGATTATGAGGCGAAGGCAACGGAATGGCTTTGGCAGACCGACCGCGACGGCCAAATCATCATGGCCCCTGACCTGATTGTGGAGCTTTTGGGCGGCCCGGATGTGTACGATGGCACGGAAATGACCCTGCAAAGGGTCGAACGCCTCGTCAGCCCGGAATCTCAGGCCGATTTCGACCGCCTCGCGCATGCCGTACGGTCCCGAACGGAATTTCATGACATTGTTCTCGCCTTTCCCCACGGGGCGTCGGGCGATCTGCGCTGGATCGCGGTGAAAGCAAAACCACAGTTCGACAAGGCTGAGTTTCTGGGCTTCCGCGGGATTGTGGCCGATGTCACACAAGCTGTTGTGGCAGAGCGTCAGGTGCAGAAGCTGGCAGCCTACGATTCCCTTACTGATCTCTATAATCGCAACTCCGTGCAAAAGAACCTGGGCGCCCTCGACCCTGCAGCCGATCGCGCGGCTGCCTTCATGATCGACCTCGATGGCTTCAAGCAGATCAACGACAGCTACGGCCACGACATTGGCGATGCTCTACTCTGCGCCGCCGCCGACCGGATGCGCACCTTCCTCAACGGGGATGCCTGGGCCGCACGGCTGGCCGGTGATGAATTCATGATGCTGTTCCCAGATCCGGGAACCCGATCAGATGAAGACCTCTTCATGCTTGGCCAGGACGTTTGCGACCGCATGTCCGAGCCGTTCCAGATCAAGGATTTTGAACTGCAAATCTCGGCCTCCGTCGGCATCGCCCGCTTCCCCACCGACACCGAGCGCGGGAATGATCTGCTCTCCTTGTGCGACTTGGCCCTGTATGAGGCCAAGAATGGCGGGCGCGACCGGCCTTGCCTGTTCGATCCAGACATGTTGGCCCAACTCAACAAGCGCATCGCCGTGGTTGATCGCCTCAAGCTCGCCGTGCGCACCGGAAAAGTGACCCTCCACTACCAATCGCAACATCGCCTGTCCGATGGCCGCCTCATCGGGTTCGAGGCGCTGGCACGCTGGATCGACGATGACCTCGGGTTTGTCGGCCCGGACATCTTCATCCCGATTGCCGAACAGACAGGCTTGATCGTGGATCTTGGCGAACAGCTTCTGCGTCGTGCCTGTGACGATGCAAAGCGGTGGTATGATCAACTGGGCGCGGCGGCCCCCGTCGTGTCCGTCAACATCTCGCCCGTGCAATTCGCCCGCATCGACGTCGCCGGGCTCATGGGCAATTTGCTTGAGGAAACGGGCCTCCCCCAATCTGATCGAGATCGAAGTGACCGAAGGCGTCCTGATTTCAGACAAAAGCCGCGTCGCCAAAACGCTAGAGCGCTTGTCCGCAATGGGCATATCGATCGCGCTCGACGATTTTGGCACCGGATATTCCTCTCTCAGCTACCTCAAGGCTTTGCCGCTCAACCGCCTCAAGATCGACCGTTCCTTCGTGAACGACCTTGTCGATGACCCCGACAATCCAATCGTCAGCACCGTTGTTCAATTGGGCCACAACCTCGACCTCAACGTGATCGCCGAAGGGGTCGAAACAGCTGATCAAGTGGAAAAACTGGTCGCCTTGGGCTGCGATGACGGTCAGGGCTACCACTATTCGCGCCCTGTCCCCGTTCTAAAGGCGGACGCTTATGTCGCGTCACTGCATACCGCGCGCAAGGCTGGTTAGGCGCGCAGCCCTATTCGTCCGGCCACAAGGCAGTATCGGGGTGGAACTGCGACCACGCGAACCAGAAGGCTTCATGGCTGCCCAGATCCGCACCATCGGGACCAATCGCGCGCAGCCCGCCCGCCGCCTGCACGATCCGCACATCTTCGAACACAACCTCCGCCCCATCCGTCAATGCCGCCAGCGCCAGCCCGCGCGGAAACGCCACCGGACGCCCCGCGCCGGTGAACACCCCCACAACGTCCTCCTGCACCGGCAAGCGCGGGTCCACATCACCGACCGGAAAGATCGGCCCATCCGCATCGCGCGTGTTGCGGAAATCGAAATCCCGGCCCAGGGCAAGCTCTTCCACCAGGACCGTCGTCTCCGGATAGGCGTCCCGCCAAGAGGCCCAGTCGGTGGTGATCACGCTGGCCTGCTCCAGTTGCAATCCACGCTCTGCCAACGGGCCAGTCACGGCCTCCCCGGTAAAGGTGTCAAACACCGACATGGACGTGATGTCGTACATCACCTTGTTCGACCGGATCAGCAACCCGGAGGTGCGCAACACGGGTCGCTCCACCCCAATCGGCAGCTCATCAGTGAAATAGGCCTGCGCCGCACCGCACAAGCGTGCAGTAAGGAATGCCCAGATGCCGCCCGCCAAGCGTGTCGTTGACCATCTCGCGCACTTCCATGATCTGGCGCGGATAGGCGCGGGCCTCGCCGTTGATCTCGATCCCGAAGACGATGTCGTCGTCGTCCAGCCAGGTCGCTTCATCTGCCGTCTGAACCGGTGGATTGTCCGAGGCCGGGATGCACTGGCATGGCGTCGCGGTCGTGTCATACGGCCGGTCGTCAATCCGCACCCCGCCCCAGGACACGAGGTGCCAGTCGATCTCCCCTTCCACCATCAATTCCTCCAGCCCAGGCAAATAGGCGGTGAAAATATCGCGCTTATGCTCAAGGTAGCCCGGATAGGCCGGGATCTCCCAAGCCATCATATGATCTGCAAGCTCCGCGCGGGGCCGAAAGCTCTGCGGCTCCACGCCCAACAGGTCAACACTGGCCTCGGTCAGCGCCACAAAGACCTCGGGCCGCCACGTGAACCGCATCAGGTCCGTCACCAGCCACCCGACACGCGGGTCGCCAGAGGCCGCGATCGTGTCATAGGCCTCGGTGTCGATCAGATCCCACGCCGCCTGATCCCGCCCGATCTCCATGGCCCGCAGCAAGGCCGCCGTCAGGTCCGGTGACAATGGCCCCTCCGGCACCGCAGGCGGCTGGCCGAATTCTGCGATAACGTAGTCCGGCAACTCGCTCTGGGCCGACGCTGCATGGGGCGCAAGTGCCGTGAGAACAAGACCAATCGAAAGACGAAAATTTCGTGAGAACATGGCGCGCGACACCTTTGCGGGCTGGATAAGGTGCCGCACGCTAGCACCGCACCCGCTCACTCCTGCTTCACATTTGCTTCATCACCGATGCTGGCAGTCCGGGCCAGTCCGTCTCGATCAGGACGCCCTCAAACCCTTTGCCTAAGGGTCCCATCCAAAGACATCTTCGATGCCCACGCCAAATTCGCGGGCGATCCGAAACGCTCGTTCCAGACTGGGTGAATAATGCCCCTGCTCAATGGCGATAATCGTCTGCCGGCTGACCCCCACCGCCTTGGCGAGGTCCTGCTGGCTCATCTCACCATGGGCTTTGCGAAGCTCGCTCACCCGGTTTGTGATCGGCGGCTTCTGTTTCACTTACCCAATTTCCCGCCGATGCAGATAGAAAACGATCAACAGCTTCACGAGTTCAGTGATCGTGACGACGGCCAACAATCCATTGACGAATTGCAGGGGGCTCATGGGGGCAAAGGCTATCCAGGCCAACACCAGAAGACCAAGATAAAGCATCAGGGTGCCCACTCCTTCGGAAACCCTCTCGATCTTCTCCTCGCGCTCGTCCGGCAACAACGGCGCGCCCAACCGCTTCTGAAGCGTCCATGCCGCGACGAAGGCCGCGCCCATCGCAATGCCGATGATGACGGCAAGGCGCACAAACATCTCGGCCTGCCCGGTTGGCGCAAAGCCGAACAGCCCAAAAACCGTCCCGAAATGCCAGAGCATCGCAATCAGAAACCCGACTGTCACCGCGTTAGACGTCTTCAGATAGGCTGTCATATCACCCTCACATGTCAAAAATATTCGACATCTACCTAGTCCAAGATTTTTAACATGTCAAATATCTTTAACAACACAGAGCGCGGGACTGGAAAACCAATCCTCGTAACCCCTGCCACGCCCCGTTCCCCAAAGAAAAGGCCCCGCCGCAACCGGCAGGGCCTTCCTCAATTCTCGAAGCCTGAAGGCTTACTCGTCGCGCCAGCAGGCGCGCTTACTCGTCGTCGCTTTTCAGCGCGGCGCCAAGGATATCACCCAGCGATGCACCGGAGTCGGAGGAGCCGAACTGTTCCACGGCCTCTTTCTCTTCCGCGATCTCGCGCGCCTTGATCGACAGACCCAGACGGCGCGACTTGGCGTCGATGTTCGTCACGCGGACGTCCACCTTGTCGCCAACGCCGAAACGCTCAGGGCGCTGTTCCGAGCGATCCCGCGACAGGTCCGAGCGGCGGATGAAGGACTTCATGCCCTCATATTCCACTTCGATCCCGCCATCCTCGATCGCGGTGACTTCCACCGTGATGACCGAGCCGCGCTTCACGCCCTCAACCGATTCCGCAAACGGATCGCCGTCCATCGCCTTGATCGACAGGCTGATACGCTCCTTGTCGGTGTCGACCTCGGTGACAACCGCCTTCACGATATCGCCCTTGCGGTAATCGTTGATGACGTCCTCGCCACGACCTTCCCAAGTCAGGTCGGACAAGTGAACCATGCCGTCGATCTCGCCTTCGAGGCCCACGAACAGACCGAACTCGGTGATGTTCTTGACCTCGCCCTCGACCTGCGTGCCCTCCGGGTGGCTCTCGGCGAACACTTCCCACGGGTTGCGCATGGTCTGCTTGAGACCAAGCGAAACGCGACGCTTCACGGTGTCGATCTCCAGCACCATCACTTCGACTTCCTGAGAAGTGGAAACGATCTTGCCCGGATGGACGTTCTTCTTGGTCCACGACATTTCCGAGACGTGCACCAGACCTTCAACACCCGGCTCCAGCTCAACAAACGCACCGTAATCGGTGATGTTCGTCACGCGGCCCGTATGGGTGCTCTCCAGCGGGTACTTGCCGGAAACGGCATCCCAAGGATCGTCCTGCAGCCTGCTTCATGCCAAGGCTGATGCGGTGCGTGTCCTTGTTGACCTTGATGACCTGCACCTTGACCGTCTCGCCGATGGTCAGGATGTCTTTGGGGTCGTTCACACGACGCCAGGCCATGTCGGTCACGTGCAGCAGGCCGTCCACGCCACCCAGATCGACGAATGCGCCGTACTCGGTGATGTTCTTGACGACACCGTCCACCACGTCGCCTTCGTTCAGCTTGCCGATCACCTCGGCACGCTGCTCGGCGCGGGACTCTTCCAGGATCGCGCGGCGCGAGACAACGATGTTGCCACGGCGACGGTCCATCTTCAGGATCTGGAACGGCTGCTTGAGGCCCATCAACGGGCCCGCATCGCGCACGGGGCGGACATCAACCTGCGAGCCCGGAAGGAACGCAACAGCGCCACCCAGATCCACGGTGAATCCACCCTTCACGCGGCCAAAGATCGCGCCTTCGACGCGCTCTTCTGCGGCATATGCCTTTTCCAGACGATCCCAGGCGGCCTCACGGCGGGCCATCTCGTGCGACAGCACGGCCTCGCCACGGGCGTTCTCGACGTTGCGAAGGTAAACTTCGACTTCGTCACCGACCTCGATCGAGGGCGCTTCACCGGGATTTGCGAATTCTTTGAGTTCGACACGGCCTTCCATTTTGTAGCCGACGTCGATGATGGCTTGGCCCGCTTCAATCGCGATGACCTTGCCTTTGACAACAGAGCCCTCTTCGGGCGTGTCAACTTCGAAGCTTTCGTTCAGGAGGGCTTCGAATTCCTCCATGGTTGCATTTGCCATGTGGCTTTGGGTTCCTATTCGGTTTTGATCTGGCCGCGCGGTTGTCTCCGCCGGTCTTGGTTGGGTGCACACCTTTGGTGCGACAGGTTGGTCGTTGATGGCGGGGCCGGGAAAATAAAGAGGGCCGGAGAACGTCCGACCCTGCCCATCTCATGCCCACGACTTATCCGCCGAGTTGACGAGCGCGCGTATAGCTAGTGCGAATCCCAACAACGCAAGGCCCGAGGCCCGGTCCATCGCCGAACCGGCGGGATAGTACGGAGCCGTGCCAGGTGCGCAGATCAGTCGGCGGTGAATTGGCGGGTATGATCGAGCATTTCTCGGTGTTCTGGAAGGTAAAAATCCAACAAATTCTCGAAGAACCCGTGCGCATGCGCTTGTTCTCGATCAAGGCCCTCGCAATCCTCCCAAAACCTGGAATCTTTGGTAGTGGCGAACTCACTCGCTTTGCCTTTGACGAAGGAAAGGCGCGACCTGCTAATAGGGCCTGGGTCGAGCCGCTCTCCGTTCCGCCCCACCACTAACGAAAGGCTATTGGAATTCTGAGACCTGAGAAATGCTGTGAATGTGGCTCGCTGCAGCGTCTTGGTCGCCCATTTCTCAAGCGACGGAACTTTTTTGAGAAGGACAACCAAACCAACAACGGCACATCCACAGGCTTGCCCTGATGCGCCCGCACCGCCAACTCCACCCGCAACAACACCCGCTTGATCTGCCGCAGCGACAACCCACTCAGCGGCGCCAAATCCGCCGCCACCTTGGCCGCGCGCTCAACCGTAAACTCCCGCCCTTCCCCAAACGGCACCTGCGGCTCTGGCAATTTCAACGCCAAAGCCCGCGCCGCCTCACCAATCGTTCCTCTGCCGCCGGCAGCTTCAGCCGCATATCCACGAACTTGTCGAGATACGGCTCCGGTTCTGGCATTTCGTCATTCTTGTCTTTCGGCACCTTGGGATGCCACCCCACAAACCGATGCGCCGCGATGCGCTCCAGATGCTCCGAATTCACCATCAGCACGAACACATATCCGGGCCGGTCGAAGACCAGCTTCATCGCCTCCAGCAGAGTAATCGCGTAATCAGGGTGGCACCGATCCAACTCGTCGATCAGGACGACAACTCGTTTGCTCTTCTTTCGAAACGTCAGCGCCTTTCGCAAAGCGTCCAACTGCGCTGGCATCTCCTCTCGCGCGCCTGCTCCGCCTTTAACTGCGCAGCTATCGTCTCCGCCGCGAATTTGGACATTCCGTCTCCAAACCCATCGACGGCGGCCCGAAGTAGATCATTTGCCTCCGCTGCCTCCATGCTTTCGTTGACCGTTTCAAAGAGTTCATCGGCTGCCTTTCCAACAGCCGCTTTCACCACAGTCCGTCCAAGGAGAGCGCCGTATTTGATCCCCGCCTTCTTCGCTTTCGCCAGCCGGGTCTCTTCATCCTTCCCCAGCGCTCCCACCAACGCCCCGATAAACGTCACCACCGGATCGCCCGAATGGTCCGACTGCCGCGCATCGATCTCCACGACGACCTCACCAGCGTCGCGCAGCTCCTCCGCCCAGTTCTCCCGAAAGAACGTCTTGCCCGCGCCCGAACCCAGCCTCGATGGAAATCACTTTCGACTCCTCGGCACATCCGAGACTTCGACCGATTGCACCAACTTCGTGAAGGTCGTCCCGACCTCCCGAAACCCCAGAAGGTCGCCGTCCCAAATACCCGTCTGCTCTGTCACGCCCGTCGCTTTCGTGCTGCCTTGCCCGGACATCACGTTAAGCCAGACCGCCCGCGCCGCACCACGGGAAATGCGTTCAGTTGAACGCATCCGGATCCGTTCACGTGAACACATCGAAATCTGCTCAAATGAACGCACTTTGGAAATTTCTGCTCAATGAGCGCATATGCGTTCAAAGGAACGCAGTTCAAAGCTCCTCACCCAGCTCCAGAAGCTCCTCGATCAGGCCCCGCGTGTCGCCCCCGCCAAACATCACCGCGCCCGACGAATAGGTGTCGCCAAAGGTCTGCGCCAACGTCACCGTTTGCGCGATGCCAGAGATCAGCTGATCCGTCTCCAACGGCGACAGCGGATGGATGAACGTCGACCAAACCCTATTGTTTGCAATGGCATAGCGGGCATCGAGCGCTGTATCGAAGTTCGCCTGCATCAGCCGCAACAGCGCCCCGTCATCCAGACCCTCGGCCGAGGAGATCGGCACCAGAATGCGCATCCGGTCCGCGACCGGGTCCATGATCACCGTGACCGGGACATTGGCCACCGTGAACGACATCCCATTCGACTCGATCACCGCCTCCGGATCCAGCACCGTAAAGATTTCCGCCATCCGCTCCGGCGTCATCGGCGGCTCGGATTCCTGGGCTGAGAGGCCAAAAGGTAGCAATGAAATCAGAAAGATAAGAGATATGGCGCGGCGCATGTTCAGGTCTCCGGCGGCAGGTTTTGTGGCAGCAGCCTAGCCTGCACCGCGCCATCCCCCTAGACTCAATCGCCTCACCCCCGGTCACGAGACCGGCACCGGATCACGCGCCTTTTCGGGCCTCCACAGCGGCAATTGCGGCCGCCACAGCCTCATCAATGCTCAGATCACTGGTATCGAGCACGATCGCATCGTCTGCGGCCACCATCGGCGCTGTCGCGCGCTCCGCATCGCGGGCATCGCGCGCCTTCACATCGGCCAAAACCTCTGCAAAGTCAGCAACATGGCCACGGCTCGCGAACTCATCCAGGCGACGCTGTGCGCGCACCTCGGCGCTGGCCGTGACGAACAGTTTGACCTCTGCACGGGGGCAGATAACAGTGCCGATGTCCCGACCGTCCAGCACGGCACCGCCCGCGCGATTGGCGAAAGCACGTTGAAAATCAAGCAGATGCGCGCGCACCTCGGGAATGACGGCCACTTTTGACGCCGCCTGCGCCACATCTGCCGTCCGCAGCTTGTCCGGGTCGCTCAAATCCTCGGGCGTCAGCATCCGCGCCGCATCCTCCGCCCGCTCCCCGGCCAACGTACGCGCGCCCACCGCGCGATACAAAAGCCCCGTGTCCAGATGTCCAAACCCAAACCGGGCCGCAACCGCGCGCCCAATCGTTCCTTTGCCCGCCGCTGCAGGTCCGTCGATCGCAACCGTGAATCTCATAGCTTTCTGGTTCTCACATAGACGATGAGAAGTGCAATCGTGCTCAACGCCAACAGGACGCATATTTTACCTGCGTCAGATGCGTTGGAAACTCTGCACTGAATCAGTCCAGGATCAACAGCGAGGCTCGCTTCGAGCAAGGTCGTGCGACTGCTGCGTTTTCCGTCATGGTCGGCGCGACAGGTAGAATCAGTGGCAAGTAATACAAGAACTCGCCGTGAGATCCCGGATGTACGCCGCCAAAGAGGCCAGGCCATCGCAAGCAACGACCAGCGCAATGGGAAAGACCGTGTATCGAGCCGACCGCACGTCGCTGAGGTATATCGTCGCGACCCCGATCACTCAGCGTCGGCCAAAATAGCGTCGTCGCATCTGCTCAGCCGAATAGCCAAACAGCCTGCCCATCTAACGGCGATCAGGCCGCCGGCCTCAGGCACAAGCTGCGAGACCCAAAGCCACGATAATCCAGCAGTAAAGACAGCGCACGTCAACGCAAGCCAGACGCCTGCCACAGCCGCCATTCGGTCAACCGGCCACCCGCGTCGTCAGGTCGGGATCATAACCGGGCGCTTTGGGCAGATCATCGGTCAACTCGTAGTAGCCACCTTTGTCGTCGCAATAGATGTGGCCAGCCGTCTTCAAGCCAGGATCCCCGTCCAGCGTCCCTGCACAGATTGAGATATTCGCGCCACCGCCGTCCCAAAACAGGTTCGACCCACAGGTTCCGCAAAAACCCCGTTTTGCGGTGTCAGACGATACGTACCAGACCGGATCGCCCTTGATGGAGATATCGCCTCGCGCGACCGAGGTTGCCGCAACATGGTGGCCCGAAGTTTTGCGGCATTGCGTGCAATGGCAGGCGATCACGGGGCGCAATGGCCCATTGATCTGAAATTCAATCGCGCCGCAAAGGCAGGATCCGGTGATGTCGGTCATGGGATGCCCCTATCTTTGTAGGGGCAAGGTTAGCATCAAAGGCACATTGGAGTGTCACGTCACCGACGGATCAGCTTTCGGATCCGCCGCACCCGTGTTCCATCTCCTCGCGCACCTCACGCCGGATCGCGCGAGAGGGCGGACAGACCTCTTGCATGAAGGTCCACAGGTGACCCGGCAAGGTTTTCCTGCTCCATCCCGTACAAGAATGAACTGCCCTTCACGCTTCTTCCAGATCAGCCCCGCCGATTCGAGAACCGACAAATGCTTGCTGACCGCGGGCTTCGACATATCGAACCGATCGGCGATTGCACCGGCGTGCAGCGGCCTTTCCCTCAGATAAGCAAGGATTTTTCGGCGGGTGGTCGAAGAAAGGGCTTCGAAGACTTTCTCAGGGCTTGACATGTTTCACCAATTAACTCACAGGTTAAATAGAGATTTCACTTATTAGTTAAATGCTGAAGCGTGGAGGTGCAAGGGATGACTTCGAAATTGAGCAAAACAGATCGGGTAACGCCACGTCCCGACAGCTCTGCCACCCAAGGCCGTGTTGTCTGGGCCCCGGCAAAATCGCTTTGGTTCACCTCCATGGCGGCGATGGGCCTTGTTGGTGTGATATTCTTCCCGTCATGGGAAGCGGCAGGCGTGACCCTCCTCCTCATGCTGCTGACGCTTTGTCTGGGCCATTCGGTCGGCATGCACCGCTTGCTGATCAACCGCAGTTTTGAGGCGCCCATCTGGCTGGAACATATCCTGGTCTACCTCGGCACGCTGGTCGGCATGGCAGGTCCCATCGGCATGTTCCGCATCCATGAGATCCGCGATTGGCAGCAGCAACAGCCTGATTGCCACTCTTTCGCCAAGCACGATGTCGGCTTCTGGCGCGATGCACTGTGGCAGATGCACTACGAGCAGGTGCTCGATCACCCGCCAGTTCTTCACATCGAAAAGCGTGTGACAGGCGACCGCTTCTACCGCTTCCTTGAGGCGACGTGGCGCTGGCAACAGGTGCCGCTGGCGCTTGCGCTGTTCGCAAGCGGCGGCATCGGCTTTGTCCTGTGGGGCATCGGGCTGCGGGTGGCGGTGTCGTTGGCGGGCCACTGGGTCACTGTCCATTTCGCCCACACCCGCGGCGAACGCCCCTTCGTTCAGGACGACATCGCGATTGACGGGCGCAACCTGCCCGCCCTTGGCCTCGTGACCTTTGGCGAGGCCTTCCACAACAACCACCATGCTTTCCCGCGTTCGGCCCGCATGGGCCATGACGCGAGCCAGATCGACCCCGGTTGGTGGGTGATCCGCGCGCTGGCGGCCATTGGCCTTGCCTGGAACATCCGCACGCCAGACGGGGTCGAAGCCCCTGCCCTGAAAGGAGCGATCCAATGAAACTGATCGACACTGACCGCGTCTTCGCAGGCGCGCAAACCTCTGCCACGCAAGGACGCATCGTTTGGGACACCCCGAAATCACTTTGGACGCTCGCCCATATGGCAGGCGGCGCAGCGGCCCTGATCTGGTTCCCTAGCTGGGGCGGTCTTGCAGCCTTCCTTACCCTCGCAGCGATCACCTTGTGTGCCGGGCATTCGGTCGGCATGCACCGCCTTCTGATCCACCGCAGCTTCACCGCGCCCAAATGGCTGGAACGCATGCTGGTCTGGCTCGGCACCCTAGTCGGCATGGCGGGACCGTTCGGCATGATCCGCACCCATGACATGCGCGATTGGCACCAGCGGCAGGTGGAATGCCCACCGCATCCCGTCCCACGGCGCGGGTTGGCTGCGCGATGCCTGGTGGCAGATGCACTGCCGCTTTGCCCTGACGCACCCGCCGCGCTTCGAGATTGAGCCTGAGATCGCCGGCGATCCCTTTTATCGCTGGATGGAGCGCCACTGGATGGCGCAGCAGCTGATCCCCGCCGCGGTCCTGTTCGCGACTCGGCGGCATTGGGTGGGTCCTGTGGGGCATCTGCCTGCGCGTCTCAGTCTCGTTGATTGGCCATTGGGCGGTGGGGCATGCGGCCCACAAGGGCGGTCATCAGGGCTGGGAAATACGGGGACTTCCGGTGCAGGGGTATAACCTGCGCGGGCTGGGGTTCCTGACCTTCGGTGAGAGCTTTCACGGAAACCATCATGCGTTCCCGCATTCTGCTCAGCTTGGCGTGGAGGAGGGGCAGTTGGACCCGGGCTATTGGTTCATCAAGGTGCTGGAGGCTGTTGGGTTGGCGTGGGACGTGAAAGGCCCGCAGTCCGAGCCGGCGCGCGAGGGACTAATGCGTTTACCTAACCCCGCGCACGACGATGTTGGAGCTCTGATCAATGCGTTTCAGTGATGTTTTGCGCGGATGCCTCGCATCCTATGCGACCTGCGTTCTAGTTGGGGCTTTCATAGCGACGGCACGCGCCGCGCCGCCGTCAGAGGTGGTTGGGGGATTTTTCCTCGCCCTGCTGATTTTGGGGGGATATGGCCTGCTCTTCCTGGTTCCCGCGACCCTGCTGGCTTTCTTGAGCTACGGCGCGTTGAGGCTGGTCCTGAAACAGGCGTATTGGTGGCAAGCTATGCTCGTTATGTTTGCCTGGGCTTCACTGTTAATGCTGGCGCTTGAGGTGAGCCTGGCGTCCTTGCTTGCAGCAAGTGTGCTGGGAGTTGGCTTGGGCGGCGCATTCTGGATTGGGTCTGCTGGCATGCGATGGTCCGTTCCGCTTGCTGACACAGAGGTAGGGTAGGAAAAACGGTCGTGCGTAGTCTTGTTTTGATGGCAGCTCTGCTTTGGGCGGTTCCCTCCGCCGCGCAAACCCATTTCGGCTATGCGGGTGTTCTGTGTGGCCTGGAAAGCGAAGGTCGAGGATTTCGCCGCCGAAGTCGCGCCCTTCACCAACATCGCCCATGTCTGTCCGACAGGAGACATCGAGACCGACGCCATGCGCCTGTCCCGCGCATGGGAGCTTGGGATGACCCCGCTTTTCCACGTGGAGCCGTTCTTTTTCTCAGGCAATCAACGCAGGCGAACCTACGATCTGTGGACCGCCGGCCAGAGGTCTATTGCCCTAAGCGGTGTGCCACTGGAGGAGATCATCCTCTACGTCGCTGACGAGCCTATCGCTTCGGCGGTTCCGGCCGTCTGACATCTACGGTGTGTTGACCCGGATCCGTGCCGATCTTCCCGCCATACGCACCATGATCATTGATGGATATCGCGGCCCCCGCCACCCGCCTTTGATCTCCTCCAGCCTCGATTACTGGGGCTTCAACATGTACCTGCTGCGGGATCCCGCGGAGGATGCAGCAGTACAGGGACTACCTGCAGGATGTTCAAAACCTGACCCCACCTGGGGTGGAGCTTGTGTTGGTCATGGACGCAACCCACACAGCGATGCACGCCGAGGCCGGGCTCAGCCCCGAAGACATGGCGGACGTGGCGAGGAACTATGCCGCGCTTGCCGCCGAGACCGAGAATGTCGCGATGCTGTTGGCCTACGCTTGGCCAAGCGGCATTGAGTGGCAGGATGAATTGGGCGCGCGTGACCTCCCGCAGATCGTCCGCGACGCCCATGAACAGATTGGGCGTGCGATTACTGGGCGCTAGCGGGCATTCGCCAGATCCAGGCGCGCGCCGAGGTCGCGCATCAGCGGCTCGAATATTGGGAAGCTGGTCGATATTGGCCCTGCATCGTCGATTGTGATGCCCTGCTGGCTCGCAAATCCCGCGCAGAGGAAGGACATGGCGATGCGGTGATCAAGATGGGTGGCGACGGTAACGCCGCCTTTCACACCACCGGGGCCGCGGCCGTGCACGATCCACCAATCGGGGCCGTCTTCAACCTCAACACCAGCTGCGCGCAGGCCATCAGCCATCGCGGCGATCCGGTCACTTTCCTTCACACGCAGTTCCTTGACGCCGCGCATGACCGTGGCGCCCTCGGCGTTGGCCGCGACCACGGACAGGATCGGATATTCGTCAATCATCGACGCCGCGCGTTCGGGTGGTACCTCGATGCCCTTCATGTTGGGCGAGAAACGCGCGCGGAGGTCGGCGGCGGGCTCACCCCTTCGTCGCGCATATTCTCGTAGGTCAGGTCCGCGCCCATGTCGCGCAGCGTCTCGAACAGGCCCGCGCGGGTGGGGTTGAGGCCTATATTCGGCACCAACACATCCGAACCCTCGGTGATCAGCGCAGCACAAACTGGGAAAGCCGCAGAACTCGGGTCGCGGGGCACAGCGATGGATTGGGCGTTCAGCTCGGGTTGGCCTGTCAGGGTGATGACGCGACCCTCAGGCGTCACCTCGGTTGTGATCTCGGCCCCAAAGCCCGCGAGCATCCGCTCAGAATGATCGCGCGTGGCCTCAGCCTCGATCACAACTGTCTGCCCGGGCGCATTCAGTCCGGCCAACAGGACGGCGGATTTCACCTGAGCTGAGGGAACGGGTGTCGTGTAGCGCACCGGCAAAGGCTCGGCCGCGCCAACAAGGGTCATGGGCAGGCGCCCCTGCGCCCGGCCATAGGATTTCGTGCCAAACAGGGCCAGCGGATCAGTCACTCGCGCCATAGGCCGTGATCTGAGGGAGGCATCGCCCGTAAACGTCGCTGTAATCGGTGAGGTCGCCATGGCCCCCATGATCAGGCGAACGCCGGTGCCGGAGTTGCCGCAATCAAGGACGTCTTCAGGTTCTCGCAAAGCCGCCAACGCCGACCCCGTGGATATGCCACGTGCCGTCGTCATCGCGGACGACATCGGCCCCAAACGCACGCATCGCGGCGGCGGTGTCGAGCACATCCTGCCCTTCGAGAAGGCCTGTCACCTTGGTCTCTCCCACGGCCATCGCCCCCAGGATCAGGGACCGGTGCGAGATCGACTTGTCGCCGGGCACCTCCGCCACGCCTTTCAAGGCCGTCCCTTTGCGGGCTATCATGGGCTTGGGTTCACCATGTGCTGACATATGGGGCCTCTTGGCTGGCGATTGCCGGGCGGTGATAGACGGGGCGTGGACGGGCGTCCACACCCCTTGCCGTTGTGGGCGAATCCGACGGGCCTATCAGATCTTTCGAAAGGTCAGGTAGTGCGGTGTGCGGCCTTCGCGCAGTGCCTTTTGTTCGTACCGCGTGGAATACCAATCGGGCCAAGCTTCGCGCCAGTCTTCGGCACGCTCCGCCGTCCACTCAAACCCCGCGCGCGGGACCTCTTCCAGAGTCTGCCGGACGTAATCGGCAATATCGGTCGCAACGCGGAACTCCGCGCCGGGCTTCAAAGCACGGACCAGCGGTTCGAGATGCTCGGGCGTGACAAAACGTCGGCGATGGTGCCGTTTCTTGGGCCATGGATCCGGGTAAAGCAGAAAAGCCTTGGCGATGCTTGCTTCGGGCAACACATCGAACAAATCGCGGGCATCGCCGGGATGGACGCGCAGATTGTCCACGCCCGCCTGCCGGATCTTGCCCAGAAGCATCGCCACGCCGTTGATGTAAGGCTCACATCCGATGATGCCGACGTCAGGGTTCTGGGCCGCCTGATGCACCAGGTGCTCCCCACCGCCGAACCCGACCTCAAGCCAGACCTCCTTGCCGTCGAAGAGCGTCGCAAGATCCAACGACAAGCGGTCCGGGTTTGCATCCCAATCCACGGGGCCCGGCGAAAGCGCGTCGAGATCCTCGGCCAGATAGCGTTCCTGGCTGTCTTTCAGGTGCTGGCCCTTGCGACGGCCGTAGAAATTGCGGTGTGGGCGTTCCATGGCTGGCGCTTAGCGTTCCGCGACGGGGTGCTCAAGCCCCGCTGCGCTCTGCCCGTTTGATCTGGCCGCGGATCGCTGCCCAGAAAAACAGCCGGTAGACCAGCATCAGGAACACAGCGAGCAAAGCAAGGGGCAGGATCGCGATCACAACATCTCCACCAATCTCGCGCTGCAAGTCAGCAAGTGCGGCTGGATTTTGCGACAGGCGCAGGTAGACCACACCGCTCATCACCACAACGAGCAGGAGCGCGCCGATAACGGCCAACCCCCAGCCTTCCCCACCCGACATGTGACGCTGTTCATGGCGAAAGAAAGTCTGCGCCAGTTGCAGAGGTGGAAAGATCATGATCGCGATAAAGACGCCCATCGCAAACGGGCCGTTGGATAGCGTCATCGCAAGGTCTGGCGCGAATTGTGCCAACAGGTTGGAGGCGGCCCAAAGAAAGGCAAACAGTCCCACAACCGTCAGTGCAAACCGCATGACGTAGTATCCAAAGGACTTTTGCATCCCCTCAGAGCGCACCCTTGATCGCATCAACCAGATCGGTGCGTTCCCATGAGAAGCCACCATCCGCCTCAGGCGCGCGGCCGAAATGCCCGTATGCCGCCGTGCGCTGATAAATTGGCTTGTTCAGGCCAAGATGGGTGCGGATGCCACGGGGCGTGAGATCCATGACCTGGCCCAAGGCCGTCTCAATCTCGGCCTCATGGACTTGTCCGGTGCCATGCGTGTCGCAATAGATCGACAGGGGCTTGGCCACGCCGATCGCATAGCTCAGCTGGATCGTGCAGCGATGCGCAAGACCCGCCGCAACCACGTTCTTGGCCAGATAGCGCGAGGCGTAGGCCGCCGAACGGTCCACCTTGGTCGGGTCTTTCCCCGAGAAGGCGCCGCCGCCATGGGGGGCCGCGCCGCCATAGGTATCGACGATGATCTTGCGGCCCGTGAGGCCGGCGTCGCCGTCTGGCCCGCCGATGACGAACTTGCCGGTGGGGTTCACGTGCCATTCGGTTTCGGCGCTGATCCATCCATCGGGCAGCTCTTGGCGAATATAGGGTTCAACGATCGCGCGCACGTCGTCGGAAGACTGAGGCTCTCGTCAAGGTGCTGGGTGGAAAGCACGATGGACGTGACGCCGACCGGCTTGCCATCTTCATAGCGCACTGAAAGCTGAGACTTCGCGTCGGGGCCAAGGGCAGGCTCCGCCCCCGATTTGCGGACATCCGCAAGACGCTTGAGCACGGCATGAGCATAGTGAATTGGGGCGGGCATCAGCTCGGGCGTTTCATCAACGGCGTAGCCGAACATGATGCCCTGATCGCCTGCACCTTCATCCTTGTTATCCGCTGCATCGACGCCTTGCGCGATATGGGCGGATTGCTCGTGCAGAAGGTTGGTGATTTCCACGGTCTCGTGGTGGAACTTGTCCTGCTCGTACCCGATGTCGCGAATGCAATCGCGTGCGATGGCATCGATACGGCCCATATATTCCTTAAGCTTTGCCTGATCACTCAGACCAACTTCACCACCGATGACAACGCGGTTGGTTGTTGCGAAGGTCTCGGCCGCCACGCGCGCCTCGGGCTCTTCCGCCAGGAAAGCATCCAGAACGGCATCCGAGATCCGGTCGCAGACCTTGTCTGGGTGGCCTTCGGACACGGATTCCGAAGTGAAGAGGTAGTTGTTACGCGCCATGGGGAGTGCTCCATTGTCTGTTCCGTCCCACGTCAGGAAGCCGTTGTGGGATTTGCGAAGCGCTTACGCGCCTTTGCGGATGGGTTCAATGGCCCTTGCGGAAGCGCGGCCAAGCAATGCCGACGGCTGTGACAAATACGGCAAGCACAATCACCGGCAAGATGGCCCACGCGAGAAAACAGGGTCGGCGGCAATGCGGCTGGCAGTTGGGCATCAATCACGCCCGCCACATCCATGGGTAGTGCCTCGACAATCTGACCATGCGCATCGATCACAGCTGAGATGCCCGTGTTGGCCGCTCGGATAAGGGGCAGGCCCTGTTCCGCCGCGCGCAATTGCGCCAAGGCGAGGTGCTGGTACGGCATGGCGAAGCTACCGAACCAGGCGTCATTAGTGACCTGCACCATCCAGTCCGGCCGCTCGACCTGCCCAATGTAGTGGGGAAAGATCGCCTCGTAGCAGATCATGGGAAAGGCTCGACCTAGTGGACCAAGGTCCATCACGGCCGGCCCCACACCCGGACGGTATCCACCTGAAAGCTGCTGTGCCAATCCGGCAAGACCCAGATCGTCGGCAAGTTCGCGCAAAGGCATGTATTCGCCAAATGGCACGAGATGGTGTTTGTCGTAGACCTGCACGACCGCCCCATCCGCATCGAGATGCGCCAGCATATTGCGCGGCTCAATCCCGGCATATCGCTGCCCCCGATCAGAACTTCGGCGCCACCGGCGGCCTGTGCAAGCCGCGCCCGCGCGTCGTCCGAACTGCGCAGGATTGTCGGAAGGCTGGTCTCTGGCCAGATCACAAGATCGGGCTGACCCTCTGAGGCTGTCAGGTTCAGGCCGCGATCAAAGAAGACCGGGATCATGTCCGGTTCCCACTTCAGGTGCTGCGGCGCGTTGATCTGCACGACTCGGATCGTTGGCGCCAAAGGCGCGGGCAGCGGGCCTGTCCATGGGATAAGAGCAGCGGCAATGCCGGCCGCGATCGGAAAGATGAACAAGATTGGGAAGCGAGAGAGCAACAAGGTGCCGGCAAATGCTGCAATCAACACGGCAGAAAAGGTCAGCGCCAGCGGCCCCCAAAGCTGGAGAGCACAAGAACCTCGGTACTTATCAAGCCATGACCGGGCTGCGCCCACGGCAATCCACTCAACACACGACCCCGTGCGGCTTCGGCAAGCGTCAACGCACCTGCAAACACAACGGCGCGCGCGCCATTGTGCGGGCAAAGCAGCGCCGAACCTAGGCCAGCCACTGCCCAAAAGAGTGCCAAGCCACCGGCCATCAAAATGATGGCGAAAGGCGCCATCCAGCCATGGGTTGCCGCATCTACGAAAAAGGGTTGGACGATCCAGTGCATGGCCACGCCGAACCATCCCAAACCCGCGAACCAGGCCCGCCACGCAGCCGATCTTGTATCAGGTGCCGTCGCCACCAGCGCGCACACCAAGGCTAGCGCTGGAAACAGCAGCGGCCAAAGATCAAAAGGAGGAAGCGCCAGCGCGGCGAGGGCCCCGCCAAACGCCGCCGAAAGCCGTCCTTGCCACCGCCCCAATCCCTCAAGGCGCGCGCGAACGCTGTGGCTCACTCCGCCGCCTCTTTCGGCATTCGGACACGAAGACGTTTGATCCGACGCGGATCAGCGTCGATCACCTCAAACTCTACCCCGGACGGATGGGGAACAACTTCACCACGCGTCGGGACGCGCCCCGACAGCAAGAAGACAAGACCGCCGAGCGTGTCGACCTCTTCCTCTTCGGCCTCGTCCACCAGGTCCATGCCGATTTCACCCTCGAACTCGTCAAGCGGCGCGCGGGCCAACGCTAGGAACGCACCATCCTCTTCCCGCATCCAGGGCTGCGCCTCTTCAACGTCATGTTCGTCTTCGATTTCACCGATGACCTGTTCAATCAGATCTTCGATGGTCAACAAGCCGTCGACGCCGCCGTATTCATCGATGACCAACGCCATATGCGTACGCTCGGTCTGCATCTTGGTCAGCAAGACACCGATGGGCATCGACGGGGGTACGTACAGGACTGGCCGAAGTCGTTCGGACAGTGTGAAGGCCTCCTCCTCCCCGTTGAAGCCGTGCTTCAAGGCGATATCCTTCAGGTGCACAAGCCCGACCGGTTCATCCAACGTGCCATCGTAAACCGGCAGGCGGGTCAAACCGCTGTCGCGAAAGACCTGGACGAGATCGGGAAGGTCAACGTCGATCGAGACTGAGACAATCTCGGCACGCGGGATCGCCACGTCTTCCACGCGCATCTTGCGGAGGTTGGACATCGACGGAAGCGGCGGGCCAAGTTGCGCGGGCGCGGCCTGACTATCCTGTTGAAGGTCGTGATCAGGTTCAGCGGCCGCAGGTGCGGTGCCGAACAATCGGGCGAAAAAGCCCGGCCTCTGGGCCGGTGCATCGTCACTCTCCGGGGCGCGCCACGCGCCGCGGGAGACGACGGATCGGGATTTGAGCTCATGGCTCCTTTCCAAGAAACAAACCGGGCCAGAATTGCCCGTGCCTCTAATATGGGTCAGGGACCCCCAGTGTGGCAAGTATACGTGTTTCAAAGCCTTCCATCAGCGCGGCATCTTCGTCGGTTTCGTGGTCGAACCCAAGGCAATGCATAAGCCCATGCACGATCAGATGGGTGGTGTGGTGAACGAGCGATTTGTTGCCTTCACGGGCCTCACGCGCGCAGGTCTCGAAGGCCAGCGCGATATCGCCAAGCTCCGCAGGTGGGCTGCTTGGGTCAGTTTGCGGGAAGGTCGGCATCGCGCCCGATGTGGCAGGCGCGCGATCTTCTGCAGGCCACGAGAGGACATTTGTAGGCGTGGGCTTGCCGCGAAAATCTGAATTCAGCTTTGCGATCCTGGCGTCACTCGCGGCCAGCACCGACAGAGCGCAATTATCAGGGTTCAGCGAAAGCGCCTCAAGGGTCGCAGTCGCAGCATCCGCAACGAGTGCTTCCAGATCGAGCGCCTCCCAAGCTGGGTCTTCAATGAGAATGTCCAATTCCATGGGCTTCGCATAGGCCAAGCCCTTTCAATGGGCAATTGTCCTCATGCGGCGACAGCAAACATGGGAACTCGAAACAAGACGCCAAACTTCTGCCCCATTGTTTCGGCATTGGGGACAAAACCACAAAATTGATGAGGCAAAGCACCTATGGATAGCATCCCTCTATCCCTAATGACCTTGGGCGACGCCATCGGCGTCACGGTCGCTGACAACCCGATCCTTCTGGTCTTGGGGATCGGATTGGCGACTGCCATCTGGCGTTTCAGTGGAAAACCAAAACAGCCGGAATGAGCCGCCCGCTCAGCCCTGTGGCGCGTCCTTATCATAGGCTTCGATGATCTTGGCGACCATCGGGTGGCGCACGACGTCCTTGGCCGTGAAGTAGTTGAAGCTGATGCCGGAGGTCCCCTTGAGGATGCGCTCAGCCTCGCTAAGGCCGCTCGTGACCCCGCGGGGCAGGTCGACCTGAGATCGGTCGCCCGTGATCACCATCCGGCTGCCCTGCCCCAAACGGGTCAGGAACATTTTCATCTGCATCGAGGTTGCATTCTGCGCCTCGTCCAGCACGACATAGGCATTCGAAAGCGTCCGACCGCGCATGAAGGCGAGCGGTGCGATTTCGATCGTCTTTTCCTCGATCAGCTTCGCCAATTGCTTGCCAGGCAGGAAATCGTTCAGCGCGTCGTAGAGCGGCTGCATGTAGGGATCGACCTTGTCCTTCATGTCACCGGGCAGGAAGCCAAGCCGTTCGCCGGCCTCAACCGCCGGACGGCTAAGAATGATCTTGTCGACATGGCCGCCCATCATCTGGTTCACGGCGACGGCTACGGCGAGGTAGGTCTTGCCGGTGCCAGCCGGGCCGATGCCGAAGGCGAGTTCGTTCTGGAACAGCGCACGGACATAGGCTTGCTGTGCCTGGGTCCGCGGCTCCACCGTTTTCTTACGGGTCCCGATCTCAAGATCGCCGCCCTTGAACATCTCGATCTGGTCGCCGTCGCGCACGCCGGTGCCTTCATCAGAACCGCCAAGGCGAACGGCGGCGTCTATGTCGCCGGGTTCGAGGGATTTGCCGGACTCGACCCGGTCGTAGAGAGCCTGAAGGATATCGGCGGCGTGGTCGCGTGCCTCGCCCAGAATGGCCAGCGCATTACCGCGTCGCAGGATATGGACAGATAGCAGGTGCTCGATCTGCGCGAGGTTGCGGTCAAACTCTCCACAAAGCTCGATCAGAAGCCTGTTGTCGGGGAATTCGAGAAGGCGTTCCGAAGAATCGCTGGCAACTGGGGTTTCGCTGGAGGGGTCTGGATGAGGCAGCGGATTGATTGCCAAGGAAAACTCCGGTCAAGGCGTGCGCACCCCGGACCATCCGGAGTGTCTGGCTAGTCTGAGTCCGACCCCGCAAGGCCCACCTTGTCCACCGTCGATCTGCGATTGTCACCAATATTTCGTATGCGCGCGGGTGTGACCCGCCACACCTGCCTCATTTGCAAACAAAACAGGCGGCCCCAACGGGGCCGCCTGCAACATTGCCAAATCGGCAAATTAGCGAATGCGTGGCACGCGATCCGGGATGCCTGGGCTGCCGGAGCTGTAATCGCCGACGATCGAGCCCGGAGGTGCGGGCTGGGTGCAAACCGGCAGACCCGAGCGTGGGTCAAGGCGGCGCGACCAGTAGCCCTCAAGACCATCGTCGATCATCCAGATGTGACACCCGTCCGGATCAATGAAGATACCCGCTTCAAGCCGCGACAGCGAACCTGCATCGCGGCCCCGGTCTTCACCGATGGCAATGACGGGCGGCTCACCGTTCGGGCCGACGCGGGCCGCGGTCGTGCCTTCGAAGCTTTCGACGCAGCCCATCAGGGCAAGCGGCGCAACAGCCAGAAGGGGAAGTTTGAAAAAGCTCATCTGTTTGTCCCTTTCCGGTTCAGCGGTAGCACACGATTTCAACGCGACGGTTGCGCGCCATGTTGGCAGCACTGTCGTTCGGTGCAACCGGGCGGCGTTCGCCATAGCCGATCTCACGCGCAACGCGCGCGCCGACCGAACGTGCGACGTTTGCCACGGCTGCAGCGCGACGCTCACTCAGGCGGATATTGTATTCGTCCGACGCGCGGCTGTCGGTATGGCCGTAGATGGCGTAAGCAAACGCACCGGCACCTTGGAAGAACTGCTGAAGGTGCGCACGACCGGACGAGGTAAGCCGCGCACTGTCGGTGTGGAACATCGTATCCGTGTTCGCCACGCCGCACGGGTTCACGTCCAGGCAAACGGGCATGCCGTTTTCCGGGTTCACGCGACCCTCCATATATCCTTCGATACCACCGTCTGCCACCCAGTGCAGACAGCCATCGGGATCAACCCAAAGGCCGGGCTGAACCTGGCCGCTTACGATGATCTGTTGTTGTGCAGCTGCCGGGGTTGCGAGGGCAAAGAACGCCCCTGCAACCAGGGCCGTCGCACCAATCGCACCTTTGAGTGCGCGAGTCAGAGTGTTGATCACACCTGCATCCCCCTGTTGTTCCGATTCTGCCGACCTTGCCTGCGCAAGTTTCGGTCGTTCAAGTTTCCCTCGCGGCAGTTTTCGAGCGGCTTGGCAGCACCATTTCTGAAAACGCCTTAGATTACGGCACGATAGCACCTTATCCACACATGGGAAGGGGTTTAATCGCGTATGAGTTGCCTAATCGGAAACAGCAACGGGCCGATTCGGCCATTTTTTCGCGCCAAGCGACGCACGTTCCGATTTTTGCGTTACACCAAGGTCTGGAGCCACGCCTTCAGTATTGGACTCGGAAACAATCCACCGAATCGAGACGAACTGTAGACCAACCAGCCGAATCTTAACCTTTTGGTAAGATGTGATGCGCGTTTCCTTCGCTGCCATGCTACCGTGATCGCGTTCTGGCCGTGATGTTTCGTCTGCCTTCGGGGAATTAGCCCTGAGCATCGCGGCCCGTATGATTGGGGGAACAGGTATGTTCAAAAACTTTGCACCCGCCGCAATCTGCGGCGCACTTCTGGTTGGCGCATCCATGCCGGCCGCTGCCACCACCTATGAATATCGGATGGTGGTCAACACCGTCCACGTCACGGTCAGTTGCTTCCGTGGCCCATTCTCCGAGGTCATTTGGGATCGGCCAAACCCGGTGTTCATCGACAGTCTTGTCAGCGCTGGCTACACCTTCCCGGAAGCCCACGCCATTGGTGAGCGGGTGTGCCGTGATCCGTCAACCGTGGATCGGCCTGATGCGGCCGTTCAGGTCATGTACCAGATCATCGCTGAAAACCCGCCGGGTCGGTAATACACCGCCCCAGGCCCAGATCTTTGAACACCCGCCTGGTCTACACCAGGCGGCCACGGAGGGAGTTTGAGCGGCTCTCGACAATCTCGACAGGGGCGATCTTGCCACGCAGGTCTGACGGTCCATCAACGTGGACCGCATGCAGGTATTCAGATTTCCCAACCATCTGCCCGGGCTCGCGTCCTGACTTCTCGAACAAGACCTTTACCTCGCGCCCGACCATGGCATCCTGAGTGGCCTTTTGCTGCTCACCCAACAGCTCTTGCAGCCGTTGCAATCGCGCGCTGGCCTCGAGCTCCGGCACTTGGCCGTCACGCTCCATTGCAGGCGTGCCAGGACGTGCCGAATACTTGAAGGAATAGGCCGTGCCATAGCCCACCTGCCGCACCAGATCGAGCGTATCTTCGAAATCCGCGTCCGTCTCACCCGGGAAGCCCACGATGAAATCGCCAGACAGGTGCAAATCGGGGCGCACGGCGCGAATACGTTCGATCAAACGCATATAGTCATCGCGTGTGTGCTTGCGGTTCATCGCCTTCAGGATTTTGTCGCTACCCGCCTGCACCGGCAAATGCAGGTATGGCATCAGCTTGTCGCAATCGGCGTGGGCAGCAATCAGGTCATCGTCCATGTCGTTGGGATGGCTGGTGGTGAACCGGATGCGGTCAAGCCCATCAATCTTAGCCATTTCACGGATCAGCCGCGCAAGGCCCCATTCGGCACCATCCGCCCCTTCGCCGTGGTATGCATTCACGTTCTGCCCAAGCAATGTGATCTCGCGCACGCCAAGCTCAACCAGCGCCTGCGCCTCACCCATCAGGCGCGCAGCGGGGCGGCTAACTTCAGCTCCGCGCGTGTACGGAACGACGCAGAATGAACAGAACTTGTCGCACCCCTCCTGCACTGTCAGGAAGGCCGTGGGCCCGCGCGTTGTGCGCAACTTGGGAAGATGGGCAAACTTGTCTTCTTCCGGAAAATCGGTGTCCAAAGCTTTTTCGCCCTTGTCGAGCGCTTCCATCATCTTGGGCAGGCGATGGTAGGTTTGCGGGCCAACCACCAAATCGACCATGGGCTGACGCCGCATAATCTCTTCGCCTTCTGCCTGCGCAACGCAGCCCGCGACCCCGATCTTCAGATCCGGGTTAGCCTCACGCAGGGGACGGAACCGCCCGAGTTCGGAATACACCTTTTCCGCTGCCTTTTCGCGGATGTGACAGGTGTTAAGCAGGATCATGTCCGCCCCATCGGGGCTATCGACCTGCTCATATCCTTCGCCGCCCAACGCTTCGGCCATACGCTCGCTGTCGTAGATGTTCATCTGGCAGCCATAGGTCTTTACGAAAAGTTTCTTTTTCATAAGCAGTGCGCCACCCCGAGGTGTAAGAAAAACTCAATCGCGCCCATGTATCGTGAGCCTGCCCCCGCATCAACCAACGCTTCAATTGCAAATGATGCACGAGGCAGGCATTTTGAGGAAAAGACAGTGCGAGCAGACACCAAATGGAATTTTCGAGCCTGAGCGACTTCAAGGGTGCTGCGGCCTCTTCCCTGGGGAAGGGTCCGTATGCCGTGTTGATCGTTGAAGACCGGGTGGAGTTTCAGAGCTCACTCGATCATCTGCAATCGCTCGGCTTTGGCGCAATCCTGATCGTTGCGCCCGAAGAACTTACCGTGCCCGGCGCCCCGTCAGACTCAAAGAGCAAGCAACATGTGATCCGGCATCCGTCGCGCAAGCCTGGGGCAACGGAAGACGTGGTAAACGCCCTCATCGAAAAGGTGCCCGGTCAGTGGATCCATTATTGCTACAACGGCGAATACCTTTTCTTCCCCTTCTGCGAAGACCGGACGGTGGGCGAGTTGGTGACATGGGTAATGGAGGAACGTCGCGAAGCTGTCCTGACCTACGTCATTGATCTTTACGCAGGCGATCTGACGGCCCATCCAAACGCCGTCGACCTCGATGGCGCACTTCTTGACAGCTCGGGCTACTACGCAGACACGCGCAAGGGTGGTGTGGATGGCGACGATGTCATGGAACGGCAGCTCAACTTTTACGGCGGCCTGCGCTGGCGGTTCGAAGAGCATGTCGCAAAGCCAAAGCGCAAGATTGATCGGACCGGCCTGTTTCAGGCCAAACCGGGCCTGAAGCTGCGCGAAAATCACACGCTGTCCGACGAAGAAATGAACACCTATGCCTGCCCCTGGCACCATTCGCTTACGGCGTCGATCTGTTCGTTTCGGGTCGCCAAGGCATTGCGGACCAACCCCGGATCGCGCCACGACATCAGTGATTTCCGCTGGCATAAATCGACCCAATTCCACTGGTCGTCGATGCAGTTGATGGAGTTGGGCCTCATGGAACCAGGTCAGTGGTTTTAGACTAAAATTAAGGGCACTTTGGATTTCATCCTTTACCGCAATTTATTCGGATTGCGGGAGCTTCCGCTCGTATTTCCAATGCGAGAAGAGGCTGGGTCATGGCCACGATCAATGGCACAGGTGGCGACGACACCCTAAACGGCACGTCAAGCAACGACACGATCACGGGCGACGGTGGGAACGACAGCATAACCGCTGGCGGCGACGGAGATTCCGTTGACGGTGGCTCGGGCAACGACACCATCCGTGGGGACGGCGGCAACGACACGATCCAGAGTGGCGAAGGCGACGATTCCATCGACTCCGGAGCAGAAAACGACTCCGTGGACGCGGGTGAAGGCAATGACAGCGTTTTCGGAAGTGGTGGAGCCGACACGATTGACGGGGGCACAGGTGACGACACGCTGCGTGGCGGAAGCGAGAATGACTCGATCCAAGGTGGCGAAGGTCAGGATCTCGATCGAGGGCGGTTCTGGTCAAGACACAATATCAGGCGGTGCGGGAAACGACTCGATTACCGGCAACGACGATGCAGACTCAATTCAAGGCAATGCCGGCGACGACACCATCGACGGCGGAAGTGGCACCGATTCCATCGAGGGGAACCGTGGGCAGGATTCCATAAGCGGTGGAAACGACAGCGATACCATCCACGGCTACAACGACGACGACACCATTCGCGGCGATGCGGGCCAAGACAAGCTTTATGGTGGTACAGGCGACGACGTCATTGATGGCGGTGCGGATGTCGACACCATCGAAGGTGGTCAGGGCAATGACACCCTCACAGGCGGCGACGGGGACGACACCTTCGTAATTCGCGACGGCCATGGCACAGATGTCATCACCGACTTCGCACCCGGCAAAGACAAAATCGCCTTTGATATGTCTGAGATGAATTCCTACTCTGACGTGCTTGCGCGCATGACGGAAGATGGTGGAAACACGGTCATCACGTTTGACGACGGCGATAGCGTCACTTTGCAGGGCGTTTCCAATGCGTCGCTATCGAGTTCGGATTTCGCGTATTCAGCTGGCCCTGTCTGCCTGATGGAAGGCACGCTGATCCAGACGGAACGCGGGGAAATTGCTATCGAGGCATTGCGGCCCGATGACATTATCTGGACCAAAGATCACGGGTGGCAGGCCATCCGGATGGTGACGTTCGAGCGGATGAAATTCAAACATCGCGATGACCCAGCAAAACCGATCCTGATCCCGAAAGGCGCCTTGGGCCAGGATGCGCCAAAGACCGATCTCATCACCTCTCCGCAGCACAGGATTCTGCAGGTCTATCCAAAGACTGGCCGCGAAGTTCTCGTCCCTGCCGTAAAGCTCATTGGGCGCAACGGTATTCGACGGATGCGGGGCAAGAAGTCGGCGCATTACTTGAATATTGTGATGGAACGCCACTCGATCATTCAGGCTGCGGGATGTTGGGTCGAATCCCTACTGGTGACCTCTCGCAGCCTCGAGCGGCAAGGGGCGGCTGCGCGCAGGTTGATGGATCACTGTCGCAACATGAAGCCCGCACGACGCATTGAAGACAATGGGGTGCGGCCAAGACGGTTGCGCAGGGCATGATACAAAATGGGCGGCCCAAAGTGGGCCGCCCAAAGCAAAGCGATGTCAGGAGCGATTAGGCTTCGACGGTGTCCGCCTCGATTGCCTTGGCACCGCTGGTTCCAATCTCGATACGGCGTGGCTTGAGCGCCTCAGGCACCTCGCGCACCAGATCGATATGGAGCATTCCGTTCTCCGCAACAGCGCCCGTCACACGGACATGATCAGCAAGCTGGAAGCGCTTTTCAAACGCACGGGTCGCGATGCCACGGTGCAAGTAGGTGCGCTGCTCGGCCTCGTCTTTGTCTTTTTTCGCAGCGATCACCAGCTGATGCTCGCGCTGCTCGACGCTCAGATCAGCCTCGGAAAACCCCGCAACGGCAACCGAGATGCGATACGCATTCTCATCGGTCTTTTCGATGTTGTACGGCGGGTAGGAATTGCCTCCGGCATCCTGCGTCAGCACACGGTCGAGCATGTCTGCGACACGATCAAAGCCAACGGTTGCACGGTAAAGCGGTGAAAAATCATAAGTGCGCATGGGTTATCCTCCATTGAGCGACAACGATATGGATGGGCTGCCCTGTTCTAAGGCGCAGGCCCGTTTGCGATGAATGCCGGCCCGCTCAGCGGCGCCGACTACGTAGATGTGGGAAGCGATTTTGGGGCTTTCAAGCCCCCGAATTACGGTCTCACAAAACGAGCGCCAATCCCGTCGCGGGTGTCGTTTGAGGGTGAGACAAAGCTGGTCGATCCGCCAAATGTTGTGAAGGTTGCCGTCGGTCCGGCGGCGTTCATCTGATCCATGAGAGTTTCAAGCTGGCCGTCCAGCATCACGGCGAGGGAGATGTCTTCCCCATCCGCCTGTCCGCTGGCTGACATGACGGCAATGACTTGTGCGCGTCCTTGGTTAACGTAAAGGACGGGCGCACCCGACGTTCCTTGCGCAACCTCGCAACTAAGCGACCTCACCGAACCTTGCCGGGCCAAAACCTCGCACCCTTCCTCGATGGATGCGTAAGCCGCGCGATCCTCGCCATACGACACTACGGTCACGGCTCCGTCGGGGACACGCGTTTCAGCGGCACCGATATGTGGAATCGTCGCCGGTGAGATGGGCTGGCGCAATTCCAGCAGGGCCAGATCGCGCCCAATCATCTCAATCTCTGGTCCACGCTCATGGCGGTAGCCGGGCATGACAACGGTGCGGCGCACCTGGCGGATGGATTCCGCGCGCCCATTCCTCAATCCGGCAAGGAAGGTGAGATTTTCGGCATCAATCGGCGCGTGCGTTTCGGGATGATACACGCAATGCGCCGCCGTCAGAACAAGGTCCGGCGCGATCAGAGTGGCCGAGCAGAAAGAGACACCGGTATCGAGCCGTCCAACGGCTCGCCATTGGCGTGCCTCTGTCGCACTTGCCATGTCACGCAGCCCACTTTCCCCGTCGCCTGGCCGCACTTGCGGCAGAACCTGCGCCGAAAGCGGGATAGCTAGAAGACACGCGACAAGGGCAAAGTACACGCGGTGCATTGGCAAACTCCGAAATAACACTTCGGCCGGAGCTAACCGTTAACCGGGGCGAAAATATGACTGCCGCCAGGCGCTAACGCAACATCGGAACCGCAGGGTCTTCCCGGCCACGATCGAGTGCTGCGGGCCGCGGACCGCCGGTGGCCCAATCCAAAAGTTCGACCGTATGGACGATGGGGATCTCCGATGCAGACCCAATCTGCATCATGCATCCGATATTCCCTGCAGCGATGATATCGGGTCTCGTAGCCTCCAACGTCTCAACTTTGCGGGCCTGAAGCTGTTTCGAGATTTCTGGCTGCATCAGATTGTAAGTGCCGGCACTTCCACAACACAGGTGGCTGTCAACAGGCTCCATAACCTTGAAGCCGGCGCGCTTCAGCAGATCCTTCGGAAACGTTTTGATCTGCTGGCCATGCTGCAGCGAACAGGCCGCATGGTACGCGACGCGAACCCCTCCCCGCTTTGCATAACGGCGCTTTCGGGCAGCAACTCCATCAAGACTTCACTGACATCCTTCGCAATGGACGCAACCGCTGCCGCGTCTTCCGCCAGGTCCGCATCCTCGCGGAACATATGCCCGTAGTCCTTCACGGTCGTGCCGCATCCGGAGGTATTGATCACAATTGCATCCAGTCCCTGCCCTTTCATTTCATCCGCCCAGGCGCGGATGTTCTTGGCAGCTGTCGCGTGGCTTTCCTGCGTTTTTCCCATGTGATGGGTCAGCGCCCCACAGCACCCCGCACCCTCGGCCACAACGACCTCGGCGCCCAATCGGGTCAACAGGCGGATCGTGGCATCATTGATGTCGGTATTCAGGGCTTTCTGAGCGCACCCTGTCATCAAGGCGACGCGCATTTTCCGCTCGGCCACGGGAAAGACCTGCGGGTCGTCGTTCCGGCTGACGGGCGGGATGTATTTTGGCGCCATCTCAAGCATCGCGCGCAGCCGCGCGTCCGGCATCATCCAGGCGAACGGCTTGCCAATCTTCGCCCCCAGAAGCGCCAGACGAAACCGCGTCGGGTAAGGCAGGATTTGTGCCAGGGTCCAGCGCAGGACCCGCTCAAAGAAGGGCCGCTTGTAGGTCTGCTCGATATACTCCCGCGCGTGATCCACGAGGTGCATGTAATGCACGCCGGACGGGCAGGTTGTCATGCAGGCGAGGCATGACAAGCATCGGTCGATATGCTTGACGGTCTTCTCATCCGCCGGACGCCCATTCTCCAGCATGTCCTTGATCAGGTAGATGCGTCCGCGCGGACTGTCCAACTCATCGCCCAGAACCTGATAGGTTGGGCAAGTGGCTGTGCAGAACCCGCAATGCACGCAGGTCCGGAGGATCTCATTGGACCGCGCCGTGGCGGCATTTTTCAGCTGCTCCGGTGTGAACGTCGTCTGCATCGTTTCAACCCCCATCAATCCGGCATTCAGTATGCCGCGTGGATCGAACTTCGCCCGCAGCCCCGCCGACAATCGGGCGACACCTGGGGCCTCCGGTTGGAACGCGTTGACCTGGCTTAGAACGGCATCGGGCGCCTTGAACAAGCTTGCGTGGCCGCCGGTCTTCGTGCCGCACATTTGCTGAAGCGAATTGTGGAACGCGATGATGCCAGCCTCTGCGCTCATCTCACCTGTCGCCAACGCCTGCGCGGCTTCAACGGCTCCGTCGTGGCTCAGGCGCACCCAGGCCAGCCCCCGGCCCAGTCCAACCGATAGTCGAAGTGAACTGACTGGCTGGCACCCGCCAGAAATGTCTCAACCATGTCCGACGCCTTCATCGAAATGCGCCAAACCGCGGCAGACCCCTCGGCAAAGTCCGTCACATCGCGCAGGCGCGCCCACAGCGCAGCGGAGGCTTCGGGGCTATCAATCACTGTGATATCACTGCCGATCAGAGCTGTGAGTTGCTTCACGCGGTAGTCGACTGAGCCTTCCAGCCCCTCAACCCGGATGTACGCAGCTTCGCCCGGCACATAGGCCGCCCCGTTCACATCGAACGGAGAGGTCATGGCCTTCGTCATCACATCAAGCGCGGCAGAGGCGGAATTCACCTCAACCGCAATCGTCGCCCCGTTCAGCTTCGGCAACACCTTGAAGGCAACCTCGCTCATCACACCCAAGGTGCCCCAGGAGCCTGCCATCAGCTTTACCAGATCGTAGCCTGTGACGTTCTTCATCACGCGCCCACCGTTCTTGATCACGGCGCCTGCGCCATCCACGAACCGCACCCCAATGAGAGAGTCGCGGCACGCCCCCGCCTGTAGCCGCCGAGGGCCGGATGCATTGGCCGCCACAACGCCGCCAATCGTCGAAGTCCCATCGCGCCCCAAAAGGCCGCCCATCTGCGGCGGCTCAAACGGCAGCATCTGTCCTTCACCCGCCAGCAGCGCCTCAATCTCAGCCAACGGCGTCCCGGCGCGCGCAACCAAGGTCAACGCACCAGGCTCGTACAGTTCAACGCCGGCCATACCAGCCATAGTCAAGACTTCTCCCGGAGCGGCAGTTCCGATGGATCGCGTCCCACCGCCCACCACGCGAAGCGGGCCTTTGGCATCCGCCACCATGTTGGCCAGTTCGGCCTCATTCGCGGGGCTCAACATCATGCCCGTCCCTCTTTGTTCCAGAAATATGCTGGGGGAGCGCGAGGGGGTGAAACCCCCTCGCATTGGTCGACGCCGTCAGGCGGCGAAATCCTTCTCTCGGCGCTCTTGCGACACATCCAGCGGGAAGACCTTGGCGGGGTTCAGCAACCAAGCCGGGTCAAAGACATCCTTCACCCGCATCTGCGCCTCCATATCCGCGTCTGTGAATTGCGCGCCCATCAGATCGCGCTTTTCGATCCCGACACCATGCTCACCCGTCAAGCAACCGCCCACCTCAACGCAAAGCCGCAGGATATCCGCTCCACACTGCTCGCAAAGCTCAAGGTCTCCGGGCTTGTTGGCATCAAACATGATCAGGGGGTGCATATTCCCGTCGCCAGCATGGAACACGTTGCCCACATTCAGCCCATATTTCGCGGAAATCTCCTCGATCCCCTTCAACACACGCGGCAGTTCGCTGACCGGGATGGTCCCGTCCAGGCACATATAGTCCGCGACCTGCCCGACGGCGCCAAACGCGCTTTTGCGGCCAAGCCAGATGCGACCAGCCTCCTCTGCCGTTTCTGCTTCGCGCAATTCTACCGGGTTATGGGACCGCGCAATCTGCTTGATCAGACCAAGCTGCGTGTCAATTTCGGCCTCGCTGCCCTCGACCTCGACGATCAACAGCGCTTCGCAGTCCGGGTAGCCCGCTTTCGCGTGCCGTTCGGTGATTTCAAGGATGGGGCGGTCCATGAACTCAATCGCGACGGGCAGAACCCCCGCCTTGATGATGTCACTGACACAAGCCCCAGCCACTTCATTGGAGTCGAACGCGATCAGCACGGGCCGCGCCCCTTCCGGCTTGCGCAAGATGCGTAGGGTGGCTTCGGTCACTACACCCAACTGCCCCTCGCTGCCGCAAATCAGACCAAGCAAATCGTACCCGCCAGAATCCAGATGCGCGCCACCGATCTCGATCACCTCACCTTCCATCGTGACCATCGTCACGCCCAGAAGGTTGTTCGTGGTCACACCATATTTCAGGCAGTGAGCGCCGCCGGAATTCATCGCGATATTGCCGGCAATCGCGCAGGCAAGCTGCGAAGACGGATCCGGCGCATAGAAGAAGTCTTCGGCCTCCACCGCGCCGGTGACCGACAGGTTTGTCCGCCCCGTCTGCACGCGAATAATGCGGTTGTCGTAGTCCGTTTCCAACACCCGGTTCATGCGGGCCACGCCCAGAATAACCGAATCCGCAGTCGGGAGGGCCCCACCAGCAAGTGACGTGCCAGACCCGCGCGGCACGACGGGCACCCCTTCCTCGTGGCAAATCTTCAGCGCTGCGGCGACCTCTTCAGTGCTGCTTGGCAGGATCGCCGCTAGCGGCGGGCATTTGTACGCTGTCAGCGCGTCGCATTCATAGGCGAGCGTCTCAGCCTCATCATGGATCACAGCCGATTTCGGAAGCACCTTCTGGAGCCGCTCAACAATGCGAGATTTACGCGCCAGAACACTGGCATCGGGCTTGGGCATTTCCATCGGCGTTTCTCCTCAGGCAATCGAATTGGTAAAAATATATAACCAATCCGGAGATTTGGCAAAGGATTTCATCTATCGATCGCGTCTCACCTTGCAGGCGCATGGAATTGACCTCAGAACCCAGAGCCATGGAATGGGTCAAGGTCTTGCATCTGTTGTGCGTTCTGGGGTGGATGACCGGCATCTTTGCCGCGCCCCGCGCCATCATTTTCTGGAAGCGCGAATATGCAGCGACCGGTTCTTTCGGCCCTACGGGCGACCTGACGATCCGCATTTACCGCTTTTCCCTGGGCCTTGGGTTCATTGCGATTCTCTCTGGCCTTTACCTTGCCCACCTTTGGGGCTGGCCGACCTGGAGCCATGCCAAGATCGCTGTGGTCGCCGCCCTGGCCGCCCATTACGGCTGGACCGGTCGGCTCGTTCTGCGCGCGAAGAACGGCATCTTCACCGAGAGTGATCGCTGGCTACGCGTCTACAATGAAATCAGCGTTCTGGGGGCAATCGGTGTTCTGATCCTCGTCGTCTACAAACCTTGGGGCTAGGCGGCCAATCGCTCTTCACACCTTTGTTGCTTTGAACCTGAACGCTGCCGTGTATCGTGAGGGGATGAAGTACATCATTCCCCTCCTTCTGCTCGCCTTGCCAGCCCAGGCCGACCCGGCTGAAGTCGTGGGCATCGAAGCGCAGCCTGCAGCGGAGGGATGGCGCTTTTCCGTGACACTTGCCCATGGCGATACTGGCTGGGACGATTACGCCGATGGATGGCGGGTTGAACTCGAAGATGGGACTGTAATTGGCGAACGCCCGCTCGCGCATCCGCATGTGAACGAACAACCCTTCACACGGTCAACCTCTGGCGTCGTGATCCCAGAGGACGTCACACAAGTGTACATTCGGGCGCGCACGAACGTGGATGGATGGGCTGACGATACGACCCCGTTCGCGCTTCCACGCTGAAAATCGCCTTAACTGCGCCGCAACTCGTTCCCGAAATCGCCGCGATATGCCTGCATCCATAGTCCACAAGAAACGGAGGCAGTCCTATGCTCGACACCTACAAACCGCACCATGCATCTCGCAAACCCAAGGCCGCGGTCGCGACGCGCCGTTGTCACCGTTGCCGGTCGAGCGGGATGTGTCCGTGCCGGACCTGCGGTGGCTCGGGCAAGATTTTCGCTGGTGCAGACCGGGCCGGGCGCCCATCATTCCGGACGTGCCAGGGCTGCTCAGGCCGCAGACAGATGCGCTGCACCACGTGCAACGGTGCTCTGTTCATCTGAGGCGGCAGGCGCGGGCGGTTAGGCGCCCTGCGCACCAAGCAATGCAGCAATTGCCGGGATCAGGCTCGACTGGAACAGCGCCAAGGCGTTCCTGCCGCCGTACACGGAAAGCGAGCCCGCCTCCGGATCAAACTGCACGCCATCGGGTAAAGCGCAAACCGTATATAGCTTTTCCGCCCAATCATGGCCCGACCATTCGAGATCGTGGAAACCGTTCAGATAGTCGATGTCGACAGTGAAACTGCCAGAGCGTGCGACGTTGGAAACCGCGCGCTTTCGGTCAAACGGCAAGTGCTTGTCCATCCGGATCAGTTCGAGCCGTTCTGCACGTGCAGCAAGTGCTGCAAATGGTGTGGGGTCAGGGCCTTTCACCGCGTTCAACCAAAGACGCTCCAGTCTGTGGCTTGGCAAGCAATCCCAATCGGGTAATGTCAGGCTTTGCAGGCGCAACTCGGCCAGTGCATTGCAGTCCCTCAGAGCGGAAATCCCTTTCGAATAGCCCATGACATAGAGCGTCTTGAGCCGATCCAGCCCCGCCAGACCCGATAAATCGACCGCCTTGGAGGCCTTTCCTTCCCGAATGAGAGACAGGCCTTCCAGTTCTGACCATCCGCCCAGGATTTCGCGCAAAGGGTATGCGGCGCGGATCTCCAATTCTGCGGTCTTTAGTTTGCGCAGCGAGGCAAGCGGCGGCGCGTCGGCAATAGCCGGAACCCCGTAGTGAAGCTGCAGGTGTTGCACGTCTGGCAGTGCGTTCAACCCATCCAGATCAACCGTCGCGAAACGGTCCAGCGACGCATAAAGCCTTAGGCGCATATTCGGAGATGCGAGAAAAATCGCGTTCAACGCCTCAAGTACGGCGCCGGGCACCGTTGCGAATTGGTCCGACAGGCACTGCAACGTGACGACCAGCGCATCGTCTCGCTGCAGATCATGTTTGAGGTTTTCCAGATCCTCGACAGTCGCAGCAGGTAGCTCGATGATCATGGCCGCACTACGCCCGTCCTTCGCGCAACCATCCCGCCAACATCAAGCCCGCCGCGATGACCAGGAACAGCCACGCTGACACCAAGGGCGTGACCGCCACATCTGTCGTGACATAGGCTTCGCGGGTCGTCAGCCCCAACCAACCGCGCCCATGGGCCACCCGGCCCTCTCCAACACGGCGAATATCTGGCAGGCCATCCTCCAAACGGAACGTCCGCCCGCCCGTGGCCTCCGCCAACGGGTCGATTTGATCAGCACCGGCAATCGTCACCTCAAATTCGCGGGGAGCTGCGGGCCCCAGTGCGATGACACGTTCCAGATCCCCTTCGACCAACCGGTACAGCCCTTGCTCGGCCCCCTCGATCTCAGCGGTAAATGCGCCGGGCGCGGTCTCTTCCAGCAAAACCTCAATCTCTTCGCCATCGGGCGTCGTCACGGAAACGGCACCGGCGCTATCGGCCAGGGTACGGCGCGTGATCAGGATCGTTTGCCCTTCAACCTCGGCAATCAGGGCTTCCTCCTCAAGGTCGGGCTCGCCCATCATCCAATGGGCAAGGCGGCGCAGGAGTTCCAGTTGCGGCCCGCCGCCCTCATACCCGCGATCCCAGAGCCAGGCGTGATCCGACGCCAGAAGCGCGACACGCCCCTCACCCACACGATCAAGCATCAAAAGCGGGGCGCCATTTACGCCTTCCATCACCGTTTGCCCGCCCTGTTCGGTCAACTCGATCTGGCGGAACCAGCGCCCCCAAGGGTCATCACTTGTGGGCAACGGCGTATGTTCCATCTCAAGGCCGGTGGTCACGGGGTGGCGCGCGCCCAACTCACTGATGGTCGGCAAATAAGGTTCTTCCAGAACACGTGCCGTGGGCCGCCCGGGCAGAATATCGGCCAAGGGCGTGCGAAACAGCGACGAGGCACCGGCAAAGTCAGGCCCCGCCGCCAGCAAAAGCGCCCCGCCGTCCTCAACATACCGCCGGATATTGTCGAGGTAGAGCATCGGCAGAATGCCGCGACGCTGATAGCGGTCAAAAATGATCAGGTCGAATTCGTCCACCGCTTCCATGAATAACTCACGCGTCGGAAACGCGATCAGTGAGAGTTCGGAGACCGGCACCCCGTCCTGCCGATCCGGCGGGCGAAGGATCGTGAAGTGCACAAGATCGACGGACGGGTCGGACTTCAAAAGGTTCCGCCACGTGCGCTGGCCCGGGTGCGGCTCACCACTCACCAACAAGACGCGCAGGCGGTCCCGGATTCCGTTGATCTGCACGACAGCGGCATTGTTACGTGTCGTCAGTTCATCCGCCGCTTCAGGGACCGTGAACTGGATGACGTTCTGACCTGCATGTTCAAGTGTCAGCGGCAATTCAAGGCTTTCGCCAACAGGAACCGTATAGGTTTGCGGCGCGCCGCCATCGACCGAAATCACGATATCTGACCGACCGCCAATCACTGCCGGTGGCAGCGCACCCTGGTCCTCAATCCGCAAGGTAAGCGTCAATTCTTCCCCGATGATCCCAAAGGCTGGTGCCGTCTCGATCACCAAGCGCCGATCCCAATCCGTCTCACGGCCGGTGATCAAGGCATGGATCGGGGCAGGCATGTCTGGAACAAGCTCCGCATCATGCAACCGGCCATCCGTGATCAGCAAGGCGCCAGCCACACGGGCACGCGGCTCCTCCGCCATCATCCGCTGAAGCTCCGCCATTAGTAGCGTGCCGGAGTTTTCTTCGGCATCGCGCACGCGGGCAATCCGCGCCTCCATGCCAAGGTCTTCAATCTCCGCCTCCAGCGCCTCCAGCGCCTCGGCGGTCTGCTCCGGTCTGTCACTGATACGCTGCGACGCGCTTTCATCAACAACGACCAGAACGATATCCGTCAGCGGCTCTCGCTCTTCGTTTTGCAGCGACGGGTTGATCAAAGCCGCCAAAAGGGCGGCGCCCGCCAGCAGGCGATAGGGCCAACCGGACAATCCACGCCAGATGCCAAGCGCTGTCATCAGCACCAATGCGATCCCCAGCCCGTAGATCACGGTCCATTGCAGCAAGGGGTCAAACAGGATCTGGTTTTCCATGGTTATTGCCCCAACCGATCCAAAAGCGCGGGCACGTGCACCTGATCGCTTTTGTAGTTGCCCGACAGGACGTGCATCACAAGGTTCACTCCAAAGCGCAGGGCAATCTCGCGCTGGCGCTCGCCGGTCTGTCCGCGACCCACCGGGAACATCGGCCGCCCGCTTTCATCCTGCGCCCAGGCCGCAGCCCAATCATTCCCGCCGATCAAAACCGGCGTGACCCCGTCGTTGAGATTGCGGAAGGGCATGCCCTCGATTTGCTCCGCATCGGCGGGAGCGGCTTCAACCCAGACATCGCGGCTGATGTGACGGCCGGGAAAGTCCTGCAGCAAGTAGAAGGTGCGCGTCAGAACATGATCATCCGGGATCGGCTCCAGCGGCGGAATATCAAGCGGTGCCGCAATCAACTGTAGCCGTCGGCCCTCTGGCGTGCCGGACCCGAACCGCCCGACATGGGCATCGCGCGTGTCGAACACGATCATCCCACCCCCGCGCAGATAATCGTTCAGGCGACGATAGGCCGCCGCCGAAGGGATGTCCTGGTTCGGCGTGATCGGCCAGTAGATCATCGGGAAAAAGGCCAGCTCATCCAGCTCAAGATCAATGCCAAGCGGTGGGGCGGGCTCTACACTGGTGCGTTGATAAAGCGTGTTGGAAAGCCCCTGCAAACCAGCGCGCGAGGTCTCATCAACATCGGCATCGCCCGTTAAGACGTAGGCGAGGGTCGCCTCGGAAGTGGCCAATAGCGCAAGCTCCTCTTCCACCGAAAGGCCCTGCGCATCCGCGCCCTGCGGAAGCGACAAAGCGGCCAATACCATTGCCGCGCGAGTCAATCCACCCAGCCGACCAGCTAGCCAAAGCGCCGCAATTGCATCAATCAGCAACAGGACCAAAGCACCGGTCAGGAACGCCGCCATCAGGTCGGTGGGCTCCACAACAACCATTCCTTCCACCGGAACACTCGCGGGCCATTGCGCCGCGGCAAGGGCCATTCCTTGCGCCATCACGTTGCGCGCCAGCCGCCGATCTTCACCGGAATAAAGCCCTGGCAGCAACTCCGCCGATAGCGGCGCCGTCGCCAAATCCTCACCCAGCACACCGGGCCGCGTCCCGGCGTCGCGTAGGACGCCGTAGCCATCCAACACCTCTTCCGGTGTCCAGACGGTGCCTTCCAAATCCTCGACATCGGGCGCAACCGGGCGGGTTGACACGGCCAACCGTTCAAGCATCTGCACGAAAAGACCCGACAACGGCAGAGTCGACCACTCAGCATTCGCCGTTACATGAAACAAAACGACACTGCCCTGGCCCAAGGACGCGCGGGTCACAAGGGGCGTGCCGTCCGAAAGGCTGGCAATCGTGCGTTCGCTAAGCGTTGGGTCGGGCTGCGCCACAACCTGGCTGGTGACCTCAACATCTTCCGGAATCGATAGGCCGAAAAAGGGCGTTCCCTCGGCGAAGGGCTCCAGCGATTTTGGCTCCCCCAAGACATGGCGCCACCGACTGTTCGCCCGCCGATGCGCAACCGCACCGGCATCAACGGTCCGGCTTCATCCCGTGCGACATCGGATCCTGCCAGACGCGTTCCCGCAAACCGTACCAACAATCCGCCGCCTTCGACCCATTCAATCAGGGCCTGCTCTTCCTCGGACGCAAAAGTGGCCACGTCCGCCATCATGATCACATCAGGCGACGCGACGAGGATATCCGACAGAGCGCCTTCCATGAGGTCGGCGGTCGGCTCCAACGCTTCGCGCAGATAGTGCAGCGGCGAAAGAAGCGCTTGCTGTTCATCCTCCGCCCCGCCGGAAATCAGGGCCACCTGACGACGCTGCAATGCATCGTCGGTCAGCGCCACGGCGCCCGCATGGCGCTCAGAGCTCAGCTCAAAACGGGTGATGCGGTTGCGCAATTCCGGCGGTAGGTCGAACTCGACCTGAGCGACCATCGCACCCGGTTCGAAGGTGGCGCTTGCCTGCGCCAGGTCGCGGGGCAAACCGGAAGGGTCCAGCCCATACGCCATAACCGCGACATCGCGCGGCGTGTCCGATCCGATCCGGGACAAATCCGCTCGGACCGCGCCATCCTCGAACCTTGGCGGCGCAAGGGCAATCAGATCCCGGTCGCCCTGGAACACCGACAAAGAGCCAAGACTTTCGAAAGCCGCTCGTCAGCTCAGCACGCCCATCATGGGCCACGCCGTCCGAGAACCAGAACACCTCGATCGGGCCCTCCAGCGCCTCGGCCAATGTTGTGGCTGCCGCCATGTCGGGGGCGAAAGGCGCGGGCTCGAACGTAGGCACGCGCGGCGCCCAAGCGCCCGCCGTCTGAAAGGCCAGCTCGCCAGCGGGCAAATCGGTCAGCTGAACAACGGCCACTTCGCGCCCGGCGCGTCCGGCATCATCCAAAAGCAGACCCGCCCGGTCCAAACGCGATTGCCAGTCGCGGGCCGATGCCCAGGACCCATCCATCACAATCAGCAATGGCCCATCGCCCGCCGCACGGTCGACTTGCGGGTTCAGCACCGGGCCAGCAAAGCCGATGATGGCAGCAGAAACCGCCAACATGCGCAGCAGTAGCAACCACCACGGCGTTTTGTCCGTCTGGCTTTCATCGTCCTTCAACCCAAGCAGCAGCGCGATGCCGGGAAACCGCCGCCGGATCGGCGCGGGTGGCACCGCGCGCAACAGCCACCACAAAACCGGCAAGGCGATCAGCGCCAGCAACAGCAACGGCGTGGCGAAGGCGAGCGATCCGATCATTGCCGCTCCAACACTTGATAAAGCCACAGCAGCGCAGGCTCAGCCGGGCCATCCGTGTGATGTACATGGAACTGCCAACCCGTGCGCCGCGCCATCGCGCGCAGTGCATCCTTCCGCGCGGCCAACCGCGCCAGATATTCCTCACGCAGGGATTTTGCCTTCAGCGTCTCAAACCGGATGGCGCCAGACATCGATTCAAACAGGGTCCGCCCGTCAAATGGAAAGGCTTCCTCGTCCGGGTCCAGAACCATCACCAACGCGCCTTTGACCCCGCGATCTGCGGACCGGCCAAGCACCTCTTCGATCGCACCGGGCTCCCCCAGGAAATCACTGAAGAAGACCGCCCGCGCGCCGCTTGGCATCATCTGCGGCTTGGGCGCGCCATATTCCGGTCGGTCCTCACCATCCATCAGCGCCGCTGCCATTCGCATCAGCTGCGCTTGCCCGCCGCGTGGCGGCTCTGCCAGATGGGTCAGCCCCACGCGCTCTCCGCCCCGCACGGCAATCACGGCCAACGCCATCGCAAGCGTTTGCGCACGCCGCAGTTTCGATGGCCGGGACTTGGCACCAGAGTAAGTCATGGAGGCTGCGTCATCGACGCCGATCATAACCGCTTGTGCCGCTTGCCATTCCGTCTGCCGCAGGAAATGCCCGTCAGAGCGTGCTGATCGCCGCCAATCTATCGCGCGGTAACTGTCACCCGCTTCTGCCGGGCGATATTGCCAGAATTCATCCCCCGTCCCCGCACGCTTGCGGCCGTGAACCCCCAACAGAACCGACGCCGCCAGATGCTGCGCATCTGCCAAGAGGGCCGGCATGGAGGCTGCAACCGCCTCTGATCGGGATCGCAGCGTGTCCGGAGTATGAAGGGAAAGTTCGCTCAAGCGGCGGCCTCGATCCGGGTCACGCGCGCTGTCACTTCGTCAATGACCTGCTCCAAGACCGCACCCTCTGCACGGGCCGCGAAGGTCAGCGCCATGCGATGTGACAGAACAGGACGGGCAAGCGCTGCCACATCGTCCGCCGACGGGGAAAGCCGCCCGTCCAAGAGCGCGCGCGCCCGCGACGTCAGCATCAATGCCTGTGCCGCGCGGGGGCCCGGCCCCCAGGCCACGGCATTCTTCACAACGTCCGGTGCATCCGCCTCATCCGGGCGACAGGCCCGCACAAGATCAAGGATCAGCTCAACAACCGCTTCGCCCACCGGCATCTGGCGCACAACCTGTTGCGCCCTGATCAGCTCTTCGCCACTGAACACCTCGCGTGAAACGGCTTCTTCCGTGCCGGTCGTTGCGATCAAAATACCGCGCTCCGTCTCCCGGTCGGGGTACGGCACATCGATTTTCACAAGGAATCGGTCCAACTGCGCTTCGGGCAGCGGATAGGTCCCTTCTTGCTCAATTGGGTTCTGCGTTGCCAGAACATGAAACGGCGCAGGCAGCGGCCTGTGCTCGCCAGCAATGGTCACTTCCCGTTCCTGCATCGCTTGCAAGAGCGCCGACTGCGTCCGCGGCGAGGCGCGGTTGATCTCATCGGCCATCAACAGCTGGCAAAAGATCGGCCCCTCGAGAAACCGGAAATTGCGCGATCCATCATCTGCTGTTTCAAGCACTTCCGAGCCGAGGATATCCGCCGGCATCAGATCGGGTGTGAATTGAACCCGGTTGGCCGAAAGCCCCATGACCGTCGAAAGCGTGTCCACCAGCAGAGTCTTCCCAAGGCCCGGCAACCCCATCAACAGCGCATGGCCGCCCGACAGCATCGCTGCCAGCGACAGCTCCACAACACTTTCCTGCCCGATGATCCGTTGCCCGATCGAGGCCTTCGCCTCCCCCAATTTGGCCCCCAGGGATTCGATATCGGCGATCAGCTGCGGGCCGGGAAGTTCAGGGGGGTCATGGCAATGCTCCGCTGGGACGTTAAATATGCATGTAATAGGTAGAGACCTATGCCGCCGACCACAAATGGCAAAAGCCAAAGGCGGACAAATGATCGTGAAAGCGCGTGCGTAAGGGAGGGCCGCGATGAACCCGGCAACAGATCAACTGCTCAAAGCAGCGCAGGATGCCCAGAAACAGGGCAAATTGCCCCCGGTTCACCTGTGGAACCCCGACTTTTGCGGTGATCTGGATATGGAGATCAAACGCGACGGCACTTGGTTCTACGAAGGCACGCCGATTGGCCGAAAGCCGCTGGTGCGTCTGTTCTCCACGATCCTGAAGCTGGAGGACGGCAAGTATTTCCTCGTCACCCCCGTCGAAAAGGTCGGCATCCGCGTGGAAGATGCCCCCTTTGTGGCGGTCGACATCGAAGCCATCGGCGAAGGCCCGGGGCAGTCCATCTCCTTCACCACAAATGTCGGCGACACGGTGGTCGCGGGACAAGACCATGTCATTCGCGTTGATCGCGACGAGGCGGGTGAGCCCTCGCCCTACGTCCATGTTCGTGCGGGGCTGGAGGCGCTGATCGACCGCAAAAGCTTTTACCGCCTGGTCGATATGGGCGAGGCACATGAAGTAGACGGGACCGAGATGTTTGGCGTCTGGTCGGACGGCACGTTCTTCCCGATCATCCCCGTGGCAGAGCTGGATCTGAGCGACGCCTGAGCGAAATTCCTAGAAAGCAGAACCCTCCGACACGCTCCTGACACAACCCTGTCAGGAGGGGGTGCTAGACCCGCTCCATCACAACCTCAGATGGAGCGATACACATGTCACATACTTGCATGAACCCTGGCTGCTGGTTCGAAATCGCGGTCTCAGACCTTGAAGCGGCGCGCAAATTCTACTCCGCTGTCCTGCAAACCGAGCTTGCCATTACCGACGACATGGGCCCGAACCCCGTCGTCTTCTTCCCCCACAACGACGAAGATCCCGGCATCGGCGGCCACCTTTACCCGGGGACACCGTCCCGTGACGGGAATACCATTCATCTCATGGCCCCACCGGACCTCGACGCCATGCGCGAAAGGATCACGGCGGCGGGCGGCACGGTTGAAAGCCCCGACATCCCGATCCCGTCCGGCGCGTTCTTTTACGCGCGCGACCCGGACGGAAATTCCATCGGCTTTTTCAATTTCAACGCCAAGCAACAGGCAGCCTAACGCTCCTGGCGGGTCGCGAGAGTGCGGCCCGCACGCCCGTATCCCTATCGCACAGCCTCAACCCAAGGTAGAAACGCCCCCATGCGCCGCGCTGACCGCCTCTTCCGTCTGATTGATCGCCTTCGCCCCGGCAAACTGACCACGGCACGAGAATTGGCCGAGGCCATGGAAGTCTCCGAACGCACAATCTACCGCGACATAGCCCACCTTCAGGGCTCTGGCGTTCCAGTCGAGGGTGAGGCAGGCCTGGGCTACATGATGCGCGATGGCTACGACCTTCCGCCGCTCATGTTTACTGAAGAGGAAATCATCGCCCTCAGCGTGGGCGCCCGCATGGTGCAAACCTGGGGCGGGACAAGCATGGCCCGCGGGGCGCAACAAGCTCTGGAAAAGATCACCGGTGTGATCCCTGAAGCGACGCGCGACAAGGCTGACAGGTTGCAATTCAAGGCATGGGCCAGCCGACCGATGGACGCCCAGACCCGCATCACAATCGACACGGTGGAAGCCGCAATTCGCGCGCCAGAGCGGGTCATGCTAGACTATGCCGACGAAAAAGGTGCCCGCACCGAACGCCCGATCCGCCCCCTCGGCCTGTGGTTTTGGGGCGCTGTTTGGACATTGGTTGCATGGTGCGAATTGCGCAAAGACTTCAGGATGTTCCGCCTGGACCGGATTCAAACGGCAACCGCGCTTGGCCCTTACGTGCCCGAGGCCAATCAGACCCTGGACGCATTCTACGAAAGTGAAGAGTTCAGAGGTCGTCCGATTGACGCCCGTTAAGTCGCGTTTGACATCGCGCGCTCTTCGTAGCGTGCTTTCGCGAAATCAAGCGCCGTGTCCAGATCGGACACCGCCGTCTCCAATCCGTCAATAACACCATCGTAGAAAGGTATTTGCGCCAGGGCCAATGGGTCTTGAGTGACCGCGCCCGCCACGACAATGGCCAGCGCCGGCCGACGTGCGTGCACGTCGGCGATAAGCCGGTTCAACGCATCCATCGTCAACGATCCTGCGCAGCTGATACCCAGCACCGGTCTGTCATCGGACAGGATCTGCCGCACCAGGGTGTCATGGTCCAACCCAACCAATGCACTCACATCCCACCCCAGACGGCGAAAATGATCAGCGGCCATAAGCACACCCAACGTATGGGTTTCTCCTGGCGTCGCAACGAACAAGGCTTCCTGCACATTACCCGTCAGCCGCGGAGCCTCACCACCCGGCAAGTTTCGCAAGATCGCATGCATGCGCGCGCTCGCCATCGCAACTTCGGTGAAAGGCAGCTTGTCGCAATCCCAAAGCCGCCCAAGTTCCCGCGCGGCAGGCGCAAAATAGGACAGACAAAGATCACGCACTGTCAGCCCTGCGTTCATCAGATCATCAACCATGGCCTCCGCATCGTCGCTTTCGGCATCAGCCAGAAGGCGTGCCATTGCACTCACACTCGGATTTGGAAGAGCAGCCATAGCGTCTGCCGAAAGTTCGGCCTCCCTTGGTCCCGCTGCAAGTTTTGCCAAAGCGAGCGCTGCTAGGTCGCTGATCCCGTCCTGGTCCGCCAGGGCCTCAGGATCATGCGAAGTCACCTTGCCGCGTCTGCTGCGGGTCTCATCGAAATGGGTCGTCACGTCAGGTCTCTCCACCTGAGCGGAGGAGGGAATCAGCCGATCCGGAGGCTTCCCCTCACGCTCCCCATATGTATACCACGGTATCCACTTAATGTGTCAACTTTTGTTTACATCTCGCTTTTCGCAGATGGACAGCCGCACTGCGTGATGCACGTCTTCTCCTTGTTATCTCACGGCTTTTGCTGCAATATTTCCGGAACGGAGGCGCCACCATGCTCGACATTTCCGGCTTCGATTTGAATGCGATTGATGCCGCGTTCATCGAATACCCCTACCCCACGCTTGCGCAATTGCGCCGTGACGATCCGGTTCACCACAATGCAGATGGATCCGTTTTTCTAACGCGCCATGACGATTGCCTTGCGACCTATCGCTCCCGCAACATGCTCTCCGACAAGACCGAAGCGTTTGGTGCAAAGTTCGGGGAATGCCCGCTCAAGGTCCATCACACGACGAGCCTGATTTTCAACGATCCGCCCTATCACACCACGGTCCGCAAGCTGATTGCCGGGGCGTTCACGCCACGCAAACTGGCCGAGATGGAGCGCTTGATTGAGGGCATCGTGGAACGCCTTCTGGACCGCGTTGAAGATCTCGGCGAACTCGATCTGATTGCGGATTTCGCGATGATGCTGCCCACCGAAATCATCAGCTTCATGTTGGGCGTGCCCGACGACTATCGCGCCGAGTTACGGGGCTATTCCATAGCGATCCTGGGCGCGTTGGACCCGGTGGTTCCGCCAGAGCGGATGGCAGCGGGCAACAAGGCGGTGGAAGATTTCGGCGCAATCCTGTCGGAGCTGATTGATCATCGACGCGCAAACCCGGATAGCGCGGGTGAAGGTGAGGTGCTGGAAGCGCTGATCTTTGGCGAACACGATGGCCGGCGTCTGACACAAGAAGAACTCGTCCAGAATTGCATCTTCCTGCTGAATGCCGGGCACGAAACGACCACGTCTCTTGTCGGAAACTCCATTGGCCTGTTCCTCGATCACCCCGACCAGCATCGACGCCTTCTGGACGATCCAGCCCTGATCGGAACGGCCATCGAGGAATGCTTGCGCGTCGAAAGTCCGCTCCAGATCGGCAACCGCTTGGCGGCTGAGGACATTGCTCTGCCATCAGGGCACATGGTTCCGAAGGGCACCTATATTCACACCTCGATTGCAGCGGCGAACCGGGATCCGAACGTCTTTGAGGACCCCGACACATTCGACATCGCGCGCAAACCGAACCCGCACATCGCCTTCATCACCGGCATCCATGTCTGCCTCGGCGCAAGCCTTGCACGGATGGAGGGGAAGATTGCTTTGGGGCGGTTCATCGAGCGGTTCCCGAACCTGGCCGCCTCCGGCGCACGAGAGCGTTTGGGGCTGGCGCGGTTCAGGGGCTACACGTCCCTACCAATCCGGGTGCGTTGAGGGCGCTTATCAAGGTTGATAAGCGGGGTTAAGCAGCTGATCCAAAACCAGTTTCGAAAAGTATTAACGATTGACGTGGCGTGTTTCGGGGCGCCCCACATTCCCTGAACCCGTAGCGCAAACAGCGCGTTCGGGACGCCTCCGGCGGGCATTTTCATGGAACAAAGATGGGCAGGGCGCACCTAACCCCGCGACCATTGCGAAAGGGGCAAACCGCGTTCGGCGCAGTCTGCGAGGACCGGTGACAGCTTCCACGCAACCGGGTCTTCGGCCTGCAACGCCGTGATCCGTTCCACGATATGTGGCACGCCAAGCGTGTCGGCATAGTGCATCAAACCACCGCGCCAGCGCGGGAAGCCGTAGCCAAAGACCGTGACCAGATCAATGTCGGCCGCAGACTGCGCGATGCCCTCGGCCAGCACATCCGCAGCCTCGTTGATCATGGCCAATGTCAAACGCTCAATAATCTGCGCTTCGTCATATTCGGTCCGTTCGATGCCCGCAAAATGCGCCTCTTCCAGCGCCAGATCGGCCACGATCGGATCTTCGACCTTGCCACCGCCCCCGGGATAACGATACCAGCCGGCCCCGACTTTTTTGCCAAGCTTGCCAAGCTCCACCATGCGATCCGCAATGGGGATGTAGCGCCTGTTGGGGTCTCGGGTCGCATCTTGCTCTGCGCCGCGCGGCATAGCCGATGTCGAGGCCGGAGAGGTCGGCGACCTCATAGGGGCCCATGGCATAGCCGAAATTCTCCATCGCCTCATCGACTTCCCATGGGGTCGAGCCATCCATGAAGACGGTATCCGCCGCCTCGCGATAGCGCGAATAGATGCGGTTGCCGATGAACCCGTCACAGACACCCGCCAAAACCGGCACCTTCTTGAGCAATTTGCCAAGGGCGTACCCCGTGGCCAAGGCATGTTCCGAGGTCTGCGCGCCCTTCACAATCTCGAGCAGACGCATGATATGGGCCGGCGCGAAGAAGTGGAGGCCAAGAACACGGGACGGATCCCGTGTGGAGGCCGCAATCTCGTCTACATCAAGGTAAGACGTGTTGGTGGCCAAAACCGCCGCGGGTGACAAGGCCGCGTCGAGTTGGGCGAAGATGGCCTTCTTGACCTCCATATCCTCAAAAGCAGCCTCGATGGCGAGCGGCGCATTGGCGGCCTTGCCGTAGTCGGTCGTTGCGGTCAGCCGGTCGCGCAGCGCCTCCGCGCCATCTGCAGACAGGCGCCCGCGGTCCATGCCGGACTGGATCAACTTGCCGATATTCGCCTCGGCCCGGTCAACGCCATCCTGATCCGTTTCCAACAAAGTGACCGGAAGCCCAATCGACAGGCATGCATAGGCGATGCCCGCCCCCATTGTCCCGCCGCCAACCACGGCGATTTCTGTCAGCTCTGGCGCGGCGGAGAAATTCTTTGGCGGCTTCGCGGCCCGCTCAGCAAAGAACATATGGCGAAGTGCGCGGGATTGGTCCCCTTGCTTGAGGTCCATGAACGCGGCACGTTCCTGCTTCATCGCCTCGGCAAAGGGCAGCGAAAGCCCCTGTTCGATCACCTCAACCGCGCGCAGCGGCGCAATTTGACCAGGGGAGCGTTGGGCGAGCCTTTCGCGGATCGCTGCAAACGCCGCTTCGTCATGGGCGGGCGCGGGCAGTTCCCACGTGGGAACCACGCATTGCAGTTCCTCGGTGTTGATCATGTCGGCGGCCTCGACCGGATCATCTTCGACCGCATGGATAAGCCCAGCCTTGAGCGCATCGATAGCGCGCAAGGGCCGCCCGAACGCGATCATGTCGAGCGCCTTATCCAATCCGCACAGCCGCATGGCCCGCTGCGTACCGCCCGCGCCGGGGATCACCCCAAGGGTGACTTCCGGCAGGCCGATCTGCGCCTTTGGCCCGGCGATGCGCATTCGGCACGCCAGCGCGATTTCGGCACCGCCGCCCAAGGCGACGCCGTTGATCGCGGCGATCCACGGCACGAAAGCTGCGTTCTATGGCATCGCAAACATCGGGCAAAAACGGCTCCAAAGCCGCACCGTCGAATTCCTTTGCATCGGCGCCAGCGGCGAAAGCACGCCCGGCCCCAGTCACGATCACACGGTCGAAATTCTCGCGCTCGGCCCAGGTCACGGCTTCCATCAGCCCTTCGCGCATCGCCTTGCCGATCGCGTTGACGGGCGGATTATCGAGGGTGACGAAGCCGGTCAGGCCGTCGGCGCGCATAGAAAGGCTCATCATGGCTCCAGGGGCAGGAATGCGTGTTGGTCAACAAGGGCAAGCAGATCGGTCACGGACGCGGACAACGACGCGCCGGAGGTGTCGAGCACGGCATCGGCACGACCATATTCCGCCTCGCGCCCGGTCAGGATCAAGCGCAGCTGCGCCATGGCCTGTGGGTTGCCGTCCATGGGGCGGGTGTCACCTTGGGCCCGGACGCGTGCCATATGCTCCTCCGGCGTGGCTTTGACCCAGATCGTGTGAAACCGCGACAGAAGGGCGGTAAACGTCCGCGCCTCATCAACGATCCCGCCACCCACCGCAACGATGGCGCGGTCCTGCTCGGCCACGATGGCATCAAGGGCGTCAGCCTCAAGCTGGCGATAGCCGTCCGCGCCATAAAGCGCCATGATCTCAGCCACGGGCATGCCACCAGCAGCCTCAATCTGCTTGTTGAGTTCGATGAAAGGCACGCCGCGTGCCTGTGCCAGAGCGGCCCCAAGAGTCGACTTGCCGGCCCCGCGCAGGCCGATCAGGCAGATGCGGTTGGCCTTTTCGGCATCCGCCTGGTGCAGCAGCGCCTGCACACGCGCTTGCGTGTCCGTATCCGCACGGGCAAAGGCGGCCGCGATCCGCGCGCAATCCGGGCTCAGCGTCTGCCGCGCCACGAGAGCCTCGATGGGCAAATCAAGCGCGGAGGCCACGCGCAGCAACAAACCGATGGAGATATTGCCTTCCCCGCTTTCAAGCTGCGCCAGGTAGCGGGGCGAGACGCCCGACGCTTCCGACAACACACGACGGGACATGCCTTTGGCCGCACGCGCCGCGCGCACGCGATCCCCGACCTGCGCTTGCAGGGCGATTACAGCGCTATCGCTGGCAACGGGCGGATGGCCGGATTGGTCTGTCATGTCGGGATATGAGCCTCAACAAGGGTGCGGATATCGTCGGGCGCGGGGCGCGACTTGAACTGATCGGCAATGATGAAGACGCAGGTGAACGCGCCCTCGAAACAAGTCGTACCATCCTGGACGCCGTCGACGCGGAAGGTGATCGACTTGGTGCCAAGGGCTGACGGCCAGGTGTGGCAGTGCAGGATATGGCGCGGAGTGACGGGGCTTTTGAAATCCATCTCCATCCGCACGAACGGCGTGCCGACATTGCGATCCAACTCCATCTCGAACCAGCCCGCATCAGCATAATGCGTCGCCCACCAGGCGTTGATCGCATCCAGCGCGAACCACGGCAGCCGCGCGGTATACGCGATCCGCGCCGGGTCGCAATCGCCCCAAGTGACACGGATGTCATGCACGAGGGCCGTCTCGGGGCGGCGTTGCATTCAGGCGGCCTCAGCCTTGGCGAGCCCCATGATCTCCTGCGCCCATGGCACGGCGATATCTTCCGGCAGATCGGGGGAGGAGGCATCGTGGATGCCGCGTTCGCCCACCATCTTGGCCCCACATTCCACCAGCTTCTCCATCATGATCTTTGAGCCGAACGCAAACGTTTCCGAGAAAACCATGTCGCCCAAACCGAAGATCGCGAATTTCACGTGAGACAGGTCAGGCTTCTCCGCCTCCAGCTTGTCGTAAAACGGCTGTGCCGCCATGGGCAGATCGCCATTGCCGTAGGTCGAGGTGACAACAAAGTAGAACGTCTCCCCGTCCAGATCGGCAGGATCAATGTCACCCAGCGACGTGATGGTGCAGTCGAAACCGTCGCCCAGATCGGCCTCGATATCCTCGCACAGGATCTCGGCCGTGCTGGTTTCGGTACCGTAGAGAAAGTGGATATTCATCGCGCTTTTCCTTTTGTCGGACGCGCCTGAAGGCGCGTCCCGTAGGCCCTCAGGCCATATGCAATTTAACGTATTCGAAATCGCCAGGCTTGTTGTCGATCCCCTGTTTGGGCGGCGCAATCCAGCCAGCAAATTCACCGGGCTCGTAGCACGGTACCATCAGCGACTGGATATAGGCGCCGTCCTCTTTCGTGGGCAGCCATTTGTCGACATTGGCGGCCCATTCCTCGTTGGAGATCAACGCGCCTTCCGGGTTCGCCTTTATTGCGCTGAACACGCCGATCTGGCGGTGGAACGCCTGATCCGGCAGCTTCAGCTCAAACTCAACGCCGGTCTTCTGGATCGTCTTGTTCCAGCGCCGTAAGGCCGCCCGAGGCGTCGCGGATGTAATCATCCCGCAGCCGCATGTTGATCGCCGTCAACGCGGGCACTTCCTTGTCGAAAATCTTGCCGTCTTCCAGCACCTTCACCACGTAAGTGGCGTCCGTCAGCTTGTGATCATCATCGATCCGCTGCTCCATATAGCGACCCTTGATGCCCGCGTTGAATGCATTGGCCGCGTTGGTCGAAACCTCTTGCCCGAACAGATCGAGCGACAGGGAATAGTGCAGGTTCAGCTTCTTCTGGATCGTCGGCAGGTCGATCACACCCAGATCACGCACGCGGCCGATGTCATAGGGGTCCGTAATCCCGGCCTCTTTCATCGCCTCGCAGGTGCGCTGCACGATGCGACTGACGCCCGTCTCACCCACAAACATGTGGTGCGCTTCCTCGGTCAACATGAAGCGGCAGGTGCGGCTGAGCGGGTCAAACCCCGACTGCGCCAGCGACTCAAGCTGCATCTTGCCGTCACGGTCCGTGAAATAGGTGAACATGAAGAAGCTCAGCCAATCCGGCGTTTCCTCATTGAACGCGCCGAGCATCCGTGGCGCTTCGTCCGAGCCGGACGACCGGCGCAGCAGATCATCCGCTTCCTCCCGGCCATCCTTGCCGAAATACTTCTGCAGCAGGTAGACCATCGCCCAGAGGTGGCGACCCTTCTTCCACATTCACCTGGAAACAGGTTGCGCATGTCGTAAAGCGACGGCGCCGTTAGGCCGAGGAAGCGTTGCTGTTCGACCGAGCCCGGCTCAGTATCGCCCTGGATCACGATCAGACGTTTCAGCATATTCCGGTATTCGCCCGGCACTTCCTGCCAGGCAGGCTGACCGGCATGTTCGCCCATCGGGATCGTGCGGCCTTCAACGGCGGGGGCCAGCAGAACACCCCAGCGATATTCGGGCATTTTCACGTAGTCGAATTTCGCCCACCCCTTAGGGTCGACCGACACAGCTGTCCGCAGATAGACCATCGACTTTCCTGGAAGTTCTGCGGGATCAGGCGGTTCCACCAATCCAGGTATCCCGGGTGCCATTTCTCCAGCGCCTTCAGGACCTTGCGGTCACTGGACAGGCCCACATTGTTGGGGATCTTGGTATCGTACGAAATGTCTTGTGCGGTCATGTCTTGCTCCCAAATCTTCTAGAAGATTTGAACAGGCCGAACCTCTAAGAGGCCTCGGTTACACCCGTTCCATGTTGTAGTCGCCCCGGATGCCCGAGCCGTAGCGCTGTAGTGCGCCGTTTTCGCCAACCGCGTTGGGTCGGTTGAAAATCCAGTTTTGCCACGCGGTCAGGCGCCCGAAGATGCGTGTCTCCATCGTCTCGGGTCCCGCAAACCGCAGGTTCGCCTCCATGCCCGTCATCGCGTCGGGGCTGAACGAGGCACGCTCTTCAAGGATGATCCGGATCTCATCCTCCCAGTCGATATCGTCCATGATCATCGTCACAAGGCCATGCTCTTCAGCTTCTTCGGCCTCCAACGGGTTACCGATCTCGTCCCGCATGGCCTCAACCGCTTCCGGTGTCGCCAAGAACCGCGTTTGCAGGCGCGTCAGGTCATTGCCCATCGGATAGGTGCCAAAGTTATCAGGCGTCAGCGTGATCGTGGCCATCGGGCGATTGTCGCCCTCAAACTCATCTTCCATCATGTAGCTGCGGTCCGCGGCCCAGATCAGCTCGGCCAGCACACCTGCAAAGCAGGAGCCGTGTTCAACCAGCGTCACCAGACTGCGCGAGGTCACATCAAGGCGCTTGAGGACGCGCTTCCAGTAGTGCCGGATCTCGTTGGCCAGCCAGTGATCCGCATTTTCCCGCAAAAGCGCCTCATGGGCTGCAACCGCTTCCGGGTCGCCCTGCGTTCGCAACGTCCACAACCCACATTCCATTTCATTCAAACGCAGATGCAGGATCGCATCCTCGAACTCACGTGCGAGGCGCAGCATGTATCCCTGATCGCCCTGCGCCTGCACCGCGTCCATGTCGGCGGGGGCCTCACCCTCCGGCCCGCTCAATGTGATCGTGGCGGTGCGGGCCGCGCGATCCACTTGCACTTCGACCAGCGTGTAGGAAAGCGAGCCATCGTCGGCCACGGCCTTCGCAAGCGGGCCAAGCTCAATTCCAGTGGCGTCCGCCTTGTCGCTCGCCGCCGCAAATTCCGCAGCACGTTCAGCCACAACCTCATCAAACCGACTGTTCGGCACGGCCTCATCCACCAGCCGCCAGTCAACGGCCCGCTTGCCTTTCACGCCCTCTTCCGTCGCACAGAAAACGTCCGCCAAATCGCGCCGCACCTTGCGCTTGTCAGTCACCCGGGTCAGCCCGCCGGTGCCGGGCAACACGGCAAGCAGCGGCACTTCCGGCAGCGAGACGGAAGACGTCGCATCGTCCACCAGCATCAGGTGGTTGCACGCCAGCGCCAGTTCATACCCGCCGCCCGCGCACGCGCCTTTGATGGCCGCGATGTACTTCTGCCCGGATTCTGCCTCCGCGGCCTCGTAGCTGTTCCGCGTCTCGTTGGTGAACTTGCAGAAATTCACCTTGTGCGAATGGGCCGCGCCACCAAGCATGCGGATATTCGCCCCCGCACAGAACACCTTGTCCTTGCCCGACTGCATCACCACGACCTTCACCTCCGGATGCTCGAACCGCATCCGCTGCACGATGTCATTCAGCTCGATATCAACGCCCAGATCGTAGGAATTCAGCTTCAGCTCATAGCCCTCGAACAGGCCGCCGGTCTCGTCCACATCCATCGTCAGGGTCGCAACCGAGCCGTCATAATCCACCCGCCAGTGGCGGTATTTGGAGGGGTCGGTCTGAAAATCGATGACCTTGGACATGGGAATCTCCTGTTGCGCAGATGCAGGATAGCGCCACTTTGCCAGCCTTCAAGCATTAAGATGCCGAAAACTGGCCCAATAACTTACATTAATGCATTATGATGCATAAATTGGAGAACATGAGCCAATGTCACTGCCTCCTGCTCAAGATGCGGGACATGCTGGCAATCCTCCAACACCTCCACCTGCGCATGGGCCACATGTCGGCGAACAGCCTCCATCTGCGCGAGCGTCCCGTACTGGTCCTGCCGCCCCTGCATGGCCAACAGGGGGCAGCCGACCTGCGGGAGCACGGGTTCGATCTGCCACGTGCGAAACTGCGGATGCAGCCAGACATCGGCCCACCCCCGAAACATCGCCACCGGATCACGGTGATATTTTGCCATGCGCGCGGCCATATCGCTGTCGTCAAACTGGGCGTTGACCCTTGCGATCTCCGAAATGCCTTCCTCCTCGGTGAAGAAATGCGGGGCGACCAGGATGGCGGCTTCCGTGTGCGCATGAACGCTTGCACAAATCGCTGCAATCGAGGCGCCATCAGAATGGCCGAGGTAAATCGGGCGCGTGATCCCAAACGGGGCAAGGACCTTCGGAACGATCGCGACAGCCTCGTGCGTCATCCAATCGAGATCACGCGGCAGATCTGCGGCGTCCGACTGGCCGTGACCCGCACGCGAATAGGCCATCACCGGCAGTCCCGTGGCCTCCTGCAACCGCTGGGGAAAATCGCGCCATAACGCGACGCATCCCAGCCCCTCATGCATCAACACAACGGCCCGCCCGTCGCTTGGCTCAGGCCCCCAACAGCGACATTCCAGCCGCTTGCCACCGACCGAAACGAAGCCGTCGCCCCACATCAGCCGCGCAGCTTGAAGCGTTGGATCTTGCCGGTCGCCGTCTTCGGCAAATCGTCCACATAGTCCACCCAACGCGGGTATTTCCACATGCCGATCTTGTCCTTCACGAAGTCCTTCAGCGCCTCCGCCTCCGGCGCCTCCGCGCCATCCTTCAGCACCACATAAGCAGCAGGCTTATCCAGCCCCGCCTCATCCGCGCGGGCCACAACCGCAGCCTCCAACACCGCAGGATGGTCAATCAGCGCGCTTTCCACCTCGAAAGGACTGACCCAGATGCCAGAGACCTTGAACATGTCATCTGTCCGCCCGCAGTAAATGTATCGCCCGTCCTTGTGACTCGTACTTGTCGCCTGGTGCGCGTCCAGGCGCCTTCAAAAGTCGCCTGCGACTTGCTGCGCCGGTTCCAATAGCCCTCCGCGCTCGATGGGCCACGGACGAGCAATTCGCCGACATCCCCATCGGCGACATCCTCGTCATGCTCATCGACCAGCCGCACCTCATATCCCGGCACGGCTGTGCCGCTGGTCCCGTACACGCAATCACCGGGGCGGTTGGACAGGAAGATGTGCAACATCTCGGTCGATCCGACGCCATCCACAATTTCCGTTCCCGTCAACCGCTGCCAGCCTTCGCCGACCTCGCGCGGCAGGGCCTCTCCGGCCGAGGTGCAGAGCCGCAAGGCATGATCCGGCGCATCTGGCGCGGCCTGCACCATCGCCGCAAACAACGTCGGCACCGCGCACAGGATCGTCGGCTTGAAGTCCGCCATGATGCCATAGACCGCATCCGGCGTTGGCCGCCCGCCGAACAGAATGGTCGTGGCCCCGGCCGACATCGGGAAGGACATGCCATTGCCCAGCCCATAGGCGAAGAACAGCTTTGCCACCGAATAGACCCTGTCGTCTTCGCGGATGCCCAGAACCTGATCACCAAACGTGTCGCATGTGGCCTTCAACGAACCATGCACATGGCGTACACCCTTGGGCTGGCCGGTGGACCCGCTGGAATAAAGCCAGAAGGCCAGCTCATCCTCATGGGCCTCGACCGTTTCGACCGGCTCTGCCCCTTCGATGAAATCGCGATAGCTTTCGGTCATTTCCGGCGCGTCACCAATCACGAGGATGGCGCGCAGATACCGGTTGTCGCGCGTCGCAGGCTCCACCACCTCCCACATCTCCTCGGACACGACGAGGATGGAGGCCCGGCTGTCCGACAGGATCGTCTCATAGACATCCGCGCTCAGCAGCGTGTTCAGCGGCACCGGGATGGCCCCGGCCTTCATCGCGCCCCAAAAGACCACGGGAAACTCGATCTGATCCCGCACGATCATCGCGATGCGTTCTTCCCGCCGCACGCCGTGCCGGTAGAGTGCGCCAGCGAAGCGCGCGCAATGGTCGTGCAGCTCTTGGTAGGTCAGTGTCCGCTGGCGTCCGTCCGCCTCGATGAAGGCGGTCTTGTCGCCCCGCCCCTCGTCCAGATGACGGTCCACGAAGAAGCGTGCTGCATTTGTCATCTCTGGTCCTCCTCAATGCACCTTCAGGATCACGGCCATGGCCGAGTCCCCAGCGGCACAGCCCTGAAACAGGCCTGTCCCCCCGCCGCGCATAGTAAGTTCTTCTATAAGTTCTATCATCGCACGCAGCCCTGTTGGCCCTTGCGGATGCCCCCAGATCAGCGAGCTGCCAAAGTTGTTCATGGAGCGCCAGTCGATGCCAAAGGCGCGTGCAAAAGCGATGTCGTTTACGGCGAATGGATTGTGCGACTTGATCGCATCGACCTGATTGATCAAAAGCCGCGCCCGGTCCAACGCTGCAATACTCGCCTTGATGGGCGCCGCCGGCATGAACCCCTTCTCTTCGCGCGCCTGGGCAATCGCAATCACCTCAACCAGCGGATGATCCACGCCACCGATGTCCCGCGCGCGGCCTCTATCAGCCACGACAACCGTACCCGCGTTGCCATCCGCCGGGTGCGTCTGGCTCGCAAACGTGATCGTGCCCCCCGGCACTACGGGCCGCAGACCGGCGATCTTTTCGGCATTCGCAGGCTCCACGCCTTCATCACTCTCCAGCCGCGCAACGGTCTTGCGAAAGCGCGCATCCGGCACGTCGAGCACCGGCATATACCGCCGCTGAAAGGCGCAATCGTCCGCCAATGCATCGTCGTATTGCGCCCGACGGTGCAGGGTCAGCTCATGCTGTTCTTCGGTCGTGATCCCCTCGCGCCGGGCCACGTTTTCGCCCGTCTCGATCATCGCATTGCAGGCCCAGGGGTCATGGCCGAAATTATCCATGACGATGTCTTCCGACGCCCCGGTCCCTCCCGGTCCATGGGGTGCCGGAAAGTAGACGTGCGGGCCGTTCGATGTTCGGTCACCGGATACGATCAGCGCCTGTTCGGCCCCCTGCAACGTCTCTCCCACAGCCGTCGCCAACAGCCGCGCGCCCGTGGCACACGCTTGGCTCACCATCGGCGCGGCCAGCCCTTCGGCCCCCATCATCGCGGTGAACCACGGCCCACCGTAAAAGCTGCCCTTCTGAATCACGGTCTGCCCGAAAGCGGCAAAATCGAAACTGCCGGGGGGCAGATCCATCCGCGCGATCTGCGTCTTGGCGAGATGGGCCGCAAATTCGACCGAGTTCAGGTGCGCAAGGCTGCCCTGCCATCTGGCAAACGGCGTCGACCAATAGGCACCATAAGGAATGTAAGTCATCAGCCAGCTCCAATCGTGATGGTGGCCGGGTCCGCGTCGTCATAAAGCCGCGCGATCAATTCGGCGCGCATGGCCTTGATCCGGGCGAAGTTCAGATTGCCCTTGGCCGTAATCTCTCCGTCCGCGATGGACGGCGGTGCAGACAGGATAAGCGCGCGGGCGATCGGTCTGGGCCGAGCCACCGGTGAAGCGCGAAAGCTTGGCCCGGATCGGCAGCGCGTCGGCCAGCAGGGCACCGCCATCTTCTTCCGCCTGGTCGCGCAGGGCTTGCGTCGGCACAATCAACAGCCCCACCTGATCGCGCCCCTCCCCGGTCACGATCACGTCCTGGGCCAGGCCTTTGAGCGCCACCAAAACCTCCAACCGCAGCGCCGCTGCCCGTACCCAAATGCCGGTGCTGAGTTTGAAGTCTTCCGAGATGCGCCCATCGAAGGCGAGGCCCTGGTTCGGGTCAGACGGATCGACAAACCGCATCGCGTCGCCCGTAACGAAAAAGCCTTCGTCGTCAAACGCCTCCGCCGTCTTCTCCGGCGCACCAAGATAGTCAGTGAAGATCGACGGGCCTTTCACGCGCACCTCCAGCCGGTCCTCGGCTGGCACCAGTTTCACATCCACACCGGGCAGCGGCACGCCAACCACACCGGACCGCTCCGTCGGCTCATGCTGCAAAAGCGCTGCAGGGGCCGTCTCCGTCAAACCCCAGCTTGAGGTGAAGAAAGGGCTGGGTCCCGGCCTCTTCCGCCATCGCCCACAGATCGGCCCAGACATCCTGCGGCAGGCGACGCGCCCGCATAAAACAGCATGTCGAGATCTTCGAAGAACGCCCGCGCAAAGCCCGGATCGTCGCGCATCGCGTCGCGCAACGCGGCAAAGCCCACCGGCACGTTGAAGCTGATCGTGCCCTGCTTGATCCGGTTGTTCTCGATCGTTTTGCCGATCAGCGCCGGGATCGGCTTGCCACCGTCGATATAGAGGCTGCCGCCATTGGCCAGCACGAGGTTGAAATTGTGCGACCCGCCAAAGACGTGGTTCCACGGCAGCCAATCCACAAGCACGGGCGGACGGTCGCGCAGAAACGGCAGGCAGGCGGCAATCTGCGCCTGATTGGTGGTCAGCATCCGGTGCGTTGTCAGCACGCCTTTCGGGGCGGACGTGCTGCCCGACGTCATCAGGATTTTGGCGACAGAGTCCGGCGTCACGGTGACATCCAACGCGCCGCCAGCCCTTGCCAGATCATCCAATGTCAGTCCGGGCCCAAACGCCATGATCGGTCGCGCATCCGCAAACACGTCGCGCTCCAACACCTCGGCCAGTGCAAAGCCATCCTCTGACGAAGACCGCCGCAGGCCGGATAAGCGCCGCGATCTCATCGAGCCGCGCGCGCGCCGCCGGGATCGCCGCATATTGCTCGGCCACCGGGCAATACGGCACGCCCGCATATTGCGCGGCCAAGGCCAGCAGGCCATGGGCCACCGAATTGCCCGACAGGATCATCAAGGGGCGGTCCGGGCCAAGGCCAAGGTCCAACAGCCCCAGCGCCAACGCGCGGGCACGGTCGCGGGCCTCCGCATAGTTGACCTTGCGCCAGCCATCGCCGGACCGTTCCGCCAAGAACACGGCGTCGGGCGTCACATCGGCCCAATGGTCCAACCAATCCGTCGTGCGCGCGGCAACCTCCCGCAGCGGGTCCCGTGCGCGCAGCAGGATCGTACCATCCGGCCGATCTTCCCGGATCACATCATGGGGCTTGAACGCCACGGCGCACCTCCCCCTCTTCTGCCTCCGGCCCCGCTTCCTCCACCGCATTCAAACCGTCAATCAACGCCCAAATGGCGGGCTGATCCAAGGCCGCTGTCAGCTTGGCGTCAAACGCCATCAACGCGCCCCGCGCCTCGGTATAGTGCGCGCGCCCAGCCAATGTCGGATGCAGTTCATAAGCGCGGCGATCCCCCTCGGCCTGCCGGCGACTGATCCAACCGGCCTGCTCCAATGCATCAATGATCTGCACCAGATTGGGCCGCTCGATCGCCAGCACATCCGACACATCCGCTTGCCGCAAACCCGGCGTTTCCACCACAACCGACAGCACGGAATAGGACGCACGGCGCAGCCCGTAAGGCTTCAGAACCCTATTCACCGCCCCCATCACAGCGCTCGATGCGCGCTGGATGTTATAGCCGACAAGGCGGCGGAGGTCGGCGTCACTGCTCATTCGAATTTCGGCGCCCGCTTCTCAAGGAAGGCGCGAAAGCCTTCTTCCGCGTCAGGTGAGGTCTGGGCGAGTGCGGTGCACAATGCCTCGGTAAAGAACCCCTCCTCCGGCGCCATGGCGTTGATCCGCGCGACCCCGTGGATGGCGAAGTAATTCGACAACCGCGCATTCGACGGCGATCTGTTCCGCCAACTCCCGCGCCGTCTCCATCGGGTCGTCGGCCACGTAGTGGCACAGGCCCAACAATGCGCCCTCGTCGGCGCCATAGCTCCGACCGGTCAGCATCATCTCGGTCAGACGATCCGGCCCGATGATCCGCCCCACCCGGACCGTCGCGCCACCGCCCACAAAGAAGCCGCGCTTTCCTTCGGGCAGTTGAAACTGCACGTCCGGCGCGGCCACACGCACGTGACAGGCCGAGGCCACTTCCAGCCCGCCCCCGATCACCGCACCCCGCATGGCCGAAACCATCGGCAGACCGCCAAACTGGACCTTATCAAGATGCGCATGCCACATCCGCGAATGCGCCATCGCCTCATCCGTTGACCGCTCAACCTGCTCGGCCAGATCAAGGCCCGCGCAGAAATGGTCCCCCTCACCGGTCAGAATGCCAACCCGCACGCCCTCGGGCGGCGCGGCACAAAACCCCGCCAGTTCCGCAATCAGCGCATCGTTCATCGCGTTGCGCTTTTCGGGCCGGTTCAGCGTCAGCGTGGCGATGGGGCCGTCTATGTCGATCAGCAAACTCACCGCGGTGGCAACCGTGTGGCGCCATCCAGGCGGATGACTTCGCCGTTCAGGTAGGGGTTCTGCACGATATCGGCGACCAGCTGGCCGAATTCCGATGGCGCGCCGAGGCGGTGCGGAAAGGGCACATTGGCCACAATGGCCTGCGCCGTTTCCTCCGGCAGGCTCTCCATCATTGGCGTGTTGAACAGCCCCGGCGCAATCGCGTTCACGCGAATGCCGGGCTTGGCGAGCTCACGGGCCAGCGGCAGGCACATGGAGGCAATCGCGCCTTTGGAGGCCGCATAGGCCGATTGCCCGACCTGACCGTCCTGATACGCCGCACTTGCCGTGTTGATCACCACGCCCCGCTCCCCGGTCTCCAGCGGCGGCAGGTCCATCATCGCCTGCACCGCGTAGGTCATGACGTTGTACGTGCCGATCAGATTCACCTCGATCACGCGGCGGAACAGGTCGAGCGACGTCTTCCCCTCGCGTCCCACGATCCGCGCCGCGTGGCCGATGCCCGCGCAGTTCACGCAGATCCGCGCCGCCTGCCCGAAGCGTGCCATGGTCGAGGTCACGGCGGTCGCGGCATGCTCCGCGTCTGTCACATCGCATTGCTGGGAATAGCCGCCGATCTCGGCCGCCACCTCCCGCGCGCGGTCGCCGTCCATATCCAGAACGGCAACATCTGCGCCCTTGTCCGCCAGGTAGCGGGCCGTGGCCTCCCCCAGCCCACTCGCGCCACCCGTGACGATGGCGACTTGTCCGTCGAGTTGCATCCGGCCTCCCAATTTTTGCGCTACCGCCTTGGCTACTTGAGCGCTCCTTCAGCATCCGATTCCCGGGTAGTTATATCACATAATCATCTACCACGTGATGAAGACCAGCGTGATCACCGGGAACGCCACCAACAGCACCACGCGCAGCAGATCCGACGCGATGAAGTAGAGAACCGCGCGATAGGTCGCGGTCATCTTCGTCGTCTTCTCCATCGCGTTGATGATGAACAGGTTCATGCCCACCGGCGGCGTGATCAGGCCCGACCTCGACCACGATCAGCACGAGGATGCCGAACCAGATCGCCACCTGTTCTGAGTTGATCCGGTTCAGCGCGCCTTGGTTCACCCGCCTGAGTTCCAGCGCGCGGGTCTGGTCTCGGGTCAGTTCTTCCCCCATCGCCAGCGCCCGCAGCGCCTCGTCCAGCGGCACGATATCCGCCTCGAAATGGGCCATGATCGTGTCGAACTGCACGGTCTGCGCAAGGCTCAGTTGCGCCCCTTCGCGGTAGGTGGCCAACAGCGCATCTATACTGTCGCGCGTCATGTCCGGCACCGACAGCAACGCCTCCATCCCCCGCGCGGCGTGCAGCTCGGCCATCGAGACAAAGCCGAAATCAAGGCCCTGCATCACCGGCCAGAAGATCGGGATTGTCAGCAGGATCATGGAAAGCGAGTCCATGAAACAGCCAAGGATCAGGTAGAAAATCAGGATCAGGATCAGGATCGTGTAGGGGCTGAACCCGGATGTCGTCACCCACTCCGCGATGCCCTGCGGCACTTGGGTCAGCGCGAGGAACCCGTTGTAGAAGGCCGCGCCAAGGATGATGAAAAAGATCATCGCCGTGGACCGTGCAGTCACCATGAAGCTGTCGACCAGCGACGCCCGGTTCAGCCCGCCGTTGAAATAGGCAATCAGCCCCGTCCCGAGCGCGCCCACCGCCGCGCCCTCCGTCGGCGTGAACCAACCCGCGTAGATGCCGCCGACCACAGCGCCGAAGACCAGCAGCACCGGCCAGATCTTCGCCAAAGCCGCAAAGCGTTCGGAGTACGGCATACGCGGCCCAACGCCCGCGCTTTCGGGGTTCAGCGCCACGTAGACCCGGATCGCGATGATATAGCCAAGGGCCGCAATGATCCCCGGAATGAAGGCCGCCAGGAACAGCTTGGCGATGTTTTGCTCGGTCAGGATCGCGTAGATCACCAGCACGATGGACGGCGGGATCAGGATGCCAAGCGTGCCCCCCGCCGCCAGCGCCGCCGTCGAGAACCCACCGTCATAGCCATACCGCCGCAACTCCGGCAGCGCCACGCGCCCCATCGTGGCCGCCGTGGCCAGCGACGATCCGCAAATCGCCCCGAACCCCGCGCACGCCCCTACGGCCGCCATCGCCACGCCGCCCTTGCGGTGGCCCAGAAACCCCTCCGCCGCCTTGAACAGCGCCTGAGACATGCCGCCCAACGTCGCGAAATGCCCCATCAGCAGGAACATGGGGATGATCGTCAGCGAATAGCTGGAGAAGGTGGTGAACGTCTCGGACTTCAGCCGCCCGAACGGCACCTGCGTATCGCCCGTCACCATGATCAGGCCAACAAGCCCGGTGAAAAACATCGACAGGCCAATCGGCACCCGCAGGAAGATCAGCGTCAGAAGGAACGGAAACGACAGAATGCCGATCAGCTGGTCGCTCAATGCTCCGCCCCCAAATCAGGAGGCAGGACCGTGCGGCCCGACACCATCTCGATGAACCGAACCACGCCCAGATAGACGGCCACCACAGCCGCCAAAGCCGCGCCCACAAAGCCGATGGCGTAGGAATACCAGACCGGCAGTTGCAGCTCCAACGTGGTCTGGCCGCTGTTGAACTTCGTCATCAGCCCGCCGAACAACTGCACCGCAATCAGCACCATCACCGCGCCGAACAGCACCTCCGTCACGCCGCGCAACCAGCGATTGGTGCGCTCGGACATGGCCGAGGTGAAAATATCCACCGTCGCATGTCCCCCGGTGATCTGACAGATCGGCAGAAAGGCGAAAATCACGAACGCCACGCCCGCCTCGATCAGCTCAAACGTGCCAAGGATCGGCCCCACGCCCGCGTCGATCATCCATTGGCCCAGGCCCGCGAGTACGCCGTCCTCAACCATCCAGTGAAACAGCCGATCCAGCAGCCGCATCACGATGTTGAAGACCGTCAGAAGAATGAGCACCGACAGCATGATCCCACCCAGGATCGCCATCAGGCGCGACAAAAACAGGAGCGCGCGATGCATGAATGTCCCCGAAAGAAGAAAGGGGCCGCGTGTGCCGCGACCCCCTCACTTAGCTTATTGAGCGCAGTCGCCTGCCATGAGCTCTTGCGCGCGATCGATCAGCGCCTGGCCGTCCAGCCCGCTGCCGGCCACATCGTCGATCCAGCTCTGGTAGATCGGCTGCACAACCGGCATCCACACCTCTTGCGCGGTCGCCTCATCAATCATGATGATGTTGTTGCCCGCTTCCACGGCCAGCTCACGCGCCGGACCATCAGCATCGGCCTGCGTGCCACCCGCGAAGATCGAGAACTCAAGCCCCGAATTCTCATCCAGGATCTGCTTGCAGATCTTCCGGCATGTTGTTGTAGGCGTCGTTGTTCATCGCCAGCACGAAGGTCAGCGTGTACAGGCCGTTGCCCTCAAACCCGGTATGGTTTTCGACCAGTTCCGGCACGCGCAACGCCGCCGTCACTTCCCACGGGATCGTGGTGCCGTCGATTGTGCCACGCGACAGACCTTCCGGCACCGCAGGCACAGGCATGCCGACAGGCGTTGCACCGGTCAGTTCCAGCAACTGGTTCACGAGGCGAGAGCCACCGCGGATCTGCATACCCTGCAAGTCCTCGGGCGTTTCCACCGGATCAGCCGTATGGAACATGCCGGGGCCATGAACCCAGGTGCCCAGCAGATGCACGTCCGAGAACTCTTCCTGCATGCTCTCTTCGTACATCGTCCAATAGGCGCACGACGCTGCACGCGCATCGGCGACCATGAACGGCAGCTCGAACACTTCTGTCGACGGGAAACGGCCCGGCGTATAGCCCACCACCGTCCAGACAATATCGGCCACGCCGTCGATCGCCTGGTCCATCAGCTCTGGCGGGGCACCGCCCAGCTGCATGGACGGATAACGCTCGATCTCGATGCGCCCGCCCGAGGCTTCCTCGACCTGATCGGCCCAGACATCCAGAACCAGCGCCGGAACGTTGGCCTGTGCGGGCAGAAACTGGTGCAGCTTCAGCGTGACCTCTGCCTGCGCAAAGGCACCAGTGGCGGCCATCGCCCCCACGGCTACGGTGCCGAGCGCCGTCATAAGGGTTTTGGTTTTCATGTATCTTCCTCCCTAAAAACTCGGTGAGGCGCGGGTTTGCCCGTGTCTGTGTCGGCGCCGGTCACGATCCGACCTCCATTAGATAGATATGATGCATAACTATTAGCGTCTGTCACCATATTCGATTGCTCTGCCCTATCCTTTTGCGCTTTCGCCCAGAAAAGGAAGCGCGCTTATCATCTGCCTTGGCCAACACAGCCGGGGGCGGTAGAATCACCCCATGTCTGAAATCTACACGATGCCCGGCCATCTGATACGGCGTTTGCAACAAATCTCGATCAGCGTCTTTGCAGACCGGATGAAATCGCTCGGCCATGACCTGACCGCGCCGCAATTCGCGACGCTGGCGGTCCTGTCGAAATCGCCCGGCATCGACCAGGCGACGCTGGCCGGCCTGATCGCCCATGATCGACCCGACCATCGGCGGCGTGGTCGAACGGTTGGAGGCCAAGGGCCTGCTCACTCGTCGCCGGAACGAAAAAGACCGCCGTGCCATGGTCCTCGACCTGACCAACACAGGCGCCGCGCTGCTCGAGAGCCTCGTCCCGGAAGTGCGCGCCCTGCAAGACGATATCCTTCCGGGCCTGTCCGAGGCGGAGCGTCGCGAATTCGTCCGCCTTGCCGCCAAGGTCGCCAAGATCGGCAATGACGCCGCCCGGGCGCCGATGGTTCTGCCCCCGGACGCTCAAGACGCAACCTGATCGGGTTGCGCGGGGCCAAGCGCGTCCAGCAATTCCGCAACCCGCGCCCGGCACATCACTTCAGCGCGGCCTAGCCCCAATGCGGCCTCTGCCGCCGGGTTCGACCGCAACACCAAGCGCCGCCAGCCATGCAGAACCAGCACGCGCAACGCGAACCTGATCAAGCGGATCATCTGGCACTGCCGCCACGGCGGGTAGTGCGCGCGCCAGTGCCGCAAACTCTGCCTCGCACGCTGCCTCCTCCAGGACCTCGCGGACCCAGACTCGGCCAATTGCCGCGCTCGGGCGCGGCAACGAGCCAATCGTCCGGCAAATCCACATCCAGCCCACAGACCAAAGCAAAACTGCGAGAGATCGGCACGGCCGAAACGGCTTCCGGCAGGAGCGCCAGCGCGTCCGGCGCGTCCGGCGGGAACCCCACAAGGCGGCACGGCGCAAGGTCCACCTGCGCCCCATAGACCCGGTCCGCCACGGCCCGCGTCTGCGCCTTCGCGCTGTCGGTCAGCCGATGAAATCCCACACGGCCCTCGCGTCGGCTATCGACCCAGCCATCGCGCTTCAACCGGTGCAACGCCACCCGCATTGCCTGCGGCTGCAACCCGATCCGTTCAACCAGGGTCGACAAGGACCAGGCCAGAGACCTCTCCCCGCCCCGCCTGCGCACAATCGCCGAGACACGACACGATCACAGACCACAATTTCAGCGGGCTCGCCTCTGACAAGGCGTTGGCGAGCGCAAGCACCGGGTCGTCGGACTGCAAGGGGATCACGTTCATTTCGCCACCATCGTCAGCAACTCATATTCCGCAACCGGCTCATCATCCTGATTGCGCACATCCGCGTGCCAGCGGACCTCGCCGTAGTCCTCATTCCGCGACTTCTTATCCATCGCCGTCAGATGAACCCGGATGCTGTCGCCCGGGCTGACGGGCTTGAGAAACCGCAAGCTGATCCAGCCCGGTATTGGCCAGAACCGGCCCTTCATTCGGCTCCACAAACAGCCCCGCCGCAAAGCTCAGGATCAGATAGCCATGCGCCACCCGCCCCGGGAAGAACGGGTTCCGCTTGGCGGCTGCCTCATCCATGTGCGCGTAAAACGTATCGCCCGTGAAATGCGCGAAGGTCTCGATATCCTCCAGCGTGATCTCGCGGGCCTCAGTCTCCAGAGTCCGCCCAACCTCCAGATCGCCAAAGCGCACCTGAAACGGATGCACGTCGGCGGAACGCTTCGTCCCGCCCGGCACATACCGCCCCGTCACGGCGGCCAAGATATCCGGCGAGCCCTGCACAGCGACCCGCTGCATGTAGTGCTTCACCGCCCGGATACCGCCCAGCTCCTCTCCGCCGCCCGCGCGCCCCGGCCCGCCATGGGTCAGATGCGGCATCGGCGCACCATGCCCCGTCGCCTCTTTCGCCGAGTCCCGGTTGTTCACGTACACCCGCCCGTGCCAGGCCCCGATGCCCTGCACGACCTCCCGCGCGACATCGCCCGGAATGGGTAATCAGCGAGGCCACCAAAGACCCTCCCCCCGGTTCGCCAACACGCAGCGCATGGCTCAGATCGCGATAGGGCATCAGGGTCGAAACCGGCCCGAACGCCTCCGTCTCATGCACACTGTTCAGCTGCATCGGGATCGGCGCAAACGAACAGCGTGCGGCGCCACAGATACGCGCCCTTCGTCGACATCACCCTGCGGCGTAAACCCGGCTTGCCGCCAAACACCAGACTCCGCCTCGCGGATAATCACGTCGGCCATCTTCTCACGCACATCCTCGCCGCTGTGCTCATGCGACGCCACCGGTCCCATCCGCACGCCTCCGCGTCGCGCGGATCGCCAACCACGACCTTCGACAACTGCGAGCGACAGCCGATCAACGAGCGGCTGGAGGAGCGGCTGAGGCACCATCACCCGCCGGATCGCCGTGCATTTCTGCCCCGCCTTCGTGGTCATCTCCCGCACGATCTCGCGCACCGCGATGTCGAATTCCGGGCTCTCCACCGTCACATCCGGCCCCAGGATCGAGGAATTCAGCGAATCCTGTTCCGCCGTGAACGGCACGCCCAGCGGCAAGCCGCCCTGAAACCACGCCCGCCGTCGCAGCGGAGCCAGTGAATGTCACCGCATCCTGCGGCCCCAGCACGCTCAAGCCCTCGCCAACACCACCCGTCACCAACTGCAACGCCCCGTCGGGCAACACGCCCGCCTCCAGCATCAGCCGCACACACAGCTCCGTCACATGACACGTCGCCGTCGCGGGCTTCACGATACTCGGCACCCCCGCCAGAAACGCAGGCGCAATCTTTTCCAGCATCCCCCAGACCGGAAAGTTGAACGCATTGATGTGGAACGCCACGCCCAGCCGCGGCGTATAGATATGCTGCCCGCCGAACGCCCCAGTTTTGCCCAGCGGCTCCCATGCACCATCGACCAGAACATGCCCCTCCGGCATCTCGCGGCCGCCCTTTGGAGGCGAAGACAAACAGCGTCCCGATCCCGCCATCCACGTCGAACCCATGGTCCGCCTGCGTGGCCCCGGTCGTGAATGACAGATCGTACAGTCGCCTGCTTGTTCGCATTCAGATGCAGCGCCAAAGCCTTCAGCATCCGCGCCCGGTCGTGGAAATCCATCGCCCTGAGCGCCGGCCCGCCGACCTCCCGCGCATAGGACACCATGCCCGCCACATCGAGGCGTGTCATTGCCCGCCTCGGCAATCACCTCGCCCGTGGCCGCATCCGCAATCGGTCGCGCGCCTGGCCCGGCCTCAACCCAGACGCCTTTCGCGAAGCTTCCAATGCGTTGCATGATTTTCCCCTCCCGAAAAATCTTGTAACACTTTGCGAGATGCGGCAGGCTGACGCAAGGGGAGAGTTCGCGATGCCAATCACGCCAAAAGAGCGCGCCGAAAAAGCGCCGCCGCCATGTGGAAAGGCGACCGCGCCTCCGCCTGGGTCGGCATGGAAATCGCAGACATCGACGAAGGCCGCGCCACCCTGACCCTCAAGATCCGCGAAGATCACTGCAACGGCCACGGCATCGGCCATGGCGGCGTGACCTTCATGCTGGCCGACAGCGCCTTCGCCTTCGCCTGCAACTCCCGCAACGTCGCCACCGTCGCCCAGCACAACACGATCAGCTTTCTTGCGCCCGTCCGGCTCGGCGATACGCTGACCGCCGACGCCCGCGAGATCACGCAATCCGGGCGCTCCGGCATCACCGACGTCACCGTCACCAACCAGGACGGCGTGATCGTCGCAGAATTCCGCGGCGCGTCTCGCGCCATCGGCGGGCAACTGTTTGAGGAAAAGACATGAGAGACCTCACCCCATCCCGCGATACGCTCGATCCGATCGAGATCGCCTCGCGCGATGAAATCGCGGCCCTTCAGCTTGAGCGCATGAAATGGTCCCTCGCCCACGCCTACGACAACGTGCCCTTCTACCGCAGGCAATTCGACGCGAAAGGCGTCCATCCCGACGATCTGCAAAGCCTCTCCGATCTCGCCAAGTTTCCGTTCACCGTGAAATCCGATCTCCGCGACAATTACCCCTTCGGCCTCTTCGCCGTGCCGCGCGACCAGATCACCCGCATCCACGCCTCTTCCGGCACAACCGGAAAGCCAACCGTCGTCGGTTACACCAAGGGTGACATCGAGATGTGGGGCAACATGGTCGCCCGCTCCATGCGCGCTTCCGGCACCGCCCCCGGCGACATGGTCCACATCGCCTATGGCTACGGCCTTTTCACCGGCGGCCTCGGCGCCCACTACGGGGCCGAAGCGCTCGGCTGCACGGTCGTCCCCGTCTCCGGCGGCATGACCGCGCGGCAAGTCACTCTTATAGAAGATTTCCGACCCGACCACGATCATGGTCACGCCCTCCTACATGCTCAACATCCTCGAAGAGTATCACCGCCAGGGCCTCGACCCGCGCTCGTCCAGTCTGGAGGTCGGCATCTTCGGGGCCGAACCCTGGACCAACAAGATGCGCGCCGAGGTCGAAAGCGCGTTCGACATGCACGCCGTCGATATCTACGGCCTCTCCGAAGTCATGGGCCCCGGCGTCGCCAACGAATGCGTGGAGACGAAAGACGGCCTGCACATCTGGGAAGATCACTTCTACCCCGAGATCATCGACCCGCAGACCGGCGAAGTCCTGCCCGACGGCGAGATGGGCGAACTCGTCTTCACCACCCTCACCAAGGAAGGCCTGCCCATCATCCGCTACCGCACCCGCGACCTGACCCGGCTTCTGCCCGGCACGGCACGGGCGATGCGGCGGATGGAAAAGATCACGGGCCGTTCCGACGACATGATCATCCTGCGCGGCGTAAACGTCTTCCCCACCCAGATCGAGGAACAGGTCCTGACCGTCGACGGCCTCGCCCCCTACTACCAGATCGAACTGCTCAAGGACGGCCACATGGACGCGATGAAGGTCCATGTCGAAAGCCTGCCCGAAGCAGCCGATGGAGAAGCCCGCGCCGTGCAAGCCGCCACGCTCGGCCATCGCATTAAAGAGGTCGTCGGGATCTCCGTCGAAGTAATCGTCGCCGAACCCGGCGCGGTTGAACGCAGCCAGGGCAAGGCACGTCGCGTGGTGGACAATCGCGGCTAAGGTCCGCGCGCCGCGCTCAATGCGTTACAAAATTCTACTCGCGCACGTTTCTGTGTAACATTTCAATGGACCGACCCACGCCGATCTGCTAAAAGCGTTCACGTGGACGGATAACGATGCGTTCGCATGAACGGGTCGAAATCTGCTCAACTGAACGCAGTTTTCTCAAATTACCCGCTCAGATGAACGCAGTTTTGCTCAGGTGAACGCATCTCATGTACGCACAAATGGTCAAATCCGAGGCGACGCAGGACGATCCTGAAAAGCTCGCCGCCTTCCAGGCCCGCATCGACGCAGGCGACAAGATCGAGCCGAAAGACTGGATGCCTGAAGGCTACCGCAAGACTCTGATCCGCCAGATCGGCCAACACGCCCATTCCGAGATTGTCGGCCAACTGCCCGAAGGCAACTGGATCACCCGCGCTCCCACGTTGGAGCGCAAGGCAATCCTTCTGGCCAAGGTGCAGGACGAAGCCGGGCCATGGCCTCTACCTCTATTGCGCCGCCGAAACGCTTGGTGTCAGTCGCGATGAGATGACGGAAATGCTCCTCGACGGGCGCATGAAATACTCCTCCATCTTCGCCTATCCGACGCTGACCTGGGCCGATATGGGCGCAGTCGGCTGGCTCGTCGACGGCGCCGCGATCATGAACCAGGTGCCGCTTCAGCGCACGTCCTTTGGCCCCTACGCGCGGGCTATGATACGGATTTGTAAGGAAGAATCCTTTCATCAGCGGCAGGGCTTCGACATCATGATGAAGATGTGCGCCGGTACACCTGCGCAAAAACGCATGGCCCAAGACGCTCTCAACCGCTTCTGGTTCCCCGCCCTGATGATGTTCGGTCCCTCGGATGCCGACTCCAAGCATTCCGCCCAAAGCATGGCGTGGAAGATCAAGATGAATTCCAATGACGAGCTGCGCCAGAAATTCGTCGACCAGACCGTTCCACAAGCCGAATATCTAGGCCTTACCGTCCCGGATGAAACGCTGGCGTGGAACGAGGAAAAAGGTGGCTACGATTTCGCCGAGCCCGATTGGAACGAGTTCTTCGAGGTCCTCAAAGGCAACGGCCCCTGCTCCGCCGAGCGCATCGCGACCCGCCAAAAGGCGTGGGACGACGGGGCTTGGGTTCGGGACGGGCTGATGGCGCACGCCGCCAAGAAACGCGCGGCGAAAGTGGCGGCAGAGTGATGCACGACGGCGACGCACTCCTCTACAATTGCCCGCTTTGCAACAGCTCCTTTCAAATGGGTCCGAGCCGTTACACCGGTAAGTTCATCGCCCGTTATAATCTTCAGGTCTGTAATGGTTGCTTTCGAAGCAATTGGGACGGCTGGGGGCCTGCGCATGAGCCCAAAATAATTGCTCACCTGAGGCAAGAAGACATCGAAGTTCCAGCCAGAAATTCGAAGGGTTGGATACCCAGAGGTGATTGAAGTGACCGACCAACAAGAATGGCCCCTGTGGGAAATCTTCATCCGCGGCCAACACGGTGCCTCGCACCGGCATGTCGGCTCGCTCCACGCACCCGATTCCGAGATGGCGATCAAACACGCCCGCGACGTCTATACCCGCCGCAAGGAAGGCGTCAGCATCTGGGCCGTGCCCTCGTCGGCGATCGCCGCCTCCAGCCCATCCAAGAAAGGGCCGATGTACGACCCGGCGGACGATAAGACATATCGCCACCCGACCTTCTTCGACATTCCCAAAGATGTGGGATCCGATGTGATGAGCGTTGCGCCCACCGCACAAGACAAAACGGCGCCCCTGGATATCGATCCTCAGGTCCATGTCGAATTCCTTCTGCAACTGGGTGATGACGCCCTCATCCTCGGCCACCGCCTCAGCGAATGGTGCGGCAAAGCTCCGGTGCTGGAAGAAGATATCGCGCTTGCCAACACTGCGCTCGATCTCATCGGACACGCACAGATGTGGCTTGGTTATGCGGCAGAACTCGAAGGGGCCGGGCGCAGTGCCGACAGGCTCGCCTTTTTCCGCGATCCCTATGATTTCCGGTGCTGTCTTTTGGTCCAGCAACCCAATGGCGATTTTGGCCAGACGATCATGCGGCAGTTTCTGTTCGATACCTACCACCTCGCCCTCTTGCGGATGCTGGCTACCGGCAAGGGGCTTGTGGCCCATCGCAGCTTCGCCTCCGCCGATCCGCGTATCGCCGAGATTGCGGCGAAGGCCGAAAAGGAAGTGACCTACCAACAGGAACGCTCCGCCGATCTGGTGATCCGGCTCGGCGACGGGTCCGAGGAAAGCCACCGCCGGATGCAGGCCGCGCTGGACTCCTCTGGCCCTATACGCGCGAGTTGACCGACCGCGATCCGGTCCGCGTCGCGGCGGCCGAGGCGCGGCTTATCGGCGACCCGGGTGGGCTGACGCCGATCTGGGATCATCAGGTGACCCAGGTGCTCAACGCTGCGACCCTCACGCCGCCCGACCTGTCGCATTTCCAATCAGGCGGCCGCGATGGCCGGCGACACACCGAGCATTTGGGTCATCTGCTGGCGGTGATGCAAAGCCTGCCGCGCAGCCACCCCGACGCCACATGGTGAAGCCCGACACCGACCAGATTTGGGACTGGCTCGATGCCGTCCCCGACCCCGAAATCCCGGTGATTTCCATCGTCGATCTCGGCATCGTCCGGGGCATCTCATGGCAAGGCGACACGCTTGAGGTCTCTGTCACACCCACCTATTCCGGGTGTCCCGCCACCGCCGTGATCGAGCTGTCGATCACCGACGCCCTGGCAAAACATGGGCTGACAAACACGCGCCTCAAGCGCCAGATCGCTCCGCCCTGGACGACCGATTGGCTGTCCGACAAGGGCCGCGCCAAGCTCACCGAATATGGCATCGCCCCGCCCAACCCGGCAGGCGGCCCGTCCGAATGCCCCCGCTGCCAGTCGCAAAACGTCGAACGGATCAGCCAATTCGGCTCCACGCCCTGCAAAGCCCAATGGCGCTGCACGGACTGTCTTGAGCCGTTCGACTACTTCAAGTGCATCTGAGGACACGCTCTCCTTTGGCCAAATTCATTCCCCTCACCGTCACCGACATCCACCGCACGACGGCGGACGCCATCGCGGTGCGCCTCAAGCCCGTCGACGGGTCCACCCTGCCCTTCACGCAAGGTCAGTACCTGACTTTCCGCGAGACCATCGACGGCACCGAAATCCGCCGCGCCTATTCCATCAGCGCGGGCGTCACCGACCAGACGCTCGAAGTTGGCATCAAGCGCGTCAAGGGCGGCGCCTTCTCCAACTGGGCGCATGACAATCTCAGACCCGGCGACACGATCGAGGCGCTGTCGCCCATGGGCGCGTTCCACACGCCCCTCTCACCCGACAACGCCAAGCACTACCTCGGCTTCGCCATCGGCTCGGGCATCACGCCCGTTCTGTCCATCCTCCGCTCGGTCCTCGCGGTCGAGCTGCACTCACGCTTCACGCTCATCTACGCCAACCGCGCCGCGCGCGACGTGATGTTCCGCGAGGAACTTGAAGACCTGAAGAACGAACACCTCACTCGGCTCAACATCGTCCACATCCTCAAGAATGACCCGCAGGGCATCGACCTGTTCACGGGCCGCATCGACGCTGAAAAACTCGACCAGATGTTCAAGATCTGGGTGCCGGTGCGCTCGGCCGATGCCGCCTTCATCTGCGGGCCCCGAACCGGCGATGGAGATCATTGCCGCCACGCCTCCAGGCCCACGGCATGGCGAAGGACGCGATCAGATACGAGCTTTTCGCAAGCGCACAACCCGGCCAACTCCCGCAGCGCACCATCGCTGACGACAAGGCCACCGGCACCAAAGCCACCATCATCCTCGACGGAACTGCGCAGGCCATCGACATGGCGGCTGGAGAAACCGTCCTCGACGCCGCCCTGCGCGCGGGTCTTGATGCGCCTTATGCGTGCAAAGCCGGGGTGTGCTCGACCTGCATGTGCACGGTCCGCGAAGGGGCGGCTGAAATGCTGACCAACCACGCGCTGGAAGACTACGAGGTTGCGCGGGGGTTGTGCTCAGCTGTCAGGCGGTGCCGACGGGTGACGAGATAACGGTGGAATATCTCGATCACTAAGGTGCCGGAGCACCTGACGCACGAAACGCCACCCTGTTACAGGGCGGCGCTCCGCATTTCGGAAGGCTCTCAGAACAAAGCCCGGTTGGAAGAGGTCACAACCGCCGGGTCGTCGCCCCATCGGCGCAACCGAAATTCCCGTTTCTGGCTCAGCTGACGCAAAATTCGCAGTCAATGGCGCGCAGGAACCCAAGGCGCTGCGCCGGGGAAAGGTGCTGCATTGTCGGGTTCGTCCAATCCGCGTCCAGCGCATTCAATTCAAGGGCGTCGCGGTTGATCGCAAGAATGAAGGCCTCGACGTAGGCGGTGCCCGGGGCGTCCAGTATGACGTAATGCGCGTCGCCCTCTGCAAAGCTCTCGATCACGGACACCCGAAGCGTGTCCATCAGCCTCAGGTCTGCACCGTCATAGGCATCGTCGATTTGTACAGCGAATTGGTCGGCTGCCGCGGGAAGGGCCAGCATGGTGGCAAGGAAGGTTGCGGGGATCATGGAACGTTTCATCGGAGTCTCCTGTCATGTTCGTCGGTTAGCAATGAAGAGAAACTGCGATCTCCACGCCCCCTCCGACAAACGAGATTGCTTTCCCGCTTGGGCAAGTTATTCTTGTGTGAATGAACAAGCGTCTTCCTTCGCTGACGTCGCTGCGCACATTCGAGGCCGCTGCCCGCAACCTCAGTTTTGCCAAGGCGGCCGACGAACTCTTTGTCACGCCTGCGGCGGTCGGCTTTCAAATCAAGCAATTGGAACAAGAGCTTGGCGGTGCGCTGTTCACCCGCAAGCACCGGGCCATCGAATTGACCGACAAGGGCCAGGTCCTGCGCAAAAGCCTTGGGCAAGTGTTCGAAACCATTCAGGCGGCGTGGGACGAAGCGCACGAACCGCTCCATGAAACCGTCCTCAAGATCAGTGGTCCGGCCAAGGCGGTGCATTCCTGGGTCATGCCGTCGCTTGCCAGCGCAAGGGCGCAGCGTCCCGATATCAAGGTGTCGTGGGATCTGAGCAAACAGAACCGGGATTTACTGACGTCCGAATTCGATATGGCCATTCGCTGGGCGCAGGAACCCGACCCGGGGCAGGGCGATCTGGTTTGGGCGCCGTTGCTACGCACATGGTTCACACCGATCATGCGTCCAGACGTGGCCCGGTTTGTCCGAAAGCCCGCCGATATGAAGAAGCTTGGATTCATTGATGTGGAATTTGCGACCGACGCCGACAGCGATGACACGACTTGGAACGCATGGCATCGCGTCAACGGGCTGGAACCGCCCACCTCTTACGCCGTGAGTTGCACCGATACGGCGAGCGCTGTGGAAACGGCGATTGCGACTGGGCATGTAGCCATCGCCGGCTCCTTTTTAGCCAGTGCGCATTTGGACTCGGGGGCGCTCGTGGCCCCGTTCAACACCGCGATTTCGCCGTATTCACGGTTTTGGCTGGTGTGCCGCGACGGGCATGCAGGACACGCCCGAATATCAATGGTTCCTGGAGGCCGTTCGCGAAGGGTGCCAAAGCCTTTGAAGCGGCCTCGGCGGACATGAGGCTCTACTTTCCAAATGGAGAGCCCGTTGGCACAGAACGGCCTTCCAAATCTAAGAAATTAGTAAAGAAATTCTACATTATCTCTTTGTTTCAAATCTCTTAGACCCACCTTATCAACCGTGATAAGCATGCCGCCTCATACCGCCTCCAATGCCACTGCGATGCCCTGTCCCACGCCGATGCACATCGTCGCCAGCGCCCGCTTCCCGCCGTTCAGCTTCATCTCCAACGCCGCCGTCCCCGTGATCCGCGCGCCGCTCATCCCCAGCGGATGACCCAAGGCAATCGCCCCACCGTTCGGGTTCACACGCGGGTCGTCATCGGCAACGCCAAGCTCCCGCAGAACCGCCAAGCCTTGCGCCGCAAAGGCCTCGTTCAACTCGATCACATCAAGGTCCGAGATCGACAGCCCCAGCCGCGCCATCAGCTTTTGCGACGCTGGGACTGGCCCAATACCCATCACCCGTCGGCGGCACGCCCGCAACGGCCCCGCCCAAGATCCGCGCGATTGGCGTCAGCCCGTGTTTTTGCGGCGGCAGCTTCCGAGGCAATGATCAACGCCGCAGCGCCATCATTCACACCGGAGGCGTTGCCCGCCGTAACCGATCCGCCTTCCCGGAACGGAGCGCGCGAGGCGATGCCAGCTTCTCCAGTGTCGTGGCGCGCGGATGTTCGTCGCTCGAGACCACAACGTCATCCCCTTTACGCTGCGAGATCGTGACGGGAACGATCTCGTGCGCCAACCGACTCAGCGGCGCTCAGCCGCCTTTTCCTGCGAGCGTAGCGCGAACGCATCCTGATCCGCTCGCGAAACCTGGTAATCCTCAGATACGTTCTCAGCCGTTTCAGGCATGGAATCGATCCCATACTGCGCTTTCATCACCGGGTTCACGAAGCGCCAGCCAATCGTCGTGTCGTGGATCTCCGCCTTCCGCGAGAACGCGGTATCGGCCTTGGGCATCACGAACGGTGCGCGCGACATTGACTCCACACCGCCTGCGACCATCAATTCAGCCTCGCCAGCCTTGACCGCCCGCGCGGCTGCAATCACGGCATCCATGCCCGACCCGCAAAGCCGGTTGATTGTGGTGCCGGGAACCCCCTCCGGCAAACCGGCAAGCAGCGCCGACATACGGGCCACATTGCGGTTGTCCTCGCCCGCCTGATTGGCACATCCGAACCACACATCCTCCACGGCGCCCCAATCAAGCTGCGCATTGCGCGCCATCAACGCGCGCAGCGGAACCGCCCCCAGATCGTCCGCTCGGACGGATGCGAGTGCGCCTCCGAACCGTCCAATGGGCGTGCGGATATAGTCGCAGATGAATGCCTCGGGCATGGCGGCCTCCCTTTTTCCCGGAACACGCTAGCAGGCCAGGCGAGTGGAGGAAATGCGTTACGCCGACTGGCAGCTCAAAATATAGCGGTAACGCTTCAGCGATGCAGACGCTCGATCCGCAAGTGCCCAAGATCGGGGCCGGCATATTGCTCGGACGCCCAGGCGAAACCGCTGCCATCAATCCAGTAGCGGTTCTCAAAATCAGCCAAATCGGACCCCGGTTGCGCGGCACACCGCTCCACAACACGGGTGAGCGTCCGGACGCGGCCGAATATGTTGACCTGTTCCGCGCCGACGAAACCGACCTCGCAGGAATAGGCCAAAACCTGCGTCTCCACGTCTCCGACGACGCGCGTGTGCACACGCGGGGCAGACCCGCCGCTTCGCTGGACCAATGCCCGCCGGATCGCCGAAATGTCTGCAGAATAAAGGTCGAACAGATATCCGCGCGTGGCGCGCAAGACACCCTCGCGGCTGAGCGTGACAGTTACATCGTCATCGCCTTGCCAGGTCTCATTCGCCCCGTTGGTCGCGATGCGCGTCAGAGTGGACGCCGTTCCAAGGGACTGACTTTCCAGCAGGATCAACGGCACACCGGCCCGGTCGATCACATCGCGCGTCAGTACCGCACGCGGATCGACAGGTGCCGCCACCGGAGCGTCCCGGTTCAGAAGGCCTGATCCAAGTTCGCGTGCCACGCCCAAAAGCGGATCATTCGCACGGCTTCCGCAGCCTGCAAGAACGGCCAATCCAACAAAAGCGGCAATGACGGACTTCAGCGCCATATCATCGCCTCCGTCTCTTCAAAGGACGGGCGCGTGTAGTCGATGACCATATCGTGCAGCCGCCCTTCAACATCCAGACGTGCGCCCCCGTCGCGCAGAACAGGTCGGATCAAGCCGCTGCGGCTGTCGCGCGTTGAGGTCCCGGTGAACCAGGCAAGCGGGATTTCAATGGTCAGACCCTTGTCAAAGGACCCCTCGCCAAAACTCTCGAACGAGACGTCTGTGAAGGTAGCGAAGGCACCGACGCGCCAGCCATTGTCAAAGCTGCGTTCCAACGCAATGGTCGTGCCCCAATCGCCGGCAAGATACCGGCCTGCATCAACTTGCAGGTCGAAGCCATTGTTCAAGCGATAGTAGGCTGAGACATGGCCGGAGGTAACGTCATAGTCCCGCAACCCGAACAAGCCGTCATATTCGCGCTGCCAGACATGGTTCAGTTCAACCCCAAGGCCGAGGCGCGATTGTGCCGGTTGCCAAAGCAACTCACCTGAGACGCCTGCAAACATGCGCTCCAGATAGCCGAAGCTGACACGGCTATAGAGGTTTTCGCCGGGCCGCCCATAGTGGCTGAATGTCAGACGGTCGATGTAGACGTGGCTTTCCTGATGATAGAGCGCCCCGTCGGAGCGCACGACTGGCGGCGGATTGGGCGGAGGTGTGTTCGTGATTTCCGCCTGATCCAGCGTGCCCATGATCGGCGCACGCACCAAGCCTTCGGCCACAAATCCATTTCCGAACCGGTATTGCGCGGAGAATTCGACACCAAGGTCGAACAGAAACGGATTGTCGGGGTCAAAGATGGACGTGTTGACATAAGGGCCGATGCCCCAGGTAAAACGTTGGCGTTCCACCGCAACATCCAGCCCGCTTGGATCCGGCGTCGTCCGGGCATCCTCGATCTCGGCAACGGCAAGCGCAACCTCGGCGCCACCGGGATCGAATTCGAAGAGCTCAAGATCGCTGCGCGCAATGCGCACGCGGCTGGTATCGAGGCCTTCCACCACGAAAATGACTTCGAACACCTCAACCGACGGTGGCAAAGCCGCACTCATCGCGCGCAGAACACGACCAAGCGCCTGGCTTTCGTGGTTGTAGCGCGTATTGCGGACGCGGATGGTGGCCCGGTGGGCGTCCAGTGTAAGCCGTTCGAGGTGGAGACCTTGATCTTCGAACAATTGTTCGAAGTTGTCCCTAAGGATCGGCCCACCGCCGGGCTGTTCCACCCAGTCCGTCGTATAGGGCACGGCGGACGGTGCCCGCGCAGCCACAGGCCGAGGCGCGGGATCGCCCGCGCTTGCTGGCACGGGTGGGTTGTTGGGGTTGAGCGCCAATTGCAAGCTAAAGCCGATGGTCTCGCCACCGAGCACGAACGCGTTTGCTGTTACCCCGTTCGAGAAGGAGTAGGTTGCCCCAAGGTTGAACCCCGATGCTGAAACGGGCAGACCGCCGGCAGCCTCTCGCGCGTAAAGGTCCGACGAGTACTCCAATTGCACCCGGACGCGGTCGCTGGCCTGCCACTCAATTCCACCGAAAAACGCCGCATCCCCGCGGAAAAATTGATTTGCGTTAACCGTCCCACCATTGCCCGCATTTCCGGAAGGGCGCGTTTCAAACCGGTCGTCGAGCACACCGAGCGGATTGGTAAAGCCGTTGCGGCCACCAAGTCGGCCCCAACCCAAGCCAGCGGAAATGGCGACGCGGTCATATTCGCCAAAATGCCGGGTGGCGACAATGTATTCCCCGGAATAGAGACCAGTTCCTGCAATATCGCGAGCACCAACCGCGACGGCTGGAATCCACCCTCGCTCTTCAATGATTTGCCAGTGCAGATCGAAGCTACGATCGAACAAGACATCACGACCGACAGCGTCGGTGATGTTGATACCGCTATACCGGAACGTGGCCGTAACATTGGGCAGCACCTGGAATGCCAGCGTTCCACGCGTGCCCAAAGCGGAGTGTGAAACCGTGAAGGACAGTTCACCATCGGCGAGTGACGTCGCACTCGGCATATCAATCAGACCAGGAAGACCGTAGGTGTTAACGCTTGGGCTTGCAGCCAGACCGGCCGGTTCGTTCGCGAGCACAACTTGCCCGCCGCCACAGATCAGGATGAGCGACAGGGCAGCGCATTTAGCGGATGCGCGAGGTTTTGAGAGCGCCAGCGTCACCGAACTCCCCAAGATATGGTCCGCAACGGTTATTGGAAGCAATGAGTATCTGGTTTGTTGGCAAAGCAGCAATCCCAAATGGAAAAGTTTCACATTCTGCCGGTGCAATAAAGCAGCGCAGGCCGCTGCACCCACTCGCATCGCGTATGGCATGGCCCTGCCGGCATGGTGAAGATCGGCGAAAGGCGGCCGAGCTTGTGCTGATTATTCGTTCCAAAGGGCAGGGCTTTGTCGGCGACACCCCACGCCTGCCTCACCGGCGGCACTTACAGAATCGGATCGAGGCCTTTAAACGGAGGGGCCGCCCGGCGGTGCGAGGCAATGACCGCCGAACAGGAAGTCCAAGGAAAATGACGGCAACTTCACGCCTAGAGAATTTTGTAAAGCGAGTCGGATCACGTGACGCGATCGTAGGTATTCTGGGGCTCGGTTACGTCGGAATTCCTTTGGCGCTATCGGCATCGAATGCTGGCTTAAAGGTCATCGGTTTTGATGTCTTAGCTGAACGGGTCGATCGGCCTGAACCACGGCGAAAGCCCAATCAAACACATCGCAAACGAAGAAATCGCGGGGCTTCTTCACGCACGCTTCGAGGCAACATCCGACTTTCGGCGTGCCAGTGAATGTGACGTATTGATCATTTGCGTTCCCACTCCGTTGAGCGCTCATCGGGAGCCTGACCTCAGTTTCGTCACCGCAACAATGGACAGTATCGCGATGCACCTTCGGGCCGGGCAACTGCTCAGTCTCGAAAGCACCACATGGCCGGGCACTACGGAGGAAGTCTTGCTCCCGTATGTTGAGCGCGCGGGTCTAAATGTTGGGGAAGACTTTTTCCTTGCCTATTCTCCGGAACGCGAAGACCCAGGAAACGCGCAATTCAACACGCAGACCATTCCGAAGGTAGCTGGTGGCCATACACCGGCTTGCCTTGAAGCAGCCGTTGCTTTCTACGGGACCTTTATCGACACGATTGTGCCAGTCGAAGCTCAACAGCTGCGTCTGAAATGGTCAAACTTCTCGAAAACATCCACCGCTCCGTGAACATTGGACTGGTCAACGAAATGAAGATCGTGGCCGATCGTATGGGCCTCGACATCTTTGAGGTCATCGATGCCGCTAAGACGAAGCCTTTTGGATTCACGGCGTACTACCCTGGCCCAGGGATCGGAGGGCATTGTATCCCGATCGACCCTTTTTATCTGACATGGAAGGCCAGAGAGCACGGCGTCCACACCCGATTCATTGAGTTAGCCGGCGAGATCAACGCAAGCATGCCGCAATATGTTGTCGACAAGACGGCGCGCGCACTGAACGAACAGGGCAAATCGCTAAACGGAGCCTCAAATCCTGGCGTTGGGTATCGCCTACAAGCGCGACGTCGACGACATGCGCGAAAGCCCATCTGTATTCGTGATGGAGATGCTGCGCGATTGGGGTGCTGTCATCAGCTATTCTGATCCGAACGTTCCCGTTTTCCCTGAAATGCGCGAACACAAGTTCGACCTGTCCTCTGTTGATCTGACCCCTGAGACCCTCAGGCGCTTCGATGCTGTGATTTTGCTGACGGATCACACCGAATTCGACTACGATCTGATCAAGGAAAACGCGTCGATCCTAGTCGACACTCGCGGTAAGTTTCGCGGTGACGACACAATCGTTCGCGCCTGAGGAGGCCGCGCCATGACTAAAACCTACGCCTTGATCGGTGCAGCGGGATACATTGCGCCACGCCACTTGAAGGCGATCAAGGAAACGGGCGGGGACTTGTCCGTTGCCTATGACGTTAACGATAGCGTTGGCATTTTGGACAGCCACTTCCCCAAGGCGGCATTTTTCACCGAATTCGAGCGATTTGACGCCCATGTTGCGAACCTGAACAAGGCCAAAGCAGGGATCGACTATGTCGCGATCTGTTCGCCGAACTACTTGCACAAGTCGCACTCGTCCTTTGCGCTGAGGGCCGGTGCCGATGCAATTTGCGAAAAGCCGTTGGTGTTGAACCCAACAGACATCGACGATCTGCAGTCATTGGAGGGCGACACAGGTCGGAAGGTTTTCTCCATCCTTCAATTGCGCCTGCACCCGGCTATAATTGCACTTCGCGATAAGGTCGCAAACGGACCAAAGGACAAGATCTACGAGGTTGACTTGGGCTACTTCACATCGCGTGGCGCTTGGTACCACGCATCGTGGAAGGGCTTTGACGAGAAGTCCGGTGGGATCGCCACAAATATTGGTGTGCATTTCTACGACATGCTCGGCTTTGTGTTTGGCGATGTTCGGTCAAGCATTGTCCATCACCGCGGCACCGACGCCGCGGCGGGTTTCATCGAATTGGAGCGCGCAAGGGTTCGCTGGGTTCTTTCCATCAATCGTGATCACTTGCCCGACCACACCCCTGCCGGTCAAACAACGCACCGTTCCATCACTGTAGAAGGTGAGGAGATCGAGTTTTCAGGTGGCTTCACTGACCTTCACACATCAAGCTATCAAAATGTGCTGGATGGGCAGGGCTACGGATTGGATGTCGTCCGCCCGTCAATCGAGCCTGGTCAGCACGATCCGCACGTCTCCGATCGAATTGCGCCGCGGCGAACAGCATCCAGACATCGCGAAGGTTTTGGCCGCATGATCGATCCGTCCGCCTTCGTCCACGAAAGCGCCTTTGTTGATGAAGGCTGCGAAATTGGCGCAGGCAGCAAGATTTGGCACTTCGTTCATGTCTTGCCGGGGACACGCATTGGCCGAAACTGCGTTTTGGGACAAAATGTAATGGCCGGGCCTGACGTCGACATCGGCGATGGATGCAAAGTGCAAAACAATGTTGCGCTTTATAAGGGTGTTACATTGGAAGAGGATGTGTTTTGCGGCCCGTCCTGCGTGTTCACGAATGTCCTGACGCCGCGCGCGAATGTGGAGCGAAAGAATGAATTTGCGCCGACACTTGTGAAAAGAGGCGCCACGATCGGCGCCAACGCAACAATCGTCTGCGGAAATACGCTGGGGGCATATTGTACGGTCGCGGCCGGTGCCGTGGTCACAAAGGATGTCCCCGACTTTGCTCTAGTTGCTGGTGTGCCAGCGAAACGCATTGGCTGGGTTTCGCGCACTGGCGACGTCTTGGGCGATGACCTGATTTGCCCTCGGTCCGGAGAGCGGTATGAACTGACGGGAAGCACCCTCGAACTGATCGTTGGCACATCCTGATGCAATTCATCGACCTCGCTGCACAACGCGACCGGATACGGGAACGGATAGACGCGCGCATCAAGGCCGTTCTTGACCATGGCAAATTCATTTTGGGCCCCGAGGTGCGTGAGCTTGAAGACGCGCTCGCGACCTTTTGTGGCGCCACGCATTGCATCGCCTGCGCGAACGGCACGGACGCCTTGCTACTGGCACTAATCGCATTGGATGTCGGAGACGGCGATGCGGTTTTTCGTGCCTTCTTTTACGTTCGCGGCAACCGCTGAAGTTATCCCTGGTCTAGGTGCGACACCGGTTTTCGTCGACATTGATCCCGTCACGTTTAACATGGACGCCGCCAGTCTCTTGCGGGCGATTGACCATGTTAAGCATCTCGGGCTGCGTCCAGCGGTAGTCATTCCGGTCGACTTGTTTGGCCTTCCCGCAGACTACGACATCCTTTGCGAAATTGCGGCCGAAAATGGGTTGAAGATCTTGGCGGACAGCGCCCAAGCTTTTGGTGGGACTGTCCGTGGCAAGAAGACAGGCCAATTGGGCGACATAACGACAACGTCCTTTTTCCCAGCAAAACCATTGGGTTGCTACGGGGACGGCGGCGCGCTTTTTACGGATAATGCCGAACTCGCAGCGGTTTTGGACTCGCTGCGTGTGCATGGCAAAGGGACCGAGAAATACGACAATGTCCGCATCGGGATGAACTCGAGGTTGGATACGATCCAAGCAGCCATTCTGCTTGAAAAGCTGGCAATCTTTGAAGACGAGATCGAAGCACGCCAAGCCGTTGCAGAACGATATACTGCGCGGCTTGGGAACCGTTACGCCACTCCAATTGTGCCGCAAGGATACCGCTCGGTATGGGCGCAATACACGCTTCGCGCCCAAAGCCGCACAGAACGTGATGCTATCCTAGAGCATCTGAAATCGCAAAACATACCTGCGGTCGTTTATTATCCGCGGCCATTGCACACTCAATCGGCTTATGCTGATTTTCCGCGTGACCCAAATGGGTTAGTCGCAAGTGAAGATGCCGCCGCCACTGTCTTTAGCCTTCCTATGCACCCCTACCTGGACGCCGAAACGCAGGATAAAGTATGCGATGCCCTTCTTTAGTGCGCCCAAAATGGTGAAGGCAATCGATCCGGAAAACAAATTTCGGCGTGTATACTTTCGTGCCTTCAGAGTTGAGGTGAACACCTAAGATGAAGGTCATAACTGTTCTGGGCGCGCGCCCGCAATTCATCAAGGCGTCCGTTGTTTCGCAGGCGTTTCAAATGGCTGGAGATGTGGAAGAGTCGATCCTGCACACTGGTCAGCATTTTGACTCCAACATGTCCGATGTTTTCTTCTCAGAATTAGGTATTCCCGCGCCGCGTTGGTATTTGGGGATCGCTTCGCTTTCGCACGGCGCGATGACGGGTCGACAATTGGAAAAGATCGAGGAGGTTCTGATAGCGGAACGTCCAGATCTGGTTCTTGTTTATGGCGACACCAACTCCACGCTTGCCGGTGCGCTTGCCGCCGCGAAACTTCATATACCGGTAGCGCATGTCGAGGCGGGTTTGCGCTCTTGAACCGGCAGATGCCGGAAGAGATCAACCGGGTCATGACCGATCATGTGTCGACGTTGCTGTTCCCACCAAATGAGGAAGCACAGGAAAACCTTGAAGCAGAAGGCATTGAACAGGGTGTGCATCAGGTCGGGGATGTTATGTTGGACTGCGCTCGAAAAATGTGGGCCAAGGCAGAACAGACGACGGACATCGTAGAAAGACTAGGCCTGTCGGAGGGTGCTTTTTCGCTATGCACTGCCCACCGTCAGGAAAACACGGATGATCCAACCAGACTTAAAGCGATTTTCACTTCACTGCGGACCCTGGCAGAAAATGAACCCGTGGTTTTGCCGATGCATCCACGCACGGAAAACGTGCTCCGAACACGCGGTGTCTACGAAGAGTTCACCAAAGGCCTAACCGTTGTCGAGCCCTTGGGCTTCTTGGACATAACTGCGCTGATCAAGACCGCACGACTGGTTCTGACCGACAGCGGCGGGCTGCAGAAAGAAGCTTACTTCCACCATACCCCAGTTTTGATCTTGCGAGACGAGACTGAATGGACCGACCTCGTCAATCTGGGATGGGCGCGCATCGCGCCGCCCGTTGACGCAGGTGCTATCCTTGAGCCTGCTGACGAATTGGCAAGACAACCGCGCAACTCCGTTGCCACCCCTTTGGCGATGGGCATGCTTCCGAGAAAATCGTGGAGCACATTCGTACTCTTGGCGCGTCTGCCTGAAGGATACCCGGAATGCCGACCACGCCGAAAGATCCAACTGCGCTGCCCCCAAAATGGGGGAGCGTGGAATGGTTTCAGATCAAATTTCAAACACAAGATCAGTCTTCAGGCGCTTCATACTTTGGGCATTCTGCAAGCGCCTACCAAACCATGCGCCACGAAGAGTTGGTTGCGCTGTGCCAGGAGAAACTCGGCTTCGAACCACTCCACATTGTCGACTACGGATGTGCCACAGGAGATCTGACCGCCCGTTTTTCCGCAGCTTGGCCACAGGCCAACACCCGCGGGTATGATTTTGTGCCAGAATTGGTCAAAGCTGCTGCGGACGCAAACGAAGGCATTGAGTTTCGCGTTGGCGGATTGCCTGACGTCGAAAGGGTTGCCGGTGACAGGACCTTCGTAGTCTTGTCGGAAGTCCTATATTACCTCGACGAACAGGCGCAGGCCCAGTGCCTGGAGCGTCTTGTTGCCTCGGCTGAAGGTGAACTTGCGGTGGTTTTCACCAGTGTCGTGGGGGCAAAGTATTTCACCCCAGACTCCGCGACTGAGCTTTTCAAGCGGGCTGGGTTTGAAGTTGAAATCCACATAACCTCTTTGCCACGCTACAAGAAACTTATCGGCGCTGCCTCAGCCTATGAGGGCCTTCTGGCAAAAGTCAGTTCCGGCACCTACGGCGAACGACGCTCCGAACGACTGGCCACGGCGTTATGGAAAGTCCCACCATTGCGTTGGTTGATGGTGGCATTTCGAAGCGGGACGCGGATGGTTTGCCGGTCGAAACGGTTACTCCAGATGGCGAAGCGTTTCGAAGACACTGGCACGAACCGTCAGCGTGCGCCCAGTAATCTGGTTCTAATCGGACACCTGAACCGATGAGCAAAGACAGGGTCGGACCAGATTTTATTGGAATAGGTACGCGGCGATCTGCCAGCACGCACATGCACCAACTGTTGAATGCTCACCCACAGATCGAAAAACCGGAAGTAGGCTTGCACGCCTTTTCGTCTCCCGAGATGGACGGCTCAGGGGTTTATAGGGACGCGTTCCCAAGCTCAAGGGTTGGAGGAGTTCGCGTCGATATATCTGTTTCATACCTCTACCCGGAAAACACAAAGGATGTTGCTTTGGCGATTGGACGCAACTTTCCTGATGTTCGTCTATTCGCAACCCTCCGCGACCCGGTCGCACGCGCGTTCTCGGACTACATGCGATCTATAATGCTGAAAGAAATCGACAGTTCGCTTGGCTTCATTCAGGCGTGTGAGCGACACCCGGAATTTATTGAACGGTCTCGCTATATCCGCTTGTTTGAGCCGTACTGGGATGTTTTCGGCAAGGACGCGATCAAGCTCTTCTTCTATGAGACAATGCGTAAGGATAGAACGGCTTATTGCAATGACATCGCCGGGTATTTCGGGATAGCTCCAGGCCCGTTGCTGGAGCCGATCAAGGGCGAGACCGGTCACGCACATGCCGTGCGACACCAAGGGCTTCAGCGTTTTGTGTTGGGGAGCAAGCAAGCGCTCCGCGCCGGTGCGCGTGCGATTGGAATGGAAAAATCGTGGAACTCCGTCACCAGAACGTTGCAGCCTGCATACCAGAAAATCCTACGTTTGAACGGACGCGAGGTATCGATGACTGCAGTGGAGCGCAAATACGCGACTGACAAGCTAGGGTCTGACACCAAGGACTTTATGAAGGCCGTGCCAATGCCAAACGACGTGAGGTGGCAGGTTTGAGCATGTTCGATCCAGGGAATGGTCTGGGCTTTGGATGCGATCCGTTGGGTGGTCACAACTGGGGCGTAGTCGACCCGAATGAGATCATGGCCGCGATACCATTGGCGCTTGATGAAGGCGTTCGGCTTTTCGATACGGCCGATTGCTACGGAAATGGGCTTTCCGAAGAGCGTTTGGGACGCGCCCTGGGCGCGCGCCGCAGTGAAGCCACCATTGCTACGAAGTTTGGGGTGCGTGTCGGTGCTGACGGCAAGGTACGGATTGAAAATGACCCGGCATGGATTCGTAAGGCAATTGACGGGTCGTTGCGCAGACTTGGGGTCGAACTTGTCGACATCTATCAACTGCATTGGTGGGACAAAGTCACACCAATTTCGGATATTTTCGGGACATTGGAAGACTTGAGGCGTGAAGGAAAAATTCGTGCCTACGGTGCTACGAATGTTGAGGCTGACGTACTCTTACCAGGGCTAGAGGAAGCAGACGTACCTGCATTTGTCAGCTATTCTTGCGAATACAGTCTCGCGCATGCTGTCCGTCGCGCCGAAATAGATCGTATTTGCGCGACGGGACATACAGCCTTTTTGTCGTGGGGTTCGCTTGGGGAGGCATCCTGAGCGGGAAATACACGTCCTCTGACCAGCTTGACGAGACCGATCGCCGGTTAAAACGAAGCCTGACAGTCATTTCCACGGAAGCAAACTGGAACGGAATCTTGCCATTGTCCGTGCAATCGGCGAAGTGGCGGCCGAACTGGGTAATGGTGTCACGCATGTTCACGTGGCGCTTGCGTGGATCAGGGCAAGCCTTGGCTACGGCCTTTGTCTGGCCGGCATCAAATCGCGCACTCAACTTCTCGAGCTTCTTCCAGCCTTCAGCCTAACGCTATCAGACGCGCAAACGGCAAAGCTAAGCGCCCTAACCGAGGGAAGTGCGACGTGAGGCGATTGGTCGATTTCATCCTGGCTGCGTTTGCCTCGGCTTTGACCTTACCCCTTGTGCTGTTCGCTCTTCTCAGGATCTACCTTGCAGACCCCGGCAACCCCTTTTCCTTTCCCAACGGGTCGGGAAAGATGGAATAGCATTCACGCTGTTCAAGGTCCGAACAATGGTCACGGATGCATCTGCTTCAAAGGTCGATACGACAGTAAGCGGTGACACGCGTTTGCTGCCTGCGGGACAGCGTATCCGTGACTACAAAATCGATGAGTTGCCCCAATTTTGGAACGTTTTGGTCGGCACAATGAACTTGGTAGGGCCCCGCCCCAATGTACGCCGAGAGGTCGATCTCTACACCGAGGCCGAGCGGAAAATCTTGTCGGTGAAACCCGGGATCACGGACTTTTCGTCGCTGATTTTCTCGGATCTTGGAGAACGGCTTGCCGGCTACGATGACCCCAACATTGCCTATAACCAGGCTGATCCGCCCGTGGAAGGGTCGCTTGGGCGTTTTCTACGTTGAAAATCGAACTTTTGGCATGGATATATCCCTGCTGTTCTTGACCTTCGTTGCCGTTTTCAAGCGCCAGCGCGCTCTTGACGGAGTTGCACGGTTGCTGCAGCGGCACGGCGCAGATGAGAGCCTGGTTGCACTGGCAAACGGGCAAGTGGAATTGACCCCATTGCCACCGTTTGGTGGAGATTCCATCGTCGAAAGCCGTGGAGTTTGAATTGAGGGTGTGGGTCGTCAAATATGGTGAGACCATCCCCTTCTTTTCTGGTCGACAAGACAGTCGCCTGTTTCGGTCGGTGCCGTTGCAAAGGAATTCGCGACCCGGGGGCACGATGTGACGTGGTGGACTGGAAACTTTGAACATCAGACAAAGGCTTTTCTCACGTCGATGGATCGCAAGGAAATCGCGGCACCCCACGATGTCGAATATGAAGGGGCCCGGTTGACCTTACATTTGGTCAACTCCCCTGGATACCAAAAGAATGTTTCGTTTGCGCGCTTTAGGGACCACAGGATCTTCCGGCACAACCTCTCAGAAGCAATGAAACGTGCACAAGTGCCGGACGTCATTGTTGTCAGCTTCCCACTCCCTGAGATTGCCGCAGACTGTGTGAAATACGCCAAGCAGCACGACATCCCATGCATCGTAGATGTCCGCGACCTTTGGCCCGATGTGATCGAATACAGGGTGAAGGGCCGCGTGCGTCTGTTCCCTAGTGCCGTTTTCAGCGGATTTCGCAAGCGCGTGGCCAGAACACTTCGCGACACCGATGCTGTCTTCGCTCTTTCCCCAAAATACCTTGAATGGGCAGCCGCCACTGCCAACCAAGCAAGCATAGCTGAGCAAGAGAACCGGATCTTTCCGCTAACCTCAGAAAAGGCCAACGCCCTGCCAGACGACGTTGCGGCGATCCAAGCCGAAGAATGGCGTGCTCGCGGGTTGGACACCTCACGACGCATATTTTGTTGGGCGGGTTCGCTCAGGCTCGCAGAAAACCCACATCGCCTTACTGGATGCCATCGATGCTTTGCCGCAGCCTGTGAAAGACAAAGTCCAGTTCGTGATCTGCGGCCGAGGCGATCTTGAAGCCAGGATAGGATTGATGGCGTCCGAAGGGTCGCACGTGCTCTATCCCGGCTTCGTCTCCAAGCGGGAGCTCGACGCCCTCTATGCTGCCAGCGACGTAGGCTTGTTGTGCTATGATGACGAAGTGTTCTTCAACGGAAACTACATAAACAAGTTTGTGGAATACCTCGCAAATGGCCTTCCCGTTTTGGCGACGCTGAGCGGTCATCTACGTGAGCGTTTTGGCGACGAGCCGTTCTTTTTCCCAGTTGATGGAACCAATTCAACTGGCATCAAGAAGGCACTTGTGCAGATGGCCGACACTCCTCTGACCTCGGAAGCGAAAGATCGCGCACGACAGGTCCACGCGGAGGTTTTTGACTCGTCTTTGGTCATCCCTGCCTATTGCGATGCCGTTGAGGACCTGACACACCAATACGCCAGAGGTTAATGCAAAGAGTGCGACAAGAACCTCCGGTACGATGCGCGCACCTCCAGGAGAGATATGATGCTAATGGATATCGCTGAACTCCGCGCTTTTGCGGAACAGCTGGACGGACGCAAGCATGGTGAATTCGTGCCGAGCGAAGAACGCAAACGTCTTGAGGCGGAGTTTCACGACAAAAACATCGTGAGCCTGAAAGAAGCTCAGCAAAGCGATGCAGTGGATACGTACGAAGCAGTCTACTCGAACCGGAAATACTACCGCGCCGTTGAGGGCAGCTACGAGTATGCTGAAGAATGGATCAGGCAGAATATGCCGGGCAAGGTTGTGCTGGATTATTGCTGCGGGATAGGCGGAAGCTCCATCAAAGCCGCACAAGCTGGCGCGTCCCTTGTGATCGGCATTGATGTTTCAGGGTTCTCTCTTGATCGCGCGGAAGAGAGAGCGCGGGAGGCCGGTGTTGCCGACAAATGTGTATTTGTGCAAGGCGATGCGGAAAATACAGGGCTTCCGGAGGAATGCATTGATCGCGTGATCTGCAATGGGGTTCTTCATCACCTCGACGTCACCCACGCGTTCCCCGAGATTCAACGCGTTTTGAAGCCTGGCGGGCGCGTTTTTGCAATCGAGGCGCTCGACTACAACCCTGCCATCAAGCTTTATAGAATGCGCACTCCTCAAATTCGAACGGAATGGGAGAAAGCCCACATCTTGTCGCTCAGTGATTTGCGCCTTGCGCGAAATTACTTTGAGTCGGCCGAAGTCAAATACTGGCACATTACCGGCATCCTCGGTCCACATTTGCCAGGCGGCTTCCAGCGGGTCTTGAATGGTTTGGACCGAGTACTTGAGCGCATCCCACTGGTTCAACTAATGGCATGGATCTTCACCTTTCAGGCTCGTCAAACCGATGCGAGCCGGTGGTAGCAGCGGACCACAGGATCAAAGCCAATGACCCTCGACCTCGGCACACTCGCCGACCCCGCCTACCACACCGAGGCGCTCGACCTCCGCAATCATGCGACCGACGCCTTACTGGCCCAATTGCGCAAGATGATACTGATCCGCCGTGCCGAGGAAACGATTGCTGATCTTGCACTTAGTGGCGAGGCCAAGTGCCCGTGCCACCTTTGTATTGGGCAAGAAGCCGCAGCGGTCGGTGTGGCTTCGGCTCTGGGCCCTTCTGACAGGCTCTATGGCGGGCACCGGTCGCACAGCCAATTTCTGGCAATGGGTGGGTCAGCCAAAGCTCTACTCGCAGAAGTTCTCGGTAAAGAAGAGGGTTGCTCAAACGGCATGGGCGGATCGATGCATCTTGTGGCAGAGGAGCATGGGTTCGGTGGATGCGTCCCGATCGTTGCTGGGACTGTCCCAATTGCCGTTGGGGCTGCTCTGGCATTCAAGCAACGCAAGACAAGGGATGTTGCTGTCGCCTTTTTTGGCGATGGTGCCTGCGAAGAAGGCGTGGTGCAGGAGTCGCTTAATCTTGCGTCCTCCATGGAATTGCCTGTTTTGTTCGTCGTCGAGAACAACCTGTTTGCAAGCCACCTCGACATCCACCTCCGCCAGGCAGGCAACCGCACGGCCCGCTTCGCGGAGGCGAACGACATCCCCGCGCATGTTGTTGACGGCAACGATTGCGTTGCTGTCTACGAAGCTGCTGCAGTGCTCGTCGAGCGCGCCCGAGCCGGAGGGGGGCCAGGGTTTTTGGAGGCGGTCACATATCGTTGGCGCGGACATGTCGGTCCTGACGAAAACACGGATGTCGGTTTGCGCAGGTCTGCCGAAGAAATACGCGCGTGGAAGGCCCGCGATCCAATCGCACGCCTAGAAATGTCGTTAGTCACAGAAAGACAGGTTGGTTCCGACAACGTTGCAGCGCTGCGCGAAAGCGTTGAGGAAGAAATAGGTGATGCGCTTTCGGCAGCACGCGCCGCGACCTATCCACAAGAACAAGTCCTTTTGGATTTCGTGTATTCGCGCTGAGTGGGAGGCAAAGCATTGGCAAAAACCACCTACGGCGAAGCGATCCGGCTAGGGTTCGAATATCTTCTTTCCAACCATGACGATGTCGTAGCAATCGGTCAGGGTGTCTGGAGCCCATGGTATGTCGGCTCGTCAATGACAGACCTGGACAAGAAGTTCGGCCGGGATCGCATCATCGACACGCCGGTTTCGGAATGGGCAACAACCTCAGCCGCTGTCGGAGCAAGCCTCAATGGGTTGAAGCCCATCGTCATCCACCCGCGTGTAGATTTCATGATCCTCGCCTCCGACAGCCTGGTGAACCAGGCTGCAAAATGGCGTCATATGCTGGGGGGCAAAAACGGCCCCGGCGTTACCGTTCGTGGAATCGTCAATCGCGGTGGCGAGCAGGACGCCCAACATTCGCAAGCGCTCCATTCCTGGTATGCACATATCCCCGGCTTACGGGTTGTGATGCCCGCCACCGTTCGAGATGCCCGCGATCTGTTGATTGCGGCCACCCTATCTCCGGACCCTGTCCTCTACATTGACGACCGCTGGCTCTACGATCTTTCGGATGAGGTGCCAGAACCGGCGGACGTAGAACTTAGAGATATCGGCAATCAGGTTCTAAGAGTGGGCTCCGACATTACTTTGGCCGGCGCGTCCTGGACGACAGCTTTGGCTTTGGAGGCTGCAGACCTCCTCGAAAAGCGCGGCGTTTCCGCAGAAGTCGTCGATCATCGCATACTCAATCCATTCGATCCTACGGCGCTTGTGCAAAGTACGAAAAAAACCGGCCGGCTCTTGGCAATAGATGGATCATGGGCGACTTGCGGCCTTTCGTCCGAAATACTCGCGCGCGCAGCTGAAGGGTGCGATCCCGGCGATTTCCTGGTCACCCCGCGACGAATTTGTTTGCCAGACGCACCGGCGCCGTCCAGCCGTGCACTTGAAAGACTGTATTACCCTACTGCTGAGATGTTAGTAGAAGCCGCAACCGACATGTGTGACGGTTGAGATGCGACTTCGGGTATCAACCCTGCTTTCCGTACTGGGCGCCGCACTTCTTTTTGGCGCTGTCGTAGTCTCTTTTCAGGTTTTTGTATCAACAACGTACGCTTACCTTGGCTTTCGCCCAACAAGCCAAGCAATTTCATATCTGTTTCATATTCCGGTTTTTATGGCTCTGATTTTAGGCATAAATCAGTTACGGTCTGAAAGTATTAGACTTCTTTTGACAATCCAGATAATCGTTCCTGCTTTGGGTGTATTCTTACTACATGCGAATGGCGTTGCTTCAACGAGAACCTTTCTGATGGTTATTGGCGCAATTACACTTGTATGCTTGTTTGCATTGCCACTTCAGAGAATCCAGTACTCCATCCGCTTGGTCAAAAGTGAAACATCTTTGGTTTTGGTCGGAGTATCTGCGATTTTGGTTTACCTTGCTTTGCTGATCCAGCAAAGAGGTGTCGGAAACATCGTTTTATCTTTCAGCGAAGTTTACGAATATCGTGCCGTTGCGTCAGGCTCATATGCCGTGTCGCTGCTGCGCAGTGTGGCTCTGACCTTTGTGGCGCTTCTATTTTCCTATGCACTCCTTACGAAACGTCACTTTTTGGCGCTTTTCTGCATTGGCGCCTACATCTTGTTCTTCATCTATTCGGGGCATAAGCGATTCATATTTCTGATTCCTTTCATCTACATGGTGTATTGGGTCGTTTCCCATGGGCGTCCGCACTATTTGATCGCCATCTATCTTGCCCCGATCTCTCGTGGCGACAGCGCTCTATCTGGCGTTTGATTCCTCACAATTGCTAAATTTTGTGGCACGCAGATCAATCTTGATTCCCAGCCTTCTTACCGAATTCTATGTTCAATACTTTTCCGACTACGGAGCACTGTGGTTTGCCCACTCCAAGGTCGGTCAATTACTTGGCAGCTATGACCCCACACTCCCACCGCCTGCTCAGATGGTGGGAACAGCATTCTTCAGCCAAGGTGCAAACGCAAATGCGAACTGGATTGGCAGCAGCTTTATGAACATGGGCACGGTTGGCATTTTTATATATGCTCCATTTGTAGCACTTCTTTTCGCGCTGCCCGGCATGCTGACCCATAAGCTCAACCGTCAAATGTTCCTGATCGCTGGCGTCGTGGTTTATTCATCATTCATGCAAAACAATGACCTGGTGTCGGCGCTACTCTCGAACGGTGTGGCAATGTTTGTTATCGCATGGGGTCTATGGGGAAATATTGAAATCACAAGCTCCAGCACTGCCGACAAACCCATACCTGCGGATCCGCAGAGCACGCCGTTCAGATCGCTTGCGGCAGCGGCAGATTAGGCTATGGCCCGTATCTGCCACATAACTTGCGTGCATCCCTGGCGGGACACACGGATATTTCTCAAACAGTGTCGCTCGTTAAGTGCGCAGTCACATGAAGTGATTTTAGTCGCACTTGACCGAGCCGAACCTGTACCATCCGGCGAGTATGAAGGCGTCCGGGTCATTGGAGTTGGCCGCGAAAGGATCAGGGGCGCATCGGCCGCGCCACAAAAGGGGCGGCACGCGTCATCCGGAAAGCAGTGCGCGAAAACCCCGACATCGCGTTTTTGCATGATCCAGAGTTGATCCCTTGGATTCCTTATCTTCGCATGCATGGCATCAAGGTGGTATTCGACTCCCATGAAGATTTCGTAGCCCAGAACGCCTCTCGGGATTGGGCAAAAGGGTGGAAGCGCCTGCCGGTTTTGGGTATCGCGGCAGTCTTGCGATTGATCGTGAATGCATCCGCCAACCGAATTCTTACCGCCACAGAGACCATTGCAGAAAGCCATCCTGAGGGCCGCACTTTCGTTGTAAACAACTACCCGATTGAAGGTGAACTCGGCCCGTCTTCCAAAGAATCGAACGGGCCACAAACACCCCTTTCGGACCGTCCCGCACGCGCAATCTATGTCGGCGGAATGAACCAGATCCGTGGTCTGAGAGAGGTCATCGAGGCACTTGATCTGTGTAACGCAGTGGACGGTCTGGATCTGTTGGGTGGCTTTGGCAGCGACGCTTTTCAAGCTGAATTGGAGGCTCTGCCCGGATGGCGGAAAGTTACTTTCCACGGCCAGTGTGACCGAAGTGAAGTAGCCCGGCTGATGGAGCAGGCACGCTTCGGAATAGTCACGTTCCACCCCTTGCCCAACCACATTCACGCAAAGCCGAACAAATTATTTGAATATATGTCCGCGGGCCTGGCAGTCCTGCATTCGGACTTTCCTTGTGGCACACGATTTCTGAAGCACCCAAACGTGGTATAGCCGTTAACCCAGAACAGGCGAGCGACGTCGCGCGCGGCATGGCTGAATTGGTGGACCATCCCAAATTGAACGAGATGGGGCGTAGCGCCAGGGAAATCATCCGTACTGAGTTCAATTGGGAGGCAGAGGCAAAGGATCTTTTCCAGATCGTAGATGGGTTAATTGATGGAACGCACTAAGCGGGCACTCGCGCGCGCAAAGCCCCTCCGGATCGTCGCACCATGAAAGCCAGTCGCATCTTGAGACATGTTGGCAGCAACGCTGTCATTCAGTTGCTCAACATTGCGACAAGTCTGATTGTCATCATCTTCTTGGCATTCGATGAACTGGCTATGTTGGCGATCATCATGCTGGTCGCCGGCCCTCTAGGGCTTCTTGGCACGCTGCGACTTGAGTGGATCATCTTCAACACGCGAAGTCCAAGTGCGTCCCGCCTTACGGCTCAGGCAGGTTTGTTCACGTCACTATTGATGATGCCTGTCGCGCTTCTGCTCATGGTCGGCTTCAGTCGCCTGGGCTGGCTCAACTTTGGGTTACCGGAACCAGCGTTGATCTATCTTGGAGCTCCTTTTGCGGCAGCTTCTCGACCCATCGTCTATTGACGGCCTATCACCTGTCGCGCAGGCTCGATCCGAGCAAATGTGCGATTGCGACTGGTCCATGCCAGTACGCGCTTCTGCCTTTCCATTATCCTGTGCAGTACGCTCCAAACCGCCGAAGCCGTTTTGATTGGGGAGCTTCTGTCTGTCGCCTTGTTCATGGCACTCTGCGGCCAATTGCGTGTGTTTCGGCGGCTCTACAAAAGACAACGGACGGCCTGGACCTGGCTTTGGCGAAAGCACCGCCGAATGATGCTGAGACTCGACGCCAAGCGCAATCCTGGCCTCAATCGCTGCAAACCTTTCCCCGGTCGTAATAATCTCGCTTGTTGGCGTTGAAGCGGGGGATTACTTATACGATCCAGCGTCTTGCGGGCATTCCGGTGAAATTCGCGCTGACCACAGTCGGAGAAATCTGGCACAAGATGGTCCAACGCGGCGACCAACGTGCCGTCGCCCTGACGCATCGCCCACTTTCGATTGCGATCGGAATGCTATCGGTCTTCGTCGGCATGTTGCTGTTAGTGAATGCCGCAGTATTGCTGGCGGACTGGCTTGGCCGGACTTGGGTACACGATGAGCGGCTATCAGCCTCTCACCCAAGCGGTATTCGCGTATCAACTCTTCTTCGCCGCGACTCTTTCGGTCAACCTGTTCAACCGAGTGCTCGTGATGAAATCGGCAATCCATCTGAAGTTGATCTTTGATGTCGTTTACGTGTTGGCACCCGTGTCATTGATGATCTTGCTGCCGCAGACGTCCGAAGGTAGGGGCATTGAGACTCACGCTTTTCTATTTGTCTCTGCTGCAAACAGCGGCCTATGGCCTCTTAGCAACAATCATCTTCCGAGTTGCGACTTGGGATGTCCCGGAAGAAATTGGACGAACCACTACGCGTTAGATCGCGACACCTGCTTGAGCCTCAGTTTGACCTCACGCTTTAGACGCAATCTCACCAATCTCGCGAAAAAACTGAGGTCACGGTACTGGGGCACTTCATCTTCACCGCCGCACGCGATTTCGTACCATCCGTCAAATTTGGTTAGGGCTTCGACGCCGCCAACCGTCCAGCCACCTTCACGCAGGAAATTTAAATAGTCCCGCAGTCTTTGAACGCGCACATCGTGCTTGCGAATGCGGCTGAAATCCGGAGCAGTGTCCAGAAGGGAAAACGAGTGCATAAACAATTGCAGAACGCCCAAGCCTCTGGTTTCAAACCGTTTCGTGATGTCCTTCAATAGCCACAAAGGAGTGGAGTCTCACATCCGTCTTGAGCAGTCTGCGAGGGAGGAATGGCAGCAAATGACTTGCCACAAGGTTGTAGTAGCTAACAGGCAATTCCAGAAATTCGCCCTGACGCACCCCCATATTGTCACTCCAGGTCTCGTGACTGTTCGAATGGGAACGGTTCATACTTGAGTCGATGTAGATCCCGTTTTCCTTTAGCGCCGTCACGGTGTCTGCGTTGATAGAATATCCGCCGGAACGGTGCGCAATCACCGGCTTTTGAATCCAGTTCTCGAGCATTGCTTTCCCCTCTCTGATCAGGGCGCTTTGCTCTTCCAAGGTCAACTTCGTCATGAAGTCTTTCTCTGGTGGAAATCGAGTTCTGGATTTCTTGAAATCGTTCAATTCCTGACTGTCGCGAGGATCGTAGCGCCAGCCTGGATGAGTGTGTAATTGTACATCATGCCCACGACCAACCAAGTCCTGGCACAGCTTCTTCATTCGCGCCTCACCCCAAAGCAGGTCCTCATACACGTCGACAAAGAATGTGGCAGAGGCATCATGCGCCTCTAGGATTTCGGCGATCTGGAAGACGCCCCAATGGGATCCGTCCTCGGTCAAACCAAGGATCATCTGCTCAAACGGATTAGGCCCATGTGACGCTTCGACATCCACGCTTGCCATAACAAATGGAAGGCGTTCTTTTTTCATCTCGAAGACCGAACCTGTCCAGCGTCGCAGGAGGAAAGTGGAAGTGCCACGCCCGTATTAGATACGATAGCGGCAGTGCGCGCCACCAAAGACAACGACCCTGCAAGGAGGGACCTTCGTCGAGCCTGGATCTTTCGACAAGGACACCCAACAGCCACGTACAAACCCGAGGCTTCGCCCGAGGGTTGCATGACTGGACGGAGAAGTGATGGCGCGCTGGGGAGGATTCGAACCCCCGACCCCTTGATTCGTAGTCAAGTACTCTATCCAACTGAGCTACCAGCGCACGATGCGGTCGTTTAACCCCGGTGTCCGTGCAGCGCAAGGGCCAATCAGGAGGTCATGCCAGCCGGCAGGAAAAGCGTAAAGATCGTCCCCTCTTCGTCACTTTTCTTGAGGTCCAGCTTGCCACCGTGACCCCGGATGATCTCAGAGCAAATCGCAAGACCCAGGCCCGTACCCCCTGCCTTTTGTGCTGACGAGAATGGCTTGAACAGGTTGTCACGCGCTTTCGCCGGAAGACCGGGGCCTGTGTCGCAAATCTCGATGCACCATCCATTGTCCAGTTCGATCGCCGAGATCTTGACCTCACCCGGCATATGGGTGGCGGCAATGGCCTGTCGCGCATTACGGACAAGATTTGAGAGCACACGATGAAGTTGTTCTCCATCCGCACGAACGTGCATGTCACGCGGCACGTCGGCGGTGTAGCTTACATCGCCATCGCCCTGCGCAAGGTTGTCATTGTCCAGAACATCATCGACCAACGGCTCAAGGGGCAAGCGATCCAACTTTGGCGCCGGTTCCTCCGCGCGGCCAAAGGCCAAGGTTGCTTCGGTCAGATTGATGGCGCGGTTCAACGAATTGATCAGCTTGGGTGCAATGCGTTGAACCGTCGGGTCCGGGACCGTCTCAAGCCTGTCGGCAACAAGTGTCGCAACCGAAAGCATGTTTCGCAGGTCGTGGCTGATCTTGGCAACGGCCTCCCCCAGCTGCGCCAGACGTTCGCGTTGCCGTAAAAGGCTGGTCAACTGCGTCTGCATCCCGTTCAACGCTTCCTCGGCGTTCCGCAACTCTCTCACGGAGCCTTGGGGCTGGATGATCCGGTTGGCGTCTTCCGGCGCCTCGGCATAGCTCATCATCGAGCTTACGACCCGTTTGATTGGGTTCACCATGAGAATGCGCACCGCCACAAACAACAGCAGGGCGGTAAAGATCGAAATTGCCGCAGACAGCACCAGGATCCGTTGTCCGTAGTCGATCATCGCCATCCGCAACGGCGCGGTTTCCATGGTCACCTCAATCAGCAGGCCCGCCTCGCGCACGGGCTCCCCGATCACCCGGATGTTCTGGTCCTCAGTCTCCAGTATGCGCATGGTCGCGTCGCGGATCAGCTCCCATGCGGGTGCGTCGCGCAGGTCGAACGTGCCTGAAATCGGCTCCATCCCATCGGTAGAAAGGATCAACTGACGCACGGCATCGCGCCGCAACACGACGTTCAGGACCTCGGCATTTTCCAGAAGCTCGTATTCCAGATCGTCGTCAATCATGCCGTCCGTCGCCAGCAGCGCAAGCGAGGCGATTTGCGCCCGTTCAAGGCGCGCCAGCAGGTAATCCTCGCGGAAGCGGGCGATGGAGGGGACGAAAATGAAGACCTCCGCCAGCATCACGAAGATGATGGTGAGGATCAGAAATCGCCCTGACAGTGAGTTGGCCAATCGCCGCCCCCCGAATGGGCCCGAAGGCCCTGTTGCGTGACCGGGCGCCTAAGGACGCCCGAACCGTTGCACGAACCGCACGACCTTCTTGACCGTGTCGCTTTCGAACAGCTTGGTGAGAAATACGCGCTTGCAGCCCGTTTGTTAATCTCTCCCAGCGTTGGGTAGGGCGCAATCATGCCGGCGACGGCGCTCATCTTCATCTTGTTTGCGATGGCCATAGACCAGATCTGAATCAGATCACCCGCCTGTGGCCCAACGATTGTAGCACCCACTGGCCTGCCTTTCACAACCATGACCTTGGCAAAGCCCTTCGTCTGACCGGTCGCGATGCCGCGATCGTTGTGGTGAAATTCCGCTTTTGCCACGAAAACCTTGTCACCGTGTTGGGCTTTAGCCTGTTCTTCGGTCAAGCCAACCTGCGCCAATTCCGGCGACGTGTAGGTCGCCCAGGGAATGTGATCGGTGCGTGCTTTGGCAGGCAGGCCAAACAACATAGGGCGAATGATGACACCGGCATGATATCCCGCGACATGGGTAAACTGGTAGCCACCGGCCACATCGCCAACGGCATAGACCCGCTTGTTGGTGGACCGCAGGCCCGCATCAACCGTCACCCCGCGACGGTCATAATCCACTCCGGCCTTTTCCAGATCGAGCTTGTCGACATTCACCTGCCGACCGACCGCCACCAGAAGATGCGTGCCCTCAAAGCGCGCGCCATCCTTGGTCTCGACGGTGATGGCGCCTTCGGATCCGTTGATCTGGCTGGCCAAGGCACCCTCGAAAATCTCGATGCCCTCCGCGCGCAGGTTTTCCAGCACGATGGCGGCGGCCTCAGGGTCATCCTTGGCCATGGCCTTGTCACCTTCAAGAACGGTGACGGCGCTGCCAAGGCGGCGATGGGCTTGCGCCATTTCAAGCCCGATGGGGCCACCGCCAATGATAATCAGATGCTCGGGCCGCTCACGCAGATCGAAGATCGTCTCGTTCGTGTGGTGTGGTACATCCGCCAGCCCCGGGATCGGCGGCACGAAGGGGCGTGAGCCCGTAGCAATCACAAAGCGCCGCGCCTTGATCGTGTCATCGCCCGCCTGAACTTCGGTCTCACTTATGAAACGTCCGAATTCACGGATGACATGGACACCAAGGCCCTCGAACCGGTCCTGGCTGTCCACCGGCTCAATCTCGGCAATCACGGCATGGACGTGGTCTTTTGCAGCGGCGTAATCCGGCGCAGGGTCATGGCCCGCCACGCCAAACGCGCCTTCTGACGTTTCATGGGCCTTGTGCCCGGCAGCCAGCAGGGCCTTCGATGGAACGCAGCCGTAATTCAGGCAATCCCCGCCCATCTTGTGGCCTTCCAGCAAGACCACTTTCGCGCCCATCTGCACGGCACCAGCCGCCACAGACAAGCCGCCAGAGCCTGCGCCGATGACGCAGATGTCCGTCTCAATCGTGGCCATGGATCAAATCCCTTTTTCGCCGCGCAGAGCTTTGAGCGCAACTGGAAGTGCCGCAAGTGCACACAGGCCAAGGATTGGAAGCAAGACCTGCGGCTCGAAGATAATGCCAAGGTTCGGGGTCTCGCCCCGCGCGAAGACGTCTCCAAGACCGGCCCCGACAGAGGTATACACAATCGCACCAGGCATGATCCCGAAGAACGTGGTGATCACGTAGCGACGCACCGGGACCTCAAACAAGGCCGGCAGGACGTTTGCGACGAAAAACGGAACGGCCGGAACCAGCCGCAGCAAGAACAGCGCCGACCACTGGTTCTCATCAATGGCGTCCTTGAAGCGCTTTGCGAAGCCTTCCGAGCCCTCCAACCGCGCCCCGATCCGCGCGCCAAAGCTGGTCTGCGCGGCCAGGAAAATGGCAGTCGCCCCAACGGTCGCGCCGGTGATATTGAACAAGGCGCCCGGAAAGGTCGCAAACAAGAACCCACCCGTCAGGGTGGCGATCGTAGCGCCGGGCAGCGAGAACGCCACGATCAACGCATAAGCCAAGATGAACAGGGCCGCAGTCAGCACATAATTGGCGTCCCGAAAGGCCAGCAGCGCCTCGCGGTTATCGGCCAGGGCCTGAAAACTGAGATAGTCCCGGAAGAAATAGTAGCCGATGCCCGCACCGATCACGACAGCGATCAGCGGAGAGTAACGCCCTAGTCCTGAGTTCTGCGGGTCTGACACGCTGTCCGACATTTCCCAATTTCCTTGTCCCGTGAGTTGGACCCTAGATGCGACATCCGGCGCAAGGGCGATATCCCCCCTCACGCGCGAGTGATGCGACGTGACGCGAATGCAGGATTTCGTGACCTTGCCCGCGAAAACTCGTAACAAACGGGCAAAGTGATGTTTCAGTTCCCTGGGGGATACGTGGAAAAGGTACTGATCAGCTCCTGCCTGATGGGCGCTCGGGTCCGCTACGACGGCAAATCCAAGACGTTGGAAAACCAGCTCTTGGCCACCTGGCGCGCCGAAGGCCGCCTGATCAGCCTGTGTCCTGAAATGGCCGCTGGCCTTCCTACACCCCGCGCCCCGGCGGAGATTGCGCCAGGCACCACGGCCCAAGCTGTTCTGCGGGGGCGTGGCGCCGTCTATGACAAGGACGGCCTCGATATGACCGCTGACTTCGTAAACGGCGCAAATCTCGCGCTGGAGGTCGCTAAAGAAAACGGCTGCCGCTTTGCTCTGTTGACCGATGGCAGTCCGTCCTGCGGCTCCTCTCGCGTCTATTCCGGTGATTTCAACGGCCAGACACATCAGGGCGAAGGTGTTGTTGCGGCAAGGCTGCGGGCCGCCGGGGTGCGGGTTTTTGCTCAACATCAATTGAACGATCTCGCCCGTGCGCTGGAAGAAGCGGAAAATTCCGGGCAATAGGCGATCTGGTTTGTTGACTCCGCCCCGGCCTTTGCCTATTGGCCGGGCTTCAATGTTATACCTGCCGTTCGAGGGTCGCATCCGGCGCCCTCCGGCCAACCAGTAATTCGGAGCGAGACACATGTCCAAACGCACGTTCCAGCCGTCCAACCTCGTGCGCAAGCGTCGCCACGGGTTCCGTGCACGCATGGCCAGCAAAGCCGGCCGCAAGATCCTGAACGCCCGCCGCGCCCGCGGTCGGAAGTCGCTCAGCGCCTGATCGGCACTTCATGTCGGATTTGAAGCCTCCGCCGAGCGTCGCCTCGCCGGGGGCTTTGTCTGTTCATACCTTGCGCAATCGGCCTGATTTCTTGCGTGCAGCCTCTGCCCGCCGAATGCCGTGCCCTGCCTTTTTGCTTCAGGCCCGCGAACGCAAACCGGGTGAAGCCGAGGGCATTCGCATCGGCTACACATGCTCCAAGAAGGTCGGCAACGCCGTCGCCCGCAACCGCGCCAAGCGCCGCCTGCGCGAAATTGCGCGCGCGGTCCTGCCCGTCGAGGGGCGTGATGGCTGGGATTACGTCCTGATCGGCCGCAAGGACGCCACAGCCAACCGACCCTTCACCGAATTGCAGGCCGACCTCGTCCGGGCCTTGCAGAAGGTCCATAAATGAGCCCGCTGGCTTTCATCATATCCCTCCCCATCCGCTTCTACCGGGCGGCCATTAGCCCGTGGCTTGGCAGCAATTGCCGATACCACCCAACCTGCTCCACCTATGCGATGGAGGCCCTTCGCAAACACGGTGCGCTCAAAGGCACATGGCTTGCCACCCGCCGCATCCTGCGGTGCCATCCCTGGGGCGGCTCAGGGATCGACAACGTGCCGGACTAAGAGCCCCTTTATGGCCTCAGCACCTGATCTGGCGGCTGCGTTGACGGCAAACGCGTTGTAATTTGCGAAGCGGACCGGCCAAGCATCACCTGCGCTAAATCCTTCATCCAGACTTCATCATCAAAATACCATGTATGCGAATTCACCCGGTCCTTCTTGGGCGGCTCGGGGCGCGCCTGATACCGGTTCGAACATGCCACATCCTGCTGAGATGGCTTGGCCAGCCGCGACAGACCAACACCGCCGACCCGGGGCTCTCCGTGGATCCATGTGGCAGACAAATCGAGGACACGGTCGATCGGACTGTAGTAATTCGTCAGTCGCTCGGTATGATCGTGCACCACCTTCTCTGCATCCTCGCCCGGTCGCATCCAGCTTGCGTCAATATCCGCTGCGACAAACGCCAACTGCCCAATTTTCTGCGCAGTGGTCAGGTTCGACAATGAATTCAGGAATACATACGAGCCCATGGAATGGCACAGCACATGGACCTTGGGTTTTTTGGCCATGGATTGAATAGGCTGAATGCCGTGGGTCAAAAGCGATGCCCCGATTTTCGGAACGTCCCGCCGGTCGGCACCGTAGCCTGTCAGGCGCTCGCGATTAGGCCAGGAATAGCCAACAACCGGCCCCTCAAAGCCATTGGCTTTCAACCCTTTTCGCAGCTTTCGCAGGCGCGTCAACATGGTCGCCTGGGTCGTGTTGAACCCGTGCACAAAGATCAGAACCTCAGGCACAACCATGGCGTTGGAGAGTTTGCCTAGCCAATCCGCTTGCGAAAGGCGGTGCCCCTTGTTGCTGTTATCGCGGGGCAAGTAGACGTAATTAGTATCTGACGAGATTTTGGTGGTGAAGGTATCACTGGCAGCGTCATATTCGCGCCGGGTAAAAAGAAATTCATAATGCAGCTCCGAAATGCGAATGGAGCCTTTTACCCTATTTCTGCAATTTCCCAAAATTCTCGCGTCAATTAGTGTCGCTCAAAAGTTATGATCACTTCGCCAATCGGCACGCCAAACCGTCTCATATAGGCGCGGTTGAGAAGACGATCCTCGGTCAACAGCCACATCCAATCGTCGAAGGTCACGCGCAAGGGCTCGCGATCCGGCAGCGGCAAGTCAATCGTGTATTGCCAGTTGAACGTATCCCCGACCTCGCGTCCCGTCGCCGTTCCGATCACACCGGGCGCCGACCCCACCCAAGTGTCCGGGCTCGTCTGTGTCAGGGTCCAGATGCGCTGCTCGGTCGAGCCGTCCTCGTAGACGAAATCCTCCACCAGACGCAGGTTTTGGCCGTCCCATGTGCCGTGAATGTCCACCGTGAAACGGCGGCGCACTTCGCCAAAGACATCCTGGAACTGGCCATAGGCCGTCAAACGCCCATCAAAGAACTCCTCAAGGTTCAATTGACGGTCGCTCAACGGCTGATCCGTAAGGGAGGGTCGCCCGCAGGCTGAAAGGCCGACTAGGGCCAGAATGATCAGAATACGTTTCATCATGATCGTGCATCTAAACCGCCAAGCCGCCCCGGCAAGCCATCTTGACGCACGGCCCCGGCGCCGCATAGCTGCGCCCATGCTCGATTCAGATCACGACGATATCCATCCGCTGTTCAATGGCGCGCCCTCCACGACGGAATTCAAGAAGCTGCGAAAGCGTCTGATCCGCGACACCCGCGACGCGATTGATCGTTATGGTATGGCGCGCAAAGGCGACCGCTGGCTTGTCTGCCTGTCCGGCGGCAAGGATAGCTACACCCTTCTCGCGACCCTGACCGAGCTTCAATGGCGTGGCCTTCTGCCGGTGGACATCCTTGCCTGCAATCTTGATCAGGGTCAGCCCGGCTTCCCCGCGACTGTCCTACCTGAATTTCTGGAACGGATGGGCGTGCCCCACCGCATCGAATACCAAGACACCTATTCCATCGTCGTCGACAAAGTGCCTGCAGGCCGCACCTACTGCGCGCTGTGCTCGCGGCTCCGGCGCGGCAACCTCTATCGCATTGCGCGGGAGGAGGGATGCTCCGCCGTCGTCCTCGGCCATCACCGCGACGATATTCTGGAGACGTTTTTCCTGAATCTCTTTCACGGCGGAAAGCTGGCGACCATGCCGCCCAAGCTGGTCAACGATGAGGGCGATCTGATGGTGCTGCGCCCACTCGCCCATGTGGCCGAAGCCGATTGTGAGACGTTCGCGCGCGCCATGAACTACCCAATCATTCCCTGCGATCTCTGCGGGTCGCAAGACGGCCTTCAGAGGCAACAAATCAAAGGCATGCTTGATGAATGGGAGGCACGCAGCCCCGGGCGTCGCGGCAAGATGTTCTCTGCCCTCATGAGCGCCCGGCCCTCACATCTTCTGGACCCGGAATTGTTCGATTTTTCGACACTTTTTCCAAGAAATACCGCCGCTGACACAGGCTCCGCCGAAGGCGATTAACGTGCTGTAAACCCTGTATGCGCTAACCCGAAGGCCACCAACTTCAGCGGGCGTTATTTATGAGCGATACAAGACCGGGCACAAGGCAACACATCAGCCTTTTGGCAAACTCGGCGTTGGGCCGGCTCGAAGTATTGGCGCTCTTCCCGATATTGGTTCTGGCGGCGGAATTCCTTGGGTTTCAGAATGTCGCATTGGTCACTGCACTCGGCTTGTCGGGTTTGCTGGCGGTGTCCGTTTTGCTGCCGCAGCGTGCAAGGCCTGGCGTGGTCACGTCCGGGCCGCAACTTGGCAAAGCTTCAATGATGGATGCCCTATCGCAGATCGCACAAAACGAAAGCCGCGATACCGTCTGCTTGATTTTGCAAATCGATGATTGGTCCAATCTTGTTGACACTTGGGGGCATGATTCCTCGCAATTCGTCGCCCAACGCCTTGAGGATCGTCTTAGGGCGGCACTTCGGGCAGACGATGTGCTTTGTCAGTTGGGGAGTCTCGCTTCGGGATTGTTCTGGGGGCCATGCCAGCCGCGCGGCTCGGCATTCGCGATACAATCGCGGCACGGCTGTCAGATGTCGCCAAAGATCCATTGCCACTTCACGGCGCAACAGTTCGCTTAACGGTCACTATCGGACATGCATCTTTGCGCCGCCGCGCAAACGATGTCGCCACCGCGACATTCAAAGCCGCCGAAGCCGCCCTTTCAGCGGCCAAGCTGCACGGCCCTGGCAGTATCCTCGCCTATGCCAACGGAATGGGCCGCGCCAAGGCGGCGGAATCTGACCTTGCCGGTGAAGTTGAAGACGCCATCCATTCCGGCGCAATTGATGTGTGGTTCCAGCCGCAAATCTGCGCACAAACCGGTGCTGTAACAGGGGTTGAAACTCTGGCACGTTGGCAGCATCCGCAACATGGTTTGCTAGGACCGGCTGAGATCATGCCTGCGCTGCGATCCGCCGGGCATATGCGATTACTTGGCCAAACCTTGACGCATCGCGCGCTGAAAGTGCTGGCCGAACTTGATGCTGCCCAGGCCCATGTGCCCACTATCTCGATCAATGTCTCCAGCGACGAACTTCAGGATCCGGACCTTCCCGACAGTTTCGCATTCGAACTTGAACGCTATGGTTTGAATGCAGACAGACTGGCCCTCGAGATTTCGCCTGACATAGCCGCTCAAGAACCGAGTGACGCGGTTGTGGCGAACCTGATCGCCCTGAAAGAAAACGGACATACGCTTGACCTCGAAGCAGTAGGAACCGGGGCGATCCCCTTGGCCGCGCTGCAAAGATTCTCCGTTGATCGCGTCAAGATCGACCGTTCCTTGGTGGTTGGAAGTGAGGCAGACCCGGACAAAGATCGCATGTTGCGCGCGATCGTGTCCCTGGCCGACGCGATGGAGATTCAGACAGTCGCCACCGGCGTCGAGACCTCGCACGAGGTTGACTTTTTGGCGCAGATTGGGTGCCATCATCTTCAGGGCTTCGGCATTGCACGCCCGATGAAACCGGATCAGATCCATGCCTGGCTCACTTCGCGCAGCCAAGCTGGCAGGACCATCGCACTGGAACAGCGCCGCGCGGGGTGATCCCCGTTGCGCAACTGCAATCATTACATGCTCGCTCAATCAACGTGAAACGACACCTCCCGCGCCGATTTCGCCCCTTGACCTTCACGCGCCCCTTCTGTTGAACCGCTGGGAATTGGCCAATCCCCCTTGGATTGGTCCAAATGCCTTTTATCTAAGGGCAAACGCGCGGAGAGGTATCGCCGAAATGGACGATCAGAACAGAAACCTGATCCTTGCCACAGGGCTCAGCTTTGTCGTCATTCTTGTTTGGTTTCTCCTGTTCCCGCCACCAGAGCCGGTGGAAGACCCCAATGCCCTGCCACCCGCGGCAGAAACCGGCGTCGATCCCGTCACCGGTGAAACAGGCATCGCGCTCACCCCACCCGTAGAAGACGCGGGCACAACGGTCGCCGCAGGCGATGAAGGCACGCCGGTCGAAGTGGCGCTTGCCGAAGCCGCCCGGATCCCGATTGAGACCCCATCCGTCGAAGGCTCGATCTCTTTGCTCGGCGGTCGGATCGATGATCTTTCGCTGCGCAACTACTTTACCGAAGTCGACGGCGACGAAATCGTCCGCCTCCTTGCCCCAGTTGGCAGCGACGATCCTTACTACGCACTCTACGGCTGGCGCCCCTCCTCGGGCATGACCTACGATGATGTGCCCACCTCAAATACGCCTTGGGAGCTTGAAAGCGGTGAAACGCTCACCCCCGACAGCCCCGTAACGCTCAGCTGGGACAATGGCAGCGGTTTGGTCTTCCGTCGCACTATCGAAATCGACGAAAACTACATGTTCCAGGTCACCCAGTCGGTCGAAAACACGACCGAGGTTGAGGTCGCTCTGGCACCCTACGGCATCGTGGCGCGCCATGGCCTGCCCTCGGACTTGCAGAATTTCTTCATCCTGCACGAAGGCGTCGTGCGCAAAGTCGACGGCACGCTGGACGAAATCAGCTACGATGATCTGCCCGACCTCGATGTGATTGACCGCGAAGGTGCCCCGGCAGAGCTTGTCGATGTCGAAGCCAATGGCTGGATCGGATTCACAGACAAGTACTGGATGACGACGCTGATCCCCGAAGATGGTCAGCCGTTCACAACCGTCATCAAATACGTCCCCTCCGCAGACATCTACCAGACCGAAGCGCGCCTCCCGTTCATGGCCATCGCGCCAGGTGAGACCGCAGAAGTGACCACTCAGCTCTTCGCAGGCGCAAAAGAGGCTGAGGTCATCCGCGACTATGAAAATGCGGAGCCGGGCATGATCGCCTCGCTCTTCGGGGCCGAACAGGACCCCGACCGACCCGAGGTTGCCCGCTTCATCGACTCGATCGACTGGGGCTGGTTCTACTTCCTGACCAAGCCGATCTTCTGGCTGCTGCACTGGCTGAATGGCTGGATCGGCAATATGGGTATCTCAATCATTGCCCTGACCTTCATCATCAAGGCCATCCTCTTCCCACTCGCCTACCGCTCCTACGTGTCGATGGCGAAGATGAAAGAGCTTCAGCCCGAGATGGAGAAGCTCAAGGAAAGCGCCGGTGACGACCGTGAGAAGCTTCAGAAGGGTATGATGGAGCTTTACCGCAAGAACAAGGTGAACCCGGCGGGTGGCTGTCTGCCGATCCTGTTGCAGATCCCCATCTTCTTCTCGCTCTACAAGGTGATCTTCGTCACGCTGGAACTGCGCCACGCGCCGTTCTTCGGCTGGCTCAACGACCTCAGCGCACCCGACAGCTCTTCGATCATCAACTTGTTCGGCCTTCTGCCAAATGCGGCACCTGAGCCAGAAAGCATCATGGCGCTGATCTTCATCGGCATCCTTCCGATCCTCCTTGGCATCACCATGTGGCTCCAGCAAAAGCTGAACCCGGCGCCGACGGATCCGACACAGGCGATGATCTTCGCATGGCTGCCATGGGTCTTCATGTTCATGCTCGGCAGCTTCGCATCGGGCCTCCTGGTTTATTGGATCGCGAACAACACGCTGACGTTCAGCCAACAATATCTGATCATGCGCAGCCAGGGGTACAAACCCGACGTCTTTGGCAATATCCGCAGAAGCTTCGCGAAAAAGCCGAAAGACGGGGCATGACCTGGACGCTCGACCAGATCTGGCGCTACCCGATCAAAGGGATTGGCACGGAGCTGCTGGATCAGGTCGCGCTGTCCGAGGGCCTGCCCCTGCCGCTCGACCGGGCTTGGGCCGTTCTCGAAGACGGCGGCGACGCGTCCGACGGCTGGCGGTCGTGCCGCAACTTCCTGCGCGGGGCAAAGGGACCGTCGCTGATGGCGGTCATGGCGCGCACGGACGGCGGCCTTGTGCATCTGTCCCATCCCGAGCGGCCCGATATCGCTATTGACCCGGCGCAGGATCAGGCTGCCCTGTTCGACTGGCTGCAGCCAATCTACCCGGCTGAACGCAAGGCCCCCGCAGCACTTGTCCAATCCCCGCCTGAGGGGATGAGCGATGCGCCCTTCGCCTCGATCTCAATCCTGAACCCGTCCTCCCTCCGCGCGCTCGGCCAGAAAATTGGCCAAACGCTCGATGTTCGCCGCTTCCGCGGCAACCTCATCGTCGACGGCCTCGCCGCGTGGGAGGAATTCGACCTCGTGGGCAAGACCCTGGCCATCGGCGACGCACGCCTCGAAGTCGTGGAACGCATCACCCGCTGCCGGGCGACCGAGGCGAACCCAGAGACCGGCAAACGCGACGCCAACACGCTGCGCGCCTTGGACGACGGTTGGGGCCATCAGGATTTCGGCATCTACGCCATGGTTCGAACCGGCGGCCCCATCGCCAAAGGCGACACGGTTAGCCTCACATGAACACCCTGCCCTTCCCACTTGCCGACGCCCCAGACGATGCAACGGCCGAACGCGGCCGCAAGCTATTCGCGGCAGGCGCGGATTTCCTCAAAGGCGTCGTCGCGATGGACGGCCTGCCCCCCGCCGACCGTACCGAAGTTTGCTTCGCAGGTCGCTCCAACGTGGGCAAATCCACCCTCATCAACGCGCTCACAAACCGCAAAGGCCTCGCCCGCGCCTCAAACACACCCGGCCGCACGCAGGAAATCAACTACTTCACGCTCACCGACAGCCATTACCTCGTGGACCTGCCCGGCTACGGCTATGCCGAGGCCCCCTACCTGTCGTCACGCAGTGGCAGGCGCTCCTCAAGGCCTACCTCCAGGGCCGCGCCACGCTGCGCCGGGCATTTGTCCTGATCGACGCGCGCCACGGCGCAAAGCCCGTCGATGATGAGATCATGACGCTCCTCGACGTCGCCGCCGTCCCTTTTCAGGCCGTGCTGACCAAGGCAGACAAGATAAAAGGCAAAGACCGTGAGACCTCGCTGAAACGCACGCGAGAGGCGCTTGCCAAACACCCCGCCGCCTTCCCCGAGATGATCCTGACCAGCTCGGAAAAGGGCGATGGCATTGCCACTCTGCGCGCCACCATCGCGACCCTTTAACCCCGATTAAGGTTAACGCGCGCTGCGCCTTTTCATCTTGCCCTAAAACTCCGGGGGTTTGGGGGCTGGCCCCCAAGACCTCTCCATCCTACCCTCCCGACACTTCAGCACGATTCCGGCGCCAGCCCATGAGAAAACAGATGACCCGCGACTACCTTGCAACCGCCCGCACGCTCAGCGAGGCGCTGCCCTACCTGCAACGGTTCAACGACGCCATTATTGTGGTCAAATTCGGCGGCAACGCGATGGGCGACGACGATGAGATGGCCAGCTTCGCGCGCGATATTGTCCTGCTGCGTCAGGTCGGCGTGAACCCGGTGGTTGTCCACGGTGGCGGCCCCATGATCAACGACATGCTTGCCAAACTGGGCATTGAAAGCACCTTTAAGGATGGCAAACGCGTGACCGACGCCGCCACGGTTGAGGTGGTCGAAATGGTGCTGTCAGGCCGTGTGAACAAGCGCATCGTACAGGCGATCAATGCAGAAGGCGGCAAGGCCGTAGGGCTTTCGGGAAAAGACGCCAACCTCATCACCTGCGACCCCGCCAATCCCGATCTGGGCTTCGTGGGTGAGCCGGCGCATGTAGACCCTGCCGTCCTCAACAACCTGTTCGAAGACGATATGATCCCTGTCATCGCCCCCTCGGCATGGGCCGCGCTGGCGAGACCTTCAACATAAACGGTGACACCGCCGCCGGTGCCATTGCGGCAGCCCTGCAAGCCGACCGCCTTTTGCTGTTGACCAACGTGGCGGGCGTCAAGAATGCCGACGGGGATGTTGTCACCGAACTCAGCGCGGCGGACGTCGATGCCATGACCACGGACGGCACCATCGCTGGTGGCATGATCCCAAAGACCGAAACGGCGCTCAAGGCCGTCCGCGCCGGAGTTCGCGCCTGCACCATTGTCGATGGTCGTGTCCCAAACGCTGTGCTGCTGGAGCTGTTTACAGAACACGGCGCCGGCTCAATGATCAGGGCGTGACGCACATGGATTACGAGACGATCGCAACCGCTGCCGCCGCCCACCACCTGACCATCGTGGGCGCCTTCCACCCGGGGCCCGATGACAACGCGCCAGATGGCGCTGGCACGCTCGTGCTCCTCGCCCCAATGGAGCCCGGCTTCTGGGCCTGGTTCCAGACACAACCCGAGGCGCAAGATGGCCAGCCCGATATGATGGATCGCTGGTCGCAGCGCGTCATTGACGCGATCGCCGACGAAGTCGATGCGGCCTCCCTCTTTCCCTTCGGTGGCCCGCCTTGGCATCCGTTTATTTCCTGGGCCACGAAATCCGGCTCGATCCATTCAAGCCCGGTCTCGCTGCTCGTCCACAATGATCAGGGCCTGATGATCTCCTTCCGCGGCGCGCTCGCCTTGCGAGAGAAGATCGAACTGACACCACCGCGTCTCACGCCGTGCTTGCTCTGCGCCGCCCCGTGTGAAACCGCTTGCCCCGTCGACGCGCTCAGCGAAGACGGCTACAACACCGCCGCCTGCCACGCTTTTCTCGATACGCCCGAAGGTGTTGATTGTATGGAAAACGGCTGCAAGGCTCGCCGCGCCTGCCCGGTCAGCCAGGACTATCCCCGCGACCCGGCACAATCGGCCTATCACATGCGGCATTTCCACCGATGACCCGCACGCTGATCCTCATCCGCCACTGCAAGTCCGATTGGACGGCCAATCAGGAGGATCACGCCCGCCCTCTGAACCCGCGCGGCAAGCGTGCGGCGCCCCGCCTTGGCGCCTTTCTGTCGGCCGAGGGGCTGGCCCCGGACATGGTGCTTTGCTCTGACGCAATGCGTACACGCGAAACCTGGGCCGGGATCGCCTCGCAATTGCCCGGCGCCCCTGCTCCGACGCTCAGCCGCGATCTCTACCTCGCGGACCCGCCTGCAATCCTCAGCGCAATCCGGGCCGAAACTGGCAACACAATCGCCGTGATCGGCCACAACCCCGGCATTGGTGAATTGGCCTGGGCCCTGGCGGAAAGCCCTCCGGGTGACGAGCGTTTCGGCATGTATCCAACCGGCGCAACAACTGTGTTCCGCATCGGGACATCGTGGTCAGACCTTGCCTCCGGCGACGTCATCCACTTCACCACCCCAAGGGATCTCCCTGATCCGGCGTGATCGCGCCCATCTTTGTTCCATGAAAATGCAAAAAGATAACGCCCGCCCCTCTTTGAAGGGACGGGCGCAATTGACGTGCAAATCGAACGCGTTCAGTGACCCAGGATCTGGCTCAGGAACAATTGCGTGCGCTCAGACTGCGGGTTCGTGAAGAACTCTTCCGGCTCGTTCTGTTCCACGATCTGACCAGCATCCATGAAGATCACGCGGTTGGCGACCTGACGGGCAAAACCCATCTCGTGGGTCACGCACAGCATGGTCATGCCTTCCTCGGCCAGCTGGATCATGGTGTCGAGCACTTCCTTGATCATCTCCGGGTCAAGGGCCGAAGTTGGCTCGTCAAACAGCATGATGCGCGGACGCATGCACAGCGAACGGGCAATGGCCACACGCTGCTGCTGACCGCCCGAAAGCTGGCCGGGGTACTTGTCGGCCTGTTCCGGGATCTTCACTTTCTCAAGGAAATACATCGCCGTCTCTTCGGCTTCCTTCTTGGGCGTTTTGCGGACCCAGATCGGTGCCAGCGTGCAGTTCTCCAGGATCGTCAGATGCGGGAATAGGTTGAAGTGCTGGAAGCACATGCCAACCTCGGACCGGATCTTGTCGATGTTTTTGAGGTCGTTGGACAGCAGCGTGCCGTCCACTGTGATCCTGCCCTGCTGATGCTCCTCCAGCGCATTGATGCACCGGATAAGCGTCGACTTGCCCGATCCGGACGGCCCGCAAATCACGATCCGCTCGCCCCGCTGCACGGTCAGGTTGATGTCGCGCAGAACGTGGAACGTCCCGTACCACTTGTTCATCCCCGTGATTTCAATGGCCACCTCGTCGGAGACCTTCATTTGCGAGCGGTCGATTTCGCGCTCTTCTGCCATGTTTGTATCAGCCATGGATCAGGCCTCCTTTAACGGTGATCGGTGCGCAGTTTGCGCTCGAGATATTGCGAATACCGGGACATGCCGTAGCAACAGATGAAGAAGCACAGCCCGATGAAGATGAAGAGTTCCCAGTAGATCCCGTTCCAGTCGGTCGTCGCCCGGATCAGGTTCGAGAAACCGATTGGATCGCTGAGGCCCACAAAGACCACCAGAACGGTGTCCTTGAAGAGGCCGATGAACGACGAAACAATACCAGGGATCGAGATTTTCAATGCCTGCGGCAGGATGATCAGCTGCATGGACTGCCAGTAATTCAGACCAAGGCTGTCAGCCCCCTCATACTGACCCCGCGGCAAGGCGGCCAAGCCACCCCGGATCACCTCGGCGATATAGGCCGAGGAGAACAGCGTCACCATGATGATCACGCGCAGCATCAGGTCAAAGTTCGTGCCCGGCGGCAGGAAGTAATTCAGTAGCAGGGATGCCGTGAACAGCCACACAATCAGCGGCACGCCCCGGATCACCTCAATGAAGATCACCGAGAACTTGTTGATGATGAACAGATCCGACTGCCGCCCGAGGGCCAGAACAATCCCCAACGGCATGGACAGGATGATCCCCGAGGCGCCGATCACGAAGGCCAGAAGGAAGCCCCCAAAATCGTCGGAAGGTACGGCCTCGATCCCAATCGGGATCGCGCCGGACAAAGCGCCAGCAATAGGACCCGCGATGAACAGCCAGTAGAGGATCGGGATTAGGATCGCGGCAATCGTTGCGCTCAACGCGCCAATGGCAGGCGCCCCGAACTTGAAGATCGCCCAACCGATCACAAAGCCCACGGCAATCATCAGCGGCCCCCAGATGGTGCCCCCCACAAAAGCCAGGCGCAGATGAAGGGCGCAGCCGCCGTCAGGATGAACATCTTGCGCGGCACCGTGTCGAACAGCACCGGCGCAAGGGCCGCAAGGAACAAGGCCAGCGCAAGGATCGGCCGCCAGTACAGGTCGGACGGGTAGAACCCGAAGGTCAGCTGGTGCCAACGGTCGCCCAACACGGCCCAACAAGCCACCCCGTGGCCATGCTCACTCGAGCCGCCCCGCGCATCCCGGATTTCGCGACACTCGCTCAGCGAGTCCGCATCCCAGATGCCGTTGACCATCCATGGAAGGATGCCTTGCAAGACATAGTAGATAACGATGATCGACAGCACCGTCAGGATCGCATTCAGCGGTGAAGAAAACAGGTTCTCCCGCATCCACTTGACCGGCCCAGCCGCGGTGATCGGCGGCGCCTGTTCCGGCAACATCTCTGTGCGGACATAGGCGGTTTCAGCATGAATCTCGCTCATATCAACGCTCCTGCAACTTGACGGAATTGTTGTAGATGTTCATCGCGCCAGAAATGATCAGTGACGTGATCAAGTAGAACAGGCCCAACAAAAGCATCCCCTCCAATTCCCGACCGGTCTGGTTGATCGTGATCCCCCCAAGGGTGGACCGCACATCCATGTACCCCACGGCAATCGCCAGAGAGGAGTTCTTGGTCAGGTTCAGAAATTGCGAAATCAGCGGCGGAATGATCACCCGCAGCGCTTGCGGCAGGATCACAAGGTTCATTGTCCAGCTTGGACGCATACCCAGTGCGAAGGCCGCCTCGGTCTGGCCCTTGCTGACCGCCATGATACCGGCTCGCACGATCTCGGCGATGAAGGCTCCGGTATAAAGCGACAGGGCGAACCACAGCGCGATCAGGGAGTTCCGAAGGTGAATGCCGTCAGCGAAGTTGAAGCCGCGCAGTTCGGGATATTCCAGCGTCGCACCCAATGCGACCAACACGATTAAGGCGGGTACAACCACGGCCCCCAATCGCATCCAGAACGTGCCCGGCGGGCGAACGCCTGTCTTTTCCTGAATGGCGGTCGCACGGCGTCCGATAAAGCCGGATGCCAGGAAGCCTGCAATGATCACAGCAAGCAGCAAGATGATGTCGCCTGCGCTTTGCGATGCAATCACCGCGCCGGTATCTGCATCAACCTCGTTACCACCAAGCGAGCGATTGAAAACAAGGTTGGGAATATAGATGCCGCGGTTCGTGATGGCGACGCTGTCGCCAAGGATCATCGACGCTTCAGCATCCTCGCCGCGGAAATCGCGCGGCTGCGGTGTGCCTTCCGTCATGACCGCAAAGATCACAAGGATCCAAAGCAGCAGCGGAATGTTGCGGAAGCCTTCGACGTAGACCGACATCAGGCGTGACACGATCCAGTTCTTCGACAGGCGCAGAACACCAGCGAACACACCCAGCACAGTGGCCGTGATACAGCCTAGAACAGCCACCAAAAGGGTGTTCAGGATGCCGACAATGGCGGCTCGACCGTGGGTCGAGTCATTCGAATACTCAACAAGGCGCTGGTTGATGTCGTACCCGGCGCGATTGCCGAGGAAACCGAAGTCGAAGTCTTTGCCCAGTGCTTGAAGGTTGGTGACGACGTTGTTCGCCAGCCAGACTAGACCAAGCATGATCAGGACAAATGCAACCACCTGGATCGTCATCGATCTGTAGCGCGTGTCGTAGATAAGCTGGCTTAGCCGGAACCCCTCCACCGGTGGGTCGGTCATCGTTGCCATCTCTGTGGCCCCCTGTCGTTGGTTTCGTTGTTGCGGTACGGGCCGTCTTTTGCGGTCCCTTGCATCACTGCAACTTACGTTTGTCTGTATATGAGAAGGGCGCGAACTTTACGCTCGCGCCCTCTCGTTTTTTGGTCTTACCGGAAGGGCGGGCTGTAGAGCAGGCCGCCATCGGTCCACTGAGCGTTCAGGCCGCGGGCCAGACCGATCGGGGTGGATTCGCCGATATTGCCTTCGAACAGCTCACCGTAGTTGCCGACAGCTGCGATAGCGTTTGCAGCCCAATCCGCTTCGAGGCCGAGCATTGCGCCCAGTTCACCCTCGGTGCCGAGCAGGCGGCGGATTTCCGGGTTCTCGGTGGTGCCACCGATTTCGCCAACGTTGGCCGAGGTCACGCCGAGCTCTTCAGCAGTGATCAGAGCGTTCAGCGTCCAGCGAACGATGTCGCCCCACTCGTGGTCGCCGTGGCGAACCAGCGGGCCGAGCGGCTCTTTCGAGACGATCTCGGGCAGAACGACGTGCGCCGACGGATCTTCGAACGTGGCGCGCGTTGCGGCCAGGCCCGAGGCATCCGTGGTGTAAACGTCGCAAGCACCGGCCAGGTACTGCTGCTGTGCTTCTGCGTTGGTCTCGATCGGCACGGGCTCGTAGCTCATGTTGTTCGAGGAGAAGAAGTCAGCAAGGTTCAGTTCGGTCGTGGTACCGGTCTGGATGCAGACGGTTGCGCCGTCCAGTTCCAGGGCCGACGAAACGCCGAGTTCACGGGGGACCATGAAGCCCTGACCATCGTAATAGTTAACACCGGTGAATTCGAACGCGAGGTCGACATCGCGCGAGAACGTCCAGGTGGTGTTACGAGCCAGCATGTCGACTTCGCCCGAAGCCAGCGCAGTAAAGCGGGTCTGGCCAGTGGTCGGAACGAATTCAACGGCGGTCGGATCGCCAAGAACAGCTGCAGCAACCGCGCGGCATACGCCGACGTCGAAGCCTTCCCACTCGCCTTCGGCGTTGGGGGCTGCGAAGCCGGTCAGACCGGTGGTCACGCCGCAGTTCAGCGAGCCGCGCTCTTGGATCTGGCCCAGCGTGGTGTCGCCGTGGCCGTCAGCAAACGCTGCGCCCGATGCAACACCGGCTACGGCGAGCGTGCCGAGAAGTACGGATTTTTTCATTGTTAACCTCTTCCTGTGGGATCGCCCTAAGGGATCATATTATTTGCCCTTCGGGCTTTGGCATATGCCGGGAGGGGCTTTTCGCCCCCGCCGCTGCCAAAATGGGCAAATCCTGTGCACAAGGTCAAGGGCATCGGACGCTCAAAACACACTGGAAACACTTCGTTTGCAGGCCGCTCGGCGTACGCTGCCTGCATTTTATGCAACAGGCACTGGCCCATGCCCGAAGAAACGTCAGTTCTCAGAGCATAGCGACAAGAACCGCTCGGCATGAAGCAATTGGCTGCGCTTTGCCGCTGCCATCTGCGTGGCCTCGTCATCTTCGCCCCATTGGGAGATTTGCCAATCCTCATCGATTCGGCTCAAAAGCCATGCTTCGTTGGCCGAAATGTGGCCATCTGCGATCGCCAAACCGAGCACCAAAGACCCGGTCAAGGTGATCAGGTCATGCAGAGCCGTCAGCGGAAACGCCTCGGTGCGCAACACCCGATTGGACAATGCGCGCAGGGCGTCGGGATCCTGCTCAACCGGCAAGACGCCCGCCACTGGCACCAAGCGGGCGCCATAGCGATCCGCGGCCCAATCCAGCATCGGATCCCAAGCGCCTTTCTGACGTTGCGTCAACTCAAGCGGCCCCTCCGCCCGATAGCACAGCAGATCGGTTTCGCCGTAGGCTGACAGCATCGCACAGACCTCGGCATGCTGCGGCGCGACTCGCTCAATCGCCGAATTTGCAGAGCGCGTGTTGGGCATGGTCAGCGGTTGGATATGCCCCTCCTGCGCCCTCCATTCTTCGGCCACTGCGTCGGCCAACGTGCGCGTGGGCATGATCAGCGGCAGCTTGCCCGGTGTGTTGAGGGCACGCGCGTCCAGCAAAACCCGAAACCCGTCGCCTTCCGCGTGCACCGTCACCTCGGTCCAGAACCGCTTTGCTTTCCATTCCGTCATGCGAAGGCCCAGCATTCTTCTAACGCGGCGGGTATATCCACGAACCGCTCCACCACGCGCACAGCCCCGGCCTGCACCAGCGCATCTTCGGGGTGATATCCCCAGCCAACCGCCAGCGCTGTCACCGACCCCGCGCGCGCCATCTCCATATCGAAACTTGTATCGCCCACCATCACGGCCCTCTCCGCCTCAACCCCCGTCTCGGCCAAGCACGCCTCCACCATCGACGGATGCGGTTTGGACGGATGGAAATCAGCGACCTGCACCGTCTGAAACACCCGCGCCCAGCCGTGCAGCTCGATCAGATGGTCGAGCCCTCGCTTGCTCTTGCCCGTTGCCACCCCCAACAGCACGTCGTCCCGTGCCGCCAATCCGGCCAACACCTCCGCCGCACCGGGATAGAGTGGTGAAGCACCCTCACCCGACATCCGCAGCCCCGCGAACGTGTCCTTGTAAGCCTCGGTCAACAGACCCGCCAATTCTGCCCGCTCCGGCACCAGCCGTGCAAAAGCCTCCGGCAGCGACAAGCCCACGATCCCCAGCACTGCCTCACGTGGCGGCACCGCCATACCATGCGCCTCGAACGCGCCTTTCATCGACGCCAAGATATGCGCCTGGCTGTCGACCAGCGTGCCGTCCACATCGAAGATGACCAGCTTCAGGTCCATTCATCCTCCGCAAACGGATCCGCCGGCACGTCCGAGGCCTGCCACCCCAACGTCTCCCACGTCTTCGCCATATGCTCAGACAGTGGTGCAATCAGGTTCACTTGAGCCCCGCCAAACGGATGCTGAAACGACAGGCTCCGCGCATGCAGATGCAGCTTGCGGCTGATCTCACCGCCCAACTGAGCGCCCCAGCCATCGCCTAGGTTTTCCTGGCCCGAGCCGCCGTATTTCCCATCGCCGATGATCGGATGCCCGATCTCGGCCATGTGCGCGCGCAGCTGATGCGTCCGCCCCGTAATCGGCACCAAAGCACACCACGACACGCGCCCGCCAAGGTTCGACAACACCGCGTAATCCGTCTCCGCCCGCTTTGCGCCTTCAACGCTGCGCACTTCATCGGGCATCACCGCACGCATCTTCTCGTTCTCGCCGCCCTTGCCATGGCCCGGCGCCTTCACCAGCCCGTACTTGATCGTGCCCATCTTGGGCAGCGGCGTACCGGCGACGGCAGCCCAATAGATCTTGCGCGTTTCCCGCGCGCGGAACGCATCGGTCAGCGCCTTTGCACTGGCCCGCGTCCGCGCCATCAGCAAAACGCCCGATGTGTCCTTGTCGAGCCGATGCACCAACCTCGGCTTTTCCTCAAACCCGAACCGCAGCGCCTCCGCCAAGCCATCCACATGGCGGCTTTGGCCTGAACCCCTTGCGACGGCAAGCCAGCTGGCTTGTTCAGCGCAATGATATGATCATCCCGGTAGATCACAGCTTTCCGCATCATCTCCGCATCCGCATCGCTGATCTTGGGCTGCTTGTGCACCACCGGCGCGGCCGTATCAGGCAGCGGCGGCACGCGCACGCTCTGCCCCACCTCCACACGGGTCGAACTCTTCACCCGTCCCCCATCAACGCGGATCTCGCCCTTCCGGCACATCTTCTCGATCCGGCCCTGCGAGACCTGCGGGAACCGCTTGCGAAACCAGCGGTCCAACCGCTGATCGCCCTCATCCGGGCCAACCTCAACCGTTTGGACACCACTCATGCGAACATCCCTCGCGCGACCCAGAGGCCTAACATCAGCCCACCAATCGATAGAACCACCGAGGCCCCAACATACAGTGCCGCCTGCCCCACATCGCCGCGCTCATACAGCGTCACAGCCTCCAGCGAAAAGGCGGAGAAGGTCGTGAACCCGCCCAACAGGCCCGTCATCACCAAGGGAGACAAATGCGTGAGCCCGCGCTGCGCCGCGACCACCACAAAGACCCCCATCAGGAACGAGCCTACGATATTCACCGTGAGGATCGGCAAGGGGAACGCGCCATGCCCGAACAGCCGGACCATGCCGATACCCGTCAGGTATCGGAGCACGGCACCAACGGCGCCGCCAAAGGCCACTTGCAGGATCGCTGTCATAGGGGCGGGATGCGCCGGGCGGGTTGGGATGTCAACGTATCGCCTGTCACTTGCCGCGCTTCTTCCTCAACCCGTCGAACCATTCCACGCGCTTCTTCAGATCGCGTTCGAACCCGCGTTCCTTCGGTTCATAGAACCGCGCCCGCGACATCGTATCGGGGAAGTAGTTCGCCCCCGAAAACCCGTCCTCATGATCGTGGTCATAAGCATAGCCCTCGCCGTAGCCCTGATCTTTCATCATGGACGTCGGCGCATTCAGGATATGCTTTGGCGGCATCGCCGATCCAGTCGACTTCGCCGAAGCGCGCGCCGCCTTATAAGCCACGTAGTTCGCGTTCGATTTCGGGGCGAGCGCCAGGTAGATGATCGCCTGAGACAACGCAAGCTCGCCCTCGGGCGACCCCAACCGCTCATACGTCTCCCACGCATCCAGACAGACGCGCTGCGCCTGCGGATCGGCCAGCCCGACGTCTTCCACCGCCATCCGCACCATGCGCCGCGCGAGATAGCGTGGGTCCTCGCCCCCTCCAGCATCCGTGCGAACCAATAAAGGCAGGCATCCGGGTCGCTGCCGCGCATCGACTTGTGCAGGGCCGAGATCAGGTTGTAATGCGCGTCGCCCGACTTGTCGTATTGCGCGGCGCGCCGCTGCAAACGCGCACCCAACGCCTTGGTATCGAGCGGCTCAACATTCCAGGCCGCGACCTGTTCCACCAGATTAAGCAACGCGCGCCCATCCCCATCGGCCATCTCGCGCAAGCTGACCCGCGCATCGGGCAGCAGGGGCAGCTTGCGGTCCAGCTCCGCTTCGGCCCGCTGCAGCAGAGCCTCGAGATCGTCGTCGCTCAAGCGCTCAAGAACCATGACCTGAGACCGCGACATGACAGCAGCATTCAACTCGAACGAGGGGTTCTCTGTGGTCGCCCCCACCAGAAGGATCGTGCCGTCCTCCATATGCGGCAGGAAGCTGTCCTGCTGCGCCTTGTTGAAACGGTGGATTTCGTCGACGAACAGAAGTGTGCCCTTGCCGTTCTGGCGGCGCAGTTTCGCGCCCTCGAACACTTTGCGCAGGTCCGGCACGCCGGTGAAAATCGCGCTGATCTGGACGAAATGCAGGTCGGTCTCATCCGCCAAAAGCCGCGCGATGGTCGTCTTGCCCACACCCGGCGGCCCCCAGAAGATCAGGCTCGACAGCGACCCGGAGTCCAGCATCACCCGCAGGCTGCCGTCCGGCCCCAAAATGTGCTGCTGACCGATGACCTCCGACAATGCGGCGGGCCGCAACCGATCCGCCAGCGGTCGCGGTCCTGTGGAGGCGTCCTGCGCCGCCGCAGATGTGTCGAAGAGATCAGCCATAATGGGCAAAGCTACGCCCGCGCCACAGTGGCGGCAAGGGTAAAGAAAAGGTTAAAGAAATCTCTTTTGTTATTATTTATCATAGGTTTAAGTGGTTTGTGCAAGCTTGCACAAACCACTTGAATCCTCCGTTTCAGTGCATTTTCGAGGCCATCGAGACAAAGTAGCACCGATGCGCCACGCCGCCGATCTTCATGATCGGCCCTCCGGCCTCCATATCAATGCCAAGGCGGCGGCCGAGCCGCGGGATGCCAATGGGCAGAAGGCCCAAAAGCGTCGTCGCCCCCAACTCCCGCGCCGAGCGCACCATGTGCCCCATCAGCGACATCTGAACCTCCCGCCGGATCTCTGTCTCCACCCCTTCGGCGACAAACAGGCGGTTGGCGTCCCAGATATGCTCCGCAATCGGCGCTGGATCATCCAGCAAATTGGCAGGGATCGAGTCCAGCAACCCCCGCTGCGCGTCCCGCACCATATAGCTGTAGATCCCGCAAGACGCCGTCGTCGGCGTCAACCGCACCCCTGCCAGCACGCGAAGGCCATCATGGACGCAAACCCACCGGCTCTGCGCCGTGTCGTACTGGTCAAACTCCATCCCGCCTTCCGAGGGGATCTCCCAGCCCATTTCTTCAATGAATGTCCGGTGTCGTGCTTTCAGCATGTTCGTGAACAACGGCCCATGCCGGTGGAAGTTCTCGAACGAGAGTGTCGTCATTTGCATATGAGTCTCCAATGAGGTGAATCGCGTATTTCGAAACACCACGCAGTTGGCTCTCATGCGGGGCTGCGACCCCTGACGCTCAGATCAACCCGTACTCCTTGGCCCTTTGAACGGCTTCTGCCGTCGTTCGGGCCATCAGCTTCTGACGCGCAGACGTCAGTCGCGCCTTGAAGGCGCTTTCGGATATGCCGAGCTTTGCGGCAGCAGCTGCATGGCGGTCCCCCTCCGCGATGCATTTCAGTGCGTCGGCCTGCGCCTTGGACAGGCGGGCCGGCGGTTCGGACAGATCGTGCATGCGGTGCACGATCCGGTAGACAAGCTCCATTTCGTCTTCGGTGAACTCACGGTCTTCCCGGCTTGCACCCGCGATGGTGCGCGACGACATCGGCCCGATGGATGCGATCATCCCGTATCTCAGGCCGTATTCCGCAGATTCCTTCAGGATCCCGAACGGGTCAGGAAGGCCAATCTGGCTCCAACGACGTGTCCCCGTATGGCTTAGCCCCCAAGCCAAGGTGGGGTCGCGCAGACCGTAGAGCTTTGACGTGTAAACCTCCTGCCAGGAGTCGGGATATGTGTTCACCATGATCAGCGGAGAGACGTAGCGAATATGCAGACCCACGGCGAAACCGGCAGGGGCCGCCAACGAAAGCTCGTGCAGCAATAGGTCTAGAACCGGCGCTTTTGTCATCTAACCCACCAAATGGACATGTCCATTTAGATAGGTTGCCCGAAACGGGGTCAAGCCGGATGATCAATTGCTAACGCAAGGTGAGACGAATGACCAAAAGGATCGAACCCGATCTTTTCGCGCGTCTCATGAAGTTGTCTTCTGAAACGCGCCGTGACCTACTCGAATTCCTTGGGCAATCGCCTTTGGATGCAGATTTTGTCGTGGCCGACATCCACTTGCCGACACCTTCAACGCACACGGGCAAACTACGCTAGAGCCCCCAAAAAAGCCTCCTGCCAAAGAGAAAACCCTCCGACACGGCCGGAGGGTTCAATCAAGTAGCCGCTGCAAAGGGATCAGCCTTCGACGGCGTCCTCTTCTTCAACGCGCGCACGGTCTACGGCGCCTTTGGCGTCAACATCGCGGTCAACGAATTCGATGATCGCCATCGGCGCCATGTCGCCATAGCGGAAGCCCGCCTTCATGATGCGAATGTAACCGCCCTGGCGTTCCGCATAGCGGGGGCCAAGCACGTCAAACAGCTTGGCGACAAACTGGTCCTGCTTCAGCTGCGATGCGGCCTGACGGCGCGCGTGCAGGTCGCCGCGCTTGGCAAGCGTGATCAGCTTTTCCACGATCGGACGCAGTTCCTTTGCCTTGGGCAAAGTCGTCTTGATCTGTTCATGTTCAATCAGCGAGCCGGCCATGTTCGAGAACATCGCCTTGCGGTGCTCGTGGGTCCGGTTCAGGCGGCGGTATCCGCGGGCGTGACGCATGTGTCTTCTCCAATTCAGGTGCCCTCTACGGGCGATTTTGCTTTGTCTGGGGCCCCATGCGTGCGGGGCCCTCTCCTTGGGGCGTTCAAACCCGAATATTCCCCGGCGCGACCGGGCATTCATTCAGCAGCTTAGAAGTTGTCTTCGTACTTCTTCGCCAGCTCTTCGATGTTGTCGGGCGGCCAGTCCACGATATCCATACCGAGGTGCAGGCCCATGCCGGACAGCACTTCCTTGATCTCGTTGAGCGACTTGCGGCCAAAGTTCGGCGTGCGCAGCATCTCTGCCTCGGTCTTCTGGATCAGATCACCGATGTAGACGATGTTGTCGTTCTTAAGGCAGTTCGCAGACCGCACCGAAAGCTCCAGCTCATCAACCTTCTTCAGGAGAAGCGGGTTGAATTCCAGATCGTCTTCGTCGTCCTGACGGGTGGCCGACTCCGGCTCGTCGAAGTTCACGAAGATCGACAGCTGGTCCTGGATGATACGCGCGGCATAGGCCACGGCATCGTCCGGCGTTACAGAGCCGTCAGTTTCCAGCTTCAGCGTCAGCTTGTCATAGTCGAGCACTTGACCCTCGCGGGTCGGCTGCACATCATAGGACACCTTCTTAACCGGCGAATAAATCGCATCGATCGGCATCAGGCCGATGGGTGCATCTTCCGGGCGATTCTTGTCAGCGGCGACATAGCCCTTGCCGGTATTAACCGTCAGCTCGATGTACAGATCGGCACCATCGTCGAGGTGGCAGATCACGTGATCCTTGTTCAGGATCTCGATGCCTGCCGACTCCGAAATATCGCCAGCCGTCACAACGCGCGGGCCTTTGGCGGAGATCGAAACGCGCTTGGGCCCTTCGGCTTCCATGCGGATCGCGACGCCCTTCAGGTTCAACACGATATCGGTCACGTCTTCCCGCACGCCAGCCACGCTGGAGAATTCGTGCAGAACGCCGTCGATTTGGACGGAGGTGATGGCCGCGCCTTGCAGCGAGGACATCAGAACGCGGCGCAGCGCGTTCCCAAGCGTCAGGCCGAAGCCCCGCTCAAGCGGTTCAGCAACGACAGTTGCCTTCCGCGCCGGGTCGGTCCCAGGCTGGACTACCAGCTGGGTGGGCTTGATCAGCTCTTGCCAATTTTTGTGGATCATGCGTCGCCTCCATGCTCGTGTCGGGGGGATCCATCCCGGACACACTCGAGGTAAAAATGACGAATCCGGGCCACGGAAAACCGCAGCCCGGCAGGAATTCTTCTGACCTTAGACGCGACGGCGCTTTGGTGGGCGGCAGCCGTTATGGGCCATCGGGGTCACGTCGCGGATCGACGTGATCTGGAAGCCAAGAGCCGCCAGGGCGCGCAGCGCGCTTTCACGGCCCGAACCGGGGCCCTGAACTTCGACCTCAAGCGTTTTCACGCCGTGGTCCTGCGCCTTCTTGCCCGCATCTTCCGCAGCCATCTGGGCGGCGAACGGTGTGGACTTGCGGCTGCCCTTGAAGCCCATCGTGCCAGCAGACGACCACGAAATGGCGTTGCCCTGCACGTCAGAGATCAGGATCTTGGTGTTGTTGAACGAAGAGTTCACATGCGCAACGCCAGTGGCGATGTTCTTGGAAACCTTCTTCTTCGCGGGACGACGATCACGTGCCATGTGTCCAGCCCTCCCTTATTTCTTCTTACCGGCAATGGCCTTTGCGGGGCCTTTGCGGGTACGAGCGTTGGTGTGCGTGCGCTGACCGCGGACGGGCAGGTTACGACGATGGCGCAGACCGCGGTAGCAGCCCAGGTCCATGAGACGCTTGATGTTCATCTGCGTCTCGCGGCGCAGGTCACCTTCGACGTTGTAGTTGGCGTCGATGTGCTCGCGGATTTGCAGAACCTCTGCATCCGACAGCTCATTCACGCGGCGCGTGGCGTCGATGCCAACGGCTTCGCAGATGGCTGCGGCGGAGGTGTGACCAATTCCGGTGATGTAGGTCAGCGCGATCGGAACGCGCTTTGCGGTGGGGATGTTGACCCCTGCAATACGTGCCATGTGTGGCTCTTTCCTTCGGTTGCGAGCCCGTAACCCCAGGCCCTTTTTCACAACGTAAGCCCGGGCGGTTTTTCCCGGGCTTGCAATGCATCCTGGCAGGGTGATTCCTGCGGAGATGGCGGTAACTATGACTTGATGACCAAAAGGTCAATAGGCCCGGATCAGGCGTCCATGATGCCCGCAATCTCGGCCGCAACTTCGTCCATCGTGCCGAGGCCTTCAACACCCCGAAGCATCCCTTTGGCATAGTAATAACCAAGCAGAGGCGAGGTCTGTTTGTAATAGACGAACAGGCGTTCCTGCATCGCTTCTGCTGTATCGTCCGCGCGCGGTTCCTTGCCTGCGGCGACAGCTTCGGCGGCACGGTTCACTACACGCTCGACCAGGACTTCATCCTTGTCGACACGCATCTCGATCACCGCATCAAGACTTTGGCCCATATCGGCGAGCAACTGCTCCAGCGCATCAGCCTGAGGAAGCGTCCGGGGAAGCCGTCAAAGATGAAGCCATTGCCACCGGTTTCCAACTTTTCGCGGATTAGGCCGATGACGATCTCATCCGTCACCAGATGGCCCTTGGCCATAACCTCGGCCACCTTCTGGCCCATCTCGGTGCCGCTTGTCTTGGCTTCCCGCAGCATGTCCCCCGTGGACAACTGCGTCATGCCGCGTGCTTCGACAAGGCGCGAGGCCTGCGTTCCCTTTCCCGCACCCGGCGGGCCCAAAAGAATGATGTTCATCGACGCGCCGGTCCCTTCCGCGGTTTCTTGGCGCCACTCTTGCGCCCGCGGAGCTGGGACTTTTCGAGCAGGCCTTCGTATTGGTGGGCCAACAGATGTGATTGGATCTGCTGTACCGTATCCATCCCCACCGAAACGATGATGAGAATCGAAGTGCCGCCAAAGTAAGCAGTAATCGCCAGGTTTGTCCGCACAATTTCTGGCATGAGACAAACCAGCGCAAGATAGGCCGAGCCAAGCACCAGGATGCGGCGCACCACATATTCCAGATACTCCGCCGTCCGTGCGCCCGGGCGAATGCCAGGAATAAAGCCGTTCTGGTTCTTTAGATTGTCGGCCACATCCTCGGTCTTGAACGACACGTTCAGCGTATAGAAATATGTGAAGAAGATGATCATGGACGCGAAGAACAGCAGATACAGTGGCTGACCAGGCCCGAAGTTTGCAAGGATCCAGCCCATGACCGGGCCGTTGCCCTCAGCTCCGCCGAACGTGGTCAGCGTGGTGGGCAGCAGCAAGAGCGACGAGGCAAAGATCGCCGGGATCACACCCGCCGGGTTCACCTTGACGGGCAGGTGGCTGGAGCCACCGTCGTAGACCTTCATCCCGACCTGACGGCGCGGGTACTGAATGTGTATTTTCCTCAAGCTGCGCTCCATGAACACAACGAAGAAGAGCGTGCCAATCAGCATCACGATCACGCCCAAGATCGCAGGCGTCGAAAGCGCACCCTGACGGCCGGACTCGAAGAACTGCGCCAGAGCAGCGGGGATTTCCGCGATGATTCCGACGAAGATAATCAGCGAGATGCCATTGCCGATGCCACGCTGGGTGATCTGCTCACCCAACCACATCAGGAACATCGTACCACCGACAAGCGTGATCACGCAGGCCGCGCGGAAGAACCAGCCCGGATCGGTCACAAGTCCACCAGATTCCATCGAAACGGCAAGCCCGTAGGCCTGCGCGGTCGCCAAAACCACCGTGCCGTAGCGCGTCCATTGGTTCAGCTTCTTGCGGCCCTGCTCACCCTCCTTCTTCAGCTGCTCCATCGCCGGCACCATGGCCGACATAAGCTGCACGATGATCGAGGCCGAGATGTAGGGCATGATGCCAAGCGCAAAGACACCCATGCGCGACAGCGCGCCACCGGTGAACATGTTCAGAACGCCACCAAGACCAGCCGCCGCTTGATCGAAGAAGTTCTGCAACTCGATCGCGTCGATGCCAGGCACCGGAATATAGGTGCCGATCCGGTAGATGATCAGAAGGCCCAGGGTGAACCAGATCCGTTGGCGAAGCTCTGTCGCTTTGCCAAACGCGCTCCAGCTCATGTTGGAGGCCATTTGCTCCGCTGCTGATGCCATGCCGTCTCTCTTATGCGCTAAAGCCGCCGGGCCCTTTGCGGGGCCCCTGCGGCGCAGGAATTCCTTGGGGTAGGATGTAGGCGGAGAGCGCCCCGCCCACAAGCGTTACGGGGTGATTAACACCCCGAACGGGTTACTCCGCCGCAGCAGCCGCAGCCACGGTCAGCGAACCGCCGGCCTTTTCGACGGCCTCAACAGCCGCCTTTGAGGCGCCAGTCACGTTGATGTTCAGCTTGGCTGAAACGTCGCCTTTCGCCAGAACACGCACACCGTCCAGTTTGCGGCGCACGAGGCCGGACGCGACCAGCGCATCTTCGGTGATCTCGGATTTCGCATCGATCTTGCCGGCGTCTACGAACTTCTGGATCAGGCCCAGGTTCACAACGGCGAACTTCTTGCGATTTGGCTTGTTGAAGCCGCGCTTTGGCAAGCGCTGGTAGAGGGGCATCTGGCCGCCTTCATAGGCGTTGATTGCCACACCCGAACGGGATTTCTGGCCTTTGATACCACGGCCAGCGGTCTTACCCATGCCCGAACCCGGGCCGCGGCCCACGCGCTTGCGCCGTTTGGTTGCACCGGGATTGTCCCGCAATTCATGCAGTTTCATGTCGCTTCTCCTTTGCCGGAACACCTCCCTTGAAGCGAAAATGGGAGGGACGCGGCTTACGTTAATGTAGAATGCCCCGAAGAACACCGGGCGCGTATAAGGAAACAGACCGCACACCGCAAGAGGGCATGTATGGGCAGTCAGCCGTTAGGCGATCGTCTCCTGCGCAGAGCCCTGCGCACGGCGGCAGGCCGGCTTGAAATCATTGTCTTCCAACAGATCCGCAAAGCTCTTGTAAGTATCGAGCAATTCCAGCGCCGCTAACGCCTCTTCCTCGGTTCGGAAAATCTCCACGCGAATGCCATGGGCCAGCTCGGAGAGGAGCTGGTACATCCGCCCGACTCCGAAAACAGTGTCGTTCGGCGAATAGATGACCGTGTGGGTGTCGACGATAATCGAGGGCGACTGTTCATTCACCGTGCGCAGCAACGTGCGCATGATATCAAAATTGATGTCCAGCTCGGTAATGCCCGAATGGTCGATCAATTCCGGTCGCCCGGGCACGTAATACTTGTCGTTGAGATAAGCATCGAAATTCGCCTGGAACTGGTCGAAATCGACGTAACCCCACCAACGCGCGTAAAGCAGGTCACGCTCGAGGCATGTTGAAAATTCGATGGGCATATTCGCGCCGAGGCCCTTGTCGTTTATGGTCTGTGTAAAGAAAAATAGACTGAATTGATTTAAATCCCATAAAAAAAGCCGCCCCACCGTACGGTGGGGCAGCCTTTCATTAACCAATTCGAAGGCGCTTAGCCGCGCTCTTCGACGATCTCCACGAGATGCGGGATCTTGTTGATCATACCGCGGACGGAAGGGGTATCCTCCAGCTCGCGGGTTTTGTGCATCTTGTTCAGGCCCAGGCCGATCAGCGTGGCACGCTGTTCCTGCGGGCGGCGGATGGGCGAGCCCACCTGCTTGACGACGATGGTTTTTGCCATGGGTCTCAGGCCTCCTCAGTCTCTGCCGCAGGGGCGTCATCGCGCTTGGGCAGGATGTCGGCGACCTTCTTGCCGCGACGTGCTGCAACCTGACGGGGCGAGCTTTCCTTGCGCAGACCGTCCAGCGTTGCACGGATCATGTTGTAGGGGTTCTGCGACCCGGTCGACTTCGACACAACGTCCTTCACACCCAGCATCTCGAATACGGCACGCATCGGACCACCGGCGATGATCCCGGTTCCTTCCGGGGCTGTGCGCATCACAACCTTGCCGGCGCCATGACGGCCCAGGATGTCGTGGTGCAGCGTGCGACCTTCCTTGAGGGGCACGCGGATCAGGTTGCGCTTGGCCTGCTCGGTGGCCTTGCGGATCGCCTCGGGCACCTCTTTGGCCTTACCTTTGCCGAAGCCCACGCGACCGCGCTGGTCACCAACCACAACAAGGGCTGCAAAGCCGAAACGCTTACCACCCTTCACGGTCTTGGAAACGCGGTTGATCGCAACCAGACGGTCGGCAAATTCCGGCGTTTCCTCTTCACGATTGCGACCGCGGCCGCGCCCTCTGTTTTCACGTTCTGCCATATGGCAATTCCTTCAAATCGGAGCGCGTGAAGCACGCGCCGGAGTTGTCTCAATCCTCGTGAACCAACAGGCCCCGGGATCATCGAGGGCGCCCCCGAGGGACGCCCTTCAAGGTCTCTTAGAACTTCAGACCACCTTCACGCGCGGCGTCGGCCAAGGCCTTCACACGCCCGTGGAACAGGAAGCCGCCACGGTCGAAATAGCATTCTTCGACCCCGGCCTTCTTCGCCCGCTCGGCAATCGCGGCGCCCACCTTTGCGGCGGCCTCCACGTTGTTCTTGCCGACCACGCCGAGCGACGATTCGAGGGAAGACGCGGACGCGAGCGTGCGGCCTTCCACATCGTCGATCAGCTGGACGCTGATGTTCTTGTTCGAACGATGAACCGAAAGGCGCGCGCGCCCTGCAGCCATCTTCTTCATTTTGTTCCGGTTGCGCAGGCGGCGCTTCTGGAACAGATCGCGTTTGCTCATAGCCATAGTGCCAGCCCTTACTTCTTCTTGCCTTCCTTACGGAAGATGTACTCACCCTTGTAGCGAATGCCTTTGCCCTTGTAGGGCTCGGGCGCACGCCACTCACGAATGTTCGCTGCCACCTGACCAACAAGCTGCTGGTCGGTGCCCTCGATCACCACTTCAGTGTTCTTCGGGCAGGTGACGGTCACACCGGCGGGCACTTCGAAATCGACGTCGTGGCTGTAGCCGAGCGACAGCTTCAGGGTGTTACCCTGCATCTGCGCACGATAACCAACACCGGTGATCTCAAGCTCTTTCTTGAAACCGTCGGTGACGCCGGTGACGAGGTTCTGAACCATGGTGCGGCTCATGCCCCACTGCTGACGGGCACGCTTGGACTTGCCACGCGGCTCAACAGTGACGGCATTGTCGGCCACGGCCAGCGACACATCGTCGGTTGCGGTGAAGTTGCGGGCACCCTTGGGGCCTTTCACTTCGATGGTCTGACCCGACACGGAGGCTTCGACACCCCCGGGCAGCTCGACCGGTCTTTTACCAATACGAGACATAGCGAGGGCCTCCTTAGAAGATTGTGCAAAGCACTTCGCCGCCAACATTCTGGCTGCGAGCGTTTGCATCGGACATCACGCCCTTCGAGGTGGAAACGATCGACACACCCAGACCCTGACGGACCTGTGGGATGTCGCCCACGCTCATGTAGACGCGGCGGCCGGGTTTCGACACGCGCTTGAGCTCACGGATCACCGGGGTGCCTTCATAGTACTTCAGGCTGATTTCAAAGGCGGGGTGACCGTCTTTGCCGGTGGTGGGCTCGTAGCCGCGGATATAGCCTTCGTCCGCCAACACATCCAAGACACGCGCACGCTGCTTGGAGGCCGGGGTCTCGACCGTGGATTTACCGCGCATCTGGCTATTGCGGATGCGGGTCAGCATATCGCCGATAGGATCATTCATCTTATCTGCTCCTTACCAGCTCGACTTGACCATGCCGGGGATCTGACCGTTGGAGGCCAAATCACGCAGCTTGATCCGCGACATTTTCAGCTTGCGGTAATACGCCTTCGGGCGACCGGTCAGCTGGCAACGGTTGTGAAGACGGGTGGCCGAGCTGTTGCGCGGCAGTTTCGCCAGTTTCAGACGCGCCTTGAAGCGCTCTTCCATCGGCTTGTCTTCGTCATTTGCGATCTCTTTCAGCGCGGCACGCTTGGCGGCATACTTCTCCACCAGGCGCTGACGCTTGAGTTCACGTTGAACCATGGAAACTTTGGCCATGTGTCTTTTCCTCTCGCGTCAGGCGTTGAACGGCATGTTGAAGTGCTTCAGAAGCGACTTCGCCTCGGCGTCCGTGTCCGCCGTTGTGACAATGATCACGTCGATGCCCCAGACTTCGTCGACTTTGTCGAAGTTGATCTCGGGGAAAACGATGTGCTCCTTGATGCCCATGGCAAAGTTGCCACGACCGTCGAACGACGGCTTCACACCACGGAAGTCGCGAATGCGGGGCATTGCGATGGTGGTGAGGCGGTCAAGGAAGTCGTACATGCGGTCGCCGCGCAGCGTGACCTTCGTGCCAAGCGGCATGTCTTCCCGAACGCGGAAGCCAGCGATGGACTTCTTTGCTTTGGTGATGACAGCGTGCTGGCCTGCGATGGCGGTCAGGTCTTCCTGGGCCGATTTGGCCTTCTTGGAGTCCTTCACGCTCTCGGCCCCGGCGCCGATGTTGAGAACGATCTTCTCAAGACGCGGGATCTGCATGTCGTTCTTGTAGCCGAATTCCTCTTTCATGGCTGCCTTGATGGCATCCTTGTAAGCGGCCTTCAGACGCGGGGTGTAGTTGGCGGTATCCAGCATCAGATCACGTCCCCCGTGGTCTTGGCGAAGCGGACCTTCTTGCCGTCTTCCTCACGGAAGCCAACGCGGGTTGCTTTGCCGTTTGCATCCAGCAGGGCCAGGTTCGACAGATCGATGGGCATCGCCTGAGGGATGCGGCCACCTTGGCTGGACTGGCTTTGCTTGGTGTGACGGATGGCGATGTTCACGCCGTCCACAATGGCTTTGCCGGCCTTGGGGTTCACGGAGGCGATTTCGCCTTCCTTGCCCTTGTCCTTACCGGCAAGCACGACGACCTTGTCGCCCTTCTTGAGCTTAGCTGCCATCTTACAGCACCTCCGGCGCAAGCGAGATGATCTTCATGAAGTTCTTCGCGCGCAGCTCACGAACAACCGGCCCGAAGATACGGGTGCCGATCGGCTCGTTGTTGTTGTTGAGGATGACGGCGGCGTTGCGGTCGAAGCGGATGGCGGTGCCATCCTCACGACGCACTTCCTTGGCGGTGCGAACGACGACGGCCTTACGAACGTCACCTTTCTTCACACGACCACGCGGAATAGCCTCTTTGACCGACACCACGATGATGTCGCCCACAGAGGCGTATTTGCGTTTGGAACCACCCAGGACCTTGATGCACTGAACACGGCGAGCGCCGCTATTGTCAGCAACATCCAGATTGGTCTGCATCTGGATCATATTGGTTTCTCCCGACGTCCCGAACCGGCAGTTTGCACATTGGCCCGGGGGTTTCGATCAAACCGAAAGGTTGACGCTTCTCAGGAAGCGAGAACCTCCCAGCGCTTGGATTTCGAGACAGGGGCACATTCCTGAATGCGGACTGTGTCACCTACCTTGAACGTGTTCTCCGGATCGTGTGCCCGATACTTTTTGGACTTCCGGATGGTCTTCTGCATGACCGGGTGCTTGAAGCGGCGCTCCACGGAAACGGTCACGGTCTGTTCGTTGGCGTCGCTGGTCACGGTGCCGGTCAAAATACGCTTGGGCATAGATCAGGCCTCCGCTGCGGCAGCGGCCGCTTTTTCGTTCAGAATGGTCTTAACGCGCGCGGCGTCACGGCGAACCTGACGCATACGAGCGGTGTTTTCGAGCTGGCCGGTGGCCTGCTGGAAGCGGAGGTTGAAAGCCTCCTTCTTAAGCGCCTTCAGCTCATCACGAAGCTGGTCCGGCGTCTTGTCACGCAGTTCCTGGGCGTTCATCGCCTTTTTCCTTTCAACATCACGAGGGCGCGCCGCATGGGCGGGTTACGCTGATTCCCGTGGAGTTCGGTGAATGAGGGGGCCGTATAGGGGGATGGGGGCGGTTGGCAAGCAGAACTGCCGTTTGAAGTTCTCGCCGATGAACTGCTACCTTCTCGCTTAAGAAGGAAGCGAGCATCACTAACATGGCATTTGAACTTCCACCACTTGGATCTCGCCGAAACGCCGAGCGACTCCTACCGCTGCCCTAATTGCAGAACCGGTCTTCTGGAAGTCGTGGACGATAGCTTCGCCTTCACTGAACCGAAGCACTCGAAAGCAGCTCATAGAGTCGAAGAGTGGGATCCCGATTGGATAGAGTATCGTTTCTCATTCAGGCTGCAGTGCAACGCAAAAGCATGCCAAGAGTTAGCCTTCGCCATTGGGACCGGAACGCTTGATCAGCGCTACGATGGTAGGGGTGGAGCCGAGTATTACGATAGCTTTCGCATCCACGCCATCAGCCCTCCGCCAGACCTTTTGAGGTGCTCTGAGGATACTCCAGTCAAGGTTGAAAGAGGGTTAAGCGCAGCTTTTTGCTCTATTGGGCCGACCTCTCCGCCGCGGCGAACGCGCTACGCACAGCACTCGAACGTCTCCTTGATGAGATGGGGATTCCAACATCGGACGAAACAAGCTTCTGGGGCGACCCGGCAACTCACTCTCCACGGTAGGATAGAGAATGCTAGCGTGCAGAACAAAGACTTTGCCGAATTATTCATGGCACTTAAGGAAGTTGGCAATTTAGGTTCACATGGCAATCAAGTGCGACGCAACGAATTTGAGGCTGCGACAGAGATTTTCGCGCATGTGTTGAATGAGTTGTTTCAGAACTGACTTCTGGCTCGGATAAAGAAGATCGCCAAATCTTTGAGAGATGGGATCAAATCGCGTCGCAAATGAACGCGGGCTGATCAGACTCGTATCGTTTTCGCGACGGATGCATTCCCAGTTACTCACAAGAAGCTTCACCAATCGCAATCGACCCTTAAACTGCCGTCCCGCCATGCCCAACCTCTCCGCCCTCCCCCTCGCCCAACTCACACTGGACGAGGCCGCCCGCCCCTCGGCCCAACCACTCCCCAACGCAACCGACCAGCACCGCAGCCAAGGCAAGCAACTCGCCCTTATCCACCGGCACTACCTGATGGAGATGGCCCGCATCGGTGCCGTCCTCGCCCGGATCGAGGCCGGCGACGCCCCGCCCGAGAACCTCAAGCGCATCGTCCTGTCCCTCGACATGTCCGAGAACCTGCGCGCCTTTGGCTCGCTCTGCGGGCAGGAATGCCGCATCCTCAAGATGCACCATGATATCGAAGCCGCCGACATGTTCCCCCGGATCGAGGCCGCCGGGAACGGCCTGTTCCGAGAGGTCGTCGCCAAGCTGAAGGCCGAGCATGAGGTGGTCCACGAACTCCTCCTCCGCCTCGACCGCGCCGCCGACACCCTCATCGCCGACCCCACCGACGCGAACTTCACCGAAGCCGCCGCCATCTTCCGACAGCTGGAAACCGTCATCCGCTCCCATTTCGGCTACGAGGAAACCGAACTGGCCGAGGCCATAGGCTACTACCTCGGGCACATCTGACCCACCCAATGCCCGGGCGCAGTCGAACCTCACGTTGATCTGACGGTGTTCATCGGTGCTTCATGGCGCAGCCCCGATCCGCAAATCCCTACCCGACACATTCCTTGATCGTGTAGACATCCACATAGACCCCATCCTCGTAAGGTTGGGTCATTTCCAAATCAGCGAACCCTCTGGTCGTGACGGTCAGTTGGTCGCCCTCCCGCACCAGCTCGGTCTGCCAGAAACTGCGTTCATCGCCCGGCAGGAGCCCCTCGATCTCGATCCCGATACAGCGGCCAAGGCTGTCGTCTTCGCAGGTTGTGGTCGAGACCGCCGTCAGCGTCGCGCCATCGTCATAGCGGTGGAACGCGAACAGGACGGCCTGGATAAGGTAGCTGTCCGTCTCATAGTGCAATTCGCCGCCGATCGAATCTTCCGACACGGCGACTTCCAATCTGCATTCCTGCGACTGCGCCAGAACGGGCGCTGCCGCACCGACGAGCATTCCGGCACTGGCAAGGGCCGGGGTGAGAGCCGAAAAAACGTTTTTGATGAATGGCATGATGTGTCCTTCGGAAATCCCTCAAACACTTCCACAACATGTTTTGCACGGCAAGGCTCGGGCGCGCCTTACGTCCAGGCGTAGTTGAAACTGATGCTGATCCGGTCGTCCTCGTCCATGTTCATCGGCACCTCGTGACGCAGCCAGCGATTCCCAAAGCAGCACGTCGCCCGGCCTGCGGGTTCGGGTAGACGAAGGCCCGCAACTCCTCCCGCGCATCCGCCTTGCGCGCAGGCGCGGCCATCATCATCGCATGGCGCGGATCCTCCAGCTTGATCGACCGCGCACCCGGCGGCACCGCCACGTAGGTCGTGCCCGAAATGACAGAATGCGGATGGATATGAGAGGTATGGATGCCCCCTTCGGGCAAGATGTTGATCCAGATATCTTCCAGCTTGAGCGCGCGGTCTTCCAGATCGAATTCCAGATCCTTCGCGAACGCTGCAACATGTTTGTCCAGCGCCTCAACCACCTGCGCGAAAATCGGAAACCGCCAGGGCAAATCCGTCAGGGATGCATAGGAGGTATAGCCGGGAAATCCGTTTTCCTCGCACCATTCCTGCCCGGCCTCATCGTCATCGGCGATGGAAAAGCACGAGGCCATCAACTCATCCCGATCCACGGCCGGGCCGAACTCGGCCAGCTTGGCGTGATAAAGTCGGGTCGCGAAAAGGGATTTGATCTGGGCCATGGGCGCTTGTGTAGGCGCGCGGCAACGGTTTGGAAAGATATTGCCGCCATGCTGCGCCCAAGACGAACGATTGAGGCTCGGCCAGAATGGCAAACCGGCTTTACGGGGCACTCTTCCTGCCCCTCACGCTCATCTTCCTGATCGCGGGGCTGGCCAAGGCCGATGTAGCGCCTCTCGTCACCCGCGCCGCACCGCTGATCGAAGGAGGCCTAGGTTCCACGACCGCAATCAATGGATCACTGTTCGCGGGCACACAGGATGGCAGCTTCTTCGCGCCCTTCCCCGTCCGCGCCCCCGCCCCCACTGGCGTTGGGCACTCAACCGCGCGGCTCCTCACCTTGATTTCTCGTGCTGAAGCCGGGCAAGCGGGCTACGACGCTGTGCAACACGGCGCGCGCATCCGCACACCGCGTCCGCCCACGCAGATGACCCTTGGGGAGATCTACGCCTGGATCACCGCAACCCCCGGCCAACCCCACGCCATCGGACGCTACCAGTTCATCCCCGACACGCTCCGCCGCGTCGCCCGTATCCGCGGCTATGGGCCGGAGGTCCGCTTCACGGCTGAGGTGCAGGATAGCCTCGCAACTGTCCTGCTGGACGAGGCAGGCCTGCAGGCCTTTGAAGCGGGGGAACTCGGTCGCCGCGACTTCATGCACAACCTCGCCCGCATCTGGGCCGGACTGCCCCTGCCCAACGGCAGGTCCTACTATCAAGGCTATGCGGGCAACCGCGCGACCATGTCATGGGCCGAATTCAGCGGCGGGATGGAGGCGATCTGGCCCACAGGTTGACCGGCTCATTCTAACGGCCTCTAGTGGCCCCATGACCAACGCCCTCGACACCGCCTTTCGCCGCCTCGACGAACTGGACGTCACCGCGATCCAGTCCACCGGCGACTGGGACCTGGGGCGCACCTTCAGCCATCTCGCTCAAGGGGTGGAGTTCTCCATGTCCGGCTACCCGGAGGAGAAGCCGAGGCTCTTCCAGATGACCGCGGGCAAACTTGCCTTCACGGTTTTCAAGTCTGCGCGGGCGGATGAGCCATGGCCTCGACGAACCCATCCCGGGGAGGTTGTCGGCGATGTGTCAGCCGATGCTGGCCTTCATCGTCTCGTGACGTCCCTCGAAACCTTCCGGGACTTCAACGGAGCGCTCCGCCCCCACTTTGCCTTCGGTGCGCTCGGCAAGGATCAGTTCGCTCTGGCGCACCTGATGCACATCGAAAACCATCTGGAAGAGGTGCGGTTGGGCTAGGCACAGCACGCTACGGCCACTGCCCGAAAGCATCTTCCGCGGGGTCCGTTCCCTTCTGTGCCCGGTAGTAATCCATCGCGCCCTGAAGCCCGATGGGCCGTGTCGGCTCAACGGCTGCGTTGCTTTGCGACGTCACAACCAATTCTCGCGCCCCGGCATCCTCGAATTGGCTCAGGACCAGCCCGAGTTCCTCGTAGGCTAGCGACCCACCCTGAATTTGATCCGTGCCGCCGTTCATTCGATCCAATGCGGCCAGCACCTGATCCAGTGGCTGCTGCAACAGGTCGACCTCACCAAGCAGAACGGATTTTGCAACGCTATGGTTGATGGTGAGAGCCTCAAGGCAATCTTTCGTGAAATCACAGGACGAAAAAGCCAAACCATCCCAGACCTGGCACACACCACCACCGCCGACGACACGGAATCTATTCTGCGGCGGCCCAAGCAACGCCGCGACCGCCTCTTGGCTCGTGCCGAATTCAAGCGGGCCGACTGACAGGCGCGGTATGATGACAAGCTGTTCCATCCCGCCAAAGGACCCCAGCGCTGCACAGCTGACAAGAGAAAACCCCCGCCGATCTCTCGACGGAGGCTTCCCATTCTTTCAACCGGAGTGGGGCCCGGGCGATTTCTGCGAAATCACCTGTCCCCATTGGCGAGCGCCCGCCTGCGGCAGGCACTACCTTTACCAGTCTTCGCGGACCACGGTGCGGGTCTTGACCGGAAGCTTCATCGCCGCAAGGCGCAGGGCCTCACGGGCGATTGGCTCCGACACACCGTCGATCTCGAACATGATCCGGCCAGGCTTGACCTTGCACGCCCAGAAATCGACCGAACCCTTACCCTTACCCATACGTACTTCGACGGGCTTGGAGGTCACCGGGGTATCCGGGAAAATCCGGATCCAGACGCGACCCTGACGCTTCATATGACGCGTCATGGCCCGACGGGCGGCTTCGATTTGGCGCGCAGTGACGCGCTCGGGCTGCAGGGCTTTCAGACCAAAGGTGCCGAAGTTCAGGTCAGACCCGCCCTTCGCTTCGCCTTTGATCCGGCCTTTGTGCATCTTGCGGAACTTTGTCCGTTTGGGTTGCAACATTGATCAGACCTCCTCAGCGGTCACGGCGCGGGCGCGAGGCCCCACCGCTTTCCTGGATTTCCTGATTGCGACGATCACGAGCCGACGGATCGTGCTCCATGATCTCACCTTTGAAGATCCAGGTTTTGATGCCGATGATGCCATAAGGCGTCGAGGCCTCGGCATGTGCATAGTCGATATCCGCACGCAGGGTGTGAAGCGGCACACGGCCCTCACGATACCACTCGGTCCGGGCGATCTCGGCACCGCCAAGGCGGCCCGCGACGTTGACCCGGATGCCCAGGGCACCCATGCGCATGGCGTTTTGAACGGCACGCTTCATGGCACGGCGGAAAGACACACGGCGTTCCAGCTGCTGAGCAATGCTCTCAGCCACCAGTTGCGCGTCCAGCTCGGGCTTGCGGATCTCAACGATGTTGAGATGCAGTTCCGAGTCGGTGATCTTCGCCAATTCCTTGCGCAGGCCCTCGATGTCTGCACCTTTCTTGCCGATGATGACACCCGGACGGGCCGAGTGGATCGTCACACGGCACTTCTTGTGCGGACGCTCAATGATGACCTTTGCGATCCCGGCATCACCGGGGTTGCGGCGGTCACGCTTGGCAACCAGATCCCACCAGCCCTTCTTGATGAACTCGCGGATCTTGATGTCTTCCAGCAGCAGATCACCGTATTCCTTGGTGTTCGCGTACCAGCGGCTGTCCCAGGTCCGGTTGACCTGCAGACGCATGCCGATGGGGTTTACCTTATGTCCCATTAGGCGGTCTCCTCAACCTGACGGACCGTGATGGTCAGTTCTGCAAACGGCTTGTGAATGCGGCCAAACCGGCCACGCGCCCGCGGACGACCGCGCTTCATCACAAGGTTCTTGCCCACATAGGCCTCAGACACGACAAGCTCGTCGACATCCAGACCGTGGTTGTTTTCCGCATTGGCGATGGCCGACTGAAGGCATTTCTTCACGTCGATCGCGATACGCTTTTTCGAGAAAGTGAGATCGGTCAACGCCTTCTCCACCTTCTTGCCGCGAATGAGGCCGGCAACGAGGTTCAGCTTCTGCGGGCTGGTCTTCAGCATCCGCAGCTTGGCGCGTGCCTCGTTGTCCGCCACGCGGCGGGGATTTTTATCCTTGCCCATGGCTTACTTCCTCTTGGCTTTCTTGTCCGCCGCGTGCCCGTAGTAGGTACGCGTGGGCGAATATTCCCCGAACTTCTGACCGATCATGTCCTCGGTCACGTTCACCGGCACATGCTTCTGGCCGTTGTACACACCGAACGTCAGACCGACGAACTGGGGCAGGATGGTGGAGCGGCGCGACCAGATCTTGATCACGTCGTTGCGCCCGCTTTCGCGCGCGGCTTCGGCCTTCTTGAGGACGTAAGAGTCGACAAAAGGCCCTTTCCAGACGGAGCGGCTCATGACTTAGCGCCCTTTCTTCTTGGCGTGACGCGAGCGGATGATCAGCTTCTGCGACGCCTTGTTCTTGTTGCGGGTACGCTTGCCCTTGGTATCGTTACCCCAGGGTGTCACCGGCGTACGGCCACCCGAAGTACGACCCTCACCACCACCATGCGGGTGGTCGATCGGGTTCATGGCGACGCCGCGAACGCTTGGGCGCTTGCCCATGTGACGCACACGACCGGCCTTACCGAGGTTCTGGTTCGAGTTGTCGGGGTTCGACACCGCGCCAACCGTTGCCATGCACTCCTGACGGACGAGGCGAAGCTCACCCGAGCGACAGGCGGATCTGAGCGTAACCACCATCACGACCCACGAACTGGGCATAGGTGCCCGCGGCGCGTGCGATCTGGCCACCCTTGCCGGGCTTCAGCTCGATGTTGTGCACGATGGTACCAATCGGCAGGCCCGAGAACGGCATCGCGTTGCCCGGCTTGATGTCGGCCTTGGCGGAGGAGATCACCTTGTCGCCAACAGCCAGACGCTGCGGGGCAAGGATATAGGCCTGCTCACCATCGGTGTATTGCACCAACGCGATGAAGGCAGTCCGGTTCGGGTCATATTCGATCCGAACGACGGTTGCTTCCACGTCAAACTTGGTGCGCTTGAAATCTACGATACGGTAAAGGCGTTTTGCCCCACCACCACGACGACGCGCCGTGATCCGTCCGGTGTTGTTCCGGCCGCCCTTCTTGGTCAAACCCTCCGTGAGGGATTTGACTGGACGTCCTTTCCACAGCTCCGAACGGTCGATCAGTACCAGCCCACGCTGGCCCGGCGTCGTCGGCTTATACGACTTGAGTGCCATGTTAACTGTCTTCCGTTTGCTTGAAGGACCGGCATGTGGCCGACCCCGATGTTATAGGCCCCCGTAGGTGCCCGTAGAGATGGTCATACGACCAAAAACACAGCCCCGGACGAATCCGGGGCAGTGCTTATGCGGTGCGTGTAGGAGGTGTCGTAGTTATCGTCAAGCGACGAACGCAGCTTGAAGGTTGACAACTAGCTGAGCAAGCAACATAGACCATGTGTTCAGTAGAAATTGCAAAGGAGTTCTGGCCATACTACTCCGTGTCGACCGATTGAGCGTCGGATTCGCCAACACATTGGTCGATGCTCGGGCTCAGGGTCCTCTGCGTCGACCCAACGCCGGCCTTTGCCGATCAACACTGGCGCGCAAGCGCAGTGGTAAGTCGTAGCCATCAGTGTCGGGTGAGCTAGCGACGGACGTACTTTCGTTGGCCTGCTTAGCGCCGACAGATCTTACGCGCGAATGCTCCGAAATTGAGACGTTCGTTCTATCGTCGCAAAACCTAGGAGCCGCGCGAATACTGACAAGCTTATTCAGACGCTCCGCCACCGCACGAGCGTCATTGGCACGCATTCGGCAAGCGCGCTAGCTGGCGGATAATGGATCGGGGCAAGCACAAGAGGGCTTATGTGCTGCTCGATGCGGCAGATCGAGCTTTCTGATAGCGCTATGGAAGGCCGAGGCGACGCCGCGCGGGCTGTCGTTTACGCGGTATTCTTTCAGCTGCTAAGGCTGTCCATAGTCCGAAGCTTTTGCGAGGGCGCGACAGGCGGCGAGAATTGCTCGGACAATCGAGGGGTTCGCAACCTCTGAAGAAATGCTCCTCGAATACAATTCGCATTCAGTTTGATCGCAACGATCCCGTTGATGGTGCTTTACTGCCTTATGACGGAACAGATGCACTGATCCACTCAGATCGTTGACGTCCTCTCAAGTCGACGAATGCTGAGTTGTATTGTAAGGGGCGAACAGCTATCGACGGTTCGACAGGCGTGCACACCAGCTGCGTCAAGGGCACCTTCAAAACAAAACGCTCATCACCCCCAACGACACCACCAAAAACAGCACCGTCATGATCCCGCCGGACTTCATGAAATCCGTCACCTTGTAGCCCGCTGGCCCCATGATCAGCGCGTTCACCTGATGGGTCGGGATCAGGAAACTGTTCGACGTCGAAATCGCCACCGTCAGCGCGAAAATCGCCGGGTTCCCGCCCGCCGCCACAGCAATCGACACCGCCAGCGGCACCAGCAGACACCGTTGCGCCCACGTTCGACATGATCAGCGTGAAGATCGTGGCCAGCACCGCGACGCCCGCCTGCAACGCCCAGATCGGCCAGCCGTCCAGAAGCATCAGGATGCGGTCCGCGATCCACGCCGCGGTGCCCAGTGCTTTGCACAGCCAGCCCCAACGGGATCAGGCTCGCCAACAAGAACACCGTGCTCCAACTGACCGCGCGGTAGGCCTCATCAATCGACAGCACCCGCGTCATGATCATCCCCACGGCGCCCGGTCAGCAGGCACAGAGACAACAAGATGTCGGTGAACAGGATCATGCACAAGCGCCACTGGCGAAGAAGGTCAGCGCCCATCCCACCTTGGTCGGGCGCAGTTCCTCTTGCGGGAAGTCGGTGGTCACGACCACGAAATCGCGATCCTTGGTCAGGCGCGTCAACGCCTCCCAAGTCGAATGGATCACCAGCGTGTCGCCTGCTTTGAAGGGCACGTTGGCAATCGCCGTGGGCGCGTGATCTTCGGTCTCGACGTAGCTCAGCGTTTCCTCATCGCGGTGGATCGCCAACATGCTCGCGCCGTAGGTCTTGCGGAAAATCACGTCATGGGCGCATTTCCCGATCAGCGAGGAGCCCGGCGGGATCACGACCTCGGCCACACCCGATTTCGTCGGCGCATAATCCTCGGCGAACACATCCAGCGACGAATGCATCGTCAAGCCCCGATCGAGGACCATCGTGTTCACATCCCGCCCCCGGCCCAGAACAGCCAAGACGGCAGGGCGTGGTGATCGGCGTATCGATCGTCGGCGCAAACCAACGCTGCCCACGATAGGCGCTGCCGATGATGTAGACGTGATATTCTTGCATCAGGTCGTCGAAGGTCATCCCCTCACACGGATGGCCGACCGGGATGCTCACCTCGAAAATATCGGCGTGCAGTCCGTAGATCTTCTGCAGATATTCCCGCAGCGATTGGCCGCTGGTCGCATCCTCCGCATCTGGTTGCCCAGGAAGAACCCAACGCCCCAAAAGCACGAAATACAGGATCCCCGTCAGGATCAGTGCGATGCCAATAGGCGTAACGTCGAACAGGCCAAACGGCTCCATCTGCTGATCCGCCGGCAGGCTGTCATTGGCGTTCGCGATCAGGTCGTTCAGCAGGATCAGCGGCGAGGACCCCACCATCGTCATCGTGCCGCCCAGGATCGCGCAGAAGCCCATCGGCATCAGCAAGCGGCTCAACGGCAGTTCCGTCCGCACGCTGATCCGGCTGACCACCGGCAGAAACAACGCCGCCGCGCCCACATTCTGCATGAAAGAAGAAATCACACCCACAGTGCCGGAGATGATCGGCACAATCCGCGCCTCTGTCCGCCCACCGTGCTTCAGGATAAACGCCGCGACCTTCGACATGATGCCCGGTCTTGTCGAGCCCCGCGCCAATGATCATCACCGCGATGATCGACACGACCGCGTTCGAGGCCAGCCCCGAGAACAGCTCGTCTCGTGTCCGCGATGTTCTCCCAGTCCGGGCACCTGGCTCACCAGACCCAGCAGCACAAGCACGGAAATCGCGGCCAGATCGATGCGCACGACCTCGGTCACGAACAACGTGACCGTCAATGCCAGCAGCCCTAAGACCACTGTCATTTCAAGCGTCAGTCCAAGTGCGTCCAATCGTGCCTCCCTTGTCCCCACTTAACCCCACACCGGCCCCCGGGCGAAAGGGCCAGTTCCACACAACGGTCAGGACAGCGCCTTAATGGGGCAGGCGCGCCACAGCATTGCCTGTCGCGGAGCTTCACGAAACCGTGATGGGTCTTTCGACCACCTCCCTCCTACCCTTCAGGTGATACGCAATCACCGGAGCCCGTCCCATGTCTCTGCCCACACCCCACTTGTCCCGTCGTGTCCTGATGGCCACTGCCGCGGCCGCGCCCCTCGCTGGCCTCGCCGCAGGCGTTTCTCGTGCTGAAGCCCCGATGCTCGGGGAAAGTTTCGCGCAGCATCGCCGCTTCATGGTCGGCGGGTTCGAGGTCACAACGATCCTTGCCGGCACCGCAGCCCGGGAAGATGCGCAAAGTATCTTCGGCATGAACGTCCCGACTGAGACCTTCGATGCCGTGTCCGAACGGAACTTCCTGCCCACCGACACGATGCGCTTCTTCTTCACACCCACGCTTGTGAACACCGGATCTGAGCTGATCCTCTTCGACGCTGGTCTGAATGCCGCGGCTACGACGGGGGCGCTCGCCTCAGCAGGGTATACACCGGACCAAGTCGATATCTTGGTCCTCACCCACATGCACGGCGACCATATCGGCGGATTGATGCGTGAAGGCGCGCCGACTTTCGCCAATGCCCGTTATGTGACGGGCGAGGCGGAGTTCGATTATTGGGCCAACGCTGAGAATGACGGTTTTGAGGCCAACGTCCGCCCCCTGGCGGATCAGATGACATTCATCGGCGACGGTGCCGATGTTGTCACCGGCGTCACCGGCCTCGCAGCCTTTGGCCATACGCCTGGCCACATGGTCTATCGCTTGGAAAGCGAGGGCGAAGGCCTCGTCATTTTCGCCGATCTCGCCAATCACCCGGTCTGGTCGCTCGCCCGCCCCGATTGGGAGGTGCGCTTCGATGCCGATAAAGAGGCCGCCGCCGCCGCCCGCCGAAACATCCTCGGCATGATCGCGGCAGATCGCGTGCCGGCCGTGGGCTACCACATGCCCTTCCCGGCCGTGGGGTATGTTGCGCCGGGGACTGGCGATGCAGAATTCCAATGGGTGCCAGAAGCGGGGCAATTGATGGGCTAACCCGACCGTGATCACCGGGCTCGCTCAAAGAAAAAACCCCGCCGCAGACGCGACGGGGTTTTCCGAATTCAGTGGATCACAAGGATCAAAGGCCGGTCGATACGTCGATCGTGTTGCCTTCTTCCAGCGTCACATAGGCCTTCTTGACGTCTTTCCGCGTGCCGAGCTGGCCACGGAAGCGCTTGACCTTGCCCTTTGTGATGGTCGTGTTCACGGCCTTCACCTTTACACCAAAGACGGCCTCAACGGCTTCCTTGATCATGGGCTTGTTCGCGTCGATGGCCACCTCGAACACCACGGCCCCATTCTCGGAGGCCATCGTGGTTTTCTCGGTGATCAGCGGCTTGCGGATCACATCGTAATGCTTGGCGTCTGCACTCATTTCAGGCGAGCCTCCAATGCTTCGACACCCGCCTTCGTGATCACCAGCGTGTCACGCTTCAGGATGTCATAGACGTTTGCACCCATCGTCGGCAGCACATCGAGACCTTCGATGTTGCGCGCGGCCTGGGCGAAGTTGGCGTCCACGTCAGCACCGTCAATGATCAGCGCGCGCTTCCAACCCATTTCCTTGACCTGTTTGGCCAGGGCAGAGGTCTTTGCGTCCTTCATTGCGATGCTGTCGATCACGACCAGACGACCTTCCGCAGCCTTCGCGGAAAGCGCATGGCGCAGTCCCAGCTTGCGGAACTTCTTCGGCAGATCATGGCCGTGGCTGCGCGGGGTCGGACCCTTGTAGATACCACCTTTGCGGAAGATCGGCGCGTTGCGGTCACCATGGCGTGCGCCACCGGTGCCCTTCTGGCGATAGATCTTCTTGGTGGAATAGCTCGTTTCCGAGCGGGTCTTCACCTTGTGCGTGCCGGCTTGCGCATTGTTGCGCTGCCAGCGGACGACGCGATGCAGGATGTCGGCGCGTGGCTCCAGCCCGAACAGGGCCTCGTCCAGGTCGACCGAACCGGCTTTCTTACCGTCCAGTTTGATAACGTCGACTTTCATCATTCACCGTCCTTCTTCTCGGCATCGTCACCCTCGGGGGCAGCGTCGCCTTCAGCCGCGATTTCAGCTTCGGCCTGGGCCAGCGCTTCTGCTTCCGCAGCCGCCTGCTCTTCCGCCAGACGTGCCGCTTCCGCTTCAGCTTCCGCAGCAGCGGCAGCAGCCGCTTCTTCAGCCGCTTTCGCAGCTTCAGCAGCAGCAGAGGCCAGAGCAGCAGGCAGAATGGCGTTCTCAGGGAACGGCTTCTTCACCGCATCCTTGACCGTCACCCAGCCGCCCTTGGAACCCGGAACAGCGCCCTTGATCATGATCAGGCCACGGTCGCTGTCGGTCTTCACAACCTGCAAGTTCTGCGTGGTGACACGGGCAGCACCCATGTGACCGGCCATTTTCTTGCCTTTGAAGACGCGACCCGGGTCCTGACACTGACCGGTCGAACCGTGCGAACGGTGCGAAATCGACACACCGTGCGTAGCGCGCAGGCCGCCGAAGTTGTGCCGCTTCATGGCACCGGCAAAACCCTTACCGATCGAGGTGCCCGTCACATCGACGAACTGACCCTCGAAATAGTGGTCGGCGATGATTTCCTCGCCCACATCCAGCAGGTTCTCCGCATCAACGCGGAATTCCACCAGCTTGCGCTTGGGCTCCACATTCGCCTTGGCGAAGTGGCCGCGCATCGGCGCCGACGTCCGCTTGGCCTTTGCCGTACCGGCACCAAGCTGAACAGCCGAATAGCCGTCGCTGTCGGAGGTCTTCTTCGCGACCACCTGAAGTTTATCTAATTGAAGAACGGTCACAGGGATCTGCTTGCCGTCTTCCATGAAAAGGCGGGTCATCCCGACCTTTTTCGCGATCACACCAGAGCGCAACATAATCTGTAACCCTCCTTAGACCGAAATCTGAACGTCAACGCCCGCGGCGAGGTCGAGCTTCATCAGCGCGTCCACGGTCTGCGGGGTCGGGTCAACGATGTCGAGCAGGCGCTTGTGAGTACGGATCTCCCACTGGTCGCGGCTCTTCTTGTCAACGTGCGGGCCACGGAGAACCGTGAACTTCTCGATCTTGTTGGGCAGCGGGATCGGACCACGGACCGTAGCACCTGTGCGCTTGGCCGTGTTTACGATTTCCTGCGTGGAAGCGTCGAGAACCCGATAATCAAACGCCTTGAGGCGGATACGGATATTCTGGCTGGCAACTGCCATGCTTGTCCCCTTCTTTCGGGGTTTCACCGGATTGGACGAATGCCGCTCATCGGCACCCCTCGTCGCGGTATTTGATCCAACGGAAATGGGGGCACGCCATGGCGCACCCCGTTGGATGAGCGGCGTATAGGGGACAGCGAAAGAACTGGCAAGTAGATTCGAGCTGAATTGCACCATGACATCGTCAGGTCTCGAAGCCGCGTCATCGACGGGCCGGGGACTGTCGATCCAACGGCATTTCTGCTGCGCTTTATGGCAGCCAAGTCATCGCACAAAATAATCGGTGCACCCAGCTTCAGCAAATCGACAGGCCGCCGGACGGCCCGTCGATGGCGGGGCGGGCAAGCCCGCTGTTAACCCGCTTTGCGACATTGATTTGGTCGGCGCTGAAGGGCGCTAGGTTCTACGAGACGCTTGCGCGTCGCATCATCTCTTTAAGGTACTCTAAGTGTTCCACGTTACGACGCTCGATTTTTTCACTTGTGAACATCGAACCCAACAGGAATTGGCGCGGAGCGGTAAGTGCAATCCACATCAAATCCAGCGCCAGCAGGAAAACAATCAAACCAACTGGGAAAAAGGCGACCGCGAGAAACGCCGAAAAAATTGTGCCAATGCCTCCGCCTCCGGCCAATGTTTCCGTAAGGCGAAGGACCGCTTCCATACCGTTAATGACGAAGCCCAACATCGCAATTGGGATCAACCCGACAAACCAGCCATATCGCGCGAAGGAAATCATCGCTGCATGGATGTGCCAAAGCCTGAGTCTTGAGAAAACCAAGACAACGAAACGCCAACGGAAGATCGCTCTCATGGTTCCTTTTCCGATATTTGGCCTCATTGCGATGTGAAACGCAGTTTAAGCGCCACGATTCATAGATGAAACCCCGTCGTGCCCGAAGTGAGTGGGGTGCAACCCACCGTTTCCCGTCCGTAGACCGGGCTTTCAGCCCGGGGCGCTGACTCGTAGGGCGGGACTTGTCCCGCCGTTCTGCCCCCGGATCATGGTTAGCGAGAGGTTAACGGGATTCGTCTTTTCGTTTGGGAACAGGGGCTTAACCCCTCTGCTCAACCTTGAGCAGGCGAGGCCTCTCAAGAAAAAGGCCCCGCCGGTTGGGCGGGGCCTTCTGACAATTTCAACCGTCGGCGGCACCGGGTTCTCGTGACCTTTGCCAGAGCAAAGGCACTGCCACCCGGCACCTTCTGGCCAAAGTTTCCTATGGAAACTCGACCTTATTCAATGATCTTCGACACAACACCTGCACCAACCGTGCGTCCACCTTCGCGGATGGCGAAGCGGAGGCCGTTTTCCATCGCGATCGGCGCGATCAGTTCCACGTTGAACTTCAGGTTGTCGCCCGGCATCACCATCTCCGTGCCGCTGGGAAGCTCAACCGTGCCCGTCACGTCCGTCGTGCGGAAGTAGAACTGCGGGCGGTAGTTGGCGAAGAACGGCGTGTGGCGGCCACCTTCCTCTTTGGTGAGGATGTAGGCCTCGGCCTCGAACTTCGTGTGCGGCGTCACCGAGCCGGGCTTGCAGAGCACCTGGCCCCGCTCAACACCGTCACGGTCCACACCACGCAGCAGCGCGCCGATATTGTCGCCGGCTTCACCGCGGTCCAGCAGCTTGCGGAACATCTCAACGCCCGTGCAGGTCGTCTTCGACGTGTCGCGGATGCCCACGATCTCGATCTCGTCGCCCACATTGATCACGCCACGCTCCACGCGACCGGTCACAACCGTGCCGCGGCCAGAGATCGAGAACACGTCTTCGATCGGCATCAGGAACGGCTGGTCCACAGCACGCTCGGGCGTATCGATATACTCGTCGACAGCCGCCATCAGCTCGGCGATTTTCTCTTCGCCGATATTCGCGTCACGGCCTTCCAGCGCGGCGAGCGCGGAGCCCGCAACGATCGGAATGTCGTCGCCCGGATAGTCGTAGGACGACAGCAGTTCGCGGATCTCCATCTCGACGAGTTCCAGCAGTTCCTCGTCGTCGACCTGGTCCACCTTGTTCATGAACACGACCATCTTCGGGATGCCAACCTGGCGGCCCAGAAGGATGTGCTCGCGCGTTTGCGGCATCGGGCCGTCGGCGGCGTTCACAACCAGGATCGCGCCGTCCATCTGGGCGGCACCGGTGATCATGTTCTTCACGTAGTCGGCGTGGCCGGGGCAGTCGACATGGGCGTAGTGGCGCGCGTCGGTCTCGTACTCCACGTGCGCGGTCGAAATCGTGATCCCGCGCGCTTTCTCTTCCGGCGCGCCGTCAATCTCGTCATACGCCTTGAAGTCGCCAAACTGCTTCGTAATCGCAGCCGTCAGCGTCGTCTTGCCGTGGTCAACGTGACCAATCGTGCCGATGTTCACATGCGGCTTCGTACGTTCAAACTTTTCCTTTGCCATGATGGCCTCCTTGAAGTTCTTCGGCACCCAAACGGATGCCTATGGGTGGGGCGGGCGGCGTCACCGCCCCGCCGTTATGCGTATTTCGCCTGGATCTCGTCCGAGATGTTGTTCGGAACCGGCTCGTAATGGTCGAACTGCATCGTGAACTGCGCGCGGCCCGAAGACATGGAGCGCAGCGTGTTGATATAGCCGAACATATTGGCCAGCGGCACGAAGGCGTCGATCGCGATGGCATTGCCGCGCGTATCCTGCCCCTGCACCTGACCGCGACGCGAGGTCAGATCGCCAATGATACCGCCGGTATACTCTTCCGGCGTGATCACCTCGACCTTCATGATCGGCTCGAGCAGCTTGGCACCGGCCTTCTTCATGCCTTCGCGCATGCCCATGCGGGCTGCGATTTCAAAGGCCAGAACGCTGGAGTCCACGTCGTGGAACTTACCGTCGACCAGGGCAACCTTGAAGTCGATCACAGGGAAGCCAGCCAGCGGGCCGCTATCCATGACCGAGTTGATGCCCTTTTCCACGCCAGGGATATATTCCTTCGGCACGGCACCGCCGACGATGCGGCTCTCGAACGAGTAACCCTCGCCGGGCTCGGTCGGGCTGATTTCCAGCTTGACCTCGGCGTACTGACCAGACCCACCCGACTGCTTCTTGTGGGTGTAGGTGTGCTCGACTGCGTGAGAGATGGTCTCACGGTAAGCCACCTGGGGTGCACCGATATTGGCTTCAACCTTGAACTCGCGCTTCAGGCGGTCGACGAGGATGTCGAGGTGAAGTTCGCCCATGCCTTTCATGATGGTCTGACCGGACTCAAGGTCAGTTTCCACACGGAAGGACGGATCTTCGGCTGCCAGACGGGCCAGACCCTGGGACATCTTCTCCTGGTCGCCCTTCGTCTTGGGCTCAACCGCGATCTCGATCACCGGATCGGGGAAGGTCATCGTTTCCAGAACCACCGGATCTGCCTTGTCGCAAAGCGTATCCCCGGTCGTCGTGTTCTTCAGACCACCCAGCGCGATGATGTCGCCGGCGAATGCCTCTTCGATCTCTTCGCGGTTGTTGGAGTGCATCATCATCATGCGGCCCACACGCTCGTTGTTCTCCTTTGTGGAGTTGAGCATGGAGTCGCCCTTCTTCAGCTGGCCGGAGTAGATCCGGACAAACGTCAAAGAGCCCACAAACGGGTCGTTCATGATTTTGAACGCAAGGCCCGAGAAGGCCATGTTGTCGTCCGCGCGGCGAGCGATGTCGCGGGTTTCCGTCTCATCGCCGGGCTTGAAGCCCATGTAATCCACCACGTCGAGCGGGCTCGGCAGATAGTCGATCACAGCGTTGAGCAGCGGCTGAACACCTTTGTTCTTGAACGCAGAGCCGCCCAGAACCGGCACAAAGGCCATCTCAAGCGTACCCTTGCGCAGGAGTGCGCGCAGGGTCGGCACGTCAGGCTCGTTGCCTTCGAGGTATTCCATCATGGCGTCGTCGTCCATTTCGACGGCCGCTTCGATCATCTTGCCACGCCATTCGTCGGCCATGTCCTTGAGGTCAGCGCGGATCGGCGCCTTCACCCAAGATGCACCAAGGTCTTCGCCCTGCCACAGCCACTCTTCCATGGTCACGAGGTCGATCAGGCCTTCCAGCTCGGTCTCGGCACCAATTGGAATACCAACAGGCACGGCACGTGCGCCGGTGCGGTCTTCGATCATGTGGACGCAGTTGAAGAAGTCAGCGCCGATCTTGTCCATCTTGTTGACGAACACGATGCGCGGAACCTTGTAGCGGTCGGCCTGACGCCAAACGGTTTCGGTCTGTGGCTCAACACCAGCATTGGCGTCGAGCACGCAAACGGCACCGTCGAGGACCGCCAGCGAACGCTCAACTTCAATGGTGAAGTCCACGTGGCCGGGGGTGTCGATGATGTTCAGGCGGTGCTTTTCGGTGTCGGCAGTCTGGCCGTCCTCGGTGCGCTCCCAGAAGGTGGTCGTCGCAGCGGAGGTGATGGTGATGCCGCGTTCCTGCTCCTGCTCCATCCAGTCCATGGTGGCTGCACCATCGTGCACCTCACCGATGTTGTGGGATTTGCCGGTGTAGTACAGGATGCGTTCGGAACAGGTGGTCTTGCCCGCATCAATGTGGGCCATGATCCCGAAGTTGCGGTAACGCTCCAGCGGATATTCGCGTGCCATGTGAGGTATCCTCAGGCTTGAGTTTGAAAACGGAGGAGGCCCCGGGGATGCGGGGCCGCCAAGGTCTTACCAGCGGTAGTGGCTGAACGCGCGGTTGGCGTCGGCCATCTTGTGGGTGTCTTCGCGCTTCTTGACGGCGGCACCACGGGAATTGACGGCGTCGATCAGCTCACCGGCCAGACGCTCTTCCATGGTGTTTTCATTGCGTGCGCGGCTGGCGTTGATCAACCAGCGGATCGCCAACGCTTCGCGGCGCTCAGGGCGCACGTCGACGGGCACCTGGTAGGTGGCACCACCCACGCGGCGCGAGCGCACCTCAACGGCGGGTTTCACGTTGTCGAGCGCTTCGTGGAACACTTCCACGGGCGCGCGCTTCAGCTTGGCCTCGACGCGGTCGAACGCGTTGTAGACGATCTTTTCTGCGACCGACTTCTTACCGTCGATCATCAGGTTGTTCATGAACTTGGTCAGGACGGTGTCACCGAACTTTGCGTCGGGCAGCACCTGGCGCTTTTCAGCGGCGTGACGGCGGGACATCTATAAATCCTCTTACTTCGGACGCTTGGCGCCGTATTTCGAACGACGCTGGCGACGATCCTTGACGCCCTGCGTATCGAGAACACCCCGCAGGATGTGGTAGCGCACACCGGGAAGGTCTTTCACACGACCGCCGCGGATCAGGACCACGGAGTGCTCCTGAAGGTTGTGGCTTTCACCGGGGATGTAGCTGATCACCTCGTAGCCGTTGGTCAGGCGGACCTTCGCAACTTTCCGCATAGCGGAGTTCGGCTTCTTCGGCGTCGTCGTATACACGCGGGTGCATACGCCACGCTTTTGCGGGCAGCTCTCGAGGTGCTGAGACTTCGAGCGTTTTACTTTGGGCTGCCGCGGTTTGCGGATCAGCTGTTGGATAGTTGGCATTCGGGATCCCCGTCTGTCGTTCTCATCATGTCGGCGGTGTCCCTTGCCATGCGTGGCCTTGGCACGCAAAAACACCAAAACCGCACGCATCCCTTCCCTACCTGGAGGACGCTGCGGAGGAATTTCCAGAGGATCGGGGCTGCAAAATCGCCCGGATCGTGGCCACTCAGATCTGTATTTCAGCCACAAAGGACGCGCACGGGCATCCGGGCCAAGTGGCGCGGGGTATAGGGGGTCCCCGATGGCCTGTCAACAGCGCCGGTTTACTCGGCCGTCAGCGTGCGCCACTCGGCCTGAAATGCCGGTAAATCAATGGCGAAACGCCTTTGGATCATGGGCGCAATCTCATCGTCAGGCACAGGCACCGGCTGGCCCGCCCCAAAGGGCGTGCGCGCATCGTTGTGATCGTGATCCCCGCGAATGAACATCACGGAATCGGTGAGGTTCACGAACGGCACCCGTGCCCAGATCTTGTGATGTGGGAAGTCCATCACAATGGCCTCGTCGTCAGGTTTTAGGTAGATCGCCAATCCCGCCGACCAGCAATGCGTGTTCAAGACTTGCGGCTTGATCTGGCCACCCTCGATGGCTTGCAGCACCACACCCTTACCGTGGTCGAGCGCCACACGGCCCGCGAAATTCGCCAGCCGTCCGACTTTGTTCCAACTGCGCCTGAGCTGCTGCACATAATCGACCGCCACGGCGTCATCATCGTCCAGCCTGAACTCAGCCACCACAGCGCGCGTTCCATCGCGCCCGCCCCACATCACATCTCGGCAGATTGCGCGGTGATCCCCTGGCTCGCGCCAATGGGCCTGCACCTGCGGGCAATCCCTAATCGCGGCCTCGATGCGGCCCCGCCACGGTTCGGGGAAATCCTCCCCCAACAGCAGGTGCATGGTGAAATCCGCGTCAGTCTGCGCGCGCAGGGGCGGCAAGAACACGTGCTCGAACCACAACGTCCGCTCGTCCAGCCGCTTCGGCGCGTAAAGCGCAGCGCGGCGTTCTTCCAGGCTCTCATGGTATCTCTTGAACCCGCCAGTGCACGGGAAAGAGAACCGGCACAGCCCCTGAACCTGCACCCCCTCAGCCACGGGCCACCTGCCGTTCGCGGATCAGGGTGAACACGCCCGTCGCCACAACGATCGCGGCCCCAGTCAGGGCCAGCCCATTGGGGAATTCTGCAAACACGACCACTCCAAGGATTAGGGCAAACACCAGTGCCGTATAACGGAAGGGCGACGTCACAGCGACATCGCCGACCCGCATCACAAAGATCGACAGGACGTAGCCGCCAATGATGAAGAGCGCGCTACCCGCAAGATAGGCGATGTCCCGACCGTCCATCGGCACCCAATCGATGGTGAAGGACATAACCCCCCCAAAGGCGCCAACAGACGCTGCGGTCAGAACGGCGACCGACATCAGCGGAACGTCGTTCGAAAATGCCCGCGTGGACAAGTCCCGGCCCGCAACAAGGAAAACGGCTACCAAGGCCAACAACGAATACGCGTTGAACCCCTCGGTTCCCGGCTGAACAATCAGAAGCACGCCCGAAGCGCCCACGGCGATTGCCGTCCAGCGTCGCCAACCCACCGGCTCCCTGAATAGCAAAGCCGCGCCTAGCGTTACCACCAGCGGCAGGGCCGCCAGGATCGCTGTCGCATTCGCCAGCTCCATATTCACCAGCGCGGTCAAGAACGTCACAACCGTCAAAACTTCGAACACTGTCCGCAGGGCCACCTTCGCGCGGTCGCCTTTCGGGATGCGGAAGGTCAGCTTCCCAAATGCCGCCACGGTAACCGCCAACAGCAGGGTTGTCAGAATGCCGCGTAGGAACACGATTTGGAACAGCGGCACCGTTTCAGCCAGCAGCTTTACGAAGACATCGTTCATCGTGAACGCTGCCATCGAGCCCATCATGAAGAGCGCGCCCTGAAGGTTCGGGTTCATTCTTCGCCGTCACCCTTGGCGATGTCGGCCCGCGCCTCATCCGCCAATTGGCGCGCCATTCCGGACCCTTCTTCCTGCAACTTTTCCATCATCGGCAGAAGCCGCTTGGGGTTCAGCCCAAAGCGTTCCCGGAACAGCTTACGTGCTTGCCACAGCGGAAGCTCACGCGACCCGGGCGGGATGGAGCGGTCGCTGTCATTATGTCCATGGAGCGTGCGCACAAACATGTATTCATGCGGGTCAATCCAGCAGCGCGCATGGCAGGCCAGTTTGCGGTGGTTCCAGCGGTAGATGTTATGCTGGCTGTCCGGGTGATGGATCATCGCGCTGGCCAGCCCGAGTGGCTGCGGTTCGGAGTAATCCCAAAACTGATCATCGTCGCGCTTCATGTCCCAGTAGATGCCGCGATGGAAGCAGACGGCAGCCGGCACCTCGGCAGTGGCCCAGTTCAGCTTGATGAGGTTGTCCGAGATCTCGCGCGTCCGCTCGATATAGTCGCAGCCCACCGCATCGTCGTCGTCCAACCGGAACCCGGTGATGAAATCCGCCTCTTCATCCAGACCACGTCGAAACGCCCGCCGTGTGGAATTCAGTGGCCCGGCGGCCTCTAACGTACAGATGCGCAGATATGGATGCTTTTCTGCCAAGCGCTTCAGACGCTTGCGGAAGTGGAACGGCATCGTGTCGCCGATGAGAGCCACCAGGATAAAGTCCTGATCCGTCTGGGCATCCAGCGAAGGCAGGCAAATATTCTCAAAATAGGCAAAGCGGCGCTGCATGCGACCCGGCGCATAAAGCTCCGCCGCCGCCTCTTCCGGGCCCTTGTTCAGGGTGCGAAACCCGGCATCCCCGAGGTAGGAGAAACGGCACACGCCTATGATCTTGTTCACTGCCATGCAAACGCCCTTACCCGGCCCTTGAGGCGGAAGTTAGGCAATTTCCGCTGAGTGGGGAATCCCCCCTCAAATCGGCGTCCAGACCGCCATCTCGGTGCCACCGGGTTCACGGAACTGGAACCTGCGCCCGCCCGGAAATTCGAAGATGTCTTTCGTGATCTCAGCACCCGCAGCCTTCACGCGCTCTAGCATCGCGTCCAGATCATCGGCTTTGAGAACCGGCAACGGCGCACGCAATTCCCCGCGCTCGATCCCGCCCCCAAGCTCGGCCCCTTGAAGATCGCGATAGTCGGGGCCGTAATCGATGAAGCTCCATCCGAAGGCCTCGGCAAAGAAAGCCTGCGTTTCCTCAAGCTTGGGGGACGTGAATTCGAGATAGTCGAGCGGTGGGCGCGCATCGGTTGACATTGGAACCTCCAAGACGATTGAGAACATAACGTAAACAAAATCTGAGAAAGCGCAAAAGAAAACGCCCCACCGTTTCCGATGGGGCGTTCCAATTGTCTTTGCAGTACAGCTTAATCTGCCGCATCCCCTTCGGGCGCTTCGCCATCTGCCTCGAACACTTCCGGGGCGGCCAGTGCAGCGGCTTCGGCCGCTGCTGCTTGCTGCTCTTCGATCACGACCATGTCGCGCGACTTGGCGATGCGCTCGACCTTCTGCGTGGCACCACCGGTGCCCGCCGGGATCAGGCGGCCCACGATTACGTTCTCTTTCAGACCAACCAGCTTGTCTTTCTTGCCCTGAACCGAAGCCTCGGTCAGCACGCGCGTGGTTTCCTGGAAGGACGCCGCCGAGATGAACGACCGGGTCTGGAGCGAGGCCTTGGTGATCCCCAGAAGGATCGGCTCACCCTGTGCCGGACGACGACCATCAGCGATGGCCTTCTCGTTGGCCGCATCGAACTCGGCCTTGTCGACATGCTCGCCCTTCAGAAGCGTGGTTTCACCAGAATCCTGGATCTCCCACTTCTGCAGCATCTGACGGACGATGACTTCGATGTGCTTGTCGTTAATCTTCACACCCTGAAGGCGATAAACGTCCTGCACCTCGTCGATCATGTAATCGGCCAGCGCTTCCACACCCATGACCGCAAGAATGTCATGCGGGGCCGGGTTGCCGTCCATGATGTATTCACCCTTCTGGATGAAATCACCTTCGGCGACCGGGATGTGCTTGCCCTTGGGCACCATGTATTCCACCGGCTCCAAGCTCTCGTCCGCAGGCACGATGCCGATGCGGCGCTTGTTCTTGAAGTCGCGGCCGAATTTCACGTAACCGTCGATTTCCGCGATGATGGCGTGGTCCTTCGGACGACGTGCTTCGAAGAGTTCGGCCACACGCGGCAGACCACCGGTAATGTCCTTCGTCTTCGCACCTTCACGCGGGATACGCGCAATCACGTCACCGGCTTCAACCGTCTGACCATCTTCGATGGACAGAATGGCGTCGACCGACATCGTGTAGGTCACGGGGTTGCCCTGATCGTTGCGCATCGGCTCACCATCTTCACCCGCGATAATGATCTCGGGCTTCAGCTCATTGCCCTTGGGGGCCGTGCGCCAATCCGAGACGATTTTCTGGGTCATGCCGGTTGCATCGTCCGTTTCATCCCGCAGCGAGATACCTACGGTCAGGTCGACGAACTTCGCGTTACCAGCGGCCTCGGCGATGATCGGAAGCGTATACGGGTCCCATTCGAACAGGCGATCACCACGGGCGATGTCCTGCCCATCTGTCACCAGCACGTTGGTGCCGTACCCCAGCTTGAACGAGGCACGCTCGGCGCCCTGCTCATCCACAATCGCCAGCTGCATGTTGCGCCCCATGACGACCGTCTGGCCATCACGGTTCTTCAGCAGGTTGGGATTGCGGAATTCGATCTTGCCTTCGACATTGGCTTCCTGGAACGACTGCTGGCCACCCTGGGCCACGCCGCCGATGTGGAACGTCCGCATCGTCAGCTGCGTGCCAGGCTCACCGATCGACTGCGCCGCGATGATACCCACGGCTTCGCCGGTATTCACCTTCGTACCGCGTGCGAGGTCACGACCATAACACGTGGCACAGACACCCTCTTCCGCCTCACAAGTCAGCGGGGAGCGCATCTGCATCGTGGTCACACCAGCGGCCTCGACTGCATCGGCCTTGCGTTCGTCGATCAACTCGCCCTTGGCGACGATCACCTCATCGGTGCCGGGCACAAGCACGTCTTCCCCGGCCGTACGACCCAGGATGCGCTCTGCCAGCGAGGCCACGACTTCACCGTCATTGACAGCAGCCTCGGCCTTGATCGTCTTTTCGGTGCCGCAATCGTCCATACGAACGATACAGTCCTGCGCCACGTCCACCAGACGACGCGTCAGATAGCCCGAGTTCGCCGTCTTCAACGCAGTATCCGACAGACCCTTCCGGGCGCCGTGGGTGGAGTTGAAGTATTCAAGAACGGTCAGACCTTCCTTGAAGTTCGAGATGATCGGCGTCTCGATGATTTCGCCGTTCGGCTTGGCCATCAGGCCGCGCATGCCGCCCAACTGCTTCATCTGCGTGACCGAGCCACGCGCACCGGAGTGGGCCATCATGTAGACTGAGTTCGGCTCCATCTCGGACCCGTCTTCGGCGCGCTTGGCAGCCGAGATCGTGCCCATCATGGCGTCCGTGACTTTGTCGTTGGCTTTCGACCAGGCATCGATGACCTTGTTGTACTTCTCACCCTGGGTGATCAGACCATCCATGTACTGCTGTTCGAATTCCTTCACCTGACCGCGGGTATCCTCGACAAGGTCCCACTTGTCGTCTGGAATGACCATGTCGTCCTTGCCGAACGAGATGCCCGCCTTGAACGCTTCACGGAAGCCCATGCCCATGATCTGGTCGCAGAAGATGACCGACTCTTTCTGACCGCAATACCGGTAGACAGTGTCGATGACCTGCTGCACTTCCTTCTTCCGAAGAAGGCGGTTCACCAGATCAAACGGCGCCTTGGCGTTGAGCGGCAATAGCGCACCCAACAGCACACGGCCCGGCGTGGTTTCAAACCGCATCAGAACCTCGTTGCCCTCTTCATCAATCTGAGGAAGGCGCGCGTGGATCTTGGCGTGCAGATGCACCTCGCCCGCGTCGAGCGCGTGGCGAACCTCATCCACATCCGAGAAGATCATGCCTTCGCCCTGCATCCCCTCACGCTGCAGCGTGACGTAGTAGAGACCCAGGATCATGTCCTGCGACGGAACGATGATCGGTGCGCCGTTGGCGGGCGACAGCACGTTATTCGTCGACATCATCAGAACGCGGGCTTCAAGCTGTGCCTCAAGGCTCAGCGGGACGTGCACAGCCATCTGGTCGCCATCGAAGTCAGCGTTGAAGGCCGAGCAGACCAGCGGGTGAAGCTGGATCGCCTTGCCTTCGATCAGTACAGGTTCGAACGCCTGAATGCCAAGACGGTGCAACGTGGGCGCACGGTTCAGAAGGACCGGATGCTCACGAATAACCTCGTCGAGGATATCCCACACTTCGGGACGCTCTTTTTCGACCAGCTTCTTGGCCTGCTTCACGGTCGAAGACAGACCTTTCGCCTCAAGCCGCGAATAGATGAACGGCTTGAACAGCTCCAACGCCATCTTCTTCGGCAAGCCGCACTGGTGCAGTTTCAACTCCGGCCCGGTCACGATGACCGAACGGCCCGAGAAGTCCACGCGCTTGCCCAGAAGGTTCTGGCGGAAACGGCCCTGCTTGCCCTTCAACATGTCCGACAGCGATTTCAGCGGGCGCTTGTTGGCACCCGTGATCACGCGGCCCCGACGGCCGTTGTCGAACAGAGCGTCGACAGATTCCTGCAGCATCCGCTTTTCGTTGCGGATGATGATGTCCGGCGCGCGCAGTTCGATCAGGCGCTTCAGGCGGTTGTTCCGGTTGATCACGCGGCGATAGAGGTCGTTGAGGTCAGACGTCGCGAAACGGCCACCATCCAGCGGCACCAGCGGGCGCAGCTCTGGCGGGATGACTGGAACAACGGTCAGAACCATCCACTCGGGCCGGTTGCCGGACTCGAGGAAAGATTCAACGATCTTCAGACGCTTGATGATCTTCTTCGGCTTCAGCTCACCTGTCGCTTCCTTGAGGTCTTCGCGCAGATTCTGCGCCTCGGACTCAAGATCGATCTGGGAAAGCATCTCGCGGATCGCTTCCGCACCGATATTGGCCTGGAACGCATCGGCGCCGTAGGCGTCCTGCGCATCCATGAACTCCTCTTCCGACATCAACTGACCGTATTGCAGGTCCGTCAGTCCGGGTTCGATCACCACATAGTTCTCGAAGTAAAGGATCCGCTCCAGATCGCGCAGCGTCATGTCCAGCATCAGGCCGATGCGGGACGGCAGCGACTTGAGGAACCAGATGTGCGCAACCGGCGCGGCCAGCTCGATGTGACCCATACGCTCACGACGGACCTTTTGCAGCGTGACTTCCACACCACATTTCTCGCAGACAACGCCGCGATACTTCATGCGCTTGTATTTGCCGCAGAGGCACTCATAGTCCTTGATCGGCCCGAAGATACGGGCACAGAACAGACCGTCACGCTCAGGCTTGAACGTACGGTAGTTGATCGTTTCGGGCTTTTTGATTTCCCCGTACGACCACGACAGGATGCGCTCGGGCGACGCCAGCGAAACCTTGATCTCGTCAAACGCCTTGGGCGGCGTCAGCGGGTTGAACGGGTTGTTTGTCAGTTCCTGGTTCATTTCGAATCCTTGAAATTAAAGGCGCGTGAGGGAGGGGGCGATCTTGCGACCGCCCCGAAGGCGTGGGCGGATTACTCCGCCGCGATGCCCCCTTCGTCCTCCTCCGCATCCAGGAGTTCCATGTTGAGGCCCAATCCGCGGACCTCTTTGACGAGAACGTTGAACGATTCCGGCACGCCGGCCTCGAAATTGTCCTCACCCTTAACGATGCTCTCGTAGACCTTGGTCCGGCCCGCAACGTCGTCCGACTTCACCGTCAGCATTTCCTGCAAGGTGTAGGCGGCGCCGTAGGCTTCCAGGGCCCAGACCTCCATCTCACCGAAGCGCTGACCGCCGAACTGCGCCTTACCACCCAGCGGCTGCTGTGTGACGAGCGAGTACGGCCCCGTCGAACGGGCGTGGATCTTGTCGTCGACGAGGTGGTGCAGTTTCAGCAGGTATTTCACACCCACTGTCACCGGACGCGCGAATTTCTCACCGGTGCGGCCGTCGAACAGGTCCGACTGACCGGATTCTGAGAACCCGGCCCGCATCAGCGCGTCATTCACATCCGCCTCTTTCGCACCGTCGAAGACCGGCGTTGCGATCGGAACACCGCGGGTCACGTTGCCCGCCGCTTCCAGAAGGCTGTCCTCGTCACGATCGGCGAAAGCTTCCGAGTAGACCTCGTCACCATAGGCGATCTTCAAGGCATCGCGCACCGGGGTCATGTCGCCAGAGCGGCGATATTCGTCCAATGCGTCGTCGATCTTCAGGCCAAGGCCACGTGCCGCCCAACCCATATGGGTCTCAAGGATCTGACCCACGTTCATGCGCGACGGCACACCCAGCGGGTTCAGCACGAAATCAACCGGCGTACCGTCCGCAAGGAACGGCATGTCCTCCATCGGGACCACCTTCGAGATCACACCCTTGTTGCCGTGACGGCCAGCCATCTTGTCGCCCGGCTGAAGCTTGCGCTTCACGGCAATGAAGACCTTGACCATCTTCATCACACCCGGGGGCAGATCGTCGCCGCGACGGACCTTCTCGACCTTGTCCTCAAAGCGATGATCGAGCGCGCGTTTTTGCGCGTCAAACTGCTCGTTGAGGGCTTCGACCTGGGCCGCGTCTTGCTCGTCTTCGAGGGCAAGCTGCCACCACTGGCCGCGCGACAGTTGCTCATCAAGCAACTCCGCGGTGATCGGGCTGTTCGGCTTCACGCCTTTGGGGCCTTTGACCGCAACCTTGCCTTCGATCATGCCGCGCAGACGGGCGTAGATGTTCCGTTCCAGGATCACCAGCTCGTCGTCACGGTCACGGGCAAGGCGCTCGACCTCTTCCCGCTCGATCTGCAGGGCACGTTCGTCTTTCTCAACGCCGTGGCGGTTGAAGACGCGTACTTCCACAACCGTCCCGAAATCGCCGGGCGGCAGGCGAAGCGACGTGTCACGCACGTCCGAGGCCTTCTCACCGAAGATTGCACGCAGAAGCTTTTCTTCCGGCGTCATCGGGCTTTCGCCCTTCGGTGTGATCTTACCCACAAGAATGTCCGCCGGGCCAACTTCTGCACCGATATAGACAATGCCCGCTTCGTCGAGGTTGCGCAGGGCTTCCTCACCGACATTCGGGATGTCGCGGGTGATCTCTTCCGGCCCAAGCTTCGTGTCACGGGCGGCGACTTCAAATTCCTCGATGTGGATTGAGGTGAAGACGTCATCCTTCACGATACGCTCGGAGATCAGGATCGAGTCCTCGTAGTTGTAACCATTCCACGGCATGAAGGCGACGATGACGTTCTTGCCAAGCGCCAGTTCACCGATATCCGTGGACGGGCCGTCTGCGATGACCTCACCTTTGCCAACCTTGTCGCCCACCTTCACCAGCGGACGCTGGTTGATGCAGGTGTTCTGGTTGGAACGCTGGAATTTGCGCAGACGGTAGATGTCCACGCCCGCGTCACCCAGCTCAAGATCCTCAGTTGCACGCACAACGATACGCTGCGCATCGACCTGGTCGATGACACCGCCACGCTTGGCCATGATCGCAGCACCGGAATCCTGCGCCACAATGCTCTCGATGCCCGTGCCCACGAACGGAGCATCGGCCTGCAAAAGCGGCACAGCCTGACGTTGCATGTTGGAGCCCATCAGCGCGCGGTTCGCGTCGTCGTTCTCAAGGAACGGGATCAGCGATGCGGCCACGGAGACCAACTGCTTGGGCGACACGTCGATCAGGTCAACGCTTTCACGGGCGTTCAGCGTGTACTCGCCGGACATCCGCGTGTTGACCATATCGTTCACGAACTTGCCATTCTCATCGAGGTTCGCGTTCGCCTGCGCCACGGTGTGACGCATCTCCTCGGTCGCGGACATGTAGACCACGTCGTCGGAGACCACTGCGTCATTCACACGGCGATAGGGCGTTTCGATGAAGCCGTACTTGTTCACGCGGGCATAGGTGGCCAGCGAGTTAATCAGACCAATGTTCGGCCCTTCCGGCGTTTCAATCGGGCACATCCGGCCATAGTGTGTCGGATGCACGTCGCGCACCTCAAAACCAGCCCGTTCCCGCGTCAGACCACCCGGCCCAAGCGCCGACAGGCGACGTTTGTGGGTGACTTCCGAAAGCGGGTTCGTCTGGTCCATGAACTGCGACAGCTGCGAGGAGCCGAAGAATTCACGCACGGCCGCCGCAGCAGGCTTGGCGTTGATCAGGTCCTGCGGCATCACGGTGTCGATCTCGACCGACGACATACGCTCCTTGATGGCGCGCTCCATGCGCAGCAGGCCAACACGGTACTGGTTCTCCATCAACTCACCGACCGAGCGCACACGGCGATTTCCGAGGTGGTCGATGTCGTCAATGTCGCCACGTCCGTCGCGCAGTTCCACCAGCGCCTTGATGCAGGCGATAATGTCTTCCTTGCGGAGCGTCCGCATGGTGTCTTCCGCGTCCAGATCGAGACGCATGTTCATCTTCACGCGACCAACGGCCGACAGATCATAACGCTCAGAGTCGAAGAACAGCTGGTCGAACAGGTTCGACGCGGCTTCAACGGTGGGCGGCTCACCCGGACGCATGACGCGGTAGATGTCCATCAGCGCGGTTTCACGGTTCAGGTTCTTGTCCGTCGCCATGGTGTTGCGCATGTACGGGCCGACAGTGACGTTATCGATGTCGAGCACCGGAATCTCGGTGATGCCGGCATCCAGCAGCTCTTTCAGCGTACCACCAGTGACTTCACCTTCCTTGTCGACTTCCCACGTCAGCTCATCACCGGCTTCGACATAAATCGCGCCGTTTTCCTCGTTGATGATGTCCTTGGCGGCAAAGCGGCCCACGATGCCGTCGAACGGCACCAGCAGGTTCTCGATCTCACCCTCGTCGATCCACTTCTTGACCGCGCGCGGGGTGACCTTCTTGCCAGCCTCGGCAATGACTTCGCCGGTCTTGGCGTCCACCAGATCGGCCACCGGGCGGGTGCCACGCACACGCTCAGGGAAGAACTTCGTGGCCCAGCCCTTGTTCTTCACCATCTTGAACGTGACGGTGTCGTAATAGGCATCCATGATGCCTTCCTGGTCCAGACCCAGCGCATAAAGCAGGGTGGTCACAGGCAGCTTACGACGGCGGTCGATACGCGCGAACACGATATCCTTGGCGTCGAACTCGAAGTCCAGCCAAGAGCCGCGATATGGGATGATGCGGCACGCGAACAGCAGTTTGCCCGAGGAGTGCGTCTTGCCCTTGTCGTGGTCAAAGAACACACCGGGCGAACGGTGCATCTGGGACACGATCACACGTTCGGTGCCGTTCACGATGAACGTCCCGTTCGGCGTCATCAGGGGCATGTCGCCCATGAACACGTCCTGTTCCTTGATGTCCTTGACGGACTTCGCACCAGTATCTTCGTCGATATCGAACACGATCAGGCGCAGCGTCACCTTGAGCGGTGCCGCATAGGTCAGGTCGCGCTGCTGGCATTCCTCAACGTCGAACTTGGGCTGCTCCAGCTCGTACTTGACGAATTCGAGGATCGCGGTCTCGTTGAAGTCCTTGATCGGGAAATACCGACTGGAACACACCTTTGATGCCTTCGCCGTCGCTCGGGTCGGGCTGATCGCCTGATTTCAGGAACAAGTCGTAAGACGACTTCTGAACCTCAATCAGGTTCGGCATTGCGAGGACTTCCTCGATCTTGCCGTAAAATTTGCGGATACGTTTCTGGCCTGCGTAGGTCTGAGCCATGGTTGTCGCGCACCTTTCTGTCTCGCGCGGCACCCACGCCGCCGGGGCTCGGCGGGCTGCTCGCAAGAAAATAGACGTAACGGATCAATCTGTTTGCCGTCCCACCGACAAAGCCCGACCCTTTTGTTACCGCCTAAGAAAAAGCCTTTCGCAAAAGGCGCTTTCTAAGACGACGATAGCTGGACCCGGAATTTTCCGGATCCAGCCATAACTCATACGTCCGATTGGACGCTTTGGACCAATCAGGCCAGCTCGACCTCGGCGCCAGCTGCTTCCAGCTTGCCTTTGATCTCTTCTGCTTCGGCCTTGTCGACGCCTTCTTTGATCTTGCCACCGGCTTCGACCAGATCCTTGGCTTCTTTCAGGCCAAGACCGGTGATGCCACGCACTTCTTTGATCACGTTGATCTTCTGTGCGCCGGCGTTCTTCAGAACGACGTCAAATTCGGTCTGCTCTTCAGCGGCGCCACCGGCGTCGCCAGCAGGACCAGCCATCATCACTGCGCCGCCAGCGGCGGGCTCGATGCCGTATTCGTCTTTTAGGATGGTCTTGAGTTCCTGGGCTTCCAGGAGGGTCAGACCAACGATCTCTTCTGCGAGTTTCTTAAGATCAGCCATTTTTCAGGTTCCGTATGTAGGTATGGGTTCCAACGCCGCAAGGGGCGGGTTCTCAACGGGTGCTTTACGCCGCCTTCTCTTCGATGGTCGAAAGGACGGAGGCGATGTTCGAAGCAGGCGCGCCAATGGCACCGGCGATGTTGGATGCGGGCGCTCCGAGGCAGCCAACGATCGAGCTGATAAGCTCTTCGCGGGACGGCAACTTTGCGACAGCCTTCACACCATCAGTGTCCAAAACGTTTCCGCCCATCGCACCGCCGAGGATGACATATTTGTCATTCTCTTTGGCAAACTCGTCCGCGGCCTTAGCGGCTGCGACCGGGTCTTCCGAATAGGCAAGAACGGTCATGCCATCCATCAGGTCAGCGATGCCAGCGGCAGGCGTTCCATCAAGGGCAATCTTGGCGAGCTTGTTCTTGGCGACACGCACAGATCCACCCGCGTCGCGAACGCGACCGCGCAGATCTTGCATCTCTGCAACCGTGAGGCCCTGGTAGTGTGCAACCACCACGACGCCAGAGCTTTCAAAGATCTGGCCGAGTTCCTCGACCACTTTCTCTTTCTGGGCTCTATCCACAGGTTTTCTCCAAATTGGCGGGTTGCCCCGCCGGCTCAGTTTCTACCGGATCGCTCCGGCGGTTTTTGGTCCGTATCGCAACGGAACCGAAACACCGCCAAGCGCTCAAACGGATCTGAGCTCTCAAACACATGTCTGATCCCGTCTCAGGCAGGATTTATTGGAGTTTTGAAGCCCCCACCCACCGTCTCGGACGAAACGCAAAAGAGCGCCCGACGAATCGCACGCTCTTACGCAAGGCGGTTGCTAAACGGGTTGGTCCAAAATGCCAACCCCCTTCCCGCCCAATCTGCCCCAGGTTCAGCGGGAATAGATGGTCAAAAAACGGGGCACATAGGTCGTGCCCGTGGTGGGCGCTGTGGTCGTCGGGGCCGTGGTTGTGGCAGCCGTCGGGTTGGGGGTGCTCGACCCACCGGCCTGTACGGCTGCAGCGGCGGCGATGGAAAGGGTCGTGGTCAGGGCGATTGTCTTGAGTGTGCGAGACATACTCGTACTCCTTTACGTGTCAAAATCCAAACGCGACCGTCACTGTTGCTTGCTGCCGGTCGGTATTGTCGAGGATGTCGAACATCCCCGCTGACAGGCTCAAACCCTCAAGCTGCGGGATGGCCAACGTGGCCCCGGCATTCAATTGTGTCGCCGTGCCCGAAACGCTCAGCGACAGGTTTTCTGCGATCCCCGCACCGACCCCGAAGAAGACACCCTCTTCGACGCGACCACTTCGATCATCGGCCAGCGTCGTTCGGTTGCCGTATCCGAGCGTCAGCTGAAGCGGCACTTCTGCCGATCCGAGCCCGATCGAGCGCAGATGCGAGACATAGCCAGCGTAGGATTCTCCATCCGCTTCCGCATCGCCCCATCCCCCGAGGCCAAGGGCCGAGGCGCCGACAAAGGTGGCTGATCGATCGGACGACCCGATCAGCCGCGACACGCCAAGGTTCAGGCTGCCACTGTCGCCGAAAGGCTCCAGCCCCGTGACGACCACTCCGACTGAGACACTGATGCCATCGACCGGGTTGCCAAACGTGTAGCCCGCCGCGACATCGCCATCCCCACCCGTCCCGGATATTCCGTTGCGCGGGTTGGCGTAGGTCAACGCGACGTAGCCCGTGCCGCCTGCCGGGGCGACCGCAGAGGCTGCCCCGAAAATGGATGGAAAGGCCAATGCAGCCTCACTCCGTTCTGGAGTGCTTAGAACCTGCCCGATATCCGAGGTGTTTCCGCTTTGACCCGCCGCTGGCAATGCTGTGGCAGTCACCGCAGCCGCATACAGAAAACAACGAGTTGGCCCGAAGACCGTCGAACGAATGGACATGGTTCACCTGCCAATAACCTAAGGTTCTCTTCAGTTTTTGGCAGCTGCTTGAAACAGTATCGTCTAAAATCCCGCAAACAAGGGTCAGATTACGTTCATGATTAACAACGAAAAAGGGGTGGGCATTTTTGCCCACCCCTTAGTCAGGTTTCAAAGCGATTGAAGCTCAGTTGCCTGTCGCGTTTTCCACGTTGATCGACACGCCCGGACCCATGGTGGACGAGATGGCGATCTTTTTCATGTAGGTGCCTTTGGCGCCCGACGGCTTGGCCTTGTTCACCGACTCGACGAACGCACGGACGTTTTCGACCAGTTTGGCCTCATCAAAAGACGCCTTGCCGATACCTGCATGTACAACTCCGGCTTTCTCGGCCTTGTACTGCACCTGGCCACCCTTGGCGGCTTCAACGGCTTCTTTGACGTCCATCGTCACCGTGCCGATCTTCGGGTTCGGCATCAGGTTGCGGGGGCCAAGCACCTTACCCAGACGGCCGACGATCGGCATCATGTCCGGGGTGGCGATGCAGCGATCAAACTCGATGGTGCCGCCCTGGACGGTTTCCATCAGGTCTTCTGCACCCACGATATCCGCACCAGCGGCCGTTGCTTCCTCAGCCTTCGGGCCACGGGCGAACACGGCCACGCGGACCGATTTGCCGGTGCCGTTGGGCAGGTCGACCGTGCCGCGGACCATCTGGTCTGCGTGGCGCGGATCGACGCCAAGCGTCATCGCGATTTCAATGCTCTCGTCGAACTTCGCCTTCGCGTTGGTCTTCACCAGTGCAACTGCTTCTTCAACGCTCAGATCTTCCTTGCCTTCGAACGCTGCGCGGGCGGCGGTCAGGCGTTTTCCCATCTTTCCCATGGTCTTACCCCTTTACCTCGATACCCATCGACTTGGCGGAACCAAGGATGATCTGCATTGCGGCTTCCACGTCGTTTGCGGACAGGTCCACCATCTTGGCTTCTGCAATCTCGCGCAGCTGCTTGGCGGTGATCGTCGCAACGGTTTCACGGCCGGGGTTCTCGGCCCCACGCGGACGGTTACGCTTGCCCACGTTCTTCAGGCCAGCGGCCTTCTTCAGGTAATACGACGCGGGTGGCGTCTTGATGTCCATGGCGAAGGACTTGTCCTGGTAATACGTGATCACCGTGGGGCAAGGCGCGCCCTGTTCCATCTCCTGCGTCTTGGCGTTGAACGCCTTGCAGAATTCCATGATGTTGATGCCGCGCTGACCCAGCGCAGGGCCCACAGGGGGCTTGGGTTGGCTTGACCTGCAGGGATCTGCAGTTTCATCGTGCCAGCAAGTTTCTTGGCCATGAGGCCTCTCCTTTTCTACCAACAGCCCGTCATCGCGTTTCAGGGCCTTTGTGGCCGTGGTCTGGTCCGGCACGCGCGCGTGCCTCGCCTCCCACGGTTCGGGGTGCCGCATACACGACGCCCAAACGAAGCCCGGCGTATAGGACGGGTCGCTGTGCCTTGCAAACGGAAAATGCAGGGATGCAACTCTGCTCAGTTGAACGCATTTGCGCTCATCTGAACGCAGTTTTTCGCGAAAATGCGTCCAGATGATCACATTACCGCGCCGCATAAACGGTCGACAAATGCCGCGCGGCGCCGGCGGCGGCTTCGCGATCCGACGATGCTGCCAACCGCCACAAGACCGGCTCCATCCCGTCGACAACACTGCGCAGCTCGGTCGCACACATCATCGCGATCCAATCATGCCCTTCATCCATCAATCGGGCGACGAAGTCAGCATTCACCGCGAAGCCTTCGTGGATGTAAAACCAGAATGCCTGCGCCGAGGGGATCAGCACCTCCTCCGGGGTGTCGGCAAGCACGGCAATCACCCAACCGTCCAGATCGAACCCCGCCAGTCGCGCATCCTCGCGCAAGAGTTGAAACGGTTCATCGCAATCGGCAAACCCGTTCAGGAACCCGCCCGCCACGGCCCGGCGCGTCGCGAGCGGGCGGTTGGCAAGATAGGTCAGCAAATCCGGCAAAGGCCAAGGCGTGCCATGGTTATAGAACTCCTCCGGCTCGGCATGGACCCGGCCCAGGAACCGCGCAGCGGCGGCGGCCAGCATGGGGTTCGGGTCATCCAGCACCGGCAGAAAAATCTCATCCACGCCTTTGCGGCTGACCCGTTGACGCCCGCGATCAGCCAATCCCCAGAACGCCATCGACCGCCGCAGCGCCGAATAGCTGTCGCCAAGGCCCAGACCCCGCGCCTCAACCTCTTTCAGCCACGCGGCGAACACCCGGTCGAAGGGGGCCACCGGATGCATCAGCACCTCCCACGCCAGGTTGAAATGGCGCATCGGCTGCGCGTCCATGCTGTCTTCATAGGAAGTGAGCAAAGGCTGGATCAGCTTTCGTGCCTCGGATGCGGTTACTGGCAGGGCCGCCACTGGGACAGGCTCATCAAAGCGATCACCCGGCATCTTACTGCCAAAGGCCGTATGGTGATCGAAGCTGCGCTGTACATGCACCCGGTGCCAACCGGATGGGTCGACCACCATCCGGCGGACCAACTCCATCACGGCATGGCTCAACCGCCCCGCAGGTGTACCAATCGGGCCAAGGGCCAGCACGGCGGTGCTGACCGCAAAGCTGCGCCGCACATCGTCTGGCGTCGGATCGTCCGGCCAGTCCCTGCGCAGCGCGCGCAAGCCCTGCACCAGCGCCTCAATCTCTGGTGTCTCTTTGGCCCATTCGGCCTCTAACGCGCCAAGCGTTTCAGGAAAACTCACGTCCATGGCCTTTTCGGTAAGCGTTCCATCCCGCGCACGCAAATGCCGATCAGCGCGCGTGGGTCCACACTCCCCCTTCATCAGCGCGCAAAGAAGGGGCGCGCGGACGCGGCGTGCTTGTCGTAGGGTCATGACCACTGCACCATCAGAAAGGCATCGCATGTCTACGGACACGTCCACCGAGGAAAGCCAAACACACGCAAGCGCCCGCCGCGCCAAAGGTGAATTTGTGCGGGGCGTCAGCGGATTTCGCCACGCCATTGGCGATCCCGAATTTCCGCCGGAACCGGGCCGCTACCACCTCTTCGTCGCGTTGAACTGCCCTTGGTGCCACCGCGTCACGCTGGCCCGCGCGGTACTGGGGCTGGAGGACGCGATTACCCTGGACGTGGCTTTTCCCAACCGAACCGGTGACGACGACCCCGTCGGCCCCAACCTCTGGCAATTTGCGCCCGACAAGGTCGCCAGCCTGACCGGCGGAACGCTACCCGAATGCACGCCCGAGACCGGAACAGGGGAGGCCCTGCGCCTGGCCAAGCAAATCTACCAGCGCGAAGGCTCAGATGAGCAATCCGTGCCGATCCTTTACGACAAAGTGGCGGGCCGCATCGTCAACAACGAGAGCGCTGAGATCATCCGCATGCTCGACGCCCATGCCGAGGCGCTTGGCTCGACCCGAGCGGATCGGCCCCATCTGGTCCTGGAAGACCCATCGTTGGCCGAGCTCAATGACCTGATCTACACGACAATCAACAACGGCGCTTACAAGGCGGGCTTTTCCTCGGACCAGCAGGTCTACGCCAATGCTTTTGCCGCCTATTTCGACTCACTTGAGACGTTGGAAAAGCGCCTCGCCGATGGCCGCCCGTACCTTCTGGGCGACGCGTTCACTGAAGCCGATCTGAGGCTTTTCCCTACGCTCTACCGCCACGACCCGGTGTACTACGTGCGCATGAAACTCAACGGCGCGCGTATCCTCGATTACCCGCACCTGTGGCGCTGGCTCTGTCGCGTTTATGCGCTGCCCGGCGTGGCCGAGGCCGGATCTTTGATCCACTGCCGTCAGGGCTATTTCGGGCGGTCGTGGAATGGAGTGGTGCCACTTGGGCCGATGAAACCGATGAGCTACCCAGAGGCCTATCTGCATCCGGAACTGGCGGGTTAAACGCAAAAGGCCGCCCCAGCGGAGCGGCCAATCGAGTCCGTGGTGGACATATCAAAGCTGCTTGGAGACCTGCGTGTATTCCAACTCCACCGGCGTGGCGCGGCCAAAGATCGATACCGTCACCTTCAGGCGCTGGTTGTCGTCGTCGACTTCCTCGACCATACCGTCGAAATCCTCGAACGGGCCGTCGTTGACCTTGACCTTCTCGCCCACCTCGAAGGTGATGGTGGACCGCGGCGCGGCCTCACCCTCTTCCACGCGGTTGAGGATCGAGTTCACCTCTTCGTCGCGCATTGGCATCGGGCGGCCCTGGGGGCCAAGGAAGCCGGTCACGCGCTGGATGGAGTTGATGACGTGATAGCCTTCATCCGTCATCTCCATACGCACTAGAACGTAGCCGGGCATGAAGCGGCGCGGGACGGTGACTTTCTTGCCCCGGCGGATTTCGATGACATCCTCTTCGGGGACCAGAACCTCTTCGATGACGTCCTGCAGGCCCTTTTCCTCGACAGCGGTGCAGATCTGCTCCGCGATGCGCTTCTCGAAATTGGACAGCACTGAAACCGAGTACCAACGCTTTGCCATGGCCTTATCCCTTATGTGTAACGCGCGCGCGCCTCTCAGATGGTTCCCGAACATCGGGTAGAGACCCTTCGGGCCAGTTCTACCATCATCATGTCAGGGATGTTGAGGCTGCGTAGCGTCGCGCGCCCCGAAAGGCAAGGCGTTAGCCGAACGACGTCAGGATGGTTTCCAGCACGAAGCGGATCACCCAATCCACGCCGAAGAAGAAAATCGCGGCAAGGACGGCCATCACGAACACCATCCCGGTCGTCACCAGCACTTCGCGCCGCGTCGGCCAAACGACTTTGGCAACTTCAGAGCGGGTCTGCTGGAGGAACTGGAACGGATTTGTCATGGTGGCGCCATCTGGTTGGGTTGAAGGGCATATACGCATGGGGGCACCCGCTTGCAAGACAGCGATCGTGATCCTGGGCGCGGCGGTTTGGCCCGATGGTCCGTCGCCCACCTTGTGCAGGCGGACATTGCACGGGGCCGCGTTGTATCACGCAGGGCATGGGCAGGCGATTATCTGCTGCGGCGGTCTTGGACGGCATCCGCCGACCGAGGCCAGGGCGATGGCCGATATGTTGCATGCTGCGGGTGTGCCTGAGAACGATGTGCACTTTGAAGATGCGTCCACCAACACATCCGAAAACCTCAGCTTCGCGCTGCCGATCCTCGACCAGCTTGGGACGCGGGACGTTGTGATCGTCTCGGATGCCTATCACCTGACCCGCGCCCGCGTGATCGCGCGGCGGATTGGTCTGCGGGTTCAGGTCAGCGCCCCACCGTCCAAAGACGCACGGCTCTGGCCGCAGATCAAAGGCTGGCTGCGCGAGATACCGGGCCTTGTCGCCGTACTGCTGCGGCTACGCTGAACACTATGCGCCGTCGCGCAGGTTGCGGATAAACGCAATCTCACCTTGCCAGAGGCTCGGGTCGAACAGCACCTCATGCCCCGCGCCCTCGATGGCCACAAACCGTGTGCCCTGTGGCGCTGCGGCGTGCAACGCCTGGCCCGACGCAAACGGCACGACCGTGTCGGCCGTGCCATGCTGGATCAAGATGGGAGCGCGGACCGAACCGATATGATCCACGCTTCGAAAGCGGTCCCGCATCAACAGGCGCACCGGCAACCATGGATAAACACCTGCGGCCACATCATCTGTCGCCGAATAGGGCGCACCCAGAACCAGCGCCGCGACCTCTGCCCGCGCGGCCAATTGCACCGCAACCCCGGTCCCAAGCGAAGCCCCGACGACAACGATATCCTCCGCCGCGATCCCCTGATCCCGCAGCCAGCCATATGCCGCGTCCGCATCCATGTGCAGACCCGCCTCCGTCGGCGTGCCGGAGCTTCCGCCATAGCCGCGATAGGACAAGAAGGCGACGCCAAGTCCCGCCGCCTGATAGGCCGCAAAGCGCCCGTTGCGATGGGCCATCTCGCCGCCATTGCCGTGGAAGAACAGGATCGTCGGCTGGCCGGGCGCGGCCTCGGCATACCAAAGCACCAGCGTCTCACCATCCGGGGTTTCAAGACGCTCCACCGAAACGCCGGAAAGGCCGACATCGCCCGGCAAGGGATCGTCATTGGACGGAAAGTACATCAGCTGCCGCTGACCCAGATACATGCCGACGACAACAACGGCATAGAGCAAGGCGGCAATCACGACGATGATAAGAAGAACGCGCATGGGCCAAAACGTATGATGCCCACCATGATGCGCAAGGTGGGCTTGGCAGGGGCAGCAGGATTCGAACCCGCGACCTACGGATTTGGAATCCGTTGCTCTACCAACTGAGCTATACCCCTACGGCCGGGCCACGCCTTAGGCCGATTTCAAACCTGTGTCCAGATGTGAGCTACGGATTTCCCGACCATGCATTACGCTCGGCATATGATAGCCTAGCGGCAATAACCCCCTTCCGGAGACCAACCTCATGCGTTCCCTCATCTTGACCCTGTCCCTCGCCATGGCCCTGCCCATGATCCCCTCCATCGCATCGGCCGACAGCCATTCCTGCAACCAGCTGCGCCAAACGATCTTCAACCAGGCCCCCGCAACCACACGCAACCTGCCCTACGGCGCGCTGACCTGCGCAGGCGTCAGCGAAATCCACCTGCTGATCATCCGCCGCTCCACCTATTCCAGCACCCAGCTGGAATCGCGCATCGAGGCCGTCTTCCGCGGCGAAGGCCTGATCCGCTAACTCGCTTGCAAGACTGATGAAGGGGCTGCCCGGCTTGGGCGGCCCTTTTTGTGCTCAGCGGCCACCGCTATCAATTGGTCCCTGATCCTGTTTCGCAGCCGCAACCGCCTGCCGCTTGGCAGCCCTGCGCCTGTGCCAGCCACGAAAATTCACAAACGTCGCAAGGCCAAGCGCCGCCGTGATGGCCCAGGTGATGAACATCACCATACGGTCGCCCGATACCATGCTGGCCAGGGCCGCCTCTCGGTCGCCCTCCAGAAACTCCGCCATCAGGACGGGGCCTTGCGGAAAGTTTGGGTCGTCTTCGCGCAGGAAGGCCTCAAGATCGGCGCGATAGGAATTTGTGCCGGTCAGCACGCCGCGGACAATCCGGTTCTCCCAATCCTGTTCCAGAAGGCGTGCCTCTTCCTCGAACATGTTTTCGTCGAACGTCGTGGACGTGAAGGCCACGTAAACAGGTGGAGTGGAGAACGATTCCAGCACCAGAAAGGACCGCCCGTTGCGCCCGGTCTCGACGATGCCAACCCAGTAGCCGGCGAAATCGCGCACCGCGAATTCGGAGAAGGGCGGATGATCGGGCGCCTCGGGCAGATCGCGCAACAGGATGGTGTCGGGCGGGTTGGCCAGGGCGCCTTCCAGGGCGGCATTGTCTGACAGGTAGTCTTGGGTGAAGGTTGCGGCGATGCTGCCGAACAAAAGCGCGCAGAGCCCAAAGACCCACCATGGCAGTAATCTCATCATTCCGGGCTTCCCTTTTTATACATGCGCACCGGAAGTGCGCCGCAAAAGGGTATCGTTGCAAGGGGATGTCAGTGGCAAGCGTTAGGGCGCACATTTACGCAAGGGTTTGACACGCGGCGGCCCTTCGATTGGGCCCGCCTTGTCTCGGATCATGGTTAGGGAGAGGTTAACGGGATTCGTCTTTTCGTTTGGGAACAGGGGCTTAACCCCTCTGCTCAACCTTGAGCAGGCGAGGCCTCTCAAGAAAAAGGCCCCGCCGGTTGGGCGGGGCCTTCTGACAATTTCAACCGTCGGCGGCACCGGGTTCTCGTGACCTTTTGCCAGAGCAAAAGGCACTGCCACCCGGCACCTTCTGGCCAAAGTTTCCTATGGAAACTCGACCTTATTCAATGATCTTCGACACAACACCTGCACCAACCGTACGTCCACCTTCGCGGATGGCGAAGCGGAGGCCGTTTTCCATCGCGATCGGCGCGATCAGTTCCACGTTGAACTTCAGGTTGTCGCCCGGCATCACCATCTCCGTGCCGCTGGGAAGCTCAACCGTGCCCGTCACGTCCGTCGTGCGGAAGTAGAACTGCGGGCGGTAGTTGGCGAAGAACGGCGTGTGGCGGCCACCTTCCTCTTTGGTGAGGATGTAGGCCTCGGCCTCGAACTTCGTGTGCGGCGTCACCGAGCCGGGCTTGCAGAGCACCTGGCCCCGCTCAACACCGTCACGGTCCACACCACGCAGCAGCGCGCCGATATTGTCGCCGGCTTCACCGCGGTCCAGCAGCTTGCGGAACATCTCAACGCCCGTGCAGGTCGTCTTCGACGTGTCGCGGATGCCCACGATCTCGATCTCGTCGCCCACATTGATCACGCCACGCTCCACGCGACCGGTCACAACCGTGCCGCGGCCAGAGATCGAGAACACGTCTTCGATCGGCATCAGGAACGGCTGGTCCACAGCACGCTCGGGCGTATCGATATACTCGTCGACAGCCGCCATCAGCTCGGCGATTTTCTCTTCGCCGATATTCGCGTCACGGCCTTCCAGCGCGGCGAGCGCGGAGCCCGCAACGATCGGAATGTCGTCGCCCGGATAGTCGTAGGACGACAGCAGTTCGCGGATCTCCATCTCGACGAGTTCCAGCAGTTCCTCGTCGTCGACCTGGTCCACCTTGTTCATGAACACGACCATCTTCGGGATGCCAACCTGGCGGCCCAGAAGGATGTGCTCGCGCGTTTGCGGCATCGGGCCGTCGGCGGCGTTCACAACCAGGATCGCGCCGTCCATCTGGGCGGCACCGGTGATCATGTTCTTCACGTAGTCGGCGTGGCCGGGGCAGTCGACATGGGCGTAGTGGCGCGCGTCGGTCTCGTACTCCACGTGCGCGGTCGAAATCGTGATCCCGCGCGCTTTCTCTTCCGGCGCGCCGTCAATCTCGTCATACGCCTTGAAGTCGCCAAACTGCTTCGTAATCGCAGCCGTCAGCGTCGTCTTGCCGTGGTCAACGTGACCAATCGTGCCGATGTTCACATGCGGCTTCGTACGTTCAAACTTTTCCTTTGCCATGCGTTTGGCACCCCGTCCTTGGAGGGTCTGGCATCTCAGACTGCGCAGACCTGTTACATCATCGCGCGCCACCTATTCGGGCGGCGCGGAAAAATCAAGTCATGTTGGTGGTCAGGCGGCCGATCAGTTGCCTGAAGCAGCTTCATCCGCTGCCTCTTCTGCGGCCTCTTCGATGGCGGCGGCTTCTTCGGCGGCCTCGGCCAGCGCTTCAACATTGCCAAGGGCCTCAGCCGCCTCAGCGTCGGAGATGTTGAACCATTCCGGATTCTCCAGCATGAACAGCTGGACGCGGCGCGCGGCATTGCGGGCCAGAACCTGCATCTGTTCATTGCGGTTGCGCGCGATGCCGGACCCCACAAGCAGCGTCTCGGGCGAGGCGCCTTCGAAGACGATGATCTGCTCAGGCTCCTCATGGAGTTTGCGACCCAGCGCGTCGTCCCAGATGTTCACGGACAACACGAGGACCGAACGCGGGCTCAACACAATCGGAATACCCGGAGGCGCCAGCGAATAGCCATCGACCGCGATGCCGATGTGGTAGAGGCGATCCCCTTCGTACCCACCAAAACGCCGGTCGATTTCGGCCACGAGGATTTCTTCCCATTCCTCAGGCGTCGCATTTCGCGACGGCGGGACCTGCTGCATGTTGTCGGCAACCACGATGTTATGGGCCAGCCGGAAATCGCCCATCGGCGGCAACTCTTCATCTAGCGGGTCACCTGCGGCACAGCCCATCAGGGCAAGAACAGGGACAATCACTGCAAATCGGAAAATGCGAAGCATCAAAAAACTCCCGAAGGAAAGGTCTGGGTCAGCGCGCAAGATAGGTCGCGTGACGAAGGGGGTAAAGGCGTCGATTGACCGGTCGCGTGGAAGTGTTACCCAAGGGCCAAATTGTTAGGGAAGGGCCATTGCCTTGCAGGACGTACCATTCGACCCAACGACGATCCCTTCCATGGGCACGCATGACGTCGGACCGGCCTTGCGCGACCTGGCAGCCAAGGTGAACAACGAGCAGGCCATCGTGGAAGTTGGCACCTGGCTGGGGGAGGGACGGCATGGCTAGCACTGGGTGCGAGTGCGCAGCCCGACGCGCCGACAATCCATACATTCGATCAGTTCCAAGCGCGCCCGGAAGAGGTGTATAAGGCCCTGCGTGGCGCGGTCGAGATGCAAGTGGGCACGGACACGTTACCCATTGTTCAAAATCTTCTTGCGCCCAGCAACGCAGACATCGTGTTCCACAAGGGCGATCTGTTGCAGGCACGTTGGACTGGTGGCCCAATCGGCCTTTATGTCGATGATGCCGCAAAAACGCCGACGCTTTTCTACCATGCCCTATCGACATTCGCACCGCATTGGGTGCCGGGCGAAACGATCATCGTCTTGATGGACTACCGGTTTTGGGAACGCGTGACATCGGCACGAGGGAAAAAGCGGTTCAGGGTGCAGCAGAAAATCATTGAGCAACACCCGGACTGCTTCGAAGAGATCCTGCAAGACACGTTCGCTCCTGCGGGAATGGGTGCCTTTCGCTATACAGCACCGCTGCCTATGCAAAGCATTCGCCGACAAGCGAAGCTGCGCCGGATACTCGACAAACTGCCGGGCTAGGGCAAGTCAGGTAAATCGGTTGTCCCGTGGGAAGCCCCGTGGTGCCATGCGCCCGGCCGACGCGCGCTTGGCGGTCCATTCGGCCAGCTCAACTTCTGTCCGCGTGCGGCCCGCAGGGTCAAGCCAGGTGAGGCCCTCGGACAGATTGAACGTGCGCGCGTCGCTGAGGCCGCCATCTTTGAACTTCTGAAGACGAACGCCCTTGCCGCGACCCATTTCCGGCAATTCTTCCAGCGGGAAGATCAGGAGTTTGCGATTTTCGCCAACGGTGGTGACATGGCTATCCCCTTCGGCAATGGCACGGCACACCAGGGCGGTGACGCCGTCCTTCACGTTCAGGACCTGCTTGCCAGAGCGGGTCTGGGCGAGGATTTCCTCCTCCGCCACGACAAACCCATCGCCTGCGCTGGACGCCATGAGGCGTTTGGTGCCGGGGATGTGCGTGAACAAATCAACGATCTGCACCTCGTTGGGAAGGTCGACCATCAGGCGCACAGGTTCCCCCAGACCACGACCACCGGGCAGGCCATTCGCGGCAAGCGTGTAAACGCGGCCCTGGCTGCCAAGGATCAGGAGCTTGTCTGTCGTTTGTGCATGGAAGGCGAAACGCGGGCCGTCGCCGTCGCGGAACTTCATCTCAGACGACAGGTCCACATGGCCCTTCATCGCCCGGATCCAGCCCATTTGGGAGCAGACAACCGTGATCGGCTCTTTCTCGATCATCGCTTCAAGGGGCACGTCTTCGACTTCGCCCGCTTCGGCAAACATCGTTCGGCGCGCGCCGCCTTCGACTTTCGCACCGAATTTGCCGCGCACTTCGCGCAGTTCTTCAGCGATCTTGTTCCACTGAAGATCTTCTTCGGCCAGCAGGTCGTCGAGGTTGGCGCGTTCTTCCATCAAGCGATCACGCTCTGCCTGCAACTCCATCTCTTCCAGACGGCGCAGGCTGCGCAGACGCATGTTGAGGATGGCCTCGGCCTGCACTTCAGTGAGTTCGCCCTCACCCGGAGCCGGGCTGCGATAGTCCGCCTCAGACGTGGCGCGGACGAAATCCTGATCCCAGGTTTCGCGCATCAAGGCGGCCTTTGGCGCGTCGTCGTAGCGAATGATGTCGATCACGCGGTCGAGGTTGAGGAAGGCGATCAGGAAGCCTTCCAGCACTTCGAGCCGGTGGTCGATCTGCGCCATCCGATGCTTGGAACGGCGGATGAGAACATCGCGACGGTGATCGAGGAAGGCGCGCAGAACCTCTTTGAGGCTACAAACCTTAGGCGTGCGCCCATCGATCAGAACGTTCATGTTCAGGCTGAAGCGGTTTTCCAGATCGGACTGCCGGAACAGCGTACCCATCAGCACTTCGGGATCGACTGTCTTGGCGCGGGGTTCCAGCACGATGCGGATGTCATCGGCGGATTCGTCCCGGACATCGGCGAGGATTGGCACCTTTTTTTGCTGGATCAGTTCGGCCAGCTTCTCGATCAGCTTGGACTTCTGCACCTGATAGGGGATTTCCGTGACCACGATCTGCCATTGGCCGCGGCCCAGATCCTCGATCTCCCACTTCGACCTCAGGCGAAATCCGCCTTTGCCGGTGCGATAAGTCTCAGCGATGCTTTCAGGCGGCTCGACAATCACGCCGCCGGTGGGGAAATCGGGGCCCTGCACGTAGTTCAACAACGTATCATCGCGCGCGTCCGGCGTTTTGATCAGGTGCAGGCAGGCTGCGATCAGCTCATCAAGGTTGTGGGGCGGGATGTTCGTGGCCATGCCCACGGCAATCCCGGAGGAGCCGTTGGCCAGAAGGTTCGGGACCTGGGCGGGAAGAACTTCAGGCTCTGTCAGGGTGCCGTCATAGTTGTCGCGGAAATTGACGGCATCCTCAGAGAGACCTTCTAGCAAAGCCTCCGCCATCGGCGTCATACGTGCCTCGGTGTAGCGGGAGGCAGCCGGGTTATCGCCGTCGATATTGCCGAAATTGCCCTGCCCATCGACCAGCGGGTAGCGGATGACGAAATCCTGCGCCAGGCGTGCCATCGCGTCGTAGATCGCGGCATCACCGTGCGGGTGGTAATTGCCCATCACATCGCCGCTGATCTTTGCGGATTTGCGGAAACCGCCATTCGAGGCCAACCGCAATTCTCGCATCGCATATAGAATCCGACGATGGACTGGCTTCAACCCATCGCGCGCGTCCGGCAAGGCGCGGTGCATGATCGTCGACAGGGCGTATTGCAGGTAGCGCGAGCCGATTGCGCGGCTTAGCGATTCCTGTTCCTGCCGGTCATCTTGTGTGTCGTTATCACTGCTCATCTAGATCATGTGCATATCCTGCGGTTGCTTGTATCGGCAAGGGAACAAAGCCACGCGGACGGGGTTTTTCCCCCGAAGAATCTCTATTTTCGAATCGGCAGAAGGCTTATCCACAGATTCTCCGGGGCAAATTAGAATGAGGGCGCGGTATGATCCGCATGACCGTCACGTTGATCGTGGCCATTTACATCGTTTTGATCGTTGTCCCCGGTGAGGACCACGGCACGCAGCAAGTCGAAGTGACGCGCAGCGCAGGGCAGAATTGGCTCGTCGCGATGATCAGTGATGCGCAGGCCGGGGCGCAGCGCCCGCCGCGTGTGGCGCCACCCGATGCCTCGCGCACCCTGCGCCACGAGCTGACCGATGATCTGCTGGAAACCGATGACGGCTATGCGCTCGAGCGCGCCGATGGCGAATTGCTGGAAATCACTGCCGTGATTGATCCTGTTGACCTTATGCCCACGGACGGACGCGCCACGGTCGCGGCAGTCTCGGTTGTGGACCCGGACGCGGTTGAGGTTGCGCAAGAACAGGCTGAAAGCGCGCGCATCATCTGGCGCGTCGCCGGCAGCAACGTGAACTTTCGCGCCGGCCCGTCGACCAACACAGCCGTCCTGGCGGGCCTGGTGCGTGGCGACGAGGTCGAATTCCTTGCCGACGCGCCGGACGGATGGGCGCATCTGCGCGTGTTGGAAAGTGGCCTCGAAGGCTACATGGCCGCGCGCTTCCTTGAACCCGTCAACTGACTTGCGCGCCTTGGGTGCGGTGTCATACCCATAGGGGCACAAAACGCGCGGGCCGAACTTTTGACAAAAAGCATATTGATTACAGGATCCTCCAGCGGGATCGGTTATGCGGCGGCGCATGCTCTGCAGGGGCGCGGCTGGCGCGTTTTCGCAAGTGTCCGCAAGCCGGAAGACAAGGCCCGCCTTGAACAGGAGGGGTTCGAAAGCGTCCTTCTGAATTGCGCCGACACAACCAGCATTGATGGCGGTTTGGCCGAAGTGCTGGAACGCACCGGCGGCCGTCTGGATGCCTTGTTCAACAATGCTGGTTTCGGCCTGCCTGGCGCGGTTGAGGACCTTCCCACGGATGGCCTGCGCGAGACGTTTGAGACCAACGTCTTTGGCCTGCACCATCTGACCCGCGCTGTGATCCCCACCATGCGCGCACAGGGCCATGGTCGGATCGTGCAGCATTCATCTGGCTTTGGGCGCCATGTGATGAAATGGCGGGGGGCCTATAATGCCTCCAAACATGCGGTGGAGGGGCTGACGGACACTCTGCGGCTGGAGATGCGGGGGACGGGCATCTACATCTCGACGCTCAACACCGGGCCGGTCACGTCGAAGTTCCGGATCAATTCCATCCCACATTTCGAGCGTTGGATCGATTGGGAAAACTCCGCTGATCCCGATCGCTACAAACGTGAACTGTTCCATCATCTTTATGAAGATTCGGGCCGGGCGCCGTTCCAGAAGGAACCCGATGCCGTCATCCGCCGGTTGATCCACGCCATCGAGTCGCCCAACCCGCGCCCGCGCTACCATATCACCGGGGCCACCCATATCGCCGAGGGTCTGCGCCGCTTCCTGCCACAACGCGCGCTGGACGCGATTGCGGCACGGCTCTAGCCTTTTGCGCCTGAACCGCTAGGTAAGCCCGGACGAGTCGAGCGGAGTGACCATGACAGACGACCCCCTCCTTATTGCAGCATTGGTGGCGTGCGCCGCTGTGTTGATCATTTTACTTTTGGGCATCAACTCTTTCCGCAAGGGCGGCGCGGATGCGGCCAAGGAAAGCAACAAGTTCATGCGGTGGCGGTTGGGCGCGCAGTTTGTGGCGATCCTTTTGATCCTCGCGTTCGTCTATTTCCGTTGCCAATCGGGGGCTGAACCATGGTTGTACTGAACAAGATTTACACACGCACCGGGGATGCCGGGGAAACTGCGCTGGGGGATGGCAGCCGCGTGGCCAAGCATTCCGCCCGCGTCACGGCCTATGGAACGGTGGATGAGCTGAACGCGACGCTCGGCGTGGCCAAGCTGCATGCCGACGGGCAAATGGCCGAGCGTCTGGCGATGATCCAGAATGACCTTTTCGACCTTGGCGCAGACCTGTGCACGCCGAACATGGAGATGGACGGCGAACGCGAATACCCGCCGCTGCGCGTCGCAGAGGCGCAAGTGGATCGCTTGGAAGCCGAGATTGACGAGATGAACGGCGCTTTGGAGCCTTTGCGGTCGTTCATCCTGCCCGGCGGCTCTGCACTCGCGGCGCATTTGCATATCTGCCGGACGGTTGCACGGCGTGCGGAGCGGCTTTCGGTGGAGTTGGGTGGCGTCGAGTCGATCAATCCGGCGGGGGTGAAATACCTCAATCGATTGTCGGATTGGTTCTTTGTTGCGGGGCGCATCGCCAACAACAGCGGCAAGGATGACGTGTTGTGGGTTCCAGGCGCGAACCGGTAACGCCCGTCTAGCGCCGGTCCATCAGGGTTTCTGTCGCCCGGTCCGACCATTGGGTCGACAGCAACGTCGCCTCGCGCCATTGCAACAAACGCGACAGGTAGCGAGCCCAATCCTCGTCTTGCGCTGCCAGCGCGTAACGTTCGATCAGGCGCTCGGTTGCCGGGTCTTCCAGGGCGGCGCAGAGGGCGTCTCGCCCCGCGACGGGCATCGCGATGTGGTACTGATGCAGGTCTATGCCATGCACCGGATTGCGCGGGTGTGGGCTGTGGTCGATCCACCCGCAAAGGGAGGTCCAGAACCGGAGCTGCCGCCGCGCTGGCCAGCCCTTGATCGAGGCCAAAAAGGGCGGCAAGCCGTCGCCCGTCAACGCAAGAAAGCCAAGAGCGTCACGGAGAAAGCGCCCCCTTTCGCCGCGGCAAGAGCCACGCAATCCGTCAAAACGGCCTGCACCTGCGCGTTGTCTTGCGCGCGGCGTGTTTGGACCACGCCGGTGCGCAGAAGGTTCATGGTCCAATATTCCGGCTCGACAAAATGATTGGCCCGCATGAAGTCGCGCTGTTCTTCACGCGGCAAGGCGATACCCTGGGCCAGAAGCGCAATGGTATGGACAAGGACGATCCATGCTTCTTCTTGCCCCTCGGGGCTATCGTCCCCGCCTACGGCACCTGCACCGCCGTAATATTGCGATACCAGATCGCGTGACCAGTCTTGCGGAGGCGTTCGCATGATGGCGCTGAGTGCCGGCGGATCAATGCACCGATCACAACAACACACCAATCGCGGTGTGCCTATCGGCGTTGCGGGCAGCGCTGAGACCAAGGCACTTGCGGCGGCGACAAGGTCCCGCCCAGCCCGAGCCAGCTCCGCATTTTTATAGCCTGTTCTTACCGCCATGACGCAACGACACAATTTGTTTTTGATTGTTTACATGGTTGTTAACCGAACATGGGCTATCCTCTCGGCATGTCACACGTCAAACCCAACCGGGAATACAGCCGGGCCGAGTATATCTCGGACGCGGTCGTTCATGGTCTGGGCATTGGCGGGGCGCTGATTGCGGGGCCGGTTCTGGTCACGCTGGTCGCCGTTTGGATCGGGGATCCGGGTGCGGTGACGGCCGCCGTAATCTATGCCGTGACGATGTTGGCAATGTGGGTCTGCTCAGCCCTCTACAACCTGGTTCAGCGGGAAGATTTGGTGCCGGGTCTGCGGCGGCTCGATCAATCTGCGATCTCTCTGAAGATCGCCGGAACGTATACGCCATTTATCGCGCTGGCCTCAGGCTCCCTTGGGTTTTTGGCGGGGATTTGGGCCGTGGCCCTTGCCGGGGCCACGATCATTCTGGCGTCTCGACGTCAGTTCAATGCGCTAACGATCATGCTGTATCTGGGCCTGGGATGGGCAGGGGCCGTGATGGGCGGCCCTCTGGTCAGCACCCTGTCGCCTGTGGCGTTCTGGCTGCTGGTCGCCGGGGGCCTGACCTATTCCGCCGGTGTGATCTTCAATGTCTGGGGCAGCCTGCCGTTTCACAACACAATCTGGCATGTCTTTGTCCTGGCCGGGACTGGTCTTTGCTACGCCGCCATCGCTGCGGAAGTCGCGTTCATGGCCTGACCCGGAGCGGTCAAGATTCGGAATTTTGACGACTCGGCGGAACATGCATTCCTTGACGTGCACGTAACGCGGCGTCGGAACGCCAAACCGCGTCGATTTTGGCCTATTTTCCGGCGCCGCTTGGGTCTATCTCTCGAGCCAAGATAATTGCTTGGGTCCGCCCGGCTTGTGACAGAGGAGAACGCCATGAAGGTCCTGGTGCCTGTTAAGCGCGTGATCGACTACAACGTGAAGGTTCGCGTGAAAGCGGACGGTTCTGGCGTCGATCTTGCCAACGTAAAGATGTCGATGAACCCGTTTGACGAGATTGCCGTCGAAGAGGCGATCCGCCTGAAAGAAGCCGGGAAAGCCGACGAGGTTGTCGCGGTTTCCATCGGCGTGAAGCAAAGCCAGGAAACCCTGCGCACGGCTTTGGCCATGGGTGCGGATCGCGCGATCCTCGTGGTTGCGGCAGACGATGTGCACACGGATATTGAGCCGCTGGCGGTTGCCAAAATCCTCAAGGCCGTGATCGATGAAGAGCAGCCCGGCCTTGTGCTGGCGGGCAAGCAGGCCATCGACAATGACATGAACGCCACGGGCCAGATGCTGTCGGCGCTTTTGGGTTGGTCGCAAGGCACGTTTGCTTCTGAGGTCGATATCGACGGCGACACCGCAAAGGTCACGCGCGAAGTGGACGGTGGTCTGCAGACAATCGAAGTGAAGATGCCTGCCATCATCACCGTTGACCTGCGCCTGAACGAGCCGCGCTATGCCTCGCTGCCCAACATCATGAAGGCGAAGAAAAAGCCTTTGGATGAAAAGACGGCCGCCGATTACGGCGTCGATGTTACACCGCGCCTGGCCGTGGTTTCCACGACAGAGCCCGAAGCGCGCGCCGCTGGCGTCAAGGTCGGATCGGTCGACGAACTTCTCACGAAACTCAAAGACGAAGCGGGGGTCATCTGATGGCTGTTCTTCTCCTTGCCGAAGTGAACGCGGGCGAATTGGCGATGGACGCCACTGCCAAGGCTGTAACGGCTGCCAAGATGCTGGGTGATGTGACCGTGCTGTGTGCCGGTGCATCCGCGAAGGCGGCTGCTGACGAAGCGGCCACCATCGACGGCGTCGCCAAGGTGCTTTGCGCCGAAGACGATAGCCTTGGCCATCGCCTGGCCGAGCCCACGGCGGCTCTGATTGTAGCGTTGGCTGGTGACTATGAGCATATCGTGGCACCCGCCACGACGGACGCCAAAAACGTCATGCCGCGCGTCGCCGCGCTGCTGGACGTCATGGTGATCTCGGACGCATCCGCCGTGGTCGATGGCGATACGTTTGAGCGCCCGATCTACGCAGGTAACGCGATCCAGACGGTCAAATCGTCGGATGCGAAGAAGGTCGTAACCTTCCGCACATCCACCTTCGACGCTGCGGGCACCGGTGGGTCTGCCGCGGTCGAGATGATCGACGCCGCAGGCAACCCTGGCCTGTCGAGCTGGATTGAAGACAAGGTTGCAGCCTCGGATCGTCCGGAACTGACCTCGGCTGGAATCGTTGTCTCTGGCGGCCGCGGTGTCGGCTCGGAAGAGCAATTTGCCCTGATCGAAGGCCTGGCTGACAAGCTGGGTGCCGCCGTTGGCGCGTCCCGCGCCGCCGTCGACTCGGGCTATGCGCCGAACGACTGGCAGGTGGGTCAGACTGGCAAGGTCGTGGCGCCTGAGCTGTATGTGGCTGTTGGCATCTCTGGCGCCATTCAGCACCTGGCCGGCATGAAGGACTCCAAAGTGATCGTTGCGATCAACAAGGACGAAGAGGCCCCGATTTTCCAGGTCGCCGATTACGGTCTGGTTGCGGACCTGTTCGATGCCGTACCGGAGCTGACCGGCAAGCTCTGATCAGAGACGTCTAGATTGTCGTAAAGCCCCGCCCGGTCTGTCCGGCGCGGGGCTTTTTCGTGTGCGATCACAGCTTTCGCAGAAGCTCTTCCGTCGCGAGTGCATGCAGTTTCGGCCCCGGCAACAGCCGTGCAGCGGCTTCGTCTTTCGGGCCAAAATACTTCCCTTGAAGCGTGTCAGATGCCTCAACTCCATCTGGCGTCACAACCGTCAGACTGGCGGCGTGCCGGGCGACCTGGTTCAGCATGTCGGTCGTCACAAACAGGGGGTCGGTCGACATATCGCCGCTTGCCCCGTCATCGGGCGCGCGGTTCGACAACCACAGCAAATGGACCGGGGCCGCAATATGCTTGAGAAAACGGATCATGCGGGCGGTCCACGCCGCCTCCAACTCAGTGCGGATGATTTCGAACCGGTCAGCGGACAAGGCGTGCAACTGCGTCAGCATGTGACGGATGAAGTTGAACTGCGTGAAATCGACCTGCGGATAGATCGTGCGCAGCATGGTACTGGCCGTCAGGAACCTGTCATTGCGGCGGGGATGCACCGTATAAAACCGGTTCGACATGTTATGTGCTGAAATGATCTGCAGGATCACGGCATCCGCACCGTCCAGAGCGCCAAGGATTGCATGATCCGTCATCAATACATCCAGACCCGCATTCATGACGCCAAGGTTCAGGACCGGTTGGTCACGATGTTCGTTCAGCTGCGCCGGGAAAGGCGCATCGATGAAGCGGCCAAAGGTTTCAGACCCGCCGATGCAGACGATCGACGGCTGCCGATCCGCTTCCAAAGGCCCGCGAAATCGCAGGACCGACCCCGGTAGGACCACAGGGTTATAGTCGAGGGGCATACGCCCTCGTTGTTCAATGCTCATCACTCTCGCTCCGACTCATAGGAGACTCACCCGCAGATAGATTTGGCCCACAATCGTTGATACTTCTCTAACCCTTTGTATTGATTATTATTTTAGGAAATTCGGAGCGATCTGGCGTGCGGATATGCGCATCCGAGACGGCTTGTCCTTACCCGCCCGGCACGCATAGTCTGCGCCTGACGCACGGGAACACAAAGGGGCCAGTCATGGGCATCCAAAGCATCGGAATTGTCGGCGCTGGACAGATGGGCAACGGGATCGCGCATGTCTGCGCGTTGGCCGGATATGATGTGATCCTTTCGGACGTCAGCCAAGATGCGCTGAATGCGGCCACGGCGCTGATCGACAAAAACCTTGAACGGCAAGTCGGCCGTGAGAAAATCGCCGCCGCCGAGAAAGATGCCGCCATGGGCCGCATCCGGACGACGCTGCAACTGGCGGAGGTGGGGCCGACCGATCTGATCATCGAGGCCGCGACTGAGCGAGAGACCGTCAAACAAGCCATTTTCGAGGATCTTCTGCCGCACCTGAAGCCGAACACGATCCTGACATCGAATACCTCTTCGATTTCCATCACGCGGCTGGCGAGCCGCACGGACCGGCCCGAAAAGTTCATGGGGTTCCACTTCATGAACCCGGTTCCCGTGATGCAGCTTGTGGAATTGATCCGCGGCATCGCGACCGACGAAGAGACCTTCAAGGCGTGTAAATCTGTGGTGGATGCGATCGGCAAAACTGCCGCCACGGCCGAAGATTTTCCGGCATTTATCGTGAACCGCATCCTCATGCCGATGATCAACGAAGCGGTCTATACGCTCTACGAAGGGGTCGGAAATGTCACTTCAATCGACATGGCGATGAAACTGGGAACCAACCATCCCATGGGCCCGCTTGAACTGGCGGATTTCATCGGATTGGACACCTGCCTTGCGATCATGAATGTCCTGCATGACGGCCTGGCTGACACCAAGTACAGGCCCTGCCCACTTCTGACCAAGTATGTGGAGGCCGGTTGGTTGGGCCGCAAAACACAACGCGGATTCTACGACTACCGTGGGGACAGCCCGGTTCCGACGCGCTGAACTAGGCCTATTGGTCGGGGTTGTCGCGGAGTGAAAGCGTGCGCTCGCGCAGCCAAGCCATGAACTCGCGCGGCTTGCCAATCCGGTCTTGCCACTCATCCGGAGTGATCGGATTACCGATGATCGGAGCTTGCGGCTTGTCAAAGCTGCGCACAACCTCATGGATCAAAAGGCCCTGGCGGATCACCGGGCTGATGCGATTGGCGATCTGGTAGGCGCGGCTGTTCTGCCCCGTGAAGAAACACGGAACGATTGTCGCGCCTGAGGTTCGGATCATCTTGGCGGTGAATACGTTCCATTCGCCTTCAATGGGCTGCCCCATCATCCTGTCCGAGGCTGCGACGGCACCCGACGGGAACAGGGCAATCAGACCGTTATCCTTCAAATGCGCCATGGCCTGCGCGCGCATATCCAGCATCTTTTGCTGCGCGTCCGCTTCGTGCGGGAAGGGAACGGAGATCATGTAGCTCGACGCAGATTCGTCGATCCCGGTCAGCAAAGCCCGGGTCAGGATGCGGTAGTCATTGCGGCGGCGCCCAATCAGGTCTGCCAGGATCATCCCATCGACCAGACCGTGCGGATGGTTGGCGACGAAGACCACGGGGCCCTCTTCGGGAATGCGCGCCAGCTGGTGTTCCGGCGTCTGCAATTCGATGCCCATCACCTTCATGGTTGCAGGCCAGAACGCCTGGCCCTTGAACTCACCCAGGCTTTCGAATTTGCGGACCCGGTTGATGATGGTGATCTTCCCGGTCATCCATTCGATGGCTCTGATCGTGAAGCGCACAAACGGATTGGGAAAGGAATTCGAATAGGTCAGAGACCGGCGGTCATAGGTTCCGTCCGGCCCAGGGGTCCTGGTCGGCGCAGGTGCCGAAATGTTTCGGGAACCCAAATCCGTCAACTGCTCTTGTCCCTTCCAAACTGCCCGATCAAACCGTGCGGCCAAGCGCCGATTTCATCAGCTGTCTTCGCCGAACCGGTCGGCGACCAGAGCTTCCAAAGCGTCTGCCAAGGCGTTTGCCTCGGCCCCAATGGTTTCGACTTCAATAAAGGTTCCCTTGGATGCTGCCAACATCAAAAGGCCCATAATGCTATCCCCGGCGGCGCTTAGCCCATCCTTTCGGACCTCGGCAGTGGCATTGTGATCTTCTACAACTTCCACGAAACGGGCGGACGCACGCGCGTGCAATCCCTTGGTGTTCACGATCTCCAGGGTCCGGGTGGCGGAAGTGGCGCTGTCGCTCATGAAGTCACATTATTCCTATTCCGGGGCGCCATCGAAGCTGTTGATGTAGCGCCGGCCAGCTTCCGCAGCGCGGCTGACTGCTTCGTCCACGGGCAATTGCCGCGATTTGGCCAGTTTGACCAGCATAGGCAGGTTCATACCGGTCAGGATCTTGCGGTTTGCAGGCCGGCAGGCGCGCAAGGACAGGTTCGATGGGCTGCCACCGTACATGTCCGTCACAACGACCACGCCATCGCCCTGATCCACGGAATCCGCGGCATCGCAAATCTCGCGCGTGCGTGCCGTTCGGTCATCTTCAGGGCCGATGGAGATGGCAACCATGGCATGTTGTGCACCCACAACATGTTCGGTTGCGCGTTTCAGCTCTTTCGCTAGGCCACCATGGGCAACGATGACGACGCCAATCACGGTTTGGCAGCCTCTCCCGGTTTGATCGCGGTGCTGCTGTCAGCGCGAGATCCGATCGTTCTCTACATCTCGGTGCCGTATAGACACCTGCCAGCCTTGTTCCGCAAGCGCCTGGCCGCTTATCTCGGTCATCGCGACGGACCGGTGCTTGCCGCCCGTGCACCCAAAGGCGACGGTCAGGTGGCTCTTCCCCTCTTCCTTGAAGGCCGGCAAAAGCAGGTCCAGCATCCCCATGACTTGATCGCGGAAAGGCGCGAAACGGTCATCTTCTGCGATATACGCACGCACCGCGTCGTCGCGGCCATCCTTCGGACGCAGGGTTGCATCCCAGTGCGGATTTCGCAGAAAGCGGCAGTCAAACACCATGTCAGCGGCTTGGAGCACCCCGCGCCGGTACGAGAACGAGGTCAACTGTATCGCCATGCGCGCGCCGCTGCCCGGGGCGAATACATGCTCGATCCGGGCACGGGTGTCATGAACGCTCAGGCTCGTCGTATCGATCAGAACGTCCGCGCGGTCGCGCAATGGGGCGAGCATCTGACGTTCAAGCGCAATTCCGTCTGCCGGATCCGCATCCGGGGCCAGCGGATGCCGGCGCCGCGTCTCGGAATAGCGGCGCAAGAGCGTGCCGGGTTCGCAATCAAGGTAGATCAGATCGACGGTATAGGCCGCATCTGCCCGCAATCCGTCATAAGCCCGCAGCAAATCCTCTGCCCCAAAATCCCTCGTGCGTGGATCAATGCCAAGGGCCAGCGGGCGATCTGGCGGCGTGCCCTTCAAAAGGCGGGGCAACAGGCGTAGCGGCAAATTGTCGATCGCCTCGAAACCTAAATCCTCTAACGCATTGATCGCGGTGCTCCGTCCGGCGCCAGACGGGCCGGTGACAATGACGACATGGGCGGATGGGCCGGGCATTCGTGGCTTTCAGGTCAATAATCGCCGCGTCCATGACGCAGCACTTGCAGGATCGCTGTTTCAAGGGTGGGGCCGTGTTCTGCCCGGATCAACGGAACTTTTTCGTCATCTGCGGCGACGAACCGTCGCGGCGGAAGCCGTTGGCCCTCGGCCTGGCCCAGTTCCACCACAAGAGACAACGGGGCCGAAGGGCAAAGCGGGCCTGTGTTCAAAAGCCCGATCCCTCGTGCCTCGATCAGGTTTGGCGCGCCCTGCGGTGGCGTGAGCAATCCGGCCCGGAGCCATATCCCATCATCGCAGATCAGCTCGGCCCCGAAGGCCAGAAGACCAAGCGCAACAGAAGACTTGCCGCTGCCAGAAGGGCCCAAAAGCAAAACGCCGCGGCCCTGATAGGCAACGGCGCTTGCGTTGAAATACAGATCCTCACCGTCGCGTGCAGCAATCCTGGGATCTAGTGGTTCGACTATATCCACGCCTTAGATCGGCAGGCCGACAACAAAGCGTGCGCCGAGCGGTTCGGAGGTCACATCCGCCTCGGTCGGGCGGATATTCTCGGCCCAGATCACGCCGCCATGAGCCTCCACAATTTGTTTGGAAATGGCGAGGCCGAGGCCGGAGTGATTGCCAAACTGCTGCACGGGGCGCTCCGAATAGAAGCGATTGAACACCTTTGTCAGCGCCTCTTCCGGGATGCCCGGCCCCGTATCCTCAACCACGATCAGCACGCGATTTTCGCGCTGCCGGGTCCATAGGCGTACCGCATCACCTTCGTCACAGAAAGAAATCGCATTGCCGATGAGGTTCACGAAGACCTGCGCCAGGCGCCCTTCCAGGCCGGCGATGCTGATGGAGCGATCCGGCAGGTCGGTGATGAACTCGACGCCCTTCTTCGCAGCTTCTTCCGAGTGGTAATGGCTGATATTGTCGAGTGTGCGGACGAGGTCGAATTCCTCTTCCTCTTCCTTCACAAGTTCGGGATCGAGGCGCGATGCGTTGGAGATATCGCTGACCAGACGGTCCAGCCGCTGCACGTCATGTTCGATCACTTCCACAAGCCGCGCGCGCTGTTCATCCGTTCGCGCGACGTTCAACGTGCCGACCGCTGATCGCAAGGAGGCCAGCGGGTTCTTGATTTCGTGGCTTACATCGGCCGCGAACTGTTCGTTGCTGTCGATCCGATCGTAAAGCGCGGCAACCATGCCCCTGAGCGCGCCCGATAGGCGGCCAATCTCATCCGGCCGCCCAGTCAGGTCGGGGATGCGGACGCGCGTGGGCGACATCTTGCGCGCATTCTTGTCGCGCCCAAGCTCAGCCGCTGCTGAAAGATCAGCGAGCGGATTGGCAATGGTCGACGCCAACACCAACGACAAGGCAATCGACACGATCAACGCGACAACGAAGACCTGCATGGCCTGTTCCTGGTTGACGCGCACAAGCTGGTCGATTTCACCGGCAGCAGTCGTCACAACCAAAACGCCCAAGGGACCGGTCGCGCCGTCAATGGGCGTGGCCGCTGCAAACAAGGTGCCGGTCGCGTCTTCGCCGCGTTGCAGGATGGTCGCGCCGCCAAGGGCGGCTTCCACCATAGCCACATGCGCCTCTGGCCCGGCGGGCAAGGCGGTGGATTCGGTACGCCCCAGAATGCCGGACAATCCGTTCCAGATCGAATTCAGGAAATCGGTGATCAGCAGGGTCTCGCCCGCCTGCGGCGCCAGGCCACGCACCGGGCGTGCCACGCTGCGACCCACTTCCTGCGTCGATGTCACAAGCGTGCCATCTGCCGCAAAGACAAAGATATCGACCCCTTCGGTCAGACCGATCCGAGACAAAACAGCCTCTGCATCGACGCCATCACCGGTCACAAGGTTGGCCGGTGCGGCCTGGGGCAGATTTGCCTCAAACACGTCCGCAATCAACTGGGCTTCCACGGCAAGCGCCCGTTCCCGCTGCGCCACCAGGGAGTCGCGGAACGGGTTGAGCCACATGAACCCGATCCCGAGGATCAGGATCGCAAGCAGGTTGAACAGGATGATCTTGCGCGCAAGCGGCGAGGAGTTGAGCGAAATCAGCGACCTGCGCGCCCGCGCGGCCCTAAGTTCGCTCTCCAGGTTCGCCTGGGGGCGATCCCAATCCTCACCCAACACAATGTCCGCCCGCTCTGCGGCGCGGCGGTTGGTCATCGAGACGTCGGCTGGCACGGGAGGCGCCCCTTATTCTTCGTTGTAGCGGTAGCCAATGCCGTAGAGTGTCTCGATCGCAGAGAACTCATCATCGACCGAGCGCATCTTCTTGCGCAGGCGTTTGATGTGGCTGTCGATCGTACGGTCATCGACATAGACCTGCTCATCATAAGCAACGTCCATCAGCTGATCGCGCGACTTCACGAAACCGGGCCGTTGCGCCAGCGCCTGAAGCAGCAGGAACTCGGTTACCGTCAGCGTGACGTCCCGGCCCTTCCAGCTTACGGCATGGCGCAGTGGATCCATCTGAAGATCACCGCGGTCCAGCACCGTGCTTTCTTCCGGTGCGCCGGTCGCATCGAGACGCGATCGCGTCCTGGCGGCGCAGGATCGAGCGGATGCGTTCGACCAGCAAACGCTGCGAGAAAGGCTTTTTCACATAGTCATCCGCCCCCATGCGCAGGCCCATAAGCTCGTCAATCTCGTCGTCTTTCGACGTCAGGAAGATCACGGGCATCTGGGATTTCTGGCGCAGGCGTTGGAGTAGATCCATGCCATCCATGCGCGGCATCTTGATGTCGAAGACACCCAGATCCGGCAATTTGCGGTTGAAGGCGTCCAGTGCGGACTGCCCATCATTATAAGTTTCTACGTCAAAACCCTCTGCCTCAAGGGTCATCGACACAGACGTCAGGATATTCCTGTCGTCATCGACAAGTGCGATGCGGGCCATACTTTCATGTCCTCGATTACTGCTCGGTACATTATTTTTTCGGGCAGCTTCCAGTTTTCGCGCTTGAGAATCAATCGGAAATCTCCCGCGCGACTCACCAGCACGCCGGAAGTGTGGCCATTTTGCGTTAATGCCGGGTGAAGGCATGGCTGGTTCGAGGGCATTTGCGCAGGAAAACAGCAATTTCGGCGAACGTGCTCCGCGCGCAACTTTATTTCGCACTGATTGCGCTAATGGTTGCGCTAACTGTGCGGTCGCGTCCTGTTCAGGCCGAAAAACGTCATGTTATAGCTCGGAGCAGGCAGTGCAATTCTGCGCCGCCAGCATAAAGGACCGGGCGATACTCAGCCCTTCAGGAGCATTCCAGCCATGACCAATGGACGCGTGAACCCCGCACACACGCTTGATCAACAAGGCATCACGGGGCTCGGATCGGTCTATTATAACCTGCTGGAACCCGCGTTGATGCAGGCCGCGGTCGAGCGTGGCGAAGGGCGCATCGGCAAGGGCGGCACCTTCCTTGTCTCTACCGGACAGTTCACCGGACGCTCCCCAATGACAAATTCGTCGTGCGCACGCCCGCGGTCGAAGACCATATCTGGTGGGACAACAACGCGCCCATGGCGCCTGAGGCGTTCGATCTGCTCCACGCCGATATGCTGGAGCATATGAAGGGCAACGACTACTACGTGCAGGACCTTTACGCAGGTGCCGATCCCGAACATCGCCTTGATGTGCGCGTGATCAGCGAGCTTGCGTGGCACAACCTTTTCATCCGCCATCTGCTGCGCCGCCCCGATGCAGAGGAACTGGCGAGCTTCGTGCCAGAGTTCACCATCATCAACTGCCCGACCTTCAAGGCAGACCCCGCGCGGCACGGCTGCCGGTCGGAGACGGTGATCGCGCTGAACTTCGAGAAAAAGCTGATCCTGATCGGCAACACGGAATATGCGGGTGAGAACAAGAAGTCTGTCTTCACCCTGCTGAACTACATGCTGCCCGGAAAAGGCGTGATGGCGATGCATTGCTCGGCCAACCACGCCATTGGCGACCCGGACGATGCAGCGGTGTTCTTTGGCCTGAGCGGCACGGGCAAGACAACACTTTCCGCTGATCCATCCCGCACGCTGATCGGCGATGATGAACACGGCTGGTCCGACAACGGCACCTTCAATTTCGAAGGTGGATGCTATGCGAAAACGATCAACCTCCGCGAAGAGGCCGAGCCAGAGATCTACGCCACCACGCAAAAATTCGGCACCGTGATCGAGAACATGATCTACGACGAAGACACGCTTGAGCTGGACTTCGACGATGACAGTCTGACCGCGAATATGCGCTGCGCTTATCCGCTCGACATGATCTCCAACGCGTCGGACACCGGCGTCGCGGGCCATCCCAAGAACATCGTCATGCTCACCTGCGATGCCTTCGGCGTTCTGCCCCCGATCGCACGGCTGACCCCGGCGCAGGCCATGTACCACTTCCTCAGCGGCTTCACGGCCAAGGTTGCCGGGACGGAGCGTGGCGTGACCGAGCCCACGCCGACCTTCTCCACCTGCTTCGGCGCGCCCTTCATGCCGCGCCGCCCGGAGGTTTACGGCGACCTGCTGCGTGAGAAGATCGCAGAACACGGGGCCACCTGTTGGCTGGTGAACACGGGCTGGACCGGCGGCGCCTTTGGCACCGGCAATCGCATGCCCATCAAAGCCACGCGCGCCTTGTTGACGGCGGCGCTCGACGGCACGCTCAACCGCGGCAAATTCCGCAAGGACCCACATTTCGGGTTCGAGGTTCCGACCACCTGCCCGGGCTGCGAGGATGATCTGCTCGATCCGCGCGGCACATGGGCCGACGGCGTGGCTTATGACAAACAGGCTTCAATGCTGGTGCAGATGTTTGCCGACAACTTTGCGCAATACGTCGCCCATATCGATGAAGATGTGCGCGCCGCTGCCATCTAGGCCCCGCGCAATACCCTTACCTTGAGTTTCAAGGGCTGGTGGTTATCTAACCTCCAGCCCTTTTTCCTATCCATCGGAGGCGCCATGCTGGCCCGCATCCTCTTCGTCCTTGCGTTGATCCTGCCCGCTTCCGTTTTCGCACAGTCAGGTACAGAAAACCCTCGCATCAGCGATGGCATAGCCGAGTTGGTTTACGGCATCTATTGCGCCCAGGAACCCGAACGGCGCGACCCCGCGCCCGATACCGCCTCTGGCCATCTCAACATTGTGCCGATCATCCCTGACTTCCAATTCCGCCAGAAGCTTGTGCCAGCCGAGATTGGCATTGGGTTCGGGGTACTGGCCACGGCGCCGTTGGGGACGATCCATGACCCCGTCACCGTGACCGTGACCCACCCGCCGTACCCCGACAGCGGGATCGAAGTGGAACAATGGATCAGCGATATCGAGGATGTCGGCCCCAGCCTGATGGGCTTCAGCTTCGACACGCCGAACGAGCTGCTGTTGGGCGAGTGGACATTTTCAGCCCACACGCTCGACGGAGTGGAGCTATTTCACATCGCTTTTGAAGTCGTGCAGCCGGAACTGATGCCGCAGGTGGTCAGCACCTGCCTCGGGTCGTTCATGTCCTGAACGAATGCCACCCGGCCCCTCCTCCGGCCACAAGCACAATCCTCGCCCGCTGTCACAGCCGGCCCATCTTTGTTCCCTGAAAATGCACCTTTTGGTGCGCACCCTCGGACAGTGATTATTCTCGACCCGCAACGACCGTGCCTTGAATGCGATGGGGGAGCGCGAGGGGGCTTGCCCCTCGCCCCCGGCGATCGCGTCAGCGAGCGCAACACCTAGCCAAACACACCGCGCCGGATCAGGTTCGCACCGGCCAGAACCAGAACGATCAGAATGATCTTGCGGATGCGTTCCCCATCCATCCGGTCGCCGATCCGGAACCCGATCTGCATGCCGATAAAGGTCGGGATCAACAGCACAGCCGAAAACAGAAAGGTAGTGCCGTTCAGAACACCCGATTGCGCATGGCCCGCCACCAATGCGATCGCGCCAATCGAATAGATCACCCCCTGCACCAGCATCTGGCGCGCCTTGGGCGTCTCTAGCGCCATCAAATAAAGGACGGTTGGCGGCCCCCAACTGCCAGTGATGCCACCGGTGCACCCTGCCATCCCGCCGATCACCCATTCGGCCATCCGACGCCGCTCCGCCGGGATCACAAGGCGCCAGCCAAACAATTGTACCAGCGACAGGCCAATCACAGGGATGCCGAGGATCAGGTAGAACGCCCGCTCCGGCAGCATTACCACGATTTGCGCCACGATCAGGATCATCAAACAGACCATCAGGATGAACCGCCAATGCTCCCCAATGGCATCCCTGATGTCGGGCAGCGGGTGGCGGGCCGCCTGCAACACGTTGGAAAACAGCGCGGGCAGGATCACACCGGCCAGGGCCAGCAACGGATCAAGCACCAGCGACAAACCCGATACGATAATCAGCGGCAGCGCAAAGCCGATTGCGCCCTTCACCAACCCCGCCAACAGGGTCACGCCAAGCACAACCGCAAAAGTTCCAGCCAGGCATCAGGTTGAGCACATTCAGACAACATAACGCCCTTCTATGCCCCACATGGCGGGGCCGCACCCCAAATTCCGTTGCGACATTTTCATGCGCATTATGATGCAATGCAGCATTTTTGTTGCGCTGCACCTGCAAACAAACTACGTACACCGAGACGTGCTATTCTGCCATGACACCCGCTTTTGCTGAGAGGTGATTCCATGCCCCGTGACGGCCAATTCGACGCTGAATTCGTGATCCTGCCGGACCTTCTGAAACTGACCGGCGCCGCCGTCGCCCCGGCTGAGTTTCTGCTGGCCGCTGCAAAAGATCGTGTGCGCGGCCTCGTCAGTGAAGGCGACCGCGTCTCGGGCGCTTTGATCGAGGCCAATCAGACAGCCGCCCACGGCCTGGCCTGGCTCGCCACCTATGTCGAGGCCCTGCGCCAGATGCACAAATGGGCCGAGCGCCTCGACGCTGACGGCAAATTCGGCGAGGTCGAACAGCTGATCCTGCAAATCACCTTCGGCGAATACCTCTGGCAGATGTATGGCGGGCTGCAGATGAACCAGGGCGAGATGCTGCGCCCGCAGGATATGGGCCTGACGCAAGACGACCAGCGCGCCATGATGGACGATGCGGTCATGACCTTGACCCAGGGCGGCAACACCCAGGCCGCCCGGACGCGCCTCGTGGAACTGATGCGCGAACGCTCGGCAGAGATCACGGTGGGCAACCCTGGCCTTGATGATGAACTTGAGATGATCCGCGAACAATTCCGCCGCTATTCGGTCGACCGCGTGATCCCCGACGCCCATGAATGGCACCTCAAAGACGAACTCATCCCGATGGAGGTCATCAACGAACTGGCCGAAATGGGCGTGTTCGGTCTGACCATCCCCGAAGAGTTCGGCGGCTTTGGCCTCAGCAAAGCCTCCATGTGCGTCGTCTCCGAAGAACTGTCGCGCGGCTATATCGGCGTGGGGTCCCTCGGCACCCGCAGCGAGATCGCGGCCGAGCTGATCCTGGCCGGTGGCACCGACGAACAGAAAGAGAAATGGTTGCCCGGTCTCGCCTCCGGTGAAATCCTGCCGACCGCCGTCTTCACGGAACCAAATACCGGCTCCGACCTCGGTTCGCTCCGCACCAAGGCCACGCAAGACGAAAACGGCGACTGGATCATCAATGGCAACAAGACGTGGATCACCCACGCCGCCCGCACCCATGTCATGACCGTCCTCGCCCGCACGGTGCCCGACACCGACAACTATAAGGGCCTGTCGATGTTCCTGGCCGAGAAGACCCCCGGCACGGATGAGGTGCCTTGGCAGGACCCGGGCATTTCAGGCGGCGAGATCGAAGTGCTCGGTTATCGCGGCATGAAGGAATACACGGTCAACTTTGACGACTTCAAAGTGAAGGGTGAAAACCTTCTGGGCGGCAAGGAGGGCGAAGGTTTCAAGCAGCTCATGCAAACCTTCGAGATCCGCCCGCATCCAGACCGCCGCCCGCGCCGTCGGCGTTGCCTGCTCCGCACTCGACGCAGGCATGGCCTATGCCGAAGACCGCAAGCAATTCGGCAAGGCCCTGATCGAATTCCCCCGCGTTTCAGGCAAGCTGGCGATGATGGCGGTTGAGATCATGGTCGCCCGGCAGCTGACTTATTTCTCAGCCTGGGAAAAAGACAATGACCGCCGCTGCGATGTGGAGGCCGGGATGGCCAAGCTGCTGGGTGCGCGCGTTGCATGGTCTTGCGCCGACAACGCGCTGCAAATCCACGGCGGCAACGGCTTCGCGCTGGAATACGGGATCAGCCGCATCCTGTGTGACGCGCGCATCCTCAATATCTTTGAGGGTGCCGCCGAAATCCAGGCACAGGTCATCGCCCGCCGCTTGCTTGGCTGATTGCCCTTGAACGATCGCCTCTGGCTTCTACATCGAAAGTGAACTAAGCAGTTCACTTTCGATGATTGGAGTTCTACATGTCCAAGAACGTCTTTCTTACCGGTGTCACGGGTTTCATTGCCAAGCGCATTGCCCTTGATCTGCTTGAAGCCGGACATTCCGTGACGGGATCGCTCCGCAGCGTGTCTCGTGCAGATGAAGTCCGGGACGCCGTCCGCCCGCATCTCAGCAACGCAGGCGCGCTGGACAGGCTTTCGTTTGTCGAACTTGACCTGACCCGCGACGACGGCTGGAGCGATGCGTTGCAAGGCCATGATGTGCTTATGCACACCGCCTCTCCGTTCCCGATGTCGCAGCCGAAGAACGAAGACGATATCATCCGCCCGGCCGTCGACGGCACGATGCGCGCCCTCAAAGCCGCACAGGCCGCGGGCGTGACACGGGTCGTCCTGACATCCTCGGTTGTGGCGATTGAGGCGAATGATCTGCCTATTCCTAAAGGCCCGGACCAGTGGACTGACCCCAACCATCCCGCGCCACGGCCTACTACAAATCCAAAACGCTGGCCGAGAAGGCCGCTTGGGCTTTCGTCGAAGACCACCCAGAAATGCAAATGACAACCATCCATCCATCCCTCGTCCTCGGCGCGCCGCTTGATGAGAACTACGGCACCTCCCTGAACCTCATCGCACGGATCATGGGCGGCAAGGACCCTGCTCTTCCAGGAATGGGCTTTGGCATGGTGGACGTCGCCGACATCTCAGCCATGCATATCGCGGCGATGGACCGTCCCGAAACCGCAGGAAAACGTTATATCGGCTCAGCCGGGTCAATGATGATGCCCGCCATCGCCCAGCATCTGGCCCCGCAATACCCCGACCGCAAAATCGCAACCCGGCAAGCGCCGGGATGGCTCCTGAAGGTTTTGGCGCTCTTCGATCCGGCGGTGAAAGGCATCCTGCCACAAGTCGGCTACATGCCGGAATTCGACACCTCCGCCACACAGGCCGATCTGGGCATCACCTTCACGCCCGTGAAAACCACCATCGACCGCGCGGCTGCTGCGGTGGCCTGATGCGCAGTTTCGTGGCGCTTCCGATAGAAGAAGGCGCCGTGGACGCATTGGTCGCTGCGCAGTCGCACCTGCCCTTTGGCAAGCCAGTGCCCGAGGAGAACCTGCACCTGACGCTGGCCTATCTGGGAGAGGTGCCGGAGCCCGTGGTTGAGGCACTGCACGACCTGCTCGACAGTGCCCGTCTTCCCGCGCCAGAGATCCATTTTGGGGCATTGGGCACCTTCGCCGAGATGGAGCGTGGTCTCGTCTTTGCAGAGGTGCAAGCGACGCCGACATTGACCGCGTTGCAATCCAAAGTCGCGCAAGTCACACGGCAAGCCGGCGCAGACCTTCCGCGCCGCCGCTTCCGACCCCACGTCACCCTTATGCGTGCCAACCGCCAGCCCGTCGGCCCGGCGCGTGACCGTCTTGCCACCGCAATCGGCCAGCCCTGCGCGATCCCTGCGTTCACGGCCCGCCGCATGTGCCTGTACCAATCTACACTCACGCCCCATGGCGCGGTGCATGAGGTTATGGCGCACTATCCGCTCGGCTAAGCAGATCCACGTAGCGCTGCCGCGCGGCGGGGAGGGCGCGATCGCCCAGGCTACGGGCCAGGTGATGGGTCAGGAAATGCCCTGTGGTCTGCAAGCCAAGGGATATGTCCGACAAGGTTGCCACCCCCGCGCAGAACTGCGGGAAGCGGCAAGAGCCGATCCGCCCATTCCCCCGCCGCAGTGCGCGACACCGCGCGCCCGGTCTTGGGCGACACATAGACAAGATCCTCGGTCGCGCCGGTCACAGCGCACGTGCTGAGATCCAATCCGAACCCCATCTCTTCGAGAAGCGCCATCTCCCAGCCCAGATAGGCCTCAGACCATTTCTCGGCTCCCAACGCATCAAGCAAGGCAAGGGACCGTGCATGGAGCGCCGGATAGGGCGCGCGTTCAGGAAGACTGAACGACAGAAGGGCACAAACGGCCGCCATTCCGGCAAGTGCCGTCCGGTCGTCCAACACTTCCGCGGCGCGGCTCTGCTTCAGCTCGACCGTGTAACTGCCCATATGCTCTGCCAGCCGGGCCTTCCACGTCGCATCCAACTGTGCGCCGATCTGCAACAAAGGCGCCATCTTGCGGGACGCCCCGCCGCGCACAACGCCCAGATGCCGCCCATGCTCGGCGGTAAACAGCTCCACAATCGCCGCGGATTCGCCGTGTCGGCGCAGGGCTATCAAGATGCCATCGGCTCGCCATTCCATGGGTACAACTATCCGGCAGACCGGTGCTGTTGTCGATCCACACCCTGTGGATAAAATTTTTGGCGGTGCTGGAAACACCCGCGAACAAATGGCATGGAGCATCCATGTTTCCCGCGCTTCCCCTTCGCGCCCGTGTGACGGCCTTTCTGATCGCCAGCATCTCGGTGGCGTCCCTCGTGGGCATCTATGCGTTCAACATGCAAACGGATCGGTATGGATCAGAATGGGCGACCGTTTGGGGCATGGCGCGCTTCTTCACGATCCTCAGCCATGTCCTGATTGCGCTGACCTTCTTTACAGCGGCATTCAGGCGCGAGGGCATCGGCGCCCCATGGATCGCGGCATTGACGCTGACCATCGTTCTGGTTGGGGCGGTCTATCATGCGTTACTGCGCGGCATCACCGAATTTACCGGGATCGGGTATTGGGCAGACCTTGGCCTTCACACCGTTGTGCCTGTTGCAACACTGCTGTGGTGGTTTGCCTTCGCGCCGAAAGGCCGGCTGCGTTACGGTGATTTGCCGATGTTCATCGTGTGGCCCTGCGTCTACGTCGCCTATGCGCTGGGGCGCGGAGCATCCGACCGGATCTACCCTTATCCGTTCATGAACGTTGCAGAGATCGGCCCGCTCGCCACAGCCACAAATCTGGCCGGTCTGCTGCTGGCGCTTTTGCTTGGTGGGGTGATCTTCGTCATGATCGGACGCTTCGCCGACCGCTAGGGATTGCGCCGCGCATTGCGCGTCGCCGGGGTAAATTTCCAAGGGAAATTTGCGGGCATTCGGGGGCCAGGCTGAGTATCGCCAGCCGAGGCCGCACATGGTAGAAATGGTACCTTTGCATTTTCAGGGAACAAAGATGGGCAGGCCGTCACTCCAACCCCGGCTCTCCCAACAGGTGGCGACCCTCGCGGTCCTCGACCTCTATGACCCATAGATCCGGGTCGAAGTCGCGTTGGCGTGCGACCGCGGCGTCAACATCGGCCTCTGGACCCTGGGCCAGCTCCATCCACTGCCGCTCGCCTGTCACAGGGTCAAAACTGCGCTGGTGCAATGTGGCCGTGCCATCCAGCGGCGATTGCTTGACAAGGATCGCACCGGCTGTCCCATCGCCCCGCGCCACAATGAACGCCGCAATATCCTCAAGCCGCAGCCGCGCCAGATAGGCCGCAACCCAAAGATCCGCCGTAAGGCGCGGACCGCTCATGCGTTTCCATCTTTGAATTCGAGACCCATTTCCGAATACCGCTCGGCCTCTTCCAGCCAGTTCGGGCGCACCTTCACTTGCAGGAACAGGTGCACGGGGTGGCCCGCAAACTCCGCTATCTCCTCACGCGCCGCCTTTGAGACCGACTTGATCGTTTCACCCCCTTGCCCAACACAATGCCCTTATGGCCATCCCGGGCCACATAGATGATCTGTTCGATCCGGGCCGAGCCGTCTTTCTTGGCCTCCCAGCTCTCTGTCTCGACCGTCAGCTGATAGGGCAGCTCCTGATGCAGGCGCAGCGTCAGCTTTTCGCGCGTCATCTCGGCGGCAATCATGCGCATGGGCAAATCGGCGATCTGGTCTTCGGGGTAAAGGTAGGGCCCCTCGGGCACTTCGCGCGCCAGCCATTTGCGCAAATCGTCGACGCCGTGCCCCTTCTCTGCGGAAATCATGAATGTCTCCGCGAAGGCGAACGCGCTGTTCAGGTCTTCGGTCAGTTTCAGAAGGGCCTTCGCCTCCACCCGGTCGATCTTGTTGATCGCCAGCGCGATCTTCGTGGCCTGTGTCCGCTCTGCCAAGCCATCCAGAATGGCCCGCACCCCGTCTGTCAGTCCGCGATGCGCCTCAATCAGAACAACGACAACATCGGCATCTGCAGCCCCCGTCCACGCTGCCGCCACCATGGCCCGATCCAAGCGTCGCTTTGGGCGAAAGAGCCCCGGCGTATCCACAAAGATCAGCTGGCTTTCGCCCTCCATCGCGACGCCGCGAATGCGTGCGCGCGTTGTCTGCACCTTGTGCGTCACGATCGAGACCTTGGCCCCCACCATGCGATTGAGCAGCGTGGATTTGCCCGCATTGGGCTCTCCGATCAGGGCAACAAAACCGGCGCGGGTTGTCATGGGCGCTCCTTGGAACGTTGGGGTCGGGGCGGCATAGCCGGAATCAGGGCTGCGACGTAAGGGGCGACTATTCCAGACGCCCCAGCAGGTCTTTGGCAGCCGCCTGTTCGGCCTGCCGCTTGGCCTTGGCCTCGGCCTCGGCGCTTTCGCCACTGGGCAGGGTCACGCGAATACGAAAGATCGGGGCATGATCCGGGCCAGAGCGGGCGATTTCTTCGTAGACGGGCGGCGTCATCCGCCGCGCTTGCGCCCATTCCTGCAACGCCGTCTTGGCATCGCGGGCGTCTTCCTCGACCGAGGCGATGCGCGCGCCCCACAACCGCAGGACCAGCGCCTTTGCATCGGCAAAACCGGCATCCAGATAGACGGCGGCAATCACCGCCTCCATCGCGTCACCCAGCAGGGCCATGCGGCGACGCCCGCCGGCACTCATCTCGGATTTTCCCAAACGCATGGCGGAGCCCAGATCAATCTCGCGCGCCACGTCCGCACAAGTTTCCTTACGCACGAGGGCGTTGAACCGGGGGGCGAGCTGGCCTTCCTTGGCCTCCACATCGGCGGCAAGGACGGCCTCGGCCATCACAAGGCCCAGGACGCGGTCGCCCAGAAACTCCATACGTTGATTGTCGGGCCGCGAGGGCGAAGACAGCGAGGAATGCGTCAGCGCGCGCTGCAACAGGGCCGGGTCCGCGAAATCGTGTCCCAGCCGCTCCATGAACGCGACAAGATCCTTGGCTGGCTTCACTCGATCTCCCGGAAGAAACGATCAGAGCGCCAGGTCCAGAAGTAGACCATGCGCGCGCCAGCAGACGAGAAGATCACCCGATCCGCCCGGCCCAACAGGTTCTCATGCGGCACGAAGCCCACACCACCGATGCTCTGCGGAAAACGCGAGTCGATGGAATTGTCGCGGTTGTCACCCATCACGAAGTAATGGCCTTCCGGCACAACGAATTCCGGCGTGTTGTCACCCCGAGTGCCGTCTTCGATATTGAGGATCGAATGCGTCACACCGCCGGGCAATGTCTCGGTCGCACGCTCCTTCGTGCAGAGCGCTCCCTCACCCACAGGCGCGTTGCTGCACCGGGGCTGGTGCCCCTGCGGACCTTGTGGGCCGACAACCTCTTCGAAATCCGGCTGCGGCGTGATCTGCACCGGCTCCCCGTTCAGATGCAGCACCCCGTCGATCATCTGCACCCGGTCGCCCGGCAGGCCAATCACCCGCTTGATGAAATCGGTGCCGTTCGTGGGGTGGCGGAAGACAACCACATCACCGCGCTCGGGCTCAGAGCCGAAAATGCGGCCCTCAAATGGGCAGGCCGAAAACGGGCAGGAATGGCGCGAATAGCCATAGGCCATTTTGTTGACGAACAGGAAATCGCCGATCAACAGCGTGTCTTTCATCGACCCTGAAGGGATCCAGAACGGCTGGAAGAACAGGGTGCGAAAGATGCCTGCGATCAACAAGGCCCAGAACACGGTTTTCACCGTCTCCATGATCCCGCCTTCGGATTTGGCCATGCTCTGGCTCTCCTGCGTTTTAAACTGCGTTCGGGCGGTTCTGGCCCGCCCCCTGCGCTAGTCAAGCAAAGCGGCGCCACTTTCGTGTCAGGACAAGTGGCAATAGCCTACGGGACGGCGGGAGGGGCGAGGCGCTTTGCGCGAGCGTCTCCCCGCCGGTCTCAAGACATTCGTCGGCTTCCACGCCCTTCCGGCACTGGGCGCAACTCCTCAACATCTGCGGGCAAGGCCTCGATCACCACCATCGCCTGCGCCCAGGGATGATCGTCGGTCAGCGTCACATGGATCACGGCGACATGGCCCTCAGGTGTCATGGCGTCCAAACGCTCCTTCGCCCAACCCGTGACCTCCATGACAGGCTGCCCGGTGCGCAAGTTGCGCACGGCCATGTCTTTCCAGGCAATCCCCATCCGCAACCCCGTGCCAAGCGCCTTAGAACAGGCCTCTTTCGCGGCCCACCGCTTGGCATAAACCGCCGGAGGCTCGGGCACACGCTCGGCTCTCGCCTGCTCGATTTCGGTATAGACACGGTTCCGAAATCGGTCGCCAAACCGTTCCAGCGTACGCTCAATCCGCTCGATATTGGCCAGATCCGTGCCGATCCCCAGGATCATCGCAGCGTCACCGTCCCCGTCGCCTGATTCACGGCAAAGCTGACCGGGCGCGTGCCGCTACCATCTGCAAAAGCAATGGGCACCGTGATGATCAAACCAACCGAGGCGTCGTAAACCGCCGTGGCCTGCGAGACGAGAGCCTGTCCGAAAAAGCGCGTCACGCCCGAAGCATAGATCGCCGTGCAGCGCCGAAAGGGCCCACCTGCGTCAGACGGCACCGGATGCAATACGCCCAAAGCCGCGCCGCTGGCCACGTTGGGGTCGACAAAAATCTCGAAGATACGGATCGCACCATTGGCAAAGGTTTGGGAGTTTTCTTCCCACGGTTCGGTGATCGTCATGGGCGTGAATTCAGGCCCACACTCCCCAACGACAAAAGCACTCGCCGGTGCAGCAAACGCGCAGATCGCGGCAAATGCGGTAAAAATGCTCTTCATCAGAAACTCCAAAGGCAATGATCTCAACAGATTGGAAATCTTCCGCATCCTGGGCAACCGCGCAATGGCGTTAAACCCGCGCCGCATCCATGCGCACACGCATCCCCGCAATCGCGGCTTCCAGCCCGACGAAAAGCGCTTCACCCATCAGGAAATGCCCGATGTTCAGCTCCCGCACCTCGGGCAAAGCGGCGATCGGCGCCACGGTGTCGTAGTTCAGCCCATGGCCCACATGCACTTCCTGCCCAAGATCATGGCCGAGCTTCACACCGTCCACGATCCGGGCAAGCTCCGCATCGCGCGCCTCGATATTCCCCTCACTGTCGAAATCCGTGTAGGCGCCGGAATGGATCTCGATCACTGGCGCACCGATCCGCGCAGCGGCCTCAATCTGGGATCGCTCGGCGGCAATAAAAAGCGACACGCGAATGCCCGCATCGCTGAGCGGCCCAATGAAATGGGACAGTCGGTTCTGATCGCCCGCCACCTCAAGCCCGCCTTCGGTTGTCCGCTCTTCCCGCTTCTCCGGCACGATGCAGGCGGCGTGGGGCATATGCTGCAAGGCGATCCCTTGCATCTCCTCCGTGGCCGCCATCTCAAAATTCAGCGGGATCGAGATTGCGTCCATGATCGCGCCAATATCCGCGTCCCGGATGTGCCGCCGATCTTCGCGCAGATGCGCCGTGATCCCATCGGCCCCCGCCTGCTCGGCTAGCACAGCCGCGCGTACCGGGTCCGGCGTGGCCCCGCCCCGCGCATTCCGCAGCGTTGCCACATGATCAATGTTCACCCCGAGGCGTAGTTTTTCCATTGGCATCACTCCGCTGCTTCCGCCTGCTGGCGAAGCTTGTCCATTTTCTTGCGCAGCCGCGCCGCGCGACGGTTCTGATAGGCCCGGATCACGGGAACACTCAGGTAGTAGCAAACGATGCCGCAGATCAGGCCCGGCAGGATGCCGCCAACCGTCCAGGGCCACACGACCGTGTCCCAGAAGATATGCAATTCCCGCCACGAGGCGACATCATCGGTGAAGATCGCCTTGAAGTTGTGCCACAAATCCCCGGCCGCGTTGCCGAACCGCGCAAACATGGAATCGTTGATCTCACCATGCATGCGCGTGCCCAGCATGAAGTGCCCGATCTCCAAAGAGACAAAGGCAATCGGCACATAGGTCAGCGGATTGCCGATGAACGTCGCCAGAAGTGACGCGATAATCGACCCGCGCATGACACGCGCCAGAAACGCCGCCAATACGAAATGCAGCCCGAAATAGGGGGTGAAAACAACAAAGGCCCCGGCCATGATGCCACGCGCAATTTGCTCAGGTGTGCCGGGCAGGCGCCGCATCCGATGCTTCACATATTGCGCTGCACGCACCCAGCCCCCCGGGGCCAGAGCGCCTCGAGGATCACACGATACCAGGGTCTGTAATCACGGCGTCTGAACACGCGCCGCCCCTTCCGTCATGATGCTGTCCTAAGTGACAGATATGGACCGCATAACCGCGTTGAACAACTCTTGTTCCGAAGATGGCATACGCCCGGGAAGGGGCGTTGCAGTCCTGCCCGTCAGGGCCGCCGATCCAGATCACGGAACCGGTCCAGCGTGGCCACATCGCCTTCCGCCTCAACCGCAATCATCACGGCATGCAAATGCTCGGCATCGCGGACATCCACGTCAATCAGCAGGCGGAAGAAATCAGGTTTCCGGTCCACGAAATGCAAGTCCGAGATGTTGGCATTCTGCTCCCCGATCAGGGTGCAGATCCGGCCCAGAACGCCATTTTCGTTCGAGATCGTGACATCGAGCGTGACGTTGTGGATCGCCGCATGACGGCCTTCGGTCCAATGCAGATCAATCCAGCGATCGGGCAGGTCGTCAAAGGCGGCCAGCGCGGCGCAGTCAATCGAATGCACCAAAGGCCCCTTGCCCGGATAGGCAATCCCGATGATCCGCTCGCCCGGCACGGCCTGACAGCATTGCGCCCGTTGCGTGCGCGCGCCGGGTGGCAGGCCGATCACGGCGCGCGTCTCTTCGATCACCGCCTCGTCACCCTTATCGGCCAGCTCAGGATACAGCTGCTGCACCACGTTCCGCGCGCTCAGCTCAGCGGAGCCGATGCGCGCCAGTACTTCATCAGCATCTTTGAACGCCAATGCCTTTGCGGCTGTCGAAAGGGCCTGATCAGTTGCCTTCTTGCCAAACTGTTCAAACGCCACTCGCGCCAGTTCCCGACCCAGTTTGATGTACCGGTCCCGGTCAACTTCGCGCAACGACCGGCGGATCGCGGCCTTGGCCCGTCCCGTCGTGGCAATGTCAATCCAGGTGGCCTGCGGTGTCTGGCCTTCAGCGGTAATGATATCGACCGATTGGCCATTCTTCAGCCGCGTCCAAAGCGGCACGCGGATGCCATCGACCTTCGCCCCCACGCAGGAATGTCCGATCCGGGTGTGGATCGAATAGGCAAAGTCGATGGGCGTGGCCCCGCGCGGCAGCTTGACCACATCGCCCTTGGGCGTGAAGCAGAAAACCTGGTCCGAATACATCTCCAGCTTCACATGCTCGAGGAATTCGTCATGGTCGTCCGCGTTCTCAAACCGCTCGGTCAGGCCTTCCAGCCATTTGGCGGGGTCGACGGCAAAGGGGTTCTGCGCCCGTACACCGTCGCGATAGGCCCAGTGGGCGGCGACACCGGCCTCGGCCACTTCGTGCATCTGGCGCGTGCGGATCTGCACCTCGACCCGCTTGCCGTCACGCCCGCTGACAGTCGTGTGGATGGAGCGATAGCCGTTTGATTTCGGCTGGCTGATGTAATCCTTGAACCGCCCCGGGACAGACTTCCACCGCTGGTGGATCGCGCCCAGCACACGATAGCAATCGTCTTCCGTATCGGTGATCACCCGAAAACCATAGATGTCTGACAAGCGGCTGAAGGCCAGCTTCTTATCCTGCATCTTGCGCCAGATCGAATAGGGTTTCTTGGCACGCCCAAAGACCTGACCCGACACACCATGTTTGGTCAGGACAGCTTCGATGTCGTCCGTGATCTTGGGGATCACATCGCCCGTCTCGCGTTGCAGTGTGATGAACCGCCGAAGGATCGAGGAACGCGCTTCAGGATTCACCACCCGAAAGCTCAGATCCTCCAACTCCTCCCGCATCCAGTGCATCCCCATCCGTCCTGCGAGCGGCGCGAAGATGTCCATCGTCTCCTGCGCCTTCTGGCGCTGCTTTTCGGGGCGCATGTGCCGGATCGTGCGCATATTGTGCAGCCGGTCGGCCAACTTCACCAGGATCACCCGCAGGTCCTTGGACATCGCCATGAACAGCTTGCGGAAATTCTCGGCCTGCTTGCTTTCGCGGTTCGACAGCTGCAGGTTCGTCAGCTTCGTGACACCATCCACCAGCCCGGCAATCTCCTCGCCAAACCGCTCCGACACCTCGCTATAGGTCGACCGCGTGTCTTCAATGGTGTCATGCAATAGGGCCGTGACGATGGTGGCATCGTCCAACTGCTGCTCGGTCAGGATGGCGGCCACAGCGACAGGATGGGTGAAATAAGGCTCACCCGAATGCCGCGTCTGCCCCTCGTGCATCTCGCGGCCATAGTCAAAGGCGCCGCGGATCAGCGCCTCACTTGTGTTCGGATTGTAATTGCGGATCAGGCTGAGCAGATCGTCGGCGTCGATAGCATCTTCGGCACCGTGGGTATGATCAAGCGCAGCCTGCGCGCTCACTTCTGGCCCTGAGCTTCCATGAGCGCACGCAGCATCTGCTCTTCGCTCATGTCATCCTGGGCCGGGCGATCCTGCTCGACACCCTGCAGAAGCGCCATGGCGTCTTCTTCGGGCTCGTCGACTTCGATCTGGGTCTGGTGCGACTCAATCAGGCGCTCACGCAGATCATCGGCACCTTGCGTCTCATCCGCGATCTCGCGCAACGCAACGACAGGATTCTTGTCGTTGTCGCGGTCAATGGTCAGCGGATCACCGGCAGAAATCTCACGCGCGCGGTGCGACGCAAGCATCACCAGTTCGAACCGGTTCGGGACCTTATCAACGCAATCTTCAACCGTGACGCGGGCCATGGGGGCACTCCAGACGTATAGAACAGATGGATTAGAGCGGCCTACATAAGGGCCAATCCCTTTATTGACAACCTGATTCCGCCGCTAGTCGAGGGGCCGGATTGTTTCCAATTCTTCCGGGTCCAGCGCGTCCAGCATGGCCCGCACAGAACGCCCCGTCGCCGGGTCCACCCAATCAGGCGCAACATCCGCCAGGGGGACCAGCACAAATCCGCGATCGGCCAGCCTGGGATGCGGCAGGATCAACTGATCCGGCACCACCTTGGCGGCCTCTTCTGGTGACAGGGCCGCCCATTTCGCACGCACCTCGGCACTCGGCAAAATCGCGTCCCCAAACCCGATAAGGTCCAGGTCCATCACCCGCGCTTCCCACCGATTGGCACGCGTACGCCCAAAAGCCTCCTCGATGCCGTGCAAAGCCTCCAGCAACGCCTCGGCCGTGCCGCGCCATTCCACCCGCATCGCCGCATTGACGAAGTCGGGACCCGCGCCCGCAGGAAAAGCCGGGGTCGCAAACAGCCGACTGCGTACGGTGCCTTCTCCGCACATCTCTTCCAGCTGGTCCATGGCCCGGGGAACGCTCAGTTCCGGCGGAATGCTGCCCGAAGGCAGGTTTGCGCCCAGCGCAATCAAGCCGGTCGTCGCGTCACCTGTATACATGCCGTATTGCACCCAACCCACCGAACATCCATATTAACACGCATCCCGTGCCGCGGGCGCCCGGTCTCACTCCCCGGACATTACTATTGTCAGCGGTGCATTACACTCACTCACGGGCTTTGGACATATTATGTTTTATCGTGACGAACGTCTGGCGCTGTTTATCGACGGCTCCAACCTATACGCCGCTGCAAAAGCGCTTGGATTCGACATCGACTACAAACTGCTGCGGCAGGAATTCATGCAGCGCGGCAAACTCCTGCGGGCCTACTACTACACTGCTCTGCTGGAAAATGACGACTATTCGCCGATCCGGCCGCTGGTCGACTGGCTGCACTACAACGGCTTTACCATGGTCACCAAACCGGCCAAGGAATTCACCGACAGTCAAGGCCGCCGCAAGGTCAAAGGCAACATGGATATCGAGCTGACGGTCGATGCCATGGAAACCGCCGAACATGTCGACCACATCGTCCTGTTCTCGGGCGATGGCGATTTCCGGCCCCTGGTCGCTGCGCTCCAGCGCAGGGGCTGCCGGGTCTCCGTGGTCTCGACGATCCGCTCGCAGCCACCGATGATTGCCGATGATCTGCGCCGCCAGGCCGACAATTTCATTGAACTTGATGAACTCAAGGACGTCGTCGGCCGCCCGCCGCGTGAACCCCGGATGATGGACGACCGCGCCGAAGAAGAAACCGTCGAATGATGTGGCCCCTGCGCCCAATCGTGACCGTGGCCCTGATGTTCAGCGCTCCGGTTGCGATGGCGCAGGACAATCGGACATGCGCCAGGACCGGCACGATCGCCGCCGACGAAAGCTATACCACTTTCGCCGCCCAGGCCTTTCTGGGCAGCGAATGGGGCCAGCCGGGCGAGGCGATCAGCGCGATCACCCCGGGCGATCACGAACGCATCATCGCCGAAGGGGATGAACCCACGCTGTATCCCGGCGCGTTCATTGAAACCTCGGCGGGGCGTCAGCTTCACGTCACCACATTCGGTGATGTGCAGGGCGGCGGCGTGATCCCCTATCACCGGGTGGGTGTTGTCAGATCCGTCGACGTGCAGGGCCTGTTGGCCCTTACGGCATGCGGGGACGTCTATTTCAGCACCTGGACGCAACCCACCTTCCTTGCGCAATTCACTTGGCCTGATCCCGGCTGACATACGCCGCTCAAGGCTTCCCGCTCAGCGCGAGCAATCCCAGACCTGTCAGTATCAATGCCCCGCCCGACGCGATGGTCCGGGCGATGTTGTAGGCTTGCCATCTTGGCGAGTAATCGGTCCAAATCTGGCGCGCTGCGTCTATGTCGTCCGGCACCACGATCTCGGCCAAAGCCTCGTTCATGGGCACGTTGACCGCCATGGTCAGGACCAATCCACCAACCAGATACAGGACACCGCCCGCCGCAAAGATCAGGCCTGCACGCGCATTGCCTGCGCCAAACGCCAAGGCGCCGGTCAGCAGCAAGGCAAAGGGTGTTCCAAAAAACGCAGGCGCGAACACCATATTCCGCACGCTCGCATTCATGCCCTGCATCGCCTCGATGGCGACACGCGGGTCAATCGCATCCAGCCCCCACATGGTCGAGCAGACCCAGGCATAAAAGAACCCGAAGATCGCGCCCGCAAGCAGCAGGGACAAAAATCCGAACACGTAAGTGGTTGTCGTCATCTCACTCTCCATCTCTAACCGTAATTTCAATTACGGCTTGATGACCTGCGTAACCGTAATTACGATTACACGTCAAGAGGGGAGAGATCATGAAGTCCGAAAAGCAGGAAGAACGCCGCGCCCAGATCGAGGAGGCCGCCTACCGGATGCTCGGCGAAAAGGGCTATCAGGGCACCTCGGTGCAGGCGATTGCGAAGGCGGCGAAAGCGTCGAATGAGACGCTTTACAACTGGTATGGCGACAAGAAGGGCCTGATGGCGGCCTTGGTTGCGCGCAACACGGAGGTTGTGCGCACAGCCCTCGCGGAAAACGAGGCAACCGATCCGATGGACCAACTTGCCCGCCTCGGCCCCATCCTGCTCGGCATGGTCCTCGGACCCCGCGCCGTGGCGCTCAACCGCGCCGCCGCTGCCGATCCGTCGGGCGATCTGGGTCGCGCGATTTCAGCCGGCGGGCGCGAGGTTGTCGCCCCCATGGTCACCGCTGTCATGGCCCGTGCCGTGGCCGAGGGCGCATTGCACGGAACGCCCGATGACCTCACTCAGCTGTACCTCACCCTTCTGATCGGCGACCTGCAAATCCGCCGCGTCATAGGTGCAATGGATGTGCAGAAGCCCGAGGCCAACCAAGTGAGGGCTGAGGGCGCGCTGCAAACCCTGCTCCGCGCGTCAAATCCTTAATTTTCGGTTAACGAAAACGGCATAATCTCCATTTTTCATATACTTAACCCTGCTTATCAACCGTGATAAGCTTGCGCTAAACCGGCCCTTCATACTCGCCGCGCGCCGGATAATTCTTCTCAATCGCGAAATCGACCGCGCCTAGAAGCTCCCGAAAATGGGGCCGCACAAACGGCATCGTCTGCACGCTCATATAGTAAAGCGTCTGGTCCGGATTGATCAGGAACAGCCCCGGCTCGGCAAACAGGGCGGGCTCCTCGATCCCGATGGATGTCTTGCCCCGAGAGGTCGAGATATAAAGCCCCCATTCCCGCGCCTTGGCGAGCGGCAGGTCATGGCCGAACCGCAGCTTGCTCGCCCCGATCTTCTCCTTCATCTGCGCCGCACGTTCCTCTCCGTCACTGGAAATCGCGACTGAAGCCACGCCGCGGTCGGCAAAATCATCCACCAACTTCTCAAACTCCGTCAGGTACGTCGCGCAAACCGGGCAATGCAGCCCGCGATAAAAGCAGACAACCGTGCCCCGCTCCGCCGTCTCGGCAGACAGATCAAACGTTCCGCCCCCAATCAGTGGCACGGACAAATCAGGGGTTTTCTGGCGCGGCATCAGCATCGGGCAATCTCCTTAGACGTCACACGAACTCAACACGTTCGCATCCGCCATCGCAACACGTCGCGGCTGCCAAACACGCAAATGTCACCCACCCGCATCTGCGTTGATCTGGTTATGGATCTCGATTACCTCATCCGGCCAGGTCGACTTGATGTAGCTCAGTACAGCAATGATCTCGTCTTCGCTCAACCTGTCACCGAAGCCCATCATATTGCTCTGATAATCCCCGCCTACCAAAGCCGCCGTTCCATATGTGGTCAGAGCGATGAGCACCTCGTCAGGATGATGCCATGTATGCCCAGTCTCATCATGGGGCGGCGCTGGAAGGAATCCAGCGTCATCCCGCACTCTCCAATCCGGCGCCCCTTCAAGATCGGCACCATGGCAGGAGGCGCACTCAGCCTCATAAATCGCCCGCCCAAGCGCCACGACCTCCTCATTCTGCCAAGCCAACCGGGAAACTGGCTGCTGATCGGTTTGAGCCTGTATCGGCAAGACGGCGCCCAAGACCGCAACAAGCCCAACGGCTGCCAATCCCGTAATCCATATCGACTTCATTGATTCTCTCCCGTCATTTTGCCCTACTTGCCATCCCTCCTGCACAGGAGGGCAAGCCCCTCTGGACCCGGGCGACCTAGACCCTTACCTCTGTGCTGACTAGGAGAGCCCGACCATGACCAAGACCCCCTCACGATCTACCTCGCCGCGCCACGCGGCTTTGCGCAGGTGTGGACCGCGCCATCAAGATCGTGGAGATGGCTCTGGAAAAATGGGGCGCGCCGGTCTTCGTGCGGCACGAGATCGTGCACAACAAATTCGTGGTCGATGACCTGCGCGCAAAAGGCGCCGTCTTCGTCGAGGAACTCGAAGAATGCCCCGATGACCGCCCCGTCATCTTCTCCGCCCATGGCGTTCCGAAATCCGTGCCCGCCGCCGCCCAGGCGCGCGAGATGGTCTATGTCGATGCCACCTGCCCGCTCGTGTCCAAAGTCCATATCGAGGCGCAGCGCCACGCCGACAATGGCCTTCAGATGATAATGATCGGCCACAAAGGCCACCCGGAGACGGTCGGCACCATGGGTCAATTGCCCGAAGGTGAAGTGCTCTTGGTCGAAACCGTCGAAGACGTGGCAACCGTCGACGTGCGCGACCCGTGGAAACTTGCCTTCGTTACACAGACCACATTGTCGGTGGACGACACCGCCGACATCGTGGCCGCCCTTCAAGCCCGCTTCCCCGCCATTGTTGGCCCCCACAAGGAAGACATCTGCTACGCCACCACCAACCGGCAAGAGGCCGTGAAGGCCGCAGCCCCCAAATGCGACGCGATGCTGGTGGTTGGCGCACCAAACAGCTCCAACTCCAAACGCCTCGTCGAAGTCGCCGCGCGGGCCGGGTGCAGCTATTCGCAGCTTGTGCAACGCGCCACCGACATCGACTGGCGCGCGCTGGAAGGGATCAAATCGCTCGGCATCACCGCTGGCGCCTCGGCCCCCGAAGTGCTGATCGAAGAGGTCATCGGCGCGTTTGAAGATCGTTTCGATGTCACCCGCGAACTGGTCGAGACCGCCGTAGAGAACGTCGAATTCAAGGTGCCCCGCGTGCTGCGTGAACCCGCCTAATGCGCCTCGTCGATTTCACGACGATGTATCCAAGACTCTATCGCCTTGCCGAACGGGGGCACACCATGGCATTCGCAAACACGGGCTGCTTCCGGCGGCTGAGGTTGCCGAACAGGTTGGCGAGATACTCCCGACAACGCCCCGAAAAGGTCCATTGCCGCTCAAGCTGCCTGACGGCATTCGAGTCATGGTGACGGACAATATCCCGCTGAGCTTCGGAAAACTCGAACCTGTGCTCGACGATGGCCTATCCCCGGAGCAATGGCTGCGGATGCTGAATGAGCGGGTTTTCTTTTGGCCGGAGCGTAAGCTCGGTGAGAGGATCTTAAGGCGCGAAACCGGCGAAATTATGCTAGCGAATGGCAAATCTACGACACTCGCCTATTGCTTGAACCAGTGTGGAGTGCCGCCGAAATGTCCCCGATCAACTCGGGCTCGACCATACACACTCCCGCAAGACGCGGATTGGCCACGTTTGCGCCTCTGCATACGCTAAACTACGATGCGTGGCGTAGACGGCGTGGCCTATCCTCTTTGGACAAGCCCAAGAAATCACGGTGAAGGGGTCATTCCCGGTGCGGGCAGCGCGCTGATCCACATCGAACCCGCGTAATCACATGCCCATAATCACCTACGTCTATTCCGCCCATTCCGCCTACGCCTATCTTGGCTCGCGCGAGTTATACCGCATCGCCGCCGTCTACGGCGCAACGGTCATCCACCGCCCAATCCTTCTGTCCCCCGTTGTAGAACAGCAAGGCAGCCTCCCCTTTGCGGCCCGGACGCAGGCCCATGTCGATTACTTCTTCGGACGTGAGGTTGAGCGTTGGTCCGAACTCCGTGACGTTCCCATCCTTCACCATCGACCGACCCACCACGATGCCGACTACAGCCTCGCGTCCGGCATGATCCTCACGCTGGGGGAAAGCGGGCCAGCTGTCGATGACATGGCGCACCGCCTGCTGGAGGCCCATTGGCGCGACGATGCCGACTTGTCGAACCGAGAGACGCTTCTCAAGCTCGCCGCCGACGCCGGCCATGACGCACGCGCCCTTCTCATCAAGGCGGGATCAGCTGCGGTTCAAAGCAGGCTAGAGGCCAACAACGATTGGGCCATCGCCAATTCGATCTTCGGCTCTCCCACCTACATCTTCGATGGCGATCCGTTCTACGGACAGGACCATCTGGCGATGGTCGAACGCGCTCTGCAACAGCCCTTCGCCGCAAGCACGTGGCGAAATCCGCCTGTCGGGTGACGCAAATACCGTTGTGAAAGCGCGGATCCAGGGTCAGACTGGGCCCATGCTCGATTTCCCGACTCTTCCCGCCGACACCCTCGCCGACTTCCGCCGTGACGGTGCCGTGGCCATCCGCAACGCCTTTGCGCCCGATTGGCTCGACCAGCTGCGCGCGGGCATCGACCGCGCCACAGCGGCGCCACACCCAAACGTCGCCCGCCATACCAAGGACCCCGATGCACCGGCCTATCTGGAGGGCTATTGGCTCTGGTCCGAGGTCCCGGAATTCACCGACTTTGTTCACAACTCGCCTTGCGCCCCGCTTGCGGCACAGCTGCTCAATGCCCCGAGCGTCAACCTGGTGATGGACAATTGGTTCCTGCGTGAGGCGGGCTCAACCTCCCGCCCGCCCTTCCATCAGGACCTCGCCTATTTCGATTTCGAGGGCACGATGTGCGTCCTGTGGTTGCCCCTGGAATCCGTGACAAAGGAAAACGGGATCGCCTTCGTCAAAGGCTCCCACCTGTGGGACAAGCTGTTCATGCGAGTGCGCTTCGCCGATGGCCATGCCAGCATGGAACCCCAGACCGTCAACGGAAAGACCTATCACATCCCTCCCGAGGTCACCGCCGACAGCCACGATCTGCTGCAATGGGACCTCGACCTTGGCGATTGCATTTTCTTCGATATGCGCACGCTGCACGGCGGGCTGGCCTCGGTCACACCGACTGAAACCGTGCGCCGTTTCACCCTGCGCATGACCGCGCCGGATGGCATGATCCGCTACCGCGGCGATTGGGCCAAAGACGAGCGCGCGCAGTTCGAAGCAGCGGGTTACAGCGAAGGCGACCGCATCGCAGGCGATTTCTTCCCGCAACTCTGGCCCCGTCCGTGACCGACTATGTGACGTTCGAAGCGCAGGTGCAGCCCATGCCCTGGGGGAGGCCGTCTATACGGTCGTCGCCCTGCCCGAAGCGGTGTTGGACGCGCTCGGCCCGACAAAACGGGTAGAGGGGAGTTCAACGACCATCCCGTCAACCTCGCCATCTCCAAGGCACCGGCCAATGTGATCGGCACCCCCTTCCTTTGGGCGGGCAGGAGCCTTTTGGACCGGATTGGCCTTGAGCCCGGGGATGTGTTTGAGGCACGCCTTCGCCCCGCACCCGACGATGCGGTGGACGTGCCGCGCGACGTGCTGAACGCGCTGCGATCCTCTGGCTTGTCCGAGCAGTGGGAAAAGCTGACGCCAGGAAAAAGCGCAGCGCGCTCTATCCGATAGAGACAGCCAAACGACCCGAGACGCGCGCAAAGCGTATCTCAAAACTGCTGGCTGACCTTCAGGCCTGAGGGGCACCACTGCTGCAGCCTTGCGTAGAGCATATAAACCTGTAACACTAAAACCGTAATACTTGTTACGGATGCAAACAAATGCTCAGCACCCAATTCCTCCTGACCGCCTTCGTCGTTGTCATCGCCCCCGGAACGGGTGTGCTCTATACGCTCGCCCTCGGCCTTGGCCGGGGCAAACGCGCCGCGCTTTGGGCCGCGCTTGGCTGTACCTTCGGCATCGTCCCGCACCTGCTGGCCGCAACCCTTGGCCTTGCCGCCGTCCTCCACACCTCGGCGCTGCTGTTCAATATCGTGAAATTCGCGGGCGTGGCTTACCTGCTCTACCTCGCTTACTCGGCCCTGCGCTCAGGCGGCGCGTTGAATGTGGAGCCGTCCACAAACTCTGAGCCCGGCATCGCCATCGCCCGGCGCGGCGCGCTCATCAATATCCTGAACCCGAAACTCTCGATCTTCTTCCTGTCGCTGCTGACACCCTTCCTGTCCGGTAACCCGGCCACCGTCACGCAGGAAATCGTCATCCTCGGCTCCGTCTTCATGGCCATGACCTTTGCGGTCTTCGTTCTCTACGGCCTCTTCGCCGCGCAGGCCCGCGCCAAGATCCTCGGCTCCGCCCGCATCATGGCATGGCTCAACCGCTCCTTCGCCGCCATCTTCGCGCTTTTGGCAGGTCGCCTCGCTCTAGAGCGCGCCTGACCCTTCCTTGTTTCAAAAATATCTCGGGGTCCGGGGCGGCGCCCCCAATCTGCCCTTCTGCGACTTTGGCCGCTGTACAATACCAAGCCCTTGCCGAACCTAGTGGCACGCGCCACATAGGCCCCCATGTCTCGCATCCCCTCTTCCGCCCTTTTCCTCGGCCTCGCAGGCCTGATCCTTTTCTTTGGGGGGCCGCCAGCGCCGCGTGGATCGTCATCGCCTATCTGGATGTCCCGGACATTGTGCTGATCTACAGCGGCGTTCCGGTCCTTCTGGCCTATGGCACAATCATCCTAAGCTTCATGGCGGGCGTGATCTGGGGCTTTGCGGCCAAGGCGGGCGGACCATGGATGCCCATCGGACTGACACTATCCGTCCTGCCCGCGATCCTGATGTTCTTCATGTTCAACATGCCGCCCCTGACACAGATCTTCGCGTTGATCTTCGGCTTTGTCAGCCTTCTGGCGGTCGACTGGATATGTGCGCGAAAGGGCGTCGCGCCCGAATGGTGGATGAGCCTACGATTGATCCTCACTTCGGTGGTTGTCTTTTGCCTCGGCATCGGCGCAGCCTTCGTTCCATGACAGACCGCAAAACCATCGACGTGTACGAGGCGCAAGCGCAACGCTACGCCGACCTGCCCATCAGCCAAATGCAGCGAGACGCGATCAACCGCTTCCTCTCCATGCTGCCCGCTCGGGCCACGATCCTCGATGCAGGGTGCGGGCCGGGGGTGCATGCGGCGGTGATGGTCTCCGCCGAGCATGAGGTGCACGGCATTGACCCGACCGAGGCCTTTGTCAGCGATGCCCTCCATCGGGGCGTCAACGCGCGCCTTGGCAGCTTTGACGATATCAGCGGCACGGCCATCTTCGACGGTGTCTATGCCAGCTTCAGCCTGCTCCACGCGCCGCGCGCCGACCTGCCCCGGCACCTCGCGGCCATGGTCCAAGCCCTCAAACCCGGCGGCGCGCTCTTCATCGGCATGAAATCCGGCAGTGGCGAAGACCGCGACACAATCGGCCGCCGTTACACCTACGTGACCGAGCTTGAGATGCGCGGGCTTCTGCGCGACCTCGGCGCCTCGGTCACCCATGTCGAAACCGGCGAAGAGGCCGGTCTGTCCGGTGAGGTCGCCCCGTTCTTCCTGATGCATGCAAGAGGGCCCAATGCCTGATCTCTACGCCTACACGGACGGCGCTTGCTCCGGCAATCCGGGCCCCGGCGGCTGGGGCGCACTGTTGCAAGCCAAGGACGGCGAAACCGTCGTGAAGGAGCGAGAGCTCAAGGGGGGCGAGGCCGAGACCACCAACAACCGGATGGAGCTGCTCGCCGCAATCCACGCCCTCGAAGCGCTCGAACGCCCCTCGTCCCTGACCGTTGTGACTGACAGCGCCTATGTCAAAAACGGCATCACCGGTTGGCTCCACGGCTGGAAGCGCAACGGCTGGAAGACCTCTACCAAGAAACCCGTCAAAAACGTGGAGCTGTGGCAACGCCTGGACGAAGCCGCCGCCCGACACGACGTGACCTGGGAATGGGTCAAGGGCCATGCCGGCCATCCGGAGAATGAGCGCGCCGACGAACTGGCCCGCGCAGGCATGGAGCCGTTCAAACCAAAGCGACGCTCCGAAAATGGATAAGGTCTGCCCTGTCGTCCTGCGCTCAGATGGCCGCATTCTGGCGTTCCGGCACCCCATGGCAGGGCTACAATTTGTCAAAGGCACGCTGGAAGAGGAGGAAACAACTCCTGAAACCGCCATGCGCGAACTCTACGAAGAAAGCGGCTTTGTCCTTGCGGCGGTCCATCATCTTGGTGAAAGCGATGCGATCGTGGACGGCGAAACCTGGCATTTCTGGCTTATGCAGGACGCCGACCTGCCCGAGACTTGGGACCATGCCTGCGCCGATGACGGCGGACATGTCTTCTCCTTCTTCTGGCAAAGCCTGAATGATCCACTGCCCACCGCCTTCGCCCCAGCCTTCCAGCGCGCGGCCACGCACATTCGGGCGGCCTTGGCATGACCGCGCTTGCCCTCGACTATGCCTCTGCCCTGATCTTCGCTCTGACTGGCGCGCTCGCAGCCTCCCGTGCGCAACTCGACATTGTGGGCTTCGTATTCTTCGCGGCGCTCACCGCCGTAGGCGGCGGCACCGTGCGCGATTTGCTCCTCGACCGTGATCCTGTCTTCTGGATCGCAGACCCTACGCCGCTCGGCATCGCGGCGCTCGCCGCCGTGCTCGTCTTTTTCACCGCCCACCTTCTGGAAAGCCGGTTGAAATGGCTCATCTGGCTGGATGCGATGGCCTTGGCGATTGCGGTCGCTGCCGGGGTTGCCGTCGCGCGGAACCTCGGCGCCTCTGCCCCAGTTGTGCTGGTCATGGGCGTGGCAACCGGAACCTTCGGCGGGTTGGCTCGCGATGTCATCGCCAATGAGGTGCCGCTTGTCCTCAAACAGGGGGAGCTTTACGTGACCGCCGCTTTCGGCGGCGCGGGCGCAGCCCTTCTCGGCGCGCGTCTCCTCAATGCCGATCCGATCTGGGGCACGGCCATTTGCGTCACCGTCACATTTGGTCTCCGCGCGGGCTCTTTGCTGTTTGGCTGGTCCCTGCCCGTCTACAAAGCGCGCCCCCGCGCCAGTAAGAGCGATCGACTCGACCTCGGCAGGCATCCGGCGAGTCGGCCTGAGCCGCACCGAGTCTTCCAAATATTTCAAACCCCATGCTCGTTTCTCACGCCCCCGCGACCGTCGATCACGCGGGCGTGGGGTTCGTGCAGGGCCTGAGCATGTCTGTGCACATACGCACCTATATCCGCTATTTCTCGCGATTCCGTGTATGGAATGCGAAGACCACTCCCCCTCATATTCATCTCATCGGACGGCCACAGAGGCTCTCCACCGAAACCAAACCAACCCCGGGCCCCCTCCCAAATCGGGCCCACACACACGAAACTGAGTAGGACCAGTACAATGAAAAAGATCGCTCTTATCGCCGCCGTCGCCGCCACCGTTGCCGCCCCGGCCTTCGCCCAATCCGCAGCCTCCGTCGCCGCGATCCAGCACTTCAACCTGTCTGAAGACAGCGCGCTGGAGCGCACCAACGTGAACAGCGTCGGCCAGTCGGTTTCGCCAAATGGCGCGCTTGGCACCACTTTCAGCGTCCTCAACGGCACGCAAGACGTCGCCTCCGACCTGCGCGGCGTGAACGGCGCGACGCTGGTCAACGGCCAGCCCGCTTACGGCGCGGACATCTTCGACCGCCTGCGCGCAGCCTCGCTTGAAGACGAGTAAGACCAGTCAACCGAATGAGCCCTTTTGAGGCTCTGGTCCGGGTGCCCTCCGCCAGCAATGGCGGGGGCATTCGAACTTTCGAAGTCTGAACCTTAGTCAAAAGTGCCGGTCACACGCCCCAGCAACATGAATGCCCGCGCCGTGCGTGTGTCGGACAATTCCGCAATCTCGGCGTCCGACGCGTTCTTCTCAAACTCCATGAACGTCCGGTCGAAGTGGCGCAGGAAATGGTGCACTGCGTCGCGGAACACCGGATCTTTGCGCATCCGACCGGCCGCCAGCACCAGTGATGACCGGTCATGGATGCCGCCAAGCGCCGCAATCGGGCGCCCACGCTCGCCCTTGGCAAAGCGCCGCCAGACCTCGGGCCGTGAGCGATCAGGCCGCAGATCATCCATATAGATGCCGTCCTGGGACAACAGCGTCAGCACATCCTGGCTCGCGCGGATCAACCGCTCTGTCGCGCGATCTTCCAGCGCCCGGCGCAACGTGCGGAAGCCTTCCTTGTCATGCTCATTTTCGGGGAAATTCAGCGCCTTGATGAAATCCGCCACCGAAATCGGCTCAACTTCGGCAGGCTGAACCAGGCCAAGCACCGGTTGCGGCTGCGCGGGATCCTCCGGAAGTGCTGCGGGCGGAACAGCGGCCCTGACTTCGGCCGGGCCCGCCGTCCGCAGCGAGGTGAAGGTCGCAAGCTTGGTCTCTGCCGCCGCCTGCGCGGCCACCAGATCATCCAGCTTCTGCACCAGCTCGGGCTTCATCTCCATGCTCTGGCGCTGCTGCTGTTCAACGTATGCGGCGCGCATCGCATCGATCGACGCCTGCAGCCGGGCCGCCTCTTGCCTGAGCGCACGCGCGGTCCGCGCGGCCATCGCGGCCACCCAAATCAACGCCAGCGGCAGGATCACCGCCAGAAACGACAGCAACATGCTCAGGCCGGTTTGTGCATCCGACCCCTCGCCCCCGCCAAAGCCCAGAAAGACAACCGCGATGATCCACAGAAGCGACACGCCGATGGCGACAATCTCGATAACAGTGATCTTTGGCCCGGCCTCGGCACGCGCATAAAGCCCAAGGTCCAGCGCCGTGGGAACGGCCTGTGTCGGAGTGCGGTCCTGTGCTGTTTCCGAGGACGGCATCTGCGGCCTCAACCTGCGTTGCGTTTGTCTGTGCTTGGCGCCTGCCGCGTCAGGTCAAACATAGGAAATCTTGACGATTTCATAGTCCTTCGACCCGCCGGGCGTGCGCACTTCGACGCTATCGCCCTCCTCCTTGCCGATCAAGGCGCGGGCGAGCGGAGATTTGATGTTCAGCAGACCCTTCTCGATATCGGCCTCGGCCTCACCGACAATCATGTAGGTCTTCTCTTCCTCGGTCTCTTCATCGACCAGATCAACCGTCGCGCCAAACTTGATCGCGCCCGACAGCGTCTTGGGATCAATGACCTGGGCCAGCGAGATCATCCCCTCAAGTTCCTTGATCCGGCCCTCGATGAACGACTGCTTCTCCTTGGCCGAGTGATATTCGGCGTTTTCCGAAAGATCACCATGCTCGCGCGCTTCGGAAATCGCTTTGATGATGGCGGGCCGCTCAACGCTCTTGAGCTGTTTGAGTTCGGCATTCAGGGCCTCAAGCCCTTTCGGCGTCATCGGGATCTTGTCCATGGGTCGAAACCTTGTGGCGGGTTGGCAAACAAAGCCCCGGCCAAGGCACGTGCCAACCGGGGAGAGAAGAAGTTAGGCGCGAACGCGCGCGGGATCAACTGGGATTGCAGACAGGCGCAAAGAGCTGCCTAGTTGCCGCCAGCAATCCCGAAAGAGACGCTGCCAGAGACACTGATCCCGGTGCGCGCACGGTCCGGCTGCTCAGGCTCCCCATCCACGCCGCAAGCGGCAAGGGTCATCACGATCAGAAGCGCGAAAAGGTTCATATGGGTCGGCATGGGAAATCCTCTCTGACCTCAGCTTACGCCAACCTTCACAAGCCGCACAACCGGCAGGCCCATGGACCGGTGCGCGACGGCGAAGCCAAAAAATGACGGAAATGCGGCCTAAATGTGCAGATTTTGTGTCGCCCGCGCCACAAACCCCAAATTTTGGAGGTTTTCGGTTACCCCGTTCAAGCACCTCTCTGCCAATTGCCGTAGCGTCAGCAACAGGGGCACAGCTGGGATCTTCGGTGTGGAATGGCCGTCATCTGATCCAGTTACTCATTTCCCTCACGAAACGCTGCCAATTCAAAGGACACTACAATGAAGAATTTTCGTTTAGCGACCGCATCTGCGGTCGCACTCATCGCTGCAACCGGCGCGTATGCCGACGGGCACCTTGGACCGGCTCCAGGTACATTGGGTTACTCCGTGGGCGGAGCCCAAGCCCCGAACACAGAGGGCCTGATTGCGCCCATCGCAATCTCTGATGGATTCACCCTTGATATCGGGGGATTCATGCAAGCTGGCCTTTGGTCGAATTCGAACTCAGGCGCGACGGCGGCCATTGCAGACCCATCTGTTTTTAATGGCGTGGACGCCTACACCAACTTTGAGATCCATATCTCACCCACGTTCACGCTAGACAACGGGATGACCGTTGGGGGCACGATCGAGTATGAAGGCGAGAGCAGCGGCGACCAAATTGACGAGGCTTACGTCTTCGTCGAAGGCGATTTTGGCCGCGTGGAAATCGGTAATGTCAATTCCGTCGGGTATCGTCTGCATGTAACGGCCCCATATGTGGGTGCCATTGGTGATGTAGAACACGGCGCGTACTCTGTGTTCGGTTTCTCGGGACTGTCTGCTGGTGTGGGCGACATTTATCGCGGCACATTGGGCACCACGCGGCTTGAAACGCTCCGAGCAAACGATTCCAGGCGGATCAACTACTTCTCGCCGAACCTGAATGGCTTCGTCATCGGCGCTTCCTTTGCCGGAGATGCAAACCAGGACAATTTTGGACCGACGGCTTCGGCCCCTGGCAACAACAACCCTGATAACTTCTTCGACGTCGCAGTACAATATTCCGGGCAGCTCGGTGCGGGCACTTTGACCGCATCTGCCCGGTATGGCTACCGCGACCTCGAATGCCACCATTGCCCCGGGTTCCAGAGGCGCAAATCCGTATGTCTATGGTGCGGGTTTCAACTATGACCTCGGAAGCTTCAGCTTCGGTGGTTCAACCGCGCATTCCGTAGACTCAGGGAACGGGGATGGCACCGCCTATGACTTCGGCGGATCCTACACCAACGGCGATTTTATGGTTTCGCTGACTTACTTCATGGGTGAGAACAACGACAACTTTGTAGCAGGCGCCTTTACCGAGGAGACCTTCTCGCAGGTCGTCGCAAGCGGCACGTATACGATGAATGAGTACATCGGGTTTGACGCATTCGCAGGTTACGGACGGCTTGAAAATGACACGGCACCCGGCTTCTCAGCCGAGGCCTTCGTTATCGGTGGCGGCATCAGCATCGAGTTCTGATCTGCTCACCAAATTCGTGTTCACGAATACTGGGGGCGCTTTTCGCGCCCCCTTATTCCGTGTTGAATGACCCCATGGCCGCGCCCAAGAAATCCCTTGTCTGGATCGCCAGTTACCCGAAATCGGGCAATACATGGCTGCGCGTGTTCCTATGCAACTATCTGTTGAATCGGCAGACCCCCATGCCGATCAACGACATGGCTAAGATCATCGAAAGCGATGCCGCGCCCGCGCGCTATTACGCCACGGCCAAGGCGCTTGGCAAAAAGCAGTTCGATCACCGGGAGGAAGGGCAGGTCCTTGGCTTGCGGCTGCAAATGTTGCGCCGGCTGGTGGCCAACGGGGCCGATCTGAACTTTTTGAAGAGCCACAATTTCAACGGAAAGCCCTACGGCAAGCAGTTGATACCGCCTGCGCTGACCCGCACCGCTATCCACGTCGTCCGCAACCCGCTCGACCTCGCCGTTTCGTTTGCTGACTACATCGAGCAGGATCGCGATGAGGTGATCGACATGATGTGTGACACCAGGTTGGCGCTCGGCAGCAAACACCTTCTCTGCACGCAATACCTCTGCGACTGGTCCACTCACACCGATAGCTGGACGCGCCCCGCGAGCTTTCCGGTTTGCACCCTACGTTACGAGGATTTGCACAACGACCCGGAGGGATCGTTTTCCCGCGCGCTTGAGGTGATGAATATGCCCCTCGACCCCGAACGCCTCACCCGCGCCATAGCCTTTTCCAGCTTTCAATCCCTCAGTCAGCAAGAGGCCAGCGGCGGCTTCTCTGAGCATTCCGGCGCGAAGGCCCGCTTCTTCCGCGCAGGCAAGGCCGGCGATGGGCGCAGCACGCTTTTGCCTGCGCAGATCGACAAACTCATCAAAGCCCATGGCCCGATGATGGAACGCTTCGGCTACCTACCCTAGCCGCTCCCGCCACCGCGCAATCTGCTCGCGCACCCGCACCGGCGCGGTGCCGCCGTATGATGTGCGCGACGCAACCGAGTTATGGACGCCAAGCACCTCAAAGACGGCCTCGGTGATCTCACCGTGGACGCCCTGCATCTCCTCCAGCGACAAGTCCGGCAGGTCACAGCCCTTATCCTCAGCCAGCTTCACCAGTGACCCCGTCACATGGTGCGCATCACGGAACGGCATGTCCAAAGCCCGCACCAGCCAATCGGCCAAATCCGTCGCGGTGGAGAATCCGCTGGCCGCCGCCGCTTCCAGCTCCGGCACACGCGCCTGCATGTCGCCCGCCATACCGGTCATCGCCGCCAACGCCAGCATCAGGTTATCCGCTGCATCAAAGACCTGTTCCTTGTCCTCCTGCATGTCCTTGGAATAGGTCAGCGCCAGCCCCTTCATCACCGTCATCAAGGCGACATTCGCGCCGAAAATCCGCCCGATCTTCGCGCGGATCAGCTCCGCCGCATCGGGATTCTTTTTCTGCGGCATGATAGACGAGCCCGTCGAGAACCGGTCACTCAAGCTGACAAACCGGAACTGCGCCGAGGACCAGATCACCAATTCCTCTGCCAGCCGGCTTAGATGCATCGCGCAGATGCTCGCACTGCTCAGAAACTCCAAGGCAAAGTCCCGGTCGCTCACCGCATCCAGCGAATTCGCGCAAGGCCGGTCAAAACCAAGCGCCTTCGCCGTCATCTCCCGGTCAATCGGAAACGACGTTCCCGCCAAAGCCGCCGCACCCAACGGCGACTCGTTCATTCGCACCCGCGCATCGCGGAACCGGCTCGCGTCCCGCCCGAACATCTCCACATATGCCATCATGTGATGGCCCCATGTGACAGGCTGCGCCGTCTGCAAATGGGTGAAGCCCGGCATCACCCAATCCGCGCCCGCCTCGGCCTGCCCCAACAACGCCCGCTGAAGCGCCTCCAACCCCTCAATCGCGGCATCCATCTGCTCCCGCACCCACAGCCGAAAGTCTGTGGCCACCTGGTCATTGCGCGACCGCGCGGTGTGCAGCCGTCCTGCCGGTTCGCCCACAATCTCCTTCAGCCGCGCCTCCACATTCATGTGGATGTCTTCCAGCGCCGTCGAAAAGGCAAAATTCCCGCCCTCAATCTCTGACAAGACCGTGAGCAGCCCTTCCCGGATCGCCTTTGCATCGTTATCCCTGACGATGCCCTGCGCGGCCAACATGGCTGCATGGGCGCGGGAGCCTTCGATATCCTGCCGTGCCATCCGCTGGTCGAAACTGATCGAGGCATTGATCGCCTCCATGATCGCATCCGGCCCGGCGGCAAAGCGCCCGCCCCACATGGCGTTCGCGGTGCTGGTCTGGTCGTCGTTGGAACCCGTGTTGGTCATGTGCCTCTGCCTCGTCGAAGAAGGGAACCCGATGGTCCGCAAATTCCTGATCACCGCCGCTTACCTTGCCCTTGGCCTCGGTGCAAATCCCGCCACCGCCCAGGACCTGTCCGGGCTGCTGACCGGTGAGATGCGCGGCCTCGTCGTGCACGACACACCCGTCACAGCCTCCGCCCTGCCCTTCGAACTGGCCGATGGTTCTCAGGCCAGCCTGGCCGTGTATCAGGGGCAATACGTCCTTCTGAACTTCTGGGCCACCTGGTGCGCCCCCTGCCGGGAGGAGATGCCGTCGCTGCAAAACCTGCAGACGGAACTGGGCGGTGACAACTTCCGGGTCGTGACGCTGGCCACCGGACGCAACCCGCCGCAAGCGATCCAGCGCTTCTTCGACGAAATCGGCGTCACCAACCTGCCGCAACACCGCGACATCAACCAGCAGATCGCGCGCGAGATGGGGATTTTCGGCTTGCCCATCACCGTCATCCTCAACCCGCAGGGTCAGGAAATCGCCCGCCTGCGCGGCGACGCCTATTGGGACAGCCCCGAAGCCATCGCCGTGATCGAGGCATTGCTGGCCGGTCAAAGCTGACCCGGTCCAATGCGTTCCTTGTTTCGCAAATACCTCGGGGAAGTCCGTCAGGACAGGGGGCAGAGCCCCCCATACGGGACGGCGGGAGGGGCGAAGGCGTGAGCCGAGCGTCTCACCGTCCCGAGATCACTTTGCGTTTGATTTGAATCGCAACCCGCTGTCACGCGCCGATGGTGCGAACGCGGAACGCGATAAGAGGGCCTCAGATAAAACGCAAAGTGCTTTAACGCGCCAGTCGCGCCACCTCCTCATGGCGAAAACAGCCAACCAGATGGTCGTTCACCACGCCGGTCGCCTCCAACCAGGCATAGACAATTGTAGGCCCGCAAAACCGGAAGCCGGCCTTCTTCAAATCCTTCGACATGCGCTCGGACAGCGGCGTTTTTGGCGGCACCTCGTCCATCGTCCGAAACGTGTTGCGCAGCGGCTTGCCGTCAAAATAGTCCCACACAAAGGCATCGAACCCGCCCCGCGCCTCCATCGCCTGCCACGCTTTGGCGTTGCCAATCGCCGCTTCAATCTTGCCGCGATGGCGCACAATGCCCGCGTCGCGCAACAGCCGCTCGACATCCCGCTCCCCCCAGGTGGCGATAACATTGGGATCAAACCCCTCGAACGCGGCCCGAAAGGCGTCGCGCTTGCGCAAGATGGTGATCCAGGCCAATCCTGCCTGAAACCCGTCAAGGATCAGCTTCTCCCACAAGGCCCGGCTGTCATATTCCGGCACGCCCCATTCCGTGTCGTGATAAGCGACGTAGTCCGGCGCCGTCCCGCACCAATCGCACCGCGCACCCGCCAATTCCGCCATCGCCACTTTCCCTGCATTTTCCGCGAATACCGATTTTCACCCTTCTTTAAGGGGCAGCCAGTCACAACTGCAAAGACGATCGTGAGATTCTTTCGGAGTGGGATAATGCCCGACAACCGTGTTGAACTGGTAGAACCCGGCATGGAAAGCCCGCTGGACGCTGCACTCTCACAGCGCGACCGTGGCACCCTGGCGATGGTTGAACAGGCATTGGCACGGGGTGATGCGCGGCTGGCCTATCAACCCATCATGCGCGCCGACGGCAAAGGCATTGCGTTTTTCGAAGGGCTTATTCGCGTGCTGGATGAAACCGGCCGCGTGATCCCGGCCCGCGATTTCATGGGCGCGGTTGAGGACACCGATATTGGCCGACAGATTGACTGCACGGCCCTCAAGATCGGGCTAGAGGCGCTTAAAGCCCATCCAACGCTTCGGCTGTCCATCAACATGTCTGCCCGCTCAGTAGGCTATCCCCGGTGGATGAAAACCCTGCGCAGCTATCTTGCGGACCATCCCACCATCGTTGAACGCCTGATCCTTGAGATCACCGAAAGCTCGGTCATGATCATGCCGGAGATTGTCGCCATTTTTATGGAAGATCTCCAGGACAAAGGCATCACCTTCGCCCTCGATGATTTCGGTGCCGGGTACACGGCCTTCCGCTATTTCAAGACCTTCTACTTCGACATCCTGAAGATCGACGGCCAGTTTTCCCGCAACGTGGCGCAAGACCCTGACAATCAGGTTCTTACAGAAGCGCTCATTTCGCTGGCCCGCCATTTCGACATGCTCGTGGTCTCCGAAGCTGTGGAGAGTGCGGCCGATGCCGCATGGCTGGCACGGGCCGGCGTGGATTGCCTGCAAGGCTATTACTACGGCGCACCCTCGATGCGATTGCCTGACCTCACCGGGTCCGTCATGGCAAAATCCGCCTGACCATCTGGCACCCAGCCCTGCAATCGGCGCATATCCGCCCTTATAATATTGCCTGAGACACTGTGTCGGTTGCCCACCCCCACCCCTGACCCTTATGACGCACCGCAGCATAAGCATGTGGCCGGACCTTCACGCACTGCCCCGGCCCGGACAGGAAAGGACACCTCAATATGACCAATGTCGTCATCGCCTCCGCCGCTCGCACACCGGTCGGTAGCTTCCTCGGCTCTTTCGCCAACACCCCCGCCCACGACCTCGGCAAGACCGTGATCGAAGCGGTGGTCGACCGCGCCGGCATCGACAAGGCCGAGGTGTCTGAAACCATTCTTGGACAAGTTCTCACCGCCGCCCAGGGCCAGAACCCCGCGCGCCAGGCCCACATCAACGCAGGTCTTCCGCAGGAAGCCGCCGCTTGGGGCATCAACCAGGTCTGCGGCTCCGGCCTGCGCGCCGTGGCCCTCGGCGCTCAGCACATCCAGTTGGGTGACGCCGCCATCGTCGTCGCCGGTGGTCAGGAAAACATGTCCATGTCCCCCCACGCAGCTGCACTCCGCGCCGGTCAGAAGATGGGCGATATGAAGTATATCGACACCATGATCCGCGATGGCCTGTGGGATGCGTTCAACGGCTACCACATGGGCCAGACCGCCGAGAACGTGGCGCAGCAATGGCAAATCTCCCGCGAACAGCAGGACGAATTCGCCGTCGCCTCGCAGAACAAGGCGGAAGCCGCCCAAAAGGCGGGCAAATTCGCCGACGAGATCACCGCCGTGACTGTGCCGAACCGCAAGGGCGACATTATCGTCGAGAACGATGAATATATCCGCCACGGCGCCACGATGGACGCGATGCAGAAACTGCGCCCCGCCTTCACCAAGGATGGCTCGGTGACTGCCGCGAACGCGTCCGGCCTCAACGACGGTGCAGCCGCGACACTGCTGATGTCCGCCGACGATGCCGAGAAACGCGGCATCCAGCCGCTCGCCCGCATCGCCTCCTACGCGACCGCCGGCCTCGACCCGTCGATCATGGGCGTGGGCCCGATCTACGCCTCGCGTAAAGCCCTCGACAAGGCAGGCTGGAAAGTTGAAGACCTCGACCTCGTGGAAGCCAACGAAGCCTTCGCCGCCCAGGCCTGCGCCGTGAACAAGGACATGGGCTGGGATCCAGCCATCGTGAACGTGAACGGCGGCGCCATCGCCATCGGCCACCCGATCGGCGCCTCCGGCTGCCGCGTCCTCAACACGCTTCTGTTCGAAATGCAGCGCCGCGACGCCAAGAAGGGCCTCGCCACGCTCTGCATCGGCGGCGGCATGGGCGTCGCCCTCTGCGTCGAGCGCGACTGATCGGATGAACACGAAACGGCTGCGCAAGATAATTGCGCAGCCGTTTCTATTTCGCTAACAAGATTTCAAGAACACCCAAAAGGAGAGACAGACATGGGACGAGTCGCACTGGTCACCGGCGGCAGCCGCGGAATCGGCGAAGCCATTTCCAAGGCCCTGCAGGCCGAAGGCTACACGGTCGCCGCCACCTACGCCGGCAATGACGAAGCCGCCGCCAAGTTCACGGCAGAGACCGGCATCAAGACCTACAAATGGAACGTGGCCGACTACGACAGCTCCAAAGCGGGCATCGAACAGGTCGAAGCGGACCTCGGCCCGATCGAAGTGGTCGTTGCCAACGCGGGCATCACCCGCGACGCGCCGTTCCACAAAATGACCCCTGAGCAATGGCACCAGGTCATCGACACCAACCTCACCGGCGTCTTCAACACCGTGCACCCGATCTGGCCCGGCATGCGCGAACGCAAATTCGGCCGCATCATCGTGATCTCTTCGATCAACGGTCAGAAGGGCCAGTTCGCCCAGGTCAACTACGCCGCCACCAAAGCAGGCGACCTCGGGATCGTGAAATCCCTGGCCCAGGAAGGCGCGCGCGCCGGCATCACCGCCAACGCGATCTGCCCCGGCTATATCGCAACCGAAATGGTCATGGCCGTGCCCGAGAAGGTGCGCGAGATCGATCATCGGCCAGATCCCCGCAGGCCGCCTGGGCGAACCGGAAGAAATCGCGCGCTGCGTCTGTTTCCTCGCCTCCGACGATAGCGGCTTCATCAACGGCTCGACGATCTCCGCCAACGGCGCGCAATTCTTCGTCTGACCTGCAAAGCCACACGAACCCAAAGGCCCCCGCGATCCTGATGGGGGCCTTTTTTTGCGCCCACCCCATCTTTGTTCCATGAAAATGCCCGCCGGAGGCACCTGCCAGTCGCCCAACAGCACACCGTCCAATAAAAAGCCCAACTCGGGCCACGCGCGCCCTGTCGGAGGCGGACGGGGGCGGGCGGGTGGGCCGTTCGCCTCCGACAGGGCTTTTGCAATGCCTCCAAAGCCCCTAACGCTGTGCCATGACTCGCCGCACCGCCACATCCATCGGCTTCATCGCCGTCCTGCTTTGGGCGCTCCTCGCACTTTTCACCATCGGCACGGCCCCGGTCCCCCCTTCCAGTTGAACGCCATGACCTTCGCCGTCGGCGGCACGATTGGCCTAATCTGGGTGACCGCCACAAACGGCTGGTCCCGCCTGCGCACGGTTCCGCTGCACGTCTATGTCCTCGGCACTCTCGGCCTCTTCGGCTACCACGCGCTCTATTTCAGCGCCCTGCGCCTCGCCCCCCGGCTGAGGCCAGCCTCATCGCCTATCTCTGGCCGCTCTTTATCGTGCTCTTCTCCGGCCTCTTGCCCGGCGAACGACTGGGCCTCCTCCATATCCTCGGCGCCATTGTCGCCTTCGCTGGCGCGGTCCTCCTGATCGCGCCCGATGCCGATGGCTTTACGGGCGGCACCGGCCTGATCCTCGCAGGCCTCTGCGCGCTCACCTGGTCAGGTTATTCCGTCCTGTCCCGCTCCTTCGGCGCAGTGCCAACCGACAGCGTGGCGGTGTTCTGCATCCTGACAGCCCTCCTGTCTGTCCCGCTGCATCTGATGCTGGAACAAACCCAATGGCCCTCAGGCGCACTCGGATGGGGTGCGGTTCTGGCGCTTGGCCTAGGCCCCGTCGGGCTCGCTTTTTACGTCTGGGATGTGGGGGTCAAGGCAGGGGACATTCAGCTTTTGGGCGTCGCAAGCTACGCAGCCCCGCTTCTGTCGACCCTGATCCTTGTCATCGTGGGGGTGGCCGCGGCCTCCCTCACACTTCTTCTTGCCGCCGCCCTGATCGCGGGCGGCGCGGGGCTGGCCGCATATGGCTCAGCCCGAGTTCAGCGCAAACTCAGCGCAACGCGCCGAGATAGCCCATAAGACGCGCCATGTCGCGGGCCTCAACGGCGCGGCGATTGGCGACCATTGCCGAGATGCGGCGCAGATTGGTAAAGAGCATTTTAATCGACCTTTTCTGATCCTGAGTTCAAATGGCAGCAGACCTGCCCCTTACACCCAAGCGCCAGATCACCCAATTGCCATTTTGGAATAGCTGGTATCAGCCCAGCGCAACGCGCGAAGATGTGTCTGCCGAACGGCGCGTGACGCGCGTCCAGACTGCGCTGATATAGGCGCGGCGCGCAGCCCGTGCTTCTGCAACAACGGCCTGGAATTTGGGGTCACAGTAAAACTCGTACATGATGCACCTCTTTCAGCGGATTTAGCGTATGCACCAGAACATAGGTACTTTTTGCGGCTACAGAATTGCGTTCTGCGCAACCCTGCATCCCGCTGTGCTGCGGTCAGCGGCGGCCGGTCAAAAAGCCCCAAACTTCGCCCAGGATCTTGCCACGCTCAGCATGGGCGCGGGCGATGGCATTGCGGGCGGCGGGGTTGGTTGTGTTGTCGAAGAACATCGGGAACCTCATTCGTCTTGATTGCTGTTGAACCCTATTTGGGGCCAATGGTGATTTTTCACAAACGAGACTTTCCCTCACCTCAGATAAGGAATACTTAAGTGAAATGTCTGATCGTCTCCCTCCCCTCACCGCCCTTCGTGCGTTTGATGCCGCCGCCCGCCATATGAGCTTTTCCAAAGCGGCGGCCGAGCTAAACGTGACCCCCGCCGCCCTGTCCTTCCAGATCAAGTCACTGGAAGAGCACTTGGAGGCACCCTTGTTTCGCCGCATGAACCGTGCGGTTGAACTGACGGATGCAGGCCGCGCTCTGGCCCCGGGGGCCGCCGACGGCTTCACCGCGCTCTCGGCCGCATGGCGCGCGGCGCGGCGCACCGTGGATCAGTCCACGCTGACTGTGACCGCTGGCCCCGCCTTCACCGCCAAATGGCTCGCCCCGCGCCTCTTCCCCTTCGCGGAAGAACATCCGGGCATTGAGCTGCGCTTCTCGGCCACCCTTCGGATCATGGATTTTACCCGTGACGACGTCGACGTCGCCATCCGCTTCGGCTTCCCGCGGGAGGAGGAGGGGCTGTTTTCTCGCAAGATCATCGACGAATGGCTCACCCCGATGATGAGCCCGGCCCTGGCCGGACAATACCCAGACCCCTCCGACCTCGCCCGCGCGCCGCTTTTGCATCAGGATGACACCGCAGGCTTCAAGCCCGCCTTCGATTGGGCCGCGTGGTTCCGCGCCGCAGGCCTGCCACCGCGCTTCGCGTCAGGCACACGCTTCAGTCAGGCCGATCACGCGCTCGACGCCGCGATTGCGGGGGTGGGGTTGTTCTGGGTCGCATTTCACTGGCCGAAGGCGATCTGCGCGAAGGGCGGCTTGTCGCCCCCTACAAGATCGGTCTCCGGACCGAGGCGCAGTATCGCTTCGTCTGCCCGGAAGGGTCCGAGCATCGCCCGCAAGTGCGCGCATTCCTCGATTTTCTTGAAACGCACACAGCGGCGCTCAAGACCTATCAGGAAGGTATGTCTTTCGTGGACGCAGCCGAGGTTGCCGAATAACGCGGCCTTCCCCGGCCAGCGTCACCGCATCAGCTGTCGAGCCGCGCGATTTCTTCCTTGAGGCGGAGTTTCTCTTTCTTCAGCTCGCGAATGATCAGATCATCCGTGGCAGGGCTCCGCTGGCTTTCCTCGACCTTGGCCGAGAGGGTGGCGTGCTTCTTCTTGAGTTCCTGAAGATGGGCGCCTAGCGACATATGAGTCTCCTCTCGTTGTGGAATGTGAACGTCGAAAGTGCAGCACAAAACAGGCTCCATGTCACGTCCGACGAGGCCGTCCGATAAAAAGCTTGGCATTAAATGGGTTAATCGAATGTTAACGGCGCCCCGTCGCGCAGGACGGCGCGCGCTGTTGCGGAATAGTCATCCCCATCGCGCAGATGCTCGACGCCTTCATGTATAAGAATTGGCGCACACAGGCGAAACGCCCCGCGCCCACCTTTCCGCGCCCGCACCAGAACACGCCCTGCAGCACGCCCCTCTCGCGCAGCCAGCGGCAAGACCGCAACCGATCCGAACCCGCCCAGCCCGGCCAAAACATCCGGCAAACGCTCCGCCAAATGGATCATCGTCAGCCACCCGCCGGGCCTCAGCCGCGCACGCGCCACCGCGCACCATTCTGCCAACGGCGTGCCTTCCCGAAACGCGCCCTCGCGCCCGGCATCTTCCGCCGCCGTCCCGGCCCCGGCTGCCAGATAGGGCGGGTTTGCAATCACATGGTCAAACGACCTCTGCCGCAACTCCGCTGGCAGCGCGGTCAAATCCGCCTCCACAACGTCCACCCCGTTTCGTCGGGCCAGATCCGCATAGAATGCCTGCCGTTCCACCCCGGTCACGTGGCACTCAACCCGCGCCGCCAGGCACAACGCCGCAACCCCGGCCCCGCACCCCAGCTCCAGCACATGCTCCCCCGCCTGCGCCGGGCAGGCCGCCGCCAGGAACACCGGGTCCGTCGCCGCGCGGTATCCGTCCTTGGGTTGCCATGCCTGCACACGGCCGCCCAGAAATCCGTCTTGCGTCAGCGCACCCGTCACTCACTCACCGGCAGGTCATTGTCGCGCAGCGTGGCGCGCGCCGTGAACGCATCCTCGCGCCGCACCAGCAGACGGCGCGGCAATATGCCGATGCTGCCTTCCAGGGCGCTCATATGGACGTCCATCTCGAACACCTCTATATCCTCGCCGGATAGAAGCGCCGAGGCGAAGGCGATCACGGTCGGGTCGTTGCTGCGCAGAATTTCAAGCATATCCGACAGGTAAGCAGCCGCCGCCGGGATGTCGAGACAGGGGATAAGGCATATGAGCCTCGATCACGCCGCCGCCAAGCCGCATGAACGCCTCAGCGCGCTGTTGGCCGATGACCTCGATGGCGTGAACGCGCTGATCCGCGACCGTATGGCCTCCGAACATGCCCCCCGCATCCCCGAGGTCACGGCCCATCTGGTTGAGGCGGGCGGCAAACGCGTCCGTCCCATGCTCACCCTCGCCTGCGCCCGGCTCTGCGGCTACACGGGCGAGGACCACATCAAGCTGGCTGCAACGGTCGAGTTCATCCACACCGCGACGCTTCTGCACGACGATGTCGTCGACGAAAGCGAAAAGCGGCGCGGTCGGCCCACAGCCAATCTGCTGTGGGACAACAAATCGAGCGTTCTAGTCGGCGACTACCTCTTTGCGCGCGCCTTTCAGTTGATGGTCGAACCGGGCTCCCTCCGCGTTCTGTCCATCCTGTCCAACGCCGCCGCCACGATTGCCGAGGGCGAAGTCCTGCAACTCTCCGCGGCCATGAACATCGACACGAGTGAAGCGACATATCTACAAGTCATCCGCGGCAAGACCGCCGCCTTGTTCGAGGCCGCTTGTGAGGTTGGCGGTGTGATCTCCGACAGCAACGAAAAAATCGTCAAAGCGCTCGCCGCCTATGGCGACGGCCTCGGCGTGGCCTTCCAGATGGCGGACGACCTTCTCGATTGGGGCGGCGTCGATGCCGCAAGCCGCGAAACGCTCGACAAGAATATCGGCGACGATTTCCGCGAACGAAAGCTGACCCTGCCGGTGATCCGCGCCATCGCCGCCGCCAATGCCGACCAACGTGCCTTCTGGTCCCGCACAATCGCCAAAGGCGACCAGCGCGACGGTGATCTGGAAGAGGCGCTGCGCCTGCTCACGCTGCACGGCACCCTCGCCCAAACCCGCGACGCCGCAAACGCACATGTGGCGCAGGCCAAGGCCGCCCTCGCTGACCTGCCAGACGATCCAATCCGCGAGATGCTGGGGGATTTGGCCGATTACGTTGTGGCGCGCTTGAACTAGGCCAGAACCTCCGCCGCCTCGGCCCACCATGCCTCCGGCAGCGATGCCGCAGCCCCCGCGCGTCGGATTCCGTTTCAAACAGCCCAAAGCAGGTCGCGCCGGATCCGCTCATCCGCGCCAACGCACATCCCCGCGCGCCTCCCAGACGGCTCAGTACGTCGCCGATGACAGGTTGCATCGCCTCGGCGGGTCCCTGCATATCGTTCCGCGCTTGGGACAACCACCTGATAAAGCTGTCGAAATCGTGCCATTCAGGCGCATCCAGCGGCGCATTGTCCACCCGCCTCATCGCCCCAAAGACCGATTCGGTCGGAACCTCGACGCCCGGATTGGCCAGTACGATCCACATCGGCGGCAAAGGCGGCACCTCTTCCAGAACCTCGCCAATCCCCTGCATCCGCATGGGCCGCCCCTGCACGCACACCGGCACATCCGCGCCAAGCACTTCGCTGCCGTCAGCCACGCCACCAAGCGCGCGGATCACCGCAGCCGCATCCGCAGATCCGCCGCCAATGCCCGCCGCATGGGGCAGATGTTTTTCTATAAGAATATCCGCTGGCTGGCCGACCCATTCCGCCGCCCGCCACGCGATGTTGCGCGCGTCAATTGGCACGCCCTCGGCACGTGGCCCCTTCACGCGCAGGCGCATATGCTCGGTCGGCTCAACCTCCACCCGGTCGCCGACCCCGGCAAAGACAACCAGCGAGTCGAGCAAATGCAGCCCATCCCCGCGCCGCCCAACAACGTGCAACGCGAGGTTGACCTTCGCAGGCGCCAGCAGCCTCACTGGCTTTCGCCCACGCCACCTTCCTCTTCGAGTACAACATCCAAGCCGACTTCCAGCTTGCGCCGGATGCGCTCGGCTTCAACCTCATCATCGGGGTCGAAACTCAGCGCACGGTGCCATTGGAACTCCGCCTCACGGTGGCGGCCCACCATCCAGTAGACATCCCCCAGATGGTCGTTGAGGATCCAGTCGTTCGGCTCTAGTTCTACAGCGCGCTCCATCGGCGCCACGGCATCGTCGAACCGGCCCAGGCGGTAATAAACCCAACCAAGGCTATCCACGATGAACCCGCTTTCCGGGCGCGCCGCGACGGCACGCTGAATCATATCGAGGGCCTCATCAAAGTTCCGGCGCTGCTCCACCAGGGAATAGCCAAGGTAATTCAGGACGTTGGGCTGTTCGGGGTTCAACTCCAACGCACGGCGAAAATCGGCCTCTGCCGGGGGCCAATCATCCAGCTGATGATAGCAGATCGCCCGCGCATAGTGGATGAACCAATAACGCGGCAGGTCCGCGTCCACGAGGTCGAGCACGGCTGAATAGGCCGCGATGGCCTCCTCAAACCGCTCATTGCGCCGCAGGATATCGCCATAGGCAGCCTGCAAGGATGCCAGTTCCGGCCGCGCCTCAACAAGCGCGGTCAACGTGCCGATCGCCTCCTCGCTCCGGCCCAACTCCTCCAGCGCATTGGCCCGCCCCATCTGTGCTTCGATGTAGTTCGGATCGTCTTCCGGAACCGAAGCCAAGGTCGACGCGGCCAAAGCGTGCTGGCCATCCTCGGCCATCAACTCACCCGCCAACAGGGCGGCATCGGTATGCGTTGGGTCAATCCCACGCGCTGACTGTGTCATCAGCAACGGCAGCGTCCGGTTGCGATCACCGGACAACAGCTGCGCCACCGTAAAGAACACCTCTGCCACGCCGTCCTGTGCAGTGATCACGAAGTCATAGGGCGTCTCGGCCCCACTGCCGATTTCGGCCTGCAGCGCCAGCAAACCGGGGTCCGGCACGGCCTGCGTGTAGCCGTCCAGCAGGTCCAACGCTTCACCCCGCAGCCCAAGCTGCACCATGATCTGCGCCCGCGCGCGCACCACCCGCTCGGTATTGGTGATCTGCACGCCTGTCTCGCCGGACAGGATCGCATGGGCCGCCTCAAAATCACCAACCGCCGCGCGGGCCAGCGCCAGATGCAGGGCCGCCAATTCCTCAAGCCCCCGCTCGCTGGCAAGGGCCTCAAACCGCTCCACCGCACCGGACATGTCGCCCTGGCCAAAGGTCAGCCAAGCGCGCGCCAGATCATCGGCCAACGGCCCCGGCCCATCCCCGGCCTCGATCATTGCGACCGCCTCAGGCAACTCGTCCAACGCGACATGGCGCACGAACCGGACCAGCTCCACCAATTCCTGCCCATCCGCATCGGCAGGCAAAGCCGTGGCCACTTCGGCGGCACGCTCCCACTCCGCGAGGGACGCATGGGCAAAGACCGCGTTGGAAATCAGGAAGGGATTGCCCGGATCAAGCTCCAGCGCGCGGTCAAAATACCGCGCCGCTTCCTCATGGTTGCCCGAAATCGCCGCCGAGCGCGCAGCAAGGTACGACCCGGCCAGCCCATCCGCTGAAACCGGCCCCGCAAGCCCCGCCACTAAGGCGAGAACGGACAAGGAAAATTTGAAGGCCATGGCGAATGCTCTCCCGGTAAGGCGCGGCTTTGGTCGGAAGACTAGGCCGCGCCCATGGGAAGGGCAATCGCAGGTCACTTACATGTTAGGGTAATTCGGCCCGTCGCCACCCTGCGGGACCGTCCAGACGATATTCTGGCTCGGATCCTTGATGTCACAGGTCTTGCAGTGCACGCAGTTCTGGAAGTTGATCTGGAAGCACGGGTCTTTGCCCTCCTCCTCAACCACCTCGTAAACGCCCGCCGGGCAATAGCGCTGCGCGGGCTCCGCATATTCAGGCAGGTTCACTGCAATCGGAATGCTCGGGTCCTTCAGCTTCAGATGCGCAGGCTGGCTTTCTTCATGGTTCGTGAAGGAATAGGCCACATTCGTCAGCCGGTCGAAGCTCAGCTTGCCATCGGGCTTGGGATATTCGATCGGGTTCCAGCGCGCGGCCTTCATTGTGGCATCCGCATCGGACTTGCCATGACCCTTCGTCCCGAAGATCGAAAAGCCAATCGTATTCGTCCACATATCGAACCCGCCCAGACCCAGCGCGCTCAAGACACCACCGTTCGATTGGAACGGCTTCACGTTGCGCACCTTGTAGAGGTCGCGGCCCACCGGCCCTTCACGCAGCTCGGTGTTGTATTCGACCAACTCGTCGCTGGCACGCCCTTCACCAATCGCGGCAAACGCGGCCTCGGCCGCCGCAATGCCCGACAGCATCGCGTTATGGTTGCCCTTGATCCGCGGCACGTTCACCAGCCCGACCGAGCAGCCCAACAGCGCCCCACCGGGGAAACACGCCTTGGGCATCGACTGATAGCCACCCTGCGTGATCGCCCGCGCGCCGTAAGCCACGCGTTTCCCGCCTTCCAGCAACTCCGCAATCATCGGGTGATGCTTGAACCGCTGGAATTCCATGTAAGGCGACAGATGCGGGTTCTTGTAGCCCAGCGCCGTCACCAAACCGATGAAGATCTGGTTGTTCTCGGCGTGATAAACGAACGATCCGCCCTGCGCATTTTTGCCAAGCGGCCAACCCAGCGAGTGGAACACCGTGCCTTCGCGGTGCTTGTCGGGGTCGATTTCCCAGATTTCCTTGATCCCGATGCCGTATTTCTGCGGCTCGGCATCCTTGTCCAACTCGAACTTCGCGATCACTTCCTTCGACAGCGACCCCCGTACGCCTTCACTCAGGAACACGTACTTGCCGTGCAACTCCATGCCCGGCTCGGTGTTCTCGCCGATGGAACCATCTTCTTCCAACCCAAAGACACCGGCCACAACGCCCTTCACTTCCCCGTTCTCGCCGTAGACGAGCTCGGAACAGGCCATGCCCGGGAAAATCTCAACGCCCAGCTCTTCCGCCTGCTCCGCCATCCAGCGGCAGACATTGCCCATCGACACGATATAATTGCCGTGGTTGTTCATCAGCGGCGGCATCGGGAAGTTGGGGATGCGCACACCACCCGCCTCACCCAGCATGTAGAACTTGTCGTCCTTCACCGGCACATTCAGCGGCGCACCCTTTTCCTTCCAATCAGGGATCAGCGTGTCCAAACCCACAGGGTCCAGCACCGCGCCCGAAAGGATATGCGCGCCCACTTCCGAGCCCTTTTCAAGGACCACAACGTTCAGATCGGCGTCCAACTGCTTCAGCCGAATGGCCGCGCTCAGCCCCGCAGGCCCCGCGCCCACGATGACCACATCGTATTCCATGCTTTCGCGTTCGATCTCGGACATCCCTTTAGTCCCTCTCAAGCTGTCATCAGGCCGTCCCAACCGGCCCGGAAATGGCATTTGCATGGGCCTAGCGCGCCGCTGCCCTTAACGTCAATTATGACGCAGTGGCACAAGCACGTGGTCTGACGATTTGACGCGTCTGGTCTTAGGGGCAAGTGCCGCTATGTCGCGCTTCAAAGGAGTTCTCCCAAATGCTGCGCATTCTCTACTTCGCCCTCTTCCTGATCGGCCTCTACCCATGGGTCCATTTCTACCGCTGGTTCGAGCAGAACGGCTGGGACCTCGGCCCGATGATCGACGCCTGGTACGTGAACGAGGCGACGACGGGCATCACATGGGACCTCACCATCGCGGCCATGGTTCTGGTGGTCTGGACCATCGTTGAACTGATCCGCCATCGCGATTGGTGGTTCCTGCTGGTGGTCCCGGCGACCTTCGGCGTCGGCGTCTCAGCAGGCCTGCCCTTGGCGTTGTTTCTGGTGGCGCGTCGCAGCGCCTGAGATGCAACCAAATGGTCAGAGTTCGCAGAGCGCCCAGAAACGCGCATTAAATGTGACCAGATGGACGCATTTTTCGCGAAAAAAGTGACCAGATGGACGCAACTGTGACCAGATGGTCAGGGTTTGACCGACCTGAAAACGGTGTTACGAGCGCGCCGAACAAGTCTGAAGGATGGCTGTAGATGGACCACTTTCTTTACCGGAACGGCATTCTTCACGCCGAAGATGTGCCACTGCCCGACATCGCGGCGCAGGTCGGCACACCGTTCTACGTCTATTCCACCGCCACCCTGACCCGCCATTTCGACGTGTTTACCGAGGCGCTTTCAGGCATGGGTCATCTGATCTGCTACGCCATGAAAAGCAATTCAAATCAGGCGGTTATCGCGCATATGGCCGCGCTCGGTGCGGGCATGGATGTGGTCTCCGGCGGGGAATATTTGCGCGCGAAGGCAGCGGGCGTTCCAGGCGATAAGATCGTCTTTTCCGGCGTCGGCAAAACCCATGACGAGATGCGCATGGCGCTGGAAGGCGGCATCCGTCAATTCAACGTCGAATCTGAGCCTGAGATGGAGCGCCTCAGCCAAGTCGCTGATAGTATGGGAAAAATTGCCCCCATCACCATCCGTGTAAACCCGGATGTGGACGCGAAAACGCACGAAAAAATCAGCACGGGCCGCAAGGAAGACAAGTTCGGCATCCCCATCGCCCGCGCGCGCGAGGTTTATGCCCGCGCCGCCGCCCTGCCCGGCCTCAAGGTCATCGGCATCGACGTCCATATCGGCAGCCAGCTAACCGACCTTGAACCCTATGAAATCGCTTATAAAAAAGTGGCTGAACTGACTCATGCCTTACGCGCGGATGGCCACGAAATCACCCGCCTCGACCTCGGCGGCGGGCTTGGGATTCCCTATGAGCGCTCCAATACGGCCCCTCCCTTGCCACTGGAATATGGCGAGGTCGTCCGCCGCACCGTGGGTGATCTCGGCTGCGAGATCGAGATCGAACCGGGCCGCCTGATCTCAGGCAATGCAGGGCTTCTCGTAGCCTCCACAATCTACGTAAAGCACGGAGAAGGCAGGGATTTTCTGATCCTCGATGCCGCAATGAACGACCTGATCCGCCCCGCCATGTACGGCGCCTGGCACGATATCGTACCGGTAACGGAGCCTGCGCCGGGCGCGGAACAGACCCCCTACGACATTGTCGGCCCCGTCTGCGAAAGCGGTGACACCTTCGCCAAACAGCGCAACCTCCCGGAATTGAAGGAAAACGACCTGATCGCCTTCCGTTCCGCTGGCGCATATGGCGCGGTGATGAGCAGCGAATACAACTCGCGCCCGCTTATTCCGGAGGTTATGGTGAACGGTGATCAATTCGCCGTCATCCGCGCACGTCCATCGTTTGACGACATGATAAACCGCGATACTATTCCCATATGGGCCTGACGCCCGCAGGGCGCAGCCCGGAAAAGGGAATATGACCGAGCGCGATCCCAAAACCTCTGCCTTTCAGCGCCTGATCTGGCCGCTCCGCCTGACCCGGTTGGGTATGGTTGCGGAGCGTTTGGTGAGGTCATTCTGGCCGGTCTGGACCCTGCTGTTTGTCCTGTTGGCTGCAGCTGCTTTTGGCGCGGGCAGCTTGCTTCCCCAAGCTGGGGCTGGCCTGCTTTGGGAATTACGGCTTTGGTTTTGTTGGGCTTTTTGGCCTATGGCGTTCGCCACTATCGCCATCCAACCCGGGATGAGGCGCTGGTGCGGCTCGACAGCACCATGCCCGGACGCCCGATCACGACCCTGATGGATACACCCGCCGTGGGCGGCGATGATCCGGCCAGCCGCTCCGTCTGGGCGGCCCATGTCCGCCGCATGGCCGACCGCGCCGCATCCGCCCGCGCGCCCGAGCCTGATCTGCGCCTGTCCAACCGCGACCCCTACGCTCTGCGCTATATCGGCGCGACCGCAATTGCGATGGCGCTGATGTTCGGCGCGTTCAGCCGTGTGGGCGACGTGGGCGAAGTTCCGCTTGGCGCGGGCGCCGCGACCGCATCTTCCGGCCCAAGCTGGGAAGGCTGGGTTGAACCGCCGCTCTACACCGGTCTGCCCTCTCTCTACCTCAACGACATCACTGCCGATCAGTTTGAGGCGCCGCTTGGTTCCGAAATCACGTTCCGCGCCTATGGCGCGCCCGGCGACATCACGCTGCGCACCGATATCGGCCAGATGCCTGACCTCGATCCCGAGGCCTATGCCCAAACTATCGTTATGGAACAAGGCGGTACGCTGGCTGTTGACGGACCCGGGGGCCGCGAATGGCGTGTCATCGTCCGCCCGGATCAGCCACCAACCGTTGCGCTGGAAGGCGAGGTTGAAGGCGAACCGCCCGGCGCGTTGGAGTTCAGTTTCACGGCGTCAGATGATTACGGCGTTCGCTCTGGCACGGCGACGATCCGTCTGAACCTGAACGCAGTCGATCGCCGTTACGGGCTTGCGCTGGATCCCGAACCGCGGGAGCCGGTCGTTCTGGATCTGCCGATGCCCTTCCGTGGCAACCGTGACGAATTCACCGAGGTCGTGCTTGAAGATCTAAGCCAACATCCCTTCGCGAACCTGCCTATCACCCTGACACTCACGGTGAATGACGATGCCGGGCAGATCGCCACGGTCAGCTATGATGTCGACCGCCTGCCGGGCCAGCGGTTCTTCGACCCGATGGCCAACGCCTTGATCGAATTGCGCCGCGATATCCTCTGGAATCGCGACAATGCCGGCCGGTCTGCCCGCCTACTGCGCGCCATGACGCATCTCCCCGAACCGGGATTGCCAGAAGGCGTCTACCTTTCGCTGCGATCCGCCATTCAGCGGCTGGAAAGCGCCATCGACCTTGTTTCGCTCGAAGTGCAGGAAGATGTGGCCGAAATCCTTTGGGAAGCCGCGCTTGAGCTGGAATTCGGCGATCTCGCCTCCGCCCTCGACCGTCTGCGCCGTGCTCAGGAACGCCTCGAAGAGGCCATGCGCCAAGGGGCCAGCGAGGAAGAAATCGCCGAGCTGATGCAGGAAATGCGCGAGGCAATGGACGATTACATGCAGGAATTGGCCGACAATACCGAGTTCGGCGATGACACCGATCAGCCTGATCAGGGTGACGGTGAGCGCATGGAGATGTCCTCAGCCGATCTCGACGCCATGCTGGAGCGCATTCAGGAGCTGATGGAAGAAGGCCGCATGGCCGAAGCGATGGAGCTGTTGCAGCAGTTGCAGGAACTTCTAGAGAATATGGAAATCACCCAAGGCGAAGGCGGCGGCGATGGCCCGCAAACGCCCGGTCAGCAGGCGATGGAAGGGTTGCAGGATACGCTTCGTGGCCAGCAGGGCCTGAGCGACGACAGCTTCCAGGAGCTTCAGGATCAGTTCAATCCCAACCGCCCGGGCCAGCAAAGCGAACAGCAAGGCCAAGCCCCGCAAGGCAACCAGCAAGGGCAGGACGGTGAAAATCCCGGCCAGGGCCAGGGTGGGGAGAATGAGCAAGGTGGAGGCTCGCTTGCCGAGCGCCAGGAAGAATTGCGCCGACAGCTTGAGGAACAGGCGCGTCGCCTCCCCGGCACCGGAACCGAAGCCGGAGACGAAGCCCTTGATCAATTGGACGGTGCGGGCCGCGCGATGGAAGAGGCCGCCGAGGCTCTGGAACGCGGTGACATTGCAGAAGCGTTGGATCTGCAATCTGAGGCCATGGAAGCGATCCGCGAAGGCATGACACAGTTGGGCGAAGCGCTTGCCCAGGAACAGGGGGCCGAGCCCGGCCAGGGTCAAGCCGAAGGCAATATGGCCGAAAGCCGCCCACTTCAGGACCCGCTGGGGCGTCAGGCCGGCAACAATGGTGCGTTCGGATCGGACGAGGAAGGCAGCATCGGTGGTGAAGAGGCCCGGCGACGCGCGAGGGAGTTACTTGACCTGCTGCGCGACCGCGCAGCCGAACAGGGCCGGCCTGAGATCGAATTGGATTATCTGCGTAGACTGCTTGATCAGTTCTGAAACGGTATCATTCGCCTGATCCGGTGGCCCCGCCCGCAATCGAGCGCGCCAAATCGTCCAGCCAGAAACGCGCAGAATTCACCGCGCCGACGTAGCTTTCCAACACGGACGCGAGTTGCGGCACAGCGGCCGCGATCTGGTCGGCGTAGACGTACACGCCCACTCCGATCACCGCGAGGAGCAGGATCAGAAAGAAGCCGCGTCGGACCTGCCCCCGGCGCTTTGCGCTTTCGACGATGGTATCGACGTCGCTGGCATCTTCCTCGGACTCGCTCCGGTCGCCGGTAGCGCGCAAAGTCGAATTGATCTCTTCGATGTCCGGCAAAAGCTCACTTCGCGACGCAGCAGCGGCTGCCACACCAGAAACGGCCAGGTCTTCCGCTTCGAACGCATCCTCGGCCTCTTCCAGATCGGCCAAGCGACGCGACCGCGCCTCAGCCTCTTCGCTTTCCAGCGGCATCTCGGACTGGGTTTCAACGGGGTCGGGCTGCGCATCGCCGCGCCGCAGGCGGGCTTCACGCTCGGCCTCTTCGCGGAGGATGTCGGCAACGCCCGCGTCAATCTGGCGGCGGGCCGGGCGTTCGGGTGTTCCCTCACCGGGTTCCTCGCCGGGGGCGCCACTTGGACCCTCGACCGCAATCTCTTCAAGTTGCGGCTCGGGATCAGGCTCAGGGGCTGCGGCGGCACCTCCTGCGCAGGCGACGGTGCTTCGGGCTCAGGTTCGGGATCAGGCGCCACGACCCGTGGACCCGGCTGGAACCAAGTGGTCGAGCAGTTTGAGCATTGCACATCGCGCCCGCCGGGCGGGATCATGCTTTCATCGACTTCGTATCGGGCACTGCAATTGGGGCACGTCAGCCGCATGGTTCACTGCTCTCGTGGCTAGGCCAAAAAACCGGCCGCGACGGCTCCGACGACATGGGGCCGACTGCTTGTATTTGCCAAAGATTAACAATCCCCGTGACTGTTTCCAATCCCTGCATGATCTCAACCATTTGGCCGTTGCATCTGCGTGTCAGATCAGCGGCGCGATTACGTCACGCGATTGCAAGTGCGCCGCCAAGAGTGCAAGACAGGGGCAACAAGAATGGCGCGGGGGCGCGGGGCCAGATGATCGAGATGCAGGACGCAGCCTATGGCTACGGAGCAGAGCCGCTGCTTTCCGAATTGTCGCTGCAACTGCCACCGGGATCCTTCCATTTTCTGACGGGCCCATCGGGGGCGGGGAAGACCACCTTTCTGAAGCTTTGCTACGCGGAATTGCTGCCGACGGGCGGCAATATCACCCTGTTCGGGCACACGGCTACTGGCCTCAGCCGCGACGGGATCGCGGACATCCGCCAAAAGATCGGCGTGGTCCATCAGGATTGCAAATTTCTGGACCACCTTTCGGTGTCCGAAAACATCGCCTTGCCGCTTCCTGTGACGGGCAAGGGCGGCATGGCGCAGGAGTCCAACCTAAATGAACTGGTCGGCTGGGTTGGCTTGACCGCGCGGGCCGAGGCTTTGCCACCTGAACTGTCGGGGGGCGAACGGCAGAGGGCCGCACTGGCCCGCGCCATCATCATGGACCCGGACTTGATCCTGGCCGACGAGCCGACCGGCAACGTCGATTGGGATATGTCACTGCGACTTCTCAACTTGCTGATCGAATTGAACAAACTTGGCAAAACCGTGGTCATCGCAACCCACGACCTTGCCCTGATCCGCGCCGCCAAACAGCGCGTGCAGGCCCGCGTGTTGCGCATTCAAGGCGGTCAGATCACAGCGGCGGGGGCGGACCTATGAGCCTTCGAAGTGATCTGCTGGCCCTTGTTCGCGGTGATCGCGGTGCCGACCGGGTTGTGCCTCGTAGCGGGCAATCCGCGCGCCTGACCTTTGCAACCTCGGCGGCCATGGCCTTCCTTGCGGTGTTCGCCATGGCTTTGTCGATGGCCGCAGGCCGATTGGCCGATCGCTGGTCGGACGCATTGGCACAATCCTCGACCATCCGCATCTCCGCCCCGCCCGCCGAGATGGAGGCACAGACCTGGGCTGTCCTGACCGTGCTGGAGCAGACGCCCGGTGTCGAAAGCGCCCGTGCGTTGAGCGATGAAGACCAGCAGGCGCTTCTTGCGCCCTGGTTCGGGCCGGACCTGCCACTGGACGACCTGCCCGTGCCTCGGTTGATCGAAATCACGGAAACCGCCGACGGCTATGACGCCGATGGGTTGCGGCAACGACTGGCCGCCGAAGCCCCCGGCGCTGTTCTGGACGATCATGACCGGTGGCGACGCCCTCTGGCAGAGGCGGCCGGGCGGCTTCGCGTGCTGGGGTGGCTTGCTCTTGTGCTCATTCTCGGGGCTACGGGCGCGATGGTGACACTGGCCGCGCAGTCTGCGCTTAGCGCGAACGAGCAGGTGATCCGCGTGCTGCGCCTTGTCGGTGCCCGCGACAGCTATATCGCCCGCGCCTTTGTGCGGCGCTTTACGATCCGCGCTTTGACCGGTGCTGCCCTTGGTGTGATTGTAGGTCTGCTTGCCGTGGCCATACTGCCTTCTGCCCGCGACACCGCTGCCATTTTGACCGGCCTCAGCTTCTCGGGCGCTGGCTGGTTCTGGCCGCTGATCATCCCGCCGTTGGCCGGGGCCACCGCGTTTGCCGCAACGCGCATCGCTGCCTTCCGCACGCTAAGGAGCCTTCAATGATCCAATGGCTCCGCTCCCTGCTGCACATCGTCCAGATGTATGTCGCCATGTTGGTTCTGTCGGTTGCGTTCTTTCCCTATGCGCTGCTCAGCGCTTCGGGCGCTCATGCCGCCTGCCATACCTTTTGCCGCTGGGTATTCTGGACGCTTGGGTGGATGGTCGGCCTGAAGACGGAAGTGCGCGGGACGCCACCGACCGATGAAGTGATGATCGCCGCAAAGCACCAGAGCTTTCTGGACATCATGATGATCTATAACGCCGTGCCGCGCGGCAAATTCATCATGAAGAAGCAGCTCATGTTCTCGCCTCTTCTTGGGCAATATGCCTTGCGCATCGGATGTGTCCCCGTGAACCGGGGCAAGCGAGGTGCCGCGATCAAGAAGATGTTGCACGACGTGAAATCCGGCAAACAGCAAGGCGGGCAGTTGATCATCTACCCGCAAGGCACGCGCGTGGCACCGGGCGTATCTGTGCCGTACAAGGTCGGCACGGCAGCCTTGTATGAACAGCTTGGCCAGCCCTGCGTTCCTGTTGCTGCCAATGTCGGTGTCTTCTGGCCCCGTCACGGCATTTTGCGCAAAAAAGGTGTGGCCGTTGTGGAGTTTCTGCCGCGGATCGAGTCCGGTCTGGATACCGCTTCCTTCATGGAACGGCTCGAGTCCGAGATTGAGACCGCGAGCGATTTGCTTCTGGATGAAGCTGGCTTTGAACGGAGCGCATGATGCGGAAAATCACCGATCTGGACGCGCTCGCGGAGTTATACGGGACACCGGTGCCAGCCTCTCTCACCAAGGTAATGACAGGTGTGACCCCGCTTTATCAGCGCTGGATTGATGCCTCGCGCTTTGTCGTCCTATCGACTGTCGGACCTGAGGGGACGGATGCCAGCCCGCGTGGGGACGCAGGCCCGGTGGTGAAATTGGTAGATGACCGAACCATCTGGCTGCCGGATTGGCGGGGAACAACCGCATCGACAATCTGCGCAATATCGTGCGTGATCCGCGCGTGTCGCTGATGTTCATGGTTCCGGGCTGCAACAATGTGGTGCGGGTTAATGGCTCTGCGTTCCTTACCGATGATCCGCAGGCAACAGAGGCGTTTGAGCAGCGCGGCAAGCATCCAAAGACCGTAATCGTGATCAAAACGGAAGAGGTTTACTTCCAATGTGCCAAGGCGCTGATGCGCTCGGGGCTTTGGTCCCGCGACGATTCCGAAGGGCTTCCTACGCCGGGGGATTTTGTGAAGGCCGTCGATGCCGATTTCGACGGCGCAGCCTATGACAGTGGCTATGCGGACTATGCCAAGGACCGTATGTGGTGAGAGCGCTTGGGTACATCCTGTTCACACTTGCCGTCCTTATGGGGACCGTAGCGGGGTTCGTGTTTTTTGCGGCGATCACGGACTGGCGCGACCGCGGCTGTCCCGGGGCCGAGCAATGCTCGGACGCGGTCAGCGTCATGGTTCTGACAGGTTGTGCGTTGGTCGGCGCAGCCGTAATGGCGTTTGCCGGGATGGTGTTCGTGCGTCGTTAGGCCGCCAGACCTTTTGACCCGAGATCCAGGAATTTGCGGCGGCGGTTCGCGATCACCTCGTCCCGCGCGGGCGTGCCCAGGTCTGCCAACAGACCGGAAATCGCTTTGCCGACGGCCGCAATCGTGGCGGGCTTGTCGCGCTGCGCGCCCCCAGAGGCTCACCAATAATGTGGTCACAGACGCCAAGCTTGTTCAGGTCCTGCGCCGTCAGACGCAGGGCTTCTGCGGCCTCGCGCATCTTTTCGGCGTCTTTCCAAAGGATGGAGGCGCAGCCTTCCGGGCTGATGACCGAGTAGATGGAATGCTCCAGCATGGCCAGCTTGTCGGCTGTTGCGAACGCGACGGCGCCGCCGGATCCACCTTCGCCGATGATGACCGAGATCAAGGGAACGCCGATCTGTAGGCATTTTTCGGTTGAGCGTGCAATGGCCTCGGACTGGCCCCGCTCCTCCGCGCCTTTGCCGGGATAGGCGCCGGGTGTGTCGACAAGGCTGATCACCGGCAGATTGAAGCGGTCGGCAAGATCCATCAGGCGGACCGCTTTGCGGTAGCCTTCCGGGCGCGCCATTCCGAAATTCCGCTCGATCCGGGTCTTCGTGTCATGGCCTTTTTCGTGGCCGATCACGACAACTGGCCTGTCATCGAACCGTGCGAGCCCGCCCATGACAGCGTGGTCGTCGGCAAAGTTCCGGTCGCCCGCCAACGGGGTATATTCGGTGAACAAGGTCTCGATATAGTCGCGGCAATGGGGCCGGTCAGGATGGCGGGCAATCTGGCATTTCCGCCAAGGCGTCAGATCCCGGTAGAGATCGCGCAGCATATCGGCGGCTTTCTTGTCGAGTGCTGCAGCCTGCTCTTCAACGTCCATGCCTTCTTCGCGGCGGGCCATGGCGCGCAGCTCTTCCGCTTTGCCCTCGATCTCGGCCAACGGCTTTTCGAAGTCCAGATAGTTCATTGCGGCACTCACTGCTCGGTTCTTGACGCAATGTATATGGCTGGGGCGCGGGCGGGATGCAACTCAGCCCGCGCGATTGCTGTAAGGCATGATCAGCTGCGGCCACGCTCAATCAAGAAGTTCGCTTTTGCAAAAAGCGCCTCATGCTCATCGGGATTGAAAAGCGTTGAGCGGCGTACATGGGTCGGCCCCTTGGGATTAAGCAACGCACTGCGCAGGGCTTTTGTGCGTCCGACCCAATCTGGTTGAGAGGTCAGCGCGGCACGTTCCACCAGTTTGAGGAAATCCGAAGGATCATTGGCTTCGATCCCGGACACGTCCCAGTACAGGGGTGTTTGCCCATCAAGCGCATGATCTGAAAGCAATGCACGGACTGTGGAGCGCAACCGATGTACGATCTCACATTCTTGCTGCGTTATGGGGATGATGATCTTTCCATCGGCAGAGCGGCCGGCAAGCTGCCAATGCGTCAGATCATTTGCAAAGACCTTCGCTTCGACTTCCGGCAAATTCGACTTTGCGCTGCGGGCGAACAGACTCCGCCAAACAGACCGGTCAGGTTCAATAACAAGGAGGCCGGACAGGGCGCCCAAGGGATGTGCCGCGAACGAGTTGGTGATTTCGCGCACCAAGGTATGTCCGCTGAGGAATCCGGCATGTGGGTGTCGCGCACGAATGTCTGCATTCGCTTCCTCTGCCAAAATGCGGCGATTTTCACGCTCCAGCAACGCGCCGATAAGGGGAACGGTGATCAGGTTCATGATCAGGATCGGGCCTGCCGCGGAGGTATAAAACCATACGGCCAGATCGCGTGGCAGAGCCAAGGCGCCGAGCAGATGCGTCGACATTGCAAGGGCGAGCAGCAAAAGCATCGCGAAGTTGCGTTTCGGCAGGCCTGCGAGTTTGCGACACCAGATCATGCCCGCCAGGCCCGCGATGACCATGGCCCACAGGCCCGAAACCATGCCAACACCACCAATCTCGAACCGGACGGCCATGGCGATCAGCAGACACGGCACCAGGCCACGCCAGCCCAGAAAAGCGCCAGCCAGGGCGACAGGGATGTTTCTAAGGTCGATGATCAGCCCGTCAAAAGGCTCGATCGGCGTATGCATTTGCAAAGCCGACATTGCCCCAAACATTACGCCCAGAACGACGGGCGCAACGGAATTACCGGTTATGCGCCGACGCACGGCCCCATAGCTTTCAGCAAGCAAGGCCGTGACTGCCAAAGCGGCAACCATGTCCATCAGGATCGGAAAATTCATATTGCCCCCTAAGTGCCCAGACCTTTGGGCAAGCCTTAGGGCGGCTGAGTTTAGGACCTGTTAATTCGCGAAATCAGCCAGCGAGCATTTCGGATTGTTTTACGATAACTTCGGCCTGTTTTATCGACGCGATGTCAACCAAACGGCCCTTGTAGACTGTGGCACCGGACCCGTCAGCCTTCGCCTGTTCCATCGCGGCGAGGATTTCACGCGCTTCCGTGACCGCTTGCTCGGAGGGCGTAAACACCTCATTTGCAAGGGCAATTTGCTTTGGATGGATCGCCCACTTGCCCACCATGCCCAGAGTGGCCGATCGCTTCGCCTGGGCGCGGTAGCCTTCATCGTCGGAGAAGTCGCCAAACGGTCCGTCGACCGGCAACACCCCATGGGTGCGGCATGCCGCAACGATGGCTGTCTGTGCCCAATGCCAGGGGTCGGACCAATGCTTTTGGCCCTCATGCAGCATGTAATAGGCTTCTTGCGTGCCGCCGATGCCCGTTGTTTGCATGCCCATTGACGCCGCGAAATCGGCAGCGCCGAGGCTCATGGCTTGCATCCGGGGGACGCTGCTGCGATCTCTTCCACATGGGCGATGCCGGCGGCGCTTTCGATGATGACCTCGAACCCGATCGGCTTGGTGCGCCCTTTCGCGGTCTCAATGGCGGTGACCAAGGCGTCGACCGCGTAAATGTCCGATGCACACCCCACTTTCGGGATCATGATGATATCGAGGCGGGGTGTATCCGCCTCCAGCAGCTCAACAACATCGCGGTACCAATAGGGCGTATCAAGGCCGTTGATCCGCACGGAAAGGGTCTTGTTGCCCCAATCAACCGTTTGAATCGCATCAATAATATTGGCACGCGCCTGATCCTTGTCGGACGGCGCGACCGAGTCTTCGAGATCGAGGTTGATCACGTCCGCGTCGGAGGCTGCCATCTTGGCAAAGAGCTTGGTGTTCGAGCCGGGGCCGAACAACTGGCAACGGTTAGGACGGGCAACAGGGGCTGGTTGCAGGCGAAAGCTCATGGGCGGACCTCAGCGAAAGGATGTTTCGTTCACATTCGCCAGAGGGGTAGATTATTGCGCTGCGGCGTGCAAGTGCTGCGATGCAGAATGCCGTCAGGCGCACGCAAAAGTCGCCAATCAGCCGTGTAGTGATCCCGTAGTGAATCTGTAGTTTTTCTGTAGTTACAGATTTCCACACAGATCGAGGCAAAAGTGGGGATTTCTGTGCGCGCGAACTCAGCGGTCGCGTCGGTCCCGTTTGCGTCGATTGGCAGCATATTCTGTAGGAATGAGGATCAGCGCCGCCGCCGATCCGATGGCCGCATCGAACCCGGGCGAGCCAATTGAGAGGCCGAATGTCGTTCGGATCATGAACAACACGAAGACCGCGCCGAGGGCGATCAACATCGAGGGCAGAATGCCATTGTGCGTCCAGCCCCATTTCTCGGACAGGAAAGCTACGACACCGGCGATCATCATCGACCCGAAAAAAGCGAAAAAGCCCATCCTACTCTCCCATCAGGTCGCCAGGCGCGATCCGCGCGCCGCGCAACCAATCCTCTGCTGCCATCGGCCCTTTGCCTTCCGGCTGGACCTGCATGATCTCAACCGCGCCTCGGCCGCACGCGATAGTCAAACCGCGCAGCACTGTCCCGGCAGTGCCCGACCCTGTTGCCACCCGGGACACCAGCAGTTTCAAGCGCTTTCCATTGACCATAGTCCATGCCCCAGGAAACGGGGAAAGACCACGGATCTGAGCATCTATATGGGCGGCAGGCGCGGTCCAATCCACCTTTGCTTCGGATTTGTCTATCTTTTGGGCGTAGGTGACGCCCTCCGTCGGTTGCGGCTTTGGCTGCAACGCCTCCAGCTTGGGCAGCGCGGCACGGACAATCGCGGCCCCTGCGACGGAGAGTTTGTCGTGCAAGGTACCAGCCGTCTCATCCGAGGCAATGGCCACCTCTTCCCGCAAAAGGACCGGGCCGGTATCGAGGCCCGCTTCCATCTGCATCAGGCACACGGCGGTCGTTTCATCCCCGGCCATGATCGCCCGTTGGATGGGCGCAGCCCCGCGCCAGCGCGGAAGGTCAGAGGCATGGACATTCACGCAGCCGAGCCTGGGTGCATCAAGGATCGTTTGCGGCAGCAAAAGGCCATAGGCGACTACCACTGCGACATCGGCTTGCAACGCTGCAAAGGCCGCCTGTTCCTCAGGCCCTTTGAGGCTCACCGGATGGCGGACGAGAAGGCCAAGCGCGTCAGCGCGCTGGTGCACCGGGCCGGGGCGTTCCCTTTGCCACGGCCAGCGGGGCGCGGCGGCTGGGAATAGACGGCTGCAACGTCGTGCCCCTGATCCACAATCGCATCGAGGATCGGGACGGAGAAATCCGGTGTGCCCATGAACACCACACGCATCAGCGGGCTTTCCTTGCTTTCTTGAGCAACATCTCGCGCTTCACCTTGCTGAGATTGTCAAAATACATCCGTCCGTTCAGGTGGTCGATCTGGTGCTGAACGGAGGTCGCCCAGAGGTCAACGAATTCCTGGCGCACGCGCATCCCCATGTGATCGGTGAACGCCACGGTGACACGGGCGGGCCGCGTGATCTTGGCGGACACACCCGGAAGATTGGGGGAACCTTCGGGATAGGTGCTTTGATCGTTCGACACCGCGATGATTTCGGGGTCGGCCATGCGGATCGCCTGGCCCCGTTCATCGCTGGCATCCACGACCGCCAGGCGCAACATGACGCCGATCTGCGGCGCGGCCAGGCCGACACCGGGCATGGCATCCATCGTCTCGATCATGTCGTCCCAGATCTGGCGGTGTTCATCCGTGATTGCGCCCACGGGATCGGCGGGCGTCCGCAAAGCCTTGTTTGGCCAAGGGATGAACGGGCGGGTGGGCATGGAGGCATCTCCGACGGGTGCAGCCCCTTCCTCCAGCCTAGCGGCTGTCCTTGCGGCTGCGCTTCGCTTAGGCCTTTTCGGTGGCCTTGTTGCGTTTGAACTTGACCATCTTGCGGGTGATCAGTTGCCGCTTGAGCGGGCTGAGATAGTCGATGAAGAGTTTGCCATCGAGGTGGTCAATCTCGTGCTGGACGCAGGTGGCCCAGAGGCCGTCGAAGGTTTCCTCCTGCTCTGCGCCGTTCACATCAAGCCAGCGGACGGTCACAGCCTCGGGCCGGGTCACATCGGCGTAGATATCGGGGATCGAGAGGCAGCCTTCCTCGTAAACGTTGGTCTCATCCGACGCGGCCACAACCTGCGGGTTGAACATGGCCATCGGGCGGGGCGCGGCGCCTTCTTCCTTCACGCAATCCAGCACGATCAAGCGCTGCGATACACCGATCTGCGGCGCGGCCAATCCTATGCCCGGGGCGTCATACATGGTCGCCAGCATATCATCGGCCAAACTCCGCAACTCATCGCTGAGATCGGCAACGGGCGCGGCCACTTTTTTCAGGCGTGGATCGGGGTGGAGGACGATAGGGCGTTTCATGGAGGCCCATGTAAGACAATCCTGCGCCCGAATAAAGGGCGCGGGGTTGCGGCCAAATTTGCGCGCGCTAGGGTCCGGAGCGACGCACCAAGGAGAGGTCCCATGTCCTTTGACGAAATCATCGACCGCCGCGGCACCCATTGCGTGAAATGGGACATGATGGAGAGCCTTTACGGCGTCTCGCCCAACGATGGTGTTTCGATGTGGGTGGCCGACATGGATTTCAGGCCACCGGGCTGCGTTCAAGAGGCGGTTCAGGCGATGATGGACCATGGCGTCTATGGCTACTTCGGTGATGACAGCAAATACCGCGCGGCGATCTGCTGGTGGATGGCGGAACGCCATGGCTGGGAGGTTGACCCTAGCCACATATTCTCCACCCACGGGCTGGTGAATGGCACGGCTATGTGTGTCGATGCGTTCACAAACGAGGGCGACGGCGTTGTGCTGTTCACGCCGGTCTACCATGCTTTCGCCAAGGTGATCCGCGCGGCGAACCGCGACTTGCGTGAGTTGGAGATGGGGCAGGAGGGCGGGAAATACGTTCTCGATTTCGAGGCGTTCGATGCCCAGATGACGGGCAATGAGAAGATGCTTGTCCTGTGCTCGCCCCATAATCCCGGCGGGCGCGTCTGGACGCGGGCGGAGCTTGAGGGCGTGGCAGAATTTGCCAGGCGCCACGACCTGATCATCGTCTCCGACGAGATCCACCATGACCTGCTGATGCCCGGTCAGACGCATATTCCGATGACGAAGATTGACGGGATCGCGGACCGGCTGGTCATGATGACGGCCGCCACGAAGACCTTCAACATCGCGGGGTCCCACATCGGGAACGTGATTATCGCGGATGACGCCCTGCGGGCCAAGTTTGGGGCGCGCATGATGGCGTTGGGGATGTCGCCGAACTCCTTCGGGTTGTTCATGGTCACCGCAGCCTATTCACCGGCCGGGGCGGAGTGGTTGGACGAGTTGCGCGGATATCTGGCGGAGAATGCGCGGATCTTCGACGAGGGGATCAATGCCATCCCCGGATTGCGGTCCATGCCGCTGGAATCGACCTACCTCGCATGGGTGGACTTCGACGGCACCGGGATGGCGCGGGAGGAATTTACCGACCGCGTCACCAACTCTGCCAAGATCGCTGCGAATTACGGGCCGACCTTCGGCAAGGGTGGGGACAGTTTCCTGCGCTTCAACATCGCGGCCCCGCGTGCGGTCATCGAAGACGCCGTAGCGCGGATGAAGACGGCGTTCGGCGACCTTCAATAGCGGCGACGCTGGAGGCCGAGATAAAGGGCGAGGCTGCCGACAACGATGGCCCCGCCCACCAACATCAACGCTGTGGGCGCCTCGCCGATGGCCAGCCAGACCCAAAGCGGCCCCAACACGGTTTCCAAAAGCAAAAGCAAGCTGACATTCGCGGTGGCGGTGTGGCGCGATGCGAGGGACAGGCAATAGAAGCTGACCGGCAGGACAAGCGCGCCCGTCAGGATGATGGGCCACAAAGCGATGCCGTCCAAGGATTGGCCGGGGCCCGTCAGCCCAAGGCCCGTCAGGCCAGCAAGCAAGGCCCCGACGCCAACGGCCAGCGGGATCGGGACAGCTTGATGATGCCGGATCAGTACAAATGACAGTGCCAGACAAAGCGCGACGCCAAGCCCGAACGCCGCGCCAACCAAAGAGGCCGCATCAAAGCCAATCCCGCCAGACTTTCCGAATATCGCCAGCGATAGCCCCACAATGACCGCCCCGATGGTGATCCATGTGGCGCGGCTTGTGGCCTCTCCCATCATCAACCACGACAACAGGGCAGACAGAACCGGCACGGTGGCAACGCCCAAAAGCACGGGCGTGACCGGATAGCCGACAATACCGAACGTGAAGAGCGCGCCGTTCACCGCCTGACACAGGGCGATGGCAATCCCCCCAAACCCAAAAAGCGCTGCCAGATCCACGCGCCTTTGGCGACTGGTCGCGGCCCAGGCCGCCAGCAGCACCAACCCCATCAGGCTGGACCGCCACCCGAGCATCTGCACACCGTCCATCCCCGAAAGGCGCATCAGCATGGCGTCGGGGGTCAGGACAAGCGCGCCAAAGGTTGCAAGACCAAGGCCGAAAAAGGGGCTATGTCGCATCAATCAAGGCCCGCGACCAACGCGTCTTCGGCGCCGAGGCCTAGGATCCAGCCTTCCACGGGGTCGCCTTCATTCAAGAGATGGCTCAGATGGGACGTCTCCAACCGCGAAAAGGCGCACGCGACCAGTCGGACTTGCACAGCGTCGAGGATTTCACCCTCTTTCGCGCGGGACTTGATCGCAGTGTCGATGAGGCCCGGATAGATCTCGGCCAGAACAATCGGCGTGTCGGGTGCCTCGAACGGACTGACGCTGAGGTCTGATCCATAGCGACGGCGCAACCCATGCAAGTGCGGCAGACCCAACAAGACCTGCGACCCAACTGAGCCTGTTGTGAACAGCTTCCAGCAGGGCTGCGCACGCGGGAGCTTTTGTTCGACCAAACGGCGTTCGGGCAGGCCGTGGCCGTGCCGGAGGGTACCCTTGCGGGCAAGGCCTGCGTCGTGCGGGGGGCGGGGCAGCCCCAAAACGGGCCGATCCCGGGGAAGAGGTCGTTAAGCTGCTCCGCGATGTCGAACCGGTTGTTGCTGTTGTCCTGGCCGTCCCGGATCACATCGGACAGGTGCGACCACAGCACGAGCGGATCGTCCGAGCCTGTCACGGCCTTCCCGAAACCGCGCGGATACCCAAATGGGAAATCGAACCCGACAAGGACGCGACGCTTTGCCCGAAGCTCCCCATCCAACAGGCCCTGCAGTGCGCGCATCGCGGCGTGGCGGGTTCGGTGATACGTGACCGTCTCGCGCCCTTTGCGGCTGATGCCCACGAAGATCGCATCCTTTGTGGGCTTGGCGGGCGAGGGTTTGGAGCGTGCCGACCAGTCGACCGCGATGATCGTGTCGAAAGCTAGCATTCCAACCAACGCTCGGCTTGGGCAAGGTCTTCGGCTGTGTTCACGTTGAAGAAGGGCGGCGGCACGGCGTCGGGGAACCGGATGCGGGAACATTCATGGCCCGCAATCCAGTCTGTCACCTTGCGGGTGCCATGGTCGAGCGCGTGCGCGAGGTTCTGTGAAAGATGCACCGGCCAAAGGGCGGTGGTGCCATGCAGGCCATCTTGCGTTTCGGCGATGGCAATCCCTGTGCCGCTGGTCAATTGCTCAACAAGGTCGAAAGGAAGAAAAGGTGTGTCGACAGCGACCGTCAGCACACGCTCGGCCCCGATGAACTCGGCCCACGTCATGGCCGCCAGGATTCCGACCAAGGGCCCGAGACCCGGCACCGAGTCTTTGACGAGCGGAACGGGTCCGAAGGCGTCCTGCGCATTAATCGCCAGCTTTGTGACCTGCGGTTCAACCCGGTCGCGTACATGATGCCACAGGGGTCTTCCAGCCAACATCCGCTGCGCCTTTTGGCCGCCAATGCGGCGGCCCTGACCACCGGCCAGAATGACACCGGGAATGGTCATTCCTGTGCTGCCGCCTGCCAGCTGCGCATTTGGGACAGAGCGTCGTTTGCCGCCTCTGTTGAGGAGAAGCCGCTAAGCGGGATCGACAACCAGGCAAACCCGGAAAACACAAGGATTGAGGTTGGAGCAACCTCGACCCGGTCGATATCTGCCCAATCCCAGATCGCCTCTGACCGACCCGAGACGGTGCGGAGATTTTCTGCCGCAATGATCGTGTGGATCTGTGCATGTATCGGGTCGTCGCAATATTTGCGCCAGAAACGGCGGGTGTTGGCCCGGTCGAACAGCATGAACAGCACGACGAACGCGCCACCCCCCACCAAGACCGGAATAAACGCCGCGAATTGAGGGGCGAGGCCCGCAGCCTCTAGCATCGGGTAAAGCCAAAGCACCATCAGCCCGGCGCAGCAGGCGGTCGCCAGCAAATAGGTGGCCCATCCCAGAAAGGCGACGCTTTCGGTGACGCCTGCACGCTCCATCAAGATGGCTTCGGCGGCTGCACTGGCCTGCGCTAGAACATCCGGGCCGCCGGTCCCCTCGATCCGGTAAGACGTCGTCATGACCCGCGATCCTTTCCGTGATTGCCCTGATCAAAAGGCTTCATTTGCATCCCTCCATCACCGGACTTATGGCGAGGCATAGCGTCAGGAGTAATCGACCCCATGGCCAGTGCCAACTCATCTCGAAGCGCGTTTTTGCAAGGAGCCCGCGATGCCGGGCCATTCCTGTTGGTCGCCGGTCCATTCGGGGCCCTGTTCGGCGTGGTGGCGACAGAGGCCGGCTTAAACCTGGTGCAGGTGATGGGCTTCTCGGTTGTGGTAATTGCCGGTGCATCGCAGCTTGCGGCGATGCAGTTGATGCTGGATCAGGCACCCGCCGTGATCGTGCTGCTGTCTGCCATCGCAGTGAACCTGCGCATGGCGATGTATTCGGCCTCCTCGCGCCGCATCTGGGCGCGGCGCCGCTTTGGAAGCGGGCGTTGGTGGCGTATATGAACGTGGACCAAACCTACGCGGTTTCTGTCCTGAAGTATGAGGACGCGCCCGAGATGAGTCTGGCCCAAAAGCTGGGGTACTTCTTTGGCACTTGCGTTCCGATCATCCCGGTCTGGATCATCGCGACTTATATCGGTGCGCTATTAGGGGAGGTGATCCCCAGCGACTGGGATATTGCCTTTGCGGTGCCGGTGGCTTTCCTCGCGATGGTCGCTCCGGCGCTGCGCACGGCTGCGCATGTGGCGGCGGCTTTCGCGTCGGTCGTGTTGGCCATCATGTTTGCGGGCTTGCCCTATAACCTGGGCCTGATGCCAGCAGGCATCGGGGCGATGATCGTGGGCGCTGAGGTGGAGCGGCGGATGGGTGCGCGGTTCGTGCCACCGGCGGGGGTGGCAAATGACGGGTTGGACAGGTGCGGAAATCTGGTTGATCATCGTGGCGCTAGGGGTAGCGACCTACACGATCCGGTTTTCGTTTCTTGGCCTGATCGGCAACCGGGAGTTGCCCGATTGGCTGCTGCGCCACCTGCGATACACGCCCGTGGCGATTCTGCCGGCTCTGGTCACGCCGGGCGTATTGTGGCCCGCGGGCACCGATGGAAGCTTGAGTTTGCCCCATATCGCATCCGCGCTGGTCGCGCTTGGCGTGGGGTATTGGCGCAAGAGCGCTGTTCTGGCGGCGATCTGCGGTGTGCTGGCTTTTGTCGGGTTGAATGCCCTTGCCTAGACCGGCAGCGCCGTTGTCTTGAACACAGTCTTCAGGGCGAAACTGGATTGCATCTGCGCCACGCCGGGCAATCGGGACAGATGCTGACGGTGGATGCGGGCGAAATCCTCAGAATCGCGGGCAACGACCTTAAGAAGATAGTCCGCCGTACCGGCCATAAGGTGGCATTCAAGGACATCAGGGACGCGCGCGACCGCCTTCTCGAACGCATCAAGGATCTCGTCCGACTGCCCCTGCAACTTGATCTCAACAAACACGGTGGTGACGCGCCCGACGGAACGCGGGTTCAGGAGGGCAACGTAATCGCGGATCACGCCGGACGCTTCCAACCGCTGAACGCGCCTGTGGCAAGCGGACGGAGACAAGTTCACCCGTTCAGACAATTCTGCATGGGTCATGCGGCCTTGTCGCTGAAGCACTCTGAGAATCGCTGAATCTGTGCTGTCCAGCTCCTGTTCAACACTCATTTGTTCTACCTTTGACCATTTGTGTGCATGTTTCTTGCATTGATTACGCTAACGGCGGGCGAATTATCAAAGTATTTCCGCCATTTCGGGCGCATTTTCCATGCACCGCAGTGACCCGTCCAGAGGAGGAGTGGACCATGCACATCGGCTGCCCGAAAGAGATCAAACCACAGGAATTTCGCGTGGGGCTTACCCCCGCCGCTGCGCGAGAAGCCGTTTCGCACGGCCATAGGGTGACGGTACAGACAAGCGCGGGCGAAGGAGCCGGGTTTTATGACGAGGATTACCGCGCCATCGGCGCTGACATCGCCGACACCGCGGAGGCGATTTTCGCCGAGGCTGAGATGATCGTGAAGGTGAAGGAGCCGCAGGCTGTCGAACGCAAACAACTGCGTGAGGGGCAGATCCTGTTCACCTATCTTCACCTCGCCCCTGACCCCGATCAGACGCGCGATCTTCTCGACAGCGGCGTAACAGCGATTGCCTATGAGACCGTCACCGACGCCGCAGGGGGATTGCCCCTGCTTGCGCCGATGTCCGAAGTGGCCGGACGGCTTGCCCCGCAGGTCGGGTCTTGGGCCTTGCAAAAGGCCAATGGCGGGCGTGGTGTTTTGATGGGCGGTGTTCCAGGTGTCGGCCCGGCGGAGGTCGTGGTGATTGGCGGCGGTGTTGTCGGCACACAGGCCGCGCGCGTCGCCGCTGGCATGGGCGCGGATGTGACGATCCTTGATCGATCCCTGCCCCGGCTGCGCTACCTAGACGATGCCTATCGCGGCGCCTTCAAAACGCGATACGCGAGCGCAGACGCAACCGCAACGCTGATCCAAACCGCTGATCTGGTGATTGGCGCAGTCCTGATCCCCGGTGCCGCTGCGCCCAAGCTTGTGACCAAGGCACAGCTTTCGACGATGAAGCCGGGCTCCGTGATTGTCGATGTTGCTATCGACCAGGGTGGCTGCTTTGAGACATCGAAGGCCACCACTCACCAGGACCCGATCTACGAGGTCGACGGCGTGGTGCATTACTGCGTGGCAAACATGCCAGGTGCCGTTGCGCGCACATCCACGCTGGCGCTCGGCAATGCCACGATGCCGTTCATGCTGGCTTTGGCGGACAAGGGGTGGAAGCAGGCCTGTGTCGACGATCCACACCTGCTGGAGGGTCTGAACACCCATGCGGGGCAGTTGACCAACTACGCCGTCGGCGTGGCTTTGGGGATGGACGTGATCTCTCCGGCATTGGTTGTAAAGGGCTGACGAAACGCGCGCGGCCCTTTGGGAGGCCGCGCCTTTTTTCACAGATCTTCGGCGTTGCCGGGTACAATCCGCAGCACTGTCCCGCGGGCTTCACCGCTGGCCGCATCGCTGAAGGCAATTGCACCATCAGATTTGGTCACGCGGGTGCAGCTGTTTTGCGGCCCATTCTCCCAATCGACGCAGTAGCCGTCCCCGTCGATCGTCCAGGTGCCCACCAACGTCACGCCATTTGGCAGCGCAGCGGCACTGCGCCCGTCCGCGCCGTACCAGACCGGCGCCTCACCGCTGGGCGTTGCAAGGTAAACCGTATGACCGGTCAGCAGCACGTCGAGCCCTTCCGCGCTCAAGACCGTAACGGCAGATGCGCCCCCTGCGGCGAGGGTCGAAATCAAGCTGACCATTGCAATTCGTCCTTTCATGGTATCCTCCAAGGAATAAGAGTATCACAGAAAGACAAGTAGGTTGACTATCCCATATAGTCAACCACATTGACTATATGCCTCAAGAACCCCCTCCCCATATCGGCGTTGCCCTGTGGACTGCCTTTCGAGCGTTTGAACACGCCATGTTCAATCGTGCAGCTTTGGCCGGTTTCCCAGATATCACCCAGGCGGACAGTGATGTGCTGGTCCATGTCGGGCCCGACGGCACGACAATGGCCGCGATTGCACGCGCGCGAGGCGTCAGCAAGCAAGCGATGCAGGGGGCGGTCAAAAGCCTTGTCACCCGCGGGTATCTGGAAATTGCGCCGGACCCGGATGATGCGCGCGCCCGCCGGGTGACCCATACGCAAAAGGGCCGCGACCTGGTCGCGACCCTTGATCTGATCAAATCAGAACTTCATGCAGCCATCGAAGCCGAACTTGGCCCCGACCGCCTGCACGATTTGCGGGAGGCCCTTGATGTGGCCACCCGCGTTGCAACAAGCCGGAAGACTTAGCCGCGCGCCTTCAGGGCGTCGCGGATTTCTGCCAGAAGCTCTTCCTGCGTGGGGCCTGCGGGCTCCTCGGGGGCTTCCTCTTTCGGGCCTTCAGCCGCCGCCTTCACCTTGTTCACGTAGCGTACCAGCATGAACACAACGAAGGCGATGATCAGGAAGTTGATAACCGCCATGATGAAGGCACCATAGGCGAACACACTGGCCCCGGCTTCTCGGGCGGCTTCAAGCGACGCACCTTCCGGCACTTCGCCGCCAAGCACGGCATAATTGTTCGTAAAGTCGATCCCGCCCGATACCAGGCCGATGATCGGGTTGATCAAATCGCCCACCAGCGAGGTGACGATTGCAGTAAAGGCCGCGCCGATAATGATACCGACAGCCATATCCATCACATTGCCTTTGGCAATGAAGTCCTTGAATTCTGAAAGCATGTAGTCGCTCCACCCAGTCCTGTTCCGTTGATCGGGCGGCATTCGTTGGTGCGCATGCGCACAGGCCCCCCTATAGCGCGTGTAGAAAGACCGGTCTGGCGCATCGTTTCAAGGGGAACTATCTGCCATAGGTCGCATTTCGCCTGTGAGGTAAACCATGAGCACGCTTGAAAATTTCCCGATCAACACCCGCTGGACGGCGGAGGACCCCACTGTCATCCAGCTTTATTCCTTCCCCACACCCAATGGTGTGAAGGCCTCCATCGCGCTGGAAGAGATGGGCCTGCCCTATGAAGCGCACCGCGTGACGCTATCGGACAGTGACGTCAAAAGTGACGAATTCCTGTCGCTCAACCCCAACAACAAGATCCCGGCCCTGATTGACCCGAACGGACCCGACGGCGCACCGATCGCCTTGTGGGAATCCGGTGCCATCCTGATTTACCTCGGCGAGAAGACCGGGAAGTTCATCGGACGGACCGACGCCGAGAAGTACCAGATCATCAAATGGGTGATGTTCCAGATGGGCGGCCTTGGCCCGATGTTAGGCCAGCTTGGCTTCTTCGTGAAGTTTGCAGGATCCGAGATCGAAGATCCCCGCCCGCGGGAGCGGTACGTGGCGGAAGCCAAACGCCTGCTCAACGTGCTTGAGGGTGAATTGGCCGGTAAGGAGTGGATTGCGGGCGACTATTCGATTGCCGACATGGCAATTGCGCCATGGTTGGCCGCACTCGATTTCTACGGTGCGAAAGAGATTGTTGGTTGGGACGATCTGAAAAACGTACCCGCCTATCTGGAGCGTTTCCTCGCCCGGCCCGCCGTTCAAAAGGGCCGCGCAACGCCGCCGCGCGAAGGGTAAGCGAGGTAGCCCGGCGTCACGGGTGCGCCGGGCCGCTTCGTCAGCCAGGAAGTGCTCCGGTCAGGACGTAGCGCAGGACCTGAACCACCTGTGCGGGTTCTTCGGCAACCGCGAGGGCGGCTGCGTGAACTTCTTTCAGCGGGTGCTGATGTTCGGGCCGCGAAAGGACGATCAAGGGCTTGCCGAGTGCGCTGGCATAGCCTGCGTCAAAGGCCGCGTTCCACTGCTTGTATTGCTCGCCAAAGCGCACCACGACCACATCGGCGTTTTCGATGCCATGCCGCGTCCGGATCGCATTGACCATGGCGCCCTTGTGGTCATGCCAATACTTGCTTGGCTCTTCCCCAAGGATGGCGACACCGCAATCATCGCTAGCGCCGTGATCCGTGACCGGGCTGGAAAAGGACACATCCAGATCGGTTGACCCCTCCACAATCTGTTCGCGCCAATCTGTGTGGATCTCTCCCGATAGATAGACTTTCAAGGCCATCACGCGTTCTTCCTCGTTTCCAAAATACCTGGTCCAGGCATACGCCCACACCCCAAACCTAGCCCCATTCAACGGGGTGCCCACCGCGCACGCCTCAATTTTCCGTAGGAAAATTGCCCCGGCGACCGCGACAGCGGGCGCAATCCCGGCTCATTTACGCGCAACTCTTCCCGAGAACCGGTTCCCACTTTTCGAGTTGCGCTTTAACCTCGCAATGTGCCGCCGGTGGCCTTGGTGACCTTCTCGACGATCTTCGCGCCAACAGCGTCGATCTCTTCTTCCGTGAGGGTCTTGTCCGTCGGTTGCAGGCGCACCGTGATCGCAAGCGATTTCTGCCCGTCGCCAAGTGAGCCGCCGATGAACTCATCGAACACACGCACATCCTCGATCAGGGCCTTGTCGGCACCTGCTGCCGCGTTCACCAGATCGAGCGCTGCCACCTCTGCCCCCACTACGAACGCGAAGTCCCGCTCCACCGCCTGGAGGTCGGACATCGTTACAGCCCCTCGGCTGGCCGAGGTTTTCCGGGGCATGGGCACCTCTTCGGGGAAGAGGGTGAAGGCCATCGCCGGGCCTTTGACGTCCATCGCGTCAAGGATCTTCGGGTGCACCTCGCCAAAGATGCCAAGCACTTTCTTGGGCCCAAGGCAGATCATCCCGTGTCGGCCGGGGTGCCACCACTCGCGCGCGCCGCGCAAAATCTGGGATTTTGCGGGTGCACCGATGGCGGCCAGAATGGCCTCTGCATCCGCTTTGACGTCGAAGACATCCACCGCGCGCCGTGCCCCATGCGGATCGCGCGGTCCGGTCTGGCCGATCAAGAGGCCGCTCACTACCAAATGCTGTTCGCCCGGCTCGCCGCCGTGGAAGGCCGCGCCAACCTCGAACAAGGCCATGTCCATCATGCCGCGCGACTGGTTGCGCGCCGCCGCCTGCAAGAGGCCGGGCAGAACGGCGGGCCGCATATGCGACATTTCCGAGCTGATCGGATTCTCCAACATCACGGCATCACTGCCGCCGCCAAACAATTCGGCTGAGGCTTTGTCGATGAAGCTGTAGTTCACGCATTCATTGTAGCCGAGTGCCGCCGCCGTCCGCCGTGCCGCGCGTTCGCGAAGCTGCATAGGCGTCAAAACCGGCGCAGGGACGCCAGGCGCACGTGGCAGTGGCTGCGGCTTGAGGCCGGTCAACGAGGTCACGCGCGCGACCTCTTCCACCAGATCTGCTTCGCCCTGTACGTCCCGTCGCCACGACGGCACCCAGACTTCCAATGCATCACCGGAGCCGGATGCGCTGAAGCCGAGCGCGGTCAGGATGCGTACCTGTTCGTCGCGGGAAATCTCCATTCCCACGAGGCTTTCGACCCGCTTGGGGTCAAGCGTGTAGCTGCGCGCGGTCTGCGGGGCTGCGCCTGCCTCAACAACTTCGGATGCCTCGCCGCCACACAGGTCCAAAACCATCTGCGTTGCGGCCTCCAGCCCGGGGCGGGTGTATTCGGGATCAACACCACGCTCAAACCGGTAGCGCGCATCGGAATTGATCTTCAATTCGCGGCCCGTATAGGCGATGCGCACAGGCTCCCACCAGGCACTCTCAAGGAAGACGTTTACGGTCTCCCCGGTGCAGCCCGTCTCGGCCCCACCCATGACACCGGCGATGCTTTCGGGGCCATTGTCGTCCGAGATCACAACCTGCCCGGCGACAAAGGTGTAGTCCTTGTCGTCCAGCGCCGTGATCGTTTCACCGCCCGCCGCGCGGTGGACGCGCAGGTCGCCCGCGACCTTGTCGGCGTCGAACACGTGGAGGGGGCGATTCTGGTCGAACGTGAAGAAGTTCGTGATGTCCACCAGCGCCGAGATCGGGCGCAACCCAATGGCGCGGAGACGGTCCTGGAGCCATTGCGGGCTAGGGCCATTCTTGACACCCCGGATCAGACGACCCGTGAAATGGGGCGCGTCGTCGAGGGTGTCAGCGTCGATGGTGACATTGATCAGGCATGGATAGGTACCGGGCACCTCTGACGGCTCGTGGGGTTTCAACGTCCCAAGGCCGCGCGCCGCCAAATCGCGGGCAATGCCGCGCACGCCCAGGGCATCCTGCCGGTTGGGTGTGATGGCAATTTCGATGACCGGGTCGACTTTCGCCGGATCATTGGCGGCCAGCCAATCGACGAAGCGGTCGCCGACCTTACCCGAGGGCAATTCGATGATGCCGTCATGTACGTCGGAAAGCTCCAACTCCCGCTCGGACGCCATCATGCCGAAGCTCTCGATCCCACGGATCTTGCCTACACCGATGGTCGTGTCGATGCCGGGCACATATGTGCCGGGCTTGGCAAGGACGACAGTGATCCCTTCGCGCGCATTGGGCGCGCCGCAGATGATCTGCTGCACACCGTCATCGGTTTCGACCTGGCACACGCGCAGCTTGTCGGCATCGGGGTGCTTTTCAGCGGATTTGACCTTGGCAATGGTAAAATCCTTCAGCCGCGCCGCGCGGTCTTCGACCTCCTCCACCTCAAGGCCAAGGTCGGTGAGGGCTTCAAGGATTTCATCAAGGCTCACCTCGGTTTCGAGGTGATCTTTCAGCCAGGACAGCGTGAACTTCATAATGGGCCCCAGGGTCAAATTCATCGGCCCCGGACATGGCAAAGAATGCCCTCAGACACAAGCCATCAGGGGTAGCTGTTGGGCAGCCCCAGCAACTCGTCCAACTGCCGCGCGATCCAGCCATGGGGGATGAAATGCCCGCCGGGATGCGTATCCAGTGCCACGCGCCCCTCTGCGCAATTCCATTCGGTGCGGGTCAGGGTCAGGAACGAGCGTTGCTGCCATTCGCCGATGACCTCACCTTCGCCGCAGCCCATAACCTCGCGCCAAAGGGCCACGGGATGATCTGTTTCACCATTCGGCCCATGGGGGAAACGTAGGACCGTATCGTCAAAGCCATAGACTTGTCGGGCGTCTCGGGGGTGGGTGGGGCAATTTGTGGATTGCGGCAGCGCGCCAGAGATGGCGAGGAGGGCCGCAATCTCGGTGCCGTCTTCACACACAAACCGCCACGCCATTCGCGCGCCATAGCTGTAGCCTGAGACGAAGATGTTGTCGGCGTCGATAGGATAGCGCGCGGCAATGTCGTCGAGGACAGCGCGGGCGAAGGGGATGTCGGGCGAATTGGCCGTGCGGAACGTCCATGTGCCGTTGTTGCCGTTAGGCGCCACGAGGAGGACGCCCCGGCGTTCCGTGGCGCCGGCGATACGATCATGCTGGACGATCAGCGTGCCTTGGCGTTGCCAGCCGTGGAAATGGAGAAGGACGGGAAGAGGCGTCTCACCGTCCCAGCCGTCGGGTTCGAGGACGTGATAGGAACGGTCGCCGACCGGGCACGGGGTTTGGCCAGTGCAGGCATAGGATTGGGTCGTGGCGAGGAGAAATGCAGCAAGAGCTAGGAGCGTTTTCATGCCGCACACACTTGCGCTCTGCTCGGCGGTGTCAATTCACGGATGGGTCAACGACCGAGAATAAGAGGGCTTCGAACTTTGGCCATGGTCATCAGCGCCCGTCAAAACCCAGAAACTCCATCAACTCAACCGACAATATGATCGAAACGATTGGGACGACGACCAGAACGATTAGGGGAACAACGACGGTCCTGAACTTCGTCGACGACCAATTCTGGATGCGCAGCATGTTCCGTCGGGCAGGGGTATTGTCGCGGTGCCACGACAGCCTGTCGCGACCGCCACGGAGAAGCCGGGCCGTCATTCTTGCATCGGTTTTCCAGATCCGGACAAAGCCGCGTTCCGACATCTGCTCAAGGTGAAACAGGGTGTCGTTCGAATGCTTCGTAACGTCCTCGTAAAGCCGAATAGTGGCGTCAATCTTGCTGGGAACCGGGTATAGTTCCGCATTGGTCCAGCGCTGCGTGCCCGCCTCTTTGATCGAAAGCAGGAGCTGCCGTTCAACCTCCAGATCGTACCTCACACCCCTGCATGCACCGTCGGGACCTCCAGCGATGCGAAGCCGTAGTGGCGCAGCCAGCGCAGGTCGCTGGCGAAGAAGTCGCGCAGGTCAGGGATGCCGTATTTCAGCATGGCGATGCGGTCGATGCCCATGCCGAACGCGAAGCCCTGGTATTTGGACGGGTCAATTTTGCCCGCCTCCAGCACTTTGGGGTGGACCATTCCCGACCCAAGGATCTCCAGCCAATCGTCGCCCTCGCCGATCTTGACCGTGCCGCCTTCAAAGGAACACTGAATGTCGACTTCGGCGCCCGGTTCCACGAACGGGAAGTGGGAGGCGCGGAAACGGGTTTTGACGGCAACGCCGAAGAAGGCGGAGTAGAACTCTTCCAACACCCATTTCAGGTTCGCCATGGAGATGTCTTCGCCTAGAACCAACCCTTCGACCTGATGGAACATCGGGGTGTGGGTCTGGTCATAGTCGGCACGGTACACGCGGCCCGGCGCGATGATGCGGCAAGGCGCGCCGTATTGCTCCATGTGCCTGATCTGCACGGGGCTCGTGTGGGTGCGCAAGACATGGGGCGGGCGGTTATCGCCCACTTTGCGGTGCGTGTAGAACGTGTCCATCTCAGCCCGCGCGGGGTGGTGGCCGGGGATGTTGAGCGCGTCGAAGTTATAGAAATCGGTTTCGATCTGCGGACCTTCGGCCACTGAGAAACCCATATCAGCGAAGATCGCCGTGACCTCTTCCATCACCTGAGAAACCGGATGGATCGTGCCCTGTCGGCGATGGCGTGCGGGCAAGGTAATATCCAGCCACTCGGCTTTCAGCCGTTCGTCGAGCGCCGCGTCCGCAAGGCCCGCCTTCTTGGCGACAATGGCTGCGTTGACCTCATCCTTCAGGGCGTTCAGCGCGGGGCCAGCCACCTGACGCTCCTCAGGTGACATCTTCCCAAGTTCGCGCATTTTCAGGCTGATCTCGCCCTTCTTGCCGAGCGCGGCCACGCGGAATTCTTCCAAAGCGCCTTCATCCGTGGCCCCGCCGATACGGTCCAGCCAGCTTTTGCGCAGCTCGTCCAAGCCGTCCATTTTTGCACGCTCCATCCAGAAGATTTCCGGCTTGTCCCCTACCAGAGCGGCCCCGGATTGCAAGCCAGCGCAGTGGACCTGCCCCATTCTCGCCACATTTGGACACATTTCAGATCGCATGACGCAAGGACGTACGAAAGAACCGGCTTCCGCTTGTAAAACTTGACCAAAACGTAATCCCGGACGGCCTGGCAAAAAGGTTAACGGCGGCATTCCTGCAACAGCGTGACTGCTGCGATCGCCGTAAATGCGTCAAATCGTTGACTGAAATTAGGCTTGGCCTCAATTTGGCAACCAAGCCGGACAAAAAAACACCGGCAAACATTGGGCAGGAACACGTGAGTAAGTTGGTCTCAGTACGGTCGAAATCCGACCCGTTTGGCGCGGTATATGCGCCAGCAGCCGTCGCCGGTATATGCGACGGGATCGCCACATCATCAGATCAGCAACGTGTGTCCGTAACGGGTCAGATCCGCATGCGTCCCCTTTTGGCGTGCGGTCACAATACGGAGTAGAGTTATGGCGATCTTCAACAAGCGTCGCAAAGCCGACCAAGCGCGGGAAGAGGCCGGGCAGCGCCTTGCACATGCAGCACGCCGCGCAGATCATTATCGCAAGCTGGTGGCGACGCCTTCCGTCCTTGCGGCGGCAGGGTTGTTCACCCTTTCCGGGATCGCCGGTGGTTTCCTGGCCACCGGGCAAACCACAGTGGCGCGCACGCCCGTGGCCCCTGTGCAGCCCGCAGTCGTTCCTGTCGCAGCCGTGCCCGAGGCACCGATGCCGCCGACGGTGATTGATATGACCGGTGCCGATGCAGACACCACAAGCGTGGTCCCCATCGCGCGCCCTGTCGCGCTGGAGGCTGTCCTGGACCTGGCCGAAGCAGGCGCGGACGCAGCGCCGGAAGAGCCGGAAGAGCAAATCTTCACCTCCCTCTCCATCGACGCGGCCACAGGTCGGGAAGAACGGCGCGCCAACCGCCCGGCCCTGACCGAGGCTCAGGCGCAGGTTTGCCGCGAAAATCTCGCAGCCGCAGCGGACCGCCTGTCTGTCCGCTTCTCGGCCAGCTCCACCGATGCAGCTCCTGAGGATCTGGATGCGGCCTTCTCATTCGCTGAGGGCGTGGCAAGCTGCTCGGGCCTGCGGATCTTGGTGCGTGGCCATGCCGATGCAACCGGGGATGAAACGCAAAACCTGTTGCTGTCGTGGGAACGCGCCGAGGCCATCATCGAGGCCATCGAGGCGGCTGGTCACGACACAACGATTTATGAACCCGTCGGCTACGGGTCGCGTCAGCTTCTGAGCGATGCGCCCGCCGAGCAAGCCGAAGCCCTGAGCCGCCGTGTGGAATTCGCGGTCGTTCCCGCGCGCCAGTAACAAAGGACTATAGGTCATGTCACTTCTTCTAAACCTCACCCTTGTCCTTGTGCTAATCGCATCGGCAGGTGTCGGCGGCTACCTTTTGGCCCGCGCCCATTTCACTGCAACCATTGCAAACCGGGTTCTGGCCTATCAGGCGCGTTTGGCCCGGGCGAACCGCGACACCAAGCAGGCGCAAAAGGATATCGACCGTCTCGTTGCGGAAGCAGACGTCTTGAAAGCCGATCTTGGCCGCGCGCGCGACAGCCTGCAACGCTATGAGACGGCCTTGTTCGAAGCGCAGCCCGCAGCCCCGGTCAGCATGGCAGCAGCCCCTGCTCCGGTCGAGGTCGCGCCTGCGCCCGAAATGCCACTGGAGCAACAGGCCGAGGCCTATATCCAGCATGTTGGCGGCTACGATGATTTTGAGCGTTCAAGCGGGACGGAAGAGGCCGAGACGACCTCTATCGAGCCACACCCCCGTACACTGAGCCGCGCAATCGCCTGATCCGCGGCGCATCCGCAAAGAAAACCCCCGCCGGGCATGACGCTCGGCGGGGGTTTTCGTTTCAAAAGGCGCGTCGCTTAGAGCGCAGCTTTTGCCTGGTCCACAATGGCACCGAATGCTTCGGGCTCATGCACGGCAAGATCGGCCAGAACTTTACGGTCCACCTCGATCCCGGCTTTCGCAAGACCGTTGATAAAGCGGCTGTACGTCAGCGCTTCGTCATGGGCGCGGACAGCTGCGTTGATGCGCTGGATCCACAGGGCACGGAACTGACGCTTGCGGGCCTTGCGGTCGCGCGTGGCGTACTGGTTCGCCTTGTCGACAGCCTGCGTAGCGGTACGGAAGTTCCGGCTACGGGCGCCATAATAACCTTTGGCCGCGTCAAGAACCTTCTTGTGACGGCGATGAGTGACGGTTCCACCTTTGGTACGGGACATATCCGGATCTCCTTAGCGGTCGTAGGGCATATAGGATTTGGCGATCTTCGTGTCGGGGGCGGACAATTCGCTTGTTCCCCGAGCATTGCGGAGAAACTTGTTCGTCCGCTTGATCATCCCGTGCCGCTTACCGGCCTGACCGGCCAGCACCTTACCGGTGCCCGTCACTTTGAAGCGCTTCTTGGCGCTCGACTTTGTCTTCATCTTCGGCATTTCCAACTCCTCAAGTCTTACGAGTGGTTCGGGCGCGTCGCGGCATGCCGTTTTAGGCCGGATGCACCGTTCGGAAGCTGCCGCATAAAGCCAATCCCGCCGTCTGACAAGAGGAGTCTGCAAAGGGCAAAGGTTCTTGATGAATGCGGTGTGGCCACATAGGTGCGGAGCGCAATGGAAGAGACCACATCATCCGATGCCGAGGCCCCGCCCGCATCCCTGCCCGAGATCATTGACCGGGTGCTTCAGGCGGCTGTTGCCGAAACCACGGACATTCGCGCGATCCTGCAATCCTTCGGGCGGGCAAGCTTTACGCCAGTATTGTTATTGCCGGCCATCGCAGTGGCCACCCCGCTAAGCGGCATTCCCCTCTTCTCGTCCCTGATGGGGATATTCATCGCGATTGTGTCCGCGCAAATGCTGGCTCGACGCCGACACCTCTGGCTCCCAGATTTCATCCTGTCGCGCCAGATCAGTGGCCAGAAGCTGCGCGCTGCCTTCTCCCGCATTCGCCCGGCGGCTGTCTGGCTTGACGCACGCACAGCCAAACGCCTTCGGCTTCTGTCGCGCCGGCCCCTCATTTTCATTCCGCAACTTATCTGCCTGCTTTCGGGGCTGCTGATGCCGTTTCTGGAGTTTGTGCCGGTCTCCTCCTCGGTCGCAGGCATTGGAGTGGCCATTCTGGCCCTTGGAATGCTGGCCAGGGACGGAGTGGTGATCCTGTTGGGATTACTACCCTATGCGGGCGTGGCCTGGCTGATCCTGCGGGTCATCTAACGCGCACGGACAGCCGTATACAGGCGGCGTGTCTCGCTTCAATTCACGAGGCGCGCGGCCACCGATATGAACGCATTTGGAATGTCCAACGGGGTGAGGCCATCTGTCAGCTCAAAATGCAGATAGGCAAACAAACCCACCGCGATCGTGAACGAGATCATGGCCAGCCACGGCCACCGTTTGACCGTCCAGGCCCCGATGATCGACGAGAAGGAGAAGACCGCCACAATGGTGGCGATCACCAGAAGGATGTCTGGCGTAACAGCCAAGCTTATTCCAGCTCGGACGCGTAGATCAGCCGTTCATCACAGGGTGCGATCCGAAGGATGTTCGTCGACCCTGACTGACCGAAGGGCACACCGGCGGTTACGACGATCAGGTCCGACTGATCTGCGAGCTTTTCCTCGGTTGCGGCGCGAACCGCATTGATGACCGCTTCCTTGAAGCGCCCAACAGTTCCGACCTTCACGCAATGGCAACCCCAGGTCAGACACATGCGCCGTGCCGTGGCTTGACGGCTCGTCAATGCAAGGATTGGCACATTGGGTCGTTCGCGCGCCGTCAACGCGGCGGTGGAACCGCTTTCCGAAAAACAGCAGATCAACTTGATGTTGGTCGTCTCTGCAATCTCACGCGCGGCCGACACGATTGCGTCGGCGACGGTCTCCTTGTCTCCGCCGCGCGAAGCCTCGATGATGTTGCGATAGGTTGGGTCGTTTTCGACTTCCTTGGCCACGTTGTTCATCGTGGTCACCGCTTCGATCGGATAGTCGCCAGCGGCGGATTCCGCGCTCAACATCACAGCGTCGGCACCTTCGTAGATCGCGGCCGCAACGTCTGAAACCTCGGCCCGGGTCGGCATCGGCGACTCGATCATGCTTTCAAGCATTTGGGTCGCAACGATCACGGGCTTGGCAGCATTGCGGCACTTGCGCACAAGGCGTTTCTGGATCGGGGGGACAGCCTGCACAGGGCATTCAACGCCAAGATCGCCCCGCGCGACCATGATCCCGTCCGATGCCTTGAGGATTGCATCAAAGTTTTCGACCGCAGCAGGCTTTTCGATTTTCGACAGGATCGCCGCGCGGCCCTTCGCGAGGCCGCGTGCCTCTTCAACGTCGTCGGGCCGCTGGACGAACGAAAGCGCCAGCCAGTCGACCCCCAACTCACAAACGAATTCCAGATCCTTGCGGTCTTTCTCGGACAGAGCAGCAAGCGGCAGGACAACATCAGGCACGTTGACACCCTTGCGGTTCGAAATGCGGCCACCGGCCAGCACTTCGCAATTGGCATAGTCCTTGCCGCACTCCAGGACCTTCACGCGGATCTTTCCGTCATTCACCAGAAGCGTCGCGCCGGGTTTCAGCGCATCGAAGATTTCCTTGTGAGGAAGCTGAACGCGCGTCTCGTCACCCGGGGCATCATCCAGATCGAACCGGAACAACCCACCATCTTCCAGATCGTGGCCTTCGTCGTTCGCGAAGACGCCGCATCGCAATTTCGGCCCCTGCAGGTCCGCCAGGATGGCAATCGGACGGCCAAGATCGACTTCGATCTGGCGAATGATGGCATGGCGCGCTGCAATCTCTTCATGGTCGCCATGGGACATATTCAGACGGAAAACATCTGCGCCGGCCTCGTGCAAGGCGCGGATCATCTCGTAATCGTTGGACGCCGGCCCAAGTGTGGCGACGATTTTGACATTGCGGTCGCGTTTCATGGAAGTCTTCCCCCGGGTCCCGTGCATCTGCCTGAAAACAGGCATGTTGGCGCTATCATTCAACAGTCGCGCCTCTATTGACGCAAATCATCTCCCAGAACAACCGCTGAGCGGCTGGTCTTTGGCGTAGCGTCGAATTACGCAGTCGTGAAGCACTCCTTTGCGACAGAGGCATCACAAACGACATGGCCAAGGCCTTTACTTTGACCGGAGGGGACCGGGCCGGGCGCTGGGTCGTGACGTGTGATCACGCCAGCAACGCCGTGCCGCCCGAGGTGTGTGATGGGAATCTGGGGCTTTCCGCATCCGATATGGCACGCCATATCGCGTATGACGTTGGTGCCTTGGGTGTGGCGCAGGCCATTGGAGAGGCGCTGTGTGCACCCGTGATCGCCTCGACCTTTTCGCGGCTGGTGATCGATCCCAACCGAGGAGAGGACGATCCGACCCTTTTGATGCAGGTCTACGACGGGTCCATCATCCCGGCCAATCGCGGTGCGGCCGCGGACGAGATTGAGCGACGGCTGGAGTTGTTCCACAGGCCCTACCATCGCACCGTGGCCGAGGTGTTGGCCGCCCGGGACGATCCGTTGATCGTGTCCATTCATAGCTTCACGCCCCAATTTCTGGGGCGCCCAAAACGGCCATGGCATGTGGGGGTGCTCTATGCCGAGGATCGCCGCCTTGCGACGCCGCTCATCGACAGGCTGATCGTGGAAGGTGATCTGTGTGTGGGCGACAACGAACCCTATTCCGGGCACTTGCCAGGGGACGCCATGGACCGCCATGGGGTGCAGGCCGGGCGGAAACATGTGTTGATCGAGGTCCGCAATGACCTGATCGAGACACCTGAACAGCAGCAAGCCTGGGGCAAACGGCTGGCGCGGGTGCTTGAAGACACGCTGGCGCATACCGATTTATGACCTGAACCAGAGGAGGGACCATGTCTGACCCGACCCAAACGGAGCTGGAAGCCGCCGCGTTTCGGAGGCTTTTGGCCCATCTTGATGAGCGCAAGGACGTCCAGAACATCGACATGATGAACCTGGCCGGGTTTTGCCGGAATTGCCTGAGCCGTTGGTACGCTGAAGAGGCGGCCGCGCGGGGTTTGGAAATGGACAAGGAAACTGCGCGGGAGATCGTCTACGGGATGCCATATGCGGAGTGGAAGGCGAAGTATCAGACCGAGGCGAGTGCGGATCAGACCGCCAAGTTCGAGGCATCGAAGCCGAATCACTGAGATCGTAGGTCCCGCGGCTGTTCTCGCTGCTTATCACGCGTGATAAGTAGGCTTAACTCACTGTTATTAAAATTTTATCAGAATGCCGTTTACCTTTTCTTAACCCGAAATGGGGGCGCTGCCCCCGTCCTTCGGACTCCCCGAGGTATTTTTGAAACAAGGAAGGCAGGGTGGCCTTAGGCGGCTGCAGCTTGTGCCCGTTCCTCGGTGCGGAAGAAGGCTGGCTTGCCCGGTGTGCTGAGGTCGGGGGCGTGTTCATAACCGCCGGTGTCAAAATCGAGGATTTGATCCGGTGATGTCAGGCGGTGCTCAACGATAAACCGTGCCATGGCGCCGCGCGCCTTCTTGGCGAAGAAGCTGACGATTTTGGGTCCGGTTGGTTTGTCTTCGAAGAATTGTGGGGTGATGATTTGCAGGTCGAGGGCCTTTTCATCGACGGCGGAGAAATACTCGACCGAGGCACAGTTCACGAGGGTATCCGTGCCGACCGACGCCGCCTGTACATTCAGCGCGTCGGCGATGCGCGGCCCCCAATAGGCGTAAAGGTTCGCGCCTTTGCGGGTCTTCAATCGGCTGCCCATTTCAAGCCGATAAGGTCGGATCGCATCGAGGGGGCGCAGGAGGCCGTAGAGGCCTGAGAGAATGCGCAGATGGTCCTGCGCATAGGCCATCGTGTCGTCGTCGAGGCTGGCGGCTTCCAGCCCCATATAGGTGTCTCCGGCAAACGCCAGCGCCGCCGGACGTTCGCCTTCGGGCGCATCCTCGAACGCCTTGAAGCGGCCCGCGTTTAACTTGGCGAGGTCGGGGCTGATATCCATCAGCTTCGATAGGTCCTTTGGCTAAGCCGCTTGGCCACGCGCGCCAGTTTCACCGCGTCATCCGCGAAATCGGGCGCCGTCATGTGGGTCGTGCGCTCCGCCCAATCGAGGCGTTTGGCGGGCGAGATTACGGTCAGCAGGGGCGGTCCTCCTTTTGGTTGGATGTAAGCGGCGGCGCGCTGTTATCCAGCTTCTCTCAACACATCGAGGAAGGCTTCGCCAAAGCGGTCGGCCTTTTGGTCGGACATGCCGTTGATACGGGCCAGCGCCTCCAGGCTGTCGGGCTTACGTTCTGCGATTTTCCGCAATGTCGAATGGGTAACAGAGAGGTATTTTCCGGTCCCGTCATCGCCGCGCATCAGCTCCTGACTGGCTTCCATCAGGCGGTCGAAGACATCGCCCGCGTCACGGCCTGCCAGCGCACGGCGGGCGGGGTGGACGGGCTCTGGCGCGTCGCCGGTAATGACCTCAAGGAAGGCCGCGCCGTAACGCTCCAGTTTGGTCGCGCCGACGCCTGAGATGCGCGCCATGGCGTCGAGGCTGGTGGGTTTGGTTTCGGCCATTTCGATCAGTGTCTTGTCGGTAAAGATCACATAGGCCGGCACGCGCGCATCCTCGGCCAATGCGCGGCGCTTAGCCTTCAGGGCAGACATCAGCGGCGCATCTTCTTCACTGACCAGCATCTTCACGGCGGGGCGGCGGGGGCCTTGGTAATGGTGTCTTTGCGCAGCGTGATCGAGGCCTCGCCGCGCAGGATTGGCCGAGCGGCATCGGTCATGCGGAAGGCACCGTGGCGGCCCGGATCCGGGCGGATCAAATCGCGCCCCATCATTTGACGGAAGACAGCCTGCCATTGGCGTTTGTCGAATTCGGTTCCAACACCGTAGACGGACAGTCGGTCATGACCGCGTTGACGGATCTTATCGTTGTCCGCGCCAAGCAGCACATCGATCAGATGACCTGCCCCGAAAAATTCACCTGTGCGCAGCATGGCTGACAGGGCCTTTTGCACGGCGACAGAGGCATCGAACAGCTCAGGCGGCTTTTCGCAGAGATCGCAATTGCCGCAGCCGTCGGCCTGTTCGCCAAAATAGCTAAGCAAAACCTGACGGCGACACCCCTGCGCCTCAGCCAGACCCAGCAGCGCATTGAGGCGGGCATGGTCCGCTTCTTTCCGTTCCGGGGGTGCCAGGCCTTCGTCGATCTGCTGCCGGCGAAAGCGAATGTCATCAGGTCCGTAGAGCGTGATCGTATCGGCAGGTGCACCATCCCGGCCCGCGCGGCCGATCTCCTGATAGTAGCTTTCAATGCTTTTCGGCAGGTCGGCATGGGCGACCCAGCGGATGTCGGGTTTGTCGACGCCCATCCCGAAGGCCACTGTGGCGCAGACGATCAAGCCATCTTCCGTGTTGAAGCGCTGTTCAACGACGCGGCGATCATCGACATCCATCCCGGCATGGTAGTGACAAGCATTGTGCCCGGCCTCGCGCAGGCCCTGTGCCAGTGTCTCTGTCTTGGCGCGGGTGCCGGTGTAGACGATGCCGGATTGGCCTTTACGGGCGGCGGCGAAGGAGAGGATTTGTTGGCGGGGTTGGTTTTTGACCTCAAAGGCCAGAGCGAGGTTTGGGCGGTCAAAGCCGCGCAGGAAGATCTCGGGCTCGTTATCGTCGAACAGGCGGTGGCAGATCTCGGTGCGGGTTTCAGCGTCGGCGGTGGCGGTGAAGGCGGCGATGGGCACATTGAGCGCGCGGCGCAGCGCCCCGATGCGCAGGTAGTCGGGGCGGAAATCATGGCCCCATTGGCTGACACAATGGGCCTCATCCACAGCGATCAGGCTGACACCGGCGCGACTGAGCATCCGTTCGGTTCCGCCTGAGGCAAGGCGTTCGGGCGCGATGTAAAGGAGTTTTAGGGTACCGTTTTGCAGGCCTTCCCAGACGGCATCCGTTTCCTCGGGCGTATTGCCGGAGGTTAGAGCGCCTGCCTCAACCCCTGCCTCGCGCAGGCCGCGGACCTGATCGCGCATCAGTGCGATGAGGGGCGAGATGACAACAGTAACCCCGTCGCGCATCAGCGCAGGCAGCTGAAAGCACAGGCTTTTGCCGCCACCAGTTGGCATGATCGCGAGCACATTTTTTCCTGACGCGACAGCCTCCACGATCTCGGCCTGGCCAGGCCGAAAGTCGTCGAAGCCAAAAGTCGACTTCAGGATTGCAGAGGCGTCGGGATGCGCGACCAGCATGGGTGGAGGGCAGCCTGCTTAAAGTTTGGTTCGAATGCTCGTTATTGAGTGAACGTCCCATATTGAGATTCGGTAAACAAGTCCCACAAGATGCGGTTTCTGTGGAATACTTCAGACCGAGAAGCGCAGGCAGGTCGTGCATGTCGCGGAAGATCGTCGCGCCGTGTTGGGCGAGGCCTTCGCCGTCCTCGGGCGCATAGCCAAAGCAGGCCATGCCTGCGCGTTTGGCTGCCAACGCGCCGGTGGCGCTGTCTTCTATAACGACGGCGCGGTCCGGGGTGACGCCCATGTCGCGGGCCGCGATTTCGAACAGGTCGGGATCGGGTTTTGAAACGCCAAGCGCATGGGCCGAAAACAATCGCCCTTTCATCCGGGAGGTCATGCCAGTGGCGCCGAGGGTGATCTCCATCTTTTCGTCTGACCCGTTGGACGCCACGCAATAGGGCAGGCCCGCCGCATCAAGCGCGTCAAGCACGGCAATGACACCGGGGATCGGATCAACGCCTTCGCGCAGGCGCGCGTACATTTTGGTGTAGATCTGCTCCACCCAATCGTCGGGAATATCCGCCCCCATATCGCGTGCCTTTACGGCCACGCCGGGGATGGTGCCGCCGATGAAATGCGTCATCGCTTCTTCGGCGGTCAAGGGAAGGCCGCGTTCCGTCAGGTCTTCGGCCATGACCGCATTGGTCAGAGGCTCGCTGTCCACAAGCACGCCGTCGCAATCGAAAATGACGAGATCGGGGGTCATGGGAACCTCAGGAGGGTGATGGTTGTATTGCCGTATTTGCGTTGGTCGAGGGTCTCGAAGGGGGCGGGGACGATGGGGGCTGTTTCCTCTTCCCACACGAGTGTCGCGCCCTTTGCAAGCCAGCCTTCGGTGGCGAGCATCGGGAGGACCTCTTCCCCGCGACCCTGACCATAGGGTGGGTCGAGGAAGATCAGGTCGCAGCCCTTTTTGCGCAGGGCCAATCTGGCGCACGTCCTTTCGGAAGACCTTGGTGATGCCTTGGGCTGCACAGGCAGCGATGTTCTCTCGCAGAAGGGCGCGGGCTGCGGTGCCGTTGTCGACGAAGGTAGCGTGGACCGCGCCGCGGCTGAGCGCCTCCAGCCCCAGAGCGCCGGTGCCTGCAAAAAGATCGAGCACGCGGGTTCCCGCAACCAGATCACCGTTGCGACCGTTTGTCAGTAGGTTGAACAGGCTTTCGCGCACGCGGTCCGTGGTGGGGCGCAGATGCGCGGCTGCATCGCCTGCACCCACATCGGCCAGCTTTTTGCCGCGCAAGCGGCCGCCGACGATCCTCATGCTTTGAGAAGTGCCTTCAGATCACTTTCCGGGTCCGCGACCACCGCGGGCGCAGGGGACTTCCCAGCCTCGATCAGGCGCTTGCCGATCATGTAGCCACGCGGGTCATTCATCGCATCGACGGCCAGCAACTCATCACCCTTGTAATACCAATGCGAGCGCGCCTTACCGCCGTCGCGGACGGCCACGCGGTCATAGCCAAGGTTCAGACCCGCGATCTGTAGCTTGACGTCGTACTGATCCGACCAGAACCACGGCTTGGGCTCATAATCCTCGCCTGCGCCGAGAATGTTTTTCGCGACAGCTTCTGCCTGATCAATCGCATTCTGGACTGATTCCAATCGGATGCGTTCGCCCCGGAATGGCAAGGACGCACAATCCCCCGCCGCCCAGATGGACGGGTCCGAAGTGCGCCCGTGCGCGTCTGTTGCGATGCCGTTTTCCAGAGTTACGCCGGCCATTGCCGCCAAACCGTCATTTGGCGTCACACCAATCCCGGCAATCACCAGATCATAGGGATGCTCTTCGCCGTTGTTCAGCATCGCACCGACAACCCTGCGGTCGGCGGCATCAAGACATTCCAGCCCGACGCCTTCCTTGATGGTCACGCCATGGCTTTCGTGTAGGTCGCGAAAATAATCCGCCGTCTCAGCACAGGCAACGCGGCCCAGAATGCGAGGGGCCGCCTCAATCACGGTCACGTCCATGCCGCGTTTACGCGCCACAGCTGCTGCCTCCAGCCCGATATAACCGCCGCCAACGATCAGAGCCCGGCCATCCTCGCGCACTTGGGGTTCCATTGCATCGACATCCGCCAAGGTGCGTACAACGTGGACGCCACGCAGGTTGCCACCGATCTCGGCCGGAAGATGGCGAGGCGTGGATCCAGTGGCGAAGACAAGCGCGTCGTAGGGCAGAGCCTCGCCACCAACGGTGACCGTCTTGGCAGAGGCATCGACGGCCTCAACCGGTTGGCCCATCCGCAAATCAATTGTGTTTTCAGCATACCATTCGAGCGGGCGGAGGTAGAGCCGCTCCAACTCCATGTCGCCCAGCAGGTAAGCCTTGGAAAGTGGCGGACGTTGATAGGGGGCGCGGGCTCATCGCCAATCAGGGTGATTGCGCCCTCAAATCCCTCGGCCCGCAATTTCGCAACACAGGCAGCCCCGGCCTGCCCTGCCCCGACAACGATTATCCGATCCATGCTGCTTTCCTGTTGGCGTGCTTCGAGCGGACCCTATATGCGCAACAACGAACTCGACAAGCAGGAGAGACCCCCATGTCCATTTCCGCAGGCGATACACTGCCCAATGCCACCGTCCTTCGCATCGGCGCCGAAGGCCCTGAGCAGGTTGAAATGGACAGCCTGACCAAAGGCCGCAAGGTTGTGATCTTCGGCCTGCCGGGCGCGTATACCGGCACCTGCACGTCAGCCCATGTGCCATCGTTCATGCGCACCAAAGATGGCTTCGACGCCAAAGGCGTAGATGAGATCATTTGCGTGTCAGTGAACGACCCATTCGTGATGGACGCCTGGGGTGACAGCACGGGCGCAAAAGACGCAGGGATTAAGATGCTTGGCGATGCGTCCGCTGCGTTCACCAAGGCCATCGGCATGAATTGGACGGCGGAACCGGTGGGCTTCTACGACCGCTCGCGTCGCTATGCGATGTATGCCGAAGATGGCGTCGTGAAGGTCGTGAATGTCGAGGAAGGCCCCGGCGTCTGCGAAGTCTCAGCAGGTGAGACGCTGCTGGCAGCGATCTAACCGGCCAGGGCGTCCATGCGCCCGGCCAGTTTGACATCAAGGTCTGACAACCCGCCGACATCGTGGGTTGTCAGAGTCACCTCAACCGTTTTGTAGACATTCGACCATTCGGGGTGGTGGTCCATCTTTTCAGCAGTGATCGCGACCTGGGTCATCCAGCCAAAGGCTTGCGTGAAATCGCGGAACACAAAGGTCTTTTGGACGGCATCGCGGCCCGATACCTCTGTCCATCCCTTTGCTGACAAGGCGGCAAGCGCATCCGCCCGTGCTGCGCCATCCAGTTTCTCGGCCATTATTCCTGCTCCTCCACATGGGCCCGTTTGAACGGGCCGTATTTCGTCAGCACTTCGATCTCTTCATCAATCGCGTCGCGTTCCGCTTGCAGATACCGGCCAATCGCCTCGGCAAAACCTGCATCGCGCACCCAGTGCAGTGAATGAGTGGCAACCGGCATGTAGCCCCGCGCCAGTTTGTGAGTGCCCTGCGCCCCGGCTTCGACCCGCTTCAAGCCATGGGCAATCGCATAGTCTATGGCCTGATAGTAGCACAGCTCGAAGTGCAGACAGGGGTGATCTTCGACGCAGCCCCAATAGCGGCCATAGAGCGTTTCGGCCCCGATGAAGTTGAGCGCGCCAGCGACCGGTTGGCCGTCGCGGATGGCAAGGCACAGGAGCATATCGTCCGCCATCGTGGCATGGGCGCGGTCAAAGAAATCACGTGTCAGATAAGGCTGGCCCCATTTCCGCGCGCCGGTGTCTTGGTAGAACCGCCAGAACGCATCCCAATGCGCGGGCTGGATGGCGTCGCCTGTGAGCGAGACGATCTCACCCCCGAAATCCTGCGCCCGCGCGCGTTCCTTGCGGATGTTCTTGCGTTTGCGGCTGGAAAGCGAGCCGAGGAAATCGTCAAAGCTGGCATAGTTGTTGTTGAACCAGTGGAATTGCTGGGACCAGCGCCGCATCAGACCGATCTTTTCACCGGCAATCGCCTCATCCTCGGTACAGAAGGTGACGTGGAGAGACGATAAATCATTATCAGCCGCGATCTGCACGGCGCCCTGGATCAGGGCGGAGATCCCGACCGCCTCCCATCCCGGGCGGGTCAGGAACCGCCGGCCTGTGGCAGGGTGAAGGGCGCTGCGATCTGCAGCTTCGGGTAATATTCACCGCCTGCATTCTCATAGGCATGGGCCCAATTGTGGTCGAAGATATATTCGCCCTGGGAATGACCCTTGGCGTACATCGGCGCGCAGGCAATCGCCTGATCTTCGTGACGGGCGACAAGGTAGCGCGGTTGCCAGCCGCTGCCGGGCCCGACGCTGCCTGATTGCTCCAGCGCGTCGAGGAACCGATAGGTCGTGAAGGGATCAAGCGGGCGTCCCTCTTCCGGACAAGCGCAGGAATCCCACTCCGCCGCATCGATCTGCGAGAGGCTGCTGAGCAGGTCAATCGTGATGGGGGTGTCGCCGTCCAACAGGCCACTCCATAACTGGCTTATCCCAAAGATGGGTTCGCACGGGCGCTGGTCAACGGATCAGCGCGGAAACGGTGCGGCATACCCCTCGAACGTGATGTTATCGGCGACCTTTCGGGCCATCACCTCATCCGCAGGCGATTTCACGGTCCAGCACAGGATCGGCACCCCCTTGGCCTTCAGATCCAGCACGCGGGGCGCATTCAGCTCATGACAATCATGGCTGATGAAACTCGCCCCAACCAGATCAAAGGCCGCAATCTCGCGCAATTGATGCAGCGTGTCGGGCGACAGATCCGGCCACTCCTTTTCGGCATATCCGTCGGTTGTGATCCCGCGCACCACCTGTGGCGCCCGCTTGGCGAGATTGGCAACCATATGCGGGTTGAACGACATCACGGCGACGGGTCCGGGATACCCCTCCAGCGCGCGCGCGACGGCGCGTTCCAGATCATCGGCTGCGACGCCAGTGCCACCGGATTGGTCTTTCAGCTCGATCAACAGCGGGACCTGCCCCGCAACCACATCCAAAACCTCTGGCAAGGTCGGCACGCATTCGTCGGACCCGGTCAGCCGCAATTTGCTCAGATCGCGGGACGCCCAGCCACGGATCGGCCCGCTTTCGCCCGTCAGGCGGTCCAGCCGGTCGTCATGGAACACCATCGCGGCATTGTCCGAGGCAAGCTGAACATCGATCTCGATCCCGTAGCCCGCCGCAATGGCGGCCTTCACGGCGCCCATCGAATTCTCGATCACACCATTCGCACGGTCGTGCAGCCCGCGATGGGCCAGCGGGATTGTCAGAAACGCGGGATCGAGTGTCATGGTTTGATCTGGAAGATGCCTTCGATTTCAACCGCGACGTTGAACGGCAAGGCACCTGCACTGACAGCAGAGCGGGCATGACGGCCGGCATCACCCAACGCCTCCACAAGGAAATCGGAGCAGCCATTGATCACCGCCGGTTGCTGGCCAAAATCGCGAGTGGAATTCACAAAACCCGTCAGCTTCACGACCCGCACCAGGCGGTCCAGATCGCCACCACAGGCCGCTTTGACCTGGGCCAGCAGGTTGATGCCGCAGACCCGCGCTGCTGCGGCTCCCTGCTCTACGCTGAGATCCGTACCAACTGTTCCGGTGATCATCTCACCGTTTTCCATGCTGATCTGGCCAGAGACATACAGCGTTTCGCCCACCTGAACGAACGGCACATAGTTTGCGGCGGGCGCCGTAGCCTCACCCAACGTGACGCCGAGTTCCGCCAGACGCGCATCGAAATTTCCGCTCATATCGAGCCTCCCTTGAACCTTGGATTCGGCGCAAACCGTAAGGTGCACCATCGCCAAGGGAAAGAGGCGTCCGACGCCCCAGAGGGGCGTGGCATAAGACGATATCCGCCCAAATCACACGGTCTTGTCATTTGAAACGACAATTCAGGTGTCGTGCCCCGCGACCTTGCCCTATACCCATAATTACACGCTTCCGTTTCCGAACTTTGCAGTCGGGACCACGCCGCATTGGGGGATATTGTGCGCAATCGGATTTCAATCCATTCGGCAAGCACAGTCGGTATCGTTGCGCTGACCCTTCTGGTCACCGCTTGTGGCCCGGCAACCTTGCCCCCGGCGATCAGGTCGAAGACCAATACGAGGCGCGCAATCGCGCCGCACACGAATTCAATCTGTCGTTGGATCAAGCGGTTCTGGGGCCGACCTCTGACGCCTACGGCACGTCCGTGCCTGAACCTGTGCGCGACGGCGTCTCAAACTTCGCGTCGAACCTGAACCAGCCCGGCTATGTGATTAACAATCTGCTGCAACTTCGCCTTGGCGATGCCGCACAGAACACCCTGCGGTTTGCCATTAATTCGACACTTGGTGTGGCCGGCCTGTTCGATGTTGCGTCTGAGCTTGGCGTACCCGCCGAGTCCACTGATTTCGGTGAAACCCTGCATATCTATGGATTTGGAGAAGGTGATTACATCGTGCACCCCGTGCTTGGCCCGTCCACGACGCGCGACACGGTTGGCATGGTTGTGGACTTCGCCATGAACCCGCTGCGCCACCATGTGGACACGCCAGAAAGCTACTACCTGACGGCGACCTCTGTCGCCTCGGGTCTCGACAGCCGCTACGAATTCGGCGGCACCATCGACTCGATCCTCTACGAGTCTGCCGATAGCTACGCTCAACTCCGCTCGCTCTACTTGCAGCAGCGACGATTCGAACTGGGCGGCGATGCGATCGTCTACGAAGACCCTTACGCCGGGGATGACCCTGCTGCCGCAGCCGCGGCCGTTGCAGCCGATCCCTATTATGACCCCTACTCGGACCCGTATTTTGATCCCTATGCCCAATAACCTGCTCAAATTCCGCCGCCGCGCCTTTCTCTCCACTGCCCTCGCCGGGACGACGCTTCCGTTTCTGCCGAGACAGGCACAGGCGTTGAACGCGAGCCAAGCCCAAGCGTTGGTTGATGCGGCGGTGGCCGAGGTGAACCGTGTGATCGCGTCGGGCCAATCCGAAGGCGCCATGCTGCGGGAGTTCGAGCGGATTTTTCAGACCTACGCCGACGTGCCGACCATCGCACGTTCGGTCCTCGGGCCACCCGCGCGATCAGCGAGCAATGCGCAGCTTCGCGCCTTCACCGATGCCTTTCAGGATTACTTTGCCGCCAAATATGGCCGTCGGTTCCGCGAGTTCATCGGCGGTTCGATCACCGTCAACAACACCCGCGCCGTACGGTCTTTCTTTGAAGTCATCACCACGGTGAACCTGCGTGGCGAAGCCCCGTTCGAGTTGCGCTGGCTTGTGTCCGACGGGTCGGGCAGCCCACGCTTTTTCAACCTGATCATCGCAGGCGTAAACCTCATGATCTCGGAACGAACGGAAATTGGGGCGATGTTGGAGGCACGCGGCGGATCCATCGACGCGCTGACACAGCATCTGCGCACGCTCGCATGAGCGACGATCAGTTCAACTGATATTCCAGCGGATAATGCCCGTCCTGAAAATCGCCGAACAGATCAGGTAAATCGGGGTGGCCCACCGGCTCTCCGGTCTCGTCCGGGATCAGGTTCTGCTCGGACACATAGGCCACGTAGTAGGTTTGATCATTCTCAGCGAGCAGGTGATAGAACGGCTGCTCCTTCCGAGGGCGCGCCTCTTCCGGAATCGCTTCGTACCATTCATCGGTGTTCGAGAATTCGGCATCGATGTCGAAAACCACCCCACGAAAGGGGTGTTTCCGGTGCCGAACCACCTGGCCGATATTGTATTTGGCGTGTGTCTCAAGCATGGCTTGCCCCCGGGTAGTAGCGTGTTTGTTAACGAAAACGGGCGTGGTTTGTCCATGCCGAGACGCGGAATCTAAGGGAAACAGTCTGTGAACCTTGCCCTAACAGTGCTTGAGATCACGGCCCCTGTGTACCTTCTGGGCGCCGCTGGCTTTGGCTGGGTGCGGTTGGGTTACGACTATCCGACCGAGTTTGTGACCCGGCTTGCGATGACATTTGCCGTGCCCTGTCTGATCTTCACGGCTTTGGTTGAGGCGGATATTGACGCGGGCGCAGTCTTGTCGCTGGGGGCGGCCACGGCCCTGGCTTACGGGGTGGCGGCAGTGCTGGTTCTGGGCCTTTTGCGGCTGACCGGGCAGAATGTGCGCGCTTTCCTTGCCCCGCTGACCTTCGGCAATACGGGCAATTTGGGCCTGCCCTTGGCGCTGTTCGCTTTTGGCGATCTAGGCCTTGGCCTGGCAGTCGTGGTCTTTGCCATCATGGCCATTGCCATGTTCACCTTTGGTCTGTGGATGGTGGCAGGTACCGCCAATCCTTTGCGCGTGTTGAAGGAGCCGATCCTTTGGGCATCGGTCCTCGGCGTCGTGTTCCTGTCGCTTGACCTATCTCCGCCAGAGGTTGCGATGAACGCGTTGGGATTGATGGGTCAGATGGGCATTCCGTTGATGCTGCTGACACTCGGGGCAGCCGTCGCTCGGCTGAAACCCGCCGGGGCTTTGATGGCGATTGGTCTGTCGCTCGCCAAGCTGGCGATCGGACTTGCAGCGGCCCTTATGGCCGTGTGGGCCCTTGGCCTGACTGGCCTGTCGGCTGCCGTCTTGATCCTGCAGATGGTAACGCCTGTTGGCGTGACCTCCTACCTTCTGGCCGAACGCTACAAGCAGGCGCCCGAGGCCGTGGCAGGCCTCGTCGTCATCTCCACTCTGCTGGCCATAGCCACCCTGCCGGTCACATTGTCGTTTCTGCTCGCCAACTGAGGCATTCCGCCAGTTTTCCTGCGCGGCTTTTTCCGCTATACTTATCCACAACGTCGAAAAATCGGCACCAGAGGCAGAGCAGGCCCATGTACAGACGAACGTTTACCTTGGGCCTTGTGGCCCTTGTCAGCGCGTGCGGTTCGCGCGAATTCGAATCTCCCCGCAATCTGGATGATGCCTGTGCGCTGATCCGCGAACGGCCGAATTATGGCCGCGCCATGCGCCGGACAGAGCGGCGCTGGAATGTGCCGGTGCATGTGCAGATGGCGATCATCCATCAGGAAAGCCGGTTTGACGGCGATATTCGCCCGCCCTTCCGCTATGCCTTGGGTGTAATCCCGATGGGTCGCCAAAGCTCGGCCATCGGTTACAGCCAAGCGCTCGATGGAACGTGGGAAGAGTATCAGGAGGCCGAGGGCCGACCGCGCGCGCGCCGTACTGACATTGACGACGCCACGGATTTCATGGGCTGGTACATGAACCTGACGCTGGAGCGGAACAACATCCCGCTAGATGACACGCGCCGCCAATACCTAGCCTATCACGAAGGGCATACGGGCTACGCGCGTGGGTCGTACAATTCAAAGCCTTGGCTTCTGGATGTCGCCACGCGCGTTGAACAACGCGCCGAGATGTATCGCCAGCAGCTGGAGCGCTGTTAACCCGCGCGCGCGTTGATTTCTTGCTGAATCGCAAAGTATCGGGCGGGAATTGAACCACCCGTCTCAAGCCCGCCCAACACCACGGTTGTGCGCTGACCGCCTTCGTCGGTGATGATCCACTGGCGCAGCTCAATCGGGTTGGGCGTGAAGACCAGTGTGATGGAGCCGATATTCGGGCGCTCCGGGTCACGCGCCACCACGCGGGTGGCCGTGCCGTCGAACGAATGCTCGCTCACCATGCCGGATTGGCCAAGGTTCACGTTGCGTTGCAGGATGATGCGCAGCGGCGTCTCGCTCAGCGGGTATTGCTCGGGCGGGCCCGAGGCGCGGCCATCGAAGATTGCAACCTGGCTACCACCGGCCATGACCAGCAAGTCTTCCCCATCATATTCGAACCGCACCCGGCCCGGGCGATGGATGAACACTGTCCCTGTTGAGACCGACCCGTCCGAATTGATCTGGGTGAAGGGGCTTTGCGCGGTCGCAATACCGTTGAGGTAGCTCGACAGCTGGCCCAGAGGAATGGCGTTGGCATGGGCCGCCCGCACGCCCAGAAGCGAGGCAGAGGTTGCGGCGGCGGTGGCACCCAGCAGGGTGCGTCGTGTTATCGGCATGGGGATTTCTCTCCGATTCGAGTTGCTTACCCAAAATATAGGCATAGCCGGGTCGCTATACGATAACAGTGGCGGAAAACCGGCCTTCAAAGGCGCGTGACGCCTATGTTGCCCGCCCTTTATCTTCCATAGGTCGCCGTGATGCGGGCTGAGCCTAAGGCATTTTCCTCGATCGCCGTTTGAACATCTGCCGGGCTCGCCTCCTCCGACAACCCCAGCGAAGCCACACCAAGCGCATACACCGTGAATTCGTAGCGATGCTCCCGCCCTCTTGGTGGACAGGAGCCATCATATCCCGTCTCGCCAAAATCCGTCAGGCTTTGGACCGTTCCAGGTGGCATCGCGCCATCGTCGGACCCCGCACCCTGTTGGAGTGTCACGACATCCGCCGGGATGTCGAACGCCAACCAATGCCACCATCCGCCGGCCCGCGGGGCGTCTGGATCGAAGACCGTGAAGGCGAAACTTTCGGTGCCCTCTGGCGCATCGCTCCACGCGAAAGCGGGCGAGGTATTGCCGCCACTGCACCCGAAGCCATCGTAGATGAACGCGTCGTCAATGCGCGCGCCTTCCACGATGTCGGGGCTGGTCAGGGAAAAGGCTCCGTCGGCATGAAGAGGCCCGGCAAAGGCCAGACAAACGGCAAGAAACGCAATTCTTCGGGGCATCGACATGCTCCTGTGCGGGTTTCGGTTGCGATTGACGTTATCAGACCGGCTGCAAGCGAAGAACCATGGCACCGCAAAAGGCCCACAACCGGCGGATCATGTCACCGCGTGCCGACGGCCCAAGCCACAATCGGAAATTTCGGATCATTCTCAAGCGAATGGATCGACGCGTCGTATTTCGTCCACTTCTTGCGGCAATCAGCCTGCGCAACCTGAAGGTTGCCCCATTGGTCGGACCAGATCTTGTCTTCTTCAAACCCGCATTCAATCAGCAGGTTCTTCAACCCGCGCGCGGACCAGCGGCTGCAATCGACCGGAAACTCGTGATAGCGCACGTAGAACGGTGTGCAAACGTAGAACCGCCCACCCTTCTTGAGCATCTGGTAGACATTCTTGGTCGCGGCATAGGGGCGTTCCAGATGCTCCCAAACCTGGTCGGCGATGACCATATCGAACTTGCGCAGCTTGCCCTTTTCATCCCGAAACGGGCCTTGGCAGATGTCATAATCAGGAAAGTGGAATTCCTCGTATTCCTTGAACCCAAAGCCCTTCCCGAACCCGCCCGAGATTTCAGCACAGCTCATATTGGCTGTGTCCATCTCTCCGAAGATGCGTGTGGCCTCGTTTTTGTAGGCAACGCGGTTGTAGAAGGCCATCTGATGCGTCCCTATTCCTGTTCTGGCACGAGGATCTCGCGCTTGCCGACATGGTTGGCGGCTGAGACCAGACCTTGTTCTTCCATCTGCTCCACCAGCCGCGCGGCCTTGTTATAGCCGATGCCAAGTTTACGCTGGATGTAGCTGGTCGAACACTTCCGGTCTTTCACGACAACCGCGACCGCCTGATCGTAAAGCGCGTCTTCGCCAGTCGTGTTGCCGCCTGTGTTCAGACCAAGCACGGCGTCGATATCCGCTTCCTTGTCTTCGGCAGGCCCATCAAGAACGCTGGTCGCGTATTCCGGCGGGCCGAAGGATTTCAGGTGGCGGACAATCTCTTCCACTTCCTCATCGGAACAGAACGGCCCGTGCACGCGGGTGATCTTGGATCCGCCCGCCATGTAGAGCATGTCGCCCATGCCCAGCAGCTGCTCGGCGCCCATCTCACCCAGAATGGTGCGGCTGTCGACTTTCGACGTCACGTGGAACGAAATCCGCGTCGGGAAGTTTGCCTTGATCGTGCCGGTGATCACGTCGACCGAGGGCCGCTGCGTGGCCATCACAAGGTGGATGCCAGAGGCCCGCGCCATCTGCGCAAGACGTTGGATGCAGGCCTCAATCTCCTTGCCCGCGACCATCATCAGGTCGGCCATCTCATCCACGACGACGACGATGTAAGGCATCTTTTCGGGCAGGTATTCCTCGGTCTCGAACACCGGCTCGCCCGTTTCATCGTCAAAGCCCGTCTGGAACGTGCGGGAGAACATCTCGCCCTTATCCAGCGCGTCCTTCACGCGACCATTGTAGCCGTCGATATTCCGAACGCCCATCTTCGACATCTTGCGGTAGCGTTCTTCCATCTCACCCACGACCCATTTGAGCGCGACCACCGCCTTCTTCGGGTCTGTCACAACGGGGCTGAGCAGATGCGGAATGCCGTCATAGACGGAAAGTTCCAGCATCTTCGGGTCGATCATGATCATCCGGCAGTCTTCCGGCTTCAGCTTGTAAAGCAGGCTGAGGATCATGGTGTTGATCGCGACCGACTTACCTGAGCCGGTGGTCCCGGCGATCAGAAGGTGGGGCATCTTGGCGAGGTTGGCGATGATCGGCTCGCCACCAATGTCCTTACCCAAAGCCAGAGGAAGCTTGTGGTTGCCGTCCCCGAAATCGCGGTGGGACAGCATCTCACGCAGGACCACCATTTCGCGGTTCTGGTTCGGAAGCTCGATGCCGATCACCGTGCGGCCCGGAACGGTGGAGACGCGGGCGGACAGGGCGGACATGGACCGTGCAATATCGTCGGCCAGACCGATGACGCGGCTGGCTTTCAGGCCGGGAGCAGGCTCAAGCTCGTACATGGTGACAACTGGGCCAGGGCGGACCGATACGATCTCCCCCTTCACACCATAGTCATCCAGCACGTTTTCCAACATCCGCGCGTTTTCTTCGAGCGCTTCATCACTCAGGTGATGGCGTTCGATTGTCGTCGGGTTGGTCAGCAACGTCAGTGGCGGGAACTCATAGGGTTCCGGCTCTGACAGGGGCAGCGAAGGCTGGCTGTCTGCCTTGGCCTGACGAGATTGGGCAGGCGCTTTGCGGGTCGGTTGCTGAACGAGTCCACGATCTGCGCGCGCCTCTGGCGCGACTCGACGCTGGATTCCGGGCTGCGGTGCGGGAACCACCGGCGCCGGGATCGGCTCGGGTGCAGGCTCGTACAAATCAACTGGCTCGACCTCGGCCATTGGCGCCTCCTGCGGCACGGCATGGGCTGCGGTCAGAGGTGGTTCCTGGCGGTTGAGGCCAGGCACTTTCGATGGCGTGCCGGGCGTCACACGGGCGCGGGCGGCAATCTCGGCAATCGTGTTGCCGGTCGGCTCAGGCGCGGAAGGCCGCACGCGCGCACGGATCGCGTCGGAGATGCGGGAGCGCACGCGCTCTTCACCCACCGGCGCATGGTGCAGATCTTCGGCCAGTACAGGGTCGGCCTCGGGCAGCGGGCCTTCCAGCGATGGCTCAGCCTCCCGCATCAGGCGCGGCATGCGGGCGAACAGGCCCTGCGGCTGCGGCGCAGGCGCAGCATAGGGATCATCCACAACGTCGAAGTCAGGCTCAACCGGAACCTCGGCGCGCAAAACGCGCGGCTCGGAGGCAGCGGTGGCGGCAACAGGCGCATTGGCGCGTGCTTCCGCACGGGCGACACGGGCGGCCTGAATGGCATTCGCGGTGGCAGCCGTCCCCTGCCCCACACCGCGCCCAAAGCTGCGCATCATCACCATCACGGCAGAGCCGGTCGCGACCATACCCACAAGCAGGAAGCGCAAGGTCAGGCCGAATTCGCGCTTGGTTACACCAAGCACGTACAGCACCAAAACGGCCGTCGCGGCAAATGCGAGGAACGCGGCGATCTTGATGCCCACTTGCGGCGCAAACGGCATGGCGCTGAGCAACGCACCGAGGATCGTGTCGCCAAACAGACCACCGGCCCCGAAATTATGCGGCCATACCTGGGGCGGCACATGGCTTGCGGCATAAATCGCGGCCAAGGCAATCGCGATGGGCAAGAATAGGACGCGACCCAACGCACGCTCCTGCCCGCGGTGAAACAGAAACCGCACGCCCCACGCCAAAGCCGTGGCAGGAAGAACCCAGGCGGCAAAGCCCATGATCATGATCAGGATCGCCGCAACCGACGCCCCGCCGCGACCCAACAGGTTTTCCGGCTGCGCGTCGGTCGCCGCCATCCAGTTGGGATCCTCAGGCACGTAACTCCACAGCAGCGCGGCAAGGGCCAGACCCAGGCCGATCAGGGCCATGCCGATCATCTCCTGCCCACGCCGGGCGAGGATTTCCTGCATGTGTCCGTCCAGAAGTGGCTCACGTCCGCTGCGGGTCTGATAGGCCATTCTCTCGCCTCCTCAATCGTAGAGCGTTTCGCGGAGCGTTTTCAGCCCGCGTCGCATTTCTTCTTGTTCTGCCACCATGGCCACGCGGATACGGTCGTGCCCGGGGGTCACCCCATCGACCTCGCGCGCCAGATACGCGCCGGGCAAAACCCGAACACCCGTTTCGCGCCACAGCTTCAGCGTGGCCTCTTCGCCATTCTCAACTGGAAGCCACAGGAAGAACCCGGCCTCCGGCGCCTGATATCCGGGCACATCCCCAAGGATCTCGTCAGCGATCTTGTACTTCGCACGGTAGAGTTCGCGGTTCTCTTCCACATGATCTTCATCGGCCCACAGCCGATCAGCCACCGCTTGCAACGGCATCGGCAGGGGGAGCCCGCATAGCTGCGCAGCGTCTTCATCCGCGTGATGCTTTCCGCACCACCTGCACAAAAGCCAGACCGCAGCCCGGGAAGGTTCGAGCGCTTCGATAGCGAATGGAACACCAAGACCCGGTCTGGGTCCGCGCCCATCTTCTGCGACACCTGCAACGCGCCGGGCGGCGGGGCGTCACGGTAAATCTCGGAATAGCACTCATCCGCGAAAATCTTGAAATCGTGCTTTTCGGCCAACGTGATCAGCGCTTCCCAATACGCCTCGGACGCCACCGCGCCCTGCGGGTTCGCGGGTGAGCAAATATAGGCGATGGCGGTCCGATCCAGGATTGCGGGATCAACGGCGTGGAAATCGGGCAAGTCGCCAGTTTCCGACGTCGCGGGAAGGTAGACAGGCTCAGCCCCGACAGACAGCGCCGCGACAGCATAGACCTGATAAAACGGATTCGGCGTCAGGACGACAGGCGGTTGCCCGTTTTTCTGCTCAGGACACAGCGCCATGCACGCATTGTAGAGGCCTTCGCGCGTCCCGTTCAGCGCAAGGACGTTTTTCGACGGATCAACCGAAACACCGTAGCGCTGCGCAAGCCAGGCGGCTTGCGTCTCACGCAACGGGTCCGAGCCCTCGTTGACGGGGTAATTGCCGAAACCTGGCAAGGTTTTGTGCAATGATTTCAGCGATCCAAGGCGGGAAGGCATGGCGCGGCTCGCCAATGGTCATCGCAATCGGATCGCCGCCCGGTTCATGGACGTCGAGAAGCTTCCGCAGACGCGGGAACGCATAGTCCGGAAGGTTCGAAAACCGCTCGGGGAATACCATAACTGCCTCAATTTCAGGGTCATTGACGCCCTGTTTGGAGGCAGAATAGCGAAGGCAGGCGCTTCGGTCCAGAAAAAGGCGCGCAGAATCAGGCGGGTGTGGCCCTTAGGCCAGCGCAGCTTCTGCGGCTGCCGCAAGCCGCAACAGGCGTGCATCGCTGCCGGGATGACCCATCAGCATGATCCCGGTCGACGGCACCCCGGTGGGCAGCGTGATGGCACACAAGCCCATCAGGTTGCCGACGCGCGTGTTGCGCAGGGTCATCAGGTTTTCTGTCACGAAATAATCGTCATCGCTGTCCAGCCGCGCAACATCCGGTGGCAGGTTTGCGGCCGACGGGATCAGCACGGCATCATATTCCGCCGTCGCCGCAAGATACGCCTCCCGCAACGTGCGCAAACGCCGCCAAAGCGCCACGAAATCCGCAGCCTTCACATCGGCGCCTTGGCGGAACCGGTCACGGATACGGTGGAACATCTTGTCTGGATCAGCCTCGATCACCTTGCCCCACGTCCCGTAGGCCTCGGCAGTATAAAGCGACAACGTAGTCTCCATCGCCTCGTTCACGGCAGGAATATCGCCGGTCTCAATCCGCGCGCCTGCGTTGTTCAGGCGTTCGACCGCCGATTGAAAGGCTGCCCCCGGCGCTTCCCTCACATCAGATGAATAAGGCTGCAGCACCAAAAGGCGCGTGCCTGTAAGCGTCGCCTCCCGCAGGTCGGGGGCTTGCCCGTTGCCCATCACCGCAAACAGCTCCGCGCAATCCTCGACAGTTCGGCAAAGCGGGCCGACGGTGTCGAAACTCTCACACAGCGGCACGACGCCTTTCAACGACAGCGCGTTGTGCGTGGGTTTGAACCCGACAAGGTCATTCCATGCCGACGGCAAGCGGACCGAACCGCCTGTATCCGACCCGATGCCTGCCGCCGCCAGGCCGAAAGCAACCGACGCCGCCGCCCCAGATGAGGATCCACCGGGTGCAAGGTCGGCACCGTGCACATTCGGCGGTGTCGCGGTGGACGGATTCACACCAAGGCCCGAGAATGCCAGTTCCGTCATATGGGTCTTGCCCAAGCAAACGAGCCCGGCATGGGTGGCATTCACCAGAACCTCGGCATCCTCAGTCGGCACACGCCCCTGCAGCAGCTTTGTGCCCGCCTCGGTCCCGACACCTGCGGTATCGAACAGGTCCTTCCAACTGATCGGCACACCATCCAGCAGCCCGCGCCTGATCCCGAACTTCGCGCGGTCATGGGCGGCTATCGCCTCGGACAGGGCGCGGCCCCGGGTCCGGCGTGCATAGATCTGGTCGCCATGCGGATGGTCGCGGGCGGCATCAAGATAGGCTTCGGTCAATTCCACCGGATCAACTCGGCCCTCGCCAATGCCACGCCCGATCTCGCAGGCGCTTTTGCGCATCCAATCCATTGACGTGCCCCTTTTGCCGCAGCGAAAGGCTAACCGGGGGCCGCGGCATGGACAATCCCCGCGCCGCCACCATTATCAAGGGTATGGCGGAATTGGATGCAGATATCCTGATCGTTGGGGGCGGGCTGAATGGCCCCTGCCTCGCCCTGGCGTGCGCCCAAGCGGGCCTCAGCAGCATCGTGCTGGACGCGCTTCCGGCTGAAACTCGGACCGACCATGATTTCGACGGTCGCGCCTATGCGTTGGCCCTGGCCTCCGTTCGCATGTTGGGCGCGCTTGGCATTTGGGACGGTGTTGCCGACCATGCGCAGCCGATGCTGGAGATCAAGGCATCTGACGGGCGCGCGGGCGAAGGGGCTGCGCCGTTCTTTCTTCATTTCGATCACGCCGAGATCGAAGAAGGCCCGATGGGGCATATGCTCGAAGATCGCTACTTGCGCGGCGCGTTGATGGCCTCGTTGACGGCAGAGCCGCTTGCGCAGCATCGCCCAAGCGCACGCGTTGTGGCGCAGTCAAACGGCTCCGTCACTCTGGAAAACGGCGATATTCTAAAGGGCCGTCTGCTCGTCGGCGCCGATGGTCGGCGGTCAGGCGTGGCAGAGCGGGCCGGGATCAAGCGCACCGGGTGGGGCTACGACCAAACCGCTCTTGTCTGCGCCGTTAATCACGAGCGGCCCCACAACGGCGTCGCCCATCAATTCTTCATGCCCGGCGGGCCGCTTGCGATCCTGCCCCTGCCCGGCAACCGATCCTCCATCGTCTGGTCCGAGACCGAACCGCGCGCCAGCGAGCTGGCCGCCTCGGATGACGAAACATTCCTTTCCGCGCTGCGTCCTGCCTTTGGTGATTTCCTGGGCGAGATCACCCTGACCGGTAAGCGTCACAGCTACCCGCTTGGCCTGTCGCTGGCGCAGTCGTTCATTGGCGACAAGCTGGCATTGGTCGGCGATGCCGCCCACGGCATCCATCCCATCGCAGGTCAGGGCCTCAACCTTGGTCTGCGCGATGTGGGCGCACTGGCTGAGGTGCTGGCCGGCGCCAAGCGCCGGGGCGAAGACATCGCTGCCCCGGATGTTTTGGCCCGCTATCAGCAGTGGCGCCGCTTCGACACAGCCGGGCTTGCGGTCGCAACCGACACGGTCAATCGACTGTTCTCGAACGATAATTCGGCCCTGCGCGCGGTCCGCGACATTGGAATGGGCGCGATCAGCGCCCTTCCCGCCCTGCGCCGCCGCTTTATCCGAGAGGCCGCGGGCCTGACCGGCGATTTGCCCAAATTGATGCAAGGACGCGCGCTGTAGCGCAGGTTTCCCGGACTTCTCCCCGCTCAGAGCAGCGGGCTATATTGGGGCTGCCTTACCCAGCCCCACCGAAGGACGCTTCAATGACCGGCCCCAAATTGACAGCCCTGATCCTGTTTTGCGCCCTGTCCATGCTGTTTGGATTTCTTCTGAGCGTCGGCATCGCGGGCGGCACCGTGGCGCTCCTTGTGGGGTGCCTTGCAGCTGCCGGCACCGGGGCCCTGATCTGGTTCGCAACAAACGGAAGGATCGCCTTTGCACGCGGATTTCTTGCATTGGGATGCGTTTTGGTCGTCGTGCCTATCATCACCCTGGGTGGCCTGGGCGAAGCGTTCACCGATGCCGCCGGTCAGGCCATCGACCCTGGCGAAGTCGTCACGGATGAGGAATTGAGCACGCTTGCCCTGCAATCCATCTTCGCCTCCGCGGGCCTGGTGTTCGGACTGGTTGTCGGCCTTATCCTGATCCTGATCGGCGGCTTGATGCACAAGCGCACTGCCGCGCCGCCGCCCCTGCCGCCCGCAACGGACTAACTCCGTTCAATCCAGCTTGCGCGCTTCTTCTTCCAACATGATCGGAATGCCGCCGCGGATTGGATAGGCCAGATGGGCCGCTTTTGAGATCAACTCCTGCGCCTCCGCATCGTAGGTCAACGGCGCCTGTGTAACCGGGCAGACCAACGCCTCCAGCATACGGCGATCGACGGCCGCATCACTCATTGCATGCGCTCTTCATCGCTGCCCGCACGCAAGGCGAATTCCAGCAACGTCACAATGGTCTCGCGCCGCGTGCTCAGCGACGGCGCCTCCAGCAGCGCCTGCTTTTCCTCAGGATCGAAGGGGCACAGCATCGACAGCGAGTTGATCAATAGCTCATCATCCGCTTCTTTCAGGCTTTCCCAATCCGTCGACAGTGACAGCGCATCGAAATACCGCGCCAGAAGATCAAGGAAAGTGTCGCGATCAAAACCCTTGTCGACTTCAGCCGGGCCAAGATCCGCACTGAATCCGTCCCACGATACATCGCAGCGGCGATAAGGCGTGAACCCGGTCACTTCCTGTTGGATGCGGAACCGCGACATGCCCGACAGGGTGATCATGTAGCGGCCATCCTCCGTCTCAGAGAACTGGGTTAGCCGCCCCGCACATCCGATGGTGTGCAGTTTTTTCTCACCCCCGCCCGGTGCGTCATATGGCTGAACCATTCCAATCAACCGATGCGAGGTCTTCAGCGTGTCGTCCAACATCTGCAAATAACGCGGCTCAAACAGGTGCAACGGCAAGCGCGCACGCGGCAGCATCAAGGCACCCGGCAACGGGAACACCGGGATCGTTTGGGGAAGGTCGGCCGCAGACATCATGACAGCAGACCTAGGCTGATACTTGTATTTGGCAACGAATGCGCCGCCCACTCACATGAAAATCATCGAGCTCAGGCGGCGGCGACCGTTCAGCGCCACAGGGTCCTGGGGCTTCAGCGCATCGAAAATGGTGAAAAGCTGCGTCTTCGCCGCTGCATCGTTCCATTCCCGATCCCGCTTGAACAGGTCCAGCAATTCCTCGACCGCGTCCTCGACCTTGCCATCGGCATGAAGCGCCAAGGCATAGTCGAACCGCGCCTGATGATCATCGGGGTTGGCCTCGACCGCGGCCTTCAGATCACCCAGTGGGCCGGCACTGGCGGCCTGACGCGCCAGTTCGATCTGCGCACGCACGGCTTCGATCTCGGGCGCATTGAAAATCGCCTCAGGCGCGGTGCTCAAAAGGCCCTCGGCCTCATCCACCTGGTCCATCGCCAGATGCGCACGCGCCAAACCGCCCATCGCGGCGGCATTTTCAGGCTCTTCACCAAGGATCGCGGCAAAAGTCTGCGCGGCATCGGCCACGGCCCCCTGCGCCAACATCTCTTCTGCGGCTTCCAGTGCCTCACCCAAGCCACCGTCGCTGCCCGCCATATCGCAGAGCTTCTTGATGAACTCCTTGATCTGGCTTTCCGGCACCGCGCCTTGGAACATGTCCACCGGGCGGCCCTGCACAAAGCCCACAACGGTCGGGATCGACTGCAATGGCAAACCCTGCTGCGCCAAGGCGCCCGCAAGGCGCTGCTCGGCATCAACGTCGATCTTGACCATCTTCACCTTGCCCTTGGCCTCGGTGACGGCTTTTTCCAGCATCGGCCCAAGCGTCTTGCACGGCCCGCACCAGGTCGCCCAGAAATCGACGATCACAGGCACCTCAGCGCTGCCTTCTATGACATCGGCCATGAAGCTGGCTTCCGTGCCGTCCTTGATCAGGTCAGCGGGGGCGGCAGTGTCGGTTCCGAATTCGAGCATGACGGGCTCCGTCTATAAGGCGTGTTGCGGCCTATATGCGGGCGCGACCGGTCAGGGACAAGGTCATAGGTCGAATGTCGCGAAAACCGGCGCGTGATCCGAGGGTTTTTCGCTCCACCCACGAGCTGCACGCAAGATGCGGCTGGAATGGCCTGCATTGGAAATATCCGACGTCGCCCAGATATGGTCCAGCCGCCGCCCCTTGTCGGCATCCGCCCAATTCGGGGACCGGTAAGACCACCAGCTATAGAGGTTGCCTTCGGGGATATCCTGCCGGGTGATGTCGACCCATTTGCCGGCCTCTTGCGTCTCGGCCATATGCTCCACCTCGATAGGCGTATGCGACACGACCTTCAGAAGCTGCTTGTGGCTCCACACATCATCCTCGCGCGGCGCGATATTCAGATCGCCCACAAGGATGGATTTCTCGGGCTTTTCCGTGCGCGCCCAGTCCCGCATGTCCGTCAGGTAGTCGAGTTTCTGGCCGAACTTCACGTTCTTCTCGCGGTCCGGCACGTCACCGCCCGCCGGCACATAGAAATTGTGGACCGTCACACCATTTTCCAGCCGCCCGGCGATATGGCGGGCATGATCAAGACCGGCAAATTCAAAGCTGCCCGCCTGTTCCATCGGAATTTTCGAAAGGATGGCGACGCCGTTGTACATCTTCTGACCACGCGCAACCATGTGGGTATATCCCAGCGCCTGAAACACATCGAACGGGATCTGCTCTTCCAGGCATTTGCACTCCTGAAGGCACAGAACGTCCGGCGCTTCCTCCTCCATCAACTGGGCGACAATGCCTTGCCGTAAACGGACGGAGTTGATGTTCCAGGTGGCAAGTGTGAAGGGCATGGTCCGGGCTCCGTCCTGTGATGGAGGGCGGAGGATAGGCCCATGAATTCCGGTGTCCAGAGCCCTCCTGACACACGGCCCATTTACACCTGCGAAGCGGGGCCGTCGGCCTCTTACGGCGCGCTGTTGCGTGCCAGCGCGGCCAGCAGCGCCCGGTGAAACGCCGCCTCGTCTTCGATCATCGGGATATGCCCCACATCCGGGATCACGGTCAGCGTCGCGCCGGGGATTAATGCGGCCAGGTTTTCACCGTCCGCCAGTGGCGTGGTCGTGTCCTCGGCGCCCCAGATCAACTCGACGGGCAAGGACAGCTCGCGGTAAGCCTGCGATCGGACAGAGGGCAGATCGCTTGGCGGAACCAGCAGCGTCGGAAGCCAGCGGGCCAACGCTTCGGTCGCACCCTCTTGCGTGGCCGGCATTCGCAGAGTCGTCAGCACGTCGTCGGTGGCCGCGTCATCCCGGTGCAGGAAGGCTTGCAACAGCGGGCGCGACGCAATCGGGTTGGTCACGGTGGCAGAGACGATCACCTCTCGCAGCCAGACCGGGCGCAGATAGGCTGGCAATTCCGCTGTCTCGTCAGGATCAAGCGGCAGCGCGCCCGCGATAATCGTCAGCGACTGGGCGCTGGCGGGCCAATCCATGACCGCCTCAACCGCCGCCCCTGCCCCAAAGGAATGGGCCACGATGTGCGGGTCCAAACCAAGACTGTCTATAAACGCCAGGATACGCTCTGCATTCGCTGCGCGGCTGTAGTCCCTATCCGGCGCACGCCCGGAATACCCCATCGGCGGCACATCAATGGCCACCGCAAAATATCCCGCCTCTGCCAGAACCTCCATCGTGTGCAGCCAAGCGCCTGACCATCCGACGGAGCCGTGGATAAGAAGCACATGCTCACCCTCAGGCGGGCCCATCGCAATGGCGTAGATCGGACCAAGCTCGGTATGAACAAAGCGCCCCATATCGGGGCTGGCATAGGCATCCTCCGTCTCGCGTAGATGCGCGGCAAGCCTCAGCCCGGCCAACGCCAGGACAATCAGCAAGACAAGACACATCAAAAGGCGGATGAGAAATCGCATCCCCAACATTGTGCCCAGCCTGTGCATCTGCGCAAGCTGTCAGCATGGCCGCATTGCTCAAGGAAAACCGCAACTTTCGCCTGCTCATGTCGGGGGCGGGGCTGTCGAACCTGTCCGATGGCATCGGCGTGCTGGCCTTTCCCTGGCTTGCGACACTCATCACCACAGACCCCAGGGCCCTTGCGATCGTGGCCTTCGCCACGCGCGTTCCGTGGTTCCTGTGGTCGCTACCTGTGGGCGTTCTGACCGACCGTGCCGACCGTCAGCGCATGATGGTACGCGCCGATCTTACGCGCATGGCGCTGGCGCTTGCCGTTGTCGCCCTGATCCTGTCCGGCCCGGGCGACGGGGCCGTCGCCTGGCAAATTGCGGGGCTTTCAGCACTGGCCTTCCTGATGGGCACCGCTGAGGTATTCCGCGACAACGCCGCGCAAACGGCTTTGCCAAGCCTCGTTCACAAAGATCGCCTGGAAGAGGCTAACGGCCAGATTTGGTCGGTTGAGCAAATCATGGGCCAGTTCGTCGGCCCGCCCTTGGCCGGCCTTCTGATCGCCTTGGCCGTCCCCGCGCCTTTCCTGTTTGAGGCTTTGGGCTTTGCCCTGGCCGCATGGGCCGTCTGGGCCATTGCCTTCCCGGCCCGCGCCGTGGTGACCCAACGCGACGGCTTCTGGGCCGAGATGCGCGCAGGCTGGACGTGGATCCGCGAACACAAGGTGATCCTGCAACTCGCGCTGATCCTCGGCGGCTTGAACGCGGCCCATATGGCGGGCTTCACAATCCTTGTGCTCTATAGTCAGGAGGTTCTTGGCCTCGGCGCCGTGGGGCATGGCATGTTGCTGACGGCAGGGGCAGCAGGCGGAGTCGCGGGCGGGCTTCTGTGCCCCGCGCTGGCCCGCCGCTTTGGATCGGAACGCAGCCTATGGATCGCACTCGCCTTGATGCCGGTGCCGTTCATCGGCCTCTATCTCTTCAACTCGATCCCCCTTGCCATCGGATTGCTGTTTCTCGAAACCTTTGTCGCCGTCCTGTGGAATGTCGTGACGGTCTCCTACCGCCAACGTGTCATTCCCGACGCCCTGCTTGGGCGGGTCAACGCGATTTACCGCTTCTTCGGCTGGGGCATGATGCCCATCGGGGCGTTGGCAGGCGGCTGGATCATGGCCCTGGCTGAACCATCCATGGGCCGCGAAGAGGCCTTGCGACTGGTGTTCCTGATTGGCGCAGGCGCGTTCATCGCGCTTTTCGCGTATGGTGTGGCCCGCCTTCGCCTCCCGAAAAGCTGAGCAAAGAAAACCCGACGCTGCTCGCGCCGGGCAAAGTCACAACAGGGAGGTTGTGGAGTATCTTTATGCGATCCGAGGGGCCGCCGAATTGACACAGGTCAATATTCTACAACTTCAATCTCCAGCCCATTCTCGTCGCGAAAGTAAAAGCGGCGGCCCGGCTCATAATTTCCATGGCTATAGGCCTCGTAGCCGCGTGCCTTCACCCGCGCCTCAACCGCTTCCAGATCGCCAACGGTGACACCCAGATGGTTCAGCCCACCCACCTGCGTGTAGGAATCGCCGGCCTTCTGCAAGTCTGGACCCGGCGCATAAAGCGCGACGTAGCTGTCATCGCCCCCAACATGCACAGAATACCCGTCCCCCTTGGCACTGCCTTGCCAGCGAATGCGCCATCCGAAGATATTCTCCAGCATAGCGGCAGAAGCGACGGGGTCAGGCACTGTCACGTTAAGATGTTCGAGAGTGGCTTGCATGGTCTTCTCCTGAATTTGGGGACGACTCATCTAAAATTCCTCAAGTCCACTTGAGGTAAAGCGCTTTCTCAAAAAAAGACCCGGGCACGAAGCCCGGGCCAAGTCCAACAGGGAGAGATGATGCCGTAACCCGGGCATCGACGGGTACTGAACTACCGTTCACGCAACCAGACGATAGCCGCCCGATTCGGTCACAAGAAGGCGCGCATTAGACGGATCTGGTTCGATTTTCTGCCGCAGACGGTAGATATGTGTCTCAAGCGTGTGGGTCGTGACACCGGCATTGTAGCCCCAGACTTCATGCAGAAGAATGTCACGCGCAACGACGCCATCCTGTGCACGATACAGGAACTTGAGGATGTTTGTTTCCTTCTCCGTAAGGCGAATCTTACGCTCATCCTCGGTGATCAGCATCTTCATGGCGGGCTTGAACGTGTACGGCCCAAGCTGGAAAACGGCGTCTTCCGATTGCTCGTGCTGCCGCAATTGCGCCCGAATACGGGCCAGAAGCACCGGAAAGCGGAATGGCTTGGTGACATAATCGTTGGCGCCCGCATCGAGGCCCAGAATCGTGTCGGCGTCGCTGTCATGGCCGGTCAGCATCAAGACAGGGCATTTCACACCCTGTTTGCGCATCAGGCGGCACAATTCGCGTCCGTCGGTATCGGGCAGGCCCACGTCGAGGATCACGAGGTCGTAGATACCTTCCTTGGCGCGCTCCATCGCTTGGGCGCCGTTGGCGGCCTCAAAGACATCGAAGTCTTCGGTCATCACCAGCTGTTCGCTGAGCGCTTCGCGCAGATCGTCATCATCGTCGACGAGAAGGATTTTCTTCAGGTTAGCCATGTGCCGCGTCCCCGTAATGTCTTGTTCCGTTGGCATGACATGACCCTGCGGAACGCCGCTTGTCTATGGATGTAACCGTCCCTCACGCGCGTGTGTGAGTTGGTGAGGGAATGTTTCAATTTCTGTCATTGGAGGGTTATGTGGGGTGAAATGACCTTATTGCCGTCCTCATCCGAACTTGTGGCCCGCGCGCGCAGCGATCTGCGCGTGGGTCTGCCTGTTGTGCTGCAGGGCCCGGATGGACTGCTGATGGTGCTGGCGTCCGAGACAGTGGGCGAAGATCGGCTGGCGGCCATGCGTGCCCTTGGCCCGGTCGTTGCCGCCATTACCGGCTGGCGGGCGGCAACTCTGAAGGTCCGCGTCTATGACGGCGATATCGCACGGATCGCGTTGCCAGCGGATGCAGGGGCGGCGTGGCTTTGCGATCTGGCCGATCCCGCCTGTGACCTGGCGGCCCCGCTGCGCGGCCCGTTCCGCGAGGTGCGCGAAGGCGATGCCACGCTGCACCGCCTGGCGCTGGTTCTCGCGAAATCCGCGCAACTTCTTCCCGCCGTCGCCGCCGTTGCAGTGTCCGAGGTGCCAACGGGCCTTACGGTCTTGAACGCCGCATTGGCGGCGGAGGATCTCGCCGCAGCCCCGGCCCTTGTGCCGGTCGCCGCCGCTGGCCTTCCAATGGAAGCCAGCGAAGCCGGGCGTCTCCATATCTTCCGCCCCGGCAATGGTGAGATTGAGCATTACGCAATCGAGATCGGGCGACCCGACCGCTCCCAACCAGTGCTGGCCCGTCTGCATTCCGCCTGTTTCACCGGCGATGTGCTTGGGTCCCTGAAATGCGATTGTGGCCCGCAATTGCGGACCGCCCTGGCGGATATGGGCAAAGCTGGCGCAGGCGTGCTGCTCTATCTCAACCAGGAAGGGCGCGGGATTGGGCTGGCAAACAAGATGCGCGCCTACGCCCTGCAAGATCAGGGCTTTGATACGGTGGAGGCCAATCACCGCCTAGGATTCGAGGATGATGAACGCGACTTCCGCTTGGGCGCGGGCCTGCTGAAACGCATGGGCTTCGGCGCGGTGCGGCTTGATGACCAACAATCCCCGCAAGGTGGACATGATGGGGGCCGAGGGGATCGACGTGGTGGAACGTGTGCCGCTTGTGACGCCCACCAACCGGTTCAACGCCCACTATCTTGATGTGAAGCGCGAAAAGTCGGGGCATTTGCTGTGACCAGCGCAGCATCACAGCCCCCTTCCGGCATCCCCACAGCTGTGAGCTGAGAATGCAGACCACACCGGAAGATATGGTACTGACGCCCTCTGGTTTACGGTTCTGGGGCGCGCGCCTACCGTTTACTGTGGGGCGCGGCGGCGTTGTTCGGGACAAACGGGAAGGCGATGGCGGGACACCCATTGGCGCGCATCGCATTGTCGGATGCCTCTATCGCCCCGACCGTCTGGCGCGGCCCAGTGACTGGGCTGTCCCGATCGGGCCCGGCGATCTGTGGTCTGACGATGCGCAACAAGACGATTACAACACCATGGTCCGCGCACCCTATCCCGGCTCAGCCGAACGGTTGATGCGGGGCGATCCGCTCTACGACATCGTGCTGATTACCGATTGGAATTGGCCCTACGCCGAGGCGGGCCGAGGCTCTGCGATCTTCATTCACCAATGGCGTGGGCCGGGGCGACCGACGGAAGGCTGCATCGGGCTGCGTCCCGATCATTTGCGCTGGGTGGTACCGCGCATCAGCTATGCGACACGCCTGATCGTGCCCGCCTCTCTCGCCCCTCAGTTGTAATCACGCTCGCCAAAAATGGCCGAACCCACACGGATATGCGTGGCACCCTGCCCGATGGCCGTCTCGAAGTCCGATGACATACCCATCGAAAGCCCTGCAAGGCCATTGCGCGCGGCAATCTTGGCCAGAAGCGCGAAGTGCAGACTGGGTTCTTCCTCAACGGGCGGGATGCACATCAATCCTTTGAGCGGCAGATCAAGCGCGCGGACCTCAGCGATAAAGGCGTCCGCCTCGGACGGAAGGCAGCCCGCTTTCTGCGGCTCTTCCCCCGTGTTCACCTGAACGAAAACCTCCGGGCTCTCGCCCCGTTCCTGGGCCAGACGCGCCAGCGTCGTCGCCAGCTTTGGCCGGTCGACCGTGTGGATCGTTGAAAACATCTCAACCGCCTGCCGCGCCTTGTTGGTTTGCAGCGGCCCGATGAGGTGAAGGTCGATATTGTCATACACCTCCTGAAACGCAGGCCAGCGCCCCTGCGCCTCCTGCACCCGGTTCTCGCCGTAAATGCGATGGCCCTGGTCCAGCACAGCCTGAACCCGTTCAGGCGGCTGCACCTTGGAGACGGCGATCAGGGTGATGTCTGCGGGGTCCCGACCATGGGACGTGGCAGAAGCGGCGATGCGGGATGTGATTTCATCAAGCGACATGTGTGCCGTTCCACCAAAGAAAAGAGCGGGCACAAGGCCCGCTCTCTCCGTAATCCGATAATCCGTTAGGATTAGAAGGACATTGCCACACCGAGCGACCAGTTGGACGAAGTGCCCAGCGATGGAAGCGGTTGCGCCAAGTCCGCGGTGTCGTTCACAGCGTCGACCGTGGACGAGCCGTAGCCGAGGTGTGCGGACAGACCGCCACCCAGGTCGTAGGATGCTGCGAGGCCGTAGCCGGAAGTGTCGGCTGCAGTTGCGTTTGCGTCCCAGTCGAACTGACCGTAGTTGGCGTGCACGGTGATGTCACCGAATGCGTACGATGCACCGACCAAGCAGCCAGGTGTGCTGGACCGGGTCTGCGAAGAGTGGCGATGCCGATCGGACGCGTGACAGTGCCAAGGCCGTTCAACGTCGATCTGCGAGATAGTTCACACCAGCCGACAGGCCGCCGTCGAGAGCAACCGTTGCCGAGATGCCCATGACGGTGATGCCCTGGGAGCCAGCGTTGATCGCATCCATGTCTTCAACGGTCTGGTAGCCAGCACCGATGGTGTAGGAACCGCCGCCGAACGAACCAGCGTAGCTTGCGCCGATGCCGTACACTGCGTCACCGGTGAAGGTCGTCGCCTGCGATGATTGCGTCTGCGACCGCCGGTATGGCGAAGCTGGGCAGGTTGACACGGCAGGCCGATCTGGCACTACGCCAGTGCAGAACGAGCCAGGTTGCCGAAGCAGCGACGTGGCAGTTGGTGCCGCCGTCGTCGTCCATCTCGATCGAGCCAGTGATCGTGAAGCCCGAAACCGAGTAGGAGTAGGACAGGACCTGGCCATCATACAGGCCGTCGAGGCCCGAGTTGCCCGAGTAACCAGCGTGCGTGGTCTCGTTGTCGTTGATGGAGCCAGGCGAACCGATGTTCACTTCCTGCATGCCAGCGTCGAAGCCGCCATCGGTGTCGCCCATCGTCAGCGTACCGAAATCGCCGGAGATGAAGATCGCAACGCCTGCGTCGTCGGTGCCAACGCCGCCAGCCGACTCGTCGAGGTCAACTGCTGCACCAAAGGTGATGCCGCTGTCGGTCTCGCCGGAGAGCGTGAAAGTAACGTCGATGTCCTGAACGAACTGGGTGACAGCGCCGCCGGAGCCGCCCTGGACGCCCATTTGTGCCGAACCGCTGAGCGCGACGTCGGCCGATGCGTAGCCAGCAGTCGCAACAAGCGCTGTGGTCGCAAAGAGAACCTTTTTCATGGTTTTTCCCTCGTGTTCACTTTAGAAGGTGCACCCCAAAACGGAACATCCGTGCTGGGTATGCCTCTGTCTCGCTCTTTGCCCCCGTGAATGCAAGAAACCGTCCCAGAGCCTCAAAAGGTTGCCTCTCGCATGGTGCAGACATGCCACAGTCTGCACCGAGGCCCGGCATAACAATGCCCCACCCGCGCCAGAAAGTGGCGGAAATAAGGCGGATACCAAGGAAAAGGCTCGCAAATTCGCGATGCCCGGGAATCGGTCCGACTCGTTTTCATCTGCCCTATTACACCCACATCACGCGCGTGCTCACGTACAAAGATGCACGCTCGCAATTCGAATCGATGGCTGCGCCCTGCCCTTTTCGACCCCTGGCGCACGCCAGGCGGCTCTACCAACGCAGCGATTCCCTGCGGCCATTTGGATGCATTTGGCCAGCCAGCCGTTCTGCGGCCTTGCCGCTATAGATGCGCTTGGGTAGAACAACGCGACAGATTTGAGCAGGGCAGTTGAGAATGGGTATGCGTTCAGGAAACTTTGTCGCCTTTGGCGCGGTGCTGGCCCTCTTGGCGGCGTGCGGCGGAACGGGCGATTTCGCCAACGACACAGACCTGCAGGCTGAGCGGCTGCAGCGCGAGGGGATCGCCCTCGACCCAGACCGCGAAACCATCTGGGATCTGTTCGGCAACAACGAAGACCCGTCCGTTACTGTCGAGGTAAACAGCTATCTCTGGCAGGCCTCCCTCGAAATTCTCGATTTCATGCCGCTTGAAGCAGCTGACCCCTTCACCGGCATCATCGCCTTTGGCTATGCGACACCGCCCGGCGGCAACCGCGCCTATCGCGCAACGGTCTACGTGACGGACCCGGCGTTGGAGGCGCGCTCGCTGCGTGTCGCCTTACAGGGCCGCAACGGCACTGCCGTCAGCCGCGCCACCGCCCGCCAGGTCGAAGACGCCATCCTGACCCGCGCGCGCCAACTACGGGTTGCGGACGGTCGGCTGTAGACCAGCCCGACTTGTCCGCTTAAACACGCGCCGGGCTGGTTCAGCCCGGCTTTTTACTGTCCCGCTCGTCCAAGGAAGACCAAGATGTCCCGCTACGACCCCGCCAAGATTGAGCCGAAATGGCAGAAAGCCTGGGAAGAGGCCGGGACCTTCCTTGCCAAGATGTCCGCCGACAAGCCGAAGTACTACGTGTTGGAGATGTTCCCCTACCCCTCGGGCCGCATCCATATCGGCCATGTGCGCAACTACACGATGGGCGACGTGATCGCGCGCTATAAGCTGAGCACGGGTCACAACGTCCTGCACCCGATGGGCTTTGATGCATTCGGGATGCCGGCTGAGAACGCAGCGATGGCGCAAGGCGGCCACCCCGCCGATTGGACCTATCAGAACATCGACACGATGGTCGCGCAGATGAAGCCATTGGGCTTCGGCATCGACTGGTCCCGCATGTTTGCCACCTGCGACCCGGAATATTACGGCCAGCAGCAGGCGCTGTTCCTCGATATGCTGGAGGCCGGGTTCATCGACCGAAAGAATGCAGTGGTGAACTGGGATCCGGTCGATATGACCGTTCTGGCCAACGAGCAGGTGATAGACGGCAAGGGCTGGCGCTCGGGTGCTGAGGTGGAGCGCCGCGAACTCACGCAATGGTTCTTCAAGATCTCCGACATGGCCGATGAACTGTTGGAAGCACTGGACGGGCTGGACGATTGGCCTGCCAAGGTCCGCCTGATGCAGGAAAACTGGATCGGCCGCTCGCGCGGCTTGCAATTCGCCTTCGGTCTGGTGGATGCCGTCGGTGGTCATGACCGGGTGGAGGTCTACACGACCCGCCCCGACACTTTGTTGGGCGCCAGCTTCGTGGGTATCTCTCCGGACCATCCCATCGCCAAGGAACTGGAAGCCAAGGACGACGCCGTCGCCGCCTTCTGCGCAGACTGCCGCAAGGGCGGCACCACGGCCGAGGCCATCGAGAAGGCCGAGAAGATGGGCTACGACACCGGCCTGCAGCGTCCGCCACCCGTTCGACACGGCGGCGGAACTGCCCGTCTACATCGCCAACTTCATCCTGATGGACTACGGCACCGGCGCGATCTTTGGCTGCCCGGCCCACGACGAACGCGATCTGGAATTCGCGCGCAAATACGACCTGCCCGTCGTCTCCACGTACGTGCCCGAGGCCGGAGAAGACGGCTTCACCCGCCCCGAAGACGGGGGCGAGGCCTACGTGCCGCCCAAAACGGAACGCGTCCGCTACGTGGCGGGCTTCGCAGGCGATGAGGTCCAGACCGGCAACGCCGCCATCGATGCCGCCATCGCATTCTGTGAGGGCGAAGGCGTCGGCCAAGGCGTCACCAAGTTCCGCCTCCGCGATTGGGGCCTCAGTCGCCAGCGCTATTGGGGTGCTCCGATTCCGGTTGTGCACTGCAAAGCCTGCGGTGTCGTGCCCGAGAAGAAAGAGAACCTGCCCGTCGAACTGCCAAAGGACGTCACCTTCGACATCCCCGGCAATCCGCTCGACCGTCACCCGACCTGGCGCGACGTGCCCTGCCCGTCCTGCGGTGCACCAGCCACGCGTGAGACGGACACGATGGACACGTTCGTCGACTCAAGCTGGTACTTCGCCCGCTTCACTTCCCTCATGCCGACACGCCGACGGCGCGGGAAGAAGCGGAATACTGGATGAACGTTGACCAATATATCGGTGGCATCGAGCACGCGATCCTGCACCTGCTCTATTCCCGGTTCTTCGCCCGCGCCATGCACCTGACCGGCCACCTGCCCCGCAAATCGATCGAGCCCTTCAACGCGCTCTTCACCCAAGGCATGGTGACCCACGCGATCTTCAAGACAACCGGCGCAGATGGCCGCCCCGTCTACCACTACCCCGAGGCTGTGGACCTGCGGGACGGCAAAGGCTTCCTGGAAGATGGCACGGAGGTCGAAATCGTCCCCTCCGCCAAGATGTCCAAATCCAAGAACAACGTCGTCGACCCCGTGGCGATCATCGAACAATATGGCGCCGACACCGCGCGTTGGTTCGTCCTGTCGGACTCCCCGCCCGAACGTGACGTCGAATGGACCGCTGCCGGGGCCGAGGCCGCCTATAAACATCTGGGCCGGGTCTGGTCGCTGTGCGATCGCATCGGCAATATGGACCGCACCGCGCCCGGCGAGGGCGACGATGACCTCCTGCGCGCCATGCACAAGGCGATCCACGACGTCACGATGGGCGTGGAAAGCTTCGGCTTCAACGCCGCCATTGCCAAACTCTACGGCTTCACCAACACGCTGCAGAAATCCAAAGCGTCCTACGCCGCCCAGCGCGAAGCGATCCTGACGCTCGCCCAATTGATGTCTCCCTTCACGCCGCATCTGGCCGAAGACATCTGGGCTTACCAAGGCGGCAAGGGCCTGATCGCCAACGCCGAGTGGCCCAAAGCGGATGAGGCGATGCTGGTGGAAGACACCGTCACCATGCCGATCCAGATCAACGGCAAACGCAAGTCCGAGATCAAGGTCGCCAAGGACGCCTCGAAGGAAGAGGTTGAAAAGATCGCGCTGGCAGACGACGCTGTGGTGAAGGCTTTGGACGGCAACCCGCCCAAGAAGCTGATCGTTGTGCCCGGACGGATCGTGAATGTCGTCGTTTAACCGCCGAACCCTGTGTTTCCTACTGCTGGCTCCGCTGGCGGCCTGCAACTTCCAGCCCGTCTACGGACCGGGCGGGTCGGGAACGGCCATCCGCGACCAGATCCGTGTGACCGATCCCGATACGCGGATCGAATTTGAAGTGCTGTCGCGCTTTGAGGATCGGCTTGGCACGGGCAACACCTATGAGCTCGACTATTCCATCGAAACCGGCCAGCGCAATCTGGCCATCGATGAAGCCGAGAATATCGACCGGATCAATGTGATCGGCTCTCTGGCATTCACTTTGCGTGAAGCCGGCACAGGGCGCATTCTCGAACAGGGTGAGGTTTCGACCTTCACCGCCTACGCCACCACGGCTTCTCCGGTTGCAACGGCCTCAGCCCGCCGCGACGCTGAGAACAGGCTGGCCGTCGCCTTGGCCGACCAACTTGTCACCCGCCTGCTCGCAGGCGCGCCCGGCTGGTCATGAAGCTCAGCACGCGCGACGCAAACACCTATTTCAAACGCCCTGATCAAAGCGCCGCGGGCTGCCTGATCTTCGGCGAAGACGCGATGCGTGTCGCCCTCAAGCGCCAGGACCTTCTCGCGGCCCTCCTCGGTGCCAATGCTGAGGAAGAAATGCGCCTGACCCGCCTTTCAGGCGCGGATCTCCGTTCGGACGGCGCGGCCCTCCTCGACGCCGTCAAAGCCGTGGGTTTCTTCCCCGGCCCCCGCGCCGTTCTGGTCGAAGGGGCCACCGACGGTCTCGCCAAGGTCTTCACCGCCGCGATGGAGGATTGGGCGGAGGGCGACGCACAAATCATCGCCACTGCCGGCCGCCTCACCCCCAAATCGGCGCTGCGCAAGGTGTTCGAAGGCTCCAAACGCGCCTATGCCGCCGCAATCTATGATGACCCGCCCGATCGTGCCCAGATCGAGGATTGGCTGAAGGAAGCCGGGCTGACCGCCCCCGACCGTGACGCCATGGCTGACCTTGAAGGCCTCGCTCGCTCCGTCCCGCCCGGCGACTTCCGGCAGATGATCGACAAGCTCGGCCTTTACAAACGCGGCGACGCCACGCCCGTTTCGCCCGCGGATATCGAGGCCGTGGCCCCCCTGACCCGCGAGGCCGAACTTGATGACATCCTCCACGCCACAGCGGAAGCCGAGACCGGCGCCATCGGCCCGATCCTGAACCGCCTCAAGCAGCAGGGCACCACGCCTGTTTCGCTGTGTATTGCCGCGCTCCGCCATTTCCGCGCTTTGCATTTGGCGGCGAGCCACCCGAATGGCCCCGCCGCAGGGTTGCAGGCCATGCGCCCCCCGTTTTCGGCCCGCGTCGCGACCGCATGGTCCGGCAAGCCAGCCGCTGGGGCCGCGACGCGCTGGAGTTGGCGCTGTCGATGCTTGTCGAAACCGACCTGACCTTGCGCTCAACCAGCGCGGCACCGCAAATGGCCGTCATGGAACGCACATTGATCCGGCTGGCCATGCTGCCGGGCAGAGGGAGAAGATAATGTATAAGATCTACGGCTCCGTGCGTAGCCGCGCGATGCGCGCCCTTTGGACCGCTGAAGAATTGAACGTGGACTACGAATTTGTCGAAGCCGCCCCCCGCTCGCCTGAAGCCAAAGCCATCAACCCGTCCGGCAAAGTGCCGTTCATGATGGCCGATGATCAGATCATCCCCGACAGCGTCGCGATCATGACCTATCTCGCCGACAAGCATGGCAGCCTGACCGCGCCCGCCGGAACGATTGCCCGCGCGCAGCAGGACAGCTTCGTGCAACTGGTGAATGACGAGATCGACAGCCTCCTGTGGACCGCTGCACGCCACAGCTTCATCCTGCCCGAAGATCACCGCGTTCCGGCGATCAAGGAGTCCCTCAAATGGGAATTCGCCACGACCCAGAATACGGTCGCGGACCGGATGAACGCGGACGGTCCTTTCGTTGCGGGGGTTGAGATCTCGATTGCCGACATCCTGCTCAGCCACTGCATAGGGTGGGCGGCAAACGCGAAATTCGACGTCACGAACGAACGGCTGATCGACCACAATGCGATGATGCGCGCGCGGCCCGCCTTCAAACGCGCGATGAGCCAGGGCGGCTGAGCGTGCACTACAATTGTAGTTACAGAAAAACTACAGATTCACTACAGGATCATTATCCCGATTTCAGGGCCAATACCGCGCTGCATGTTCCCCGGCCCAACGCCCGGTCGCCAAGCACGCGCTGATCAGATAGCCGCCCGTCGGCGCCTCCCAATCCAGCATCTCACCGGCCACATGTATACCGGGTAAGTCCCGAAGCATAAGGCCAGATGTCACAGCGTTTTGCGTGACGCCGCCCGCCGTCGAAATCGCCTCGTCCATCGGTCGCGGGCCGTTATGTTTGATGGGCAGTGCCTTGATCAAAGCGGCCAGCGCAGACGCGTCCTCCGGCAACGGATGCGCGAATTCCCTCAGCAGAGCCCGCTTCGCCTCATCCAGCCCCAGCTTGGTCAATGCCTTGGTCAGCGTCTGCTTTTTCGGGCGTCCCTTTAGGCGACGCGCAAGCTCCGCCTCGTCGCGACCCGGTAGCAAATCCAGCGCCAGATCAGCCCCGTCGCGCACGGCGGCCGAGACCGCGTAGATCCCGCCACCCTCAAGCCCACGCTGCGACAGAACCGCTTCGCCCTTCACCGATTTTCCGTTCACGATCAACGCGATGTTCTTAAGCGGCGCGCCGAATTGCGGGGCCATATACTCAGACCATTCAACCACAAACCCCATATTCGCAGGCTTGAACGGCGCGATTTCAACACCCTTCTCTACCAGCCACGGCGCCCATGCGCCGTCGCTTCCCAGCCGCGCCCAGGACGCGCCGCCAAGCGCCAGAACAGTCACATTTGGGTGCAGGACGTGCCGTCCGTCCGGCGTGTCGAAGGCAAGCCCCTCGCCTTCAAACCCAACCCATTGCCAACGCAACCGCAGCTCCGCCTCGATCCGCCTGAGCCACGCCCGCAACAGCGGCGAGGCCTTCATCGCACGCGGAAAGACACGGCCCGTCGAGCCGGTGAAAACGGGCTGCCTAAGGTCCTCGGCAAAGGCCATGACCTCCACCGGATCAAGCCGCGCGATCATCGGATAGAGCCAATCGGCGGCGTCGCCATAGGCATTCACAAAGCGGCCAAGGTCTTCATCCTTGGTCAGGTTCAGTCCCGACTTGCCCGCCATCAGAAACTTGCGCCCCGCGGAAGGTTTCCCCTCACAAATCAGCACCTTACGGCCCGCCCTCGCCAACGTCTCCGCCGCCATCAGACCGGCAGGACCCGCCCCCACAACAAGCGCATCGACCTTGCCTTCCATGCCCACCGCGCCATCCTCACCTGCCATGGATGACACCCCGATCTGCCCGCTGTGCGACCGCCCGATCCCGCCGGATGCACCGCAAAGCCTGCACCATCTGGTGCCAAAGCTGCGCGGCGGCAAAGGCGGGCCGACGGTGCTCATCCATCAGATCTGTCACAACGAGATTCATGCCACCCTGTCCGAGGCCGAGCTTGCGCGCGTCTACAACACGCCCGAGGCCTTGCGCAGCCATCCGCGCTTGGCAAAGTTCTTTAAATGGGTCGCCAAACGCCCGCCGGATTTTCATTCCAAAACCGCCGGTGGACGCCGCGCGTGGAAACACAAATAGGCACCAAGGAGGGGCAAGTCCGCTCACCCCACCATCGCCTTGATCGCACGCACATTTTCCGTGTCCCCCGCCAGCGCGGGTGCGCATAGCGCCTCGGCCTCTGTCAGCAGCGCGTCGCGCTCCACGACACGGTCCACCAACCCAAAGGCCAGCGCCTCCTCCGTGGTCAGGCGCGCGCCGGACATCAGCACCAGCTTGGCGCGTGCGGATCCAATCAGCGCCGCAAGGCGCCCGGGATCCGACGGCTGCGGCAGAAATCCAAGCTTCGCGACCGGGTAAAAGAACGACGCACCCGGCACACACAGCCGAATGTCGCAGGCCAATGCCATCCCGAATGCACCCCCGCAAGCGTGCCGTTCAGGGCAGCAATAGTGGGGCACGGCATCGCCGCCAAAGCGCCCGAGACCCGTTCCCACAATGGCGATATGGCCAGCCCCGCGCGCGCTTCATCAAGGTCGGCTCCTGCCGAGAACACCTTCTCTCCGGCGCCCGTCAAGATGACCGCTTTAGGGTTCGCAACCTCAAAAAGCTCCGCCAATTCCTGCAGCATGGCGCCGGTCAGAGAGTTTGCTTTTTCTGGCCGGTTCAGGGCGACGTTCAGCAATCCGCCCTTCTCTGAAACATCAATCAAATCAGTCCCACCGCTTTCCGAACGCCTTCATCCCGCAGGGAAATATCGGCACCCAAATACTCATCCGCGTCGGCCGTGCACATCCAGGCGAGCGCCTTGGCGGGCCATTCCGGAGGAATGTGATCTTCCCAATTCAACGCGCTGACCGGGTTCACGCCGGATGCTTTGATCTCTTTTTGCATCTGCGTGGCAACCGTACCGGGGCTCAGCCCAAGCGCACGGATACCCCTATCGGCCATCTCCTTGTGCAGACAGCGCGTCAGCATCAATGCCGCCGCTTTGGAAGAACAGTAGTGCGACCAGCCTTCCAGCGCATTGGTGGCAGCCCCCGACGAAATCCCGATGATCGTCCCACCATGCGCCGCCATATGCGGTAAGGCTGCCCGCGCGCCGTTGAACGTGCCTTTCAGATTGATGTCGATCACCTGCCCCCACGCGTCAGCCTCGGTCTCTTCAATCCGCGCGACAGGTTCGATCACACCGGCATTGTTGATGACAACATCCAGCGACCCAAACGTATCGACGGCGGCGTTGTAGGCGGCCTCAACCTCCCAATAGCGGGCCACGTCGCAAGGCACGGCGAGGGCCGCATCCCCAATCTCGCCCGCAAGTTCCACGATGGCATCACGACTGCGCGCCATCAGAACAACCTTCGCCCCAAGGGCCGCAAATTCCCGTGCAGCGGCGGCACCGATCCCACGACTTGCGCCCGAAATCGCAACGACCTTCCCAGATACAGCATGTGTCATCTGCCTGACCTTTCGCGTTTGGAATATCGTGGGTCCAGCCCTACCGCCCCAGCCCGAATTGGGCCAGCCCCTTCCTCGTGACCGCGCGCTGCCGGACAAGCTAGGGTGATCCCTACTTGACCCAACGCGCAGAGAGTCCGACCTTGTTTTGATAAGCCTTCCCGTAGATGGAGCCGATAATTTGATGACACGTTTCTGTTTTTCGCTTTCAACCCTTGCTCTTGTTGCCGCCAGCCCCGCCTTTTCTGACACATTGGCCACCGAGGTTTGGGCCGAATGGCAGGCTCAGGCCGCGATTTCCGGGCAAACCATATCTGCCACCGAAACTCCGACGGATACCGGTTTGACCCTGACGAACTTCATCTCGGCCTTTGAGGATGATGACATCATGACCCGTGGCGTCATTGATGAAATCCAAATGACCGAGAACCCGGACGGCACACTCTCGATCACCTTCTCCGAGCTTTATTCGCTGACCTTCACGTTCGAGGTCGACGACGATGATCCACCCGGGAATATCGAACTGCAATTGCGCCATGAAGGGCTCGACGTGCGCGTGTCGGGCGATGCGGGCAACCGGACCTATGCCTATTCCGCAGACCGCATCCTGATCACGGATGGGGCGATCTGGGGCGGCGGCAGCGAGCCGCCGACCATCGACCTCGACATGGTGATGACCGATGTGGAAAGCACCTATTCCGTGACCGGGGACACGCCTGAGACTATGCGTTTTGCGAGCACGGGGTCCGCCGGTGGCATGCAGATGGCGTTGGAGTTGCTGCCCCCGTCCGGTGAAACGGGCCGCTTCAAGGCAGGTCTGCTCATCGGCGCCATCGAAGGCAACAGCAGCGGCACATTCTCCTCCATCGCGGCCCTGAACCAGGTCAGCACGGAGTTGCCAGACGGCGTCGAGCTCAGCGGGACCACGGCTTACGACTCCTTCGCGCTGGAATTCGAATTCGAAGATGTGGGCGAGCAATTTGCGGTCGCCTATTCCAATGAAGGCGGCAGCCTGGGCGTTGCCTTCAGCGAGGATGAAATATCCTACGACATCTCCGGGACCGGCATGCAAACCCGTATCACCGCCATCGACCTGCCGGTGCCGGTCGATGTATCGGTTGCATCCTCCGAGATCGCCTTTGCGATCCCGCTTTCTGCCGGGGACGCGCCGCAGGACGCCTCAGTCCGTCTGGCCTATGAGGACCTCGCATTGGGTGATGGGATTTGGGCTATGATGGACCCGACCAATGCCATTCCACGTGATCCGGCCAGCCTGATCCTTGATGCAACCGGTCAGATTCAATTGTTCGTTGATCTCATGACTCTGGACCCTGAAGAGATGACCGGACCGCCCGGTGAATTGCGCGCGCTCAACGTCAGCGAATTGCGCATTGGCGCAGGCGGCGCCGAGCTTTCAGGTACCGCGGATGTGAGTTTTGCGCCCGGGCAGTTGATGCCGATGCCTGTTGGCGCGGCCGAATTGCAATTGTCCGGCGGCAACGCGCTTCTGGATGCGTTGATGGCGGGCGGGCTAGTTCCATCCGATCAAGGTGCCTTTGTGCGCGGCATGGCCAATGTCTTCGCTCGGCCCGGTGCCGCGCCAGACACGTTAGAGACCAGTGTGCAGTTCGGCGCGGATGGATCGATCACGGCAAACGGGATCCCGCTGCAATAGCCCCAAGTTTCACGCGTCTTTGCGGCCCGGTCCATCACGGATCGGGCCGTTTCGCTTGCATGCCCCTGACCCGCGCCCTACGTCGAGAATGACAAGAGCCAAAGGGGTATCCATGAGCCATTCCGAGATTGCACCGCTGACCGAGGCTCTGCTGAGTGCCGCAAAAGCCGCCGGAGCGGATGCAGCTGACGCGATTGCCGTTGACGGCACCTCGATCCGCATCGAGGTCTTGAACGGCGCGCTCGAAATGGCGGAACGCTCAGAGGGGGTGGACCTTGGCTTGCGCGTGCTGGTCGGCCAACGGCAGGCCTGCGTTTCGGCCTCGGATACGGAACCCGGCACGCTAACGGAAATGGCCGAACGCGCGGTCGCGATGGCACGCCTTGCCCCCGAAGACCCCAATATCGGGCTGGCCGAGCCAGAGGCTTTGTCGGACATCCGGGATGGCGATGCGCTGGACCTGAATGATCCGGGCGAAAACCCGGACCCCGCCGGGCTGGAGGTCCGCGCCCTGGAAGCCGAGGCCGCCGCCCTGGCGGTCAACGGGATCAGCCAGGTCTCTACCGCCGGGGCCGGCTATAGCCGTCGTCGCATCCATCTTGCCGCCTCCAACGGCTTTTCCGGCGGTTACGCGCGCAGCGACCATAGCGTCTTCTGCGTTGCCATTACCGGTGAAGGCACCGGGATGGAGCGCGACTATTTCGGCGACGGTCGCAACCATCTGAGTGATTTGATGCACGCCTCCGACGTGGGTCGCATCGCGGCCGAACGCACAGTGGCGCGCGCAGGCGCAAAGAAGCCACCCACGGGCGCGTTTCCTGTTATCTACGATGAACGGATATCCTCGGGCCTGATCGGCCACCTGCTATCGGCCACCAACGGGGTGTCCATTGCCCGCGGATCCTCATGGGCGCGCGATCTCTTGGGCGAACAGGTTTTGCCCTCACATCTTTCCCTGATTGAGGAGCCACACCGCCCCCGCACGTCAGGCAGCCGCCCCTTTGACGCCGAAGGCTTGCCGACACGGGACCGCGCGATTGTGGAAAACGGCGTGTTGACCGGGTGGACCCTCGACCTTGCCTCAGGACGGCAACTTGACATGCCGTCAACAGCCAGCGCCAGCCGGGGCACGGGCGGGCCGCCTTCGCCGAGCGTCGGCAATGTGCGCCTCACCGCCGGTGACGCGTCGCTTGAGGCACTTCTCGCCGAAATGGGCACTGGCCTTCTGATCACGTCGATGATCGGCTCGTCCATCAACGCAACCACGGGCGACTATTCGCGCGGCGCGTCCGGTTTCTGGGTCGAGAATGGCGAGATCGCTTATCCGGTGAACGAATGCACGGTCGCCGGAAATCTGAAGGACATGCTGCGCACAATCGTGCCTGCCAATGATGCGAGGCCGCATCTGAGCCGCGTGGTCCCCTCGCTCCTCGTTGAAGGATTGACGATTGCCGGGGCCTGACGACGACCTTGAGCTGCTGATCCAGGCCGCGGAACGCGCAGGCGACATTGCGGGGCAATATTTCCAACGCGATCCGCAGATTTGGGACAAAGGCGCTGAAGGCCCTGTGACCGAGGCCGACCTCGCCGTCGACACTATGCTGCGCGAAACACTGCTTGGCGCGCGCCCGCACTACGGCTGGTTGTCCGAGGAGACCGAGGATGATCCAGCACGCCTTTCCACCGAGACGGTTTTCATTTGCGACCCCATCGATGGCACGCGCGCCTTCATCGAAGGCGGGCGCAGCTTTGCGCACTCTCTTTCAGTGGTGCATCGCGGACAGGTGATCGCGGGCGTTGTTTTCCTTCCGATGCGCGAAAAACTCTACGCGGCCGCAAAGGGGCGGGGTACAACGCTAAACGGTCAGCCGGTTCGCGTGACGGGCGCAACGGACCCGGCCCAATCTACCTTCCTGACCACCAAGGCGAACCTCACGCCCGAGCATTGGCCAAACGGCATTCCGACAGTTGAGCGCGCCTATCGCCCGTCTTTGGCCTATCGCATGTCTTTGGTGGGGGAAGGCCGTTTCGATGGCATGATGACGTTCCGCCCAACTTGGGAATGGGACATCGCGGCCGGCACGCTCATCATCGAGGAAGCCGGGGGCCGGGCCACGTCAAGTCGCGGCGCGCCACTGGTATTCAATGGGCAAAGCGCTCAGGTCGATGGAGTTTTGGCTGGTGCGCCGGACGTCCATCAGGCGCTGGTGACGCAACGGGCTTAGCGCCCCGACAATTCGAACACGATCACGTTCAACGGCCCGGTGGACATCATCCGGGCGGAGGACAGCGTGTCGTCCCCCTCGGGCGGGATGGCATAGGCGTCGGCAGGCAGGGAAAGTGTTGCAAGCACGGTGATAAACAGAAGCGAGGCCAGGAGAACAAGGGATATGCGAAGGGTCATGGCAGCAATCTGTGGCTCAAAATGGGAGGGCGGCGAAATCTTCCGTTCGTCTACCGTACTTACCCCTTGAACATACGCCGAGCCGCGAAGTCGCGCGAGTAAGGCTCTCCTTACCTGCATGTCCGAAAGGAAAGCCCCCGGCGCGGAGGGGAGGACGCGCCAGGGGCCGGGGAGGGAGACGGACAGGGGTTTGACGGAGCGACCCCGGAGAGAGAGGGGGAGAGAGGGACAAGGGCCGCTCCGCGTTGGGTTTGCCGCGGATTAGCGGCTGGACCCGAGATCAAGGCCAGAGACACCGTTAACACGGCCAGAGCCGAGATCAGTGCCCGAAACGGTCGCTGGCGCCTCGACGCCGAAGGACCAAGCCTGGGCGGGCGAGGTGTCGATGGCGAGCGTGGCGGTAATTGCCAGTGCAGCGATCAGAGCGGTAAATGCTTTGGTCATTGGAAAAGTTCCTCCGTTTCGATGACATCAATATGCGCCTTCACGTTGCCCGGCGCGAGACAGGGAAACCCGACCCTCACAATCCTGTCAGCCGCTTGTAACGGGCCCGTCGCTTGACGCCCCCGCCACACGCCGTAAGGGTTCACGCTGTATCCAGAACGACCGGAGACCTCCCCATGCCCCAACGCCTGCACCTTGTTTTCGGCGGTGAGCTTGTCGACCCGCAGAAGACCGAATTCGAGAACGTCGATGACATCCATATCGTCGGCATGTTCAGCGATTACGACAGCGCCTATGACGCCTGGAAATCCGAAGCGCAGCGCACCGTGGACAATGCCCATATGCGGTACTTCATCGCCCATATTCACCGGCTGCGGGATGAAGAGGCCGAAGCCTCCTCGACCGAGGAACTGGGCAGCTAAGCCCCGACATGGCGCGTTCGATCTTCCTTGGCCTCTACCTTGCATGGTCTGCGCGCGGCGGACGTGCGTTTGCCGAGCGCAAACTGCGCGAGCGTGTGGCCGCAGGAAAGGAAGACGCGCCGCGCCTTGATGAGCGGCGCGGGATCGCAAGCCAGCCCCGGCCTGATGGACCTTTGATCTGGTTCCATGCGGCCTCGGTCGGTGAGTCCGTTGCCATCCTCGAACTTGTCCGCCGGGTGCTGGAAGAGCGTGACGATGCCCATGTGCTCGTGACGACCGGCACGGTGACATCCGCCGAAGTCATGGCGGACCGCCTGCCGGCGCGTGCGATCCACCATTACGCGCCCCTTGATGCCAAAGCCTTTGTGACCGCATTCCTCGACCATTGGCGCCCCGATGTGGCGATCTGGACAGAAAGTGAGCTTTGGCCAACGCTTGTTGTCGAAACCGACGCGCGTGGCATTCCGATGCTGCTTCTCAATGCCCGCATGTCGAAGGCCAGCCACGACAAATGGCGTTTTGCCAAGGGCGTCGTGCGTAACCTTCTTGAACGATTTCACATGGCCTTGGTGCAAGATGAGCTGACCCAAAGCTACTTGCGACGACTGGGAATGCCCGCGGACCGCATGAAAGTGCTTGGCACGCTCAAGGAAGGGGCCGCAGCCCTGCCGTGTGATGAAGAGGAGCGTGCGGAACTGGCCAAGGTCTTGGCTGGCCGCCCTGTCTGGTTGGCCGCCTCGACCCATGATGGCGAGGAGAAGCTGGTGCTGAAGGCCCATCGCATGGCGATGCGTACCTCTCCCCGCTTGCTGTTGATCCTGGTGCCCCGCCACCCCGAACGCGGTGATGAAATTGCCACTCTGCTGCAAAGCGACGGCTGGCGCTTCACGCGCCGGGCGGCCGATGAAAGCCTCACGGATGATGCACAAGTCTATCTTGCCGATACCATGGGCGAGATGGGTCTGTGGTACAGGCTGGCCCCCATCAGCTTTGTGGGCGGCTCGCTTGTGGCGATTGGCGGACACAATCCGTTTGAGCCCGCAGCCCTCGGCTCAGCCATCTTGCATGGGCCTTATGTGACGAATTTCGTCGACATCTACCAACGCCTGTCTGAGGCCGAAGCCGCACGGCTGGCGCCGTCACCCGAAAAGCTGGCGGACCATGTTGTCACCCTTCTCAGCCCGGAGGAGGCGGCGGGTATGGCAGCCTCAGCCTGGGGGGTGATATCGGATGGGGCGGATGTGACGGACCGGGCCTTGGCCCTGATCCTGGATACATGGGACGAGGCGGAGCTGCGCACCATTCGGAAAGGCGCAGCCTGATGCGCGCCCCGGGCTTTTGGCATCAACCGGCGGGGCTTGCCTCTGCCCTGCTATCGCCGCTTGGCGCGCTTTACGCGAACGGCACGGCACGGCGGCTGGCAAATGGCCCGCGCGAAAAGGTGGCCGTGCCAATCATCTGCATCGGCAATATCAACGCGGGCGGCACCGGCAAGACGCCGACGGTTATCGCGCTGGCCGAAAAGCTGCGAGGGCGCGGGCTCACGCCCCATGTCGTCAGCCGTGGGTACGGCGGGTCGATTTCGGGGCCGACACAGGTGGACGAACGCAGCCACACTGCGGACGAAGTCGGTGATGAGCCCCTGTTGCTGGCCGCCTTCGTTCCGACATGGATTGCAACCGACCGTGCCGCCGGTGCACGCGCAGCGGTGGCTACCGGGGCAGAGGTCATCTTGCTCGACGACGGGTTCCAGAACCCCGCGCTGCACCATGATTTGTCGCTTGTCGTGGTCGACGCGTGGCGCGGCTTCGGCAATGGCAAGGTCATGCCAGCGGGTCCGTTGCGGGAACCTGTTCGCCGTCGGCATGGCGCGCGCTGATCTACTGCTGTCGATCGGCGCGGATGCCGCGCAGCAAAGGTTCGCCGACCGTTGGGGCGCATCGGTGACAAAGCCGCATCTGACGGGCGAGTTGGTCCCCCTGCCCACCGGCCTGCCGCTTGATGGAATGCCGGTGCTGGCCTTTGCCGGGATCGGCCATCCAGAGAAATTCTTTGCGACCCTGCGCAGCCTTGGCGCGGATTTGCATGCGGCGCATGCCTTGGCGGATCACCAACCGCTTAGCGACACCCTGATGACTCGCCTGATCCGCGAGGCCGACATGAGGGGCGCGCAAGTGGTCACGACCGAAAAGGACGCGGTGCGCCTGAAGCCCGAATTCCGCGCCCGTGTGATGACCGTGCCCGTGCGGCTGCGTCTTAACGAAGAAGGGCCGCTGAATGCGGCCCTCGACACGATTTTGTCCGAGTATGATCGGAGACTAGGCGTCAGCCAGCCGCTTCAAGCTCGGCATCGATCATGACCGCTCAATGTCTCGTAGTTCATGTTGCCGTTCAACTCGCCATTGAGAACGAAGGCGGGCGTGCCGGGGATGTCATGGACTGCGATATTCGCCTCGTAGGTGGCAATCATCGCCTCGGCCATCGCGGCATCCGTCATGCAGGCATCAAGCTCTTCATTGGTCAGGCCAGCGGTACGACCGATCCGACGCAGGTTCTCGGCCACCTCGGCGGGGGAGCCTTGCGTCCATTCCGACTGGTTTTCGTAGATCAAATCGACAATGCCGAAATACCGCAGCGGTCCGCCGCAACGCGCCATCATCCCGGCCCAAAGACCGTAGCGGTCGAAATAGACCTCTCGGTAGACGAAGTTGATCAGGCCAGGTTCGATGTAGTCGGCATTCAGGCTGCGGATAGACGTTTTGATGGAAGTTGCGGCAATGCGGGCAGGTGAAGCTGGCATATTCGATCAGTGTGACCGCCGCGTCCGGATTGCCTTTCGACATCTCGATAACCTCGGGCAAATCGCCCGACACTTCCTGCGCGTTGGCAGGCTGGAAAGGCAGAAGGTCGGCGGCCGTATCCGGGGCCTGTGCGCCCTGGCCCTGCCAAAGCAGGTAGCCGCCTGCGCCCAAAACGCCGGTGGCGCCGCCCAATAACATGGCTCTGCGATGCATCGTGATCTCCTCAGGTGTTCGAATTCGTTTGATTGCTAAATATGTTCCTCGCCAGTTTTCGCAAGGCATCGCGCAACGCGGGATCGGTGATCGTGTCCAACCCTTCTGTCGCCTTGGACAGGCGCGCAGGGTCGGGTTTGCGCTTTTCGCGCGGCTTTTGGCCTTCAAAGAGCAACTTTGCCCTCGGCAAAGCCGGTGGGCGCGGTTTGAGTGATCTGCACATCTTTGATCGCGGAATAGCCGTAGCAGGCATTCACGCGGGTGATGATCACCTCTTTCTGCATGGCGAGCATCGGGGCATGGGCACCGGTCGTCAGCACCTGCAAGGTGCCGCCCATTCCGCGCCCGAACCTGATCTTCAACGGCAGTGCAACGTCCGCAATATCCGGGCCAACAATCTCGGCCCAATGGGTGAGCAGCTTAGTTTCGGCAAAGCCGCGCTTTTCGGCGGGGCTGCGCAGCTCTGGACCCACCAGCGACACGGCACGCTCAAACCCGCGCATTCGGCGGCGCGGCTGAGCATTGGTCGGTGCGGGGCTTTTTGCCATGCCGGGTTGATCCTTTCGTCAGCCGCACTCTATGCGTTCATGAGGACGCTAACCAATAACAAGCGGCACAGGTTGGATAACGCATGCGTGATGAGGCCATCGGGAGCGAGCTTTTGGCGTGGTATGACGCGAATGCCCGCGTTTTGCCATGGCGTGTGCCGCCTGGTTCCACAGAACCGGCGGATCCCTACCGCGTCTGGATGTCCGAAATCATGCTGCAGCAAACAACCGTTGCGGCCGTCAAAGCGTTTTTTGAGCGGTTCACCGACGCTTTGGCCAACCGTATCAGACCTCGCCGCGGCAGAGGATTCGGCGGTGATGGGAGAATGGGCGGGCCTTGGCTACTACGCCCGCGCCCGCAACCTGCTGAAATGCGCGCGAGTAGTTGTGGCAGAGCACGGCGGCCAGTTTCCCGACACCGAAGAGGGGCTTCTGACCCTGCCCGGGGTGGGCCCCTACACGGCCGCCGCCATCGCCTCCATCGCGTTCAATCGCCCCGCTGCGGTCATGGACGGCAATATCGAACGTGTCATGTCGCGCTTGTTCTGCGTGGAAGAGCCGTTGCCGACCTCCAAGCCAACCCTCAAGGCCTATGCAACGCGGCTTACCCCGACCCATCGGCCCGGCGATCATGCGCAAGCGTTGATGGATCTGGGCGCTACGATTTGTACGCCGAAGTCGCCCGCCTGTGGCATCTGCCCGCTGATGGCAGGATGCGCCGCACGCAAACAAGGTGTCGCCGCTGAGTTGCCCCGCAAGCTGCCGAAAAAGGCAAAGCCGACACGCCTTGGCTATGTCTACATCGCGCGCCGGGCCGACGGCGCATTGTTGCTCGAAACACGGCCAGACAAGGGGTTGTTGGGCGGGATGCTGGCCTTTCCCACGTCCGACTGGTCCGAAGCGCCCACGGATACGCCACCGCTCAACACCAGCTGGTACGACCCGAAACTTGAGGTGCGTCATACCTTCACCCATTTCCACTTGCGGCTTGCGCTGCGTGTGGCCGAGGCCGACCAGGATGCGACACCTGACCGCGGCACGTTCACGCCCGCCGCCAAATTTTCGCCCAGTACCTTGCCTACAGTATTTCGCAAAGCCTTCGACCTTGGCCGTGGCGTCACCGTTGACGCGGCGGGGGCGAAAGGTTGACTTTGCAAGGGAACCGTAAGGACGACCCGATGATCCAACCCTCCGCCATGGCGAAACTGCATCGCGCCCTGCCCTTCTGGCTGAGCCTTCTGCTGATCCCGCTCATTGCATTCGTGGCCATGCAAGGCGGCTGGTGGCTGGCTCTGGTGCCGCTGAGCACATGGTGGCTGTTTTCGGTCCTTGATCACATTGCCGGTCTGGAATTGGAAAACGCGGACCTGTCGACATCGGACACGCAACTGTTCTGGTATCGTCTGATCACCCTGATCTGGCCGCCTCTGCAAATCATCACGATCTTTGGCGTCATCGCCTATGCGGTCCGCGCCGATCACTTGTCGGGCGTTGAGCTGTGGGCCCTGTCCTTCGGCCTTGGCATTCTGAGCGGGACAATCGGCATCAACTATTCCCACGAACTGATGCACCAGCGGCCGAAACATGAACGCTGGCTAGGTGATGTGCTTCTGGCCTCTGTCCTTTATTCGCATTTCCGGTCCGAGCACCTTTTGGTCCATCACCGCTATGTAGGCACGCGCCGCGACCCGGTGACGGCGCGATTCAACGAAGGTTTCCATCGCTTCTTTCCCCGCGTCCTGCGCGAGTCGCTGCTATCGGCCTGGGGTGCAGAGAAAGCGATGCTCGCCCGCAAGGGCCTACCGGTTTGGGACGGCTCCAACCCGTTCTGGCGATATCTGGCGCTACAGGCCGGGTTCCTTGCCCTCGCGCTGATGGTCGGTGGTTGGATCGGTCTGCTGATGTTCCTCAACCAGGCCTTTGTCGCGATCTGGCAGTTGGAACTGACCAACTACATCGAGCATTACGGACTGACACGAAAGCACCTTGGAGGCGGCAAATACGAACATGTTCAGCCGCGCCATTCCTGGAATGCGGCGCACAAGGCCTCCAACTGGTTGCTGATCAACTTGCAGCGCCATTCGGATCATCACTATAAGCCCGACCGCCGCTTTCCCCTATTGCAGACCTACACCGAGGCAGAGGCCCCGCAACTGCCATTTGGGTACCCGGTCATGACCGCGGTGGCGATGCTGCCGCCCGTGTGGAAGCGGGTCATGAACAGACGGGTCAGGCGCTGGCGCGAAATGTACTATCCGGAAATCACGGACTGGCAGGCCTACAACAAGGGCCAGCATCCCCTTCCGCGCTGAAGGCACGCGAGGGATTGCGCCGACTTCGTCGTCGCCGAACTGGGGGGCTCGCCCCCAGACCCCCCAGCATATTTGTTGAACAAAGATGGGGGCGCTGACCCGCAGAGAGGCGTGGATCAGCGCTGCAGCGCCGGCGTCTTGCCAACCATTTCGGAGCCTTCCGCAGCAGTCACAAGGAAGTCCGCAACATCTGCACGGCTGATCAGACCGTTGCGCCACTCCGCCTTTTCGGTCAGCACCTTGTACGCACCGCTTTTTCGATTGTCGCTGAGGATGCCCGGGCGCGCGATCGTCCAGTCCAAATCGCTTTCGCGGATCAATTGCTCCTGCACATCCTTGTCCGCATAGGCCCGCCCTAGGAACGCCTTCTGTGTCAGTCTCTCCGGCGTGGAGAGTTTTTCTGCCGAGTCGCCCGCGCCGAACCCGGTGACGGTCAGCAGCCGTTTGATCCTGGCTTTCCCCATCTGCGAGATCAGCAGGCGCGTGGCATCCGAGAACAGGGTTGTCTTCTTCAGTACCCTTGCATCGCGCGGCACCCCGAGCGTCAGGATCACCGCGTCACACCCATCAATTGCGTTGAACACATCCACGTCGTTGGTGGCGTCCCCTTCCATCCACTCAAAGCCCTCGGCCTCAAGATCCATCGCGCTGCGCGACATGGCGCGGACTTGATGGCCGCGCTCCAGCGCTTCGTCGACCGCTTTGCGGCCAATGCCGCGGCTTGCTCCGATAATGGCGAGTTTCATGGGCGATACCTCCTGCCTTCATAGATAGGGAGGGATCGCCCGAGGGCCAAATCAAGCGGCGGCCTGAAACGACAAATGTCCGGTTTTCACGTAGATCAGGCAGCCTTCATCTGACCATGGCGTATGCCGCGACATATGCGGCGAACGGATCCAACTGCCCGCCGGATAATCGCCATGCTCGTCCTGAAACGTTCCCTCGATCACAAAGATTTCTTCGCCGCCCCAATGGGCGTGCTGCGAGAACCTTGTGCCGGGTGCCCATCGCACCAGCGCGACGTTTTCACCTTCGACCGAATGCAGGGGAAGCACGGTGAGGCCAGGCGCGGACCCCGGCAGAAACTCCGCCGATCTGGTGTCGACGGAAAATTGCGCCGTATCGGCTTCATCGAACTGGCACAGCTTCACAAGGATCGTTGCGCCCTCGGGTCCAATATGGGGGGTATGGGAGGTGCCGATCGGGTTCCGCACATATGTGCCTGCGGGATAGTCGGCATGTTCATCCGAGAAGACGCCATCCAGCACCAGAAACTCCTCCCCGCCGCCGTGAGAATGTGCGTCGAAACTCGAATTCGGGGCGAACCGCACGATTGTGGTTGCTCGCGCGACCTCATCCCCGATCCGGTCAAGCATCATGCGCTCCACACCGCTGGCGGGCGACGAAACCCAATCGTAGTCTTGGGGCCGGATGACAACCCGTTCGTTGAAATCAGCATTCAGTCGCATGGACAGACCCTTCGCGCCAATAATCCTTCGTCACAAATAGACATATCGCGATGCTGGCACCAGATTGGCACGGACCAATGCGCAACTTCCGGGCAATGCGCACGAAAAGACCCGCCGGAAGACCGGCGGGCTGAAGTTGGCCCGCGCCACAGCCTGATAAAGCGCGCGGGCGGCAAGGTTCGGGATCGGGGGTCTTGGGAACCCCCGAAAACCTTATCCGGCCATTTCGGCCCGAATTTGCTGGCGAAGCACGTCGATGGAGACGCTTTTCCCGTCGCGTTTGAAGGCCCAATACGTCCAGCCATTGCAGGAAGGCGCACCCTCAAGCTCGGCGCCAACCTTGTGGATCGAGCCTTTCACATCATCGGCGATCAGGGTCCCATCCGCCCGCACTTTGGCCTGTTGGCCGCGTGGGTTGGTCAGCATCTCGCCGGGGCGCAACATGCCGCGTTCAACCAACTGGCCGAACGGCACGCGCGGCTCGGCCCGCTTGCCTTGGGTGACTTCCAGCGCGGATTTATCGAACTTGCGCACTTTCGACAGGCGCTTTTCGGCAACCTTGCGGTATGCCTCTTCCCGTTCGATGCCGATGAAATCACGTCCGAGCATCTTGGCCACAGCCCCGGTCGTGCCGGTCCCAAAGAACGGGTCGAGCACCACATCGCCCGGCTTCGTCGCACCAACCAGCACGCGATGCAGCAGGGCTTCCGGCTTCTGCGTCGGATGCGCCTTGTCGCCGTTCTCATCCTTCAGACGCTCACCGCCATTGCAGATCGGCAGCACCCAGTCCGAGCGCATCTGGATGCCCTCATTCAGCTCTTTCAGCGCCTCGTAGTTGAAGGTGTATTTCGCGCCTTCTTCCTTGGAGGCCCAGATCATCGTCTCATGCGCATTGGTGAACCGCTTGCCCCGGAAGTTCGGCATCGGGTTCGACTTGCGCCAAACGACGTCGTTGAGGATCCAGAAGCCCTGGGTCTGCAACTCGGCGCCCACTCGGAAGATATTGTGGTAGCTGCCGATCACCCAAATCGCACCATCGGGTTTCAGCAGGCGGCGCGCGGCAGAGAGCCACTCGCGGGTGAACTGATCATAGACCTTGAAGCTGTCGAACTGGTCCCACGCATCATCGACGGCGTCGACCTTGGTGTTGTTCGGGCGATGAAGGTCGCCCTTCAGCTGAAGGTTGTAGGGCGGATCGGCGAAGATCAGGTCGACCGATGCCTCGGGCAGCGACTGCATGATCTCGATGCAATCGCCCGCAAGAATGGTGTTGCGCGGCAGCGGTTTGGCTGCCTCCGGCTTTGTCTTTGTTGTCATTTTCTGCCTCTGGTGGGCGCCTCTTTTGGGCGCTGTGTGTCCACTGAACGCAGAATCGCCGATCTTCTTGAATCGGTCAATTTTGTTTCGAATCAGCCGTTTACGATTTTATCCACACAATATCTTGTGGATGGGGGCAAAGCTGCGCCGGTGATGTTGGGTGACCCCTAGATCGTGTAGCCCGGCGCTGTGTTTTGCCGTGCCATAGCCCATGTTCGTCTCCCAACCGTAACCCGGATGCATCACCGCAAGCTCCTTCATCAAGGCGTCGCGCCGCACTTTCGCCACAATCGAGGCCGCCGCGATGGAAACGGACCGCCCATCCCCTTCACCACGCACGTCGCCGCGCATGGCAGGTCCGGCGGCACGGCATTTCCGTCGATCAGCGCGTGGGTCGGGGTGTGTGCCAATCCGCCCAAAGCACGGCGCATGGCCAGAAACGTTGCCTGCCGAATGTTGAGCGTGTCGATCTCTTCGACACTGGCCCATCCCAGAGACACGTCTGCGACGGCCTCAATCTGAAGGGCGAGGGCATCGCGACGCGCCTCCGACAGTTTCTTGGAATCGTTCAGCCCTTTGGGAATCTGCGCCGGGTCTAAAATGACCGCGCATGCCGTCACTGGTCCGGCCCATGGTACCCCGGCCCACTTCATCCACTCCTGCGACAAGCCCGCCAAGCGACGCTTCCAATGAAAAATCAGGTCCCATACCCGCGATGTGGGCCAAAGAAAGAGGCGACGCAACCGGATTGGTCACGTCGCCTCGCTGCTCGGGTCGGCTACTGCCGCGCAGCTCGCCCGGCGATCTCAAGCCGCCGGACTGCGCCTCTCAATGGGGTTATCCGTGCGACCAGCCATGGTTCGCCAGGCATCGCGCGCCGTAGATCTGACGCTGGCCGCGCTGCGTCTGAACCGTGCGCAGGCAATTGGATGGCAGCCGATGCGCCTGCTGCGCGAAGTTCTGCATGCAGCGGCGCAGGTAGCCGCTGTAGTTGCCATAGTAACCATTGCCCTGAATAAAGCAGCGGGACGGCGCGACGCGATTGTATTGGGGTTGCGGTTGCGGCGGCTGGATCACCGGGGGTTTTGGCGATTTCCGTTATTCCGATTGGCCTGGCTCAGCCCATAAAGCAGCAGCAGACCACCAAAGATGGCCGCGGCCTCGGCGCCCTGGTTGTTGCGATGTCCATTTGCGCTGGCGGGCGTTGCGGTTGCGGTGATGCCGGTTGCGGCCAGAGTGACGGCCAAAACACCAGCGGTCAGAGTCTTGGAGAAGGTGCGAAACATGTCTTGGGTCCCTTGTTTCGGTTTCGAGGAGGGGTTCAGGTCTTGGGTTGGGGCGCACTCATTCGGCGCTTGTGGAACAACCCTCCCCCTCCTCGCTTCGCCATGCAATTACGGCGCCGCGCTATCGGATAACGGGGGGCGCATTAGTCGATGGCGATGGGACCCAGCACCATCGGACGCATCTCGAAGACGTAGCAATCACCGAGGGGGCGTTCGTCATTGGCGTAGTAATCATCCCACGCCAGACACCGGTTGGTGACGACCCAACCATCCGGGACAGGCATTGGAATCAATCCGACATATCCAGGTCCGGGATGGGCCACCTGATAGGGAGCTGTTTCCAAGCCCCATGTATGGGGGCGCGTGGAAGACAATCGCATCAAGGCCATATCCCGGGCGGATCGGTCGCCTTGCTCGAATACCCAATCGGGTACCTCGGCTGTCTCCAGTGTCTGCGGATGATGGTTTGGGTACGGCAAACTTCCCAGCAAATCGTTTGGCCCATGGACCAAGATCCGATCAGTGGCACCGATTTGCTCTGGTACAATCGGTGCAGGTCCACCGTGAAAGGGTTGGATCATGGCGCCGAAGTCGTAGCGCTCCAGGAACGTTTGCAAATTTTGATCAAGGTCATCGGCATGAGCCGGGAGGCACAAGGCCGTCACAATCGAAGCCACAAGGGCGGAGAAGGATTTGGTCATCGAAATCGCCTATCTGTAATCGCCAACGGGCCGAAATGCCCAAGCATATGAAAAGGTGTTGTACCCGGCGGAAATTGCCGTTGGCGCGACCCTCCCAAACCCAGGCATGCAAGGCAAAAACGCACCCCTGCTATCCGATAACAGCCCCGTGAACGGGTCCCCGTCATTGAATGACAGGCCACACCTGCACCCATCTTCATTCGTGAAGCTGCCCCCTTTCAGCAAACAAACGAGCCATCACAATGAAACGATTCTTTAAACCCCTCCTCGCTGCCGCCGCTCTTGCGGTTCTGGCAGGCCCCCTCCACGCCGCATGTTTTGCGGACTATCGCGCAAGGATGGATAACCCCTTGCGTCTGCATTACGGTGTGATCGAAGTGCCCCAAAGCGCATGTTCGGTCGGCGCCGCCTCATCCGTCGTCTCCGGTCGCATTGCGTCACAAGGCTGGACGTTGGTGCAGGTGATTTCGGTGTTTGACGATTCCGGACTCGCCTCAAGGAGGGCGGATGCCGGACAATACTACCTCAGTTTCTGACCCGAAACTGTCGGTCGCGGATACGCGGATTGCATCCACGCGTGTCGTTCAACTGGGTGTCTTGGCGGTGGTCGCGGTCCTCGTGGTCTCCGCCATTTTGCTGTTTGTGAACCTGCCGGACGCCGAAGCCTTCAACAACGCCGTTGTCACAGTCTTTGAAGTCAACGACGTGCGCGACCCAGACGCGACGCGCGTGCTTGAGATCATGGCCCAGACCGGCACCACCTTTTCCAAGGTTCTGGCCAGCTACCGCGCAGTGATCTTCGTGTTGCTCGTCTTTGCCACCGCCCTTCTGGTTGCCTGCCTCGTGTTTCTTGTCACCATCGTCACCCTCAACCGCCGCATCGGCGAGATCGAGCGTCAGGGTATCCAGGTCTCCTCGCTGATCCTGTCTCGTGAGGAACGGGTGGTTCTGATCAATAACCTCGAATTCAAGCTGACAGACGCGGCGATGGAAACCCTCTCCGTTTTGGCAGAGGCGCGCCTGGACGACGACGTGCTCAGCGGCGCGCAGATTGAGGCGATGGTCTCCGGCAAGTCTGAAACGGATGTGGACGAAGCCGCAGGTGCGACGCGCATCAAGCGTCTGCGCGATACGCTCGGCAACCAGATGGTGTCCGAGCTTCTGGTCAAGAACATCGCCCGGCGCGGCTATATCCTCGCCATCGACAAAGACGTCATCAAGATGGTCTGACCCATGGCGGGTGCACCCTATCCGGGGCTTGCGCCGGACCTTTGGGATCTGGTCGCTGAGATGGCCGCAGATCCCGACCCCGTTCCCGAAGAGGAACGCTCAGTTGAAACGTTGCGTGCCGCCGTCGCCCGGATGGAGGCCGCCCTGCCCCCGCTCCCCTCTACGATTGCGACCCGCGACTGGCGCATTCCCTGCGATGGGCGCAACGTCCCAGTCCGCAGTTACACGGCGCCAAACCCACGAAACGGGTCGATGCTATATATGCATGGCGGAGGGTGGATGCTCGGCTCCATCAATGGCCATGATCACGTCTGCGCCGATATGGCGCTCGAGACTGGTCTAACCATTGTAAGTCTCGACTACGCCCTTGCCCCGGAACACCCGTACCCCGCGGCGCTCCTTGAATGCCTTGGCGCGATTGCCCAATTGCGCGGCATGGGCCCGTTTTGGCTTGGCGGCGATAGCGCGGGCGCAAATCTGGCCCTTGGATGCGCGCTCGACCTTGCACGATCAGGGCGCGCCGCAAGCTGACGGGTTGTTTCTCGTCTATCCGGCAACGGATCCATCGTGCGCGGCACCGTCCCACACACGCCATGCACAAGCGCCCTACCTGACCAGCAAGGTGATGCGCCGGTGCTGGCAAGAGTATTTGGGCGACGCGAAGGATGCGTCCTATGCGGATATTTCCAAATGCGATCTATACGGACTGCCGCAATCGGTGATCCTGACTGCCGAGCTTGATCCCCTGGTGGAAGAAGGCGATGCCCTCGCCAAAGCCCTCTCGCATCACGCACCGGTCTGGCACGAACAGGCCAAAGGCCTGATCCATGGCTTCTTACGCTTTCGCGCCACCTCACCCTCGTCCGACGCCGCCTTCCGCCAGCGCCGCGCGCGCCCTTGCCAACCGCCTGGCCTGAAAATGCGAAACGGGCCGCCCGAAAGGACGACCCGCTCCATCTTTGTTCTTCAAATATGCCGGGGGAGGCGTAGCCGGGGGCAGAGCCCCCTCCTCACCAGCCCGATGGGCACTGGCCTCAGCAGTAAGGCGCGCCGCGGCCCCAGCCTGCAGCGTCGGTGATCGAGCCGTTGTCGGCATCGGTTGCACCGGTGGCCACGCCACCGCTACCACGCGGGCAGGAACCGGCGTCGGTCCAGGTGCCATTGTCGATGTCAGCCGCTGCTGCTGCCGTCGGGATCGTCGCAACTGCACCGGCTGCGCCACCGGCTGCCACGAGGCCAAGGAAGCCGCGGCGACCCTTCGGGCGATCCGTCGAGATTTCTGCGTCGGTCAGGGTCTTCTGTTTATTATCGCTGGACATGAGCCGAGGCTCCTTTCGTGATGTCTTGCTAATTACTGCGCGGCACATTGTCCGAAGACGCGCATTCGGTCAATGACGGGATTCCCTGCATCGAGTCGAAGATTGAACATGGTCGCCGACCGTGGTCTGACTGTCACAAATCACACTGCAAGCCATGAACGAGCCAGAATAAATGAGCCAGCCAATCTCCTTCGACTGGGCCATCGCGCCTGAAACCCCAGACACCTTCTTTTCCGAGTATTTTGAGAAGAAGCCCATGCTCATCAAACGCGGGCAGCCCGGCTATTTCGCCGACCTGCTGAGCTATGCCGAGATCGACCGCGTCGTCTCGACGATGGGCCTCAATCATCCTGAGATCAACGTCACCAAGTCGGACGGCAATATCACACCTGCCGATTTCGCCTACGAAACCGGCCAAATCGACCCGGTGCGCGTGAACCAGCTTTTCGCCGATGGCGCGACCGTCATCCTGTCTGGCCTGCACGAACGCCTGCCGCAACTCGCCCGCTATTGCCGTGCGATGGAGACAGGTGATGTCGGCCCGCGTTCAAACGAACATCTACATGACCCCTCCGGGCAATCAGGGCTTCAACCCGCATTACGACAGCCACGATGTGCTGGTCCTGCAAATCGCAGGCTCCAAGGAATGGCGCATCTACGGCACGCCGGTCGAACTGCCGCTGAACGATCAGGGCTTTGAGCGCGGCATGGACGTCGGGGAAGAGGTTCAGCGCTTTGTGCTGGAACCCGGCGATACGCTCTACGTGCCGCGCGGTGTGGCGCACGATGCCGTCGCCACGGATGAAACCTCTCTTCATATCACCACCGGCCTGATGTTCCGCACCTGGGCCGATGTGCTGGCCGAGGCCGTGATCGCAAAGGCCCATCGCGAACCCGCGATGCGCCGCGCGCTTTCGCCCGGGTTTGCAAACCATGGCGCAGATCTGGGTGCCTATGACGACACCTTCAAAGAGCTCATGGACCTTGTCGCCGATGCGCCGGCGGGCAAACTTCTGGCCGGTTTCCGCGAGGATTTTCTGACCGGCCGCGTGCCTCGGGTTGAAGGGCAAATGGCACAACTGGCCGCGCTCGACACCCTCACCGTCGACAGCCGCGTCGGTGGCCGCCCGCATCTGGTCTACGCCCTCCACATGGAGACTGAGGACGAGCAGGTGCGCCTGTCCTGCCAGGGCGCCGAGATCGTCATGCCCGACTTCGCAGCTTCCGCGATGGAGTTCTGCCTGACCACACCCGAATTCCGCCTCGGCGATATGGGCGGCGAGTTGGATGATGCCGGCAAGCTGGTCCTGGCGAAACGGCTGGTGCGCGAAGGGTTGATGCAGGTTCTCTGACCGCGCCGCAGCACCCGCGGCGGGTGCACCTCCAAAAGATGCATATTTTTGGAACAAAGATGGGGAGGGGCGTCAGAAAAACGCCCACCCCGCGCCGGCGGCAAACAGGGTCAGGCCCGCGGCGGGTAAGGGATCACCAATTGCCCGGGCAGCTCCCCGAATGGCAGTCGACCACTTCCAGCAACATACCCGGATGCGCGTCAGGGAAGGTATTTGCCGGGCAAGCACCCTCATCCAGGATGTAGGTCCCGCCCGCAACGCGGAAGAAAAACAGACCATAGTCAACCGGCACCGCTGATCCACACCACGCCGAAATGCAGCCAACCGCGATGGTGACGGGCAACACGCGCGGGCTGTCGAAATCCGCACCCGTGAAAAGTTCACCATCGAATTGGGCGGGCTGGGTAAAGCCGATCATCTGGTTGGGATCGCCCCCCTGCATCGTCGGCCCGTGGGGCGGGTCGCTTGGCCCGGTGAAGCTGAGCCGCCCCACACCAATCACGTAATCCGCGGGGCTATCGGCAGCATTCAAATAGGCGCCCGCAACCGTCGGATAGGCGCAGGACAAGGCCAGGGCAGGCGTTGCCGAAAAGGTGGCCAAAGCCGCCGCAGAAAGGATCCGTCCAAACATCAAAACGCCTCCCGCTCCGCTGGTGCCGGTCAATTGCACTGGCCAAGATAGCATTGAATGACAGCGTCCATATCTGCACGGGTCGGGTCAAGATGAACCATCCCGCCGCATCCGCCAGCGACATATTCAAGCCTGCCATCGACCCGTTCGAAAAAGAAAAGCCCTTCGCGGTCCACGGGATGGGTGCCGCAGCCCCCGCCATAGCACCAGCCGAACACCTCGACATCGGCGCTCCAGCCCGGCGCAAAAGCCTCTCCGATCAGGACCTCCCCCTCGAACCGGGTCATCTGACGGTAGCTGCCCTGATCATCAATGGTCTGGCGCGGCCCGGTATTCGCCAGCCGCCCAATCGCAATTATGAAGTCGGACTCGGACTCGGCGGCAAAGGTGTAGTTCGACGCGATGCTGGATTCACCAACACAACTCAGCGCCCAGGTTGGAGCCGGCACAAACAAAGCCAAGCCAACGGCAAACATCCGCATCATAGGCCAAATTCCTCAAAAACCACCGCATAGATATCACGTTTGAAGGGAACAATCGCCCTCAGGATCTCTGGCGCAGACATCCAGCGCCATGCGCTGAATTCGATATCCTTATGGGTCAGGTCGATCACACTATCGGGCGCCTCCAACCGGAACTGCGCCCACATCTGTTTTTGTCCACGGAACCGTCCATTCCAACGGTTCGGGATCACGTCCAGCGGCAGGTCGTAGTAGAGCCAATCCGCCGTTTCGCGCAGCGAATGTCACATGGCCGCGCCCAACGCCGGTCTCTTCTTCCAACTCACGATATGCGGCCTCCAGCGGTGTCTCGCCATCATCCACGCCGCCTTGCGGCATCTGCCAGGCGGGCGTTTCCATATCTGCCCGCTGTCCCGCAAAATAAGCCCCTGCGCATTGGTCAGAACGACCCCCACGCAAGGGCGATACGGTAGCTTTGCGGCCTCCTCCGGGGTCAATTCGGCCCCAGAGCGTTCAGGCCGGTCAGAATGTCGATGGCATAGGCCAGCTGATAATCGTCATTCCGGAGTGTCGCCGCAGCTTCCGCTGCTGCACGCTCTTCTTCCAGCAGGTTCAATTCGTCCTCGGTCAGCGAGGAGTTCTCGATTGCCCCGCGCAGACCGGCTTCGCTGCGGTCCGGGCGATCTTCGTCCTCGTCCACCTCGACCGGATCACGCTGCTCGACGATGATATCAGGCGCCACGCCAAGGGCCTGAATCGAGCGGCCCGACGGCGTGTAGTAAAGCGATGTGGTCAACCGCATCGCGCCATCTCCTGCCAGCGGCATCACTGACTGGACCGAGCCTTTGCCGAAGCTTTGCGTGCCCACAACCACCGCGCGGCGGTGATCCTGCAGCGCACCCGCCACGATTTCCGAGGCCGAGGCCGAGCCACCGTTGATCAGCACCACCATCGGCAAGCCGTTGATCATGTCGCCCGGCGTCGCGTTATAGCGTTCACCATCCTGTGGCTCGCGCCCGCGGGTGGAGACGATCTCACCCTGCTCCAGGAACGCATCCGACACGCGGATCGCCTGGCTTAGCAAACCGCCGGGATTGTTGCGCAGATCCAGAACAACGCCGTTCATGTTTTCCAGGCCGCCGACCTCTTCGATCAGCCCCTCCAACCCATCGCGCAGGTTCGGGAAGGTCTGGTCGCTGAAGGTCGAAACGCGCAGCACGGCAGTATTGCCTTCAAGCCGCGCACGCACGGCCGTCAACTGAATGCGATCCCGGGTGATGGTGATGTCGAACGGCTCGTCCGCACCCTCACGCACCACCGTAATGATGATGTCACTGCCCACCGGCCCGCGCATCAGATCAACCGCTTCTTCCAGGGTCAGACCCAAAAGCGCTTCGCTGTCGACATGCGTGATGTAATCACCCGCCTCGACACCGGCCTCCATGGCTGGCGTGCCGTCCATCGGCGTGATGACGCGCACAAAACCGTCTTCCTGCGTTACTTCAATGCCAAGCCCACCGAATTCACCGCGGGTTTGCACCTGCATATCCTCAAAGTCGCTGGCCGAGATGTAGCTCGAATGCGGATCGAGCGAGATCAGCATGCCGTTGATTGCCGCCTCAATCAGCTCGGCCTCATCGACCTCCTCCACGTAGTTCTCGCGGATGCGCTCGAAGATGTCGCCGAACAGGTCCAAGCTGCTCGTAGACCGAGGTGTTGTTGGCCGCTTCCTGCGCCAGCAGCGGTCCGGCAATCTGGGTGCTGACCAGCACACCACCTGCAATTCCGCCTACGGCGGCCATCATCAGCTTCTTCATCGCGCGTCGTCCTTCCTCAACATCTGTCACAGCCGGAGCCTCAGTTTGCGGCGAACCAGTCCAGCGGATTCACCGGGCTCCCGCCCTGTCTCAGTTCCATATAAAGCGTTTCCGTCAGCCCGGCGCCACCGCCTTGCGCGTCGGAAACGATCAAATCCGTCTCATCCTCACCGGTCTGACCCGGCATTAAGCCCAATGGCGCGCCTCCGGGCACCAATTCACCTGCGGTCACGAACAAATCACCCGCACCCGCCAGAATTAGAAGATAATCCGCGTCGGGCTCGAGAATAATGACATTTCCGTAATCCAGCAGCGGCCCGGCATAGCGGATCGAGGCTGGCCAAGGTGCCGTCAGCAACGCGCGCGGCTCCACGGCGTATAAAACCCCGGGCCGGGCGATGCCTGCAGCATCCGCCTCATCGAAGCGACGCAACAAGGCGCCAAGCACGGGGAATGGCAATTCCCCCGCGCGCTTTCGAAATCCGGCAGATCAGCCGTGGTCTCTGCCGTGCTTTCGCCAAGCAGCGACGCGAAACTCGACAGGCTGTCGATGCTACCCGCCAATTGCGCCATGGCTGCGCCGTCCAGATCGAACCGTTCGGGCAGATCCACCCGGTCGGCAATCGCCTGGCTCAGCGCAGTGCGCGCCTCCTGCACGCCTTGCACGGCGCGCTCCAATTCAGCAATTGCGCCGTCCTGCAAGGCCCGCAACACGGCCAACTCCTCCAACTGCTCCCGAAGGGCGACGGCCTCGCGGGCCACGGCAGGTGTCAGGTCAGCGACGATCATGCCAAGCCGTGCGGTGCCAAGCGGGCCTTCCGGATGCAGCAGCGTCGCAGGCGCAGGGCCTCCTCGATCCGTTGCAGCACGCCGAGCAATTGCGCGAGATCGTTCGCGCTCCGCCTCGAACACCAGAACGATGGTCTGCTCGCGCAGGGCGGCTTCGCGGATACCGGCGCGCAATGCATCCAATCCGTGCTCATAGGCGCGCACCGTCTCCGTCAGGGCCTCGACCCGGTCACGTGCACCGTCAGCTTCCCGAAGCGCACTGGCCGCATCCTCCAACATCCGCGTGGCTTCCCGCGCCGTCATCGACGGGTCCGTCTGCGCCCCAACCGGCGCAGCGGCAAGGAGGCCAGCAAGGCCAAGAAGGGCTGCGCGCAACATCATCCGATCAGGCTTTCCCCGGTCATCTCCGCAGGCGGCTCAAGACCCATCAGCTGCAACAGCGATGGCGCCAGATCAGCCAGCCGCCCGTCCCGCAAGGACGCGCCTTTGGGCCCACCAAACATTACCACAGGAACCAAATTCGTCGTATGGGCCGTGTGCGGCCCGCCTGTCTCCGGATCCACCATCGTTTCGCAATTACCGTGATCGGCGCAGACGATCATGGCACCCCCAACTTCTTCCAGCGCCGCAACCGCTTGCCCGAGGCCTTCATCCACAGCCTCACAGGCCGCAATCGCCGCCTGCAAATCGCCCGTATGCCCGACCATGTCCGGGTTGGCGTAGTTCACCACAATCAGATCGTAGCCCGCGCGGATCGCGCCCACGAACTGCGCCGTCACCTCGCCCGCGCTCATCTCAGGCTGCAGGTCGTACGTCGCCACATCGGGGGATTTCGGCATCGACCGATCCTCACCCTCCTCCGGCACTTCGACCCCGCCGTTCAGGAAGAACGTCACGTGCGGATACTTCTCGGTCTCCGCCAGCCGGAACTGCCGCAATCCCTTCTTCGCGACCCATTCGCCCAGAGTGTTCACGATCTCCTGCTTCGGGAACACGGTCGTCATGTATTCGTCATGCGCCTTGGAATAGTCGACCATCCCCAGCCGCGCCGCCAGCTCGGGCCGACCGAACACATCAAACGCATCGAAATCCGGATCGCCAATCGCCGCGAGGATCTCCCGCGCCCGGTCCGCCCGGTAGTTCAGCATGAAGATGCCATCGCCATCCTGCATTCCAGCATAGTCACCGATCACACTCGGCGGGATGAACTCGTCGGTCTTGTCTGCGTCATAGGCCGCGCGCACCGCGTCTAGTGGGTCGCCGAAAGCGTCACCCCCGCCCAGAACCATCGCGCCGTAGGCCTTTTGCACTCGGTCCCACCGATTGTCGCGGTCCATTGCGAAGTAGCGTCCCAGAACCGTGCCAATCCGCGCGCCATCCGGCAGCCGCGCCATCAGCCCTTCCACAAAATCCGCAGCACTTTTCGGCGCCACATCACGCCCATCTGTGATCGCATGGATCACCACCGGCACGCCCGCACCCGCGATCACCTTCACCGCCGTCTCCAGATGCGTCAGTTGCGAATGCACGCCACCATCGCTGACCAGCCCCATCAGATGTGCCGTGCCGCCGCTCTGCTTCAGCGTCTCGATGAACTCCACCAGCGCAGGGCGCGCAGGCAAACGATCCCCTCCGCAATCGCATCGTTGATCTCAACGAGGTCCATCTTCACGACCCGACCAGCCCCGATATTCGTGTGTCCGACCTCGGAATTGCCCATCTGGCCGTCTGGCAGGCCCACATCGCGCCCATGGGTCAGCAGCGTGGCATTCGGGCACGTGTCCATCAACCGATCCATCGTCGGGGTCCGCGCCAGCAACGGCGCGTTGTCAGCCTCGGTCTGACCAATCCCCCACCCGTCCAGGATACACAAAACCACCGGTTTCGGCGTGTCTGCCATGCTGCCTTAGCCTTTTCTTACTGCTTCGTTTCGATGGCTATCAGCCTTTGAGACAAGAGACAAAGTCTTGCCCCAATTTTCGCCCGCTTTCCGACGCCGCGGCCCGCTTCATGGGCCAACACGCCTCAGCAACGATATGGAAAGGCCGGCTTCACATGTGTACGATCTGCGCCGCATTCCGCCCGCAAGACAAGGAATGCACCTACGCCGAACTTCTGGCTGATGACATAGCCCTTGGCGTGGCGCCGCTGCCTTTCACTGCCATTCCGTCCGGATATGACGGCCCTTTCCTTTTCTCGCAAAACGATGGCTCAGGCGTCGAGAAGGCCAATATTGATGCCGCCAATGGCCCGGCGACGGCCTATTTCATGGGCACCAACGATACGTTTGACGGCACCATTTCCTTTGCGGGCGACCGCGACTGGGTCGCCATCGACCTGACCGCGGGCCAACACTACTCCTTCTCGGTCACGGGGCGCACCGGCGATCCGCTGGACGACAGCTTTCTTCGCCTGCGCGATGACGAGGGCACGGTGATCGCAATCAACGATGATGGCGGGACCGACTACAATGCCTTGCTGAACTTCCAGGCGCAGGAGACCGGGACCTATTTCATCGATGTGGGTGCGTTCATCAGCTCTTCCAGCAACAGCGAATGGATGACCGGCGGTTATCGGTTGACCACCGATGTCCTGAACCCGTCCAAATCCATCGTCAGCCATGACACGCTCGCCAATTATCTGACCGACGGCTTCTGGCAGGATCGTGGCGGTGTTGGCCATTCCTTCAACACCGGTTCCAGCAAAATCATCACGGTGGACATCGACGCGCTGAATGCCGCCGGGCAAAAACTTGCCCTCTGGGCGCTGCAAAGCTTCGAGATGGTGATCGACGTGACGTTCGACGTTGTCTCCTCAGGCGCGGACATCACGTTCGATGATGAACAAACCGGCGCCTATGCGACCTACAACTCCGCCTGGAACAACCCGACCGTCACCACCTCGGCCTTCATCAACATTCACAAAAGCTGGATCGCGACGGGTCAGGACGACATCAACGATTACGGTTTCCAGACCTATATCCATGAAATCGGGCACGCCCTCGGCCTTGGCCACCAAGGCAATTATAACGGCTCGGCCAGCTATGGCCTGAACAATGTCGGTGCCAGCAACACCAACACCTTCCTTAACGACAGCTGGCTGGCCTCGGTCATGTCCTACTTTGACCAGAACGAGAATCCGTTCACCGGCTCCACCAACGCCGCCGTTATCTCGCCCATGCTTGTCGATATCATCGCGTTGGAAAACCTCTACGGAGCCGCTGATACCGCAAGCAGCCCAACGGCCGGCAACACGATCTTCGGCGCGGGCCACACCTTGGGCAACGCCTTTGCCGGGTCTGACCTCAACACCAACGGCAGCTACCTTGCCGCCCTGTTCGACTATCTGGAGACCGGGACAAATCCCGGCGGCATGTTCGACAATTCGGCCATCGCCTTTACGATCACCGATGTCGGTGGAACCGACCTGATCGATTTTTCCTTCGACACATCCGACCAGTTTGTCTCGCTAGAGGCCGAGACCCTCTCAACCATCCTCAACCCCTACGGCGCGGGCCACAATGATAACATGTGGATCGCACGGGGCACGGTGATCGAGAATTATACCGCTGGCACCGGAAACGACTCTGTTGATGGCAATGGCGTCGCAAACCAGATCATAGGCAATGACGGGGCCGACACCCTGAACGGCGCCGCCGGAAATGACACGCTGATGGGCGGCGAAGGCGGTGATTTTCTGGATGGTGGCGCTGACCGTGACCTGCTCAACGGCAATGCGGGCAACGATACGCTCGAAGGGGGGCCGGGGCCGACACCCTTGTCGGTGGCACGGGTGCAGACGTGCTTCTGGGCGGGCTCAGCACCGACATCCTGATCGGCGAAGACGGCAATGACAGCATGGATGGCGGGGCCGAGGATGATACCTACTACGTCACTACCGGCGACGTCGTGACCGACTCTGGTGCCAATGGCTATGACCTTGCGCAGATCGTGGTCGCCACCGGCCAGAACCTGCAAATGTCCGGCTGGTCCGGTGTGGAACGGGTCGAAGGCTTCACCGGAAATGATACGATCAATGCCACCGGCCAACAGGATCAAATCCTCATCTGGGGCCATAACGGCAACGACGTGATCACCGGCGGCAATGGCAATGACATCCTGTTGGGGGGCACCGGAAATGACATTCTGTCCGGGGGGCTGGCAACGACACGATCCTCGGCGAAGCTGGCAACGACACCATGTCAGGCGGGGCCGGGCTCGACGTCTTCTACATCGACGGCGGCGGTGACAGTATCTCCGACGGCGGATCGGGCTATGACGTGGCCACCGTCAACAACGCATCGGGCGTCTCGCTTTCCATCGGCGGTTGGGCCTCGGTCGAGCGGGTCGAAGGGTTCACCGGAAACGACACGATCGACGCGACCGGGGCCAATGACACGCGGCTGATTTGGGGCGGGGCCGGGAACGATCAGATCACCGGCGGCGCGGGCGACGACATCCTCCTTGGTGGCACCGGAAACGACATCTTGAGCGGCGGCGCAGGCGCTGACACCCTGCAAGGTGGAACCGGCAACGACACCTTCAACGGCGGCGATGGCCACGACCAGTTCTTCATCGGCGAAAGCGGCGATGTCGTGGCTGACGGGGGCGACGGATATGACACCGCAATCCTGAATACCGCGGGCGGAGTGAACATCGCCGTTGGCGCGTGGTCGGGTGTTGAGCGGATCGAAGGGTTCATCGGCAACGATACAATTGATGCCACCGGGGCTGGCGCAGGCTTTGTCATCACCGGCGGAGCCGGGGATGACCGGATCATCGGCGGCAACGGCAATGACACCGTCTATGCCGACGGCGATGATGATGACGTTTTCGGCGGCGCGGGCGACGATGCCCTGATCGGTGACGCGGGTAATGACACGCTTCAGGGCGGGCAGGGAAAGGACTTCCTCCTTGGCGGGGCGGGCGCGGACGAGTTCAAGTTCGACGACGGTTGGGGCGAAGACGTGATCGCCGATTTCGCGCAAGGCAGCGACGTTATGAACCTGTCTGAGGTCAGCGGCACGGCGTCGATCAATGACCTTTCAATCACCTCCGACAGCTCCCACACCTACATCAACCTCGTGTCCGGCGGTGGAGACCTAATAACTTTGGCCAACTTTAACGGAGTTTTGACCGAATCCGATTTTAACTTCGTCTGAAGGTCGCGGGGGGAACCCGCGCAGCACGCATGGGTGCCGGGGGCCGTTAGGCTCCTCAACCCTCCAGACGAAGGACATTCGAGCATGCAGACGTTGGTCGCCCTCGGCCGCGGTTTCTTGAACCGTGTCATCCACCGATCCTCCAGACATGGCTGGCGAATTGGAACGGATGCGCCCCGATTTCGACCCCGACTTCTACCTGGCTCAATTCTCCGTCGATGATCTGCTGTCCGATCCCATTGGCGCACTACCTGCGCACCGGCTGGCAAGACGGCCTCGATCCTCATCCTGACTTCTCGACCAACGGCTATCTCGACATGCACCTCGATGTTGCTGATGCCGGGATGAACCCGCTACTCCACTACGTCACCTTCGGCCGCGACGAAGGGCGCGAAGTGCCGCCATCCACGGTCTCACATCTCAGCCGACAGGCCCGCGCAACCGCCGCCATCAATTCGGCCCAACAACTCGATCGCGACGCCAAAGAGATCGCGGATGAAATCGACCTGGCCTTCTATACGGCAACCAGCGGTCGGACCTTCGATGACCCGGTCAGCGCCGCGCGCCACTACCTCCAGATCGGCTGGGAACAGGGGCTGGACCCCACGGCGACCTTCTCGACCCGCGCCTATCTCAGCCACTATCCCGACATCGCGGATGCCAATATTCCGCCCTTCCTCCACTACATCCGCGCAGGCCGCAACGAAGGGCGGCTGGCTCAGGACCGTGCCGATGATGTCGCCCGTATTCTGGCGGCTTCGCCGACACTGGAAAGCGTTGAAACCGATTGGCTCTTCGCCCATCCCGAACAAGTGCCGTTGCAACGCGAACTGGGCGCGCAACAGCTTCTCGCAGCGGTGGAGGCGACATCAGAGCGGCTCGTTTTTGCCTTCACCCACGACGATTTCCTGAAGATTCTGCGGCGGTATCCAGCTTTGCGTCGGCAAGGAAATGCAACAGGCTACGGAGCGGGGTATTGGCTACATCGCGCTGCACCCCGCACGCCCGCGCCCGCGCCTGGCACCCTTGGGTGAAAGCCCGATCCTTTACGCCACGATCGCCGGTAACCGCATCGGTCCCCTTCACATCGACAGCCTGCTCGACGTGGCCCGCCGCTTTCGCGACAGCCGCAAGATCGACATCGTCCTGCACGCGCTATTGGGCCATTCCCCCGAAGACGTCGCAGCGCTTAGCAAAAGCGCCGGGGTCACGCGCCTGAACGCCTGGCTGCATGATCAGTTTTTCCTGTGCCCGAGCTACGCCCTGCAAAGCAACCTGGTGCGCCAATGCGGCGCCCCTGATCCGGGCTCCACCGCGTGCCGCATGTGCCTGTTCGGGGACGAACGGCATGAACATCTCAGCCGCCTGAAGGCCCTGCTGCAATTGATCCCGACAGTGGCCATAGCCCCCTCCAAGGCGGCGGCCGACATCGTGTTCGCCAAGGGCGATTTGCCGTTCGAACGGTTCGAAATTGCGCCCCACGCCCATCTCAGCGAAGGCCCCTTCACCGCACCCGCGAAATCCGGGCCAACGACCATCGCATTCATCGGCGCGCCCAAACGTCACAAGGGGTACGCCACCTTCCGCGACATCGCCCGGCGCAACCTTGGGCGGAACGATGTGCGCTTTCTCTACTTCGGCTCGGCGAAACATATTGAACCCGGCGTGCAGACGATCCCCGTTGATGTCACCGCCGAAACACCCACCGCCATGATCGACGCCCTGCAACGCGAGAATGTCGATTTCGTCCTGCACTGGGCGCAATTTGTCGAAACCTATTCCTTCGCCACTGTCGAAGCCATGCAGGCCGGCGCCCATGTCATCACACATCCCGAAAGCGGGAATGTCGCCGCTTTGGTGCGTGAAACCGGACGCGGCCACATCCTGACCGACGCGGCCGACCTCGACACCTTTCTCGAACGCAAGGCTTTGGCCAAGGCAACCCGCCAACGCCGCAAAAAGCAGCCTGCGCTCTTGGCCGCTCCCAGCACTCTCAGCTTCTCGGTGCTCGATGCACCTTCAAAGCCAACAACGCTTCCCAAGCTCCCAAAGAACGGGGCAACAAAGAAATCCGCACAAAGCCGGAAAGTACGGGCCGTTTCATGACCATCTACGCCTTTTCTTCCTTCACCTATTCCTACCTCGACCGGGCCCGTGTCCTCGCCCAAAGCCTGCGGCAGGTGCATCCAACCTGGCACCTTTGTGCCGTTGTCACGGATTTGCCGCCGGACGGCACATCGCAGCAGGATCTGCTGTCTGACTTCGACACCATCCTCACCGCCGAAGATCTCTTGTCGGCTGAAATCGGCACGCGCTTTGCCAGCTGGATGTTCTGCCACAATATCGTTGAGGCCTGCACCGCCGTGAAAGGCCGTGCGCTGGCGCATCTGCTCGACAAACCCGACGCCGAGAAGGTCTTTTTCTTCGATCCCGACATCGCGATCTTCGATGATCTCTCCTCCCTTGTGACCGCGCTGGATGGACGCCGACATCCTGCTGACCCCCACCAGCTCCATCCGGAGCCGCGCACCAACACCGTCGCAATCGGCGACAACGAAATCGCCTCTCTGAAATGGGGGGCCTATAACCTTGGCTTTGTCGGCGTCGCCAACACGCCGGATGGCGAGGGGCGGCGCTTTGCCAAATGGTGGGGCGACCGCCTGCTGGATTGGTGCCAGGACAATCTGCCTAAGGGGCTCTTTACCGACCAGAAATGGTGCGACCTTGTCCCCAGCTTCTTTGACGATGTCCACGTCCTGCGGGACCCGGGCTGCAATGTCGCCAGCTGGAACCTGTCGCAACGCCGCCTCGCCTTTACCGCAGCCGGCGACATCACCGTGAACGCCGCACCCTTGCGGTTTTTCCATTTCACCAAACTTGGCCCCGTCGGCGATCAGATGACCCGCCGCTACGCCCATGACAATCCTGAGGTGCTGGAGGTTTGGGCCTGGTACAAACGCGCCGTCGCCAAGGCGAGCGCAGCGGAAATACCGGCGCGCTACTGGCACTACGGCACGTTCAGCAATGGGCGCCGCATCCCGGACGCGGTGCGCCAACTCTACCGCGATCGCGCTGACCTGCGTGCTGCATTCAGCGATCCGTTTGACGTGGAAAATGGCTTTCACGACTGGCTGGTTGCCGAGGGCCATTTGCAGCCTCTCACCCCCGGCAGCCCCGCACCGCTCAGCCAAGGGGCCGCCCTGTGACTGAGATCTACGGCGTTGTCTTTCAGATGGGCAAGGTGGCCAGCACCGCCATCACCAAGGCGCTTGGCTCCCTCAGGCAGGTCGAAGCCGCCCATTGCCACTTCCTGGGCGAAGACGCCTTGCGCAAGGTCCTGCGCGTAGCGCTGAACCCCGCCAACACCGACTATTTCTTCAGTCATCAGATGGGGCAGATGGCCGAAAACGCGGCCATCACACGCGCCATCAACCGCATCCGGGCCGGCACGGATCCGCGCCGTCTGGTGGTTCTGTCCCTGACGCGTGATCCGTTCACCTGGTTCCGGTCCAGCGTCCTACAAGACATCAGCGGCTACGCCGACCTGCTGTGCGACCTGGCACCCGATCATGCCAGCGCCAGCCGCGATGCGCGCGTCCGCCTTGGCCTCACCCGCTTTCTCGGCCAACTGGAACAGCATCTGTCGGACTTCGCGTCCGTCGAAGACTGTCTTGAGGCCAGCCGCTCCGGCGATCCGCACAAAATGGCCCGGGCCCGGGATTGGCCGCACCAACAGCGCCAATTGTTGCTGTCCGCGCTGCGGCCTGCGGACTGGTTCAACCAGCATTACCGCATGGGCCTTGGCCTCGATCTGGCGCAATTCCACTGCGACACGCCCCTATGGCACACCACGGACGGGAACGCGCAATTCGGGATCATCCGGTATGAGGAACTCGACACCGCCTTCCCCGTCTTTTGTGACTGGGCACTCGGTCAAACACCGCGTCTGCCGGTTGCGAACGAAAGCGGGCGAAAGCCATTCTCCAACGCCATTTCCGCAGCCTTCGCCACGCAAGAGGCCGCGCGCCTGCAATCCGCCCTCAAACGATCAGACTATGCGCGCCATTTCGGCTATGCGGCATGAGCCAAACCCTCAAAAGATGAAGTCGCTGGCTCCAAGGCCCGCCGTATAATCTGCCAGCGTCACGAAATTCTGTGGATCGCCATCGGCATGCACAAAGGTATGCCCACCCGCACTCCAAATCGTCAGATCCGCAAAGCCCGAAACACCGCTCAGACCGCTGACATCCAGCCGGTCCAGACCATCCTCGTACCCGGCGATCACGTCCTCTCCGAACCCGTCATCGAAGATGAACACATCTGCGCCCGCGCCTCCGGCGAGGTAGTCCTTGCCCTGGCCGCCTTCCAGGGTGTCATTGCCCCCGGACCCGATCAACGCATCGTCACCGGCGCTGCCATACAGATAGTCGTTGCCCGCATCAGCGTAGATGGTGTCGTTGCCCTGCCCGGCCGAGATCACATCCGCGCCGTTGCCGCCCACAAGAACGATATCCTCACCATATCCGATGGCGTTGAGCGTATCGTTGCCAGTGAACCCCATGACCCATTCAACGCCACTCCAAGCGCCGATGCTCAGATCAACGCCGGCTGCATTCCGAATGACAACCTCGTCGTAGCCCGCGCCGCCATACACCAAGTCCCCATCGTCGAAGACGTAAATCAGATCATCTCCCGCCCCGGCATCAACCGTGTCATGTCCCGTCCAGCCCAGGATCGTGTCCTGCCCGGACCCGCCTGAGATGCTGTCGGCCCCATCGCCACCCAGAAGCGTGTCATTCCCCGCACCCCCACGCACCGTGTCATTGCCCGCATTGGCCCAGATGAAGATGGCGTCGCTCAGCGCACTACCGTCAATCACGTCATGGCCGACATTGCCCTCAACACGCTCCACCCCGGACCATCCGCTCAGCGAAATCGTGTCGCCCGCGCCGTCCAGAATGATCGCCACATCAAACCCCTGCGTGCCAGTGTCGGTCAGCAAATGCCCGGCGCCCACATAGTAAAGGTCATCGCCCTCACCACCGTCCAGCGTATCGGCCCCGCTCAACCCCAGCAGAATATCCGGGTCATCGCCCCCGAAGATAAGGTCATCACCGTCGCCACCCACCAACGTGTCGACCCCGGCCATGCCGTAAAGCGTGTCGTTGCCCGCGCCACCGTTCAGCGTGTCGTTGTTGATCCCGCCGTCCATCTGGTCGGCACCATCCCCACCCAAAAGGGTGTCATCCCCAAAGCCACCGGCAATGCTGTCCGCATCGGCGCCGCCATCCACGAAATCATCCCCCAAACCAGCCGTGATCGTGTCATTCCCCGCGCCCGTCACAAACACATCGTCCAGCGAAGTCCCCTGCACGTCCTGCGCTCCGGAATTGCCAAAGATCGCGTCAAAATCCGGTGCGCGGCTGGCCGTTGCCAGGATCGCCGCCTGCACCTCCGCCACGCCCAGCATCTGCGCATTGCGCGTCACGATCTCCAGCGTCTCTGACCGCCAGGTCAGAATGGCCCCAGTGGCCGTGGCCGTGTATCCGATTTGGCCAGGGTCGTAGAACATCGGCCAATCGCTCAGGTCCAACCGATCCTGTCCGGGTTGGAAATCCTCGATCCGGTCGGCCAGGCCATCGGCCCGCAAGATGTAGGTATCCGCCCCGTCGCCGCCGATCAGCGTGTCCGCGCCATGCCCATCCTCGATCAGGTCATCCCCGGCAAAGCCCTGCAACAGGTCTGCACCCGCGCCGCCAATCAGGATGTCATCCAGACCACCGCCGGAAAGCGTGGCCCCCTGATGGCTCGCAACTTGCGTTGTGCCCTGATCCGATAGATCCAGCGTCACCTCCGCATAACCGCCCTGTGCCTCAGTCGCGGCAAAGATGCGCATCGTATCGCCATCCATCATCGTCGCGGTGGCCGCGACATTGTCGAACCCCGTGGTCTCCGCCGACGTCATGATATCGAGCAATTGCAACCGACCGCTTGGCAACATCGCAAACAGCGTCAGGCCATCATCACCGCCACCCGCCAGCACATAGACCTGCCCGTTGTGCTCCACCACATCCAGCGTCTGCACCTGCCCGAACCGCGTATCTGCGGTATCGTTAAGGTGCTCGACATCCCGGATGGAGCCATCTTCGCCAATCTCCAGAACCGTCAGCGCGCCCGATTGGCCCTGCCCGTCATTGGGTGCCGAGGCCACGATGATGAACACCTTGTCCCCGATGCTGACCAGCGCACTATCGGTCGGGGTCATGATGCCGAGCCCCTCGTTCACACCCATATTTGCGGTGTTGAACAACTTGTTCGTGGGGTCGATGTAGAACACGGACACGCCGCTGTCCGCCTGGCTCACGCTCGCCATGAACTCCACGCCGTTCACCTCGAACGTGTTGATACCGATGGCGTCGCTCACATAGGTCTGCGCGGTGTCTGTTACGGTGATCTGCTGGGTCAGGGTCCCGTTCGCGGCCATGGCGTAGCCCTGAATTTCACCTGAGCTCTCTGGCGCCATAAACAGCATGTCCGCGCCCCATTGGGACAGGTCGATGGACCGATCATTGGCCGCGTTCACGCCCGACAACAGGCTGCTTTGCCCGATATCCCCGTTGCTGGCCAATTCAAACAGGCGCACCTGTTGGCTGCCTGAGGCCGCGACGGCCAGTGAAACCGTGCCGTTGTTGTCCACCAAGGCAAGGTCGCGCATCACGCCATCGGACCAGGCCGCATCGAAATAGGCAAAATCGGCAAGGCTGGCCGATCCGGGCTGGCCAAGGTCGTAGGCCGTCAATCCACCCAACTGCCCCGAGGTCGCGTACAACATCGGGCCAGCCGCTCCCGCGACGACCATAAGGTCCGTGATCCCCACATCCAAACTGGTTTGGCCGGCACTAAACCGACTTTCGAATACCAACTGCGGCATCGTTCAAATTCCCGTATCGCTCAGCAGGGAAGATGGGCGCGGACCGGGATTTGGCTGTGGAATAATCGCGGCGGAATGGCGAACAATCTGGGCGGAAGGGCGAAAATCCCGCTCAATTTTCGGGTCGTTCTTAACGTTTTCGGAGGGTGCCGCGTTGCGCCCGGCGCTCGCCTAGGCCAGCCCGGCGGTGCTGCACGTCAACTGGAAAACGGCAAAGGACTAAGCTTCGTCAGGGCGGCGCAGCAACGTTGTTTGGTGAATCTCGATGGCTTCATCCAGGTCGGTGAAATACCGCAACCGCCCCTCTTCCAGCACAAGGGCATGGTCGCAATATTCCCGCAACTCAGTGAGGTTGTGGTTGACCATGATCGCCCCGGCCTTTTGCATCCGGTCCCGAAACACCGCCTTGCTCTTTTGCCGGAACGAGGCATCGCCCGCCCCCGTCACCTCATCGACCAGATAGGTGTCGAACGCGATCCCCATCGAAAGGCCAAAGGTCAGGCGCGACCGCATACCCTGGCTATAGGTGCGCACCGGCATCCGGAAATGCGCGCCAAGTTCCGCGAAGTCCTGCACGAAGTCGGCCAACTCGTCCGTATCGACGCCGTAGATGCGTGCGATGAACCGCGTGTTCTGCGCACCCGTCAGTTGCGGATGGAACGAGCCCGCGAAACCCACCGGCCAACTGATCGACCCATCGCTGACCACGCGCCCGGCATCGGGCCGCATATTGCCTGCGATGATCTGCATCAGCGTCGATTTTCCCGCCCCGTTCCGCCCGAGCAGGGCCAGCGACTGCCCCGATGGGATCGTCAGGTTCAGGTTGTTGATCACCACGCGCCGCGTGCCGTTGACCATGAAGCTCTTGGTGAGGTTCTCGAACCGGATCATCGGGCAAGCCGCCTTATTGCCGGTCCCGGATCGAATAGACGATCAGCGCAAGGATTGACCACGTGATCAGCAGGAACAGCCCCGCCTGCGCCAGGATCATCGCATTGCGCGGATATTCGGGGCCGTCCGGCACGCTCGGCTCAATATAGACGGCCAGATACCGGCTTTGCCGGGCCGCATTGGTCCGCGCCAGATCCAGCGCGGCAACAGCAAGCCCATGGGTCGTCTCCGCCAATTCGCGCGCCACGACCAAACCTTCATATTCCGTCATCAGGTCGGAATACGCCTCGTCCCGGCCGGTCTCACCCACCACATTGAACGTACCCCGCTCCTCTGCAATCCGCGCCCGGATCGCTTCGATCCGCTGCCGCATCTGTTGCAGGCGCGTGTCGTTGGGGTTGCTCGTATTGGCGTTCAGCAGGTCGTATTCCACCAGCACCTCGGCCAGTTGCTGCTGGAAATTCGTCAGAATCCCCAGCCTTCCTTCCAGATCAATCTCCGGGTCCACGATCTGCGTGCGTGACCGGAACGCCGCCAAATCCTCCCGCGCGCGGACAAGGCGTTGCGTCGTCACCGCCAGATCATCCTCGGCATAGCGAACCGAGTCCGTGCGCACGACCGCGTTCAACTCGTTCAAAAGCGCCTGGCTTTCCTCGATAATCGCCTGTGTGATCCCGTGTGCCGTCTGCGGATCGAAGGCCAGCACCTGCAACTCCATCAGCCCGGTCGCCTGATCGTAGCTCAGCCGGACAACCCGCTGCCAATAGCTGACGAACTCCTCAATTGTGGAATCTGGCGCCAGCGCGAAAATCGGATCCCGCTCGTGGGTCTGCGCGTAATGCGCGCGCAGGTCCTGCCGCTCCAACAACCGTTCCACCAAGGTCTGGCTTTCGATGAATTCATGCAGAATGTCGCCATCCACATTCGCAGGCCCCGCCGCAAGCTGCGTGATCCCACCCAGCAGATCCGTCGGCATCGTCATCTCGTTCGAGCGCACGGTGAACCCAACGGTCGAGGCATATTGCGGCGTCGCCCGCTCGTTCAGGTAGAAAGCCGCCAACGCGAAAGGCACCACGACCAACAGAAGGAACGAGCATATCTGCCCCCAATGCCGGAACCGCATTTTCGCGGGCCCAACCGTGGCGCGCACCTGAATGACCCGCGCCGGGTCGACGGCCCGCGCAGCCTTGGCCGCCGCTGCAATCCTGGCGGCTGCCCCATCCTCATCGACCAGCGTTGGTTTCGGCCTTGCAGACATTCTGCCCCCAGATTGCAGCGTGCATTCATCACTTGTTGACCAGAGCCATAGATACTGAGTCCCGTTAATTCCCGATGAATGCCCCGCCCGAAATGTGAGGACCGCGTGACAAGCCACGCCCAACCGCAACGTGCTGCCCTGCCCACGGGCAAGCTGACCCGTGCAACGCGCGCAACGCTTGCGCTCATGCTGCGCGAGATGTCGACGCGCTATGGCCGGTCCCCCGGTGGCTATGTCTGGGCGGTGTTGGAGCCCATCGGCGCCGTCATCGTGATCTCCGTCGCCCTGCAATTCCTGATCCGCGTACCACCGCTCGGGTCATCATTCCTGCTGTTCTACGCCTCGGGCTATCTGGTCTTTTACCTCTACAATAACCTGCAGCAGCATATCAGTCTGGCGCTGACCTTCTCCAAACCGCTGTTGATGTACCCCGCCGTGTCATGGATCGACGCGGTGCTGGCCCGCTTCTTCCTCAACACGCTCACCGGGATCGGCGTCGTCGCCATCTCCATGGCCGGCATCATCTGGTGGACGGAAACGAACACCACGCTCGACCTTGTCCCGATCCTCGGCGCGCTCTTCATGATGGCGATACTTGGCCTTGGCCACGGCACCCTCAACTGCGCGCTTGTGGGCCTGTTTCCGGCATGGGCACAGGTCTGGGGCATCCTTTCGCGCCCGTTGCTGGTGGCCGCCGGGGTGTTCTTCATCGTCGAAGACCTACCCCAAAACGCGCAGGACGTGCTGTGGTGGACACCGTGGATCCACGCCACCACTCTGTTCCGGCAAGGGGTCTACCCGACCTACCAGCCCGACTACGTGTCTTTCACCTTGGTGATGCTCTGGGCGCTTATCCCGCTTTTCTTCGGGCTGCTCCTGCTCCGCCGCCACCGTCAGGACATCCTGATGCAGTGAAGCGCGCCACGGATTTCTGCAGAAATCCCATAGGAAAACTCAAGTTTTCCTGTCCTTCAAACGCGATGATAGGGGAGCCCGACAGGATCGACGCCGCTCGATACAACTGCTCGGACAGCATCACGCGGGCCAGCATATGGGGCCACACCATCTTACCGAACGAAATCGCCAGCCCGGCCTGCGCGCGAAAGCCCGGGTCGGTGCCATCGGCCCCACCGATCACAATCGCCAGATCCCCGGCCCCACGATCCCTTTGCGCGCCCAGACGCCTGGAGAAGTCAGGCGAGGTCATGACGTCCCCGCGCTCATCCATCACCCAAAAGGCCTCACACGGCAGGGCCTTGCGCAACAGTTCCGCTTCCGCCGCCATGCCACCGCCCTTGCGGTCTTCCACTTCCACAACACGGCCAAGCGTCAGCCCAAGGCCACGCCCCGTCTTGTCGAAACGGTCCAGATATTCGTCAATCAGCGCCTTTTCCGGCCCGCCTTTCAGGCGACCGACGACGCAAAGATGAACCTTCATCCAAGCCTCAGGTGGCCGCCGGGGGCTGCCACATCTTTTCCAGCTGGTAGAAGTCACGCACCTCGGGCCGGAACACGTGGACAATCACGTCCGCCGTGTCGATCAGGACCCAATCGCCCGCATCCTTGCCTTCCATTTTCGCAAGCAGGCCAAACTCGGCCTTCAAACGCTCAACAAGCTTTTCCGAAATCGCCGCAACCTGCCGGGTCGAGCGGCCAGAGGCCACGACCATGTAGTCGGCAATCGACGACTTGCCGCGCAGATCAATCTGCACAACGTCTTCGGCCTTGTCTTCATCAAGAGAGGTCAGGATCCGCTTCAACAGCTCCTCGCTGGAGTAAGTCGGCTCTGGGCGCGCATGGCGTGCGCTGGGTGCGGCCGTTGGTGCCGCCTGAGTAAGTCCGGTCAGGACCTTATCCTCCATGGTTCATGCGCCTGAATCGCCCGGCGCCGGATACCAGTAATATAACAGCACCAAATGGGCATCTCAACGGAGTGTCGCGGAATTGATGCGGCCCTGTGACCTGACAGGACCGCATCCTTTCTCATGAACAGGGTTGCAGCTCGCTGATAGAGTGCCCGATCAACCGCCGCAGACGCATGTCATCAACGACGTTGATGAAACCGCTCTCCTGATCTGCCTGCAAATCGATGGAGACACGCGCGCGGCGCGGTTGGCCCAGGCCCGTCACACAAGGATCCAGCGTGACTGAAAAGCTGCCGTCCACATCAATGCCCGCATCCATATATTGCCGGATCAATCCCTGCTGCCGCGCCACGCGCACACGGTCCGTGGTTGAGAACACGAAATGCCCCGGCTCCTGCGCAGGTCGCAGAATGTAGCGTTCGACAAAGCGCTGCCCCGTATCAGGCAGCACAGCCGACAGGGTCGCCACAACGCCGCCCTCCGCCACGTCCACGCTGTCAGGCATGGAAAGCCGAGCCACGAAATCCGCAGGGTCCGCCGTGATCGGATCCGGTTCCGTCGCCGAAGCCGGCAGGCAAAGCGCTGCTATTACGGTCCCCAGAAGGGCCGCACGAAGATCAGTTTTCGACATGTGAAGTGATTCCTCTTTTCAAAATGAGTTTTTAATGTAAAACATGAAACTTATGATGTTTGGAGTCGAAAAATGAACGAACGAACGTTCCGTCGCATTCAACGCCTTGCACGGGTTCTCAAGCTCATCTGCACGGCCTGTCTGATCCTCATGCCGGCCTTCTTTATCTATGCCATTGCGACGGGTCTGGCTGGTGAACCCGCCCTCCAGCGGGAATTTGCCGACTACGTTCTTCCAAGCGTCGTGCCGGTTTGGACCCTCATCCTGGTGCGCGCAATACAGGCCGTCAGCGTCCTGCTCATATTCTACGTCCTGTGGCAGATGCGCGGACTGTTCAGCCTCTATCTCGACGGAGAAACCATCAGCGATCGCTGCGCCACCCGCATTCGACATTGCGGCCAGGGCCTCATCTACATCGGACTGGCGGGGGTGCTGTCGAACATTGTGATCGTGCTTTTGCTCACCATGGTGAATGAAACCGGGCCGCAAACCGTCGTCATCACCTTCTCGCAGGGTGACATCGGCTTCTTTCTTGGCGGAGGGTTGATCGTGGTCATCGGCTGGGTCATGGGCGAAGCGGCACGCATCGCCGAAGACAATCGTGGGTTTATCTAGTGGAAATCGTGGTCCGACTCGATGTCATGCTTGCCCTGCGCAAGATGAAAAGCCGGGAGCTTGCGGCACAGATCGGCATTTCGGAACAAAATCTGAGCCTTCTCAAAAGCGGCAAGGTGAAGGGCATCCGGTTCGAAACCCTGGCGAAGATCTGCGAGGTGCTCGAATGCCAGCCAGGTGACCTGCTCGAGGCGGTCGCAGGAAACGAAGCGCCCAACTGAAACTGTGACCAGATGGACGCTTTTTTCCGGAAAAATGTGACCAGATGGACGCATGTCTGACCAGATGGTCACAGTTCCCACCGGGCTTGGGCCACTGGGTCGACGCTATCATATATTTGCCCACGACCCGCATATCTTGGGGATAACCCGCCGAAACACGCGAGATGAAGCGTGCCGCTGTTGACTCACCGCAGAGCGATCCGGAAACTCTCCCGACCCAAGAATCGAAGAATACAGGCAGGCATCCCGTGCGGTTTACCAAGCTCAGGCTCAATGGATTCAAATCCTTCGTCGACCCCACGGACCTCGTGATTGCCGATGGTCTGACGGGCGTTGTGGGTCCCAACGGCTGCGGAAAATCCAATCTTCTTGAGGCGTTACGCTGGGTGATGGGCGAAAATCGCCCCACTGCGATGCGCGGCGCAGGCATGGAAGACGTGATCTTCGGCGGTGCCGCCACGCGCCCTGCTCGTAACTTTGCCGAGGTGTCGCTGCAGATCGATAACGAGGACCGTCTGGCCCCCGCAGGGTTCAACGATGAAGACCAAATCGACATCGTCCGCCGCATCACCCGGGACGCCGGAAGTGCTTATAAACTCAACGGAAAAGACGTCCGCGCCCGCGATGTGTCGATGCTTTTTGCCGATGCCTCCACCGGCGCGCACAGCCCCGCGCTCGTCCGTCAGGGCCAGATTGCCGAGCTGATCAACGCCCGCCCCAAGGCGCGCCGTCGCGTGCTTGAAGAGGCCGCCGGCATCTCCGGCCTCTATCAGCGCCGCCATGAAGCAGAACTGAAATTGAAAGCGGCCGAGACCAATCTCGCCCGTATCGACGACGTGCTCGAACAACTCGCCTCGCCAGCTTAACTCATTGGCAAGGCAGGCAAAACAGGCGGCCCGTTACCGCGAAATCGGGTCCGAGCTGCGCATCGCCGAAGGCCTATTCCTGTTCCTGCGCTGGCGCGATGCCGACGCAGCCCGCCTCCGCGCGGAAGAGGCTTTGCGGAACGGTCTGGCCACAGCCGCCCAAGCCGAAGCCGCCGCACGCGATGCCGTGACGGCCCGCGAAGCCGCGGAAGAGGCGCTCCCACCGCTCCGCGAAGAAGACGCAGTCGCCGCCGCGATCCTCCAACGTCTCATGGTCGAACGCGACTCGCTGCACGCCGAAGCCGACCGCGCCGAAGCCGCCGTTGAAACCCTCACAGCCCGTATCGCGCAAATCGACAAAGACCGTGAACGGGAGGAAACGCTAAACGCCGACGCGTCCGAAACCGTGGAGCGTTTGCGCACCGAACGGGTGGAGCTTCAGGCCCAACAAGATGGGCAGGACGAACGCCTGGCCCTTGCCCGCGATGAAGTCACCGACGCGCGATCCGTTCTCGCCGGGCAAGAGGCAGAACTCTCTGATCTCACGGAACAATCCGCTGCACTGGCGGCCCGCCACCAGGCCATCGAGCGCCGCATTGGCGAAGCTGAAAAGGCGGTGTCCCGCAACGAGACCGACGCCGAAAACGCCAAGGTCGCCGCGTCCGAGGCGGCGACGCGTCTCGAAGGGCTCAAGCGCGAAGCGACCGACGCCGCTGACGCCCTGACCGCCGCCACCGATCTTGCAGCCCGTGCGGAAGAGGCGCTCCTTTCGACCGAGGCCGCCCGCGCTGAAGCGCAGACCACGGAGGCAGAGGCCCGCTCTGCCAGGTCCGAGGCCGAAGGCCAAGCCGGAACGCTCGACGCCGAGGTCAACGCGCTGTCCCGCGTGCTGGAGCGCGAGCGGGGCGATGGCGGCCAAGTCCTTGATGAGGTTAGCGTTTCTCCGGGGTTTGAGGCCGCAATCGGTGCCGCTTTGTCCGACGATCTCAAAGCCGCGCGCGCCGAAACGCCTGGGGCCTCCGGCTGGTCCGATTTGCCCGGCTACGACGGCGCTGCGCCGCTGCCAACAGGTGCGCAACCGGCAACTGACGTCACCACCGCACCGGCAATCCTGTCGCGCCGACTTTCCCAGATCGGCATCATCGATGTGGCTGACGGTCCGCGCCTGCAGCCGCTTCTCCAGCCCGGCCAGCGCCTTGTCAGCCGTGAAGGCGACCTCTGGCGGTGGGATGGGTTCGCCGTCGCCGCCGCGGATGCCGTTTCGACGGCAGCGCGCCGTCTGGAACAGGCCAACCGCTTGACGGAGTTGCAGGCTGAGCAACGCAAGGCCCGCGCCGCTGCGGATGCGGAAGTTGAAAAACACGAAGCCGCCACCATGCGCCTCGCGGATCTGACCGAGGCCGACAAGGCCGCCCGCACCGCCCGGCGCGACGCTGAAACGCAGTTGAGCCAAGCCAGCCGCGCTGCTGCGCGAGCTGAGGCGGATCAGAGTGTGCTGGATGGCAAGCTTGAGACTTTGCGGCTGACAGCGGCCCGCCATGCAGAAGAGGCTGAGACGGCGCGCGCTGAGTTGGTTCGGGCGCAGGATGCCTTGGCAGAGTTGGATGATCTGGAGGCCGTGCGTCAGAAGCTGGCCGATGTGAAAACCACCGTCGAAGCCGCACGGATGACGATGCTGGCCAAACGCGCCGCCTTTGATGAGGTGAAGCGCGATGGTGAGGACCGCGTCTCTCGCATCACGAAGATCGGTCAGGAGATCACCACCTGGCAGAACCGTTTGACGAATGCAGCGACGCGGCTCGCCGAGCTTGAGAAGCGGCGCGGTGAGGCTGAGGTTGCGCTAGCGGATGCCAAGCAGAAGCCTGGGGAAATCGCGGAGCGGCGCGAAACTCTGGCAATTCAGATCACCGAGGCTGAGATGCGGAAGGCGGCGGCGGCGGATGCTTTGTCGGTGGGCGAGTCGAACCTGCGGGCGGCGACAGCGGCGGAGCGGGATGCGGAGCGCGCGGCCTCTGAGGCGCGTGAAGGGCGGGCTGCGGCCGAGGCGCGGCGGGATGCGGCGGCGGAGGCTGTGCAGGCGGCGGCGGAGCGGATCGCCGAGGATACGGAGATGTCGCCGGAGGCATTGCGAGAGTCCTTGGGCGATTTGCCGGAGCCTTTGCCGTCGCTCGACCGGATCGAGGCGGATGTCATGCGGTTGCGGCGTCAGCGGGATGCGTCTGGGCGCGGTGAACCTGCGGGCCGAGGAGGATGCGCGGGAGGTTCGGGAGGAGCATGACGGGCTTCTGACCGAGAAAGAGGACCTTGAGGCGGCGATTGCGAAGCTGCGGACGGGGATTGCCTCGCTGAACAAGGAAGGGCGCGAGCGGTTGTTGAAGGCGTTCGACGAGGTGAACGCGAACTTCTCGAAGCTGTTCACGCACCTCTTTGGGGGCGGAGAAGCGCGGCTGGTGCTGGTGGAATCGGACGACCCGCTGGAGGCGGGGCTGGAGATCCTGTGTCAGCCGCCGGGCAAGAAACTCTCGACGCTGTCGCTGCTGTCGGGGGCGAGCAGACGTTGACGGCGCTGGCGCTGATCTTTGGGGTGTTCCTGGCGAACCCGGCGCCGATCTGTGTGCTCGATGAGGTCGACGCGCCGCTGGACGATGCCAACGTGAACCGGTTCTGCGACATGCTCGACGAGATGACCCGCCAGACGGATACACGGTTCCTGACGATCACCCACCACGCGGTCACGATGGCCCGCATGGACCGCCTGTTCGGCGTGACGATGGGCGAGCAGGGGGTGAGCCAGCTGGTGTCGGTGGACCTGAAAAAGGCCGAGGCCCTGGTGGCCTGAGGGTGTCTGCTCACGCGTGAGCAGAGGGGTTAAGTGTTTGGGATTGCTGGTTTTTGGGTTTGGCGTTAAGGTTTTGTTAGGGTTGTTCTCTGACCTTGCAAGGTTTCCGCTTTGTGTTCTTCTTTTCAGAAAATGGTTACACACATCTGAGCGTCATCCCTGCTGGCGTAGCGACTTCACTTTCTGTTCTAAAAGCAATGACAAAGATGGAAACATTTCAAAAACTAAAGTAGAACAAGATGAGAACTTTTTAGTGTAGAGATTCGGTGTTGGAGAGCAGGCTATGAGTGTGGCTGAGGAATTCGAGAACCTCTTGAGCAACCTCAAGATTGTCCGCCAAGACAAGTTTTCCCTTCGCTACGGCGAAATCACAAATGCCTTGAATAAGAAATTCCGAGAGACGGATTCGAAAACCAACTACCGGCTTCAGATTGGGTCTTATGGAAGGTGGACGGGAATAAAGGGCATTTCTGATCTCGACATGATTTTCATCATGCCAAAGAGCGCATGGGACAATTACAAGGATGGTGGGCAGACTAGGCTACTGAACGACACTAAGTCAGCGATTTCCAGCCGCTATCCGACTACAACAGTCAAGGTTGATCGCTGCGTTGTTCGAGCCGAATACACTGACTTCCACGTAGAAGTTCAACCTGCTTTTGAACAGGAAGATGGTAGTTTTACGTATCCAGACACCTATGGCTCTGGTGCGTGGAAGACTACGAAGCCCCGGCTAGAGATCGACGAAATCAAAAGTAAAAATGAGGAAAAAACCGGAACCTTCGCCGACTTTGTAAGATGGCGAGAGCATGGAAAAACAAGCATGGCGTGGCGATGGGTGGCCTGTTGATCGATACATTGGCCTACAACTTCCTTTGCTCGACAGAAGAGTATGATGAAAAGGGCTGGCTTTGGTACGATTTTATGTCGCGGGATTTCTTTGAGTATCTCAAGGATGAGCAAGACAAATCATATTATCAGGCGCTTGGTAGCAAACAGCACGTCAAAGTAAGGAAAAAATTCCAAAAGAAAGCCGCCAAAGCTTACGAGCTTAGTCTCGATGCGATTTCAGCGACAACCGAAGCGAGTCGTCGGACAAGATGGCGCAAGGTCTTTGGCAAGGCATACCCTGCCCCACAAAAGCTCGAAAAGGCGGCATATGATGTAGTCTTCCGGCAAACGGAAGAGTTTATCGAGGACAAGTTTCCTGTCGATATTCGATACAATATTGAGTTGGATTGTACCGTCTCACAGGACGGATTTCGCGTTGCAACACTGCGTGAAATGTTGACACGAGGCACTCCCTTCAACCAAAGAAAAAGCTGAAGTTCGAGATAATTAGAGACAGTTTACCTATTGGCTGCGTGATCTATTGGAAGGTCCTCAATACCGGACCGGTGGCAGAGAGACGAGACGAAATTCGCGGCCAAATTGTACCGGACAATGGAGACCGATGCAAAGTTGAACGAACAAGCTTTAGGGGAGAGCACGTCGTGGAAGTGTACGCCGTTAGACAAGGTGTCGTAGTTGCTCGGGATGAAATTTTAGTACCAATCGCATGATCTGACAGGGGTAGGCCCAATGGACAAAAATAAATTTGAAGATCAAATTCGTGAACTCTACGGACGAACAGTCTATACTCATAAATGCCACGCAAAGATGGCTGATCAGTGTTTGACGAAGTTCAACTTGGCAAAAGCATTTAAGTTGCTTTTGACTGCCACAACGGGCTCTGGTGCGGTCAGCGTCGTTTTTGTGGATGAAAAGCTACTCGAGGTAGCTGTGGCTATAATTGCCTTATTCACTCTGTATTGGACCGCATATCTACGAGAGTTCGATCTTGGCGCCCTTGCGCAGCGGCACGCGGAGGCAGCAGCGAAAATTTGGCCAATTAGGGAATCGTACCAGTCTCTATTGGTTGATCTTGATTTCAAACCTATCGAACATCTTGTTGAAAAGCGCGATCAATTGCAAAATGAGCTAGCAGAGATATACGCGACAGTTCCACAAACAAATGATAAAGCTTACAGGGCAGCGCAAAAGGGTCTCAAGGAAAACGGGGAGTTGTCATTCTCCGAAAAAGAAATCGACGATCTACTACCTGTTGGTCTCCGTAGACGTAGTTGACGTCGGACATGTAATCGTTCGCTAAGCCTGCAGGCCTTTGACCGCACGGCCGTCGCTTGGCAAGATTGGTGCCCTGCATAGCCGTCACCGCTGCCGATTACCGAACATGTCCTCCACATAATCCATGATGTTCTCCATCAGTGGACCCTTCGCTGTCCGTCCCGTGAACCGGAGGGTCCAGCCGTCTTTCGTGCGCTCTCGGCGCACTGTCAGGTCGTCTTGAACGCGGCGGTGGTATTTCGGCTGGCCGGGTTTGTAGTGGAGTTTGGGGGCTTTGGCCTCGGCCTCGGCGTCGTCCGATGATGGCCGACAGAAGGCTCCATTGCGTCGCCGGGGATTTGTCGGAGGATTCCTGCAGGGCGACGAGCATGGTGTCTCCCGATCCCGGCGCGCAAGGTTGGTGGCGAGGCGGGTGAGCTTGGCGTTGGGAGAGCGCTGCGCGGGTCGGTGAGGGCGTGGTCGCCGAAATGGGCAATCACCTCGGTCGATGGCGCGGAGGCGGGAGATGCGGTTGCGGTCGTAGGTGGGGTAGAGGCGGGGGAGGGCCGCGTCGATGGTGTCGAAATGGCCGTGCTCGATGGCGGTGAGGACGATTTTGGCGCGTTCCCACGGGGTGATGTCGGCGCGGATTTCGTTTTCCTCGATCATGGCTGAGCGAGGGCGTGAGGGGATGTCGGCGGGTTGGCGGATGGTGTCGAGGGTGAGCTCGCGGTGGGCGGCGAGGCGGCGGAAGCCGGAGATGAGGCCGTAGGGTTTGGGGCCGGTGGCGGGGAAGACCTCAATCGGCATGCGGAGGCCGTGGGCGGCGATGGAGAGGGTGAGGTCGGAGAGGTCGGTCGCGTCGAGGGCGTCGCGGTCGCGGGGGAGGGCGTGTTCGTCGATGTCGTTCAGCGGGATTTGGTGGATGTCGGGCATGGGTGTCGATCCTGCGAGCATTGGAGGGCAAGCAGGATCGACTGGTTGGGTTAGCGAGAGGTTAAAGCGCGTTGAGGAGCGCGGTGGTGGGCCAGGCGTCGGCGGGCAGGCCGAGGCGGCGCTGTTCCTCACGCACTGCGGCACGGGTGCCGGCGCCGAGGATGCCGTCGATCCGGCCCACGTCATGGCCGCGGGCGGCGAGGAGTTCCTGCAGGCGGCGCATCTGGTCGCCGTTGAGGCCCGCGTCGGGGTTGCGGGCGTCGAAGACGGGCGCGCCTTCGAGGCGGGTGGCGAAATAGGCGGCGGTCAGGACGTAGGTGAAGGACTGGTTCCATTCGAAAAGGACGTTGAAGTTCGGGTAGGCGATGAAGGCGGGGCCGTTGCGGCCTTGCGGGATGACGATGGAGGCCTGGGCGTTCGACATGGGCAGGGTGCCACCGGCACGGGCGCGGACGCCGTCAGCCTCCCACTCCGCCACGGAGCGGGTGGTGTGGACGCCGGTCTGGTACCAGTCGAGGTCGGCGGGAAGGGTGACTTCGACGAGCCAGGGCTCGTTGGCGCGCCAGCCGAGGGAGGAGAGGATGTTGGCACCGGAGAGGAGGGCATCGGGCGCGGAGGTTTGCAGATTGACCTGCCCGTCGCCGTCGCCGTCGATGCCGAAATTCACGATGTCTTCGGGGAGCATCTGGACCATGCCGATTTCCCCGGCCCAGGCCCCGACGGTGTTCACGGGGTCGAAATCGCCTTGTTCGAAGAGTTCGAGGGCACCGAAGACCTCGGGGCGGAACAGTTCGGGGCGGCGGCAATCGTGGGCGAGGGTCACGAGGCTGTCGAGCGTGTTGTAGTCGCCCTGGAAGGCGCCGTAGTCGGTCTCGAACGCCCAGAAGGCCAGAAGGATGCCGCGGGAGACGCCGAAGCGTTCCTGGATGGCGTTGAAGGTGGCGGCTTGACGGTCGGCGTTGCGGCGGCCCGCATCCATTCGGTTTTGGCTGATCAGGCGGCGTGCGAAATCGGTGAATGGGACGGTGAAGATGCCCTGGCGGCGGTCGGCATCGAGCGCGCGTTGGTAGTAGGACGCATGGCGGAAGAAGCCGTCGATGGCCTCTTGGCTGTGGCCACGCTCAGCCGCTTCGGCGCGGAGGCCTTGCACGAACTGACCGAAATCCCCGCCGCATTGTTGGGCGGTCGCGGTGGTGCCGAGGGTTAGGGAAAGAAGCAGCGGAACGAGGAAACGGCGCATGAAAAAAGACCCTTTTGGTGAAGTGCTTGCGCGGGAAGATACAGGGCGGGGGTGTGAAGCAAGGGGGTGGAAAAACCGCCGAGGCGGCATAACGAGGCCGCGGCCATCTTTTAGACAATCCGCACAGATGTGGCGTGTAAGCCACTATAGATGAGGTCAACGCATTGGTATCCCGCGCCAACCGACGTGAATGCGGCTATTAATGCCGTACCTAGCAGGAGACTTACCGTGCGCACTTGCCTTGCATTCTCTTTGGCCGTCGCAGTTTCGATTGGGCCGGCCTTCGCCGGGGGAGTCGCGCCTGCAGCGCCAGTTGCCGCGGCACCGACCACGGTTGGGGACAACAGTTGGTCAGGTGCCTATGTCGGTGTCACGTACAGCGCAAATGCACATCTTGACGAATCCCTCGAAACGTCTGGTTTCGTGGCGGATTTTGAAGGCGATCTCTCTGGCATCTTTGGCGGCATACGCCACGACTTTGGTGACATTGTTGTGGGTCTTGAGGTTGCATCCTTGTCCGGCGCTTTGCCCAGAGACACTGTGGCGCCGGGCGTCATCGTGACTGGCGGAGGGCCAGACGTCAGGATCAACCGGCTCGGCGCGGAGGTGGGGTACGACTTCGGCCGCATCCTGGCTTATGGAACGGCAGGCACAGCATCAGCGTACATCGAATTCCCAACCACTTTTACTAACCGACAAGGCATGTTTTTCGGGGTCGGTGCAGATTTTCAGGTGTTCGACAACCTGCTCGTCGGAGCCCAGTGGACGGTCTACGAGTTCTATGATGATGGGCCGATACCTTTGCCCGACTTCGACCTGGAAACGCTTGAATTGGGTATAGCCATTACCTTCTGATCGCCTGTTCGCCGTTTCAGCCCGGTTGTTTCATGGCGCTTCGGACCGGGTCAGGTCTTCTGCCAGATATTGACCTGCTGGGTGCCTTCGAAAGGACGGTTTTGGCGAGGCCAGTCGCAGGTAGGTTTGCGGGCAAGGACGTGCGGATTGGGTGACGGGGTCGCGCGTTGGTATCTTTCTGTTGCCGCTGCACTTATGATCCATTCAACATCCAAGCTGGAGCGAGAGCGCTGAACAACAAACTGCTGATCGTAGGAATTGTCGGGGCGATCCTTGCCGCGCTGTGTTGTTTCACGCCGCTTTTGCCGATCGTGCTTGGCGCACTTGGGATGACTGGGCTGCTTGGAGTCCTGTACAATGACGCGATCCTGTTGCCGCTTCTGGCCGGGTTCCTTCTCCTGACGGGGTACGCATGGTGGCGAAAGACGCGACGGAGTTGACCTTGGTATCGACGCTCACCTGCCCTGAATGCGGGCATGCTGAGCCGGAGACGATGCCGACGGATGCCTGCCAATGGTTTTACCAATGCACGTCCTGCCGCGTTGTGCTGCGCCCGCGCGAAGGGGATTGCTGCGTTTATTGTTCCTACGGGGATGTTGCGTGCCCGCCGATCCAGAACGGAGTGTCCTGCTGTTCTTGAGCGCCGGTCTGTTTGGCAGGGGGCTGGGTGGATCGCCCCGATGCAGGAACGAGCGATTTAGCCCAACCTTGTTCTGATGACCTACCTGATGCAGGATCGCCCATGGAAGCGCGATGTCAGTATCACCGCCGGGCCGTGTGACACATGACCGGGGCGGTGCCATGCCTTGGAAGGATATGACATGACGTCCGGTTCCGCAGGTTCCACACCACCGAAAGATCTGACGCCGCATCGGCATGAGATACCGCGTGTGAATGCCGTCACCGCTGAAGACATTCGCGCGTCCCTTAAAGCCGGGTTTTCCGACTTTCTGGCGCGGCCCATGATGAGTGGCTTCTTTGGGCTGTTCTACGCGATGTTCGGTATCTTCTACGTCTGGTGCCTCGTCTGGCTTGAGATGCTGTGGATGATCATTCCAGCCGCCGTGGGCTTTCCGCTGGTCGCACCATTCGCGGCAGCGGGGCTTTACGAAATGTCGCGCCGGATGGAGCGGGGTGAGCCTTTCGGCTGGTCCGAGATCCTGACGGTTATGGCCAACCAAAGGAACCGCGAGATGGGCTGGATGGCGTTTGTCACGCTGTTCGTCTTCTGGGTGTGGGTTTACCAGATCCGGCTTTGGTTGGCGCTGATCCTGCAGAATTCCGCCTTCTCGGATTTCGAGGGCTTTCTGAATGTGGTCTTCTTCACGCCGGAGGGCTGGACCTTCCTTGCCGTGGGCACCGTGGTTGGCGCGGCTTTGTCAGCGGTTCTGTTTGCGGTGACGGTGATTGCGATGCCGATGTTGCTGGACCGGGAGACGAATTTCGTGACCGCGATGGTGACGTCGGTTCGCGGCTGTTGTGGAAAACCCGGTGGTGATGCTGGGCTGGGCGGCGATCGTCTCGGTCACGATGGTGCTGTCGCTGGTGCCCGCCTTTCTGGGTCTGATCTTTACGTTGCCGATCCTCGGGCACGCGACATGGCATTTGTACCGGCGGGTCTTGGCGCCGGTGGAGGGTGAGGCGTTAGACCAGCGCCAGGGCGGTGACCATCACCAGCAGCAGCGCCCACACCCGCCACAGCACCGAGACTGCCGCTGCGATGTCGCCCGGTGTCGCGTCGCGCGTGCCGTCTGCGTTCATCGGGGGGTCGTTGGTCATTTCACCGCCGTAAGCGCGCGGGCCGGAGAGGGAGAGGCCAAGGGCGGCGGCCATGGCGGCTTCGGGCCAGCCGGCGTTGACGGAGCGGTGTTTGGGGCCGTCTTGGGCGGCGATCTTGAGGGCGCTCAGTTTGGTCGTGACTGCGATCAGGAGGGCCGTGAGGCGGGCGGGGATGTAGTTGAGGATATCGTCGAGGCGGGCGGCGGCCCAACCGAATTGCTCGTGGCGTTCAGTGCGGTGGCCGATCATGGAATCTGCGGTGTTGATGATCTTGTAGGCGAGGATGCCGGGCAGGCCCGCAACGAGGAACCAGAAGGCGGGGGCGATGACGCCGTCGGAGAGGTTCTCAGCCGCGCTTTCAATGGCGGCGCGGGCGACGGCGGGCTGGTCGAGCGCCTCGGGGTCGCGCCCGACGATCATGGAGACAGCGCGGCGGCCTTCGGGGAGGGAGACGCGGAGGGCATCGGCGACGGCGGTGACGTGCTCGGTCAGGCTGCGTTGAGCGAGGAGGATGGCGGTCAGGATCAGGGACCAGAGCCAGCCGAGGGGGAGGCTCTGGATCAGCAGGCCGAGGGTGATGGCAAGGGCGGAAAGGGCGGCTGTGACGGCGATGCCTTTGAGTTTGCGGGCATTGCCTTGGTTAAATGTCCGGTCACAGTAGCCCACGAGGCGACCCATGAGGACGGCGGGATGAGGCGCGCGGGACCAAAGCCAATTGGGCTCGCCAAGCAGGGCGTCGAGGATCAGCGCGGCGGCGAGGATGGCGGGGGCGGTCATAGGGCGGCTTGGAGTTGGGCCCAATGGGCCTCGGTCCCCGGAAGGCCGAAACGGATCCAGCCGTCGGAATAGGGGAAGATGCGGGTCCAGATGTGGGACGCCGCGAGTTGGGTTTGGAGGGCGGCGGCATTGCGGACAGCGTAGGTGCGAAAGAGCGTCGTGCCGCCGACAAGGGTCGCGCCCTGGGCGGTGATCAGGGCGTCGAGGCGTTCTGTGTCGACCTCGAGCCGGGCCATGCGTCTGCGCGGCCCATTCAAGATCTACTGAGCGCGCGGGTGCCGATATCCAATGCGGGGCCGGATACGGCCCAGGGCCCGAGCAATTCCGTGAAAGGCGCAACCGTTTCGCGCTGTCCGATGGCGAAGCCAAGGCGGAGGCCACCGAGGCCCCAAAACTTCCCCAGACCCTTGTAGACGATCACGCCGGGGCGGGCGGTGTGGTCGATCAGGGTCTCGGTCATGCAGGTCTCGGCGAAGCTTTCGTCGATGACGATCAGCGGCGTTCTCTTCGCCCAGTTGATCACGGCGAAGCGGCCGTCGGGGTTGTTCGGGTGGACGTGGATATGGGTCGGGTTCGAAGGGTCGGTCGGGTCGCCAAGCGTACCATTTGAGGCAAAGGCGGCGGCGTGTTCGTTGTAGGTGGGACCGGGGATATAGGCACCAGGCGGCACCATCGTCGGGAGGCGCGCGATCAGGGACGAGACGCCGGGGGCCGCGATGATCTGCGCGGTGCCGGGCACGTTCCAGAACGTGCGGGCGGCCTCCAGAAGCCGGTCCATTGCGCCTGCATCGGGCAGGCGGGTCCAAGCTTCAGCAGGGATATTGCCCACCGGGTATGGCACCGGGTTGATGCCGGTGGAGAGGTCGAGCCATTGGTCACGGGACCCGCCGTAGCGGGCCATGGCGGCGTCGAGGCCGCCACCGTGATCGCGTTTTGGAACCGGGGCATCCATGGCCCCGGTTGAAGCCTGAAATCAGGCGGCCCGCAAGCCCTCGCGCCCGTGTGGCTCGTGCCAATCGATCACAGGATTGATCGGGATGATGCGGTGCGGGTTAATGCTCTCGTGGCTGTAATGGTAGTGGCGCACGATGTGGTCGAAGTTGATCGTGTCGGCAATGCCAGGGCGTTGGTAGAGTTCGCGCGTGTAGGCCCACAGGTTGGGGTAATCCACGATCCGTGCACGGTTGCACTTGAAGTGCAGGTGGTAGACCAGATCGAAACGGATCAGCGTGGTGAAGAGGCGCCAATCGGCCTCGGTCAGGCGGTCGCCGGTGAGGTAGCGGTTCTGGCTTAGGATGCCTTCAAGCCAATCGAGCGCGTCGAAGAGGGTGTGGACGGCTTTGTCGTAGGCCTCTTGCGTGGTGGCGAAGCCGGATTTGTAGACGCCGTTGTTCACCTCGGAATAGACACGGTCGTTGATGGCGTCGATCCCCTCGCGCAGGTCCACCGGATAGTAATCATCCGTGTTGCCTGTAAGGCCGTTGAAGGCCGTGTTGAACATGCGGATTATTTCGGAGGATTCGTTCGACACGATGGTCTCACGCTGCTTGTCCCACAGGATCGGGACGGTGACGCGGGTGGTCACGTCTGGCTGCGCCTTGACGTAGAGGTCACGGGCGAACGGGAGGTTGTAGAGCGTGTCGCCGGTGGCGCCGTCATAGCTATCGTCGAAGGTCCAGCCGTCGCCGAGCATGTCGGGGTGGACGACGGAGATGTCTATATGATCCTCAAGCCCCTTCAACGCCCGGAAGATCAGGGTGCGGTTGGCCCAAGGACAGGCGTGGGAGACGTAGAGGTGGTAGCGGCCAGATTCGGCCTTGAAGCCGCCCTCACCCGTTGGACCAGCGCTGCCATCGGCGGTGATCCAATTTCGAAACTGCGCCTCGGTACGTTTGAACGCGCCGCCGGACTTCTTGGTGTCGTACCACTGGTCGTGCCATTCGCCGTCAATCAACAGGCCCATGGGAAAGCTCCTTCGCTGTGCTTGAGAGCGAAATAGACTGCCCCTTTCCCCGCATAAACGCCCAAGGGCGCACGTGCGGTTCCGCATCAGCGCACAGCTTCCCCTTCGGCACGCTTGCGTGCGCGGAAGCTTTCGGCCTTGGCGCGGTTGCCACAGCGGGACATGTCACACCAGCGCCGCCCCTTGCCGCGCCCCCGGTCGATGAACATACGAGTGCAGCGATGGCATTCCTTCAGGCGGGTGACGTCGTCTGACCTCAGAAGATCATAGGCAGACAGTGCCAAAACATCGGTTTGCGTGCTTGCAGGACCGGGGCCAAGGCGCAGACCATCGGGCGATATCGACAGTGCGACCCGCGCCAGGGCCGCTGAGATCGCCGATCGCACGGCCATGTCGTGCACCGGATCGGGCGCGGTTCCTGCGGCGATGGCAGACAGGGTTGAAAAGAGCGCCTCACGAAATGCCAGAAGCTCTTCCAATGGAACGGCGCGTGCGGATGGCAGCGCAGGATCAGCCACAAGGTGTAGTAATCCGGCCTGGTCCCGGAACGCATTTTTGCCCCGCGTCTTTCCATCATCCTCGATGGAATTCACGAATCTCAAGGCCGCGTTTTCGGCGTGATACATGGTATTTTTGCAACCCGCTCAAGTCGACTGACAGATCATGCGAAATTCTTATATAAGTTTTCTGCACTGCCGCATTTCTGCGATTTCCAATAGAATCGGGCGGATTAGCGCGCCTGTCCACTCTCCATGCTGCGATGCCGCTAAATCGGCGGAGTTCCGTCATTGACCTGACATTAACCACGTCCAAGTTATTGATCGAATGGCCTTTATCTGACCGCAGAGGATGCGATGTCTGAATACCTGCCCAAAGAGGTGCGCGACCAGCTGGCCGCCGCGCACCGCAAAGCGAAGCGCAAGCGCGCGACCCGTTCCGTTCATATCGGGGATGAGGCGTTTGCGATCCTTGAGATGTCGGACAACGGCTTTGCCGTGGCCACCGATGAGGCCCCGCGCCTGCGCGGTCTGGTGGATATTTATGAGGGACCGCGGCACCTGTATCAGGCGCTGATCGTTGCCTCGGCTGAGGCCGGTGATCTGATGCGGTACGACTTCAAACGCAACACGGCCGCAGTCCCCGCGCCGCCGGTTGATTTCGAGCAACGGGTCAATCGACCCGTCGGATTGCTGTCCAAAGCGTAGAGCATGCGCACGGATCCCCCGCGCACTGGCCTATTGGCGCGATAATCTCCCGCCGCTGGCCTTATTGCGCGCAGCCTTTCCGAAGTAATTGCGCCGGGTCGCACATATGGTGCGACTCGACGAAAATTCGGCCCCGGGGATGCACAGCCATGATCGAAACACCGTACCTCCTGTTCTTGGGCGATGCGCCCGACCAGCTTGCCGCAAAAGTGGCCCAGGGCATCCGTGACTGGCGCCCGGAAAACGTCATCGGCCAGTTCCGTATGGAGGGCTGTGGCGCGGACGTGAAAGTGGCGGATATGGATTTGGCGGCTGCCAAGGCTTCCGGCGCGAAGACGCTGGTGGTGGGTGTGGCCAACCGCGGCGGCGTGATCTCCAGCGCGTGGAAACGCGTGCTGATCGAGGCGCTGGCGGAAGGGTTCGACCTGGCCTCCGGCCTGCATAACCTGCTGCGCGATGAACCTGATCTGGTGGCCGTGGCCAAGGAATATGGCCGCGAGTTGCACGATGTGCGCATCCCGTCGGTCGACTATCCGATTGCCAATGGTGTGAAACGCTCCGGCAAGCGCTGCTTGGCTGTGGGCACCGATTGTTCGGTCGGCAAGATGTACACGTCGCTGGCGATGGACAAGGAGATGAAGGCGCGTGGGCTGAAGTCTTCGTTCCGCGCGACGGGGCAGACGGGCATTCTGGTGACAGGCGATGGCGTGCCGCTGGACGCCGTGATTGCTGATTTCATGGCCGGAGCCGTCGAATGGCTGACGCCTGACAATGACGACGATCACTGGGACATGATCGAGGGGCAGGGCAGCTTGTTCCACGTCTCCTATTCCGGTGTGACGATGGCGTTGATCCACGGCGGGCAGCCTGATGCGTTGATCCTGAGCCATGAGCCCACGCGAAAGCACATGCGCGGCCTGCCGAGTTATGAATTGCCGTCGCTTGAGGCGCTGCGCGACATGGCGCTGCCATTGGCGAAGATCGCCAATCCGGCGGCAGAGGTTGTGGGCATCTCCGTCAACACCGCCGCGATGGGTGAGGATGAGGCGCTTTCATACCTTGAAGGTGTCGAGAAGCGGATGGGCCTGCCCACCTGCGACCCGTTCCGTCAAGGTGCGGGCAAGCTGTGTGATGCCCTGGAAGCGATCTGATGTATCGGATCACGCGCGACAGCTTTCGTCTGGCCGAGGTGTTCACGATCTCTCGTGGATCGCGGACCGAGGCGCAGGTGCTGACGTTCGAGATTGATCAAGGGGCCAGCGGCAAAGGGCGCGGGGAATGCGTGCCCTATGCCCGCTATGGTGAGACGCTTGAAAGTGTTGAGGCGCAGATCCAGAGCTACACTGAGAACGGTGATAGCGCGGCGATGCCGGCTGGTGCTGCGCGGAATGCCGTGGATTGTGCGATCATTGATGCGGAGTGCAAGGCGACAGGCGTGCGAGCGTGGGAGCTGCTGAACGAGCCCGCGCCGGGGCCTGTGGTGAGCGCCTACACGCTGTCGCTGGATGAGCCTGAGAAGATGCGGGCGTCGGCGGCGAAACATAGCCACCGCCCGCTTCTGAAGATCAAACTCGGCAGTGCGGGCGATATGGCGCGGCTGGAGGCGGTGCGCGCGGGCGCGCCGAAGACGCCGATCATCATCGACGCGAATGAGGGCTGGACGGCGGAGGTCTATTCCGACCTCGCCCCGCATCTGGTTCGGTTGGGCGTGCAGATGGTGGAGCAACCTCTGCCTGCGGGCGACGATGGCATGCTGGCCGAGATCGAACGGCCCCTGCCCGTTTGCGCCGATGAATCGTGCCATGATCGGGCCTCCCTGCCCGATCTGAAGGGCAAGTACGACATGGTGAACATCAAGCTCGACAAGACCGGCGGGCTGACCGAGGCCTTGGCCCTGCGGGATGCGGCACGCGCCGAAGGATACCGGGTGATGGTGGGCTGCATGGTGGGCTCATCGCTCGCCATGGCGCCCGCTATGATCGTGGCGCAGGGGGCGGAGATTGTAGACCTCGACGGGCCGCTGTTGCTGGCCGAAGACCGGGTGCCGCCGCTGCGGTTTGATGGCTCGACCGTGTATCCGCCGGACGCCGCTTTGTGGGGCTGATCACCTGGGTGTGATGTGCATCCCCGCGCGCTATCTTCCACCCTCGAAGCACATGCTTTGATGGAGTCTCCGATGCGCCACGTCCTCGCCGCCTTACTTGCTCTGACCGCCACGCCCGCCCTTGCTTGCGGACCGGATACCGATTGCACCGTTCTGGGCGACCGCACCTATCGCTACTACATGCCAGACGGCGTGGATGGCCCGGTGGGCGCGTTTTTCCATGCACACGGCTATCGCGGCAGCGCGAATGGCGCGATGCGGAATGCGGCCTTGCGCGAGATGGCGGATCGGTTGGGGATGGCGTTCATCGCCATGAACGCAGATGCCGACGATTGGAACCTGGCCCACCGCCCGCGCGAACCTGATCAGGCCGAGGCGCGGGAATACGAATATGTAGCTGCCGTGATCGAGGATGTGGCGGGGCGGATTGATCTGGACCGCGAGCGCCTGATCGCCACGGGCTTCAGCGCAGGCGGCATGATGACATGGACGCTGGCTTGCGGGATGGGCGAGACCTTCGCGGGCTTCGTGCCTTATGCGGGCACGTTCTGGGCGCCGGTGCCTGAAAGCTGCCCAAGCCCACCTGCGACGTTGATCCACATCCACGGGCTTCAGGACACGACTGTGCCGCTGGAAGGCCGCCCCATCGGGCAGACTCGGCAGGGCAATGTGATTGAGGCGTTCCGCATGTATGTGGCCCATTCCGATCTGCCAGACCCTACGCAAAGCGGGTTTCCGCATGGAGAGGGGTGTCTGGTGAGCATGGACCCGGATGCCAGCGCGGGCGGGCTGGCCCTATGCGTTTTTGATGGTGGCCATTCCTATTCCACGACCCGTGTGGAATGGGCGATTGAACAGATCCTTGAGGGGCTTTAGAGCATCTCGGGACCCGTTTCAGGAGGCACGACCATGACCCGCACCGTTTACGTCAATGGGCAGTATCTGCCCGAACATGAAGCGACCGTTTCGATCTTTGATCGTGGGTTTTTGTTTGCGGACGGGGTCTATGAGGTGACGAGCGTTCTGGACGGCAAGCTGATCGACTTTGACGGCCACGCGAAGCGGTTGCAGCGCTCGCTGGATGAGTTGGAGATGAAGAACCCAACGACCAAGGACGAGTTGCTGGAGATCCACCGCGAGTTGGTGCGTCTGAACGGGATCGAAGAAGGGCTCATCTACCTGCAAGTCACGCGCGGCGCGGCGGATCGGGATTTTGCCTATCCGGGCGATGATACCGAGCCAACCATTGTGCTGTTCACTCAAGCCAAAACCGGGCTGGCGGACAATCCGATGGCGCAGACGGGGATGAAGGTCATCTCGATCGAGGATCAGCGTTGGGGGCGGCGGGATATCAAGACCGTGCAGCTCCTCTACCCGTCGATGGGCAAGATGGCGGCGAAGGCCGCTGGCGCCCATGATGCGTGGATGGTGGAAGATGGCGTCGTGACCGAGGGGACCTCAAACAACGCCTATATCGTGAAGGGCAATACCATCGTCACGCGGCATCTGGGCAACGAGATCCTGCACGGGATCACGCGCGCCGCGGTTCTGCGGATGGCGCGCGAGGCGCAGATGCAGGTGGAAGAGCGCCCCTTTACGATGGACGAGGCGAAGGCTGCGGATGAGGCGTTCATCACCTCGGCCTCCACCTTCGTGATGCCCGTGGTGGAGATCGATGGGGAAGCCGTGGGCACAGGCCAGCCGGGCAACGTGACAGCACGCTTGCGTGAGATTTACCTCGACGAGATGCGCAAGGCCGCGATCTGAGGGGTTTCGCCCGCTTCGCGGTCGACCAACTGGGGGGAGGCGCTGCCTCCCCCAGACCCCCATCCGAGGTATTTTTGACCAATGGAAGACAAGATCAATCCTTGAGGGAGGCCTCATAGGCCACCAACTCCACCGTATTTCCTTCGGGGTCTTCGGTGAAGATGCCGCGCCAGCCGACCCAGCCGAAATGCTCCACCCGGTAAGACAGACCAAGCTGGTCGTACCAGTCCATCACCGCTTGCTGCTCGGCATAGGGCAGGCTGAGTGCGATGTGGTGGAGAGAAGAGCGTGTGCCGGTTTCAGGCGCGTGTGATCCAGTGGGGTGCAGGCCGGGGCGGGTCGCATAGGCTTTGTCGAACAGAGCCAGGATTTGCGTATGGCCGCCAAACCCCTCGCCGATACGAAAGAAGACAATGCCGTCAGCAGCACTGCCTTCCATCCGGTCCAGCCCGAGGATGTCTTCGTAGAAAGACGCCATCCGCTGGACATCGTCGCAGCGGATGGCAATTTCGCCTAAAGCGCGTGGTTTGAAGCCCCGCTTATGGGATGGCGAAGGCAACGTTCACCGTTGGATTATCGGCCACAGTGATGCCCGCGAGCTTCACGTAGACTTCACCATCGACCACAACCTCGACCCCGGAGGCATCAGCGGCATCCTGAAGGGTAAAGGCCAGCGAGGAGGCTGCTGTTTCGTCGAAGATCGAGATGTTCACTTCTTCCGTGGCGACCTCGAAATCAGCGATTTCGGTCACAAGGACATCGCCGGTGGGCTCTGCGCCCGGATCAACGACATAGGTGCGGTTGACGCGGAATTCGTCCACACCATCGCCGCCGGTCAGCGTGTCATTGCCATCGCCGACGATCAGTGTGTCATCGCCATCGCCGCCCAAGAGCACATCCCCGAGCACTTCAGTCGCGCCGACATTGGGGCCGCCCAGGTCGATCAGGCGGTCATTGCCTGCGCCACCGATCAGATCATCCTGACCGGCACCGCCGTCGAGCGTATCATCGCCCTCACCGCCGTCGAGGACATCCTTGCCACCATTGCCGTTCAGAACGTCATTGCCGCCAAGGCCATTGATGGTGTCATTGTCATCATCGCCGTTGAAGGTATTGGCGTCGTTATTGAGGGTGCGGAACTCCTCCAGCCCGACAACGCTGCCCATCTCGGAGGTCACAACGTCGATCTTGAGTTCGTCGCTTTCGGTCACACCGGCCAGCACGGCGAAGGTTTCGCCATTCACCGCGACGGCAAGGCCATCGGCGGTATCAGATGTGGTGACTTCCAGTTCGAAATCATCCGTGCGCGGATCGCCGAATTCGAACAGGTCGACGGCCAGCGTCAGGCGGTCATCGGCAGGGTCATAGTCCTGGATCGCAGCAGGCATCAGGGCGGAGTCGCCCGTGCCGGTGTTGATCACGAACTCATCCTTGCCGGCGCCGCCGAAGAGGACATCGCCCAGATCGCCGATCACCTGGTCAGAGCCGAAGCCACCGTTCAGGGTCTGGCCGCCATCGCCATCTTCTGAGCCGGACGCATCCAGCGTGTCGGACCCGGCAAAGCCGCGCAGGGTGCTGGCGCCATCGTTGTCAAAGACGATGTCATTGCCGCCGCCGCCGACCAGATCATCGTCGCCAGCATCGCCCAGAACGGTGTCATCACCGGCGCCGCCGCGCACATTGTCGTCGCCAAAGCCACCGGCCACGAAGTCGTCGCCGCCAGCGCCATCAATCGTGTCTTTGCCGAGGCCACCCAGCAGCGTGTCATTGCCATCGCCGCCGTTCATGTCGTCGTTGCCGGCGCCGCCGTTGACGGACATCGCGCCTGCACCGGCGTTCACGGTGTCATCGCCCTCGCCCAGAACGGCAGAGGCCGGGCCCGTCCCGCCATTGACGACATCATCGCCACGGCCCGCAAAGACCGTGCTGTTGCCTTCGCCAAGATCGATGCTGTCATTCCCGTCACCCAGGAAGATCGTGTAATCGTCGGGGCCCGCGACGGTGACGGTGTCGTCACCCGCAAAGGCGAGGATGTCATCCTCGGCGCGGCCATCAACGGTGAGCTCGTCATCGCCCGGAGTCCCGTTTGGGCCGGTTGGGCCGGGGTTGAACAGGCCACCCCCGTTGTCATCATCGTCATCTCCGCCAAGCAGGAAAGCGAGGCCAAGGCCAATCAGAAGAAGTGGCAGAATGGTCAACATCGTGTCATCCCCTCGCGCCGCGCATTTTGGGACCGCTGGCGCACTCTTTTTTGTTTAATCACATGCGGGGTGGCGCGGCACTTGTCGTGTCGCCAGTGGCAGCTGGCAGACCGGTCACCCTCGTTATGGGCCTAGTGTTCACTTTGATTCAAACTTTGGGAAGACTCTTTTTCGCCATGTTTTTGACTATTTTTCAATCAGGTAGGATACATTAACTATGATTAAGCGCGGTTGTTTCCGTTGCGTTATCAATTGCCACAATTCAGCAAAAATCACCGTGGGCGAACCAACCCGCTGAATTGAGCCCGCCATGGGCATAGTAGAGCCATAGCCGCGCGCCGTCCTCGGTGACCACCCGCCAGTAATCCCGCACGCCCGAGCGCCAGTCGGGATCATCCAGCCACCATTCCGGCGCGATGCGTTCCGGACCCGCCGCGCTGAGGGTCTGAAACACGCGCCCGCGCCACCGGAAACTGGCGGGAATGTCGGGTGTGTCCGGGGCGCTCACGGGCTCGGGCCGGAACAGGGTCAGGGGCCGGGGGCGGGCCGGTTTGGGCCAAGTGCCGGGGGCCTCGGCTATGGACCAGGCGGCGGCCAGCGGCACATCGGTTTTCTCGGGCACATGGCTGTCGGCGGGCCGCGCGCGGCGGATCGCCTCCAACCCAACACGCGCACCGAGACGCGCGATCAGGTCAGCCATCTCATCGCTTTCACCGCGTTTCTGGGCGGCTTCCTCGGCCGCGATCAGCCCGCCCTTGTGGGTCGCAGTGTGCAGTGGTTCCGTCACATGGGCGACAAGGCGCAACTGGTCGATGCCAAAGCCTGCATCGACCTCATCCAGTTTCATCGCAAAAAGCGGGCGTAGCTTGTCGGGGCGGTCAGCGGGCCGGGCAAGGCCAACCTCGATCCCCTGACGCGTGCTGTCGACGCGGGACAGCTCCAACCGCACCCGCCGTGCGCCGCGCGCCTTGGCCCTGAGCTTGTCACACAGCACCGGAAGCATACGGTCGAGCCCGGCGAGAATATCCTCTTCCAACCCGATCGGGTCCGGCAGGCTGAGGCGGACGGCGAAATGCAGCGGGGCGGCGGCGGGTGAGATCGGCTCGGGCTCCATCCCCAGCGCCTGATCCAAGCGCCAGGTCAGCGCGCGCCCGAAGCGGCGGCTCAGGCTGGCGCGCGGCAGGCCCAAGACATCGTCGATGCGGCGCAAACCCAGTCGGGCCAGACCTGCGGTGATGTCCGCCTCCACACGCAACGCGGCGATGGGCAAGGGGCCGATGGCCTGCCGGGTGCCGCCGCGCGGGGCGATGCGCGCCACCCCGCCCCTGGCCACTCTGGCTTGCGGAGCCGCGCCGCCCTTCACCCAGTGACGCTTGCTGGCGCGCGACCGCGTCGCCCGCGCCTCCTGATCTATCGCATCCCCATTGCGCGCCTCGGCCAGCCCACCGCCGCCCGCATAGCGTGCCAAGGCCCAGGCTGCCCCGGCGGTATCGGCAATGCCCGCGCAGACACTCAGGCCCAGATCGGCGCAATCCTCGTGCACCTGCGCAAACAGCTTGTCCTCCCCCCGAACAGATGCGCGCAACCCGTCAGGTCGATCATCAGCCCTTCAGGCGCTTCCTCGGACACCCAGGGGCTGAACTTGCCGGCCCATCGGCGCAGCGCGGCCAACAACGCCGCCTCCCGCGCGGGGTCGGCGGGGCGGGTGATGAGATCGGGGCACAGAACCATCGCTTCGCTCAGCGCCTGCCCGCGCGACAGGCCCTGACGTTCGGCCAGGGCCGTGGTCGAGGCGAGTTGGCGCAGATTGCCAATCTCCGCGACCGTTACGAGTGCAGCCTCAGCCAGCCCCGGCTCGGCCCGCAACACACGCTCCGCGCCCAAGCGCGGAAACCAGAGCGACAGGATCCGACGCTGCGGATCGCGGGAATTGGTGGATCTTGTGGACATCAGGCAGCAGTTTGTTCATATTTTGTTCTCAAGTTAGAGCGCGCGCCTCTGGGAGTCGAGTCCAACACCGGATAGGATCCCCCATGGAAACCCTCGCCACCCTGACAGCCCGCCATGCCGGCCCCGGACGCATCGACTGGATCGGCCTGCGCCCCGAACGGCTGGCTGGGATCAAAGCGGTGGACAGCGCTCATCTGGGCGAGGCCGGGCTGGACAGCGATCACGCCCGCCCCGGCAAACGCGCGGTGACGCTGATCCAGGCCGAACATCTGCCAGTGATCGCCGCACTGGCCCATATCCCACAGGTCGCGCCTGAGACGCTGCGCCGAAATCTTGTGATCTCGGGCCTCAACCTCTCGGCCCTGCGTGGCAAACGCCTGACATTGGGGGAGGCCGTGATCGAGCTTACCATCCCCTGCGCACCGTGTTCGCGCATGGAGGCCGCCCTGGGCCCCGGCGGTTACAACGCCATGCGCAGCCATGGCGGCTGGTGCGCGCGCGTGCTGCACCCGGGACCGCTCCGCATCGGGCTGACCGTCCAGCCGGATTGAGCCTCCTTCCTTGTTTCAAAAATACCTCGGGGGTCAGCGTCCTTTTCCCTGAAAAGGGCGCGGAAGGGGCAGCGCCCCTGCTATCCGTTGCGCAACCGCTCAAGGATCGACAGGGACGCGTAGCCATCAGGCACCAGCCCCTGCCCTTCCTGATAGGCGCGCACGGCCGCGATGGTGATCGGCCCAACCAGCCCGTCAATGTTGCCGGAGTAATATCCAGCCGCTTCCAGATGGCGCTGCATCTCTTGCCGCTCATCAAAGCTCAACGCGCGATCCCCGCGCGGCCAAGAGGCGCGGAAGGACGGGCCACCTTCGATCCGGTCACTCAGGTGTCCTATGGCAATGACGTAGGCGTCGGCGGGATTGTACCGCTCGATCACGCGGAAATTGTTGAAGGTGATCAGCGCCACGCCTTCCGCCCCCATCGGCAGACGCAGCGAAGCCGGGCCGTGATCCGGAATCGGATCACCGTTCATCAGCCGCACGCCTTGGCCATTCCAGAAGGCCACTCCGATGCGTTCCTGTTCGCCCGCGAGACGGTAATCAAAGCCCTCCGGCAGGCGCACCTCCAGCCCCCAGGGCTGGCCATAGGTCCAGCCATGTTCCGCGAGGTAGTGCGCGGTGGAGGCCAGCGCATCGACCGGATTGTCGCCCCAGATATTGCGCCGCCCGTCGCCGTTGAAATCCTGCGCATATTGCAGGTAGCTCGTGGGCATGAACTGCGTATGGCCCATCGCCCCGGCCCAGGAGCCGACCATGTTGCGGGGCGAGGTGTCGCCCGACTGCAGGATCTGCAATGCGGCGATCAGCTGTTCCTCGAAGAAGTCCGTGCGCCGCCCGTCATAGGCCAGTGTGGCCATGGCCGCGATGATATCGGTGGAACCACGCGTCGCGCCATAGGCGCTTTCAAGGCCCCAGACGGCGACAACCACTTCGGCCTCAACCTGATATTGCTCTTCGATGCGGCCCAATGTCGTGCGCCATTCCGCGAGCTTATCGCGGCCATTGCGGATGCGGGCGTCCGACACGGCGGTATCGAGGTAGTCCCATAGAGCGCGAGAGAATTCCGCCTGGTTGCGGTCGCGTTCCAGCACGCGGTCCTGCAACTGCACCCCTTCAAACGCGCGGTTGAGCGTGCCTTGCGAGATACCTGCCGCCCGCGCGCGGGCTTGGAATGCGGTGATCCAGGCGAGGAAGTCGGGGTCGCGTGTTGGCTCGGCGCTGCGCGCGGCCAGAGCCGCGTCATGGGCGCGACCGCGCTCTTCCGCTGCCTCAAGAAAGTCCTCGGGTATATCGCCACGTCGCGTGGGGCGGGGAGAGGTTGCTGTGGCCAGCGGGCTGATTTCAGGCCCATCTGACGGATCGGGCGCATCCGCAGCCTCTATCGCGCTGGCCGCAAGGGTCGCAATGTCGACGGGTTCAGGCGCAGGAGCCGCCTCGTCAATCACCTCAACGATCACACGCGGCAGGGTCGTCGCCTGCACCTCCGCCGGAGCGGACACAGCCCATTCCGGGCGCGGCAAGGGCAATGGAGACGCAACCGGCGGCGCAGCCAAAGCTGGCGCGGACAGGGCAAGTGTAAGGAAAAGGGTCAAGCGGATCATCGTCAGGCGCGCGTTTCTTTGTGCTCGATCACGCAACAATATAGCGAATTTCAGCGGAATTCACAGCATTTAGCGGAATGTGGGCGGAGTCTTGCCGCCTCTTTTGCCGCAAAACCGGTTACCGCGGGGTTACTTGCCCTTCCGCGCGGCCTTCTTGCGCAGCTTGGTGCGTTTGCCCTTGCTGGCGCCGGCCTTGCGGCGGACGGGGGATTTGCGCCGGCCAGAACGGCGCGTTGCGGGCCGCGCGCGGCCTTCATGTTCAAGCAGTTCGAGGATCAGACCGCCGGTTACGGGCACCGCCTCGGCCAGTTTCACCTGCACGCGGTCGCCAATGCCGATCACAAGGCCCGTATCCGCACCCATCAGTGTCTGCGCCTCGGCGTCGAAGTGGAAATATTCGTCGCCCAAAGCACGCATCGGCAAAAGGCCGTCCGCGCCGGTCTCATCCAGTTTCACGAACACCCCGAACCGCGCGATGCCCGAGATGCGGCCTGCAAACTGGGCGCCCACGCGGTCGGACAGATAGGCGGCCAGATAACGGTCATTCGTGTCGCGTTCGGCGACCATGGACCGGCGCTCGGTGTCAGAGATCAGCTTGGCCGTTTCTTCCAACCGATCGATCTCGTCCGGTTGTAGGCCATCCTTCCCCCAACCGTGGGCCGAGATCAGCGCGCGGTGCACGATCAAGTCCGCATAGCGTCGGATCGGTGAAGTGAAATGCGCATAGTGCTGCAGGGCAAGGCCGAAATGGCCGAAATTCTCAGGGTTGTAATAGGCCTGCTGCATCGACCGCAGAGTGGAGATGGAGATCAGTTCGGCATGTTCCTCGCTCGCCTGTGTGAGCAGCGCGTTGAGGTGGGAAGTCTTGAGGACCTGCCCTTTCGCCAACGTCAGACCTGATGCCTGGGCAACCTCTCGCAACGCATCGAGTTTCTGGGGCGAAGGTTCTTCATGCACCCGGAACAGAAGCGGTGTGCGCTTGGCAATCAGCGTTTCAGCCGCGCAGACATTGGCCAGCACCATGAACTCTTCGATCAGGCGGTGGGCGTCGAGCCGTTCCTTGAACGCGACGGAGGTAACTTTCCCGTCGTCGCTTAACTCGATCCGGCGTTCGGGCAGATCCAATTCCAGCGGTTGCCGCTTTTCACGCGCGATGACGAGCGCATCATAGGCGGCGTAGAGCGGGCGGATGACCGGTTCGAGCAAAGCTTCGGTGCGGTCGTTTGGTTCGCGGTCCTGGGCCGCCTGCACTTCCTCATAGTGCAAGCTCGCCGGCGAGCGCATCAGGGCGCGGTGGAAGCTGTGGCTGCGTTTCTGCCCCTCAGCCGTCACCACGATGCGCACGGCAATCACCGCGCGGTCGACGCCTTCGTGCAGCGAACAGAGATCACCCGACAACGTATCAGGCAGCATCGGCACGACACGGTCGGGGAAGTAGGTCGAATTGCCCCGCTTGCGCGCCTCACGGTCCAGCGCGGAGCCCGGGCGCACGTAATGGGCGACATCGGCGATGGCGACCCAGATGACATGGCCACCCTCATTCTTCGGGTCGGTATCGGCGTGCGCATAACAGGCATCGTCATGGTCGCGGGCATCCGCCGGGTCGATGGTGACAAGCGGCAGATCACGCAGATCCTCCCGGCCTTTCAGGGGCGCGGGTTTGGCGGCATCAGCCTCGGCCACCACGGCATCGGGGAAGGCATCGGGAATGCCGTTTTCGTGGATCGCAATCAGCGACACGGCCCGTGGCGCGCCCGGGTCTCCCAACCGGTCTGTGATCCGCGCCCGCGGCAGGCCCATGCGGGCTTTGGGCCCGGCCAGTTCGCCTTCGACCAGTTCGCCATCTTTCGCGCCGTGGGTATCGCCTGAGCGTACGATCCATTCCTTGTCGGACCCCTTGGAGATGGGCGAGATGCGCCCCCTTCGTCAGACTTGCGGAAGATGCCGAGGATTTTGCGGGGGTTTGTGCCGATCTTCCGGATCAGCTTCGCGGTATATTGGTGATCCTCGCCGTCAGCCTCGAACAGCTTGGCGAGGATGCGGTCGCCTTCGCCTACCGCCGGATCGCTTTGGCGCGGGGTGAACAGGATACGCGGCTCCGGCCCCTCCCCATCCCAATTCATCGGGCGCGCGAAAAGATCGCCATCGCTGTCGGGGGCCTGGATGATCAGCACACCCACAGGCGGCAGCTTGCCGGGGTCGCGATAAAGGCGGCCCTTCTTTTCGATCTGCCCCTCTTCCTCCAGCTCTTTCAGCATGCGCTTGAGGTCGATCCGCGCGGCGCCCTTGATGCCGAAGGCTTTGGCGATATCGCGCTTGGTCCGCTTGCCGGGATTGTCGTTGATCCAGGTGAGGACGTCGTCTTTGGAGGGAAGGCTGCTCATGTCTGCGGGCGTATCATGGGCGCGTGGAGGCGTCATCGGGGAATTCGCGGGGCCGTAGGCGCGAGTGGAGAGTACGGACGCTCCGCGGGAGGTATTTCTGAAACAAGGAAGATAAGACAGCGCAGGGGCAGGCGCGCGTGAACCTTAGCGTTCGGTTACACGAAGTAGTCGGTGAGCACACGCGTGTAGATCCGCTTGAGGTCGTGGATGTCGCTGATGCGGACACGTTCATCGACCTGGTGCATGCGATGGCCCACCAGTCCGAATTCCACCACAGGGCAATGGTTCTTCACGAAGCGCGCGTCGGAGGTGCCGCCTGTTGTGGACATCTCTGGCGTGCGGCCAGTCTCGGCCTGCACGGCCGACGCGACGAGTGACGAGAGGTCACCGGGGGGCGTCAAGAAGGCCTCGCCGCTGAGTTTGGTGGTCATCTCGATGCGGGTGCCGGTTTCCTCGGCCACCTTGTCAGCCTCAGTCCGCATCCATTTGGTCAGACTCTCGCCGGTATGCGTATCGTTGAAGCGCAGGTTCACGGTCATGCCGGTCTTGGCCGGGATGACGTTGTTGGCCGCATTGCCAGTGTCGATCGTGGTGATCGCACAGGTGGACGGGTCGAAATGGTCGGTGCCGTCGTCCAGCACATGGGTCGAAAGACGGTGGCCCAGAAGGGCCACGGCGGGCATCGGGTTGATGACCTTGTGCAGATAAGCGGAATGGCCTTGCTTGCCGATCACTTCGAAGAAGGCTGTCAGGGCGCCGCGGCGACCGATCTTCATCATGTCGCCCATCTGCTCCGGGCAGGTCGGTTCACCCACGATGCAATGGTCCATGCGTTCGCCCGCCTCGGCCATCCAGTCGAGCAGCGCGATGGTGCCGTCCGAGCTTTCGCCCTCCTCATCGCCGGTAATGGCGAGCACGACAGCCCCGTCGGGGGGCGTCTCACGCACGAAATCGATGGCGGCGGCGGCAAAGGCGGCCACGCCGGATTTCATATCGGTGGCGCCGCGCCCATACATCCAATCGCCGTCGATCTCGGCCCCGAAGGGCGGGTGGGTCCAGGCGGCCTCATCCCCCACAGGCACCACATCCGTGTGGCCGTTGAAGCCGAACGCCTTGCCGTTCCCGCGCTCACCCCATTTGGCATAGAGGTTTGCGATCCCGTTGCGGTCGACGCGGGTGCAAGTGAACCCGGCCTCCGAGAGCAGCTTTTCCAACATCACAAGTGCCCCCCTTCCAGCGGCGTGACGGAGTTGCAGCGGATCAGATCAGCGGTCAGGGCGACGGGATCGACGGGGACAGCGGGCATGGAAACCTCGGAAATCACTGGTGAAACCCTAGCCTATCGGCGTGGCAGAGAGACCACAATGCGGCGCGAACATGTCGCTTACGCGGCGGAAACTTGGATTTATCCACAGGCGATATGGTAACGAGGCTCATAAAAATACGCCGAGGCAGGCAGTGGACGCCACAAAAACAAGGCGCCACATCGAGTAGAGTAACGAGAGCATTCGCCATGACCGCATGGGCCTTTGGGCCGTGCGGCAGTTGTGTGATAGCGTGTGATGTCTTGCCAGACCTCGGCCCGAAAAGGGTGAAGGCAGGTCATGCCCGCGACGGGACAAGAGCTACCAATCGATACCAGCGCTTCGGCGCTTGATATGGCGCTGGCGATCTTCGGCCCCGGTGTGACGGTGAATACCGCCACCTATACGGGCTGGAGCGAGTCGTCTGGCATCTACTCGGACGGCGATAACGTCTCGAACGCGCTGACACCGTCAGACACCGGCGTGATCCTCTCGACGGGCCGGGCCACCGACATCACGCGCTCAAACGGCGACCCGAACCGCCAGGGCAATGAGACGACAAACACCTCTGGCCCCAACAACGATCCGGATTTCAACGCGATTGCAGGCCGCTCGACCTTTGATGCGTCGTTCATGGAGGTGAACTTCACCCCCACGACCGATTTCATCACGATGCAGTTCACTTTCGCGTCCGAGGAGTACCCGGAATTCACAGGCTCGATCTACAATGACGCCGTGGGGGTTTGGATCAACGGCAACCTGGTTACATCGCCCACGGTGAACGTCACGCAGATCAACTCGGTCAACCAGAACGAAAACGCGACGCTTTTCAACGACAATACCAACGACGACTACAACACCGAGATGGACGGCTTCACTGTGACTCTGTCACTGGTGATCCCGGTCAACAACGGCGTTCCCAACGACATCAAGATCGGCATCGCGGATGTGGGCGACAGCAGCTATGACAGTTCGGTCCTGATTGCGGCGAACTCGCTGCAGGGTGAATTCATCGCCTATGACGATGCGATCACGCGCCAGGAAACGATTACTGGCGTCCTTGATGTGCTTGCCAATGACCCGACAAGCGGCGGTATCGCCTTCATTACCCACATCAACGGGATTGAGGTGAGCCTCGGCGATACGATCACCCTGTCGTCAGGCCATGACATCACGCTGTTGTTGGACGGAACGCTAGAGATCGTTCCACCGGCGACACAGGTGGGCCTCACGGCACCGGAATCGATCAACTTCACCTACACCGCCGACGATGGCACCGGCATCACCGACACCGCCTTTGTCACGGTCACGGCCATTCCCTGCTTCGTACGCGGCACGATGATCCTGACAGATCAGGGTGAGAAGCCGGTGGAAGACCTCGTGCCCGGCGACATGGTTGAGACCCGGGACAACGGTCTGCAGCCGATCCGTTGGATCGGCACCCGCACCGTCGCAGCCGAGGGGCGTTTTGCCCCCGTAGTGATTGAAGCCGGCACCTTTGGGATGCACCGCCGGTTGGTCGTCTCGCCCCAGCATCGCGTGATGCTGACCCACTGGATGGCCGAGCTGATGTTTGGCGAGGATGAGGTGCTGGTCGCCGCCAAGGACCTGGTCAACGAATGCTCCGTCCGCGTGCTGGAAGGCGGCGAGGTGGAGTATTTCCACCTGCTCTTCGACAAGCACCAGATCATCTGGTCCGAAGGGCTGGCGACCGAAAGTTTCCTGCCCGGCCCCACGGTCATGAACGATCTCGATGCTGCGGTTCAGGAAGAGGTGCTGACACTCTTCCCCGAAATCGACCGTGAAACAAAAGATGGCTACGGGCCCGCGGCCCGCCTGCCCCTGCGCGGGTATGAGGCCCGCGCGATGCTGGGTTGAGCGGGGCCATCGAACAGATGTCGTGGCACGCCATATGGAGCGAGGGACGCGTGCTGAAACGGCCGCAGGCCGCGTGCGACACGCCCTTGCGGGCCATGACCCTTTGGCTGGAGCTGTCCGGCCCGCGCCGTCCTGCGCCCCGTCGCGGGCGGATACGGCCCAAACAGGTGCCGTTGCGGCTCTGGCGCGGCATGGCCGAAGATCCGGGCCACGCCATCACCATCTACCTGATGCCAAACGATGCCCTGCGCCTTGTGCACGGCGACATTGATCTGGTCTCTGCACCGAACATGATGCGCAGCGGGGAAACCGTGGGCCTGCGGTACGTGACCTGTTCGGAGGGTCGGCACGACACGTTCGAGATCACGAATTTCGATCAGGGCCGTACGCAAACCCTGCGCGCGGGTTTGGCGCATCTTGCGACTATGGCCGAAGCCGTTCCCGCCGCCGACGGCTATCTGAAGGTCGCCCATATCGCGGCTGTTGCTCCAACCCTGGTTCCGGCCACCGATCTGCCCGGCGTTGAAAGCGGCGCGATCATCGCCACAACGCAGGGCCCCCGCCCGGTGGATGCCCTGCGCGCGGGCGACACGGTTCTCGACGCGCAAGGAGAGGCCCATCCCCTGCGCTGGATCGAGGCGCGTCCACGCCTGTGCATGGGCCGCAACGCCCCCATGCGCCTGCGCGCGCCCTATTTCGGCCTTGCCCGTGATCTGATCGTCACCCCCCAAACGCGGATTCTGCAGACAGGGCCCGTGGTCGATTATCTGTGTGGGACCGATGCCGTTTTGGCGCAGGTGGGTGATCTTGCGAACGGGCGGGCCGTGTTCCGCGATCGGCACCAGGCGGTTCGCACCTTCTATCATATGATGCTGGATGATCCCGCCTGTATCCTGGTGGAGAATTGCCCGATCGAGACCTCGCATCTGGGCGATGTCATGGCCTTGGGGGATCCCCAGGTCGGCCAGGCCGCCGCCCCAAGTGAATGCGATCTGACGCCGTCTCTGCCCTTGCTCGACAGGGCATCCGCCAGGGCCTTGCTGACCGCGAATTCGCGCGCGGCTTAGGCCTTTTCCTCGCCGTCGAAGAATGGCGTCATCTGCACAACGATCACGGCGTTCTCGGCCTTCGCGCGGTCCATCAGGCTGCGTTCCTCATCGTTGATCTCGTCGCCCTGCGCCTCGCGCTCGGCGCGGGTGCCGTAGCCTGTTACATCCAGCGGGTTCAGATCGGCCTGCTTCAGCAAGGCCACCGTCTCGCGCACCGCCTCGGCTTCATCCACACCGCTGGCAAAGCACAACAGCCCCGCCCCGGTGGAGCCATCGGGCAATCCATCGCCGTCCTTGCGCCCAACCTGGACCAGCAAGGTGTAGACGTCATGCTTCGCTTTGGGCTTCTTCGGTTTCTCTGCCATCCCGCGCGGATGACGCAGGAGGGCAGGATCTGTCAAGCGGCCTTAGCGCCGTCCGGTGAAATCCGAGCTGACCTCGCCCATGAAACAACGCGGGAAGAACGGGAAGGTATCGGTGGCAAAGTAGACATAGTCGCCGCCCATCATGGCGCCGTTGCACTGGTCCAGATTGCCGGAGCCTGCTACGAATTCCCAATCCTCCTCATAGCTGCCATCAAACACGCCATACGGTGCGGTCGACCGTGTACCATCGCGCAGCTGCCACGATGATTGTGCCTGATCGCCGACATAGTGGATCTCGAACCCATCGGCGGCCCATCCGATCAAGCTATCGTCGCGGTTGTCCAGGAAACTGTCCGCGACGGCGTGGTAGTGATAGAGGCCTCGATGATCGACATGCGCGTTAGCTGCATCCATGCCTAGCGCATCGGCCGAACCCATCCCCTCCAAATTCCAGCCGCTTGACGGGTCGCGTGAATGCCCGCGCGGGCTGGAGGCGTCGTAGTAGTCGGCAGTGCCGGGGCGAAATAGGATACCGGTGACCGAAATGCCCGATGAATGCGTCTCGGTCGTCATCTGGCCGGTATAGGTCGGCGTGGCATCGACACAGACCGAAACGTTCTGCGCCTGAAAGCTGTGTGGATTGCCGGAATTGGGGAACGACCCAATGTCGTGGTCCGGGCTTCCATTGGACGCAATGCATAGCGCGTCGCCCTGTCGTGTGATGCTGACGTCATTTTCGTGGGCGATGGCAGAGGTTGCGACAGTACCGGCCAGAAGGGCGGCGAGGGTCAGAAGGCGAAACATTTTGGGTGGTCCTTTCAACTTGTGTCAGGACGTACCACGCGGCGCACGACGTATTCCGTCGCTTGGTGTCAGCGCCCCCGGATCATGCGCCAAGCTGCAATCAGGATACATGCGCCCAGAAGGCCTACTGCGCCTTGGGCGAGCCATGTGGCCGAGGCATTGATCCCGATCAGACCAAGCAGGACATTGGCAACCATCGCGCCCACAATCCCGAGAATGACGTTCGTGATCAGCCCGGTATTCGCCCCCATGATGCGGGAGCCGATCCAACCGGCAAGGCCGCCTACGAAAATGGCGGCGATCCAACCTAGTCCCTGCATGGTGAGCCCTCCTGATACGATGCAGGGAGTATCGCGAAATCTCCGCTTGCAGGCAAATGGGCGCTATTCGACCGGCACACCGGGGCATCGCATGAAGGTGGCATGGGCTTCGACGTAGTCGCCGCCATCCATGGCGATGTAGCTTGTCATCTCAGCCCGCGCGGTGATCCAAAGCGTGGCGTCAACACCATCCGGTCCCGCGCCCTGCCCGCCGCAATCAAGGCCAAGTTCCACTGTGTCAGAACGGCCTTCCGTGGTGTTTTCGCTGATCACGTCGATGCCCGCGATCGCACATGTCAGACCTGCGGTCATGACGCGGTCGGCGTCCACGCGAAGGATGCCTTCAGGGGGCACCTCAGAGGTGTTCGCGCACAGCGCCTCCCTGCCCTCCATCACGGTGATGCGGACAAAGCTGCCTTGGTAATCCGTGGGACCGCCATCCTCGGCCAATCGCTGCCAGGCCCAGCCCGATGCCATCAGACAGACAAACAGGGCCAGACCAAGCAGAAGTCGCTTTTGCATCAATCGCGCAGAAGCTCGTTGATCGAGGTCTTCGACCGCGTCTGCGCATCCACCCGCTTCACGATCACCGCACAGTAGAGGTTGATGCCGTTCTTCGACGGCATGGAGCCTGCCACGACGACCGAGCCTGCGGGCACTTCGCCATAGGAGACATTGCCTGTTTCACGGTCCACGATCTTGGTGGATTTGCCGATAAACACGCCCATGCCCAAAACCGAGCCTTCGCGGACGATACAGCCTTCGACCACTTCCGACCGCGCGCCGATGAAGCAATCATCCTCGATGATCGTGGGGCCCGCCTGCATCGGCTCCAACACGCCGCCAATGCCCACGCCACCCGACAGGTGCACGTTTTTGCCGATCTGCGCGCAAGACCCGACCGTGGCCCATGTGTCCACCATCGTGCCGCTGTCCACGTAAGCGCCGAGGTTCACGAAGGATGGCATCAGAACGACGCCCGGCGCGATATAGGCGGACTTGCGGACGACGCAGTTGGGCACCGCACGGAAGCCCGCAGCACCCCATTCATTCTCGCCCCAGCCCTTCCACTTGCTGTCGACCTTGTCCCACCAGGACCCGCCCTGGGCGGAGCCGCCCTGCATCTCCATGTCCTTCAGGCGGAAGCCCAGCAGCACGGCCTTCTTGGCCCACTGGTTCACATGCCAATCACCGCTTTCCTGCTTTTCCGCCACCCGCAGCGATCCGCTGTCGAGCGCATTGAGCGTGTCCTCGATGGCTTCGCGGGTCTCGCCCGTTGTTGCTGGGGTGATCTGATCGCGCGCCTCCCAGGCGGCTTCAATGGCGGTTTCGAGTTGAGCGTTCGACATGGGCTAGGCTCCGTAAAGCAAGGGCGGCGTTCCGCGCGGGCTATAGAGACCGCCAGAACGCATTGCAACGCACCACTGCGTCCAAGGCGGACCAGGACAGGAAGCGCTTCGGCAGAAAGTCTTTACTTTTGAACGCGCTATGCGCACCTTTCCCAAGGTCAATTTGCCAAGAAAGGGCCCTAAGAATGCGTAAACCCCTTGCCCTCCTCTCAGCCCTTGCAATGTCGGGCTGTGTTGCCGCCACCGTTCCGGGCACGTCGCCCACGCCACAAGGCGCGTCGCTACAGCAGCGCCTGACGGGCGCACAGCTTATCAACAACGATGAGCTGCACACGCTTCTTCCCGGTGGGCAGGTCGCTGGTCGTTTCTATTTCGGCCCGTCTGAGCGGGACTTCTCTCCGGTCAACGGCACTTGGTCGGTCAATGGAAACAACTTCTGTTTTGGCGTCGAGGTCAGTGAGCCTTTCTGCGGCCCAGCCGAGATTTCAGGCAACACGCTGACCCACTATTCCGACGGCGGCACCATGATTTGGACGATCGAGTAGCGCACCGCCGCCAACTGAAACGAGGCACCACGCCAGTCGCTATGCTTGATCAGCCGCTGGCCAATGGGGCGGCGCATTGAAGCGCTCCTCCAGATCAGCGTTGAACGCGTCCAGCGGCAGGCTGGTGTCCAGCCCACCATCCAGCCGCTCAATCGTGATGTTGACGTGCCGCCGACCCTTGAAGATGCCCAGGAAACTCCAGAACAGGTCCCGGATGGATTTGTCGAATTTGCTCAACCCCTGAATGCGCAGGATCGCGACGGGGCAATCGGGATTGGCGCGCAGTGTCTCATATGCGCCGCTGAAATGCGGCTGGATGATTTCGCGCGCCTGCCGCTTGGCCTGACCACCGGGAAAAAGCAGCACGATCTTGCCGCTTTGGATGGTGTCGTTCAGTTTTCCCTGCGCCCACAACTTCCGCTCGGCGCGCTTTTCCGCTGGCCAATCCTTGGGCGACGACAGCGGGATACACCCCGACGGCGCAAGCACCAGGAATTGGGCGGGATGGAAATATTCGTTGTAGTGCACCGCAGGCAGAACCCGCCGCGTGGGATATAGCAGCGAGGCCACCATGGGCCCATCCAGACGCGTGACATGCGTGGCCAGGATCAGGCCGCCAGGCATGTCCTGCAACAAATGCTTGTTGGAAATGCTGATATTATAGAACAGGCCGAAATAGGTCCGAAGGCACACAAAAAAGAAATGGCGCAAGACCCGCCCGAGGGTCGCATCCACAAACCGTTGAATTGCCTTCATGGATACGTCCAGTTGCCGCTCTGCCCCCGGTGAGGGTATAGGCATTCAACTGACCTGCAACTACGGAATTCCGTAATGAAAGACGACCGCAAGCCTTTTCGCGATGCCCATCAGGATATCGCCTACGCGCAATCGCTGCCCGACACGCCCCAGGCGCAATCGCCCGCCTACCGTCTGGCCTTTGCCGATGACGATTTCCTCTGCCGGGATGAGTTGCGGCCCGTCCGGTTGCAGCTTGAGCTTCTCAAGCCCGAACTTGGCCTCGACGCGCATGGGATCAAATCGACCATCGTGCTGTTCGGCGGCGCACGTATTCCTCGGCCCGAGGACCGCGACGGTGCCCGCAGCGAAACGCTGCGTGATATGTCGAAATACTACGAAGAGGCCCGCGAATTTGCCCGTGTGATAACCGAGCGTTCGGTGGAGTCGGGCTGCACCGAGAATGTCGTCGTCACGGGCGGTGGCCCCGGTGTGATGGAAGCCGGGAACCGTGGCGCGCAGGATGCGGGTGGCTGTTCCATCGGCCTCAACATCGTGCTCCCGCACGAGCAGGAACCGAACCACTACATCACGCCCGAGCTGTGCTTCAACTTCCACTACTTCGCGATCCGCAAGATGCACTTCCTGATGCGCGCCAAGGCCATCGCGGTCTTCCCCGGCGGCTTCGGCACGATGGATGAGACGTTCGAAGCCCTGACCCTGATCCAGACCGGCCGGATGGAGCAGGTGCCCGTTCTGCTGTTTGGTGAGGATTTCTGGCGCGAGATCGTGAACTGGGACGCACTCGTGCGTGCGGGCACCATCTCAGCCGACGACCTGAACCTCTTCCGCTTTGTGGAAACGGCGCAGGACGCCCTCGATGTAATCGACAACTGGACGCTCAGCGGCAAACGCGGTGAAATCCCGGGGCGTTGAAACGGCCCGTCTCAAAACCGGAATGCGGCGTTCACGCCAACGGTTCCGAATTCAAGATCCCCTGTGCCACCAAAACCATCAAACTGGTGGTGCAGGATCTCGACCCCAAGACTGACCTGCTCAGACACCAGAGAAATCAACACCAGCGCCCCAAAAGAACCCGTCACCATCCAGCGTGGCACCGCCGCTTTCCCACTCGATCCAGGCTGCCCCTGCGGTGCCGTAGATCAACACCTGTCCAAGATCAGCGCCGACCTCGCCCCCAAATCGCAACAGCGTTGTGTCGATGTCGTTGTCCGCGATGGGGAAATTGCCCCCGACACCAGCGGCACTGAGCGTGCCGAACATGGCATCCGCCTCAACCCCCAGCACAAGCGTGCCCAGATCGTGCCGATACCCGGCAAAAGCGCCGAAAAGAGTGCCCTCTATGTCCGCGAGCGGCGCCCCACCATCCGACAAAAGGCCCTCAAACAGCTGGTCCACCTGCCCACCGACGTAGAAGCCTGTCCAATCCGTTCCGCTTGGCGCGACGATCACGGGGGCAGGCGCGGGGTGCGGCGCGTCGCCGCCTGCGATGACGGAATGGGCAGAAAGGCTGAAAAAAGCGACGGCAAGGAACAAACGCATAGCGGTCTCCTGAACAATAGCTGATTGCTGAAACGGGTCAGCCGTGCAGGCGCACCACCTCCCCGTTTTGCAAGGTCACGAAAGGCTAGAACGTGAAGGCGACGTTGACGCCGAATGTCGTCATGTCGAATTCCAGCGCGGTTCCGAAATCGCTGAACGAATGCTGCAACAGCTCCGCGCCGACCGTGACATTCTCCGCAACGCGGTAGTCGACCCCAGCCCCGAAGAAATAGCCGTTGCTTTCGTTGTCCGGGGTTGCCCCAAATGCGAAGTTGATATGGGCAAAGCCCGCCGTTCCGTAGATCAGCGCTGGCCCCGTGTCGTACCCGACTTCGCCGCCAACCCTGACCAGCGTCACGTCGGCATCAGGAGCGACGAGAAAGATGTTGGGTGCGATATTGGCCGCCTCAAGTGTTCCGACCATATAGTCGATCTCGCCGCCCACAACGATATCGCCAAAATCGTATCGGTACCCGGCAAAGATCCCGGCCAGATGCCCTTCCAAATCGTAAAGATCTAGCGCCCCGACTGCGATGTCCGTGGATGCGACGAAATCGACCTGACCCCCGATATAGAATTCCGTCCAATCGTCGTCCGCGATGGGCACTATCACAGGCGGCGGGGCGGGTTGTGGGGCAACGCCGCCGGCAATGGCTGGGGATGAAAGAAGGAGGGCCGTAATGCAAAGAGACAAGCGAAGCATGAATAACTCCAAGGATATGATGAATATCCTGAAATCATCTCACAGCACGCCGGATTCTTCCATGCGCTTAGAAATCTGACTTGTCAGAGGGTTAGGGGGCTGGCGCCGTCTGGCGGCTCAACGCCACGGCCAAACGGCGCCGCCAAAAGACTCAGTTCAACCCGCTCAACAGGCTTACACATTGGTTTGGCACTTCCCCCAACGCCACGCGCATGCCGCGCGGCGGTCGGTCAGGCGGCGGGTCGGTGTTGGGCGGGCCGGGCGGGGGCGGGTTAAGGATGCGCGCGGCGCGGTCATAGGCCTCTTGGCAGCCATCGCCCTGCGGCAGGGGCTGGTTCTGGCAATTCCGGTCTCCGTCCGGGCACTGAAGCCGGACATGGAAATGGTAGTGGTGGCCATTGGCCGGGCGAATATGGCTCAGCCAGCTGCGATCGCCGGTGACGTTTTCGCACAGCCAGACCTTCACACCCGTGGTTACAAAGATGCGGGCCACGCGCGGGTCGGTTGCGGCAAGGCGCAGCACCTCGGCGTGCTCCGCCGTCCAATTGCCATTCACCGACGCGCCGCGTTGTGCGCGCACAGAGATGGAAGAGAGGTTTTCGCGCTCCTCTTCCGACAGGTTCACACGCTCGGGCGGCAGCATCCAGATGTCGACATCAATCCCCGATTGATGGCTTGCATGCCCGGTCAGCATCGGCCCGCCCCGCGGCTGCGACATGTCCCCGACATAAAGCCCCGCCCAAGACGTGTTCGCCGCAACATCAGCCGACAATGTCTGCACATAGTCGATCAACTCGGCATGGCCCCAGTTCCGGTTTCGGCTCAACCGCATCGCCTGCCAGGTCGGGCCGGTCTCGGCCAACTCAACGCCGCCGGCGAGACACCCGTTGGAGTAAAAGCCAATCGACTCGGACGCACCGCCAGAGCCGCGGGTCTCTGCCCCGAAATATTGCCGCGCTTCCTGCCCTGAAATCGTCGGATCAAGCTCGATGGCGGGTCCGCCGCCACCTGCGCCGCAGGCCGCAAGCACCATCAATGCGAATGGAAAAAGCCGTTTCATGCAGTCCCCTCGTCTTCAAAATTTCGGCCAATCGGATCCACCCAGAATAGAAGGATCAGGCCGATCAAGAATAGAACAACCAGCGGCACAACGCCAATCTGCTGCGATCCGCTGATCTGGGTCATGAACCCGATGGACAGCGGCGCAATGAAGGAGGTGGCTTTGCCGGCCAGCGCGTAAAGCCCAAACGCCTCTGTCATGCGATCAGGGTAAGCCTGCCGCACCAGCATCGTACGCGAGGCCGATTGAAGCATCCCGCCACAAGCGCCAATGAACGCGCCCAGAATGTAGAAGCCGATGTCAGGCGCGCTCGACCCTTCCTCCACTGGAATGCCAAACACACTGTCGCGGCTGACGAAAACTACGGCCAAAGCCACCAGCGTCAGGACGATCACGTTCAGCACGATCACAGGCTTCGGCCCCAACGCGCCGTCCATCTTGCCGCCCAGCCAGGCGAAGAGTGCGCCCGTCAGGATCGCGAGAATGCCGAAGATCCCGACATCCACAACCTCCCAGCCCAGAACGCCCGCCGCGTAGATGCCGCCAAATACATACATCCCGTTCAGCGCATCGCGGTAGAACATCGACGAGGCGAGGTAGAACATCAGCGGCCGCTCAGACGGCAACCGCTTCAGCGACACCTTCAGCGACGGCCACGCCCCGCGCAGCGCCTGCCCCATCGAAATCGCGCCCGGCGGGGGCGTGTCGCGCACCCACAGGAAGAACGGGATCATGCCCACAGCAAACCAGATCGCCGTCAGCGGCCCGACCGACCGTGTCCCCTCTCGCGCGCTGGCATCAAGGCCAAAGGCCGGATCCCAGCCCAGCAAGGTCTTTCCGCTCTCCGGGTTCTCAGCCAGAAACAGCAGCATGATCACCAGCGCGATCAACCCACCGACATACCCCCACGCAAAGCCGGTGCCCGAGATGCGCCCGATCTCTTCACGGTTGCCCAGCGACGGCAGCATCGAGTTGGTGAAGATCGTCGCAAACTCCATCCCGATCAGCCCCACGGCAAACAGGATCAGCGTCAGCAGCAGGTTGAAATCGCCGGGTGCGGCCCACCACAGGCCGAATGCACCCACCACGTACATCACGGAAAACAGCCAGATGAACGGCAAGCGTCGGCCCGAAAGGTCGGCCATGGCCCCCAGAAACGGGGCCGAAATGGCGATCAGAAAGCCCGCCGCCCCCACGCCAAAACCCCAGGCCGCCTGTGCCTGCGTCCCGTCGCCCAAAAGGTCGTTGATGTACGGACCGAAGATGAACGTCAGAAGCAACGTGTTGTAGGGCTGGCTCGCCCAGTCGAAGGCCCACCAACCCAAGATGCGTTTTCGCAAAGACGGGCCAGTGTCAGAAGTCGCGCTTGTTTCCATGCCCGCAACCTTCTTGCGGCAGGCGATGTTTGTCCACGACTTTAACCGCGCTCAGAATTCCGGTGGCCAGGGGCGTGTCGCATCGGCCTCAGCCCAGGCTTGCGCGTAAGGCGGCAATGGACGGCTGCCGTCGGTTATGCCCATCGCATGGGCCACGTCTTCGACAGGGGCGAGCCGCCCTTTCTGCGTCACACCGGTGCGCAACAACGCGTGGTGACAACAGGTCTCGCCTCGCCACATCGCCTGTTCCAGATAGAAGAACCGCGCATCCCACCCCAGGAACCGTGTGCGCATCTCGAACCGCTGAAACGGGCGGATACGGGACCGGTAGCGCACCGTCGATCCGGCCACCACAAGGCCCCATCCTTCGCGCTTGAGAATGTCCCAAAGCCCAATACGGATGGCCAGCGCCGTCCGGCCCAGATCAAACAGTGTCAGGACACGACCGTTGTTCATCTCAACGAAGTAATCGACGTCGAACGGCCAGCACGTCATTTGCATCTTGTGGGTGTCGTAAAGGCCAAGCCGCGGCTTGCGGCTTTCGCGGGCGGCGACAGAGAGGGTGCGTGCGAATGGATACATGCCCGCCAATGTGACTGTGCGTGCGGCAAGGACAACCACGCCGTCGCGTCAAATGCGCGTCGTTTTCTGCAAATCCGCGCCGATTGCTTGCGGGAAAGGCATCGCTTGCCTATTTGCCCTGCATCACTCCACTGTTCGGACGCCCAACATGACCTCCATCCTTCAGATCCTGATGCTGCTTCTCAGCGTCGCGAAGTTCATCGTGATCGCCCATATAATCATGTCGTGGCTGATCAATTTCGGTGTGCTGAACATGGCGCAACCCATCGTTGCGCAAATCTGGGATGGTCTGAACCGCCTGCTGCAACCGATTTACGACCCGATCCGGCGCATCCTGCCGAATATGGGCGGGCTGGATCTGGCCCCACTGGTCGTGATCCTCGGCATCCTCGCGCTTGAGATCGTGATCCGAAACAACGCCTATCTGCTGATCTGACCCTATAGGTGATCGGCGGCAAAGGCCGCCTCTTGCCCCCAGATGTCCAGCACCCGCTGATCGCGTCCGCAGGACTGTCGGTATAGCTCATAGGCCACCGATTTCCGACGCGGGCCAAAACGGGTCAGGATGATCTCGTCCGAGCGGTAGTAGTCTTGGTGGTAGTCGTCCGCCGCGTAGAAGGTCGCGGCATCCCGGATCGGCGTTACAATGCTTTGGCCCAGCGCACCCTCAGCCTCAAGGATCGCGCCACGCGCAATCTCACGCTCCGCCGCGTCATTCACGAAAATCGCAGTGGTGTAACTTTCGCCCCGGTCACAGAACTGCCCGCCCGCATCCAGCGGATCGATGGAGCGCAGGAACAGGCGCAGAAGGCCCGCATAGGGCAGCACTTCGGCGTCGTATGTGATCTCGACCACCTCAAGATGGCCCGTACCGCCACGCACGACATCACGGTATTCGGGGTTCGGGACGGAGCCACCGGCAAAGCCTGACACCACCTCGATCACGCCCTGCACCCGTTCAAAATCGCTCTCCACACACCAGAAACAACCGCCCGCCACGACCGCGGTACGAATGTCCTGCGCATGGGCCTTGCCGTGGCCAAGGACCGCACCGGTCAGGATTGCGACGCTTAGGATCAGTGTTTTGATGTTCTCTCGGATCGGAGTGCGAGACATGGGAATTGGTCCTTGGATTGCCGTCACAGATTAGCGAAACGCGATGAGACCGGCATTGCAAGACACGGGCGCTTGATGTCACGAAAGGGTGAAAGCTGCACTACAATTGTAGTTATAGAAAAACTACAGATTCACTACAGGATCATGCACATGAAAATCGCCATGTGGTCGGGGCCACGAAACCTGTCGACAGCGATGATGTATGCCTTTGGAAATCGCACGGATTGCGAGGCCGTGGATGAGCCGTTCTACGCCGCCTACCTCGCCGCGTCCGGCGCTGATCACCCGATGCGCGACGCCTGCATCGCGGCGCAACCTACCGATCCGAATGCGGTTGTTGCGGGGATCGCAGGGCAGTCAAAGCCGGTCCAATACCTGAAGCTCATGACCCACCATATGCTGCCCGATTTCCCGCTGGATTGGGCGAAGGATTGCGTGAATATCCACCTCATCCGCCACCCCGCGCGCGTCATCGCAAGCTACGCCAACAAGCGCAAAACGATCACGATGGAGGACATCGGTTTTGCGGATGTGGAGCGGGTTTTCACAGCCCTTCCCGGCCCGATTATCGACAGTGCCGATATCCGGGAAAACCCGGAGGAGATGTTGAAAATCCTCTGCGAATCCATTGGCTTGCCGTTCGATGACGCCATGCTCTCGTGGCCCGCCGGTCCGAAAGTCTTCGACGGCGCTTGGGCCCCGCATTGGTACGACGCCGTGCACCGCTCAACCGGGTTTGCAGGCGCCGAAGGCCCACTTCCCAAAGTGGCGCCCCAGCATGAGACCCTTCTCGCTGAGGCGCTTCCGATCTACGAGGCACTGCACAGCAAGCGCCTCACCGCCTGACATCCAATCGTCACTTGCAGCCCCTCGGCGCTTCGGCAAAACTGCACCATGGAGCACGCCCCTTTCCCCACATGGCCCGATGTCGCCGCCGACCTTGTCGCAACCGCTGCCGGGCGGGCGCCCGCTGACCTTGTCCTGACCAACGCGAAGGTCGTACTTGTTCAAACACGCGAGGTCATGGACGGCTGGCAAGTTGCAGTAAAACAAGGGCGTTTCGCCTATGTCGGACCGGATGCCACCCATTGCATCGGCGCTGCGACCGAGGTTCAGGACATCGCTGGAAAATACCTGATCCCCGGCCTCTGCGACGGCCATATGCATATCGAGTCGGGTATGTTGACCCCCGCCGAGTTTGCGCGCGCCGTGATTCCGCACGGGACCACGTCAATGTTCACGGACCCCCACGAAATCGCCAACGTCTTCGGCCTGCGTGGCGTGCGGTTGATGCATGACGAGGCGCTGATGCAGCCGGTCAATATCTGGACGCAAATGCCCTCCTGCGCGCCCTCTGCGCCGGGGTTGGAGACGACCGGATATGAGATCGGGCCCGACGATGTCGCCGAGGCGATGGCGTGGCCCGGTATCATCGGTCTGGGCGAGATGATGAACTTCCCCGGCGTGGTGGCTGGAAGCCAGCAAATGCTGGCCGAAATTGCCGAAACCCAGAAAGCCGGAAAGACCGTTGGCGGGCATTATGCCTCGCCCGATCTGGGCCCGGATTTCCACGCCTACGCGGCGGGTGGACCCGCCGATGATCACGAGGGGACCCATGAGGCCGACGCCATCGCGCGGATGCGCCAGGGCATGCGGTCAATGATCCGTTTGGGTTCCGCCTGGTATGACATTGAAAGCCAGATCACGGCCATAACGGAACGGGGCCTCGACCCGCGCAACATGATCATCTGCACCGATGATTGCTTTGCGAAGACGCTGGTGGAAGACGGCCATATGAACCGCGCGGTGCGGCACGCGATTGCCTGCGGATGCGACCCGCTGATTGCGCTGCAGATGGCCACAATCAACACCGCGACCCATTTCGGGCTGGAGCGTGAGATTGGCCAGATCGCACCGGGGCGGCGGGCCGATATGATTGTGACAAGCGATCTGTACGAGCTTCCCATCGAGGTCGTTTATGCGCGCGGTCAGCGTGTCGCGCAGTTCGGAAAAGTGCTTGTGGAATGTCCTCATCTGGACTGGCCAGAGGATACCCGCACATCGGTCAATCTTGGCAAAACGCTCGCCGCACCAGATTTCGAAATCCGATCCACCGCCCCGCAGGTGCGCGCCAATGTCATTGGCGTGGTGGAAAACCAGGCACCGACAAAGGCGCTGGAGATGGATCTGCCCGTCCGGGACAGCGTTGTTGAACCCGACGGCATAGCGCAGATCGCCCTCGTCGAGCGGCACCGTGGAACAGGCGGCGTGACGAATGGCTTTGTCAGCGGCTTCGGCTATGGGCCGGGCATGGCCATGGCCTCAACCGTGGCCCATGACAGCCACCATATGATCGTGGTCGGTACCGACCGAGCCATGATGGCAAAGGCCGCGAACCGGCTGGCCGAAGTTGGTGGCGGTGTCACATTGTGGCGCGACGGCGAGGAGCTGGCGCTGGTTGAATTGCCCATTGCAGGCCTGATGTCGGATGCCCCAGCGACCGAAGTCGCGGCGAAAGTCACGCGCCTGGTGGATGCAATGGAGGCAGCAGGCTGCACGCTGAACAACGCCTATATGCAGCATTCGTTGCTGGCGTTGGTCGTGATCCCGGAGCTGCGGATTTCCGATCTGGGTCTGGTCGATGTGCGCACCTTTGAGCTGACCGAAGTGATCCAATGAGTTTCTCCAGCGCCTTCAAAGCCCATATGCCGGCAAACATGGTCTTGCCAGACGCCTTTGCCGACACGTTTGATTGGCTGGAAGCGCAGGGATGGGGGGACAGCTGACCTACCACCCAGATCCCGGCAGCTTCGCGCAGAACTACCTTTCGATCTATCCAGCAAAACAAATGGATCACCCGAATGGCAGTTTTGTCCTTTTTTCGTATGAAGCTGGTCCACCGCTGGCCCAACCTCCCGACGATGTCAAAAACCGCTTTGTGAAACTTGCAACCATCGCAGGGGATGGCGGCATCTTGGCCCTCTGGCTGGACGATGACGGGGCGCAGCATTTCGTCGTGTTCAACCACGGCATGCCCCACGTGCTGACCCAAGATCCTGTGATTGCGCTGCAATTTCTGGCGATTGGGTACCCGGAGCCTGCGGCATCCAACCCAAAGCTGACGGCCGACGAACAGGCCAAACAGGATGGAGGGGGCCGCCCCTGCTCCCAATGGCATTTCGATCCTTCTTGGAAGAGCGCTTCCATGTCACGATCCCCGACCGCGCGAGCGATCTGGGCATCCATGTCCCGCCGGACGAGGCAACTGACCAGGTCCGCGACTACTTGGATCGGGCTATGCCGATTGATACGCTTGCCGACATCGCGACAGGCGATTTCAACATGCTCGGCCTTGTCCCCGAGCAGCCCTTTGTTATTTCAGCCGCACTTCGCGACATACTGTCAGAGGAACAGTTGGACGCAATTCGGCAGAGCTTTCCCTACATCTCCGAGGAAGAATGACGCAAAACAATCCAAAAGTCCGGTCCCCCGATCAGGGCGAGCCCCGCAGCTTCACCGACGCCAAAGCAGCGGTCGCGCATTTGCAGACACTCTATAAAGAGGCCGCGCAATTCCTGTGCGACAGCTTCTCGGCGACGCTGACGGATGGCGCACCCGAGGCCACGCGCTATCGGGCCTACTACCCAGAGGTCCGTATTCGCACGACCAGCTTTGCCGGTGTCGATAGCCGGTTGAGCTTTGGTCACGTGTCTGAGCCCGGGATTTATGCGGCCACCATCTCGCGTCCAGACCTGTTCGAAAACTACCTGATCCAGCAGATTGGACTGCTTCTAAAAAACCATGGCGTGCCGGTCAGTGTGGGGCCGTCGATGACGCCGATGCCGGTGCACTTTGCCGTTGCCAATGACAGCGCCATTTCCGTGCCGCAGGAAGGCGCAGGCGAATTCACCTTGCGCGACATGTTCGATGTGCCGGACCTGGCCACGACGAACGACGATATCGTCAACGGAACGGGCTTCACGTACGAGGATGGCGCCCATCCGCTGGGGCCGTTTACAGCGCAGCGGGTCGACTATTCGCTAGCGCGATTGTCCCACTACACGGCGACGGACCCGAGCCATTTTCAAAACCATGTTCTGTTCACGAACTACCAGTTCTACGTCGATGAGTTCGAGGCTTACGCGCGCGCGCAATTGGCTGATCCCGAAAGCGGCTATGTCAGCTTTGTCGCGACGGGGAATGTCGAAATCACGGATGCCGAGACGGCCATCACGCCACCGGCGAAGATGCCGCAGATGCCAACGTATCACCTAAAGCGCGCCGATGGTGGCGGGATCACATTGGTCAATATCGGGGTGGGGCCGTCGAACGCGAAAACGGCGACCGATCATATCGCCGTCTTGCGCCCCCATGCCTGGCTGATGGTGGGCCATTGTGCGGGCCTGCGCAATTCGCAGCAGCTTGGCGATTTCGTGCTCGCCCACGCCTATCTGCGCGAGGACAAGGTTCTGGACGACGACTTGCCCGTCTGGGTTCCGGTGCCGGCCCTGGCCGAATTGCAGGTCGCCTTGGAAACAGCTGTGGCGAACGTCACCGAGCTGGAAGGCTTTGACCTCAAGCGCATCATGCGCACGGGCACGGTGGCCAGTTTTGACAATCGCAACTGGGAATTGCGGGACCAGACGGGTCCGGTGCAGCGGCTCAGCCAATCTCGGGCGGTTGCCCTCGACATGGAAAGCGCAACCATCGCGGCCAATGGGTTCCGGTTCCGTGTGCCCTACGGCACATTGTTGTGCGTCTCCGACAAGCCCCTCCATGGCGAATTGAAGCTGCCGGGCATGGCATCAGACTTCTATAAAACGCAGGTCGCGCGGCACTTGTTGATCGGAATTTGCGCCATGGAGCACCTGCGCGAGATGCCGCTGGAACGCCTTCACAGCCGGAAATTGCGCTCATTCCAGGAGACTGCCTTCCTCTAACAGGACAAAAATCGCCGATTCCCCATATTTTTCTGCCCAAATCGCACACGAGGCGTTGTGTGGGCCCACAATATTCGGTTAGCTTCGCCGCAACCGGCCCAAGGGCTCGGGGGAAAGAATGCAGGAGAATAATACCATGGCAACCAAACCCATGACCAAAACCCAACTCGTCGCTGCTCTGGCCGAAGAGATGGGCGCAGACAAAAAAGCTGCAGGCGCAGCGCTTGACGCAGTGACCGCCGTTGTCACCAAGGAAGTTGCAAACGGCGGCGCCGTGACCCTTCCCGGCATCGGCAAAGTCTACTGCCGCGAGCGTCCTGAGCGTATGGTTCGCAACCCCGCCACGGGCGAGCAGATCAAGAAAGAAGCCGACAAGCAGGTCAAGATGACCATTGCCAAGGCACTCAAGGATTCCGTGAACGGCTAATTGCTGTCCACCTGAAGACGTGAAAGGGTCGCGCCGAAGGGCGTGGCCCTTTTGCTTTGACGGGGACAGAGAATGGACGTGCGCGCGGTTTTGATGGGGCTGACTTTTGCCCTAATCTGGTCGTCGGCCTTTACCTCTGCCCGGATCATTGTTGAGGCTGCGCCTCCGCTATTTTCCCTGTCAGCGCGATTTGCGATTTCGGGTCTGATTGGCGTCGGGATCGCGCTGGCCCTGGGGCAGCGCTTCAACCTCACGCGCGGACAATGGCGGGCCGTGTTGATCTTCGGCTTGTGCCAGAACGCGATCTACCTGGGCCTTAACTTCGTCGCGATGCAAACGATTGAGGCGTCTCTGGCCGCCATCATCGCCTCGACCATGCCGCTGCTGGTGGCGCTGGCGAACTGGACCATCTTCAAGGAGCGTTTGCCCGTGATGGGTATCTTCGGAATGGTTGCCGGTTTCGCCGGTGTTGCGCTGATCATGGCGCAACGGTTTGGCGGCGGCGCAGACCCGTTCGCCATAGTTTTGTGCATGATAGCGGCCGTTGCGTTGGCGGCAGCGACACTGACAGTCAAAAGCGCTTCCAGCGATGGCGGCAATCTGTTGATGATCGTTGGATTGCAGATGCTGGTGGGATCCATCGCCTTGCTGTTCCCGGCGATGGCATTGGAAGAGTTGGCCGTGGATTGGACAACGCCGTTCATCCTTGCGTTCCTCTACACCACTCTGATGCCGGGCCTTGCCGCGACGTTTATTTGGTTTCTACTGGTCGGACGGATCGGGCCGACGCGGGCTGCGACATATCACTTCCTGAACCCGGTCTTCGGTGTAGCGATAGCCTATGTGCTTTTGTCCGAACAACTCAGTTGGATCGACGCGGTCGGCGTGGCGATCATTGCGGGCGGCATTCTGGCTGTGCAGCGCGCTCGCATCGCAACCTGAGCGTGTCTCACGAACGTTTCACGTGACAGAGCGAGAGCGGTCCGGCATGACCGGCCTATGGAATTCATCCTCGCATATGGCGCGGGTCTACTGACCCTTATCAACCCGTGCGTCCTGCCGGTCTTGCCGATCGTGCTTGCCGGTTCGCTGCAGTCAAGCCGCTATGGGCCGTTGGCCCTGGCCGGCGGCATGGGGTTGGCGTTTGTAACGCTCGGCTTTGGGATCATCGCCGCGGGACATTTGGTGGGTTTGCGAGAGGAAACGGTCAGCACGGCTGGCGCTGTCTTGATGATGGTGTTCGGCGCGGTTCTTATGGTGCCGCAACTTTCCGCACGGTTTGCCACTGCGACAGGTGGATTTGCGGAGCGGGCCGATGACGGCATGCGCAACATGTCCACCGATGGCTGGCAGGGGCAGTTTCTGGGCGGCCTTCTTCTGGGCGCGGTCTGGAGCCCTTGCGTTGGCCCGGTCCTCGGCTCCGCGATCTCATTGGCATCCCAAGGTGAGGAACTGCTCCGCGCCTTCTTCATCATGGTATCGTTTGCGCTTGGTATTGCCACGGTGATCCTCGCGCTTGGCTACGGCGCGCGCGCCGCGCTTCAAAAGCGCATGGGCACGTTGCGCAGGTTTGCCCAATCCTCCCGCCCCATTCTGGGGGGTGTGTTCTTCCTCGTCGGTCTTGCGATCTATATGCGTTGGCATCTGATGGCTGAAATCTGGCTGCTGGATCGGATGCCGATCTGGTTGCAGGACCTGTCCGTTTCCCTCTGACCCTTACGGAGAATGACCATGAACCGTCGCACGCTTCTTGCCGCAACCGCGGCGCTTGCACTGGCCCCGCTGGCAGTAAACGCAAACATGATCGACTACACGCCCGGCGCCGCCGAGCAGGCGATCAATGCGGGTGAGACCGTAATGCTGGATTTCGCAGCCGATTGGTGTTCGACCGTGCCGCAGCCAGGAACGCACGATCAATGCCTTGATCGAAGCCAACCCGGCCTACGGCGAGGCAATCACAATCTACCGCGTGGATTGGGACGACTATGGCAATGGCGCCTTGGTCAACCAGCTGAACATCCCGCGTCGCTCGACCCTTGTGATGTTCCGTGACGGGGCCGAAGTTGGCCGCATTGTTGCCGGCACACGCGAAGCCGACATTCGGGCCTTGATGGACGCTGGCCTTTAAGCCGGCCTACACCTCACCGTCCGTGGTCGCCACGACTGCGAGGTTATCCAAGGTCCACGACGCGCCTTCGGACGGACGTGCCTGCAACCCAAGCGAAAGGATGTCGGAGCGGGGCACCGTTTGAAGCACGATATGCAGCGTCACAATTGCCTCTTCCGTCGTCGTGGGAAGGGCCGGTTCCACGGCGCGTGGCGAAATGATCGTTTGTTCAAGCAAAACGTCCACTCCTACTGCGTCGGGGATTGTGTGGGTGGCGAAGACTTCGGCCCTGTCGCGGGTCTCAAGCGTGATCGTGACAGCCTCCGTTTCATCCAAAGCGACACGCAATTCATCTGTATCCGACCAATCGCCAAGCAGGTGAATATCGAAGCTGACTTGCACGGTACTGGTATCAATCGGAAGGCGGAAACTCCGTTCAACCGGATCATCGGTGAAGGGGCCCAGGACCGGGCCTAAACCGGTCAAACGACTGGACGTCGTGGCTGGCGACCAGTCACCGCCACCATGGCTGAAATCTTCAAACGCCAGCAGACTGTCAGCAGAATTCAACGCAAGAAGCCCGTGCTGCTGACGCAGGGCATGAGGTTCAGCCGTGATGCGGATAAAGGCGCCAATGCAGACAAGCATCACAAACAACGCGACAGCCAGAAGCATCCCGTCGATTGAAATCAGTGCACGCTCTGCGCGGCCCGGTCGAGCATTCTGCCCCATGAGACATCCATTGGCTTACCCCAGCACCCCCTGTATTTTTTCCGAATTGTGGCGGAAAAATGGCGAGGCCAAGGCAGTATTGCCACATTGTTCCAAGTCAGGAACAAATGCGCGACGCCATGGAAAATTAGGCAAATTTTCGCAAAAAGGTTAGCGAATGCCTAACCGATTTGGCCCTGATTAACCCCGACTTGCCCGCGATGGAGCAGCATGTGGTCAAGCAGCACGCAGGCCATCATCGCCTCTCCGACGGGCACAGCGCGGATGCCCACGCAAGGGTCGTGCCGACCTTTGGTGACGATCTCGGTCGCCTCGCCTGATTTGGTGATCGTCTTGCGCGGCGTCAGGATCGAAGAAGTCGGCTTGACGGCAAACCGCACGACTCACGTCCTGCCCGGTCGAAATGCCGCCAAGGATACCACCGGCATGGTTCGAGGAATATTCCGGCCCGTTCGGGCCCATTGTGATCTCGTCGGCATTGGCCGTACCGGTCAGGGCAGCGGCGGCCATGCCGTCCCCGATCTCAACACCTTTCACAGCATTGATGCTCATCATGGCTGCTGCCAGATCGGTATCTAGTTTGCCGTAAATCGGCGCACCAAGCCCGGTGGGAACACCACTGGCACGTACTTCGATCACGGCACCGACACTATCGCCAGACTTGCGCAGTGCATCGAGGTAATCGGCCCAGTCCGCCGCTGCCGTTGCATCTGGTGACCAGAACGGATTGTTCTCGACCTCCGCCAGATCGATGTCCGACACACGCCGGTCACCCATCTGCACCATGTAGCCGATGATCTTCATGTGGGGTGCCATCTGCGTCAGCGCCGCGCGCGCCACACCACCGGCTGCAACACGTGCTGCCGTTTCACGGGCCGAAGACCGCCCGCCCCCGCGGTAATCGCGGATGCCATATTTCTGCCAGTACGTGATATCAGCGTGGCCGGGGCGGAACTTCTCGACGATGTCTCCATAGTCTTTCGACCGCTGATCCGTGTTGCGGATCATCAGCTGGATTGGCGTGCCGGTGCTTTGGCCTTCAAACACACCGGACAATACTTCAACCTCATCCGGTTCGCGCCGTTGGGTCGTGTATTTGTTCTGACCGGGCTTCCGGCGGTCGAGCCAATGCTGGATCGCGGCGGCCTCGATCGGCACGCCGGGCGGGCAGCCATCTACAGTCGCGCCAAGGGCAGGACCGTGGCTTTCGCCCCAGGTGGTGACGCGGAAAAGGTGGCCGTAGGAATTCATGCTCATGGCCTTGGGGATTAGCGTTGCTGCGCCCGATGGACAAGCCCGCAGCTTTGCCCTAGCTGTTGTCGTACCTCGGGGGGCTCGGGCGCCATACGGCACCCTGGCCTGAGATTGCGAAAGCTGACCCGTTGAACCTGAACCGGTTAGAACCGGCGGAGGGAAGGTTGACGGCATTGCCAGACTTCACTTCGCCCACAGTTATTGGAGGAGTGAGATCATGAAACTCACCACACCACTCATCGCTGCGGGATTGTCCACCTTTGCAGGGGCCGCTTTGGCACAGACCCCTGTTCTGACAGTCTATACCTATGACAGCTTCGCGTCTGACTGGGGCCCCGGCCCGCAAGTGGAACTGGCCTTTGAAGAGGTCTGCGGATGCGACCTGCAATTCACCGCCACGGGGGACGGGGCCGCGCTCCTGTCGCGCCTGCGCTTGGAAGGATCACGGTCCGAGGCGGATATCGTCTTGGGCCTCGACACCAACCTGATCGCCGCGGCGGATGAGGCCGGATTGATGCAGCCCCATGGGATGGATGCAACGGGCCTGACCCTGCCAATCGCGTGGGACGACGCGAATTTCATGCCGTTTGATTGGGGATACTTTGCGTTCGTTCATCGCCAGACGCTTGAAAACGTGCCGACCAGTTTTGAAGAGCTTGCCGCGTCAGATGTGAGCATTGTCATTCAGGACCCACGCTCCTCCACCCCTGGCCTTGGGCTTTTGATGTGGGTGCAGCACGCCTATGGCGATGAGCGTGCCTCTGAGATCTGGGAAGGTCTGGCGGACAACGTGGTGACAGTCACCCCCGGCTGGTCCGAGGCGTATGGCCTGTTCCTTGATGGTGAGGCCGACATGGTTCTTTCCTACACCACATCACCTGCCTATCACCTGATCGCGGAAGAGGATGACAGCTACACCGCCGCGCCATTCACCGAAGGCCACTACATGCAGGTCGAAGTGGGGGGCATCCTTGCCACCGCCGACAATGTCGAGCTTGCGCAGCAATTCATGGAATTCATGGTCTCTGCGGCGTTCCAAGAGGTGATCCCGACGACCAACTGGATGTATCCCGCCGCCTTGCCAACGGATGCTTTGCCCGATGGCTTTGAGACGCTGATCCAGCCAGATCAATCCCTGATCTTCTCATCCATCGGCGCCGCCGAAGTGCGAGAGGACGCTTTGGCCACATGGCAAAACGCGCTGAGCCAGTAACATCGCTTCAGGCGACCGGCGGGATATTGGCCCTGCTGGTCGTCTTGTGCATCCTTGGGCCGCTGATTGCCGTAATCCTGCGGGCCGAGGGCCTTTCAGATCTGCGCGCGGCCGATTGGGCTGCCATCAGGTTCACGCTTGTGCAGGCGGCGCTTTCGGCCGTCGTCTCTTGTCTTGCGGCCATCCCGGTGGCACGCGCCTTGGCGCGCAGGCGCTTTCCCGGACGCAGCGCATTCATCGCACTTCTTGGGGCACCCTTCATCCTTCCGGTGATCGTTGCGGTCATGGGGCTGCTGGCCATCTTTGGCCGATCTGGCTGGATCAACAGCGCGCTTGAAGGGATCGGCGCAGGCACGATTGAGATCTACGGCCTGTTGGGGGTCGTTTTGGCACATGTGTTTCTGAACTTGCCATTGGCCACACGGCTGTTGTTGCAGGGCTGGTTGTCCATCCCGTCTGAACGCATCCGGCTGGCACGGTCTTTGAATTTCCAAAGGCGCCATATGCAGCGGCATTTCGAATGGCCGCTTCTTGCGGCGACATTTCCCGGCGCCCTGCTGGTGATCTTCCTGATCTGCACCACGAGTTTCGCTGTTGCCCTGATCCTGGGCGGCGGGCCCGCTGCCACGACAGTGGAACTGGCGATCTATCAGGCGTTTCGGTTCGACTTTGATCTTGGTCGTGCCGCATATCTGGGCCTAGTCCAGGTCACGATCTGCGTTGCGGCGGGTCTGCTGGCCTGGCGTTTCGCAAAGGCCGCCCAGTTTGGAAGTGGGTTGGATCGACCTGCAATGCGTTGGCCGGACGATACCCCAGCTTCGCGCCGGTTCGATTTGGTTGTCCTGACGGCAGCTGGCGCTTTTCTGCTTTTGCCGCTTCTGGCCGTTGTTGCGGAAGGGCTCGGGGCGGTCATCGGCCTTCCTTTGTCCACGTGGGAGGCGGCGCTGAGATCTATTGCACTCGCACTCGCCTCTACCGCTCTGACGGTTGGCCTCGCCCTGCCGATGGCATTGCTGATTGCCGACCACGCGGTGCGCGCGGGGTTGGAAGGGGTTGGCTTGCTGTCAATTGCAGTCTCCCCTCTTGTCGTAGGGACAGGCCTTTTCATTATCGTTTTTCCAATTGCGGATCCGGTGACCCTTTCCCTGCCCATCACCGGGCTTGTGAACGCGCTGGTCGCCTTGCCGTTCCTGCTACGGGCTTTGATACCCGCCGCTGCGGCCGCGGAGGCCACACAGGGACGTCTGGCCGATGCTCTTGGCATGCGAGGCTCCGCCCGGTTGCGCCACGCCATTCTACCCCGCCTCCGGCGGCCTCTGGGGTTTGGCGCAGGATTGGCGGCGGCCTTTTCCATGGGGGATCTTGGCGTGATTGCCCTGTTCTCAGCTCCCGGGCAGGAAACACTGCCGCTGGAAATGTACCGCCTCTTCGGATCTTACCGCACCGACGACGCACAAGGTGCAGCAGTAGTTTTGATGGCGCTGTCTTTGGGGTTGTTCTGGCTCTTCGATCGTGGAGGACGCGTGAATGCTGCGGCTTGAAAATATTCGGGTTGAGCAGGGGAATTTTAGCCTGTCGCTTGCGCTGGAAATCCCCAAGGGTGCCCGTGTCGCGCTCATGGGGGCCTCTGGCTCAGGCAAATCGACGTTCCTATCGCTCGTTGCGGGTTTCACTTGGCCAGATGCAGGCCGGGTGTGGATCGACGGCACCGACGTGTCGCGCGCGAAGGTTGCGCAGCACCCGATGTCGATCTTGTTTCAGGATGGCAATTTGTTCCCGCACCTGTCCGTCTTTCAAAACGTGGCCGTGGGCATTGAACCGAGTTTGAAGTTGCACTGGGAGGATCAGGCGCGTGTTTCCGAAGCCCTGGAGAAGGTCGGCCTGAAAGGGTTCGAAGCGCGCAAGCCAAGCCGAGTTGTCCGGCGGGCAGCAGAGCCGCGTGGCATTGGCACGGATGTTGCTGCAGGATCGGCCTCTGGTGCTGTTGGACGAGCCCTTTGCCGCCCTCGACCCCGGTTTGCGGCGCGACATGCTGGAATTGGTGGCGACCCTATGTGCCGAGACAGGGCAAACACTGATCATGGCCACGCACGACTTGCGCGATGCAACGCGGCTCTGTGATCGGCTGGTCTTGTTGGATGCAGGGCAGATCGTTTTAGAGGGTGATCTTGCACGGTTGGTCGCGCAAGAGAACGAGGCGCTGCAGCCCTGGCTCTAGCCACAAAAAAACGCGCCCCTTAGAGGAGCGCGTTTTAAATTTAGAGCGTTGAGCTAATTACTCGGCGGCTTGAGTGCCGCGCTTGGCCGCTGCCTTGACCGGGGCCCACAGGCGCTTGTTGGTCAGGTACAAGAGCACCGAGAAAATGCCGAGGATGATGACCGCGAGGAAGCCCATCTGCTTACGTGCCATCATGTGCGGCTCTGCCGTCCACATCAGGAACGCAGCAACGTCCTGCGCCATCTGATCGACGGTTGCAGGTGTGCCATCGGCATAGACAACAGCATCTTCCCAGAGCGGTGGCGCCATAGAGATCAATCCACCTTCCATCGTCTCGTTCTCGTAGAGGATCGCGCCATATTGCTCGACCTCTTCACCCGTATAGTGGGTCAAAAGCGAGGCAATATATTCTGGTCCGCCGATCCCGTTGATCAGCGGGTTGATCCCCAGACCGTAAGGGCCGGAGAAGCCGGTGCGAGCCTTGGCCATCAGGCTCAGGTCCGGTGCGCCAACACCGTCATTGACGGGGAAGTTGTCGTTCGGCGTGGCCATCCGCCAGTCTTGCAGATCGGGGTCGTAAACCTCGATGAAGTTCTGGTCGATGTATTCCAGCACCTCTTCCTCGGTCCAGCCGATACCGCCTTCATCCGCAAGGGTGCGGATCGGGACGTACTGCAGGCCGTGACAGCCTGAGCAAATCTCAGTGTAGACCTGAAGGCCGCGCTGAAGCTGGTTTTGATCGAACGTGCCGAACGGACCTTCGAACGAGAAGGCGTAGTTTTCGACATAGCCCGCGCCACCCGCAGCATGTGCCGCGCCGGAGGTGAGGGCCAGCGCCGCGGTGGCGCTGATTGCAAGTTTCCTGAACATCGTCAGTTTCCTCTCTCACTCTGCCGGGGTCGGCGCTGCGGCCGTACCGGAGCCGGGGGTGCCCGAAGACCCGCCACCGACATGTTCGTTGAAGTCCTCTTCGATGGTCGAGGGCTGCGGCAGCGGCTTCTCGATCACGCCCAGAAGCGGCAGGATCACCAGGAAGTAGGCGAACCAGTAAGTCGAACCGATCAGTGCGATGTAGGGATAGATCCCTTCCGCCGGACGGGCACCGACCCACATCAGAACGAAGAAGTTCACGATGAAGACCCAGAACCACGCCTTGAACATCGGGCGGTAACGACCCGAGCGGACCGACGACGTGTCGAGCCATGGGGCCAGAGCCATCACCACGATCGCGCCGAACATCGCCACCACACCGAAGAACGCGGCATCGACAATGCCACCGGTGAGGAAGTTGGCGGCGATCACAACCCAAACCTCGTTATCGAAGGCGCGCAGGATCGCGTAGAACGGCAGGAAGTACCATTCGGGCACGATGTACGCTGGCGTAGCCAGCGGGTTCGCCTCGATATAGTTGTCGGGGTGGCCGAGGTAGTTCGGCATGAAGCCCACGACCGCGAAGAAGGCGACCAGGATCACGGCAAGCGCGAAAAGGTCCTTGATCACGAAATAGGGCCAGAACGGCAGAGTGTCTTTCTCCGCCTCGGCCTTCGACGTGCGGCGCACTTCAACACCCGTGGGATTGTTGTTGCCGGTCGTGTGGAAGGCCCAGACGTGCACAATCACAAGGCCCAGGATAAGGAAGGGCAGCAGATAGTGCAGCGACAGGAAGCGGTTCAGCGTGGCATTGTCCACGGCGGGTCCGCCCAGAAGCCAGGTCTGGATGCCTTCCCCGATGAACGGGATGGCGCCGAAGAGGCCGGTGATCACGGTCGCGCCCCAGAAGGACATCTGACCCCAGGGCAGAACGTAGCCCATGAACGCTGTGCCCATCATCAGAACGTAGATCAGCATACCGATGATCCACGTGACCTCACGCGGCGCCTTGTAGGAGCCGTAGTAGAGGCCGCGGAAGATGTGCAGGTAAACGGCGATAAAGAACAGCGATGCGCCGTTCTGGTGGATGTAGCGGATCGCCCACCCTCCGTTCACGTTGCGCATGATGTGCTCGACCGACGCAAATGCCAGATCGACATGCGGCGTGTAGTGCATCACCAGAAGCACGCCGGTGATGATCTGCATCACCAGCGTGAAAACAAGAACGATACCCCAGATCCACATCCAGTTGAGGTTCTTGGGCGTGGGGATCATCAATGTGTCGTACATCAAACCGACGATCGGCAGGCGGCGGTGAAGCCACTTTTCGCCGCGCGAATTCGGTTCGTAATGGTCGTGGGGAATACCACCCATGTGTCGTTCCTCCCTTAACCGAGCAAAATGGTTGTTTCGTCGATGAACTCTGCCGCCGGGATGGGCAGGTTCCGGGGCGCAGGCCCGCGACGAATACGGCCGGCAGCGTCATAGTGCGACCCGTGGCACGGGCAGAACCAGCCGCCGAAGTCACCAGCGCCGTCACCAAGCGGAACGCAACCCAAGTGCGTACACACGCCCTGCATCACGAGCCATTCGCCCGTATCGTCGCCCTCAAACGGGGCCAGCGTGCGGTTGGCGTCGGCTGCGTCGGCCGCTTCGTCGTTGGCGTTGCGCGACTCTGGATCGGGAAGCTCAGACACTTCCACGGCGCGGGCCGATTCAATCTCTTCCGCGGTGCGACGACGAATGAAGATGGGTTTACCCAGGAACAAAACCGTCAACTGCGAACCTTCGGCCACGCCCGATACGTCAACGCGCATCTGGCTGGCCGCACGGGTGTCGGCGGACGGGTTCATGGAATTCACAAGCGGCCAAGCGGCCGCGCCTGCCACGACAACGCCGGTGCCGGCGGTTGCGTAGTACAGAAAGTCCCGGCGCTCGCCGGAAGGATCCTCTGCGTGTGACACGAGCTCTCCTGTTCTCTCTATCGGGGTCGGACGTCTCCGGCGCCCCATGGGAAACTGCAAAGAGGGCCACGGAATCTATCCGTCACCCAGCTTGCGCTGCTGTTACTGTCTGACGTTATAGGCGTCCAGCGGACAAACGCGCGCATGGGGGCTGAAATGTCGCATTCTTTCCGGTGGCTTCCATTTCCGGGCGACTTTGCTGCGCATGCACGCGGCTACAGGTTGAATCGACCCTATTCCTCGGACAGACCTGTCGGATACCCGTCAATGGTTTCAGTATTCTTGCGCTGCCAATAGTCCTGAACGCCATCCTCGCCCATTTCAGCGTAAAACGGCAGGAGTTCCGTGTGCACGCGGTCCGCTTCGAACGGCATACGTGGGACGCCAGTACCACAGGATGTCTGTACAAGATCTATGCGCATATCGAAGATCTGCCGCGTGCCGGCCATCTCAGGAAAGTCCGCGGCAGCCTCGGACCAACCGACATCGCGCGGGTGCAAGGTGCTTGCCGCGCCATAGACGCGCAGGATCAGTGCGTCGCCCTCAAACGCGCAGAACATCAAGGTCATGCGATCAGATTTCCGCAAATGTCCGGCGGTTTCATTGCCGCTGCCAGATAGGTTGAGCCACCGGATATGTGTGTCGCTGACGATCCGTAGGCTGTCGGCACCTTTGGGCGATAGGTTCACCCGCCCTTCCGGCGCTGCGGTGGCAACGAAGAACAGCTTCTGACGCTCAATAAAGGCCCGCAGGCTTCGGTTTAGCTTCGGTCCCGTTGGCATCGCGTGCCTCTCCTTTTGTGGGATCATACGACGAACACGGCGCAATCACCACAGACCTATGAGAGCCTCCTGTAAGGTTCCCGCCAACGTCGGAATTCTAGAGTTTGGCCCGCATCATACGATGCATGATGCCGGATCCATCATCATAATCCCGCCCCTCTGCGGCAAACCCCAGCCGTTCATAAAAGGCGATGGCATGGACCTGGCTTTCGAGCGCCGCAAATTTGAACCCACGTGCCCTTGCGTCGCCCAGAAGCGTACGCATGATCTGCGCGCCAAGGCCGGTCCCGCGACGGGCCTTCAAGACAGCGACGCGCCCAATCTTTGCCGTATCGCCCTTGGCGATAATGCGCGCCGCTCCCGCCAAGCCGGTATCGTCCTGCGCTAGGTAGTGAAGCGCGTCGGCGTCAAACTCATCAATGTCTGGCGGGTCCGTGATTCCCTGCTCGACCGTGAATACGGCATCACGCACGTCAAAACAGGCCTGTCGCTCGGCCTCGGTCGTCGCAAGCGTAATTCTCATGCGGGCGCTGTGGCCACCATGGACGGGCGTTCGGCAAACTTGGCGTACCACGCCGCCAGCGCCTCCCGCCCGGCACGCCAATCGTCGTCCGGAAAGCGGAAATCGAGATAGCCAAGCGCACACGCCACACTGACCTGCCCCATATCCACCGGGCCATGCAGATGGCTCATCCATTGGCGTTCGATGGTATCGAGTGAGCGGTTGATCTTGGTCCACTGGGCTTCGAACCACGGTGTCCAGATCTTCGTCTTTGGGCGGAAACGCTGTTCGTAGATCATGCCTACAGCCGCTTCCATGACGCCGTCACCTGTGGCTTCCAGCGTCAGCACTTCCCACAAGCGCGCCTCCGGATAGAGGCCCGCCATCGCGTGATCGTCAAGAAATCGGCAGATCACGTTGCTATCGTAGATCGTCGGGCCACTGTCGCGCGTCAGCGCCGGGATTTTACCCAATGGGTTCGCCGCATTGATCTTGTCTTCGCCCCCCATGGGCGAGGCGGTGACTTCGACGTACGGAATGTCTGTAATCCCAGCCTCAACCACCAAGACCCGCGTTTTGCGTACAAACGGGGACGCCCCCGATCCGAGCAGTTCCATCATGTCAGCCGCCTTATCTTCAGACGCGCAAGCGCCGTTCCATCAATTCGAAATCTTGGGCCAAAACGCCAAAAACGGGTGTCGCGCGTGATGCGGGCCGATCCGCTGATTTGACCCTGTGCCCGACGCAGGCGAAGCCCTTTTGGCGCCCCGTCCATCTGCGCCTCGACCGCTTTGGAAAAGCGTCCGCGCGGAATGAGGCGCGCGGCGACAAAGCCGGCTGTCGCCACCGCACCGTAGCGCAAGGCTATCGCCGCAAAGGGTGTCAGTTGAAGTGCCATAAGAACCGCTCCTCCTCGGGACTGGTTCCCCTAGATGTAGGTAAGCGAACTGCCCTTGTCTATCGACGGGACGCCACCGGTCATCAAGGCTCCCAATGTCTCAAGCTCGTGACCAATGGGGCTTTGCTTGATCTGTTCGGCAGCGCCCTGGCGGGCCTCATCGCTTTTGTTCTGGTTCAGCTTCCAAGTGCCTTCGACGTCCTGCACTTTGAATTTGAACGGCAGGATCTGGCGCATCATCCGTTCCAATGCGTCTTTAGACATCTTGTCGGTTGTCCAGGCAGGCTTGGGCGAAAGCCGCCCCTCGAAATGGGCCGAGAGCCGATCAAGATGTTCACGCATCAAGCCGCCGTCCATGGGCTCGATCGTGCCGCGCAAGTGAACGGCGACGTAGTTCCATGTTGGCACTTGATCTGGCGTCTCATACCAGTCTGGCGAGACGTAGCCATCGGGCCCCATCACGGCGATCACCGCCGGGGTTGGCGTCTGAACAGCGCGCGCGATTGGATTGGACCGCACAAGGTGCAATTCCGCCATTTCACCACTGTCATCCAAAAAGAATGGCACGTGGCTGATTAAAGGGGCCGGGTCCGCGTTCATGCTCAACATGCCAAAGCCGCGCTTGCGGCACATGGCAAGGTTCATGAATTTCGGTTCCCTTCGGAATGCTGGATTAGGATGCATGGCCTTCCTTAGTACTTGCGGTCGCTACTGGTGAGACGCCACAAGTTGACGTTCCGTTGCGCCAGCGATCTTTGCTTGGACAATCTGTCCCTCGGGCTGATCATGATCGAACACAACCTCGGCGAATTGTTCTGTGCGCCCCAAGCGGGGCTTTTCGACAAGTATGTTGTGTTTCTGCCCTATCTGTTTGGACAGGTGAGACTTCACGCGATCTTCCCCCTTGCGCCTCAGTTGGCCCGCACGCTCTTTGATAGCCTTGCCGCTGACCTGCGGCATACGGGCAGCAGGCGTGCCCGGGCGGGGGCTATAGGGAAATACGTGAAGCCAAGTCAGGTCGCAATCTTCGACCAGTTTCAACGAGTTCTCGAAATGCGCCTCGGTTTCCGTCGGGAAGCCCGCGATGATGTCCGCGCCAAAGGTCATGTTAGGGCGCAGGCGTTTGGCCTCTTCACAAAAGGCAATGGCATCGTCGCGCAGGTGGCGGCGTTTCATCCGCTTTAGGATCAGGTCATCACCGTGTTGTAGCGACAGGTGAAGATGCGGCATCAAGCGCGGCTCCGTCGCGATGGCCTGCATCAGGTTCTCGTCCACTTCAATCGAGTCGATCGAGCTGATGCGCATCCGCGGCAGGTCTGGCACCAGCTTGAGGATGCGCATGACCAGATCACCAAGCTTAGGTTCCCCCGGCAAGTCAGCACCCCAAGAAGTCAGATCGACCCCGGTCAACACGACCTCGTTAAACCCGCGATCCACCAGGCGCTTGATCTGCTCGACCACAACACCGGCTGGAACCGAGCGGCTGTTTCCGCGGCCATAGGGGATGATGCAGAACGTGCAGCGATGATCGCAGCCGTTTTGGACTTGGACATAGGCCCGATACCGTCCAAACCCGTCGATCAGGTGACCAGCCGTTTCTTCAACCGACATGATGTCATCGACCCTGACCTTTTCGGTTTCACCGATGAAATCAGTGGGCAGATTGGCCCAGGTCTCAGGTTGCATCTTTTCTGTATTGCCTAGGACAAGGTCGACCTCATCCATCGCTTCGAACGTCTGCGGCTCGGTCTGGGCCGCGCAGCCGGTCACGATCAATCGCGCCTTGGGGTTCTCTCGGCGAAGCTTGCGAATTTCCTGCCGCGCCTTGCGCACTGCTTCAGACGTCACCGCGCAGGTATTCACGATCACCGCATCCCCCACGCCAGCGGCCTGCGTCATCTCACGCATCGCTTCGGTTTCATATGCGTTGAGCCGGCAACCGAGCGTGTGGAACACGGGCGGATTGCTCATTCAAGGCTGTCCAGAAACGCAGGCGTAAGCTCGCCCGAAAAGACATGTGCCGTGGGGCCAGTCATCCAGACCCCATCGTCGCGCCAATCAATCGCGATTTCGCCGCCATCGAGGGTCAGGCGCGCCTTGCGCCCGGTCAAGCCCCGTCGCGCCGCTGCTACCGCAACCGCACATGAGGACGAGCCAGAGGCAAGAGTCACACCAACACCCCTTTCCCACACCCGCATTCTGAGGTGATCGGGGCCAATCACATGCGCAAATTGCACATTGGTACGTTCCGGAAACAGCGGATGATGTTCGAATTTCGCACCCAAAGTTTCAAGATCAACCGCGTCAGCGTCGTCCACAAAGAACGTGCAGTGCGGGTTGCCCATGCCAGTCGCAACAGGCGCGCCATCAATGGGCAAATGCAGCGTGTCACATGCGCCTTTCAGCGGGATACCCTGCCAAGCCATCACGGGCTGGCCCATGTTCACAGAAGTCAGGCCATTGCCTTCATCCACGGCCTCCAGCACACCGCGCTCAGTCCGCAAGGTGATGCGATGATTGCCGGTCAGCTCCATCTCGCGCCGCGCAATGCAGCGGGTTGCGTTCCCGCAGGCCGCGGAAGTCGAGCCGTCCGCATTCCAGAATGCAAGTTCCAGGTCAGCGTCGGTGCCGGTTTCAATAACGGCCAACTGATCAAACCCAACTCCACGATGCCTGTCCCCGAGTGCCTGCGCTAAGGCGGACGTAATCGTCCGGGATTCGCCCCGGGCATCAACAACAACGAAGTCATTGCCAAGGCCATGCATCTTGAGAAAAGGAAGGCCGGGATATGAGTCTGCGTTGGACATTCCGCGCATATACGCCTGCGTCACGTAAGTTCAAAGGGGCTACCGGATTTTCGCTTGACGACGCGCGGGCCTCCTCTTAGGTACGCGCCCCTGAGTGGGCCCGTAGCTCAGTTGGTAGAGCAGTTGACTTTTAATCAATTGGTCACAGGTTCGAATCCTGTCGGGCTCACCATTTTTCTATTGGATTGCGCGACTAAAAGCTTGCGAGCTTTGCGACGCCGATTGCGGCTTCTGTCGTTGCCGCACTTTCGATAGGCGCGCCGATAACGCGCGATCGGATGGCCGTGAATACGGGATTTTGGGCACCGCCACCTGCCGTGAAGATCGTCTTTGGCACTGGACCTCCCCCGCCTGGATCGCTGCGTAGCATTGGGCCTCAATCCGCGCGATCCCCTCGAGCAAGCCACCAAAAAAGGCTGCATCATCTGACGGTCTTGGCTCCATCCGAGGGGGATAATTCGGATCGTTGATCGGGAAACGCTCACCCGGTTTCAAAAGCGGGTAGTAATCGAGCTCACTTGGAACAGATGGATCAATCCGGGCAGACAGCGACTTCATCTGGCCAGGCGAAAAGAAGTGGGCAAGCACACCCCGCCCGTGTTCGAAGCACCCCCAACGAGCCAGAAATCCCCGATCTTATGGGAATAGAGCCCGATCTCCGGTGCATCGAACCGTTCTTCACTAAGGATTTTGATGGCCAACGTAGTGCCAAGCGACGTGACGGCAGCTCCGCGCTCCAACGGCGCGGCCGCAAGGAAGGCTGCAATGCTATCTGTCGTACCAGTGTGCACCGTTGCGTGTGGTGACAGGCCAAGCTGATCGGCAAGGTCGGTACGCACCTCCGCAAACGCGGTGCCTGCTGGAAGCACTTTGGGCAGGAGCGAGCGATTCAGACCCATGGGCGCAAACCAATCGGGCCAGGCACCGGATTCGGGGTCAAACCCAGTTTTCAGAGAATTGTTTTGGTCGGATACGCCGCCGACACCGCTGAGTCGTGCTGCGATGAAATCCGCCTGATGCATGAGGTGCTTGGCTACCCCGTTCGCGGCTTCGGATCGCAGCCGCAGAACCCGGGATAAGGCAGATGCCGGACCGCGAGTGATGTGCGGATCTGGCGCGAATTTTGCAATCAGGGCGGCCTCGTCGCTGAACCCGCCATCGTTGTACATCAACGTCCGCGTCACTGGGCGCAGGTTGGCATCGGTCAGAACGACACTGCCAGAGGTGCCGTCAACCGCGATGCGCGTGATCTCTGACGGATCATATCCCGCGGTGCGTAGGCTCTCGATTTGAGACCTGATGCAGTCCAAAGCACCGGCCCACCAGACCTCCGCATCTGAGGATGCATCGCCGGGATAGGCTGCGCGCGCTTGCGCAAGGACGGCCCCCGACGCATCCACCACGGCAGAGCGCAAACCCGAGGTGCCCAAATCCAGGCCAAGCGAAAGGGTCATTGCCGCGCCGCCAGAGCCTGCCGGTATTTCTCGGCGTCCCAATTCAGAAGCTCCGCCTCAGCCTCGGCGCCGATGGCTTCGGGCACCCAGTCTTCAGGCAGGCGGATCAGAAGGTCAGACAGGCACCGCAACATGGCCTTTTGGCTTGGAGTCGCATCGTCGCGCAAGGCAATGCCCTTGCCGGGGTGCAGAATGACGGGCGGCTTGGCATCGCTGTCTTGCACCGGCAGAGCAGGCCCAAGAAAGACCACGTGGTCTGGGTAGTAGGAGCCAGCCTGAGCCAGCGCGCATGCGCGGGCGTCCTGGGCGATCCAGCTATGGGAGGGATCGGATTTGTCCACCTCGCCGCGTGGGGCCATGGCGAGGCGTTCCTCCACCGTCTCCGTCAGGTCGTGCAACTCCTGAACACCTGAGCCGCAGATAATGAGCCCATGGTTTTCCAGCATAATCACTTGGGTCTGAGCAGTGATCCGCGACAGGATTTCACGCGTCAAAGGCAGGCCCGGTTTGGCATAAGGCACCGAAACAAAAGGCAGATCCGCCAGTTTGCCGGCAGCAACGGCACGCCCCTTGGTGCTGACGCCGTGGGTAAGAGCGGCAATGGAATGGGTGTGGGCAATGACAGGCCAGTCCAGCGCAGCGTGAAAGGTCGTCTCAATAGATGGGCGAAGGGTTTGGGAAGGGTCCAGAACAGTCGCCTTGCAGGTCCCATCCCCTGCGCCATGGGCCTCGGCCCTGGCCGCTTCGCGGTCGACGGCGACAAAGATGTCCTTTGTTTCGGCATCAGCCAACTCGGTGCCCGAAGCCTTGATCCACATGGTCCCGCCTTCCTTGATAGAGGTGTTCCCGCCAGGCCCCTGCACGCGAAGCGGGTCTTGGCCGAGGCGGGCGGAGAGGGCGCGGAACGCGTCGAATTCAACAGGTTGAGACATGCAACTACCCTAGATGAGAAAGGTGATATGTGGGGAGAGGCGCGTTTTCCTTGGCCGCAAGGGTGCGGATCGCGGTTTCGGCGTCGCCGGCCATCGCGCTTGCGTGGAGGCCTCCACGGATAAAGGCCGTGGACCAACCAGCCCGGTGCCCACCGGCGATGTCATGTTCCAGGCTATCGCCCACCATCAGCAGGTTTGAGGTGCCTAGGGCGGTCTCGACAGCGCGAAAAATCGGCAGATGGGGTTTGCCGTAGAACGTTACATCGCCGCCCTTGTCTTTGTGATCGTGCGCGAGCGCGCCAGGTGAGACGACCGTTTTACCACCCGCGCGCGGAGAGGCGCGATCGGGGTTGGTGCAATAGACAGGAAGGTCCGGCAGCAGATGCGCAGCCCCTTCATCGGGCAGGCCCATAAGCAAGACCGCGTCCGGCGTATCAAAGGTCAGCGTGATGTCCAGACCATCGGCCCATCTCTCTGCATCGCCGTTGTCGCGGGTGATGGGGTGGAAACGCGTGTGCGGCACACGACCCGCGGCAATGTCCTGCCAAAGCGCCTCGCCCGAGGTCATCACGATCTCAAACGCATCGACTGGAAAGCCCATGGCCGCTATGCGATCCGCATTCGGCGCCGCGCGCTTCCCGGAATTGGAAAGGACTGCAAGACGCTTACCCGATGACCTCAATGCGTGAATCGCGTCTACAGCGCCGGGATAGGGCGTGGTGCCGTCATGCAGCACGCCCCATTGGTCCAGCACAACGGCGTCGAATTGGTCCGCCACCGGCAGAAGGCTATCAAGCGCCTGCATGGGTCAGCTTTCGGCCATGTCCTTGGGGTCTTTCAGGCCCGCAAGATAGCCATTGACCTCGTCGCGCGGCATTGCGGGCGCTGCTTTTTCGACCGCGCCGTCTGGCATGTCGCCGAAGTAGAACTGGAAACCAGGGATTGTCTGCCGACGCTTACGAAGCGGCATGCCCTCATATGGAAAGACGTCCGAACGCCCGTTTGCCTCGGCGTCGTGGCACGGCAAGATGTAGTCGGCGCGTTTGTCGAGCTCTTCCACCGACTTCCAGCCTTCATAAGAGTTCACGAAGCGGGCAGGCACCCAGTAACGCCAGCCTTCCGCCGGGTTTGGTGCCAGATTGCGTTCGACGAAAATCGCGTCGCCCGCGATAACGATATCGCCTGCTGAGGTTGCGACTGTGACAGCCATGTGACCGACCGAGTGGCCGGGAGTGTGGAACATGGTGATGCCGGGCAGGACTTCACATTCATCTTCGACTGCCTCGAAAACACAACCGGCATACGCGGGCTCGATACCCAGGTATCCGGATTCGTAGGTGCGGTAGTAGAGGGGCAAGGGATTGTAGGCCATTTCGATCTCGGCCTTGGGGGCGATGTAGCGGGCGTTTTTGAACTTCTTCATATTCTGCACGTGGTCCCAGTGCAGGTGGGTGAATACGATCGCGTCAATCTCATCCGGATGAACGCCAAGCTTTTGTTCGAGGTGATCGTGCACTTCGAGGCAGCCGCGCTTGTCGCATTTGTGGTGATATTTGGTGGCACGTTCTGCGTCACACAGGCCGGTGTCGATCAGGATCTTGTGGGTGCCCGTATCTACGTAGTGGCAGTAGACAGGGTTCCAGTACTTCTTACCCGCAGGGCCCTTCCAAAAGATGTAAGTGCCGAGATCGGCCTCCAGCCAGCCGGTGTTGATCGGGTAGATTTTGGTTTCCTGAACGCCCATTCGCACATCCCTTCGCGTCTCGAGTCAAGTTTGTATACAAACTGACATCTATGTGTGCGAATGCAAGTCGAAAAATGCGCAGCTCGTCAGTTGACCGCCAAAGTTTCTTTGAAAGAGCGCGCCATATGCTCACGCATGCCGTCTGACGCGGCGTCCGAATCCTCTGAAAAAATGAGGGCAACCAAGCTTTCGTGGCTTTTCGCCGATGCCAGCAAATCCTCAGGCTTGGCAAACTTTTTGGCCCGTGCAGCGCCGGTGCGATTGCGAAACTCCGACGCGATTTCGGCCATGTAAGGATTGCCCGTCGCCTTGTAGATGGCGAGGTGAAATGCCTCGTTCGCCTTAAGGTAAGAGGAACGATCCCCAGCCTCGGCCGCAGCCATGCAATCAGCCTGCGCGGCCTCAATCTCGACTCTGGACAAAAGGGTCAGTCGTTGAGCCGCAACTCGGGCACATGCAGCCTCAATTTCATGCATAGCTTCAAATATTTGCGCCAATTGCTCTCGTGTATATTCGGCGACCCGAACTCCACGTTTTTCGCCCGGAATCAGGATGCCTTGGGCGACCAATCGCGACAGGGCCTCACGCACTGGCGTGCGCGACACGCCAAATCTTTCGGTCAGCTTCACTTCGTCAATTCGCTCGCCCGGCGAAAGCGCCCCGGCGGAAATCTCTTCAGTCAAAGTGGCTTCGATCCGCCGGACTGTTGAGCCGCGCCCGTTCGGCGCTTGTTTTCCTGAATCTTTCGGCATCTGGGCCCCTTTCGTTGAGCCTGTGTTTCGCAATCTTCTTAGCCCACAATCGGGAAAAATGCAATTTTGGATATTTACAATCAAGTTTGTATACAGAATGCTGTTTGAAAGTCCGAGGAAGGGATCAATGCCGACGATCCGCCTAGAGAATTTGGTGAAGCGCTATGGGGCCGTTGAGGTCCTGCATGGCATTGAGCTTGAGATGGCAGAGCATGAATTCACTGTGTTGGTGGGCCCCTCAGGCTGCGGCAAGTCCACGACGCTTCGCATGCTGGCGGGGCTGGAGACCGTCTCGGACGGTGAGATTTACATGAACGACCAGCCGATCAGCGCGAAGGACCCAAAGGATCGGGACATCGCGATGGTCTTCCAGGACTATGCGCTTTACCCGCACATGAATGTCGCGCGGAACATGTCCTTCAGCCTGCGCCTGCAGAAGACCCCGCAGAACGTGATCGATAAGAAGGTCAAGGAAGTGGCCGAGATGCTTGGCCTGTCCGACTTCCTTGCGCGCAAACCCGGTGAATTGTCAGGCGGTCAACGTCAGCGTGTCGCCATGGGGCGCGCGCTATGCCGCGATGCCAGCACGTTCCTGTTTGATGAGCCGCTGTCGAACCTTGACGCGAAGCTGCGCGGGCAGATGCGGGCGGAACTGGCGCTTATGCGTCAGAACGTGAAAAAGAACATGATCTACGTCACCCATGACCAGATCGAAGCCATGACCCTGGCCGACCGGATCGTGGTCATGCATGGCGGACATATTCAGCAGCAGGGAACACCGACTGAGCTGTTCAAGAACCCGGTCAACAAGTTCGTCGCGGGCTTCCTTGGTTCCCCTCCGATGAATTTCCTTGAGGCTGACCTTGTGGAAGACGGCGGCGACCTGCGCGCTAAGGGACAGGGATTTGATATCCGGCTGCCAGATACTTTGGCCGCGCAGGCGAAGCAGAAGGCGGTTCATCAGGCGACGCTTGGCATCCGCCCCTCGGACCTGGAGTTCGACGCAAATGCACCGGCCGACCAGAGCCTCGATCTGAATGTCGTGGTCTCGGAATATATCGGCGCGCAATCCGTACTGATCTGTGACTGCGGCGGCGCCAAGGTCACGGTCGAGCTGAAATCAGAAACACCTATCGCGTTGGGCGAAACCCTTCGCTTTGCGGTGCGGCCTGAGGGGCTGCACCTGTTCGATAAGACAACGGAAACGGCACTGTAAACGGTGCCCGATCAGCAAACTGGGAGGATGAGTATGCTGAAAAGACTCTTAGCAACAACTATGGTCGCCGGGGTCGCAATGACCGGCGCGGCCTTCGCAGACGGGCATTCCAACCCGTACGCGGAATATGAAGGGACAACGCTTGTCGTGAACTTCCCTGCACACCCCCATTACAACGCTGTGATGGAAGTGCTGCCGGAATTCACTGCACAGACGGGCATCGAGGTTGAGGTGGATATGCTTCCCTACCTCGATATGCGCGAGCGTCGGACTCTTGAGCTGGCCTTGGACGAAGGCGCCTATGACATGATCGCGTATGTGGTCTTCTCGAAGGCCGACTACGTCTATGCCGACCAGATCCTGAACCTTGCGCCGTTCTTCATGAACCCGCGTCTGGCGGATCCGAACTATGACGCAGAAGACCTGATCGACGGCTATGTTCAGAACATCGGTGTTGCAGGCGGCGAGCGTGGCTATCTGCCGGGTCCGACGGGCTCGCTTTATGGTCTGCCGTTCGGTTCGGAGACGTCGGTGCTCTACTACCGCACGGACGTGTTTGAAGAGCATGGGCTGGAAGTGCCTGAAACCTATGATGATTTCCTGGCGCTGGCCTGTGAGATCCCAGAGCTTGTTCCGGGCATGGGTGGCGTCGCCTCCCGCGCGGCATCGGGCCACCAGGCCTCGCACGCGTTCCTTCTGCACCTCGCCCCCCTTGGCGGTCGTGTCTTTGGCGACGGTTGGGAGCCGACCATCAACTCGCCCGAAGGTGTAGCCGCAGCGGAAGCCCTGCGCTCCATCGTTGAGTGTGGTCCGGAAGGCTCGTCGGCCTTCGGTCCGGCAGAAGCGGCCAACGCCTTTGCCCAAGGCCAGGCGGCCATGTTCCTCGACTCCATCGCGTTCGCCGCGACGTTTGAGGACGAAAGCCGCTCGACCGTGGCAGGTAATGTTGGTTGGGCTCCGCATCCCGTGGGTGTCCGTGCTGCGTCGCAGACCGGTGGCTTCGGCATCGCCATTCCGCGCAACGGAGCCAACCCGGAAGCAGCTTTCCTGTTGATGCAGTGGCTGACCAGCCGTGAAGGCGATCTGGCTGTCGCAATGGCCGGTGGTAACCCATCGCGCTTCTCGACCTATGCCAACGAAGAGCTGAACGCCCAGTATCCCTGGTCGGCCACCTTCGGTGAGGCATTGGCCGATGCTGATCCGGACTGGCGTCCGATCATCCCGCCATGGGGCCGCATCAATGCCGATATCGGCACCACGATGTCTCAGGTTCTGACCGAGGGTCTTGACCCGCAGGAAGCCCTGGACGGCATCGCAGAGCGCACCCGCGCCCTGATGGAAGAAGAAGGCTACTACACCTGGCAGTAAGCCAGTGAGCTCTGGGCCCGCCGCGCGTGATGCGGCGGGTCTTCTCCCGGCCCCCGGACCGTCCTGAACGTGCCCGGGGGTTCCGTTAAGGGCCCCATGCTGAGAGACCCCCATGAACCGCTCGACCCCCTATCTGTTCATCGCTCCGGCGGCCCTCGTGATGGCTTTGGCGCTGTTTTACCCCATCGGTTACATGATGTGGGGCAGCTTCCGCGACTGGGACCCGACGCAGAATATCTCAGAGACTGAATTCGTCGGCTTTGCCAATTACGTACGGCTCTGGGGCGATGCGTTCTTCTGGGAAAGCTTCTCGGTCACGTTGATCTTCGCCTTCACGGTTGTGGTGGTCGAGATGGTGATCGGGGTGGGGCTGGCGCTTTTGCTGGACCGGAATATTCGCGGCATGTCCGTGCTGCGGACGCTTTTTATCCTGCCGATGATGATCGCGCCCGTTGTGGTTGGTCTCGTCTGGCGGTTCATGTTTCACCAGACCTACGGCACGTTTAACCGCTTCCTGAACTGGATTGGCGAGACGTGGTGGGGCAATTTGTTGGGGATCGGTCCGGTCGATTGGCTGGGGCAGAACCCGCTTCTGAGCGTCATCATCGCCGACATCTGGCAGTGGACGCCGTTTATTTTCATTCTCAGCCTCGCCGCGTTGCAATCCCTGCCGCGCTCGGCTTTGGAGGCCGCGCGGATTGATGGGGCCACGGGCTGGCAACAGGTGTGGTTCATCAAGCTGCCGCTGATGGCGCCGGTGTTGGTTGTGACCATGCTGTTGCGCCTGATTGATGCGTTCAAAGTGCTTGAGGTGATCCTGGTGATGACCGGCGGGGGGCCTGGCCTGTCGACCGAAATCCTTGCCTTGCGGATTGCGCGGACGGCGCGGGAGTTCCGGGAGCTCGGCGAGGCGGCGGCGATGTCGAATTACCTGCTGATGCTTCTGATGCTGCTGACGCTTGGCATGTTTGCCTTCAACCGCTGGACCGAGGCGCGGTCGCGCAAGTTGAAATTCGCCGCAGAAGAGGAAGGTTGAGCCATGGCTGACACCAATTACGACCGCCAGAACCCGGCCTTCTACGTTCTGATTGCGATCCTGATCCTGATGAGCGTTGGGCCGGTTATCATTCTGCTGGCCAATTCGATGCGGCTGGACGTGGATATTACGTCCGGCGTGGGCGGTTTGATCTTCATGCCGACGATCCGCAACTACGAGACCGCGTTGTGCGATATCCTGTGGTATGAGCCCGAGCATCTGCGGTTCTGTCAGATCCGGTTTGGCGGAGCCTTCATCAACTCGATCATCATTGCGCTGATCTCCACCGCGCTAACGCTGATTTTCGGTTGCATGGCGGCCTATGCGCTGGTGCGGTTCAAGTTCATGGGGCGCGACACGGTCTCGCTGTCTACGCTGGCCGTGCGGATGATCCCGCCTGCGGTTCTGCTGGTGCCGGTGTTTGGGCTTTGGAACAACGCCTTCTGCCTCGACAATGACTACGGGCTTGGCGCTTGGATCCGCGACACCTTCGGTGGGCGCGGGGATGTGTGCCTTGCAGGGACGCATTCAGGCATCATCATCGTCTATGTCGCTATGAACCTTCCCTTCGTGATCTGGATCTTGCAGAGCTTCATCGTGCAGGTGCCGAAATCGCTTGAGGAAGCTGCCCGTGTCGATGGCGCCGGGCCATTTCAGGTCTTCTTCCTGGTCGTGCTTCCCTTGATCAAGCCGGGTCTTGCGGCGGCGTCGATCTTCACGTTCCGCATCGCGTGGAACGAGTACCTGCTGGCTTCGGCGCTGGCAGATCGGGACACCATGACGGTGCCGATCCTGATCGTGAACAACGCATCCGAATTCGACGGGCTTGGCACGATCTTTGCCACTGGCATGTTGCTGGCCATTCCGCCGATCCTGTTCACACTGTTTGCGTCGCGGCAGATCATCACTGGCATGACGGCTGGTGCAGTGAAAGGCTGACCCAATGAAGGTCTTGCTGATCGGAACGTTCGAAACCAAGGGGGTCGAGCTTGGCTACCTGTCTGACGCGCTTGCACGCAACGGGCTGGAGGTCGAGCGTGTCGATGTCTCGCTTGGCGCAGGCGGCACGGTGCTGTCGGGCGCGGAAAAGCTGAAGCGCATGGAAGAGCGTGCGCAGCAGGCGGCGGCCCACATCGCAGCAATGTGTGATGAATGCTACGTCGCACTCGGCGTCGGCGGCGGCACGGGGGTGAGATTGTGTTGGCCGCCCTCAAGGGCTTGCCGGCGGTCTACCCGAAAGTACTGATCACAACGATGGCGTTCGATCCCCGCGCGGCGCTTGCCGACACAGCGATCACCTTGATCCCGACGCTTTGCGATATCGAGGGTCTGAACCCCATGCTGCGGCAGGTGTTCGAAAACGCAGCTTCAATGGTGGCGGGGCTTTACCGGGCGCACATCCCTTCAGCGGAGCGGGCGACTGCAGTGGCGGTCACAACTCTAGGTGCCACAGGACGCGCCGGGGCCGAAGTGGCCCGACTTTTGGGCACCCATAACTTCGAGCCCACAGTCTTCCACGCCAACGGCTATGGCGGCGCAGCCTTTGCGCGGTTCGTGGCGGAAAGCCCGGTGGCCGGTGTCATCGACCTGAACGTGCACGAGCTGGGGCGGCTGCGTTTGGCGGGGGCCCATGTGCCCATGCCAACCCGGTTCTCCTGCGCCAATCACCTGCCGCGTGTTGTGCTGCCCGGTGGCCTCAACTTCATTGGTTTGGGTGAGATCAGCACAGTCTCGCCCGAACAACTGGAACGCCCCCATTACCGACACTCCGCCTATTTCACCCACATCAAGCTGACGGAGTCCGAGATGGCCGCGCAAGCCCAGGCCTTGGCGGGATTGCTGAACGAGGCCGAGGCCCCCTGCCACGTCATCGTGCCCATGGGTGGGCTGAGCCACGAGGATCGGATCGGCGGTGCAATCGAAGACCCGAACCTGCGAGGAATTGCAGCTGAGGTGCTGGAGGCAGAAGCGCGCGCCTACACAGTTTCCCGAATTCCAGATCACATCAACACGACCGAAGCGGCGCTCGCCGCCGTTGACGCGCTGCAAAACGCCATGAGCAAAAGGATCGAAGATGCCTGATTTCCCCGACCTGCACGAAAAGATGGATGCCCTGATCGCGACGGCCAAGCGGTGCTTTGACGGGGGCCTTCAGACCAATGCAGGTGGCAATCTGTCGGTACGTCTGGACAGCAGGGATGCAATCGTCATCAAACCGTCGGGCGTGGGCTTCAACGAGTGCACGCGCGACAATCTGCAAGTTGTGATGCTCGACGGAACGATCCTGCCGAGCGATGTCGCGCTCAAGCCGTCAAAGGACCTCGACTTTCACCTCGACCTCTACCGCATCCGCGACGACATCAACGCCATCGTCCACTGCCACAGTCCTTGGGCCACCGGCTATGCCAGCGCGGGGATCGAAATCCCCTGCCTGACAGTGCAGACCATCGAAAAGATCGGGCGCATGCCGCTTATCCCGCTGTCAGCGAACGGTGGCCCTCAGACAGAAATTGAGATCAGCCCCGTTTTCCGCGACCCGAATATCCGGGCCGCCGTACTGGCCAATCACGGCACCATTGGCGCAGGACCGACGCTGATGGCGGCGCAATACCTCGCTGAGATCATCGAGGAGACCGCCCATATTGCCTATGTCCGCGACACGCTGATGGCGGCCCACGGCAAGACGCAGGCCGATCTGCCGCAATATGGCACCGCGATGGACGCGAGGGCCGCAAGCTAAAGCACTTTGCGTTTTACCCGAGGCACTCTTTTCGCGTACCGCGTTCGCGCCATCGAGCGCGAGGCAGCGGGTTGCGATTCAAATCAAATGCAAAGTGCTCTAGACAAGGCTTTCTGCCGACCGACGACGCGCTATATCCCCTGCCCATTTCTTTGCGGGGCGTCGGAAAAAGACGCACTCTGTCGCCTTCGCCCATTGGGAATCACGCGCCCACGCGATAGACGCGATCCCATGTTCCTTTCGATCTTCGACATCTTCAAAATCGGCGTCGGCCCGTCTTCGTCTCATACCATGGGGCCGATGACAGCCGCAGCACGTTTTCTGGAAGATCTCCGTTCCGGCCGCGAGAAGGAGCCGGGTGCTGGCGTACTGGCTGGCTTGGGCGCGTCCTTGCACGGCTCGCTTGCTTTTACCGGAAAGGGCCATGCCACCGACCGCGCCGTTGTCCTTGGCTTTGCCGGATTTGAGCCTGCCACGCTTGACCCGGATCGCGCCGAAGCGTTTGAGGCGGAGATAAATGCCAGCGGCATCGTCACGCCGCCTGGGCTACCGCCGCTCAAATTTCAGCCCGCAACGGACTTGATCTTCGACTATGACCGCACCCTACCAGGGCATGCCAATGGAATGATCTTGAGGGCCTTTGATGATGCGGGACATCTGTATCTTGAGGAAACGTATTATTCGATCGGCGGCGGATTTGTCCTGACAGCGACGGAACTTGCGGGCCAAGGCGAAGGGCCCGATGCCCTGCACGCCGAAAAGGAAGAGGCCGGCTTCCCCCACCCCTTCGGCTCTGCGCAGGAAATGCTGCAAATGGGGCGCGCAACCGGCAAAAGCATTGCCCAGATGAAGTGGGAGAATGAGGCAGCCCTCGCCCCGCGGGCCGAGGTTCAGACACGCCTCGACAGCGTTTGGAAGGCCATGGACGATTGCATCGACCGGGGCCTTCGGATGGAGGGGAACTGCCCGGCGGCCTTGCCGTCAAACGCCGCGCGAAAAACATCTACGACCAGCTGAAGGCCGAAGCCGGAACCAACCTCGCCCAACCCCATGTCGCGAACGATTGGCTCAGCGTCTATGCCATGGCCGTGAACGAGGAAAATGCCGCGGGCGGGCGCGTTGTGACTTCCCCGACGAATGGCGCCGCAGGTGTCGTGCCTGCCGTCCTGCGCTACTACCGCGACCATTGCATCGGCGCGACAGAAGAAGGCCGCCGCACCTTCCTGATGACCGCCGCCGCCATCGGTGGGCTGATCAAACACAACGCGTCGATCTCGGGCGCCGAGGTTGGATGCCAGGGCGAGGTCGGCAGTGCCTCCGCCATGGCCGCAGCCGGGCTATGTGCGGCGCTAGGTGGCACGAATGAACAGATCGAAAACGCCGCTGAGATTGCGCTGGAACATCACCTTGGCATGACATGTGATCCGGTTGCCGGGCTTGTTCAGGTTCCCTGCATCGAGCGCAACGGATTGGGCGCGATCAAGGCCGTTTCAGCCGCCTCTCTCGCGCTGCGCGGGGACGGCACGCATTTCATGCCACTCGACAATTGCATCGAAGCGATGCGCCAAACCGGCATCGATATGAGCACGAAGTACAAGGAAACCAGCCAGGGCGGCCTGGCTGTGAACCTGCCGGAGTGTTGAGCCGGAGTTAAGCGCGTCTCACCGTGTCGCCGGGCAGAAATTCGGGCTCAAGTCGGATCACTTCCGATGTCAGCTCATTGGCCACCATCAGCTCTGCCGCCTTACGGCCAATCGCATCGCGTTGGCTGTCCATCGTGGCGATACGCAGGGGCAAGCCGTCCAACACTTCAAAGGAATTGAACCCGGCCAACCCAATCTCATCAGGAATGCGCATACCTTTTTCGAGGCAATAGAGCAGCCCACCGGCAGCGTTCATGTCTGTGTTATAGTAGAGAAAATCGAGGTTAGGCGTTCGCTCTAGCAGCGCTTGGGTCATGCCACGCCCGGTGCCAAACCCCGACGCGCCTTCATAAAAAATCTCATCCGTCAGGCCCAGGCCGGCGTCTGCTAGGCCCGCCTTGAAGCCGCGATACCGCTTCTGCGCGCGCGCATCCGCAATCGAACTCGACCCGAGATAGCCGATGCGTTTGTACCCGCGCGCCACGATTTCATTGGCCATAGACCGGCCTGCCGCTTCGTGACTGATGCCCACAACTCCTGCGACCGGGTCACCGTCAACATCCATCACCTCGACCACCGGAACACCGGCTGCACGCATCATCGCGCGGGCCGAGTCGGTATGCTCCAACCCTGCAACGATCAGGCCGGAGGGACGCCAGGACAGCATCTCGTAGATGACCTTTTCTTCCTTGTCGGCGTCGTATTGCGACGTGCCAATCACGGGCTGCAACTCGGTGCCGTCAAGCACCGCGCCGATGCCGTGCAGCACGTCTGGGAAGACCATGTTGGACAGCGACGGGATAACGACGCCCACCAAATTCACCCGGTTTGAGGCCAATGCGCCAGCAATTTTGTTGGGCACATATCCCAGTTTTCGAGCAGCCTCGAAGACGCGCTCGCGCGTCTGCACCGAAACATCGCCCCGGTTTCGCAGCACGCGGCTGACCGTCATTTCGCTGACGCCGGCAGCGTCCGCCACATCGCGCAGGGTCATCTGCGGCTTGCCATCAAATGGATTTCGTCCGCGCAAGGGGTCTTCCTTTGGTCGTGTGCGCCGTTTGTCCCTTGATACGCATGCCCGGCCAACGTCCGCAAGCGCTTGCGGCACAGGCCTAAATCGCGGAGAAACGAACGATCGGCCCCGTGGCTCAACTGGATAGAGCAGCCCCCTCCTAAGGGGCAGGTTGCAGGTTCGGATCCTGCCGGGGTCGCCAGCCTCAGAAGTGTCAGTTTTACTTGACATATTCGGTGTAATTTCGCAGTCTGAAGCGTCCTGTTGAGGCGTCGTAGACTTGCCTAAAGATCTGATATCATTTCCTTTTATGGCCCCGGCACTCACGGGCGAACCGCGCGCGGGAATGTGTACGGATTGCGGGATCAGCCGAATGGGCGATGGCAAGGCCTGCGGGAAAGCGTGCCAGTTCATTCAGCCGGACTACCCAGAGGCGGAGCATCGTGTTCATGGGCGAGAGACGGATACTGATTTGGGTGATGAAGCGTTCTTTGGTGTCACCCTCTCGATGCAGCGCGCCCGTATGGCGCAGCCTGCGAAGAACGCACAATGGACTGGAATCACAACAGAATTAGCTGCGGAACTGTTGCGCAGTGGGGCTGTGACGGCCGTGCTGGCAGTGGCGCCGGACCCGAAGGATCGCTGGAAACCGATGCCCGTGATCGTGACCGATCCCGAGGAAATGGCGCAGTGTCGGGGCATGCGGATGGGGTATGGGCCGACCCTAGCAGCGTTGGAACCGGCGATGGAGGCAGGGCACAAACGCATCGCGGTGATTGGTATTCCGTGTCAGGTTTACGCGCTGCGCCAGATCGAACGGGACCTCGGGCTTGAGCGGCTTTATGTCATCGGAACGCCATGTTCCGACAACACGACGACCGAGAATTTTCACCGTTTTCTCAGTCTGTTAGACGATCATCCGGAAACAATCAGCTACCTTGAATTCCGCGCCGATTACCGGGTCGAACTGCGATTTGACGATGGGCGCAAGCCGCGTGTTGTGCCCTTTCTGAGCCTTCCGATCAGCCAGCTTGATGATGATTTCTTCCCGCTGACCTGCAAAACCTGCGTGGATTACACCAACCGGTTGGCCGATATCACCGTCGGCTATATGGGGGGGACGGCGATCAATGGGTGATCACCCGCAACCATCGCGGGGTGGAGATGCTGGAGGCCCTGGGGGATCGGATTGAGATCAAACCCCTGACAGATAAGGGAAAACGCGAAGGCGCGGTAAAAGGCTTTCTGGCGAATACCGAACGCGCGGCGGGCGGAATGCCGTTGCGGCGGATGCCCGATTGGCTGCGACCTGTGGTGTCGTTTCTGCAACCCAGGATTGGGCCGCGGGGCTTGGAATTTGCCCGTGCGCGGGTGGAAATGAAGGCGATTGAGACGATCCTGCACCTGCGCCGGGCGCACCCGGCGCGGGTCAAGAATATGGTGCCGGAGCATGTCTGGCGGGTGGCTGAGAAATACGGGCTGCGTCGCGGTGAGGGTGAGTGAACTGTGACCATCTGGTCAGAGTTGCGTCCATCTGGTCACTTTTTTCCTAAAAAATGCGTCCATTTGGTCAGGGTTTGAGGCCGTGTGAGTGGAGCTTGGAAAGTGTGACCATCTGGTCGCATCTGGGTCTGTTTTCGAAAGACTCCCCATGAGAACAAAACGTGAATATACTGTACGCTATCATGGGATTCGCGGAACTCTCCATCACCTCAAATTTCACCTTCCTGACGGGGGCTCTCATCCTGAGGAGTATGCCCGGCGGGCGGCTCTGCTCGGGGTGGAGGCGATTGCGATTGCCGATGAGAACTCGGTCGCCGGTGTTGTCCGCGCCTGGGCGGAGTTGCGCAAGATCGGGGAGGAGATCAAAGACGCGAAAGAGGCCGCCAAGGATCCGATTGGGCCACCCCGGCCCAACCATATTCCACCCGCGCCCCGGGCGCCGATTGACCATATCCCGCGCCTGCTGCCCGCCAGCCGGTTGGTGTTTACCGACGGGGTCGAGATCACCGCCCTGCCCCGCAACCGGGTGGGATGGGCCAGCCTGTGCCGCTTGCTGTCGACGGGGCGGCTGAGGGCGGTGAAGGGCGATTGCGATCTGCGCCTGAGCGATCTGCTGGAGCGGCATGAGGGGTTGGAGTTGCTGCTGCACGCGCCCGCGCGGATCACGAAGCGCTGGCTGACGGCGGCGGAACAGGTCGTGGGGCTGGCGCCCGCGCTCTGCCTGTCGCCGCTTTATGATGGGCAGGACGCGGACCGCTTTGCCAGCCACGCGCGGCTGGCCGACAGCCTTGGGTTGCAAACCATCGCCTCGGCCCGGCCGCTGATGCATCATGGATCGCGCCGGCGGTTGACCGATATTCTGACCTGTGTGCGGTTGGGTATCCGCGTGGAGGAACTTGGCACCGCCGCACAGGCCAATGCGGAGCAGCGGTTGCGCAGCCCATCCGAGATGGCGCGGATCTTCGAGGGCCATGAAGGCGCCGTGGCGCGATCCATCGAGGTGGCGGAGCGCTGCCAGTTCGACATCCAGAGCCTGCGTTACGAATATCCCAGCGAGATCACCGAGAACGAGACCGCCAGTGAACGCCTCGCCCGGCTGGCCCGCGCGGGGCTGGAATGGCGCTATCCCGGGGGCATTCCCGACTATGCGCAAAAGCAGATGGAGCATGAGCTGACCCTGATCGGGAAGCTCGGCTACGAGCCCTATTTCCTGACGGTCCATGACATCGTGAAATTTGCCCGCTCGCGGAATATCCTGTGCCAGGGGCGCGGATCGGCGGCCAATTCGATCACCTGTTTTGCTTTGGGGGTGACGAGCGTTTCGCCCGAGATCGGCACCATGGTGTTTGAACGCTTCGTGAGCGAGGCCCGCAATGAGCCGCCCGATATCGACGTCGATTTCGAGCATGAGCGGCGCGAGGAGGTGATCCAGCATATCTACGAGCGCTATGGGCGGCACCGCGCGGGGCTGTGCGCCACGGTGATCCATTATCGCGGCAAGCGGGCGGTGCGCGAGGTGGGCAAGGCCATGGGGCTGAGCGAGGATGTCCTGTCGGCATTGAGCAGTCAGATCTGGGGGTCGTGGTCGAAGACCGCGCCGGAGTTTGAACGGTTGGCGGAGATCGGGCTCGACCCGACCTCACCCCGCTTGCAGCAGACCATTCGCTTGATCAGCGAGATTATCGGGTTTCCGCGCCACCTGAGCCAGCATGTGGGCGGCTTCGTGATCACCGAAGGACGGCTGGATGAGTTGGTGCCGATCGAGAATGCCACGATGGAGGATCGAACGGTCATCTGCTGGGACAAGGATGACATCGATGCGTTGGGCATCCTGAAGGTGGATGTGCTGGCGCTGGGGATGCTGACCTGCGTGCGCAAGGCGTTCGACCTGCTGCAGATGCACCACCAGATTGATTACACACTGGCGACCCTGCCGCCGGAGGATCCGGCGACGTATGACATGCTGTGTGCGGCGGACTCGCTTGGTGTGTTCCAGGTGGAAAGCCGGGCGCAGATGAACTTTCTGCCCCGGATGCGACCGCGCTGTTTCTACGATCTGGTTATTCAGGTGGCGATCATCCGGCCCGGGCCGATCCAGGGCGATATGGTGCATCCGTTCATCCGGCGGCGGAATGGGGAGGAGCCGGTGGAGTTCCCCTCCGACGAGTTGGGGCGGGTGTTGGGCAAGACGCTTGGCGTGCCGCTGTTCCAGGAACAGGCAATGCAGATTGCGATCACCGGGGCGGGGTTTACGCCGGATGAGGCGGATCGGCTGAGGCGGTCACTGGCGACGTTCAAGAAGCACGGGAATGTATCTGATTTCCGCACCCGGTTCCTGAAGGGGATGGGTGACAAAGGGCTATGACCGGGACTTTGCGGAGCGGTGTTTTTCGCAGATCGAAGGGTTCGGGTCGTATGGCTTCCCAGAGAGCCATGCGGCGAGTTTTGCGCTGCTGGTCTATGCGTCGAGTTGGCTGAAATGCCACCATCCCGGCATCTTTGCCTGCGCGCTGCTGAATGCGCAGCCGATGGGGTTTTACGCGCCTGCCCAGATCGTGCGGGATGCCCGCGAACATGGGGTGGAGGTGCGACCGGTCTGCGTGAACAGCTCACACTGGGACAATACGATGGAGCGGACGGAGAGTGGCGATCTGGCGCTGCGGCTGGGGTTCCGGCAGATCAAGTCGATGCGCGCGGAAGAGGCGGATTGGATCGTCGCCGCGCGGGGGAACGGGTATCGCGCGGTCGAGGACGTGTGGCGGCGCGCAGGCGTGGAGGCGCGGATGCTGACGGTGCTGGCCGAGGCGGATGCCTTCGCGGCTTTGGGGATGAGCCGGCGGGAAGCGTTGTGGGCGGCGCGGGCTTTGACGCCGAAAAGGAGCTGCCGCTGTTTGCGGGCGATCTGGATGGTGAGGGGATCGTGGAGCCTGCGGTGCTGCTGCCGCAGATGAGTGAGGGTGAAGAGGTGGTGGAGGATTATGTGTCGATGCGGCTGACCTTGCGGACGCACCCCGTGGCGCTGATCCGGGATCGGCTGAGCCCGCGGATAGACCCGCGGCTGCTGGTGAAGCCGGACGTCGTGAAGGCCCCGGCCCGGCACGATTTCCCGAAACCGCAGAGCACCCTGCCGCCGGTTCCGGTGGAGGCCATTGGCGAGAAATTCCCACTGGGACGCGTGGAAAACTGGGGGAGCGGGAAGGGGTAAAGCGGCGCTTTCGTGCGCCCTCTCAATCAGGTGCAAGACGCGGGCTGGAGATTGAATACCGGTTGTGTGGGAAGACACTGTCCTTCGGACAACGCACCCAATGGCGGTCGCACCGCGCAAACCGGACATTCCCCACAAACGTGAATCGGCGAGAGGCGTTTAGTTCAGTCGTTCCGGCAGCAGCGCCGTGCTGCCCCATTGCCGGGGCGACTGGCCGTACATCCGCTTGAACTCCCGGCTGAATTGAGACGAGCTTTGATAGCCCACGTCCCAGGCTGCCTCCGACACGGTCTTTCCTTCGGCGATCTTCATTGCGGCGTTGTTCAGCCGCATGGATTTCACGAACTGTATCGGGGACATTGTCGTGGCTTCCTTGAACCGCCGGTGGAAGACTGCCCGGCTCATGCCGACATGGTCGGCCATGTCGTCGATGGTGACCTGTTCGTTCAGGTGGGTCGAAAGATAGTCGATGGTGCGCGCGATTTCGTTGCCGACGCCAAAGGCCCGTCTTGCAGCGGCCCCGGCCTCCCCCATGAGCACCGCGTAACACAACTCGCGCAGTCGCCCGGGTCCGAGAACCTCCAGACCAAGCGGATTGTCGAGCAGATCGAGAAGACGCAGCAGTGCCTGCGAGAATTCAACGTCCCAGGACGCCAGTGCCAAAGCCTGTGGCACGCCGCCCCGCGATTGTCTGTTTCCACCAGCGGCGGTCTCGATCTCCATGGTGAGCGCGCGCATCATTTGTGGATCCAGATTGATCACGACGCCGAGCAGTGGGTCCGCTTTGGAAGCGCGTGGCGTCCCTGCCTCGACCGGCAAGGTCATTGGGCACAGCAGGTATCTGTCGCTGCCATAGACATGGTGTTCACCGTCGAGCACAGCTTCCTTGGTGCCGCTGAGAATGGCCACAACCGTGGGCTCGTAGACGGCTGGGACGCAGGGCATGGCCTCGGTCACGCGGAAAAGCTGGACGCCCTTCAGTGCGGTATCGACGAGGCCTGCCTTTGGCAGACGACGCTCGATCAGGGTTTTGATCTGGTCTTTGCTCATGCACATTAGCTGGCAGAGGACTTTCCTCTTTACAATAGGTTTGAGACGATTGGGCAAGTATTCGAGATCATTTCGCCTATTTGCCCGCCCAATCCGGTTCTATCTGTGCCTTCAAGAAACAACATCCCTAACCGCCAGTCTGGACTGGCAGGAGACAAAAATGGCAGATACGACATTTGGACCTAAAGGTTGGACACCCGAGCGCCTCGGCGACCAGTCAGGTAAAACCTACATCATCACCGGCGCCAACGCTGGCGCGGGCTTTCAGGCCGCGCGCATCCTTCTGGGGAAGAACGCCAGGGTGGTGATGCTGAACCGCTCGGCCGCGAAATCCGAGGCGGCCATCGCGGAGCTGAAACAGGAAATTGGCGAACAGGCCGATGTGAGCTTTATCCGCATGGACCTGTCCGTTCTGGACAGCGTGCGCGAGGCTGCCGATGACGTTCTGAAGACGGTGCCTCGGATCGACGCGCTGATCAACAACGCGGCCATCGCGCAGGTGCCGACGCGTAATCTGACGGTCGACGGGTTCGAAAGCCAGCTTGGCACCAACCACTACGGACATTTTCTGCTCAATGGACTGCTCTTTGACCGCATCACCGAAAGCAAAGGCCGGATCGTGGTCGTCGCGAGCCTCGGCTACAACATGGGTCTCAAGACCATCAAGTTCGACGATATGAGCTGGGATGAAGGCTACGGGGCAAACACTGCCTATTCGCAGAGCAAGCTGGCGCAGATGATGTTCGCCTATGAATTGCAGGACCGGCTGGCCGCTGCGGGGCGGAAAGATGTTGGGGTTTTCGTCTGCCATCCCGGCTCATCGGCGACGTCATTGATCACCACGAGCGGAAGCCGGGTCATGCGTTTGATTTTCTGGCTGATGACCAAGACGCCAATGGTGCAGACTGCAGAGCAGGGCTCCTACCCGGAGGTCATGTGTGCCACCGAAGAGGCCCTGACCGAGCAACGCGCCCTTTATGGCCCAACGGGTCGCATGGAAGTGGTTGGCCCTGTCGGCAAAGGCACATTGAACGCCCACGCCTACGACAAATTGATCATGGCCCGGCTTTGGGATGAGTCTGAAAATGCCGTTGGGTTCGAATGGAGAATCTGACAATCAATGGACATCCGCTGCCAGCGAACCTGCCAGCGGAGCGGACATTGGTGCGCTGTGCAGTATTGGGGGCGTCTGGTCTTAAGCCCGCCGTTCGCAGCCGTTGAAAAGCCACGCGTTCAGGCTTCGATCCGGCGCTCCTGTCAGAGGCCGTATTTCGGGCGCTTCTCACCCACCGACTTCATCACGCGGACGAGTTCCTGGCTGATGCCCGGCTCACTTAGCGCATGGCCGGCGCCGCGGATCATGTGGAGGCGGCCTGCAGACCAAACCCGGTCGAGGGCGTGGGCCGAGGCGGGGGGGCATATCATGTCGTAGCGGCCCTGGACGATGACGCCGGGGATCTGGGCGATGCGGTGGGCGTCGCGCAGGATCTGGCCGTCCTCCTCAAGGAAGCCCCTATTGACGAAGTAGTGGTTTTCGAGCCGGGCAAAGGCGCGGGCGTAATCGGCGGGGCTTTCGCCGCCATGGCCGTCGCTTTCCATGCTGGCCAAGGCATTTTCCCATGCAGCCCAGGCGCGGGCGAAGCGGGTCTCGATCATCAGATCGCCGGAGAAGAGGCGGCGGTTATAGGCGGCAATCAGGTCGCCCTGCTCCTCCACCGGCACGAGGTTCGCGAACCGCGCCCATTGGTCGGGCCAGAACTGGCCTGCGCCACCGCCGTAGAACCAATCAAGCTCTCGCTGCATGGACAGGAACACGCCGCGCAAGGCAAGGTAGGCGGTGTTTTCGGGATGCGCTTCGGCGTAGATCAAGCCAAGCGTCGCCCCCAGGAGCCGCCGAAAACGGCCCAACGGTCGATCCCGAGGGTGTTCCGGATGCGTTCGATATCGGCGACGAGGTGCCAGGTGGTGTTGTCGTTGGTCGAGGCATGGGGGCGCGAGCGGCCGCAGCCGCGCTGATCGAACAGGATGATGCGCCAAACGGTCGGGTCGAAATAGCGCCGCATCGCAGGGCTGCACCCGCCGCCGGGCCCGCCATGGAGCACCACAACAGGCGCGCCGCGCGGGTTACCGCATTGTTCGACATAGATGTGGTGGCCATCGCCAACATCGAGCATCCGTTGATCAAACGGGTCGATAGGCGGAAACAAATGCGCGGCTGCGCGCTTTTGGCCGGAGAACTTGTCCATACTCGTCCTATATAGAGCGTGACGCCATTAAGACTGACTAAAGTTGCAAGAGATGTCCATGAACGCTGCGCCGCAAACCACTGTAGATGACGGTGAAATCGCTAAATTTGAGGCAATGGCCGCCGAATGGTGGGACACGGAGGGCAAATTCAAGCCGCTTCATATGCTGAACCCGACGCGGCTGGACTACATCTGCGCCCAAATCGCGGCGGAGTTCGGGCGGGACCTTAAAGACGAGGCTCCGTTTGCGGGGCTGCGGATTTTGGACATAGGCTGCGGCGGCGGATTGCTGGCCGAACCGATGGCGCGGCTGGGTGCGGATGTCGTGGGCGCCGACGCGGCGGAACGGAATATTCCGGTGGCGCGGGTGCATGCGGAGCAGTCGGGGTTGGAGATCGACTATCGCCACACGACGGCTGAGGCGATGGCCGCGGACGGCGAGCAATTCGACGTCGTCCTGAACATGGAAGTCGTCGAGCATGTGGCTGACCCGCTGGCCTATCTGACGGCGTGTCAGCAACTGTTGAAGCCGGGCGGATTGATGGTGTGCTCGACGCTGAACCGGAACCCGAAAAGCTACTTGATGGCGATCATCGGGGCCGAGCATGTGATGCGTTGGTTGCCCAAGGGCACCCATGAATGGTCGAAGTTCATCACGCCGGACGAGTTGTTCGGGTTGATTGAAGAGGCGGGGTTGGACCCGGTGGACCGTAAGGGATTCGTGTTTAACCCGGTGCTGTGGACCTGGGGGTTGAGCGACCGGGATCTGAGCGTGAATTACGTGACCGCGTCCGTGAAGCGCTGACGCGCCGGGGGCCTTGCCCCCGAACCCCCAAGGTATTTTTGAAACAAGGAAGAGGGGCGCGCCTAGCCTTCGCCTTCCAGCTTGATCCGCATCTCTCGCAGGATCGGAAGGGTGGCGCGGACCTTTTCCGCACCGATTTCCGAGACGGCCTCGGACAGGATTGGGGCGATGGCGGAGATCGCGGCATCGCGCGCGCGGCGGCCGGCGGGGCTGATGGAGATCATCTTGCGGCGGGCATCATCCCAATCGGGGCGGACATGGATATGGCCCGCCCATTCGAGGCGATTGAGCGTGTTGGTCATCGCGCCACGCGTCAGATGGAAGGCACGGGCGAGTTGGGCTGGCGATTTCTCATCATTGCTGCGGGCAAGATGGTTGAGCACGGAAAAATGGCTGAGTTCCATGCCTTTAGGGAGGGCCTTGGACAGGCGCGCGCGCGCCAGCTGGTCCACCATGAAGACCTCGCTAAAGAGCGCAACAGAGAGAGGATCATCGGCCTGCGACATGGCGCGGATAAGACGCCGCGTTGCGGCATGACGCAAGGGTTAACGGTGCCGCAGGGTCATTCAGCCGCGAGAAGCGGGTCCAGTTTGCCGGTGCGTTCGAGCGAGGCCATATCGTCGTAGCCGCCGATATGCTGATCGCCGATAAAAATCTGCGGAACGGTGTGGCGCCCATTGGCGCGGCCCATCATCTCCTGCCGTTTGGCGGGATCTGCGGCCACGTCAATCTCGGCATAGCTGATGCCTTTTTCGGTGAGCATCCGTTTTGCCGCGTGGCAAAAGCCGCAAAGCGGCGAGGTGTAGATTTCGACGTGCGACATGATGCGGTCCCCGTGTTCCGTCTGCGTTGCGACGCTAACCTAGGTATCCCGGCCCACGCGCGCCAGTGCCAGGACAGACACTTTTTTGGCACCGGCTGCCAGACAGGCTTGCGTGGCGGCCGCGAAGGTGGCGCCGGAGGTCATGACATCGTCCACCAGAATGACATTGCGGTCGCTTAGAACATCGCCGCGTCTGGGATGGGCGACGATGGCCTCATCAACATTCTGGTGGCGCGCCTCCCTGTCTTTGCCTTCCTGAGACGGGGTTGGGCGCAGGCGCAAAAGCGCCATTGGCTCCACATCGAGCGGCACCGGCGTGTTGCGGGCCATGGACCAGGCCAACAAAGCCGCCTGGTTGAACCGGCGGCGGGCAAGACGGGTCCAGTGTAGGGGAACGGGAACAATCAGTGGGGTGTCTTGCAGCATGTCGGCACCGGCACGGGCGAGCCAGGGGCCCGCCGCGCGCGCGATATCGGCCCGGTCGCCATGTTTCAGGGCGAGAACGAGTTTGCGGCCCACGCCTTCATACCCGAAGACGGCGCGCCCTTTGTCCCATGGGCGGTGCGTCGTTTCGCACTCGCTGCACGTAAGAACCTCATCCACAGCGCCGTTTTGGCCGGGAAGACCGGTGCCGCAAAGGTCGCAGGCTGCCCCGAGGATGAACGGCGTGTCGGACCAGCAGGCGCCGCAGATTGCAAACGGGTCTTCGACCCGCTCCGCACAGCTCAGGCATTCGGGCGGAAACACCGTGTGGAGCATGGTTTGCAATCTCATTTGTGCCCCCTATTTTGCGCCGGTAGACCGGACGCCGGAACAGAGCCTCTTGCACAATACAAACCCTCGCCTGACTGACGCCAAAGCGCTTGCTGCGCACCGTGCCCGCGCGGCGCGTGACCCCGCGCGCTTTTTGCATGACGAAGCCATGCTGGAGCTTCAGGAAAGACTCATGGACGTTAACAGGAGGTTTACGTCGACGGCAATTGTGACGGATTTTCCGAAAATTTGGCGTGAATTTGCCGAGGGCGCACAAATTGTGGGCATGGAGGACACGCTTGCGCTGAACGAGGGCGCGCATGATCTGGTGATCCACGCCATGTCGCTGCATTGGGCGGACGACCCGGTGGGGCAGATCGTGCAATGCAGGCGCGCAGTGAAGCCGGACGGATTGTTCCTTGGTGTGGCCTTTGGGGGCGCCACACTGTCCGAGTTGCGCGCGGCGATGGGCGAGGCGGAGGCGCAGGTGATGGGTGGGATCAGCCCACGGGTCGCGCCGATGGCCGAGGTGCGGGATATGGGCAGCCTGCTGCAAAGAGCGGGGCTGGCCCTGCCGGTGGCCGACAGCTTGCGCAAGCGGGTGACCTATTCCAACGCGATTGCGTTGATGCATGACCTGCGCGCGATGGGGGAAAGTAACGCGCTGGCCGCGCGACACAGGGCTATTGTGCCGCGGGCGTTGTTTCCGACGGCCGCCGCGATTTACGCGGAATCGCACCCGGCGGAAGAAAATCGCATCCAAGCGACGTTCGAGCTCGTATTCCTTACAGGTTGGGCGCCACACGATAGCCAGCAACAGCCATTGCGCCCAGGCGCTGCCACCCACCGGCTTGCCGATGCTCTGGGCGTCGACGAGTTTGACGAAACCGCAAAACCGGTCCATGACCGGCCCGACGTTGAGAGCCCGAAAAGCCGATGAACATGATGCAAGCCAGCCCCGCGCCAGCGCTCGAACATGCCCCTGCCGACCACCCAAGGGTGAAGATGGGCAAGGTTGGCATCCTGCTGGCCAATCTCGGCACGCCGGACAATTACGATTACTGGTCGATGCGCCGGTACCTGAACGAGTTCCTGAGCGACAAGCGGGTGATCGACTATAGCCCATGGATCTGGCAGCCGTTGTTGCAGTTGGTGATCCTGACGAAGCGGCCGTTTTCGTCGGGCGCGGCGTACAAGTCGATCTGGAATGAAGAGGCCGGGGAAAGCCCGCTGATGACGATCACCAAGGATCAGGCCGCCAAGATGAAGACGCTGATGGCGGATCGTTATGGCGACGATGTGATCGTGGATTTCTGCATGCGTTACGGCAACCCATCAACCAAATCGAAGGTGGATGAGTTGGTGGCGCAGGGCTGCACCAAGATCCTGTTTTTCCCGCTCTATCCGCAATATGCGGGCGCGACCTCGGCCACGGCCTGTGACCAGTTCTTCCGGTCGCTGGAGAACATCAAATGGCAGCCGCAGGTGCGCACGGTGGAGCCCTACTACGAGCATCCGCTTTACATTGAGTCGCTCGCGCAGAGCATCGAGCGCGCCTACGGCGAGTTGGAGAACCGCCCTGACGTGCTGGTCTGCAGCTATCATGGTGTGCCGAAGCGGTACCTGATGGAAGGCGACCCGTATCACTGCCAGTGTCAGAAGACGACGCGCCTTTTGAAGGAACGGCTGGGCTGGGGCGACACGGATATCGTGACGACGTTCCAGAGCCGGTTTGGGCCGGAGGAATGGCTGAAGCCATACACGGTTGAGGAAGTGGCCAATCTGGCGGAGCAGGGGAAGAAGAAAATCGCCGTGTGCGCGCCTGCGTTCAGCGCCGATTGCATCGAGACGCTGGAAGAGATCAACGAAGAGATCCGGGAAAGCTTTGAGGAAGCGGGGGTGAGGAATTCACCTATATCCCGTGCCTGAACGACGATGACGCGCATATGCATGCGCTTGCGACGGTGGTGGAAGAGAACCTGAAAGGGTGGCTTGGCTGAGCGACCTTTGGGTGGGGGTCCTCAGCCCCGCCTCGCCGCTTTGATCCGCGGGTGATCGAACAGAAAAGGCAGCGCGTTTGGCGAGCGCCGCTTTTGCATTTTCATGGAACAAAGATGGACGGGATTGCCCTGTCAGGCGGCGAGGGCCGAGACGACGGGGTGGCCGGTAAATTGCTTGTCGCCCACGCGCACTGTCACCATGCCATTGGCCAGCTTGCGGACAAAATTGCCTTGAATGGACACACAGGTCCCGATGATCACGGTGGTCAACACAGCCATATCCCCCATAGACGTGTGCTCAAATGTTAGCCGGTTTGATTAAGAAATCACTTACAAAATTACGTCTGTGCGCAACTTTCTGAAGTTTTTATGCGCTTTGTGGATAAATTTGCGGGTAATCCGGCCCGGATGTGGCGTGATCCGCCCGTTCAAAGCCAATCGCGGAGAATCGGGATCAGGGGGATATCGGCTGCTGGCATGGGATAGTCGCGGAGTTCGTTCGCGCGGGCCCATTTCAGCGCCTGCCCTTCGCGGGATTGCGGGATGCCCTGCCACTTGCGGCAGGCGAAGAGGGGCATGAGCAGGTGGAAATCATCGTAGCTGTGGCTGGCGAAGGTGAGCGGCGCGAGGCACGACGCCCAGGTATTGATGCCGAGTTCCTCTTGCAGCTCGCGGATCAGGGCCAGTTCGGGGGTTTCGCCGGGTTCGACCTTGCCGCCGGGGAATTCCCAGAGGCCGGCCATGGATTTCCCCTCGGGCCGTTGGGCCAGGAGGATGCGGCCATCGGCGTCGATCAGGGCGACGGCAGACACCAAAACGGTCTTCACGAGCGGTAATCCGCGTTGATCTGGATGTAGCCGTGAGTCAGGTCACAGGTCCACATCGTTGAGGTTCCTTGGCCAAGGCCGAGGTCGACGTCGATCAGGAGTTCCGGATTCTTCATGTAAGCCGCGCCTGCATCTTCGGAGTAGCTGTCGGCGACCCAGCCGTTTTCGGCCACGAGGATGTCACCGAAGCGGATGGTGAGTGTGTCGCGGTCGGCCAGTGCGCCGGATTTGCCGACGGCCATGACGATGCGGCCCCAGTTCGGATCCTCTCCCGCGATGGCGGTTTTCACGAGGGGGAATTGGCGATGGCGCGGGCGACTTTGCGAGCGTCAGTGTCAGACGCGGCGCCGGTGACGCGGACTTCGACGAATTTCGTGGCGCCTTCGCCGTCACGGACGATCTGGTGGGCGAGGTCTTGCATGACCGTCCGGAGCGCGGCCTGGAAGGTCGCGTCAGGCGCGGTGATGGGCGCGTTTGCGGCGCGGCCCGTGGCGGCGAGCAGGACGGTGTCGGAAGTGGAGGTGTCGCTGTCGACGGTAACGGCGTTGAAGCTGACCTCGTTCGTGGCGCTGAGCATCTGTTGCAGCGCGCTTTGCGTCACGGCGGCGTCGGTGAAAACGTAGCCGAGCATGGTGGCCATGTCGGGTGCGATCATGCCGGAACCTTTGGCGAAGCCCATGATCGTGATGGTCTTGCCGTCGATCTGGCAGGTGGCGACCGCGCCTTTGGGGAAGGTGTCGGTTGTCATGATGGCGCGGGCGGCGACATCAGACGCGTCGGCGCTGAGGGATTGGGCGATGGAGGGCAGCGCGTCGGTGATCTTTGAGCTGGAAGAGGCTCACCGATGACGCCGGTCGACGAAGTGAAGATGTGGCCCTGCGGCAGGCTCAGAGCCTGCGCAGCGGCTTCGGCGATCAGGGCGACGTCGGTGACGCCGCGCTTGCCGGTGAAGGTGTTGGCGTTGCCGGAATTCACGACGATGGCGAGGCCTTGGTCGGTGCTGACGTTCGGCAGTTTGGCCTGACAATCGAGCACCGCGGCAGAGCGCGTCGCGGAGCGGGTGAAGACGCCCGCGAGGGTGGAGCCCGGCGCAATTTCAGCCAGCATCACATCGACGCGGTCTTTGTATTTGACGCCAACAGCGCCCGCAGCAAAGCGGACGCCGTCAATTGCGGGCAAGTCGGGGAAGGCGGCGGGAGCGAGCGGTGAGACCGCGTATTTGCTGCCGCCGGTGGCGACGGCCACCTTGCTTGGTGTTTCCGACATGGTGGCCCCTTCCGCCCGTGATTACTCCGCGATCAGAGCTTGGTCACGGATCACGGCGGGGTCAATCTCCACCTCGTGGCGGTCGATCTCGGCGGCTTCGGTCAACTCCTGCAGGCGGGTGTCGACGCGGGCACGGCGGAGCGTTTCCTCAAGCTCGGGCGCGACCTCTTCGAGGGTCGGCAGCGGCTGTTCGCGGGTCTCGTTCAGGAGAACAACGTGCCAGCCGAATTGCGTTTGCACCGGGGCGGAGACGCCACCAACCTCAAGCGCGAACACGGCTTCTTCAAACTCGGGCACCATCATGCCAGCGCCGAACCAACCCAGCGCGCCGCCATTGGGACCTGACGGCCCAATGGAGTTCTCGGCGGCGAGTTCCGCGAAATCTGCACCTTCGGCGAGTTGGTCGATGATGGCCTGCGCCTCTTCCTCGGTTTCCAGAAGGATATGGGCGGCATTGTATTCAACGGTCGGCTCGGCCGAGCCATAGATGGCGTCATATTCTGCCTGAAGCTCTTCCTCGGTCAGTTCGGCCATGGCGACATCGTCCATGAACATGGCGGCGAGGAAGGCGCGACGCTCATTCTCGAGGCCCAACTGCATCTCGCGGCTGATTTCGGATGCCTCGGCGGCCTCGGCCAAGAACCTGTTGCTGGATCAACTGCTCCAGCATGCCGTCAAAGAGCACCTCATCGGGCAGGGTCTGGTATTCGGCGGGCAGCATCTGGCGCATGGCGATCAGGTGGCCGACGGTGATCGCCTCACCGTTGACGGTGGCCAGCACAGTCTCTCCGTTCACATGGCCGTCGGCAAAAGCAGGGGCGGCCAGGGCGAGCGCCATGGCGCCGGACATCAGAAAGCGTTTCATCGGGAAAATCCTTGTTGGGGGCAAAGCCGCGAAATCGCGGGATCGCCTTACGTTGACTATCATCGGGCCGACCCTTATCTCGCTGATGGGTTCATCTCGGGGCCTTGGCCGTTGGCGGAAGATGTAGACCGCCGCGATGGGCCGAACAACCCACGACACCCACACGATATGTTCAGATGCGATGGGCCGCCGAAGCGTGGTCCGAGAAGAGGTTGAGATATGTTCGGAAAGCTGGCGAAGAAGGTGTTTGGATCGCCAAACGACCGCAAGGTGAAAGCCGTCCGTACCGATCATCGACAAGATCAACGCGCTGGAATCCGATTTCGAGCGTCTGAGCGATACGGAAATCGTCGCGAAGACAGCGGAATTCCGCAACCGCGCGCAGAACGGCGAAAGTCTGGATGATCTGCTGCCCGAAGCGTTCGCCAATTGCCGCGAGGCCGCCAAGCGCGCCCTTGGCCTGCGCGCCTTTGATGTGCAGCTGATTGGCGCGCTGTTCATCCACCAGGGCAATATCGCCGAAATGAAAACGGGTGAGGGCAAGACGCTTGTGGCGACCTTCGCGGCCTACCTGAACGCGCTGACGGGTGAAGGCGTGCACGTTGTGACGGTGAACGACTACCTCGCCAAGCGGGACAGCGAGTGGATGGGCAAGGTGTTCACGGCGCTCGGCATGACCACGGGCGTGGTTTATCCGCGCCAGCCCGATGGTGAGAAGAAGCAAGCCTATGCCTGCGATATCACCTATGCGACGAACAACGAGCTTGGGTTCGATTACCTGCGCGACAACATGCGTGGGTCCATCGACCAGATGGCACAGCGCGGCCACAACTTCGCGATTGTGGACGAGGTCGACTCGATCCTCATCGACGAGGCGCGGACGCCGCTGATCATTTCGGGCCCGACGCAGGACAAGTCTGACCTGTACGTCAGCATCGACAAGATCATCCCGCATGTTGAAGATCAGCATTTCACGCTGGATGAAAAGACGCGCCAGGCGACATTCACCGATGAGGGCAACGATTTCCTGGAAGAGATCCTGCACCAGGAGGGCATCCTGCCCGAGGGGCAGTCCCTTTATGACCCGGAAAGCACGTCCATCGTGCACCACGTCACCAACGCGCTGCGTGCCCACAAGGTGTTCACCAAGGACAAGGAATATATCGTCCGCGATGGTGAGGTTGTGCTGGTGGATGAATTCACCGGGCGCATGATGCCGGGCCGCCGCATGAGCGAGGGCCTGCACCAGGCGATCGAGGCGAAGGAAGGCTGCAAGATCCAGCCCGAGAACGTGACCCTGGCGAGTGTGACGTTCCAGAACTACTTCCGCCTCTACAACAAGCTGGGCGGTATGACCGGTACGGCGGCCACCGAGGCCGAGGAATTCGCGTCGATCTACGGGTTGGGTGTGGTGGAGATCCCCACGAACCGTGAAATCGCCCGGATCGATGAAGACGATGCCGTCTACCGCACTGCGCGTGAGAAGTATGAGGCCATCGTGAAGGCGATTGCCGACGCCCATGGGCGCGGTCAGCCGGTGCTTGTTGGCACAACCTCCATCGAGAAGTCGGAGATGCTGGGGCAGATGCTGGAGAAGGCGGGCTTGCCGTTCAACATCCTCAACGCGCGCCAGCACGAGCAGGAGGCGCAGATCGTCGCCGATGCGGGCAAGCTGGGCGCGATCACCATTGCCACGAACATGGCCGGGCGCGGCACGGACATCAAACTGGGCGGCAATGTCGAGTTCAAGATCATGGAAGCAATTGCCGCTGATCCCGATGGCGACCCCGAAGAAATCCGGGCGCGGATCGAGGCGCAGCATGAGGCGGATGAACAAGCCGTGAAGGATGCTGGGGGCCTTTATGTTCTGGCCACCGAGCGGCACGAAAGCCGCCGCATCGACAACCAGCTGCGCGGGCGTTCTGGCCGTCAGGGTGATCCGGGCAAGTCGAGCTTCTTCCTGTCCCTGGAAGATGACCTGATGCGCATCTTCGGGTCCGAGCGGCTGGACAAGATGCTCAACACGCTCGGCATGCAGGAAGGTGAGGCGATCGTGCACCCTTGGGTGAACAAGTCGCTGGAGCGCGCGCAGGCGAAGGTCGAAGGGCGCAACTTCGACATCCGCAAGCAGTTGCTGAAGTTCGACGACGTGATGAACGATCAGCGGAAGGTCGTGTTCGGCCAGCGCCGCGATATCATGAGCGCGGAGGACATCGCCGAGGTCGCCAAGGATATGCGTGACCAAGTGATCGAGGACATGGTCGACACCTACATGCCGCCCAAGACCTACGCCGATCAGTGGGACGTCGACGGGCTGAAGGAAAGCGCGCAGAAGGTTCTGGGCGTCGATCTGCCGATTGAAACCTGGGCCAACGAGGACGGCGTTGACCAGGAGGTTGCGCTGGAGCGGCTGGAGAAGGCGGCGGACGAATACATGGCCTCCAAAGCCGCGCAGTTCGGCCCTGAGCAGATGCGCAACATCGAAAAGCAGGTACTGCTCCAGACCATCGACCAGAAATGGCAGGAACATCTTCTGTCGTTGGAACATCTCCGCTCGGTCGTGGGGTTCCGCGGCTATGCGCAGCGTGATCCGCTGAATGAATACAAGACCGACGGTTTCCAGATGTTCGAGGCGATGCTGGATGGCTTGCGGGCCGATGTGACCGAAAAGCTGGCGCGCATTCAGCCGCTGACCCCGGAACAGCAAGAGGCGCTGATGGCGCAGTTGCGCCAGCAACAGGAAGCCGCGCAACAGCAGATGGCCGGTGCAACCGCCGATGGCGGCGGTGCTGCGGCGGGTGCCGGGGCTGCGGGTGCCGCAGGTGTTGCGGCCGCCGACCCGGTGGCCGAGGCGCGCGCTGCAGGCTTTCCCAATGCTGTCGAAGGCTTCGTGGAAGACGATCCGAACAGCTGGGGCAGCCCGGGGCGGAACGATGCGTGCCCCTGCGGATCGGGCAAAAAATTCAAGCATTGCCACGGACGGCTGAGCTAGACCGATTGGGGCGAAATTGCGGAACGTGACGCGATCTCGCCCTTATTTCCCACGTTTTGAGGCTTAATGCGGCCCGAATCCCACCCCATCCTGCCCGCGGGTAAGACTATGTGGAGTGTGGGATATGTTGAATACATTGGTCATCCGAGGCGCCGCTATTTGCGTGCTTGCGTCGGGCGGCGTTCTTTATGCGATGGACAGCGGATTGATCGGCAACGCCAGTTGGATCGGGTGCTGATATCGGTGAAGAGCAGACGCTGACGTCGGATCTCGCGCGCGGTGCATTCGCTGACGCCGGAACTTCCCGTTGTTGCGACCCATGCGGATGTGCGTTTGCCCATGGCGGCAGAGCCGGTCGCGCCCGAAGCCATGGTGGTTCCCGCGACATTTGACAATGCGCCAGAGGCCCCGGTTGTTGCCGCACCCACCGAGGTGAGCGACCTCGGCTTGCCCTGCGATATCACGTTGAGTGCAACGGCCATGCCGGCGGCGATGGTTGCCCTGGATCTCATGGCCCCGTGCCGGACAGAAGCAGTGGTTCAGGTCATGCATTCCGGCATGATGTTTGAAGCGGAAACCGACGCCCTTGGCCTTTTGACGCTGGATATCCCCGCTTTCGAGACACCCGCCTTCTTCTCGGTCACGTTTGACGACGGGGTGGAGGAAACTGTGCTGGTCGGCCTGCCTGACCTGTTGGAATTCGACCGGATCGGCCTGACTTGGCGGGGCGATATGGGCCTTGAACTTCACGCCATGGAATTTGGCGCGGAATTCGGGGGCGACGGCCATGTCTGGCAAGACGCCCCAGCCAATGCCGAAGCCGCCGTGGCGGGTGATGGTGGGTTCCTGACCGAGGTGATCGTCGGCGACAGCTTTGCCCAAGTCTACACCTTGCCCCGCGCGACGCTGCGCGAGGGCGACTCGGTGCGTCTGTCGATTGATGCGCCGATCACGGCGAACAATTGTGCGGCCAGTGTTCTGGCGCGGACCCTTACGCACGGAAGGCGCAGGCCCGGTGGATATCACCGAGCTGACCTTCACCGTGCCGGGCTGCGACGCGATTGGCGACGTTCTGGTCTTGCAAAACCTTCTCGACGACCTGAGACTCGCCTCGAATTGAGGTCAGTTTGCGGGATGTCCCATGGGATACCGGATCGGGGCGGCCATCGGGGCCGCCCTTTCCTTTTTAGGCTGTATCGCGGCGGCGCAGGACGTCGAATTGCGCTCGCTCGACGGGACCGTGGAACTTGAGGGCAACCTGACTTCCTATGACGGGGCGTTCTACCGGCTGGAGACGGTTTACGGCGCGCTGACAGTTGCGGCGGAGGGTGTCTCGTGCGCCGGGCCGGGATGCCCTGATCTTGGAACCTTCGTGGCGGAGGCACGGATTGCGGGGGCGGCAACGGTCGCTGAGGGCTTGTTGCCGGCCTTGTTGGAGGCCTTCGCGGACGCGCAGGGGATGACCATTGAACTGGCCGGAGATTTCGGCCCCACCTATATCTTGCGCCGCGAAGACGGATCCCCGGCGGCGCGCTTCACGGTTGTTCCGGGCACCACCGACGATGGATTTCTGGCCTTGCTGAACGGGGAGGCAGACATCGCGCTGGCCTTACGCGAACCCTCCGCCGCGGAACTGCGCGCGGCCGAGGCCGCGAGTCCTGACGACCCGCCATTGGACGACCGCGTGCGCGTTTTGGCGCTGGACGCGCTGGTGCCCGTGGTGTCGCCCGAGAACCCGCTGGACAGCCTGACCCTGCCACAGATCGCGCAGCTCTTCTCAGGCGAGGTGGTGAATTGGCAGGACCTTGGCGGGCCGGACGCGCCGGTCGCCTTGCATCTGTTGGCGCCCGGGCTCGGGCTTGCGCAGGCGTTTTCCGCGCGCGTCTTGTTGCCCTCGGATGCGGGGCTGTCCGCCAACATCGTGCGCCACGAAAGTGCCGCCGCATTGGCGGAGGCCGTGGCGGGTGACGCCTATGCGGTGGGCGTTACGGCGCGATCCGGGATTGGGCCTGCCCGCGCCCTGCCCTTGTCCGGCGCCTGCGGCTTTGCCCAAAGCGCCACGGGCGATGCAGTGAAGGCTGAGGATTATCCGCTGACCGCGCCGGTCTACATGTATCTTGCGCCGCAACGCCTTCCGCTTTTGGTGCGGCAGTTCCTGGCCTTCACGGAGACGGAGGAGGCAGAGCGTCGTGTGCGCGATGCGGGCTTCGTCGACCAGCTGCTGACGCGCACGCCCTCTGGCCTTGCAGGGGGAACGTCTGGCCAGCGCGATCCGCGCGGGGGGCGAGGATGTGGCGCTGGAGGATTTGCAGGAGATGATCGAGGTGCTTGGTACGGCGGAACGGCTGTCGACCACGCTGCGCTTCAATCCGGGCGGGACGGCGCTCGACATCCAATCGCGGGCATCGATTGCGCGGCTGGCCATGGCGGTGGAACGCGGGGTCTTCGACGGGCGGCGCTTGATCTTTGCCGGCTTCTCGGACGGGGACGGACCGGCGAATGTCAACGCGCGCCTGTCGCTGCGACGGGCGGGCGTGGTGCGCGATGCGTTTCTGGCAGCCTCTGGTGCTGCGGCGCCTGACAGGGTGGAGCTTGTGACCCACGGCTTTGGCGAGGCGATGCCAATGGCCTGTGATGACACGGATTGGGGGCGAGCCGTGAACCGACGGGTCGAGGTGTGGCTGGACTAGAGGTTGCGCCCGCTTCGCGGTCGCCGGGGGCGAGGGGCAAGCCCCTCGCGCTCCCCCTACAGGGGTGAACGACGGTATTTCGGCGGTCAAATTTGCCCGAGTTGCACAGAGCCGGTCCAGAAGGTGCATTTTCATGGAACAAAGATGGGCTGGACGCGCATCATCTGGACCTTTGGGGGCGTGGGTGACGGCGTCAGGTCAAAGATAACCTTCGGACCGGAAGCTGAGCTCGCGCGCTTTGCCGATGACCAAGTGGTCGTGAATTGTGATGTTAAAGATCTCAGCCGCGTCGCGAATTGCGAATGTCATCTCGATATCCGACTGGCTCGGGGTTGGGTCGCCGGAGGGATGGTTGTGGACGAGGATGAGCGCGGTTGCGTTGAGCTCCAGCGCACGTTTGACGACCTCGCGCGGGTAGACCGGCACATGATCAACGGTGCCTTCGGCCTGGGCCTCATCCGCGATCAAGACGTTCTTACGATCGAGGTAGAGGACGCGGAATTGTTCGATATCGCGGTGAGCCATGGCGGTTTGACAATATTCCAGCAGCACATCCCATGAGCTTAGGATCGGCTTTTGCATGACCTTGGCGCGGGCCATGCGGTGACCCACGGCTTCGATCAGCTTCAGCTGGAAAACGACCTTGTCGCCGACACCGTCCACCTCTTTCAAGCGGGAGGGCGCGGCGGCGAGGACGCGGTTCAGATCGCCGAAATGGGCGATGAGGCGTTTGGCGAGCGGCTTGGTGTCGCCGCGCAGGATCGCGCCGTAGAGGACCATTTCCAGGAGCTCATAATCCGGCACGGCATCGGGCCCACCTTCGGTGAAGCGGGCACGCAGACGGTCGCGATGTTTGAGGCGGTGATCTTCGGCCCCCTTGGACGGGCCAGCCGCCTTGCGCACAGGCATGGCCTTCATGAATTGGGGCGAGGCTTCTTCAAAGGAAAAGGCGGGTTGGTCAGACATGCTGCGCAGCCTGCCGCGAATTGGTTAACGAAGCGTTATTCGCCGGGCGGCGGTGTGGGTTCGCGCCGGAATTTGGAGGAGAAGGGATACATGAATTGCTTCCAGTACCCGCGGGGAACGGTATCACCAACGACGCCGTATTGCTCGGGCCATTCGCCTTTGTCGGGCAGATGGTGCGTACCGAACAGCCAATCATAGATCGGGAAATGGCTGGAATAGTTGATGTCGATCGCGGCGCGGTCGGAGCCGTGGTGCCAGTGGTGAAATCGTGGGGTCACAATGAAGCGTTCCAGAAAACCCATCTTCCAACCGATATTGGCGTGGATGAAGCTGGACGAGAAATAGACGATCAGCAGATAGGCCTGGATCGCCTCGGGCATGAAGCCAAGCGTGAACATCGGCACGGCGGTGAGGCTGCGCAGGATGGCGATTTCGATGAAGTGCATCCGCGCGCCGGCGAGCCAGTCCATTTTCTTGGTGGAATGGTGGATGGCGTGGAAGTTCCACAGGAAGGGGAAGGTGTGGAAGGCGCGGTGGACCCAGTATTGTACGAAATCCGTGGCGGCCATGATGACGATGACCTGCACCCAGAAGGGCATGGAGGCGATCCACGCGCGGGTGGCATCGAGGTCGATGTTGGCGTTCACGTAGTTGGCGGGAGCCAGCGTGATGAAGCCTAGGACCTGCACGAACATCGACGAGATGAGGTAGTAGAACATGTCTTCCTGCCATTCGGGGCGGAAGACGGTTTGCTCGGACCTTGCCGGGAAGAAGCGTTCGAGGGGCACGAAGAGGAAGCCCACGACCAACACGTTGATGATGAAGTAGTCGAGCCCGAAGTAGAGGCTTTGGGGTGGCGCGCCTGCGGTATCGGGTTGGGTGGTAGCCATGAGGCTGGCGACAACCGTGACCGCCAAAGCGGCCCAGCCAAGCGATTTGCGGCGCCCGATGATCAGCGACAGAAGCGCCAGTGCGTAGCCTGACAATAGCAGGAAGCGCATCACCACGGTCATGATGCCGTTTTGGTGGATAAACGCGATCTCGGGGTAGCTGAAGGTCTCCGGATACCAGCGCAGCAGCACGATCAGGAGGCCCGCAAGGCCGGCCAGAAGTGCGAGAGACCCGCTGAGCCAGCCGGAACCCAAAGGGCGGTCTTCGCGTGGGGTTTCAAGATGCGAGATGATTGATCGAAGGATGCCCATAGCAATCGCCTAGCCGTGTCGTTTGACGGAAGTATGGCGCAGCCCAGAGCCGTTCATAGAGGGCAGATTTTCAATTCGCTCCGGCTGTTGCCTTACCGATACTCAAACTCTTCCAGAATGCGCCCGGATGTTGTTGCGGCAAGGGTTTCACCATCGCGGACAGGGATCACATCGAGATTGATCTGGTTCAGGATCAAAAGGCTCTCGGGTTGATCCGGGTGCGGCAGGATCACGGCGCGGACCATCATCTGATCATCGAATTCCGGATCATAGTAGGCGCCGATCAGCTGCACGGCATTGGGCACAGTTCCAAGTTCGATCTCTTCCACGGCCAGAATGCGGGCCTCGGGTGCGGCGGCGAAATTGGCGCCCCAGAAATCATTCTCGAGCAGGCCAGCTGCGACTTGAACCCGAGCCTGCGACGGATCGGCTTCTTCCGCCATCAAGGGGATCGTCGCGTCTGTGACCTGCATCACCTCAAGAAACAGCGAGTCAAATCCATCCGTTGGCTCGCTGGTGAAGGTGAAGCCCACAAAGGCCCCTCCGTCGGGCAGAAGCGCCGTCTGCACCTCAATCCCGTCGCGGCGCGGAATGCTGAGCCGGAACGGTACGGGCACGACGACGTCATGTTCTTCGGCGAAGTCTTCATCGAACGTGTAGGTGTCGGACAACGTGAAATTGGATGGCTCAAAATAGGCGTCGCCCAGAAAACCCGGGACTGGTTCGGTTTGAGCAAAAGCAGGACCGGCCAGAATGAGGCCAAGCATAAATGGAAGAATGCGCATGAAGGGAAACTCCGGTGATTGCCGGAGAAGGCTAGGCGAAAGGCTATGTCGCGGTCAAAGGCGGGAAACCTGCAGGCTTTAGCCCCAGGTTGGGTGAAATTTCCCTGCGGGCGACAACGTAAAGATCTCGGCCCCGTCTGCGGTCACGCCGATGGAATGCTCGAACTGCGCGCTGAGGCTTTTGTCGCGGGTCACGGCGGTCCAGTCATCGGAGAGGACCTTGGTTTCGGGCCGCCCGAGGTTCACCATCGGCTCAATCGTGAAGAACATGCCCTCTTCCAGCACGGGGCCCGTTCCGGGACGGCCGTAGTGCAGGACATTGGGCGGGGCGTGGAACACCTGACCCAGCCCATGGCCGCAGAAATCGCGAACAACGGACATGCGCTTGGATTCGACGAAAGATTGGATCGCGTAGCCGATATCACCGAACGTCTTGCCCGGCTTCACCGCCTCAATGCCTTTGAACAGCGCATCATGCGTCACTTGGATCAAACGCTCGGCTTTACGAGGCAGGTTTCCGGCGACGAACATGCGAGAAGTGTCGCCAAACCAGCCATCAACGATCACGGTCACATCGATGTTCACGATGTCGCCGTCCTTGAGCTTCTTCTCGCTCGGGATGCCGTGGCAGACGACGTGGTTGATGCTGATGCAGGAGGCGTGCTGATAGCCGCGATAACCGATAGTGGCGGAGGTCGCTTCGGCCTCAGTCACCCAAGCCTCAATCTGCGCATCGAGCGCACCCGTCGTGACGCCGGGGACAACCAACGGCGCGATCCGGTCGAGGATGTCAGCCGCAAGCGCCCCCGCCCGGTGCATCCCGGCGAAGTCGTCTGGTTGGTGAATGCGGATGCCGTCTTTCGTGAGGCGGCCTTTGAAATCGTCCACGGGTGTTCTCCGATCCGAAGCGCCTATAATTTAGGGTGGCTCGCAGCGAATTGCCAGTGACGGCCCTATGACAGGGCCTGGGGGTTCGGGTCAACGGGCAGCGGGCCGGTCAATCGGATGCCGTTGGGGGAGATTTCTGTGCCGTGGCACAGAACCTCGACGCCCGCATCGCGCGCGGCGTCGAAGGCTTTGGCATAGCCGGGGTCAAGATCAGGGGCGAGGCGAAAGCGGGCGCAATCGGTGCGTTGCACGACGTAAAGCATGACAGCGCGACCGCCATGTTGGGCGATGGCAGTCAATTCGCGCAGATGCTTCGCCCCACGTTCTGTGACACAATCGGGGAACTCGGCCCAATCGCCGTCACGGCGGAGATGGCAATTCTTGACCTCGACATAGGCATCGGGGCGCCCAGGCTCGCTCAGCAGGAAATCGATGCGGCTATTCTCTGATCCATAGCGTTGCTCTGGTTTGGTCTCTGAATAGCCGGTTAGAGCCTTGATCTGGCCTTCAGCGAGGGCGTCCTTCACCAGCCGGTTTGGCAAGCCCGCGTCGATCCCAGCGTAGTGGCCACCCGGAAGCTCAACCAAGCGCCAGCCGTATTTCAGCTTCTTCTTCGGGTCATCGTTGGGCAGCAGCCAGATGCGCGCGCCATCGTCCTTCAGGCCCATCATGGACCCGGGATTGGGGCAATGGGCCGTTACCTCACTTCCATCCTCCAGCACGCAATCGGCGAGGAAGCGTTTGTAGCGGCGGATCAGGCGGGCGGGGACAAGTGGGGTTGGAAAGATCATGGGGCGCGACCTATACCGTGCGAGGCTGATGTCCAAGGAGGCCCGCGCATGTCCAACCCAACCGCCGCGATGCTTGTGATCGGGGATGAGATCCTGTCGGGGCGCACGCGCGACAGCAACATGAACCATCTGGCCAAAGCGCTGACCGAGCATGGCATCACCCTGCAAGAGGCGCGGATGATCAGCGATGATCACGCGACCATCGTGCGCCAAGTGCGTGAGCTGGCGGAGGCTTACGACCACGTCTTCACCTCGGGCGGGATCGGGCCGACTCACGATGACATCACGGCGGAAGCGGTCGCAGATGCGATGGGCGCCGCTTGCGGCGTGCGGGACGATGCGCGTGCGATCCTGCAAGCGCATTACGACCGGTCGGGGCAGGAGCTGAATGAGGCACGTCTGCGCATGGCGCGGGTTCCCGATGGCGCGGATTTGATCGACAATCCGGTCAGCGCGGCACCCGGTTTCACCCTCGGCAACGTGCATGTGATGGCCGGCGTGCCGAAGATCTTTGAGGCGATGCTGGCGGGCCTGCTGCCGACGCTGACGGGCGGCGCGCCGATGATCTCGGACAGTTTGCGGGTGGAACGCGGCGAGGGTGATATTGCGGCACCCTTGGGACACTTGGCGGAGGCGCATCCTGAGGTTTCCATTGGTTCGTACCCCTTCCAAAGCAGCAATGGGAAATATGGCTCGAACGTTGTGGTGCGCAGTCAGGACAGCGACGCCGTGGCAGTTGTTATGGGCAAGCTGCGCGACTTGTTCCCGGAAGCGGCATGACCGGCGCAGACATCTTCCCCACGGTTGCAACGTCCTGGCCGCCAAGCGCGACCCAGTCGGTTGGCCCTTTGTCGTCGCCGCCCCGGATGCTGGCGGCAATCGCGTCAGCGCAGCGCGGCTGAAAGACCCAAGTGCGCGGGACACAAGCGAGGAGGGATTGGACGCCGCGGAATCTGCCATGCTGGCGCAGGGGCGTGCGCCGCTGTTCCAGGTGCTCGACCATCAGGATGGCCTGAGCAATTCCCTTGATCAGCGCGGCTACATCGCGCGGGATCATACGGACATCCTTGTCATCCGCTCCGCCGATCTGGCTGCCCCGCCCCCACCCGTCACCGCCTTCACAATCTGGCCGCCACTGGCCATCCAGACCGAGATTTGGGAGGCCGGCGGCATCGACGCGGCGCGCCTTGCGGTGATGGATCGGGCGCAATTCCCCAAGACCGCCCTTTTCGGGCGCATTAATGACAAACCCGCAGGCGCGGCCTTTGTGGGCGTGAATGGCGCTGTTGCGATGTTGCACGCGCTGGAGATCGCCCCAACTGCGCGGCGGGCCGGATTGGCCAGCACGATGATGCGCGCAGCGGCAGATTGGGCACAAAAAGAGGGTGCAGCGTGGTTTTCTGTGCTAGTGACGCAGCAAAACAGTGGAGCGCAAAAGCTTTATGCTTCCTTGGGCCTGAAAGCTGTGGGAACATATTGCTACCGGGAAAAGACAGGCGGACCGACCCAGTGAGATTACAAGGCGTGCGCAAAGGAGGCGGCATGGCAGCGCTATGCCTGGCCGCCTTGTGCGCGTCGTCTGGCGCTTCGGCATTGGACCTTGCGTTTCCGGGCGAGGCAGAATTGGTGCTGAGCACTGGGCCCGCGCAAGGGCAGCATCCGATTGCCACTGGTCCGTTCGACAATGGTCAGGTGTCTTTGGCATTGGCGGATGGGATGGTGCAGACGCTGATCTGGCAGGTTAACGGCGAAGGCGTTTCGACCGCTTCGATCCTGCGCAGCGTCAATGAACAGCTCGCCGTCGCAAGACTATGAGGTGACGTTTACCTGTTTTGCCGCAGCGTGTGGCGGGTTCGATTTCCGCCATGCTGTGCCAGTCGGGCAAGCGCCTGAGATGCATGTCGATCTGGGGAACTTTCAATACCTGGTTGCCAGTATCGAGCGTGAGACGGGCGCGGAGCAGGTGGCGCTGATGATCAGCCAAGGTGGTTCCACAAGCTTTGTCCACATGGCGCGCGTCATGCCGGCCGAAGTGGTCGAGACCAACCCGGTGGTTCTATCCAGTCGGTCGCCGGATGCGGCGGACGCACCATTGACCCCGCAAATGGACCCCAGCGATCTGGTGGGGATGCTGACCAGCATCGGGTCAGCCCCGCTTGACGATCTGCGCTTTGCAACGGGCGCCTCGCAGCTTTCGGGGGAGACATACCCTTCCCTCATCGCTTTGGCGGCCTTCCTTGAGGCCAACCCGGCGCGCAGCGTTGTTCTGGTTGGGCACACGGATGCAAGCGGGTCGCTTTCTGGCAATATTTCCCTGTCGCAAGCGCGCGCAGATGCGGTTCGGCGTTTTCTGATCAGTCAGTTGGGTGCAAACCCTGCGCAGATTGAGGCGGAAGGGATTGGCTACCTTTCACCCCGCGCATCGAACACGACGTCTGAGGGACGTGAGGCTAATCGCCGTGTTGAAGTCGTCTTGGCGGATCCCGGTTAATCCAGACGATCCGGCAGGCCCTTCCCATTGTTCCACCATCGATGCGGATTGTTGCTGTTGGGATCATAGGCCGCGCGACTGGCCCAATCTTCGCGCACAAATATCACCGGCTCTTCATAGTGGTGCACGGCAATAATCGCGTCCATGACGGCGGCCAGCGCTCGCGATATCCCGCTCGATCGAGATCTTTAGCTCGACCATCGGGTAGGTCTCGGTGCTGCCGGCTGTGAACCCGTCGACATGGGTGGTGGTAGTCGATCCCTGGCTCAGGCTGCGCGGTTTCGCGCCCGACGGCTGAAATGCTGGCATTGCGCTGATACCGCCCGAAGCTGAGGGGATGCACTTCCATCACCGCATCCAGAATGCGGTCGGTGTCTTCGGGCAGTGTTTGCACTTCCAGAGTAAATACAGGCTCTAACGTGCCGGATAGAGCCTTATAGTAATCCAGATTGACCATTTCACCCTCCATTTTGTTCGCATTATGTTCCCGTGCACGCAGATCGCCAACAAAAAAGCCCGGGTGATGCAAGCATCAACCCGGGGCAAGTTAGGCACGTATCGTCGGCAGGGACGATACAGGCACGGCAAGAGAAAAGACGGTTCAGATTACCAGTCGGTCGGGCCTTTGTCGCGGAAGCTCTCGACAAGATAGTCGATGAAGGCGCGAACCTTGGGCTGGATGTAGCGACCGGGGGGATAGACGGCATAGACACCTTGGACGTCGACCGGCAGGTCGGGCATGGCATCCTCTAGGAGACCGTCACGCATCGGATCGGCGTAAAGGAATGAGGGCAGGTAGGCGATGCCAAGACCGCCGATCGCGGCGTTCAGCAGGCTTTGCCCGTCATTTACGGTCAGCCAACCGGCGGTGCGCACTTGGCGCAGCTCACCCGAGGGGGCCGTCAGCTTCCACACATTGCCAGTGGACGAGTTCGAGTAGTGCAAAAGCTTGTGTTCGTTCAGATCGTCGATGCGATCCGGGCGACCGTATTCCTTGAAATAGCTGGGTGCTGCGATCATGCGGCGCTGCGTTTCGCAGATTTTACGGGCCATGAGCGAGCTGTCTTCCAACTCCCCCACGCGGATGGCCATATCGAAACCTTCCGAGATCAGCTCAACATAACGGTTGTTCAGAACCATGTTGACGGTGATGTCGGGGTAATTGTGCAGGAATTCGCCAAGGATGGGCGAGACGTGGTTCACGCCAAAGTCTGTCGCAATGGACACGCGCAGCGTGCCGGACGGCGCGGATTGCATGGCGGTGACGAGCGCGTCGGCCTCACCTGCGTCGTTCAGGACGCGGCGAGCGCGGTCGTAGTAGGCAAGACCAATTTCAGTCGGTGAAACGCGGCGGGTCGTGCGATTGAGAAGACGCGCACCAAGACGTGCCTCTAGCGAAGAGACATGTTTCGAGACGGCGGATTTCGAGATCCCCATCTTCTTGGCTGCATCCGTGAAGCCACCTTGGTCTACTACCGTAGCAAAGGCTTCCATTTCCGTTAAACGATCCATACCGGGCCTACTGTTGACTGCTCTGACCCTGTTGATGGCGGTGAAATGGGGCGCAAATGGGATGCGGGTTAGACCAAAGCGGGATTATTCCGCGGATCGTTGAAGGCAACGCAACAACGGTTGCGCACGGATTGACGATTGCGCAGCGCGTTGGATCGTCGTTAGCGTCCGCGCAACAATCGCACGAAACAATGGGGACGATGGACATGGATCATGCAGAAGCCCGGGCCGAGATGGCCGCCGCCTTTCGCTGGACCGCGCGCGAAGACATGCATGAGGGCGTGGCCAATCATTTCTCGTTGGCGGTAAATGATGCAGGCACCGAATTCCTGATCAATCCCAAGAAGCATTTCAGCGCCATCAAGGCATCAGACCTGTGGGTTGTGGATGCCGACGACCCGGAAAGCGCCAAGGGCAACGACGCGCCCGACCAGACGGCCTGGGGCCTGCATGGGTCTTTGCACCGCCACGTCCCGCACGCACGCTGTGCCATGCATGTGCATTCGACCTACGCAACGGTGCTTGCGTCGCTGGCGGACTCGCGGCTTCCGGCGATCGATCAGAACTCGGCCATGTTCCACAACCGGCAGGTGGTGGATGAGGGATATGGCGGGCTGGCGTTGGAAGACGAAGGCACGCGCTGCGCCAAGATGTTCCAGGACCCAAGCGTGCGGACGATGATCATGGGCAATCATGGCGTGCTGTTCATTGGTGAGACGGTCGCCGAGACCTTCATGCGGATGTATTATTTTGAGCGCGCGGCGCGGAACTACATCCTGGCACTTCAGACCGGTCGCGCATTGCGGGTGTTGCCGGAAGAGGTCGCGGAACGCACGGCGCAGCAGCTCGATGAAGACCACGGCGCCGATGCAGACCTGCTGCGCGGGATCAGGACCGTGCTGGACCGGGACGAGCCAGATTACGTCAACTAAGGCGTCGCCGGGCCTAGGCCCGGTCTACGACTTCGCGTGCAGGATGCGGCCAATCAGGTTCAACAAAAGCTGCGCGGCCAGGATCGCGGTTGTTCCGTCGCGGTCATAATCCGGCGCAACCTCCACTAGGTCCACGCCGACGATCCGGCCTCGCTTGGCCAGGATGGCGAGGAATTCCAGCACCTCATAGTAAAGGAACCCGCCGTGAGACGGCGTGCCGGTACCCGGTGCGATGGACGGGTCGAAGCCGTCGATGTCGATCGTGATGTAGAGGTCAACGTCCTGTGGCACGCGGGCCGCAGCGGCCTCGGCCCCCATGGCGCGAATCTGGCGGACAGATTGAATGTCGGACCCGAAGCCGCGCGCATCCTCGTAGCCTTCCTTGGCGGTGGAGCTCACGTTGCGAATGCCGAACTGGCTGAGACCCGTGACGTGATCCTGCTCGGCTGCGCGGCGCATTGGGTTGCCGTGGCCGTGGCGGACGCCGTGACGTTCATCGACAAAGTCGAGATGCGCGTCGATCTGCACGACGTGGATCGGGCCACGATCTGCAAAGGCGCGGATGCAGGGGATGTTGATCGAGTGATCACCGCCAAGCGTGACGGGCATGGCACCGGCGGCCAGCGCAGCGCGCACGCCCTTTTCGATATTCGCGTGAGAGGCCTCGGTATCCGTATGGATGATGTCGGCATCGCCCATATCCACGATCTTCGTGCCTGGCCCAAGATAGGTGACGTCGTCCTCATGGTCGTAGGCCCCGGCATGACCAAAGGCGAATAGTGTGGACGCTTCGCGAATGCCACGCGGCCCAAACCGCGCACCTGCCCGCCATTGGGTGCCGAAATCAAAGGGCGCGCCAAGGACAGCGACATCCGCGTCGATCTTGGACCAATCGGGAACGTATTCGTATTTGCCAAAGGTGGCGATGCCCACGAAGGGCAGGTTCAGGCGGCCGGATTCGTAACCATGTGACATGGCGGCAAAGTGCGGCGGTAAGGTCGCGCCTTCAAGCGGATGTTTCGTGCAGGGCTGGTGCGGGAGCCTCCGGCGGGCATATTTAGAGGAACAAAGATGAGCAGGAGTCGATGGGCCGAGTTGGCGAAGCGCACACGAAAAACCAGGAAGACAAAGACCGAGTCGCGCGCACGGCGTTGGGCGCAGACGTTCCGACGCTGGCTTTGGCGTGGGGTTTTGGGGGCCGTGGCGCTGATGCTGGTGTGGATCGTGCTTTATGCCTTCGTGCCGGTGCCAACGACCATTTACATGTTGCAGGAACGCGCGCGCTTGGGCGGGGCATTGGAACGCGATTGGGTTCCGATGGAAGAGATCTCTCCGCATCTGGCGCGGGCCGCTGTGGCGGCGGAGGACGCGAATTTCTGCCTGCATTGGGGCTTTGATATGTCAGCCATCCGCGATGCCATCGCCGATGGCGCGGCGCGGGGCGGATCGACCATCAGCCAGCAGACGGTGAAGAATGCGTTTTTGTGGCATGGGCGATCATGGGTGCGAAAAGCGCTGGAGGCGGCGATTACCCCGGTGATGGAGTTGATCTGGCCCAAGCGGCGTGTGCTGGAAGTTTACCTGAACGTGGCCGAATTCGCGCCGGGTGTGTTTGGGGCAGAGGCCGCGGCGCAGCATCATTTCGGGGTTTCGGCAGCCGAATTGACCGAGCGCCAGGCCTCCCTTCTGGCGGCCGTTCTGCCCAACCCGCAACAACGCAATGCAAGCGCGCCATCCAGCAGCGTGGATCGCCGCGCACGGTCCATCGCGAACGGGGCGGCAACGATCCGCGCCGATGGGCGGGATGATTGCTTTGCGAATTGATTTTTCCGATCCAAGCCGCCAAAGAACACGCACACCAGACCGAGCAGCTGAATGAACCGCCTCTATCATTTCCCTCTTTCTCCGTTTTGCCGGAAGGTCCGGCTTGTGCTGGCCGAGAAGAAGATCGAGGTGGAGCTCGTCGAAGAGACGTATTGGGAACCCACAACCGAATTCCTGCGCCGCAATCCGGCGGGCAAGGTTCCGGTGCTGAAGATCGACGGCATGATGTTGAGCGACAGTCAGGCGATCTGCGAATATCTGGAAGAAACGGTGCCGGACCCTGCGCTTTTGCCGCGGGACCCCGCCCAACGGGCCGAAGTGCGGCGGCTGATGGCGTGGTTTGACGATAAGTTCCACAAGGAAGTGACCGTCAATCTTGTGCATGAACGGGTGCACAAGAAGCTGATGCGGTCAGGCTACCCGGACGGACGCAACGTCAAAGCGGGCGCAACCAACGTGAAATTCCACATCAAGTATATGGACTGGCTGCTGGATCATCGCCGCTGGCTGGCGGGGGACCAGATGACAATGGCCGATTTCGCGGCCGCTGCGCAGCTGTCGTGCCTCGACTATATCTCGGACGTGGATTGGAGCCTGAGCGCGCCGGTCAAGGATTGGTATGCGAAGGTGAAATCGCGGCCGGCGTTCCGGTCGATCCTTGCGGATCAGATCTTCGGCTTCCCACAACCGGCGCATTACGCCGACCTCGACTTTTGAGTGACCTGAAAGACGCCCTGCGTGCGGAGGCCCTTGAGGCCGGATTTGCAAAGATGGGTGTGTGCCGGCCAGACGCCGTGCCAGAGATCGCAGAACGTTTGGCCGATTTCGTAAGCGCGGGATACCATGGACAGATGGGCTGGATGGCCGAGCGGATGCATTGGCGCGGCGCGCCGGATGTGCTGTGGCCAGAGGCAAAGTCGGTTGTCATGCTGGCCGAACCCTATACGCCCGAGGTGGACCCGCTGGACGCCTTAGAGGCACGCGATTGCGCCACGATCAGCGTTTATGCCCAGAACCGAGACTATCATGACCTAGTGAAGAAGCGCCTCAAGCGTGTCGGGCGCTGGTTGTTGGAGCAGGCCCCAGGTGAGCAGATCAAGGTTTTTGTCGATACTGCCCCGGTGATGGAAAAGCCGTTGGCGCAAGCGGCGGGTCTGGGTTGGCAGGGGAAACACACTAATCTTCTCGCCCGCGATCTGGGGAATTGGTTCTTTCTCGGCGCGATCTTCACGACGGTGGAGCTGCCCGTTGATACGGCGGAGGCGGAGCACTGCGGCAGCTGCACCGCGTGCCTCGACATCTGCCCGACGGACGCCTTCCCCGCCCCGTTCAAACTCGATGCGCGCAAGTGCATTTCTTATCTGACGATCGAGTATAAGGGGCCGGTGGACACGGATTTGCGTGCCAAGATGGGCAACCGCATCTATGGTTGCGACGATTGCTTGGCCGTCTGCCCATGGAACAAATTCGCCCGGACCGCGCGCGACATGCGCTACGCGCCACGGCCAGAGCTGCAATCGCCAAAGCTGGCTGAGCTGGCGACGCTGGATGATGCCGCGTTTCGCGCGCTTTTCTCTGGCTCGCCCATCAAACGGATCGGGCGGGATCGTTTCGTGCGGAACGTACTTTACGCCATCGGGAATTCCGGGGAGCCTGCGCTGGCGGACGCCGCGCGACGTTTGCTGGACGATCCTGACGCAGCGGTCGCTGACGCGGCGCGTTGGGCAGTAGAAAGGCTGACATGAGACTTCTGATCTTTGGCTACGGCTTCTCGTCCCGGGCAATCGCCCTGGCCTTGCCGGGCGGGTGGGACGTGCGCGCAACCACCCGCAAACCTGACAAGCTGGGCGCAATCGCCCGTGACGGCGTTACGCCGCTGCTGTTCCCCGGCACCGATATGGCCGCGCATATCGAATGGGCGAGCCATGTCTTGATCTCGGCCGGGCCGCAAAACGGACGCGATCCTGTTCTGACGGACCTGCGCACGGCGTTTGCCGCGGCAAGGCATCTGAAATGGGTGGGCTACCTAAGCACCACAGGCGTTTACGGCGACCATGGCGGTGGCTGGGTGACGGAGGAGACGCCGCTACAGGCCTCAACCAAGCGGGGGCAGGCGCGGATCGATGCAGAGGCTGACTGGATGACGCTGCACCAGAACCATGGCCTGCCGGTGCATTTCTTCCGTTTGGCGGGCATTTACGGGCCCGGGCGCGGGCCCTTTGCCAAAGTGCGCAACGGCACCGCACGGCGGATCATCAAGGAAGGCCAGGTGTTCAGCCGCATCCATGTTGAGGACATTGCGCAAACGGTCCTTGCCTCCATCAACCGGCCCAATCCGGGGGCCGCTTACAATGTCTGCGACGATGACCCGGCCCCACCGCAGGATGTCATTGCCCACGCGGCCGAGCTTCTCGGGCTACCGGTGCCACCGGCGGTGCCATTCGAAGACGCGGACATGACCCCCATGGCGCGCAGCTTTTACGCCGAATCCAAGAAGGTCGATAACACGCGGATCAAGACGGAGTTGGGCGTCAGCCTGCGCTATCCCGACTATCGGACAGGCCTGTCGCATCTGCTTGCGACCGAATCGGAAAGCTGAGCCTCGCGCACGGCCAAGATTCGTGTATATATGCGGAAAAACCTAGATCGAGCAGTCGTCATGGATCGTCGCGCTTTTCTTGCCATTCCCGCCTTGTTGCCCGTCGCGGCCTGTTCGCGCTTCCCCGAATAAGACGGGCCGGAGGTGACGCGGGTCGTTGTGTGGAAGAACGAACGCCTGATGTCGCTTTTCCATTGCGAAGAAGTGCTTGAAAGCTACGAGATTGAACTTGGCTTCGCGCCGGAAGGCCACAAATTCGAGTATGGCGATGGGCGAACGCCAGAGGGCGAGTATTTCATCGACCGTCGCAACCCCAACAGCGATTTCTACCTGTCCATCGGGATCAGCTACCCCAATGCCGAAGATATTGCCCGCGCGCGGGAGGCCGGTGTGGACCCCGGAGGCGATATTTTCATTCACGGTACACCGCGTCCGTTCCGGAATATCGATGATTGGACCGTCGGTTGCATTGCCGTTCCGAACCGTGAAATGCGCCAAATCTATTCGATGGTGCAAAACGGCACCCCGATCATGATTCACCCCTGAGCCAGGCGGCGAATCGACACCAAACCCTTGATTCGCTTGCGTTCAGCACCCGTCTGGGCTGAATTTTTGCGCCATCAAATTCAGACTGGCGGCATTTTGAGCGCCATTGTGCCGCCCGAGGCCCGGAAGTGTTGCCAAATTGACGACACAAGCGATTTCGATGGCAACCGCCGATTTTCCCGCCATTGCATTCGCACAGGGTTGCTGGTTAAACATGAACACGAGGTACAGTCTTGGGTGCCCTAACCTGTGCATTGTGTACAAAAGGGGCGTATCTTGGAGGATATTATGAAGAAACTTGCTCTCGCTGCTGCTCTGTCTGTTGTCGCCACTGGCGCATTTGCAGGCGGCTACGTTGAACCCGCGGTCATCGAGCCCGTGGTCATCGTTGAAGACACCGGCTCCTCGGCCGGCGGCATCCTGGTGCCCGCCATCGCCGTGCTCCTGCTGGTTCTGGCACTGCACCACACCTGATCCCAACGGATCACGTGGTATCACGATTTGAATTGGCGCTGCCCGCAAGGGTGGCGCCATTTCTTTTTTGCAACAGGTTTGCGGCACGTAATCGCACGCGCACTTTCCTAGTTGCAGCCTGAAAGCCAGTCCGGATAGGCATGAGGCATATACACGCAAACCCGCCAAAGAAATTTGGCAAGGAGACTAAAATGAAGAAGCTCGCACTTGCTGCTGCCCTGACCGTTGTCGCCACCGGCGCTTTCGCAGGCGGCTACGTTGAACCCGCCGTCATCGACCCCGTTGTCGTTGTCGACGACACAGGCTCCTCGGCTGGCGGCATCCTGGTGCCCGCAATCGCCGTTCTGCTGCTGGTTCTGGCACTGCACCACACCTGATCCCAACGGATCACGGTACGGAATTGGATTGGCGCGGCCTTCGGGCGGCGCCTTTTCTTTGGAGGAGCGGCCTAAAGCCCTGCTTCCGCCTCGATCTGCTTTTTCGATTTCCGCGCGCGTTCGGTTGCGGATTTGAGCTGCCCGCAGGCGGCCATGATGTCTTCCCCGCGCGGCGTGCGGATGGGCGAGGCATAGCCCGCCTTGTAGACGATATCGGCAAAGCGTTCGATCCGCTCCCAATCCGACCGCTCATACGGCGCGCCGGGCCATTCGTTGAACGGGATCAGGTTGATCTTGGCGGGAATGCCCTGGATCAGCTTCACAAGACGGCGTGCATCCTCGTCGCTGTCGTTCACATCTTTCAGCATCACATATTCAAACGTGATCCGCTCGCTGTTGGACGCTTTCGGGTAGGTCCGCAGCGCATCCAGCAGTTCTTCGATATTCCAGCGCTTGTTGATTGGCACAAGCTTGTCGCGCACCTCATCCGTGGTGGCATGGAAGCTGACACGGCCAGTTGGCAGCCGATCTCTTCCGCGGTGCGCGCGATCTCAGGGCACCACGCCAGAGGTCGACAGCGTGATCCGGCGGCGAGACAGGCTGATCCCTTCCGGGTCCATCGCGATCTTCATCGCGTCGCGCACATTCTCGAAATTATAGAGCGGCTCACCCATGCCCATCAGCACGATGTTCGACACAAGGCGCGGCTTCGCGTCTGATCCAACGCCTTCGGCAGTCCATTCATCAAGATCATCGCGGGCCAGCATCACCTGGCCGATGATCTCACCCGCCGTCAGGTTGCGGACCAGTTTCTGCGTGCCGGTATGACAGAACGAACAGGTCAGGGTGCAGCCAACCTGGCTGGAGATGCACAGGCGTTCCGCGATCGACCTCTGGGATATAGACAACCTCAACCTCGTGCCCACCGGCGATCCGCACCAGGTATTTGCGCGTGCCATCTGCGCTGACCTGCTTGGACACAACCTCGGGCACCTCTGCCACGAAGGTCTGGGCCAGCATGGCACGGTAATCCTTGGACAGATTCGTCATGGCCGCGAAATCGCGGATGCCTTTCTGGTAGAGCCACTGCCAGATCTGCCCCGTGCGCATCTTGGCCTGCTTCTCAGGCGTTCCAGCCTCGATCAACGCTTTGCGCAAGCCATCACGGGTCAACCCGATCAGGTTGATCGGGCCTTCGGGCAGCTTGCGTTTGATCGTGGCGACGTCTTGCGTGATGGGCGCAGTGGCGGTCATGGTGAAAATCCTCGGGAAGTCGCGCTGACATATAGGATGCAACGCGCCCACGCAAATGGCCCATATCGAAATGCAAATATCGTGGAACATTCCTCATCACCTGACCCGTTGAAACTGAAGGTTTCAGGCGGGGTTAGGTGATTCAGTTTTTTGCATTTCTGATTTAGTTGCTACACCGGATTTCCGCATCTTCGATGGCAGCGGTAAAGCCGGTCAAGCTGAAGGTATCGACAACCTCGGTGCCCCGCCCGGACACGGCCGTCACGACCGCCTCGGCGCCAGTGCGCAGGGCTGCAATGATGCGCGCGTCCGATGCAGGCGACCCGGCCCATGACATTGGGCCTTCGGTAAACAATTCAAACGTCGCCTCACCCACCGCAATCGTCACGGTGCTGCCGTTTGCGAAGGGGTAGCCGCCCGTATAACTGACCTCGCCCAACCGCCCGTCCGCTGGCCAGAACGAGATGAACAACAGCGCCTCATCCCGGTTGATCGCATCGGTGACGTCTTCGCCGTTCCGGCTTGCCGTTGTGCCAGCCGGAACAGATGTCACCCAGCATTGCGTCGGGTCTTCCTGCACGTAGATCGACCACGCCGTCTGGCCCTGCGCAAACGCAGGCCCGACGCTCAGACCGAGGGCAATTCCGCAAAGAAGGCTGGCGCGCACCGGATCAGTTTCCGCAGCGCGCTTCGGCATCCTCAACAGCGGCAGTGAACCCCAGCAGGCTGAATGTGTCCTGAGTCTGGGTGCCACGCGACGACCGCGCCGTCAGCACAGCCTCCGCGCCGCGCTTCATCGCGGTGATGATGCGGTCATCGTCCTGCGGCGATGCGGCCCAAGCCATTTCGCCTTCGGTGAACAGCTCAAAAGTCGATGAGCCAATCTCGATCGACACGGTGGAGCCATCGGCAAAGGGATAGCCGCCCGTGAAGCTGACTTCACCAAGACGCTCCTGCCCCGGCCAGAACGACACGAACATCAAAATCTCACCCCGGCGGACCGACACAACACGCCCGTCGCGGGTGTTCACGGTTTCCGATGGGGTGGACACGACCCAGCATTGCGTGGGGTCATCTTCGACGAATACCGACCAATCGGTTTCAGCATTCACTCGGTTTGTGGATTCTTCGCCTTCCTGTGCAAACGCAACGGTCCCCGAAATGAAGAATGCGCCCGCCAGAAGACCAGCAAGATATTGTTTCATGAATGTCAGAGCCTCCAGCCCCTGGTCTGCCTCTGGTCGGCGCCCTTTTTTGGGTCACTAAAGTGTCAAGCGTCCGACCGTTACTGATCGGCAAGTTAGCTTAAACGGTTCGCTGAAAAAAGCCCCGGCGGCGGAAATTTGCCGGGTTGTGAAGGGATTGGGAGGGATTCGGATGGCTGAAACGGCTGATGCGCCGCTGGTTGAGGTCCATCGCGGCCCGATCCGCGAATGCGTGCACCGTGGGCACGCGGTGATTTGGCATGACGACGCCGGGATGATCGGCGCGTGGGGCGATGCTGAGGCATATGTTCTGCCACGCTCCTCCGCGAAGATGATCCAGGCCCTTCCCCTGATCGAAAGTGGGGCTGCGGACGGCGGCGGGATTGACGCCTGAACATCTGGCACTGGCCTGCGCCTCGCACAACGGGGCGGCGATCCACACCGACCGCGTGACGCGATGGCTGTCAGACCTTGGGTTGAGCGAGGCCGACCTGCGGTGCGGCCCGCAAGAACCATCCGACCTCTCCGCCCGCAACGATTTGGTTTGCAGCCATACCGCGTCGGATCAGCGGCACAACAACTGTTCTGGCAAGCATTCCGGGTTTCTGACCCTGTCGCAGCATCTTGGCGCAGGCCCGGAATATATCGACCCGGATCACCCGGTTCAGCGCGCCATCGCGGATGCGACGGCTGGCGTGACAGACGAAGATGTCAGCGACTACGCGATTGACGGCTGCTCGGCCCCGAACTTTGCCGGATCGCTTGCCGGATTTGCCCGCGCGATGGCCCGGTTCGCGGCCGCAAAGCCCGGTGGCGGGGCCCGGCAGGACGCAATGGTCAGGTTGCGAAACGCGATGATGGCGCATCCGGATCTTGTTGCCGGCGAAGGCCGCGCCTGCACCCGGCTTATGCGTACCATGGGCAAAGGTGCCGCTGTCAAAACCGGGGCAGAGGGGGTCTTTTTCGCGATCATCCCTGAGCACAAAATGGGCGTAGCGCTCAAGATCAGCGACGGCGCGACGCGCGGGTCCGAGGCAGCGCTCGCGCAGATCCTTGCCAATATCGGCGTGCTGGATCAGGCGCATCCGGTGTTTCAAGAATTGACACACGGACCCATTCGGAACCGCCGTGATGTTGAGACAGGTCACTACAAAGTGGTGCACGATCTGGCGGCGTGGCGGCCCTAGGCTGCACTTTGGGCGCCCTCGCCGGGGTTGGGCGCCTCGGAAATCTTGGCATGGATCACCGGCTTTTTCAGCGGTTTGGTGATGTAGTCGTCAATGCCGGCTTCAAGAATACGCTCTCTGTCGCCGTCGAGCGCATGGGCGGTCATGGCAATGATATGGACACGCGGCCGGCCCTGCGCAGCCTCTTCGGCCCTGATGGCCCGCGCAGCTTCAAGGCCATCCATTTCGGGCATTGAGATGTCCGTCATGATCAGATCCGGCGGATTGGCTTTGAACGCCTCCAACAATTCTGCGCCGTTGTTTACAATCTCAACATCCAGATCGAGGCCCTTGATCATCGACTTGAAGACCAACTGATTGGTCTTGTTGTCTTCTGCCGCCAGCAGCCGGCGCTTCGCAGGTGCTGCAGGCATGTCCTCCGCCAGCACTTCGGGCGTTTCGTCGCCAGGGCCTGAAATCTCCTCCGGTACGACTGCTTCATCGGGGTTCTGTGGCACCGGCAGCAACAGGGCGCGCAAATCGGCCAAGGCGATATCCGCTTGGAACGGAACAAATCCATCATCCTGATCCGATGTGTCGCCAACGCGCAGCAAAGCACCTTTGAACCCGTAAGCGCCCAGCGCGGCACCTACATCTTCTGGGGGAACAGAATCGTCACACAGGATAACCGCCTGCGTTCCATCAAGATCTTTCTCAGACGGCACGCGCCGAACCTGTGACGCTTCCGCGTGAAGTCGGGTCAGCGCATCCATGATCAAGTCAGTCGTCTCACCCGCACCACCAACCAGCAGAATACGCGCCTGATCCGGCGGTAGGCCCGCAACAGGCTCTAACCGCGCACTAGGGTCTTCTTGCAGGGCCATATCAAAGCCAAAGGCAGCCCCATGTCCGGGCTCGGATTGCAGCCACATCGAACCACCCATGAGCTTCACAAGCCGCTGCGAGATCGCCAGGCCAAGGCCCGTCCCATCATGGCGGCGATTGGCCTCTTCCTCCACTTGGTTGAACTCACCAAAGACGTGGGCCTGCTTTTCATGCGGGATGCCGATGCCGGTATCTTCAACGATCACCTGCAGATTGAGCGCGCCCGGCGCTTCGGCAGGAAGCCCGGCCATCACCCGCACAGTAACGTGCCCTTCTTCGGTGAACTTGATCGCGTTGCCGATCAAATTGGTCAGAACCTGCCGCACCCGGCCCGGATCGCCGATCATGCGTTCTGGCAGAAAGATATCGTAGTCCAGCCGCAACTCGACGGTTTTTCCCTCAAGCCCCGGACGCAACAGGCGGAAAATCTCAAGCACCATCGCGTTCAGGTCAAAGCTCTCGGACCTAAGCTCAAGCTTGCCAGCCTCGATCTTCGAATAGTCGAGCACATCGTTGATGATGACCAACAAAGCCTCACCGGAATTCCGGATGGTATCGGCATAGATCTTTTGATCTTCGGTCAGCTCCGTTTCGCGCAAAAGCTCCGCCATGGAGACGACGCCGTTCATCGGCGTCCTGATCTCGTGGCTCATATTCGCAAGGAACGTGGATTTCGCGCGGCTCGCCGCCAAGGCTGCATCACGGGCCGTGCGAAGCTGCCGTTCGCGGCGGATATTGGGGGTAATATCAACAGCAAGTGAGACGAAATCGCCCTGCGGGGTCTGTTTGTCGTCAAGGCGGATGAAGGCCCCGTTCCACAGTTTGATGTCGACACGCGGGATTGGGTTCATTTCCCAACGGGCAATCATCCGATCAACCCAATCCTCGGGCGCGACACCCTGCAGGTCGACAATGCCTTCATCGACAGCAACCCGCAGAATCGCCTCATAGGTTGCCCCCTCAGAAACATCGCCCACCCCATCGAAAGGCCCCGAAGAAGGCAGGATCTGCGGCAACCAGCCGCAAATCACGGTCAAAGATGGCGAAGCCATCATCGGTGGCATGCAACGCGTCCCACAAACGCCGCTGCGCTGTTACCGCCCGCTCCGTGACAACCTCCAGCTTCGCTTCAGTCTCAGTGGCGATGCCACGCAGGCTTTCGTTTTCTTCCCTTTGCTCAATGACTTGGTGCGACAGCGCGTCGGCATGTTCGGCGAGTTTGCGGTTGGCCTCGTACAGCTCCTCCGAGCGCAGGGCGAGCAATTGCTCGGCCTGAAGCCGGGCGCGACGCTCCTGCGCCATACGCTCCATCATGCTGCTCGAAGTCATTCTTATGCATCACGCAAATGGGTTTCGTCCGGTGGAATGTTCTGGGGGAGTCGCTGAAAATACAGTTAATCACCGGTGGCGAGTCAGGGAATCCTCCATAGCCAAGGGGGAATCATGGACTCCGCGCGGATGCGCATGGCAGCATCGCGACGAATTGTTTGATGAATTTGTGGGGTGCCTTGGATGCGTCGTTTTTCGGTCGCTTGGGCCATCGGTCTTTCGCTGTTTCTGTCCGCACCGCTGGCAGCGCAGACGATACCAGAACGGACAATCACCATCCTACGCGATACCGACCTTCCGGGCGGCGACATGCGCCCGATTTTCGACACCACGCTGACCGCCTGCGACGCGGCCTGCCGGGCAGACCCGGACTGTATTGCCTTCACGTTCAACAGCCGCTCGAACGCGTGCTTTCCAAAGTCGACAATTGGCGAAAGTGAGGCCTATGCAGGCGCCTTTTCCGGCCTGATCCGCGCAACAGATGCGAGCCTCGTCGCCCGCGCAACGGAACGCCGCGCTGCGATGGATTTCCTGAACAGTGCCGATTTCGAAGATGCCTATGCGCAGGCCGACACCTTGGGACTTGTCCACTATGGCGGCCGCTTCCCGGCCGAGGATTGGCGCCGTAGCGCACAAAACGCCTTTGCAGAGGGCGATATTGTGGGCGCCATGCGACGTATCGGGGCCGCGATCACGGTAGAGGGCGAGGCCAATGATTGGATCACCTACGCGACCTATCTTCTGGCGATCGAGGCTGAGAATTCATCGGAACAGCGCCAATTCGACCGGCGCGCCTTGCAGGCCGCAATCAACGCGGCCCTCCGCGCCGACCCGGGCGAACCCACGGCACTTGCCAATGACCTCCTTGCAGAGGCGCTTGAACGGAACGGGCGCGGGCGCGATGCGATCTTTGCGGCAGACATGGCCGTGGCCAATGCGCCGTCAGACCAACGCACAGAAGCGGCGAACCGCCTTCGTGGCCTGTTCGGCTTTCGCGTGACCGACACGCGCGTCGATGTCGAAGCCGACTTCCCCCGGATCTGTGCCATCTTCTCCGAAGATCTCGCAGCGGGCGGCGTGATCTACGACGACTATCTGCAATCCACCGAACCCGGCCTCGCCGTCGAGGCCGAGGGCCGGCAGCTTTGCATCTCGGGCGTGTCGCACGGCGAACGGCTGGAATTCACCCTGCGCGCCGGATTGCCCGCCGCGTCGGGTGAGGTGCTGCACGAACCCGTAGCCCTTCAGCAATATGTCCGGGACCGTGCCGCCTCCGTACGCTTTGCAGGCCGCGCCTATGTCCTGCCGGCCTCTGCCGGTGGGACCATCCCGCTGGTCGCCGTCAATACGGACCTTGTTGACCTGAACCTCTACCACGTCTCCGACCGCAACATCCTGCGCAGCCTTCAGGATCGCTATTTCGGTCGCCCGCTCGCGGAATGGCAGATTGATCGCTTCGCCGACGAAATCGGTGAAGCCGTCTGGCAGGGTGAGGCCGAAGTGGCCATGGAGCAGAACCGTGGCGTGACCACGCGCATTCCCATCGGCACCGTTCTGGAAGGCCGCGCGCCGGGCCTTTATGCGTTGGAAGCTCGCGTCGGCGGCGCCGGGGAAGCTGAAGGGGGTGCCACGCAATGGTTCCTCGTTAGCGATCTTGGTCTTGTCCTCGGCCAGCGGCGTCGACGGAGTCCATGTCAGCGTCACATCCCTGACGACCGCGCGTCCTGTCGAAGGTGTCGCAATTGATCTGGTCTCAGAATCGAACCGTGTGTTGGCTGAAGCCATTACAGATACCGACGGCTACGCACATTTCGAAGGCGACATTGCCGCCGGGCAAGACGGGGCGGCCCCCGCCCTTCTGATCGCACGGACCGGCGACACCGATCTTGCCTTCCTGTCCCTGCGCGAGGCGGAGTTCGATCTGTCCGACCGGGGCGTTGAAGGGCGCGAACCGGCGGGCCCCATCGATGTCTTCCTTACGACCGACCGGGGCGTTTACCGGGCGGGTGAGACGATCCATGCCACCGCATTGGCCCGCGATCCGCAGGCCCAGGCCATAACCGGCCTGCCCCTGACCGCCATCCTGACCCGCGCCGATGGCGTCGAATACAGTCGAACCTTGCTGACGGATGAGGGCGCAGGCGGCTACGTCTTTTCCCTGCCCACCGGGCCAGGGGTGCCGCGCGGCACGTGGCGGTTGGCGATCCATGCGGATCCAGATGCTGCACCCCTGACGACAACGCGCCTGCTGATCGAGGATTTCTTGCCGGAACGGCTTGATCTGTTCGTCAGCCTTCCGTCCCGAACCTTTGCGCCTGGCGCCGCACCGATCACCGATTTCATCGCCAATTACCTTTACGGCGCACCGGCTGAGGGTCTTCCGATCAGCGGCCGCATGGCCCTGCGGCCAACGCAATTCCTGCCCGCGCATCCCGGCTACGCGTTTGGACGCCATGACGCTCCACCAGACGCGGAATTCGCCAGTTTCGGCCCGTTCGAGACCAACAATCAGGGCCGCATGGCTGTTGGCCTTGAATTCCCGGCCTTCTCTGGCGCGCCCTATCCCGGCCAGCTGACGATCACGGCAGAGATCTCAGAGGCCTCTGGCCGACCGGTGGAACGGCGCGAAACCGTCACGATCATGCCAGACGGCCCCGCCATCGGCATCCGCCCCCTATTTGACGGCACGTTGGCGGAAGGCGTGGACGCCCCCTTTGATCTTATCGCCATCGGCACGGGCGATCCCATGCCCGCCCGGTGGACCCTGAACCGGGTTGAGCGTCGCTACCAATGGTACCGGCAGAACGGCAATTGGTCATGGGACCCCGTCACCACCCGCGAACGCATTGCCGAAGGTGACGTCACCCTGGGCCGCGATCCCACGCGCCTCGATCTGCCGATTGATTGGGGCCGGTACGAGCTTCGCGTTGAAAGCGATTTTGGCGGCTTCACGATCAGTTCGGTCGGCTTCTCCGCTGGCTTCTATGGCGCTGACGACGGCGGCGATACACCGGACGTCCTCGATGTCACGCTTGATGCAGACAGCTACCGCCCCGGCGACACGGCAAATCTGCGCGTTTCGGCTCTGTCCGGCGGGTTATTGACGGTTCAGGTCGTCTCGAACGCGTTGATCCACCGGGAATCCGTGGTCTTTGAAGGCTCGCCCATGACCATCCCGTTGCAGGTCACGGAAGACTGGGGATCGGGAGCGTATGTCACCGCATCCCTGATCCGCCCATTTGGGGAGGCCGACACACCCGCTCCCACTCGGGCCATCGGCATTGCACATGCCGCCGTCGACCCGGGTCCGCGCGCTTTGAACGCAACGCTGGAATTGCCTGAGGTCACGCGGCCCCGCGGCCCCCTGGACGTAACTTTGCGCGTCGACGGCGCCCAGCCCGGCGAAACGGTGTTCGCCACCATCTCGGCCGTTGATCTTGGGATCCTCAACCTCACCAGTTTTGAGGCCCCCGATCCGCAGGGCCATTATTTCGGCCAGCGCCGCCTCGGCATGGCATTCCGCGATCTCTATGGCCGCTTGATCGACAGCCGCGATGGCGCCGAAGGCCGCATCCGGCAGGGCGGCGATGCAGGCGCGGGCCTGCGGATGGAGGCCTCGCCGCCAACCGAAGACCTTGTTGCGCTTTTCTCTGGCCCCCTGACCGTTGGCGATGACGGCTATGCCCGCACCAGTTTTGACCTGCCCGCGTTCAACGGCACCGTTCGCGTCATGGCCACCGCCTGGTCCGAGACCGGCGTTGGGCAAGCGACGCAGGATGTCATTGTTCGCGATCCGGTGGTCGTCACGGCCACCGCTCCACGCTTCCTCGCGCCCGGTGACACCGCGCGGGTTCTGCTGGAAGTGACCCATACCGAAGGCCCCACAGGAACTATGCCGCTTGAGCTCAGCGCCAATACGGGCATCCAGCTTTTTGGCCAGTTGATCCCCGAAGTCACACTTGCGGAAGGCCAGACACAACGTATCCCGATCGTATTTCAGACCGCTGACCGCGTGGGCGACGCCACGATCGCCATCACCTTGACCACGCCAGACGGAACCGAGCTGTCGCAAGAGGTCTCGATCCCCCTGCAACTCAATAACCCGCTTGTCGCTGAAACCACCCGGCTGACCCTCGCGCCCGGTCAATCCTTCACACTTGATGCCAATGCCTTCGCTGATTTCCGGCCTGAAACCGCCCGCGTGACCCTATCTCGCCGGGCCGCTCGCGCGGTTCGATGCGGCGGGTCTTCTGCAACGGCTCGACCGATACCCCTATGGCTGCACCGAGCAGGTCACAAGCCAGGCCCTTCCCCTCCTGTACCTCTCCTCCGTGGCCGAGATCATGGGGCTTGGGACGGCAGATGACCTCAACGACCGTATCGCCGACGCCATCCGGTCCGTCCTGACGAACCAAAGCGCCAATGGCAGCTTCGGCCTGTGGCGCGCCGGGTCGGGCGATCTGTGGCTTGATGCCTATGTCACCGATTTCCTCTCCCGCGCGCGGGCCGAGGGGCATGGGGTTCCCGCCAACGCCTTCCAAAGCGCGCTCGATAATCTCGCCAATCGCATCGCCGGTCATCCGGATTTCGAGAATGGGGGCGAAGGGCTTGCCTATGCGCTGATGGTCCTGGCCCGCGAAGGGCAGGCCTCCATGGGGGATTTGCGGTACTATGCCGATGTGAAAGCGCAGGATTTCGCGACGCCACTGGCCCTTGCCCAACTGGGCGCCGCCCTTGCGATGTACGGCGATCAGCCACGCGCCGACGCCATGTTCACCGCAGGGTTCGCGCGACTGACCCTTACGGGCAACGGCGGGGCGATCTCCGGCTGGCGCACGGATTACGGCACCCGCCAACGCGATGCCGCTGGCCTTGTGGCCCTTGCCGCAGCGGCAGGATCCGACACCATCAACGTCCCCGCCTATATGCCTGAGATTGCCATCCCCGTGGCCGAAGCTTCAACACAGGAGGCCGTCTGGTCCCTGCTCGCAGCCCATGCATTGATCGACAATCCCGCCACACAGACCCTTACGCTCGACGGCGCACCGGTTTCCGGCCCGCTCATCGAAGTCCTGGACGGGAGCGAAGCATCCGCCCGTGTCATTGAGAACACCGGCCCGAATGAGGAGCTTCTGACCCTCACCCGCTTCGGCCAGCCCTATGGTGACGTCGCGCAGTTCGGCAACGGCTACCGGATCGATCGCGACTACTTCACGCTGGAGGGCGACGCGACCGATCCGCAGCAGGTCCCCCTCGGCGCGCGCATGATCGTGGTGTTGGAGGTGCGCCGCACGGGTGCGCCAGACGGGCGCCTGATGATCAACGATCCCCTTCCCGCTGGTTTCGAGATCGACAATCCAAACCTCCTGCAATCGGGTGATGTCTCAGCCTTGCAAGGCGTCGATTTTCCCGTCTCGCCGCAAATGTCGGAATTCCGGGCGGAACGTTTCCTGTCTGCCGTCGATATGCGGGGCGACAGCGACCTAGTTCGCCTCGCCTATATTGTGCGCGCCGTGACGCCCGGCTCTTTCCACCATCCCGCCGCCTCGGTGGAAGACATGTACCGCCCGACATACCGGGCACAGACTGCCTCAGGGACTGTTGAAATCCTCGAATGATCCGCCAGATCGCATCCACCCTCGTGCTCCTCATTGTGACTTTTGTCGCCGGAGCGGTGCTGTGGGTGGACGATTGGATTGACCGGACGACGCTTCCACCCCTCACCCTGGAAACGGGCGTGGAGGTGCTGGACCGCAACGGCGACCTGCTGCGCGCCTACACAGTCGAGAATGGCCGCTGGCGCCTGCCGGTCAGCTACGACGCGGTAGATCCTGATTTCATCGAAATGCTGGTGGCCTACGAGGATCGCCGCTTCTGGTCCCATCCCGGCGTCGATCTCCGCGCCTTTGCCCGGGCCGCCTACCAACGCATCACAACGGGCCGCGTGATTTCGGGCGGATCCACTCTGACTATGCAGGTCGCCCGCCTGTTGGAGGATCCAGGCACCGGCGCCTGGGGCGGCAAGATCCGCCAGATCAGGCTGGCCCTGGCGCTTGAGCGCCATCTACGCAAAGAGGAGATCCTGACCCTCTACCTCCACCTTGCCCCCTATGGCGGCAATCTTGAAGGCGTGCGCGCGGCAACGCTCACCTGGTTCGGGACGGAACCTGATCGCCTGACCGCTGCGCAATCCGCCCTGCTGGTCGCCATTCCGCAAGCGCCGAACTCTCGCCGCCCGGATCGCTTCCCCGAAGCCGCCGAGATTGCCCGAAACCGGGTCCTGTCGCGGGCCGTGACCTTTACCAACCTGACAGAGGCGCAAATCGCCTGGGCCCGGGAAGAGCCAATCCCGACCGCGCGGCGCCCGTTCCCCGCGCTGGCCGCCCATCTTGCCGATCGCGCCATTCTTGAACGGCCCACGCAAGGCACGCATCATCTGACCCTGGACCGCGACCTTCAGGCGCAAATGGAACGGCTCGCCACCCGCGCTGTGACCGGCCTTGGGCCGCAGATCAGCACAGCTATCATGGTCATGGATCATGAGACAGGCGAAGTGCTCGCCAGTGTCGGCTCCCCCGACTACACCGACACCCCCCGTGATGGCTTCGTCGATATGACCCAGGCCGTCCGGTCCCCCGGCTCTGCGCTCAAACCGCTGATCTACGGCCTCGCCATGGATGCAGGCCTGATCCACCCCGAAACGCTGGTGCAAGATCGCCCGATCTCTATCGCGGGCTACGCCCCGCAGAATTTTGATGAGGTCTTTCGCGGCGAAGTCACCGCGTCCGAGGCGCTGCAATTGTCCCTGAATATCCCCGCCGTAACCCTGTTGAATGAGGTTGGCCCCCACCAGATGCTCGCCGCCATGGGCCGCGCGGATATGGACGTGTCCCTGCCGCTAGGCGAAGAACCCGGCCTTGCCATTGCCCTCGGCGGCATCGGCACCACGATGGAGGACCTCTTGCGCCTCTATGCGGGAATTGCGCGCGGCGGCGTGGCGGCGCCCTTGCATTGGCGTGAAGGCGAAGCCGTGGGGGAAGGCCAGCGCATCCTGTCAGAAACCGCCGCCTGGTATCTGGGCGACATGCTCTCTGGCGTCATCCCGCCGCCAAATGCCCCGCGCGTGGGCCTCAGCTACAAGACGGGCACCAGCTACGGCCACCGCGATGCCTGGGCCTTCGGGTTCGACGGGCAGCATGTCGATCGGGGTCTGGATGGGCCGCGCCGATGGGGCCTCGGTGCCCGGGGCCTTTGGCGCAGAACTCTCCGCGCCCCTGTTGTTCGAGGCGTTTGCCCATCTCGGCGACCGACCCGCGCCGCGCCCCGCGCCGCCATCCGGCGCGCTGACGCTGACCAATGCGCAACTGCCCGAAACCTTGCGCCGCTTCGATCCAGTGGCAGACATGACTGATACCGACGGCCCCGCCATCACCTTCCCGCCCGAAGGCGCCGTTCTGGCCTACCAGCCGGACCTGCCGGTCGTGGCGCGCGTGGCCGAAGGGCAAGCGCCGTTCACCTGGCTCTGGAATGGCGCCCCGGTCGGCGTTGGCCTGCGTGACCGCGAGGTTGCCCTGGATGTTGGCCTCGGCTTCGGAGAGCTGACGGTCATCGACGCCACCGGCCGCGCCGAAAGCCGCTCAGTCGAAGTGAGGAACTAAACGCCCATCTTTGTTCTGAGAAAATGCCGGGGAGCGCGAGGGGCTGGCCCCTCGCTTAGCCGCGTCACACCCGCTCAATCGCCAGCGCAATGCCCTGACCGCCGCCGATGCACATCGTGATCAGCGCCTTCGATCCACCAATCCGCTCCAGCTCATACAACGCCTTCACCGTGATGATCGCACCCGTCGCGCCAACTGGATGGCCCAGCGCAATCGCGCCGCCATTCGGGTTCACCTTCGCCGCGTCCAGACCAAGCCCCTTGTTCACCGCAATCGCTTGCGCCGCGAAGGCCTCATTGGATCTCGATCACATCGAAATCCCCGATGCTGAGGCCGGTCTTCGCCAACAGGTTTTCCACTGCGGGCACTGGACCAATCCCCATCACCTCAGGCCGCACACCGGCATGGGCATAGCCCAGCACGCGCGCCCTTGGCGTCAGGCCGGCCTTTTCCGCCGCCTCGCCGCGTGCCAGCACCAATGCTGCCGCGCCATCGTTGATGCCGCTGGCATTGCCCGCCGTCACACGCCCGTCTTTCTGAAACACCGCGCGCAGCCCGGCCAAAGCCTCCAGCGACGTCGCCTTGGGATGCTCATCCACCTCAAACGGCACCATGTCGCGCTTCAAACGCACCTCAACCGGCACGATCTGATCCGCAAAATACCCCTGCTCAATGGCGTTCGCCGCGCGCTCCTGCGAGGCCATGGCGAAGGCATCCATCTGCTCCCGCGTCACGTCATGCTCATCCGCGACATTCTCAGCCGTCACGCCCATATGCCCCGTCCCAAACGGGCAGTTCAAAGCGCCCAGCATCATGTCGAGCGTCTTGACGTCCCCCATCTTCTGCCCGAACCGCGCTTGCGGGATCACGTAAGGTGACCGGCTCATGCTTTCCGCACCACCGGCCAAGCCAAAATCGGCATCCCCCATCGCAAGCGACTGAATCACGCTGACAATCGCCTGCGCGCCGGACCCACAAAGCCGGTTCACGTTCATCGCTGGAACCGTTTCCGGCACGCCCGCCTGCATCGCGGCAACGCGGCTCAGATACATGTCGCGCGGTTCGGTGTTGATCACATGGCCAAAGGTAACGTGCCCGATCTGGCCGCCATCCACACCCGCCCGCTCCAGCGCCGCCTTCGCCGCAACAGCACCTGTGTCAATTGGCGTCGTGCCCGCCAGCGATCCGCCAAATGTCCCAATCGCCGTGCGTGCGCCCGACAGGATCACGATCTCGTCCATATGAAAAACCCTCCGCAATTGCTTGCGAAGGGTTAGAGCATCAATCAGCAGCGAGCGCCAATTTTACGCCGCGTCGAACTGCAACGGCTGCACGCTTTGGAACAGCCCCGTGTCCATCAGATCCTTCAACGCCTTCGCAGGCGGCGGCGCGTCGAGGTACAAAAGCGCAATCGCCTCACCCTTCGGACCCGACCGGCCCAGCGTAAAGTTTGCGATGTTGACGTCGTTTGCCCCCATCGTCTGACCCAGCGCACCGATGATCCCGGGCACGTCCTCGTTGGTGGTGTAGAGCATATGCTGCCCCGATCTCGGCATCAATATTGATGCCCTTGATCTGGATGAAGCGCGGCTTGCCATCGCTGAAGCACGTGCCCGCAATGGACCGCTCCCGCTTGTCCGTCTTGACCACCAGCCGGATATAGCCGTCGAACACGCCGGTCTTGTCCTGCGTGGTCTGGGCTCAGCTCGATCCCACGCTCCTTTGCAATCACAGGGGCCGACACCATGTTCACATCCGGGTTCGTGGCCTTCATCACACCGGCAATTGCCGCGCAATCCAGCGCCTTCAGGTTCATGCCCGTGACCACCCCGTTATAGACGATCTCGATGCTCTTAATCGGCTCATCGGTCAACTGGCCCACAAAGGCACCCAGATGCTCGGCCAGCTTCACCCACGGCCCCATCACGGCGGCTTCCTCGGCGGTCACGCTCGGCATGTTCAGCGCATTCGAAACCGCACCCGTCAGCAGGTAATCCGACATCTGTTCCGCCACCTGCAACGCCACATTCTCCTGCGCCTCGGTCGTCGCCGCGCCCAAGTGAGGCGTCACAACGACGTTCGGCAGGTTGAACAGCGGGCTGTCGGTCGCAGGCTCCACCGCGAACACATCAAACGCCGCACCCGCGACATGGCCGGATTTCAATGCCTCGGCCAGCGCCTCTTCATCGACCAAACCACCGCGGGCGCAGTTCACAATGCGCACGCCCTTCTTCATCGTGGCAATCGCTTCGGCTGAGATCATGCCCCGCGTCTTGTCGGTCGCCGGAACGTGCAGCGTGATGAAGTCAGAGCGCGCGAACAGCTCGTCCAACTCCACCTTGGTTACACCCAGTTTCGCCGCACGCTCTTCGCTCAGGAATGGATCATAGGCGATCACCTTCATGCGCAGGCCAACGCCACGTTCACACACGATCCCGCCGATATTGCCCGCGCCAATCACGCCCAGAGTCTTGCCGGTCAGCTCGACGCCCATGAATTTCGACTTCTCCCATTTGCCCGCATGGGTCGAGGCGCTGGCCTCCGGGATCTGCCGCGCCACGGCAAACATCATGGCAATCGCATGTTCCGCCGTGGTGATCATGTTCCCGAAGGGCGTGTTCATCACGATGATGCCCTTCTTCGACGCATTGGGAATGTCGACATTGTCGACCCCAATCCCGGCGCGACCCACAACTTTAAGGCGATCAGCTTGCGCAATGATCTTCTCCGTCACCTTGGTGGCGGACCGGATGGCAAGACCATCATACTGATCAATCACGGACAGGAGCTTCTCCTTATCCTTGCCGATGCTCGGGTCGAAGGTCACGTCGATGCCGCGATCCCGGAATATCTGGACGGCGGTTTCACTCAGCTTGTCTGAGACGAGGACTTTGGGGGCCATGTCAGGCACTCATTTCGGGGTCTGCACATTGGGCAGATCGAGAATTGTATTTGGAACAAAGATGGGCAGGTCAGGCAGCGACGGCTTGTGCGTCGATCTCGGCGTGGAAGGCCCAGTCGAGCCAGGGCAGCATCGCCTCGATGTCCGAAGGTCTCAACCGTTGCACCGCACCAGATGCGCAGGCCCGGCAGGCGCATCGCGATAGGACCCGACGTCGAAGCGCGACGCATGTTCCGATCATCAACCGCTTGGCCACGGCCTTGGCAAACGCTTCCCCGTCCACGAATGCGCGGGTCGGTGAACTTCAGGCAAACGGACGTGTTCGACCGGGTCGCCGGATCAACCGCCAGGTTCTCGATCCAATCGCGCGTCGTCGCAGAAGTCCCAGATCGGCTTGCGCGTTGGCATCGGCCCGGGCGCGCAAGCGCGGGCAGGCCACCCAGGCTTTCGGCCCATTCCAGCGCAAAGTGCGTAATCCTCGACACACAGCATGGATGGCGTGTTGATCGTCGCACCGCCGAAGATACCCGTCGATCAGCTTACCGCCCTTGGTCAGACGGAAAATCTTCGGCAGTGGCCATGGTGGTGTGTAGCTTTCCAGCCGCTCCACCGCGCGCGGGCTCAGGATCAGCACACCATGCGCACCCTTCGCCACCCATCACCTTCTGCCAGGAGAAGGTGACAACATCCAGCTTGTCCCACGGCAAGTCCTGCGCGAAGGCCGCGCTGGTTGCGTCGCAGATCGTCAGCCCCGCGCGATCCGCCGGGATCACGTCGCCGTTCGGGACGCGCACGCCTGATGTCGTGCCGTTCCAGGTGAAGACCACATCGGTATCCCAATCGACCGCGGCCAGATCGGGCAGCTCGCCGTATTCGGCCGTCGTGACCGTGGCGTCCAGCTTCAGCTGCTTGACCACATCCGTCACCCAGCCCGCGCCAAAGCTTTCCCATGCAAGCATCGTGCAAGGCCGAGCGCCCAGCATCGACCACATCGCCATCTCCACAGCGCCCGTGTCCGAGGCCGGAACGATGCCCACACTTGTAGCTATCTCTGGCACGCCGAGCATGGTGGCCGGTACGGTGCCGATGACGGACTGCAGCAAGGTCCTTGCCGACAGCCGCACGGTGCGACCGCCCAAGCGGCGCCTGTGCGGAGGGCGTCAGGGGTCCAGGTGGGGGGTTTGGTGCAGGGGCCAGACGAAAATTTCGGATCTCGACGGCTTCACGTCCGGCCGTGGGGCCGGTTGGGTCGTGGTCATAATGGTATCCTCACAGATATGCGCCCCTCGTTGGGGAGGGGTGTCCCACCGCCGGGCATAAGCAGGCGCGGTTTGGGGACAAGCCGGAAAAACGTGCCAGGCGGTCGTTTTTGTCCTTTTCCCAATTCCCGCTGTTCACCATCGGAAACCCAGCGCACAATCTATCGGAATTGCAATTTCGATAGATTGGCCCGGCTAAAACCGGCTAAATGTCAACTTTGCCTGACATTTTTCTTGCGCCGCCATCAGACAGGCCGCTATCGTTAGGGTTGTATTCTCCTGCGTGTGGCAAAGGTGGTCCCCATGAAAGACCAATCCCAGTCTCTGACATTTGACCTGTCCGAGTTTCTGCCGTTTCAAATGTCGGTGCTGTCTGCACGGATGTTTGCACGCGTCATGGAAGATGCCGGCCTGCAAGTGCCCGAATGGCGCATCATGATGGCTTTGCCATCGAACCAGCCCTGCTCATCCCACGATCTGTGCATCCTTACGGCCATGGATGCAGCCCGGGTCAGCCGCGCGCAGCGCCGGTTGGAAGACCTCGATATGATCTCGGTCATCCGCGACAAGGCCGATCGCCGCAGGCTGGTTGTCCGCCTCTCAGATCACGGAACGGAAGAAGTCTCCCGCCTGAAATCCGCGGCCCTCGCAGCCGAAAGCCGGATGCTGGACGCGCTCGGCCCCGAAGATCGGGCACAGCTCAAGACGGCGATCTCCGCCCTGTTTGACCGAATTCTAGCCCATCACCAAACGGCACAACTCCGCATTCGGGTCTTCCAGGCCCTCCAGAATGCTGAAGTGATTTTCGCCCGGCAGCTCAATCGCCTGCATGCGCGCCCCCAACCCCGTCCAGATATTGGCCAACAACGCGGACTGCCTGCGGAATTCGGGCCGCTCCTCGGCGCCCACGACACATGACACGCGCACGCCGCTGGCCGGGGTCAAAAGGGCCGGGCTTTCCCGCACCGCCTCCTCTGGCGTCAATCGCAGCGTTTCGTTCATCCGCGTGCGCAACAGCGGGCGCAAATCATGCACCCCAGAGATTGAGATCACATGCGCCACCCGGTCCAGGACAGGTGCAGGCAAGACCCCCTCACACACCATCCGCGTCACCAAATGCCCGCCGGCAGAATGGCCCACCAGCCGGATCGGCCCCTCAACCAAAGCGGCCGCAGCCTCAACCGCTTGCGCAATTTCCGCCGTGATCTCGGAAATCCGCGCCTCAGGGGCAAGCGTATAGGTGATCGCTCCAACGGCCTGACCATGCGACAGCGAGACCCGTCACAACATGGGCGAAGTCACGGCCCTCAAAGGCCATCCAGTACCCCCCATGCACAAAAAATGTCAGGCCCTGTTGCGCGGTTTCGGGTCTAGAGAGATCCACAAACTGCCTCGGCCGAGGCCCCGTCTCAATCCGCTCCGGCGCAAGGGTCCGGTAGACCCGCGGCGCCTCCTTCTTCCACCGTGCCAGAATAGCATCCGCATCCGCGATATGTGCCCCATTGGCATAGGCGTCATCCCAATCCGTGATCATCCGGCGCTCCCTTGCTCGCTCGAAACCTGCGGCAAAACCGCCGCCCGCGCAATGGCCCGTGGCGAAGCGGACCCGGCCTGCTACATCTGCGCCTATGGAAAGCCCTCTGCTCGATCTGCGTGACATCCACAAATCCTATGACGAAACCCCCGTGCTTGCGGGCGTCTCGATTGGCATGGATGTGGGCGAAACCCTCGCCCTGACGGGCGAAAGCGGATCCGGCAAATCCACGCTTCTGCATCTTGCAGGCGGGTTGGACCGACCCGACAGCGGGCAGGTCATGGTGCAGGGCCAGGACATCGGCCAATTGGACGATGCCGCGCGAGCATCCGCGCGGCGCACGCAGATCGGGCTGATCTTTCAACAGTTCAACCTTGTCCCGTCCCTCAACGTCGGGGCCAACATTGCGCTGCAGGCCCGCCTCGCGGGGCGACACGATGCGGCGTTCTGCACGGAACTCGCCCAGCGCCTTGGCCTGGACGATCTTACCACCCGCTACCCCGAGCAACTGTCCGGCGGACAACAGCAACGCGTCGCCATCGCCCGTGCACTGGCCCCCGGCCCGCCCTGATCCTTGCCGATGAGCCGACCGGTAACCTCGATGAAGAAACCGGCGATGCCGTCCTCTCCCTTCTGCTTGATCTGGTCGCCGATACCAATGCAGGCCTCTTGATGGTCACCCATTCCACCCGGCTTGCCGCCCGCCTATCTCACCGCATCCACCTGTCGCGCGGCGTTTTGGAAGCGGTCTGAACATGCTCTACACCGCTATTCAGAGCCTTTCTTCACATTGGAAGCGCCGCCCCGGGCAGCTGGCGATGCTGGCCATTGGTCTGGCCTTGGCAACAGCCCTGTGGTCGGGTGTCCAGGCCATCAATGCAGAGGCACGATCAGCCTACGACAGGGCGGCCGCCACCCTTGGTCAGGATCAGCTTGCGCGCCTCGAACGCGCCGATGGCCGCCCCGTGCCGCTCGACACCTACCTCGCGCTCCGATCTGCCGGTTACCTCGTCTCTCCCGTGATCTCCGGTGAGCTTCGCGACAGCAATGGCCGCCTGCGCGTGTTGGGAATTGACCCGCTGACAGCACCTGCCGCCGCTCAAGGCCCCGCACTGGACGGCGACTTGGATTTGAGCACTTTCTTCACGGCCCCCGGTCTGCTTCTCGTGTCGGAGGCAACCGCAAACGGCCCACTGCCCACCGATCTGCCCCCGATCACCATCTCAAGCGATGTCCCCCTGGCCGCCGCGATAACGGATATCTCGACCGCCGCGCGCCTTTTGGGCCAAACCGACCCGTCCTACCTGCTCGATCGCCCCGCAACAGCCCTTTGGCCTGCCGCCGTTGGCCGACGCAACCGATCTTCAGCTGCGCGCGCCCGAGACGGCAAATGACATCTCTCGCCTGACCGACTCCTTCCACCTGAACCTGACGGCCTTCGGCTTTCTCAGCTTCGGCGTTGGCCTCTTCATTGTGCACGCCGCCATCGGGCTGGCGTTTGAACAGCGCCGCGCGTCCATCCGAACCCTGCGCGCGCTCGGCACGCCGCTGCGCACGGTCTTGCTGGCGCTGGGGATCGAACTTGCCGCCATCGCGCTCGTCGCGGGGCTCATTGGCATCTTCATGGGCTACCTCATTGCGGCTGCCCTCATGCCGGGCGTCGCTGGAACGCTGCGCGGCCTTTATGGAGCGGAGGTCGAAGGTATCCTTCGGTTTGATCCCTATTGGGCACTTTCGGCCCTTTTCATCACTTGGCTTGGTGCCGCAGCCGCCGCCGTTCAGGCCATGATCCGCACGGCCCGCATGCCCCTTCTTGCGCCCGCCCTCCCTCGGGCCTGGGCGCAGGCATCAGGCCGGGCCATGCGTGTTCAGACCGTTGCTGCGTTGGCGCTCTTCGGCTTGGCCACAATGCTCGCCCTCTTCGGCCATGGCCTCATCGCGGCCTTCCTCTGCCTCGCCGCCCTCCTCATTGGCGCGGCCCTGATCCTCCCCGGCGTGATGAGCGTCGTCGCTCAGGTTTTTGCCCAGCGCGCGGCGCGTTCAGCGAATGGGTGCTCGCCGACACCCGACAGCAAATTCCTGGCCTGTCCTTGGCTCTGATGGCACTCCTGCTGGCGCTCTCCGCGAATATCGGCGTCTCCACGATGGTCGGCAGCTTTCGCAGCACGTTCATCGGCTGGCTCGATCAACGCCTCGCGTCGGAGCTCTACGTCACTGCAGCTGATCCGTCCGAGGCCGCCTTCCTGATGGACGCGATCAGGCCCGACGTGGACGCCATCCTTCCAATCGTGTCGGCAGATCAACGATTGTTCGACCGCCCCGCACAGGTCTTCGGCGTGGTCGACCACCCGACCTATCGCCAAGCCTGGCCCCTTCTCGCGCAATCTGAGAACCCCTGGGATCAACTCGCCACAGGCAATGCGGCGCTGATCAATGAACAACTCGCGCGCCGGGAAAACCTCTCGCCCGGCGACCTGTTGCCCATCGCGGAAGGCCTTCCAATCGTTGGCGTCTATTCCGACTACGGAAACCCAAACGGGCAGGCTATTGTGTCTCTAAACCGCTTTGCAGACACTTATCCAGAGGTTCAGCCATTTCGCTTCGCCATTCGCATCAACCCAGAGCAGGCACCGGCCATGGCAAGTCGGCTGCGCGAAGAATTTAGCCTGCCTGCCGATGCCGTCACCAATCAGGATCAGGTCAAAGCCTTCTCCATTGAGGTGTTTGATCAAACCTTCCTGGTGACGGGCGCGCTCAACATCCTCACCCTCGGCGTCGCTGGCGTCGCACTTTTGACGAGCCTGCTGACCCTCGCCAATCTGCGCTTGCCGCAACTGGCCCCGCTCTGGGCCATCGGCACGTCCCGCGCGACTTTGGCCAAGGTCGAACTCATCCGCGCGCTCGGGCTTGCGATGCTGACCTTCCTCTTCGCCCTCCCCGTGGGCCTGTCACTGGCCTGGGTCTTGCTGGCCCTGGTTAACGTTGAAGCCTTCGGGTGGCGCCTGCCAATGCAGCTCTTCCCCGGCGATTGGGCGCGCCTCTTCGCACTCGCCCTCATCGCAGCCGGCCTCGCAGCGCTTGGCCCCGCCCTGCGCCTCGCACGCATTCCGCCCGCCCGCCTGACCCAAATCTTCGCACAGGAACGCTGATGCGCCGTTTCGCCCTGATCCTGCTTCTCACGCTCGGCCAGGCCCACGCCCAAGGGTTTGCCGGCCTCGGCACGCAGGCCGATGGCTTCGCGATCCCCCAACCGAATCCGGTGTTCACCTTCCCCGAAGATCACGGCCCCCACCCGGAATATCGCATCGAATGGTGGTATCTGACCGCCACGTTGCAGGGCATGGACGGCACGGATTACGGCATTCAATGGACCCTGTTTCGCACCGCGTTAGAGCCTGAAACATCCTCCGATTGGACCGCCCCGCAGCTCTTCATGGGGCACGCGGGCCTCACCACCCCAACCGCCCATTTCAGTGCCGAGCGTCTTGCGCGCGGCGGAATCGGACAGGCAGGCGTATCGTCTGATCCGTTCCACGCCCGGATCGACGATTGGCACATGGCCTCAACCGCCACCGATGGCGATGCCTATGATGCCCTGCACCTCACCGCGCGCGGCTCGAATTTCGCCTATGACCTCAACCTCACCGCCAATGGCCCCCTCATTTTCCACGGCGACGGCGGCTATTCCGTCAAAAGCGCCCAAGGGCAGGCAAGCTACTACTATTCGCAGCCCTTCTACGCCGTCACAGGCACGCTCAACCTACCCGACGGAGATATTCCCGTTACAGGCACCGCCTGGCTTGACCGGGAATGGTCGTCGCAACCGCTCAGCGACGATCAAATGGGCTGGGATTGGTTCTCGCTTCAATTCGAAGGTGGTGCCCGCATGATGGCGTTCGCGCTGCGCAGCACCGAAGGTGGCACCTTCACCTCCGCCACATGGATCAACGCCGATGGCACCACCGAAAGCTATGGCGACGGCCATATCGCGCTCACACCGCTGGCCACGACGCAGGTCGCAGGCCGCACTATTCCCACCCAATGGCAGCTCACCTTTCCTGTTCGAGGTATCGATATTCAGACAACACCCATCAACGCTCAAAGCTGGATGGACACCAGCTTTCCTTACTGGGAAGGCCCGATCACCTTCACCGGCAGCCATACCGGCCGCGGCTATCTGGAGATGACCGGATATGAATGATCAGAGCCCAACCGGCATGCTAGATACGGTCTGGCAGCACCTCACCCGCGGCACGGCCGACCGCCACCATCCCGCGCGCCATCCGACCCTGGCCACCCTTGGGCCAGATGGCCCCGATCTGCGAACGCTCGTCCTGCGCGCCGCTGATCGCCAGACGAGCACCCTCGAATTCCACACCGACAGCGCCTCCCCGAAAGCTGCCCATATCGCCGAAAATCCCGCAATCGCCCTCCACGTCTGGATCCCCAAAGCCCGCCTCCAGATCCGCGCCCGCGGCATGGCACATGCTGACCGAAGGCGACGAAACCCTCTTCAACCAGCTCCCGCCCCAAGCCCAGTCAAACTACACCGGACCCATCCCCGGCACGGCTCTCCCCACCAATGATCCCAGCACAGCACCCCGCTTTGCCCGACTTCTCTGCACCTTGGCCGAGATCGACGCCCTTACGCTATCGGACCCCCATCGCCGCGCCCTCTTCAAAGCCACAGACAGCTGGCAAGGCATCTGGATCGCGCCCTAAAGCACTTTGCGCTTTATCTGAGCACTTTTATCGCGGCCCACATTCGCACCATCAGCGCGAGGCAGCGGGTTGCGACCCAAATCAAACGCGAAGTGCTCAGCTTTCCTTGTTTCAAAATACCTCGGGGTCAGCGATCTTTTTCGCCGAAAAAGTCGCGAAGGGGGCAGCGCCCCCTTTTTCGAGCCCAAAGCGTGGCACACGCGACGGCGAGGCGAAAGGAATGCGGGCAACGCCCGCTCCGTCTGATCAGGATCCCAGCGTTTCCACATAAAGCGGAAAGGAAACGCCGAGCGCCCAGCCCAGCAACAGGCCAAGTCCGATCCCAGCCGCCAGTGTCGAGCCCGCGCGCCGCCCAACCCAACGGCCCATCATGCCGAACGTGCCGTAGAACAAGAGGATCACGGGGAAGATCAGAACCAGAAAGAACAACCGCTCGAAATCCAGCGCCACGGCCACGGCCAGCGACCCAAGGAACGCTGCGCGTACCACGACCCTCTGCCAAAGGCCCGCCAGCGTCGCCCGCGTCAGCACGGCATCGGCCCACATGGCCAACACCGCCCCGGGGACCATCGCCAAAATGACCGGCACGCGCCCGACATGGGGCACAAACGACGCCACATACCGATCCATCAGCAGGCCAAACAAACCGATCCCGAAGATCGCCAAAGCAAGGCCCCATACCCATCCCCGGCCGTCCGGGCGCCATCCCGCGACCCAGGCCCCGACCAGCACGAGCAGGCCGTATAGACCCAAATGAACCGCCAGATAGTCGGCCACCAAAACCGGCAGCGCGCCCACTTCGACCTGGACCGCCACCAATGGCGCCACCACCGCAGGCGCCGAAGCGCCAGGGCCCAGAACACCCGTCGCGGCAAAGCCTCCGGCGCAGGGCCTTCCGGCAGCATCCGCGACAGGGGTGCGGCCAACATCACCGCGCCTGCCAGCATCAGCAAGATGCCAAGGCCAAGCCGCGCAACCGCCGTATCACCCGAGCGGCCAAGGCTCGCATTCGCCCATTCGATTGCCTCTTCCAGCCCGGCGGGCGCCCAAAGCACGGCCACATGCTCCGCAAATGGCACCGAAACGGCGCGTCGGGCAAAGCCATCGCCGGGCGCACCCACCGTCTCGCCTTCCACGGCATCAAGCTCGGCCATCACCCGCCGGGCCTCTGCCCTCAACGCGCTTTCCCACGCCCCGTTCACGATCAGCAGGTTGTCCGGGGCATCCGCAGTGACAGCCTCCGAAAACATCGAAATCGCAACCACAGCGTCCACACGGTCGTCGGCAATGCCCGCCCGCACAACCAGGTCCGACGACATCGAATGCCCGATCAGCACAATTCTCGGCGCGGCCCCGGGCTGCGCCACCGCCCAATCGGTGACTCGCGCAATTTCGTCCAATAGCAGCTGCGTCGTCCCGTTGATCGAGGTTACGTCGCCAGACATCGGCACCGGATTGCGCCCATGCCCCTCCAGATCCAGCGCAACGGCGATATACCCGGCGCGCGCAAAGCTCTCGGACCAGGCGGCCATCATCTGCCGCGATCCCGCAAAGCCATGCACGATCACCGCAACAGGCCCGTCATCCACAGCGCGCGTCACCGTCACCGGCGTGGTGCCGACCCGATCATGCACAATCTCAAGCCCGGCACGCGGTCGCTCCAGTAGAACGATCCCCACCACCAAAGCGGCCAATGCCACGGCCCCAAAAATCCAACTGCGCATTTCCATTCTCATCGCCCCCAGATAGCGCAGGGCGATGGGCGCGCCAATCCGCTGGCCCCCCTACCGCACACCGCTTATGCTAGCTGGAACGTAAGACAGCGACGGACCGCCTCCATGTTCACCGTAACCCTGCTGACCAACTCGGCCATGTTCCTGGACCGAGAGCTGGTCACAAACCTGCGCAATGCCATGGGCGGTGGTGACGCAATCTGGCTCGACCCCAATCACGCAGCTGAATTTGAAGTCGCCAAAATCCCCAAAGGGATCGACACGGTTTGGAAAAGCCTCTCTGCCGAAGGCGTCGATCTCGTCGTGCAGCCCTCAGGTCAGCGCAAGCGGCGCATGTTGCTGGCCGATATGGACAGCACGATGATCCAGCAGGAATGCATCGATGAACTCGCGGCTGAGGCCGGGGTGGGCGACCGCGTCGCTGCCATCACGGCCCGCGCGATGAATGGAGAGTTGGACTTTGAAGCGGCTTTGATTGAACGCGTCGGCCTCCTCAAAGGCCTGCCAGAGGCGACCATCGCAACCGTCCTTGAAAAGCGCATCACCCTAATGCCGGGCGGCACAACCCTTCTCGCGACCATGCGCGCAAACGGCGCCCACTGCGCGCTGGTCTCCGGCGGGTTCACCGCCTTTACCTCCGCAATCGCGGCCAAGCTCGGCTTCCACGAAAACCATGCCAACACACTGTTGGCTGAAGGCGGCAAGCTGACCGGCGACGTGACCCGGCCAATTCTGGGCCGCGATGCGAAGGTTGAGGCGCTTCAATCCATCTCGCAGGCGCAGGGCCTTGCTCCGTCAGACGTGCTTGCGGTGGGCGATGGCGCGAACGATCTGGGCATGCTGCAACTCGCTGGCACCGGCGTAGCACTGCACGCCAAACCCACGGTGCAGGAACAGGCCGATATCCGCATCAATCACGGCGATCTGACAGCGCTTCTGTTCATACAAGGCTACACGAAGGCTGATTTCGTCCAGTAGATGGGCGTTTGGGCGCGCCGCAGAATAGTTTGCGTCAAGCCAAGGCGGCAGAGGCTTCCCGAACGCGAAGGGCCGGATAAGCGATCGTCAGCTCGTCAACCGCATCCTTGAGTTCCGGAAACAATTCCAGCACCTCGGACCGTGTGGCCTGTTCCTCCGGCTTTGCCAAATGCCCGATGAAAAAGCTCTCCGTCGGTACGCCATTGGCCCACAAGATCTCATGATCGCGAAACAGCAGGTGGATGTAGGTGACGGACTCGGTTGCGACACGGCGAACGCTGGTGCCATTGACCAAGGCAATTGCTGGCACAAGAACCCGCTCCGCCGCGAACATCAGTTCGGCCCGCCATCCTTCGATCAGCATCCTGTGCTGGGGTGAAACAGCCAATTGGCCCGTATTGCCGATGGCACCATCATCAAAAACCACCTGCGCATAGCGGCCCTTCCCACGCACGGTGCGCGAGCCGATCCAAAGCAGTTCCTGCGCGCCATGGTCTTCCGTCAGCACAAGATCGCCCGGACGCAGCGTTTCCACCGCTTGTTCGCCGCCAGGCGTTGCTATCATCGTGCCAGGAGTGAAACAGGGCGGCCCAAGTTCGCCAACCGGCAACTCCGTACTGGGTGTGATCCCGTTGGAGCGTACGAACTCCGCCGATTCCAGAATCGTGCCATCGTAAGGCGTGAAGATCGCCGGTTGGCCTGAGATGTAGAAGGTCGCGCCGAAGATCTCGGTCTCGACCCCACCGATCAGAACGGTGACGGAATCGCCGTACCAGACTGCCGTGATTTCGTTGAAAACCTCCGGGTCAGACCCGGGCTGCAGGACCGTATCACCCGCATTCGGCTGAATGATCCCGTTATCATCATTGTCGAAAAAGTCGAAGATCTGCGGTGTCAGAATGGTACCGGGCGTCACGCCGTTGAACGGATCGATGACGTAAAACTGGTCGGTATACTTCGTTGGCACAGCGCACCTCTGATCGAAACTTGATCAGCGGTACCGCGCGCCCGAGCCCATTTTGAGGAGAAAAAGGGCAAACATTGGCAATTTGCCCCGATTTCCAGGAAAACCGGGGCAATTCAGCGCTATTCTGCAGGAACAGCCGTCTCTTCCACGCCCAACGGCACCTCCAGCTTGTTCAGCATCTCTTTCGGGCAGACCTGAAGGAAATTCCCCTTCTCGCTGTCCCAATGCTGCAGGATATCCCGCGCCTTCATGCTCCCGGTCTCCTCGGCGTGACGTTCCACCAGGCCACGCAATTGCGCCTCCCAATGCTCCATCGTCACCGGACAGGTCACCAGCGTCTCAAGGTTCATGTTCACCAAGCGCCTCACCATCCGGGTCATACAGATACGCCATCCCGCCGGTCATGCCCGCGCCGAAATTCGCACCAATCGACCCAAGGATCACAGCAACCCCACCGGTCATGTATTCACATCCGTTGGAGCCGCAGCCCTCGATCACCACCTTCGCGCCGGAGTTCCGAACGGCGAACCGCTCTCCGGCCCTTCCGGCGGCAAACAGATAGCCATCCGTGGCCCCGTAAAGCACCGTGTTGCCAATGATCACGTTGTCGGCCGCCACCAGAGGCGAGGCCATCGGCGGTCGCACCACCACCGTGCCGCCGCTACAGACCCCTTGCCGACGTAATCGTTGGCATCACCACTCACTTCCAGCTTCAGACCCGGCGCCGCAAACGCCCCCAGCGATTGCCCGGCAGAGCCTTTCAGCTTCACCGTCAAATGATCCGGTTGCAGGTCATTCCGCATCCCGAACCGCTTCACGATATGGCTCGACGTCCGCGTGCCAATCGTGCGCAACGTGTTCTGCACCGCATAGGACAGCTCGATCTTTTCGCCATCCTCAAGGAACCGATGCGCATCCTTCACGATCTGCGCGTCCAGCGTATCCGGCACCTCGTTCCGGGGCTTGTTCCGGTCATAGGTGATGTCCGCCGCCCCATCGACGGTGATCAGCATCGGGTTCAGGTCCAGATCATCCAAATGCGCCGAGCCACGGGAAACCTGGCTCAGCAAGTCCGCGCGCCCGATCACCTCATCAAGGCTTCGTGCGCCCAATTCGGCCAGAATCTCACGCACCTCTTCCGCGTAGAAGGTGATCAGGTTCACCACCTTGTCTGCATTGCCCGTGAACTTCTCGCGCAACGCCTCGTCCTGCGTACAAACGCCCACCGGGCAGGTGTTCGACTGGCACTGACGCACCATGATGCAGCCCATCGCGATCAGCGCCGCCGTGCCGATGCCGTATTCCTCGGCCCCCAGCATCGCGGCCATCACGATGTCCCGGCCCGTGCGCAAACCACCATCCGTGCGCAGCGTGATGCGCTCGCGCAGATTGTTCATCGCCAGAACCTGATGCGCCTCGGTCAGGCCCATCTCCCACGGCAGACCCGCATATTTGATGCGTGGTCGCAGGCGAGGCCCCGGTGCCGCCATTGTGGCCCGAGATCAGGATCACATCGGCCTTGGCCTTCGCCACGCCGGCGGCAATCGTGCCAACACCGGAGGATGCCACCAGCTTCACCGTCACCTTGCAGCGCGGGTTGATCTGCTTGAGGTCGTAGATCAGCTGCGCAAGGTCCTCGATCGAGTAGATATCGTGGTGCGGTGGCGGCGAGATCAGCGTCACCCCCTTCGTCGAATGCCGCAGCCGCGCGATCAGGTCGGTGACCTTCATGCCGGGCAACTGGCCACCCTCACCGGGCTTCGCCCCTTGCGCGACCTTGATCTCCAACTCTTCGCACTGGTTCAGATACTCGGCCGTCACACCAAACCGGCCAGACGCCACCTGCTTGATTTTCGCAGACGGGTTGTCGCCATTGGGCTCCGGGTGGAAATGCGCCGGGTCTTCGCCGCCTTCACCGGAGTCCGACTTCGCGCCAATCCGGTTCATCGCCACGTTCAGCGTCTTATGCGCCTCGGGCGACAGCGCGCCCAGCGACATGCCCGGCGTCACGAACCGCTTGCGGATCGAGGTGACGCTTTCCACCTCATCAATCGGCACCGGCGCGCCCAGCGGTTTGAAATCCATCAAGTCGCGCAGGTGGATCGGCGGATTGCTCCGCATCTTCTCGGAATATTGCTTCCACAATCCATAGGACGCGCGATCACAGGCCGCCTGCAACATATGCATGCTCGTCGCCTGCCACGCGTGCGTCTCCCCCGACCGACGCGCCTTGTAGAAGCCACCGATGGGCAAAACGCCCTCGCCGCGCAACCAGCCCTTGTCGTGGACCTCTTCGACCTTGCGCTGCAACCCGCTGACGCCAATCCCGGAAATCCGGCTCAACATGCCGGGGAAGTATTCCGCCACCATCGCGCGGCTCAGCCCCACGGCCTCAAAGTTCAGACCCCCGCGATAAGACGAGATCACCGAAATCCCCATCTTCGCCATGATCTTCAACAGAGCCCGCATCAATCGCCGCCCGGTAGCGGGCCATCGCTTCGGTCAGGTTGCTTTCAATCAGGCCACGGTCAATCCGGTCGGCCAAGCTGTCCTGCGCCAGGTACGCATTCACCGTCGTCGCGCCGCAGCCCACCAGAACCGCGAAATAATGCGGGTCGATACATTCCGCCGACCGCACGTTCAGCGAACAGAAGGTCCGCAGACCCTTCGCCGTCAGCCCCGAATGCACCGCACTTGTGGCCAGGATCATCGGCATCGCCACGCGACCTTCACCCTGATGCTGATCCGTCAGCACGATATGCCCGGCACCGGACCGAACGGCATCCTCGGCCTCAGCCCGGATGCGCGCCAAGCCTTCGCGCAACGCACCCGCAGGCGCGCCCGCATCAAAAGTACAGTCGATCTCGATGACAGAGCTCTGGAAGTAGCTCACCATCTTGTCGAACTGCGCATTCGTTACAAACGGGCTGTCCAGAACCAGAATTTCGGTCTGCGACGAATCCTCATCCAACACGTTCTTCAGGTTCCCGAACCGCGTCTTCAGGCTCATCACCCGATACTCGCGAAGCGAGTCGATCGGCGGGTTCGTCACCTGGCTGAAGTTCTGCCGGAAGTAATGGCTCAGCGGGCGATATTGGCTCGACAGAACGGCAGACGGCGTATCGTCCCCCATACTCGCCAAGGCTTCCTTGGCATCTTCCGCCATCGGCGCCAGGATCTGTTCCAGCTCCTCAATCGAATAGCCCGCCGCGATCTGCCGTTTGCGCAGCTCTGCACCGCCGAACAGGGTCTTTTCCGTGGCCCCGGCCATCTCGGCCTCAAGGTCCGTGATCCGACCGACCCATTCGCCAAACGGACGGCTGGCGGCCAGCGCATCCTTGATCTCGGTGTCATGGAACAGGGCCTGTTCCTGCATGTCCACGGCAATCATCTGCCCCGGGCCAAGCGCGCCCTTCTCGACAACGCTCGCCTCATCAATCGGCACCATCCCGGCTTCCGAGCCTGCAATCATCAGCCCGTCGCCCGTCACCACGTAGCGCATCGGGCGCAACCCGTTCCGGTCAAGACCGGCACAAACCCAGCGCCCATCCGTCATTGCCAGGGCTGCGGGACCATCCCACGGCTCCATGACCGAGTTGCAGTACGAATACATGTCCTGCCACGCCTGCGGCAGTTCGGTGGCCGTCTGGCTCCACGCTTCGGGTACCAGCATCGTCTTCGCCATGGGCGCGTCGCGACCCGCGCGGACCAGCACCTCAAACACCGCATCAAGTGCCGCCGAGTCGCTCGACCCGCCCGCCACGATCGGCTTGATGTCTTCGGCCATCTCGCCAAAGAACGACGAGGCCATGCGGATCTCGTGGCTCTTCATCCAGTTGAGGTTGCCCTTCAACGTGTTGATCTCGCCGTTATGGGCCAGCATCCGGAACGGCTGCGCCAACCACCATTGCGGGAAGGTGTTCGTGGAATAACGCTGGTGATAGATCGCGAATGCGCTCTCAAACCGCTCATCCATCAGGTCCGGGTAGAACTCCGCCACCTGCTCGGCGAGCATCATGCCTTTGTAGATGATGCTCCGACAGCTCAGCGAACACAGATATAACTGCCCCACACCGGCGGCCTGCGCCGCCTTCTCGATCCGGCGGCGAATGACGTACAGCTCGCGCTCAAACGTCTCTTCATCAACGCCTTTGGCATTCGAAATAATGATCTGCTCGATCTCGGGCCGCGTCGCATTGGCCTTCTCACCCAGGCACGCCACCTCAACCGGCACATGGCGCCAGCCATAGATGTAATACCCCATCCGCAGAACCTCGGACTCCACGATGGTCCGGCACGTCTCCTGCGCACCGAAATCATTGCGCGGCAAAAACACCTGCCCCACGGCCAGCAACTCATCCCGCATCTCGTGGCCGGTGCGCTGCACCTGCTCACCGAAGAACTTGTAGGGGATCTGCACATGGATCCCGGCCCCGTCGCCGGTCTTCCCATCCGCATCCACAGCCCCCCGGTGCCAAACCGCCTTCAGCGCGTTGATACCGTTCTCCACGACCTTCCGCGACGGCTTGCCATCAATCGCCACCACAAGCCCCACGCCACACGAGGAATGCTCATGCTCCGCGCGGAACAGAGAGTTCTCCTCCATCCACGCGCGTTTGGTTTCCTCGGCCTTGGCCCAATCAGCGTCAAAACGGGTCATAGCTGTCCCTCCTCAAGGTCAGGGGTGGTGGCGGGCCGCGCGTCTGCACTCAGCGCCGTCATGTCTAGAATAAGCTTGCGGAACATCAGCGCCGCAGGGATCGAAAGAACCGATGACGCGACATCCAAGGTGGTCGCCGTCCGGAATTGATCGATGGTCTGGGCATCGAAATTCAACCGAGTCCCAACCGTGGCGGTGGCATTGCCAAACACCCACAAAAGCCACCAGATGATGGCCCAGGATGGCCAACTCGGCCCGCCGGACCCAGCCAACCCGTCCCAATGCTGCCGAAGCGCCTTGTAGGGCATCCAAAAGTTGGCAATCGGAACGGCGAACCAGCCGACGGACCAACCCGGCCCAATTGCGTCCGGGTTCGGTGTCACCGCCTGCGCATTGGTCGCCGCGCGGTAAATCCACATCCCGCTTGCGATATAGCACCCGATCAAGGTGATCATGAAAACACCCGCGACCAGAATACCAGTCCCGTCGATGCGGGCCGCCTCCGCATCCATCTCAACGGCGGACAGAAGATTGCCTTCAATCGCGTCGTAGAAGCCGAACAGCTGGAAGGAATGCCAGGTGAACAGAACCTCCGCGGCCGCATAAGCCAGCAGAAACATCGTGGCGACGCGCCCCGTCTTCGACAAATCATATGGCATGCTCATGCATTGCCCTCCGTAACGTGGCGGTTCTTGGCCTCATATTCGGCCTTGCTGGCCCGCCGATGATCGCCCGCCAAAGCGGCATAAGCAGGCGCGCAGTCGGTGTAGATTTCCGAGATCACCGGAAACGTAGCCGCCTCTGGGAACAGGGCCGGCATCAACTCGAACACCGCATCACTTTCGTGGTCGCGCAGCCAAAGGTTGCTGCCGCACACCGGGCAAAACGTGCGCGTCGCAAAAGGGGTGGAGGCATAGCTGGCCACGTCACCCGTGACCGTCACGGCATCGGCATTGGCCTGAAAGGCTCCCCATACGACACCGTTCGACCGCTGGCAGATCCCGCAATGGCACACACCAACAGCCGCGACGTAGTCACCATCGACCGCGATCTGCACAGCACCACACAGGCACCCTCCGTCCAGCGTGCCACTGGTCCGATAAGGATCAGCAATGCTCATCGAAGGGCTCCTGCCTGTTTCACCGTCCAACTCCTGCTGCGACCGCGCGCCAAACCCGGGCGCACGGGTGCGCCGTTAATCGAGCAATATGTCATAGTCACCCAGCGCGGTTCCCCGCATCTCAAAGCTCTGCTCGCCGCGCGTGCCCACCAACGGCACGGCAAACTCCATCTGGATCCGCATGCGCCCCTGCGGCGTGCATGCGATGTTTGAAACCGCCACACGGACATCCGTGAACCCTTCCCAAGACCGCACGGGGGCGGCGTCGCGGTTCACTTCATTAAAGAAGACGCCGGGGTTCGACACGGCCCAACCGGTACCGGTGCGTTGAACCTCGAAAATCACATTCAGGTCCCAGCCCGGAGCCCCACGGCCACCAAAAAAGTTCACTTCGAAATAGTCATAGGCCTCACAAGGCCGCGCGACCCCATCAAGGATGTAGACACTTGGGGACGCCCAAATGGTGTCGACCGTCTCGTCCCCGAAATCGTTCACCACGCCCGAGATCTCGTCGGTCAGCAGCTCACTCCGCACGGAAAGCGACCAAGGCGTTTGCTGCGCGCTGACCGGCAGGGCCAGGCCCAGCAACAGCAGCGCAACGATCACAAATCGCGCTTGGACAAACGCCAACAGTGTCACTGCGACGCCCTCCAGATCAGGTCGGCGGGAAGGCCGCTCATCATGTCGCCGCAATCATATTCCGGCTGCGTCGTCAGAAAATCGGGATCACCCGCCTCATGGAATTCCACCGGGCTGTAATTGCCCTCGAAGGTCTCGCCACCCGGCGTTGTGACAGTTTCCAAACCGCCAAAGAACAACCCCATCTCGCGAGAGACGAACTGCGTGCCCTCTGTTAGACGCGGCCCGGCGGTAGTTTCCCACTGATAGGCAAACTCCGTCACCAGCAAAGGCCGCCCGTCGATGGTGATCTGATCGCCCGTCAGCCGGTCGAACCCGGTATAGTCGCGCTGGAAAATTCCCTCGGCGCGTTCCTCGCGGATCGAAAAAACCATCGTGTCATTTCCCGTCTCCAGCAGCTCAGCCATGCTTGCGGGATCTTCTTCCGGCTCGATCAGAACGTCACGGCTGCCGGTGCGCAGGTTGAAGGCCTGCAACCAACGAAATTCGCTGTCGGTGTAGTTCAGGTAAAACGGCCCGTCCTGATCCAGCGTCACGCGCCAATGGCTACCCTCCGGATCGGTCTCGCACCGCCAATGGTGCGACACGAGGCACGACCGCGACTGCACCGTCAGGAAAGCCGTGCAGCCTTCGGGCACCGGAAACCGATCCGCCGTTTGCGCCGCGGCAGGCATGCTGAAAGCAAGCCCGGCGATGGTCACGTTAACGATCTGTTTACAAATGCGTCCGATCACGTCAGCTTTCCTGTCGTTGTTTGTCGATGCGTTCATCTGAGCGCTTTTTCATCTCATCCGTGAAACTGTGACCAACTGGACGCTTTTTCCGAAGAATTGCGTCCAGATGGTCGCATTTGCGTCCAAATGGTCAGGGTTTCCTATTCCGCCGCCACGGTCTTCGACGCCGACATGACCCGTTCAAGGATCGTCTCCGCCGCTTCGCGACCGTCTCGGATCGCCCACACAACCAGCGACGCGCCGCGTACGATGTCACCCACCGCAAACACGTTTTCGAGGTCGGTTTCATGGGTCATTGGCTTGGCCTTGATCGTGCCCCAGCGCGTGACAGCCAGCTCCGGCATATCCCACAGCGTCGGCAGATCCTCAGGTTCAAAGCCAAGGGCTTTGATCACCATGTCGGCGCCCTCAATATAGTCAGCACCTTCAATGACTTCCGGGGATTGACGCCCCGTCACATCCGGCGCGCCAAGGCGCATCTTCTGGACGAGAACGCCATCAACCACATCATTGGTGGCGTTGAAGCCTTTCGGCGCAGAAAGCCAAACGAATTCAACGCCTTCTTCCTCAGCGTTCTGCACTTCGCGCTGCGATCCCGGCATATTGGCCCGGTCGCGGCGATACAGGCATTTGACGCTCGTGGCGCCTTGCCGGGTGGCCGTGCGCACGCAGTCCATCGCTGTGTCACCGCCACCGATCACCACGATCCGCTTGCCTTCGGCATTTAGCTCGCCGCTATCGAATTCCGGCACAGCATCGCCAAAAGACTTGCGGTTTGAGGCGGTTAGGAAGTCGATGGCGCGCACCATACCCGTTGCAGTGGCATTGGGGCCGGGCAAATCGCGCGACTTGTAGACACCCGTGGCAATGATCACGAAGTCATGCTCTTCCCGGATTTCGGCCAGCGTGATGTCCTGGCCCACATCCGTGTTCAGCTCAAACTTCACGCCGCCATCCGCCAGCAACTTGTTGCGGCGCATGACCACGTCTTTCTCGAGCTTGAAGCCGGGAATGCCATAGGTCAGAAGCCCGCCCGCGCGGTCATAGCGGTCATAGATCGTAACCTGCAGACCCGCGCGGCGCAGCATGTCCGCAGCCGCAAGTCCGCCTGGGCCGGCACCAATAATCCCAACGGATTCAGGGCGTTCCACCGAAGGCGCGATGGGCATGACCCAGCCTTCATCCCAAGCCGTGTCAGTGATGTATTTCTCGACCGAGCCGATTGTGACGGTGCCATGGCCCGATTGCTCGATCACGCAATTGCCTTCGCACAGCCGGTCTTGCGGGCAGATGCGCCCGCAGATTTCCGGGAAGGTGTTCGTGGCCTGGCTGACCTCATAGGCTTCGCGCAGGCGGCCTTCGGCGGTCAGCTTCAGCCAATCGGGGATGTTGTTATGCAACGGACAATGTGACTGGCAATAGGGCACGCCGCACTGGCTGCACCGACCCGCCTGCTCCGCCGCCTTCTCGCGCGCATATTCGCCATAGATTTCGGCGAAATCCTCTTTCCGCTGGTCCGCTGCCCGCTTTTCAGGCATCTCCTTACCAACAGTCACAAACTTCAACATGGGTTGCTTAGCCAAACCACATCTCCCCTATCTGAGCGGCCCGTATATCGGGGGTCTCACGAGATAAAAAGACAATAATGCTGACCTTTTTGCTTTCAGAAGTACAAAAGATACGATCATCAGGCGAAAAACATGCCTTAGTATGGCATATCTGTTTACCTATTTTTGGAAATCTCCCTCTAAATCATATACTTACAGATAGGCTCGATTGACCTGATATGAGCTTGCTCCACCTGCTAATTCTTGCCCTCATCCAAGGCGTAACCGAGTTCTTGCCGGTTTCTTCCTCCGGTCACCTGATTCTGCTGCCGAATCTCACCGGCCTGGAAGACCAGGGACAGGTCATAGATGTAGCCGTACATGTGGGCACTTTGGGCGCCGTCATCCTCTACTTCTGGAGCGACGTGAAAATGGGCCTCGCGGGTCTTCCGCGCATGCTCACCGGAAAGATCGACACGCCGGGATCAAAGCTCGCCTTCCTATTGGTGCTCGCCACCATCCCCGTGATCATCTTCGGTCTCGCGTTGGAGGTGTCCGGCCTCTACGACCAACTGCGGTCCATCGCCGTCATCGGTTGGACGATGTTGGTCTTTGGCCTCGTCCTCTATTGGGCCGACCAGAAGGGCCCGCAGGAGAAACGCTCCGAGGATTGGACGCTTCGAGACGCCATCGTCATGGGGCTGTGGCAGGCCATCGCCCTGATCCCCGGCACATCTCGCAGCGGCATCACGATCACGGCTGGCCGCTATCTTGGATATGACCGGGAAAGCGCCGCACGCTTGGCTATGCTCATGTCGATCCCGACAATTATCGCCTCCGGCGTCTTCGCAGGGGCGGAGGTCATCGCGACCGCAGATGCAGCCGCCGCGCGCGACGGCGCGATCGCTGCCGGCTTCGCCTTCATCGCGGCCCTCGCGGCGCTTGCCCTGATGTTCAAATTGCTCCGCAGCGTCAGCTTCACGCCCTACGTGATCTACCGCGTCGTACTTGGGCTGATCCTGCTTGGGATCGCGTATATCTAGCTTTCCCGCAGGTTCTGCGCGCTTTCCTTGATGTCGGAATATTGCCCGGAGGGCCGGAAGACGTAGAGGTAGTCGTCCAGCACCGCCTCCATCGCGGTCGCCTCAACGCCGAGATCTGCAAGCGTTTGGGCCCCTTCGCCAACGACATTATCCGACGCCAGCGAGCGCACCTGATCCCGGGTCAGAATGCCATTGTGGAAAAGTCCGAGCGTGATCATCTGCGCCATGTCGAGGCTGAACGCCATGATGCGCGCCACGAAGAACGGGATATTCAGAACCAGACGGCGGCGGCGAATGACCCCCAACATGCGGTTCATCAATTCGCGGAAGGTCTCCACATCAGGGCCACCCAGCTCAAACGTGCCGTGCGCCTCGCCAAGGATGCCTTTGACTGCCGCCTGTGCGACGTCGTCGACATAAACGGGCTGAAACCGCGTTTCCGCACCAGCAACGGGCAGGATCGGGCCCAACGCGGGTCATGCCAGCAAAGCGATTGAAGAACTGGTCTTCCGGACCGAACACAACCGATGGCCGCAGGATCATGGCGCCGGGAAAGGCCTCCAGCACGGCAGCTTCGCCAGCTGCTTTGGATTGCGCATAAAGGCTGTTGCCTTCCGCATCGGCCCCAATCGCCGAAATATGGACCAGCGTCCCAGCCGCTTCTTCCGCCGCAATGCGGGCAATGCGGGCAGCGCCTTCATGCTGGACCGCGTCGAAGTTGTTCTTTCCACCGGCGTCGAATGTGCCCACGCAATTCACCACAGCATCCGCGCCATGGATCGCAGCCCGGACTGAGGCATCGTCGCGAATATTGGCCAGGATCGGCTCCACCTGCCCGACAACACCGTAAGGCTTCACGAACAGCGCTTCATTCGGGCGACGCACGGCGACGCGCACGCGCCAGCCTTCTTTGGCCATTCGGCGTGCGATGTAGCGGCCCACAAAGCCCGAGCCGCCGAAAATGGTGACGAGTTTAGCCATCGATGGGCCCCTCCGGTCGCGTTTGGGTTGTGATACGGCCCCGCTCCACAAGCGGCAAGGCGCAAAACGTCTCAACTTTCCGCGCATATGGGTGGAACCACCGGTATACCACTGGCGTTTGCCAGAGTGGCAATCTACGAAACGTATATGTCTGCGCGAATACCCTTGATCTTATCGCTTGTCCTGGCTTTGGGCGCAGGCCCGGCCATGGCGCAGAATGTTCAGATTTTGGCGCCCGATGCAGACGAAGACCTGCAAGATCGCCTGCGCGCCGCGTCACTTCTCTTGCAGGAAACGGAAGAAGCGCGAACTGCGCAGGATATCGTCGCCGCCGCACGCGCCGATTACGGGCGTCTTGTCGCGGCCCTTTACGATTCCGGCTATTTTTCACCCGTTGTTCGGATTGACGTGGATGGCCGCGAGGCCGCACGCATTCCACCGTTCGGCGCCCCGCGGTCCGTGTCAAATGTCACAATCCGCGTCACACCGGGCCCCGAATTCACATTTGGCACGGCAGAGATCGGGCCATTGGCCGCGGACACCGACCTGCCAGGTGAGTTCCGGCCAGGCGGCGCGGCTTCGACCCCTGTGCTGCGCGACACCGCCGCCGCATCGATCGATGCGTGGCGCGCCGTGGGGTACGCAACCGCAGACGTGGCTGATCAACAGATCACCGCACGCAACGGAGATGCTGTTCTTGACGTCCGCGTGCGCATCGATCCCGGTCAGATCGTCCGCTTCGGCACACTCGACCCCGAAGGCCATGAACGCATGCGGACCGAGCGCATCCTTGCCATTGCGGGCCTGCCAGAAGGCGCGGTCTTTTCGCCAGAAACGCTCGACCGGGTTGAAGGGCGCTTACAGGATACCGGTGTTTTCTCCGCCATCGCATTGCAGGAGGGGGAGGTTGGCCCAGACGGCAGGATGAACATCACTGCAACCCTGGTGGAAAGCCTGCCGCGCCGGTTTGGGGCGGGGGTCGAGTTCTCCACCGACGATGGCCTGGGCGTCAGTGCCTACTGGCTTCACCGCAACCTGTTCGGCGGGGCCGAGCGCTTGCGCATCGAAGGTGAGATCAGCGGCATTGGATCCGAAGGCCTGTCCACGGAAGATGTCGAAGGTATCGATGCCTCCATCGGCCTGCGCTATTCGCGCCCGGCCACCTTCACACCGGACACCACGCTTTATGCAGAAATCGGCGCCGATTACCTGGATGAGCCCGCGTTCAGCCTGGCGACGATTGGGGCTGAGGTCGGCGTTGAACATCGCTTCACCCGCACCTTGACCGCCGCCGCAGGCGTTGCGCTGGACTACTTCGATATCGACGATCAATTCGGCGAACGGCAAGTGACGCTGCTGTCGCTTCCCGCCTCGGTCACATGGGATCGCCGTGAAGACCCGCTGGACGCCAGGCGGCTGTTCTTTCTGGAGGCCTCCGCCACGCCCCTTGTCACCAATGAAGGCAGCACAGGCGCGCGCACCAATGTTGATGGCCGGGCCTATTTCGGCTTTGGGGAAGATCGCGCCAGCCGGGTCGCCTTGCGGGCCCAAGTCGGCAGTGTCTTTGGCGGGGAAATCACTGAAATCCCACCCAGCTTCCTCTTCTTCTCAGGCGGTGCCGGCACAGTTCGGGGGCAGGAATTCCAATCCCTCGGCGCGACACAGCTTGGCCAGGATGCCGGCGGGCGCAGCTTTGCGGGTCTGTCTGCCGAATTCCGGCAGGACATTGGAGAGACGAATTTCGGCCTTGTCGCGTTCGCCGATGCGGGCTTTGTGGCCGCCGATGCCTTGGGCGGCGAAGGCGATTGGCACGCGGGCGGCGGGCTTGGCGTGCGCTATACGACGCCTTTCGGTCCGATCCGCGTAGATCTGGCCACACCATTGCGCGGCGACGGTGTCGGCGAAGACCTGTTCATCTATATCGGCATCGGGCACAGCTTCTGATGCGGTGGCTTTGCATCATTCTCCTCCTTCTGCTGCCCAGTGCCGCAATCGCGCAGGATGATGACCGCTCGCGCCTGATCCGCTTCCTTGAGGATCAACTGTCAGACGGTGCGGCACGCCAGATCCGGATTGAGGGGTTTCGCGGTGCTCTGTCGTCCGAGGCGCAACTGGATCAACTGACTATTTCAGACGCTGATGGCGTCTGGCTGACGCTGGACAATGCCACGCTGAACTGGTCCCGCTCCGCTCTGCTGTCCGGGGCGTTGCAGATTGACGCGCTGACGGCGGAACGCCTTGAAATTCTGCGCCCCCCGCTGGCCGAAGACGGTGTTGATCTGGCCGATGCAGAGGCCACGCCCTTTGCCCTGCCCGAACTTCCCGTCAGCATCGAAGTGGGGCGCTTTGCGATTGAAGAGGTCGTTCTGGCCGAGCCGATCATCGGCCTCCCGGCTATCCTGTCTGTTGAAGGCTCTGCGCAGCTGATCGGCGGGGCGGGACAGGCGGACATTGCATTGGAACGCCTGGATGGCCCGGGCGGAACGTTTTCGCTTGAAGCGGAATACGATAATTCCAACCGCGACCTCGCCCTCTCGCTATTGCTGGCCGAGCCCGAAGATGGCCTGACCGCTGAACTACTTGGCCTGCCAGGCCGTCCCGATTTGCGCCTGTCTGTTGAGGGCGAAGGTCCAGTCACGGATTTTGCCACCCAGATCACCCTGCAGACCGAGGGACAGGATCGTATTGCCGGGCAAGTGATCACCTCAACTAGCACCAGCGGCGAACAGCTTCTGGCGGTCGACATTGGCGGTGACATTCGCCCCCTCCTTCTGCCGGACTATCGCGCCTTCTTCGGCGAAGACACGCGCGTGCAGGCCCAGGCGCGGCAGGAAACCGATGGCGGCCTGAACCTTGATGCCCTTCGACTAAGCTCTGCCGCGCTTTCGCTGGAAGGCTCCGTCGCGCTCTCGTCCGGAGGGTTGCCGGAAGTTTTGGACCTGACTGGCCAGATCACCCCGCCCCAGGGCGACAGGGTGCGTTTGCCCTCAGGCGGCACGCCGGTCGCAATCGCGGGCGCTGATCTAAGCGTCACCTACGACCGCGCCGCGGGAGATGCCTATGCGCTGGTTGTTGGGCTTGATCAGCTGACAGTCGACGACCTCTCCATTCAATCCGGCCAACTCCGCTTTGAAGGCACCGCTGCGATCACCGACACGGGGGTCGAAGCGACAGCCGCTGATCTGTCCGCCGCATTGTCCGGCGTTCAGCACACCGACCCCGCCCTTGCCCAAGCCTTGGGAGAGCGTATTTCGCTCGTCGCGACCCTGTCGTGGATCGCAGGTGCACCCCTGATCCTGTCCGATCTTGCGGCCCAAAGCGGCGATGTGTCCGCCGTCGGCGGCGCGTCTTTTCAATCAGGCGAAAATCGCCTCGACATGGTCATGGATGTCACCGCCACTGTTGCGGACCTCTCCCGGTTCGCTGCAGTCGCAGGCCAACCCCTAGATGGCGCCGCGACGCTCGCGGTGTCCGGCGCGGCAGAGCCGCTGTCCGGCGCCTTTGACCTGACCATTGCAGGCACCGGCACCGACCTGCATTTTACCGATGCGCTCCCCGATGAGATCTTCGCCGGTGACACCCAGCTTGCCGCCACCGTCGTGCGCAATGAAACCGGCCTGACCTTGCGCGGCCTCAGCCTGCAAAATGCCGAGCTTGATCTGACCGGCGACGCCGCCCTTACATCGGGCGATACGGTGGCATCGGCCGATTTTGAGTTGCGCGAGGTCGGCTACTTCACCGACATTCTTTCCGGTCCCGTCGCCATCTCCGCCGATGTCGCGCGGCAGGGGACAGCCCCGTTTGACATCGACGTCTCGCTCACTGGCCCGAACGAGATTGCGGCCAGCACCCAGGGCACGTTCGATGCCGAATCCGGTGACTTCGCGCTCGACCTCACCGCATCCGCGCAAGACTTGAACATTGGAAATGGGGTTCCGCCGCAACTTCTGGCAGGTCGAACGCAGATCGCAGCGGCAGCCAATCGCACCGGCGATGTGCTGAGCCTGACCAACCTCTCCATCCGAAACCCCGAACTCACCCTGACGGGTGAGGCCAGCGTCAGCCCAACTGTCAGCCGGGTCGATGTTGACGCGCGCCTCGCCAATGTCGGCCTGTTCACCGACGCACTTTCGGGCCCGGTCAGCGCCGATGCGATCCTGACACGCCAGGGCGAGGATCCTTGGCAAGTGGACGCCGATCTGGGCGGGCCCGGCGGCATGAACGCCAATGTCGAAGGCCGCGTGGGCCTTCCCGGCAACACCGTTGATCTGCGCCTGAATGGACAGGCTCCGCTTGCCTTGGCAAACCGGTACATCCAACCCCGCTCAATCCGCGGCTCGCTTGGCTTCAACCTGACGATGCGAGGCACACCCGGCCTACCCGCCCTCAGCGGCAGCCTCTCCAGCAGCAATGCCCGGATCGCCGTGCCCACTTATGCGCTTGCGGTCGAGAATGTCGGCCTCAACGCCCAGATCTCCGGTGGACGAGTGAGCCTGACGGGGAACGGCACGCTGTCCACCGGCGGGCAACTCAGCACGCAGGGCTCCATCAACCTCGCCAGCCCCGGTCTAGATGGGCAAATCAACGTAACTCCTCGCCAATGGGCGCATAGTTGATCCCACCCTTTATGACGCCCAGATCGCCCGCGCCGATCTTTCGGTCAGCGGGCCTTTGGCCCGTGGCCCGCGCATCTCGGGCGACATCACGCTTGGTGAATCTGAGATCTCGCGTGCCCGAAGCCAGCCTTGCAGGCAGCGCCGCAATCCCGAACATCCGCCATATCGGCGAAACCCCGGAAGAGCGTTTGACGCGCCGTTTCGCGGGCCTGCTCGGCAGCAGCGCAGGCAGCTCCGGTGGGGGAAGCGCCACAACCGCACTCGACATCAGCATTACGGCACCCGGTCGCATCTTCCTGCGCGGGCGCGGTATCGATGCGGAATTCGGCGGCTCCATCCGCCTGTTCGGCACCACCGCCAACGTGATCCCAACCGGCCAGTTCGAACTGGTCCGCGGGCGCCTTTCGATCCTTGGAACACGGCTGGATTTCGTCGAAGGGCAGGCAACCCTTCAGGGCAGCTTCGATCCGTTCCTGCGCCTGGCCGCTGTCAGTCGCGCGTCCGGCTATCAGATCACCATTCGCGTGGATGGCGCCGCCTCCAATCCTGAGATTACCTTCACGTCCGACCCGTCCCTCCCTGAGGATGAGGTGCTTGCCCAACTCCTCTTCGGTCGCTCCGTCTCTGGCCTGTCGCCCTTGCAGCTTCTGCAACTGGCCGATGCGGCCACATCGCTTGCGGGCGGCTCGACCAATTCCGGTTTCATCGCCGGGCTGCGCGACGGCCTCGGTCTCGACGATCTGGACCTTTCCACCGACGACGAAGGCAACGCCGCCGTGACCGCCGGGCGCTACCTTTCCGAAAACATTTACACCGATGTCACGATCAACGCCGAAGGCGACGCGGACCTATCGCTGAACATCGACCTGACGCCCAATTTCACAGCGCGCGGCAGCGTCGGGTCCGATGGCAGCTCAAGTATCGGCATCTTCTTCGAGCAGGACTATTGACGCCGCTTTCCGCCGGATATATCAGCCGCCAGCACGACACCTGCCCAGGTGGCGGAATTGGTAGACGCGCCAGCTTCAGGTGCTGGTGTCTGTATGGACGTGGAGGTTCGAGTCCTCTCCTGGGCACCAACCTGCACTTTCGAAGAAAGTGTCAGGGGCCGGTAGGGTGATTTTCATCGAAAATCGTCCCGAAAGGCCGCTCTCCCCTTCCGCCGCACTGATTGCCAATTCCCGACGGAGGGGCCGCGACCATGACCATCCATCTCTACCAAAATGATCTGCCCGATGACCTGTCGCTGGGTCCCATCGTGGCGATCGATTGCGAAACCATGGGTCTGCACCCCCACCGCGACCGTCTTTGCGTCGTGCAACTGTCCGATGGTGACGGCAACGCACACTTGATCCAGGTCGCCAAGGGCCAGACGTCTGCGCCAAACCTGGAACGCCTGCTGACCGATCCCGACACGCTCAAGCTGTTCCACTTCGGACGCTTCGATATTGCGGTCATGTTCCACGCCTTCGGCGCGCTGACAGCACCCGTCTACTGCACCAAGATCGCGTCCAAACTCGTGCGCACCTATACCGACCGCCATGGCCTCAAGAACCTGTTGCAGGAATTGCTCAGTGTCGACATCTCCAAACAGCAGCAAAGCTCGGATTGGGGCGCCGATACCCTGACCGATGCGCAGCAAGCCTATGCCGCCTCCGACGTGCTTTACCTTCATCAGGTCAAGGAGAAGCTCGATATCATGCTGGCCCGCGAAGGGCGGGCGGACATCGCGCAGGCGTGTTTTGAGTTTTTGCCGTCCCGTGCGAAACTCGACCTAGCCGGGTGGCCTGAGATCGACATCTTCTCGCACTGATCAGCACCGGCAGGAGGCACGGCCTTGGCGCGCAGCGATCTGTATTCGAAAACCGTGATGTGGGTGAAAGTCACCCTGCCGCTGATCGCGCTTGCCCTTTTGTCCAGCCTGTTTCTGCTCTCAGGTGCGCCCGATCCGGACGCCGCCCTGCCATATGCCGAGGTTGACGTGGAACAGATCGCCCGTGAACAGCGCGTCACCGCGCCCCGCTTTGCCGGGATCGTCGGCGAAGATCAGGAGATCATCCTGATCGCCGCGGCCATGACGGCGGAAAGTGGGCAAACGGACCGCATCCGCGCGCAAGCCATCGACGGACGTGTCGATCTGGGCATCTCCGAAGTCATGACCGTGCAAGCCACGTTGGGCGATATCGACATGGCCGGCCAGTTTGCCTCGCTGCGGGATGGGGTCGCCGTACAATCCTCGCGTGGCTATCAGATGGAAAGCGAAACGATCCTGATGGCGCTGGATGAGGTTCGGCTTCGCGCACCCACACCCGTGCACATCACAGGCCCCGGCCTCGACCTGACTGCGGATGCCATGGAAATGGAGGAAGTGGACGGCGCGCCAATCCTTCGTTTCACTGGATCCGTTCGGATGCTATACGACCCGGAGAGTTAAGAGGTTTTCATGCAGCGTCTTTTTGCCCTTCTGGGCCTTGCCCTCTGTCTGTCCGGGCCAGCTTTCGCACAAGTCGACATTGGCTTTGGCGGCGTCAGCTATGACGCGCGAGAACCGATTGAGGTCACGGCCGACGGGCTGACCGTTGATCAGGCAACGGGTGAGGCGGTCTTCACTGGCAATGTCATTGTCGTGCAGGGTGATCTGCGCTTGTCCGCAGGCGCCGTTCGCGTCGTCTATGCCACCGACGGCGGCAACCAGGATGTGCGTGAGGTGATTGCAACTGGCGGTGTCCTCGTCACCCGCGGCGCCGACGCCGCCGAAGGCGGCCAGGCCCGGTTTGATGTCGCGTCATCCCTGCTGACCCTTTCGGGCAATGTGCTTGTGACACAAGGGCCAACGGCGATTGCCGGCGACAGCATGGTCGTGAACATGCAGACCGGAAATGGCTCGGTCGATGGCCGCGTGCGCACGGTCCTGGGCGGTGGCGATTGATATGCCGCTTGATGTCACAGAAGGATCAGCCGGTCTCAGGGTCGAAAAGCTTCGGAAAAGCTACCGAAAGCGCCCCGTCATCCGCGACGTCACGCTGGAGTTGAACCGCGGCGAAGTGGTGGCCCTGCTGGGCCCGAACGGGTCGGGCAAGACAACCAGCTTCTACTGCATCGCAGGCCTCGATCACGCCCGACGGCGGGCGCGTGACCATCGACGGCCAGGATGTGACCCTGTTCCCGATGTACCGCCGGGCCCGCGCGGGCGTCGGCTACCTGCCGCAGGAAATGTCGATCTTTCGTGGCCTGTCCGTGCAAGACAACATCATGGCGATCCTCGAAATCGTCGAACCAAAGCGCAAGAAACGCCGCGACCGGCTGGAGGAGCTTCTCAGCGAATTCACCATCGAACATCTCCGCCGCGCGCCCGCCCTGTCCCTGTCAGGCGGGGAGCGTCGCCGCGTGGAAATCGCGCGCTGCCTTGCGTCAAATCCCCGCTACGTGCTGTTGGACGAACCTTTTGCCGGGGTCGATCCCATTGCCGTGGGTGACATCCGCGCCCTGGTGGGAGAGCTCAAGACACGCGGCATCGGTGTTCTGATCACCGACCACAACGTGCAGGAAACCCTCGCCATCGTGGATCGCGCCTATATTCTGCACGATGGCAGCATCATCATGTCCGGCACCGCCGAAGAAGTGGTGAAGGACGAAAACGTCCGCCGCGTCTATCTCGGGCAGTCTTTCCGCATCGGTTAACCCGGTTTTCGTTGACAGGTGGGGGCGACTCGTCGCCAAATGGCGGGGATGGTTGCACTTGCTTCATCTCGATCCCGACCTCGCGCTTTACGGCGCACTCAGGATCACTCTTTTCGAGAAATCGATAAATATCAGAGCCTTGGCGGCTTGTGCACGCGTGCACATCCCCGGGCCATCCCCAAATAACGGAGGTTTCATGCGGTATCAGATCAGTGGAAAACAAATCGAGATCGGCCAAGCCCTGCAAACCCACGTTCAGGACAATCTCGGCGGTGTCGCCGAGAAATATGCCGAACGCCCGACCGATGCGACCGTCATCTTTTCCAAGTCCGGATCTGAATTCGTCTGCGAAACCACCATCCACCTGTCGACTGGCATGACAGCATCCGCCAAGGGCCATGCCCACGAAATCTATGCCGCGTTCGAAACCACGGCAGAGAAGCTTGAAAAGCAGCTGCGTCGCTACAAACGTCGCTTAAAAGATCATCACCGCGAACGTTCGCAGCCCATTGATGTCTTCGGCGGCTCCTCCTATATCCTCGCCTCATCTGAGGGCACGGATGAAGAGTCTGAGCCCGACAGCCTGCAGCCCATCATTGTGGCCGAGATGGAAACCAGTATCCCATCCCTGTCCGTCGGCGAGGCCGTGATGCAGATGGAAATCGCGGGCGCACCCTTGCTGGTGTTCCGCAACGAAGGACACGACCGGGTGAATGTGGTCTACCGCCGCGATGACGGCAATGTAGGCTGGATCGACCCCGCCACCGATTGAATCAGACGTCAGCCGCACCGCTCGGTTGACTGAGGGGACGCTTACAGATGGATCTCTCCACATTGCTTGCACCGCAAGCCGTGAAAGTTGTCAGTGACGTCAGCAGCAAAAAGCGCCTGCTTCAGTCGATTTCCGAATTGGCTGAACAGACGGTTGGCGTCCCTGCGGCGCGCATCTTCGAATCCCTTCAGGAACGCGAAAGCCTGGGCCCTACGGGCGTGGGCAACGGTATCGCACTGCCCCATACCCGCCTGCCGGGTCTGGACCGGGTCAGCGGTGTGTTCATCCGCCTCGAACGCGCCATCGATTTCGATGCGGCGGACCGGATGCCTGTGGATCTTGTTTTTGCCCTGATGGCTCCGATCGACTCGGGCGTGGATCACCTCAAGGCCCTGGCCCTGGTGTCGCGAACCCTGCGGGATGCGGAACTTTGCGCGAAGTTGCGGGCCAACGCTGATCCAGCAGCGCTCTACGCGTTGATGACCGAATCTGAGGCGACCAAAGCCGCCTAGGACTTGTTCCAGCGCTTGAAGCCGAACCCGACATAGTCGCGCCTGTACGTGTCGATCAGCACCTGTTCGATCTTGCCGTCATAAACGGCCTTCAACGGAAATGCCCCGGGCATGGCTTCGCCCACAACCTCAGGCACCTCTTCAACGCCAACCTCAAACGCCAAGGCGGGCAGCGCGTCTTTCATCTGATGTTCGTGGATAACCGCCTGCGGAACCATGACCTGTGAAATACCCTGCAAGATCGCCATCTGGCTGGCCCAGGCTTGATCAACGCGCACGCTCGTCTGCCCGTTCAGATTGCCCTTCAAAAAGCCTATGAATCCGATGAACGCGGCCTTCTGCTCCTCTTCGGTCCAATTCTCGCCGAGGGCTTTGCCCGGGATCGGCACCTTGTAGCGCTGCCGAAGGATCTTGCGCGGGTCGGAATACATCGGGCGATCATCGGGCAGGATGAACCGGTTGAACGTGCAATATGCCCGCGCGACCGGGTGGCGCAGAACACTGAAACTGCGGAACCCGGGATGGTCTTTCATCCACTGGCGCAACTGTTTCTGACTCATCTTGCGGATCAGCGTATCGCGGCCGACATCGTCGATCTTTCCCATCCAGTCGAGCACGGCATTTTCCGGCCCTCCCTTGATGGGACAGAACAAGAGGCCCTTGGTCGGATGCGCCACAAAGTTCGGCACCTGCGCGGCACGCTCGGGCTCCAATTCAGGCGACCGTTCCAATCCGAAGCGATCCAGATCGGCCAGAGCCGCGACCATTTCATCGTAATTCTCAACCTTGTCGCGCAGCGGGCTCGGGTTCTGCTTCTTGAGCTTTTTTGACGTCGCTTCGACCCGCTCGTCCGAGCCCAGAAAGGCCGCCAAGCCGTTCAGAACGTCCGCATCATTAATATCCTCGTACCGGATGTGGAATGCCACCTGACCCGTTCGCTGAAGGCCGCGCCGCAGATGTTCCTGAAATCCGCCCAAGGTATCGACAAGGTCCCGAAACTCTGGCGCATCGAACCGCACCTTTGCTGTCTTGGCATGCTTCAGGTCGGTCAAACGCCACTGCCCCGTGGCGCTCGCGATCTTGCGACTGACATAGGAATCGAGCGGATTGCGCGTCAGGATCACCTTCGCAATCCTCGGGTCGGGCAGGACACGCTCAACCACACGATCATCATGGTCATGAAACAATCGGAACCCGGGCAGCGCATCGCCTGCATTTTCGATGATCGCCTCCAACAACCCCAACGGATCAAGCTCGCGCCGGTCCATGTCATAGCCGTGCATCTCGAACGTGTTGTGATGGCCCAGGAAGGTCGGGTTATAGACCTCCCCCAGACAATCGATGCTTTCGAAATTGTTCAGCGAGTCTTCCAGGTAATTCGACCCGGTTCGCATCTCGGCGAACAAAACGAAGGCGTCGTATTTACGGGCCATGTCTTACCTCACAAGGTAGGGGCGATTGTCGGCACCGGCTGGCAGCGGCGCCACACCCTCTTGCGGGAAATCGCCCACGGCAAATGGGTTCATCCCCTGGTTTTTCAGATTCTGCAGGAATTTCGGCAGGCCGCTCAGGTCAGCCATGCGCGGCGCCTCGGTCAACCGGCTGGCTTGCGCGCCCTCCATCGCATCAAGGATGCGTTGCAGGTTTTCCATCGGCTCTTCCAGAAACTCCGCCAGCGACCAGATGCGGATTTCGGCCCGGCTGCGCACATGGCGCAGCGTGTTGACGAACTCCACCTCGCGCCGCTGGAGGCGCGCGGCCTCGGTCCGGATATCGCTGAAATTGCGGTTGGCCGTGAACAACCGTACCGCCCATCCGCCCGTGATCACGCTGATCTGCGCGTTCGAGTCGCCCGCCATGAACGCACCGGGCCGCTGATTGTCCTGGGGACCGAACATGAAAACCTGCCGCTCGCCCCGTGTGTTCCAGATCAGGTTGGTCAGGAACCGTTCGGGGTTATAATCCCGCAATTCCGGCGCAGCCGAAAGGCATCCGGCATAGGTCTCGGCATCGCCCGCAAACCGGGCACGCTTCAGATCAAACAGGTTGCCATGCACCGATGCGCCAAGCCGGCGCGACAGCCACGGCTCAAAATCAAGGAACAGATCATTAAAGCCCTGAAAGACGGAATAGGGCGCGGCCGTCTTGCCGTTTTCCCATTCACTGTTGGGGTAGCGACTTTGCATGTAAAGCCCGGCCCGGCCCTGCGTGCGTCGCTCAAGTGCTTTGGCAAAGACGCGGTCGATCTTGCCCGGCGTGGGTTCTGACCGACGAACATCCGCGCCGGAATCGTCCAGAAACGATTGATAAAGCCGATCCGCCCGGTGCCAGATTTTCCGCGCCACAAAGCAATCAGACCGCCGCAAAAGATGCAGGTGGTCGTCGTAGAACACATGCGGCTTGCCCTGGAAATCGAACTTCGACAGCGTCAGCGAACGGCTTTCGATGTTGCGCGAATAGTTTCGCACCAAGGTCTGCCAATAGCTTTCGTCAGGGATCCAGACCAACTTGAAGTACCGGTCGAATTCCCGCCGCTTGGGGTCCTGCAAAATCGCGCTCAGCGTCTGCCGCGACAGACACCACCACTGGCTTCCCAAATGCGGCGCAAGGCCGTCGGGGATCTTGCGTTTGAACCCGATGCGGCGCTGAAACTCCACATACCGATCAAACAGGAACCGGTGCCGCTTCCACGAAAAGGGGAACCGCAACTGGAACCGTTCGGTGTTCAGCCCGTCGATCGTCCAATCCACATCGCGGATCGTGACCGACTCGATAAAGTCGGTCATCGGCCGCGCCGCCAGATAGGCGCGCAACTCATCCACCGGGCGCAGCGGCAGACAGGACCCGGAGGCAAGGTAGACGTGCCGCACACCCGGAAACGCCTCAAGCATCAGCTCGCTGGCGGTCTGGCTGGCGGCCACAAGGCTCCACGTGCCCCACTCACATTTATGCCGCTTCGAGAATTTCACATTCTCAAGGTCTGACATTTCCTGCTTCAGCCAGTCGAATTGTGCCCGCCCCACGCGCTTGTCGACATGGATCACAACCGGGCAATCCCGTTCGGCCCAATGCCGCGCAACCTGCGCCGCGCGATCAAAGGCCGTATGGCACATCATAACAAAGCCAAGCGTGCTCATGCCCAGTTCCCCTTGGACATCAGGCCGAGGATCTCAAGCTGGCGCCAGTTGATGTATTTCTCGGACCATTTGGTCCAGAAATCGGGGTTCTCGCGCAGACCCTCCGCATAAGCCTTGTATTCAGCCGAAGCCGCATAATGCTCGCGCCGCTCCAATTCCTCCGCGGCCTTCTTCGTGAACGTATCCAGAAACTTTGCGTGCAGCAGCACGCCCGAGGCCTTCTCACCCCCCATTCGTCGTACACAAGGTTGAGCCCGCGCGGCAGCAGCATGTGGGTGGACGACGCATAGGTGTAATGCTTCTGCCAATGCACAAGCGGCGTCTTGTTCAGCGCCGGGGCCCGTTCGGGATTGTCCTGAAAAAAGGCACGCGCCCGTGGCCCGCCCTGAATCCACAGATTGCCGTATTCCCAATTCCGCTCGATCGAATAATTGCCGGCGTCAAACCAGCAGGCGATGTCGAACGGGTTCTGACCCTCCGCATAGGGCTGCGCGGTGATCGGCCCTTTCGGATACATGTCCAATAGCATCGCGCCAAAGGACTTGATGGACGAGGCCTGCAACCAATCCGTCAGCGCCGGGATCGGACGTGTGTCCGAGAACGGGTAGACAAGAAACTCATCCGGATCGACCGTCAGGCACCAATGGTCGTGACCGTAAAGGCGCAACAGGCGGTTGATCCAATCCATGCCGAACCGGGATCTCTTGTAACTCTCGTCCGTCCACCAGACCGAGCAATCCGGTTGCTCCATCAGGTATTCGCGCGTGCCATCGCCGCTGTCATTGTCCACGAAGAGGAAATGCGAAACGCCGCGCTCGCGATAGTATTTCAGGAAGTAGGGAAGGCGGATCCGTTCGTTCCGAAGGGTGACAAAGCACAGCAATTCCCGCTCACGGATCGCATCCGTGCGGTTGGCGATCTCCTCCAAACCGCGGGATTTACGCCAGGCTCGCACAAGGAATCGCTTACGCTCAAGGCGCAAACCATATCGCCGGACAGCCTTCATCGGCGCCCTGCGTGATCCGTTGTGATGACAGCGTCTGCCACGATCTCAAAATGCTCCTGCCATGTCGGGCACCTGACTTTTCTCAGGTCAGGCCGTGTGATTTTACCATCAATGAGTTGCTTAATCGTTTCTTTCCACTGATACGCCGTTGGATTGTTTACGTAAACGGCACAATCACCAAGGGTTTCCCGGAACACGGGCAGGTCAGAACAGATCGGCGTCGCCCCAACCATGGCAGCCTCCAGCGGGGGAAGGCCGAACCCCTCGGTCATCGACGGAAAGAGCAGCGCAGACGCCTTTGACAGGTGCCCGCGCACATCCGCGTCCGGCAGCGGGCCGTGCACGTGGATGGATTGGCCAAGCATCGGGTGCGCGTTCAAACGCGCCATCAGCCCCTCCACCTTCCAGCCTGTATGTCCAATGATATGGAGGTGCGGCATGCCACTCGCAGGCACATCCTCTGCCAATGCGTCCCACGCATCCAGCATCAGCGCATGGTTTTTCCGCGGCTCAATCGTTCCCAACATCACGAAATGCAGCGGGTCCCGGTCACCTGCGATACGCTCCAACACCGGGACGCCCAGATGGGCCACGACCGTTTCAGGCCGTCTTTCTGCGCCGTGCCAATGCAGGTCCAACGCTTCGCCCGTCGCATGAGAATTCGCAATCACATGGCTCGCGAACCGGCGAACCCGGTCAACGCGCCCCGCGAAATTCGCAGGCTGATCATCGGCCACAAGATCGGGATGGGTGATCGGGATCAGGTCATGGATCATGACCACACTGCGCTCACGCGCTCCGAAGGCTGACAAAGTCGCCTTGGACAAATTCGAATGGCCGACATTCACGTAGGTCCAGCCCTGTGGTGCGGCGCGGGCCAGTAGTGCCGGCAGCGCAGTTGGCCTACATCTATCAATGGCAAAACTGCGCAACGTTGCCTCTGCCATGTGACGCGGTCGCTTTCCCCGAAGGGTCAGCCGCGACAGCAGATCGGCACGGCCCAAAGGTCGCCGCTCCTCCGCCAGGTCAAGCATCAAACGCCCGCCTGCCTTGTCCAACAGCAGATAGCCGCGCGTTGTGCGGCACAGGAAGCGGTCACACCCGGCGTCCAGAAAGGCTTTCAGGTATTCCAGTTCAACCCGGTCAATGCCCGTTGGCGCCCGTCTGCCAAGGCGCGTCAGGGTGCGTGTCACGTCCAGCCAGAGGGCCGGGATTTGGGACAGCGCACCCATTGCCACGCTCAGGCTATTGCGCCGCGCTCCGGACCGACATCATGTCGCCCAGATAGCTCTGGAATTCGTCCCGCAGATCTTCGCGGGCCAAGCCAAAGGCGACGGTCGCTTGCAGGAAACCTGCTTTCGATCCGCAATCAAACCGCTGGCCCTTGAACCGGAAGCCATAGACGTTGTCGGCGCTGGTGATTTCCTGCGCGATGGCATCCGTCAGCTGCACTTCGCCGCCAGCCCCGGTCTTGATCCGGTTCAAATGGCCCATAACGTCAGGCGTCAGAATATAGCGGCCAATTACAGCCAGGTTTGAGGGCGCCTTGTCCGCATCAGGCTTTTCAACCATGCCCTTCACCGACACGACGGAGCCCATGTCTTCCTTGATGTCCAGAACACCGTAGGCTGAGGTTTTGTCGTCAGGCACTTCCATCGCGGCGACCATGTTGCCGCCGATTTCCGCATGCGCTTCGACCATCTGCTGCAGGCACGGCGTTTCAGCCGCGATCACATCATCGGGTAGGATGACTGCAAAGGGTTCGTTCGACAGCAAGCGACGCGCACACCAGACGGCATGGCCCAAGCCAAGCGCCTTGTGCTGGCGGATATACGCGATTGCGCCACTGTCCATGTTGGTGCTTTTCAGCTGATCCAACATGTCAGTTTTGCCCTTTTTGCGAAGGGTATTTTCCAGCTCGGGCGAATGGTCGAAATAATCTTCCAACGCCGATTTGCCGCGACTCGTTACGAAGATGAACTCTTTAATACCTGCCGCACGCGCTTCGTCGATGGCGTACTGGATCAGGGGGCGGTCAACCAATGTCATGATCTCTTTCGGGATCGACTTGGTAGCCGGAAGGAAACGGGTCCCAAGACCCGCGACCGGAAAGATCGCCTTGGTTACTTTCTTCTTCATGCCTTGCCTCTTCTTGCGTCGCCCGGTTTTCGCAGTGCGCGCAGCTTTCTTGTTATGCCTTAAAGCTTAACGAAAGATCATGAAGTGGGAAATCATCAATTCGTGTCCCCCTCCAGCGGTATACCGCGCGTGGCAGAAATGCGACGGACTTCGCGGGCCCGGCGGGCCCGGAAGGAATGCATCTGAAACCGGGGTTCACGGCGGTCAGCTGGGCCAAAAAGCCCGCCATATTGCTCCCACCAACCGCCATTGGTGAACTGTATTTTGTGCTTTCTGGGGGTGGGCTCAAAAATGAACAGGCTCACGGGCTGGCCCTCGTTCACGAGACGCGCCGCCTCCCGGTGCAGCGCCATACGTTGAAAGGGCCGGCCGGATAAGACAACGGGTGTCGGCGGATCAACATCAACAAAGGGCAGAAAATCCTGCGATGGTTCGGCTGGTTTGGGAGCGTCACTCGAACGCGCCTTCCCTTCGGCAAGGCCGTCCCGCAGACCCTCCATCAAGCCCCGCATTTTGGCAGCGTCCAGCTTCTTTCGCCGGGCCAGTGCCAGCAAGCGACTACTCTGCGCCGCCTCCATATCGCGAACCGCAGCAGTCACATCACCGCCACGGCCGTGTTTTGCCAAAAACACGCTGGTCGATGCCCCGATATCAAACAGGCTCAACGGGACCCGATCGTCGGTCCGCCGTGCACTCGCCTGATAGCCATGATGCACCACCGCACCTGCGACCCATTCCGTCCGCAGCCCTGCACGCCCGACACGCACGGCCATGTCCGTGTCATCGAGGTAGAAGTGCATCGCTTCATCAAAGCCGCCGAGGCTTTCGAACACATCACGGCGAAAGGCCATATTCGTGCCCTGTAATTTCCGCACACAACCGTCCCTAAACGGCCTGTCAGGCCCGGTTATCAAATCCTGCCCCAGCCCGTTCACAGCCATCGGACCCCATTGCATGGAAATCCCGTTGCGCCCAAGAACTGGCCCCGTTGCGGCTGCAAGATCCGGGTCGGCAAAGGCCTCCAGCAGCGCATCGGCCCATGTCGGCTCCGGCACCGCATCGTCATCAATAAACGCAATGATCCCCCCAGCGGCGGCCTCGATCCCCGCGTTCCGCGCGGCTGAGATGTTCGGGGCACCCTGGGACAGCAGCTTGATGCGATCGGCGAAGCCTCTGACCGCCTGCTGCCCGGCCCCATCAGCCACAACAACCACCTCGCACCCGGCATGGCGTAACTGGCTCAACCCAAGCAGACATCGATGCAAAGCCTCCGGCCGCCCGGCGCTGACAACAACTACGCTCAGGTCGGCGGGCGTCACACCGTCCCCATCTCGGCCATCATCGCCTCGATCCGGGGGATGTCCTCGGGATTGTTCAGCTCCCAGAATTTGGACCCACGCGCTTCGACTTCAACGCACAAAACCGGATGCCCGGCCTCCAGGAATCGCAGCTGCTCCAACCCCTCAAGCGTCTCTAACGGGCCAATCGGCCAATGTGGGTAAGCCCTCAAAGCCCAAGGCCGGTACGCGTAGACGCCGACATGGTGGAACACCGACGTATCCGCGGCGGGCGCATAATCCTCCGCCGTGAACGGCACGACTTCCTTGGAAAAGTAGAGCGCGCGTCGCTTGCTGTCGGCTACCGCCGTCGTCCCGCCGACACGCCCGGCGGCGCGATCCGCTTTCAACGCAGCTAAGGTCTCTCCATCGCAGCGCAGGATCGGTGTTGCCAAAGCGGCCTGACTGTCCGCCCGCAATCCCGCAATCAATTCTTCCAGAAACCAATGCGGGGTCAGAGGTGCATCGCCTTGCAGGTTCACCACCATCTCCACGTCACCCAGGATCTCCAGCGCCTCGGCGCAGCGCTCTGTCCCGTTGCGGGCCTCGGATGAGGTCATCAAAATCTCCGCCCCAAACGCACGCGCCGCATCCGCGATCCGCTCATCATCCGTGGCCACGTAAACCGCATCCAGCCCCGCCACGCCCTGCGCCGCGCGCCAGGAGCGTTCGATCAGGCTTCGCGCCTCACCCGTCGCCCCGCGCAACATTGCCAGCGGTTTGCCGGGATAGCGGGTGGAGGCATAGCGGGCCGGAATAACGCAGGCGACCGTCACGGCTGCTTCAACTCCACCCCCGGCGCATAGGCGATGAAGAAGCCATTGGCGAAGCCGTCCTTGCCATAATCAAACGTCGCGTGATCCTCGAACCGAACCATCTTGCCACCAGCCCCACGCAGCACCGCATCCCCCGCCGCCGTATCCCATTCCATGGTCCGGCCCAGGCGCGGGTAGATGTCAGCCTCGCCCGTCGCCACGAGACAGAACTTCAACGAAGAGCCCGCAGATTTCATATCTGCATGGGCGTATTTGTTGATGTAATCATCCGTCGCCTGATCTCGGTGCGATTTCGATGCAACCACGCGCAGCGCTCCGTTATCCGGGTCGGCAACCGCCATCTGTTCGACGCGACCCGGCGCGTTAGGGTCGAAAAGGCCCTGCTCCTCAACGCTCACGCCATTCGCATCCGTGTAGAAAAGGCGACCCTTGGCGGGGGCATAGACGATCCCGCGCACAGGCACGCCATTTTCGACCAATGCAATGTTCACAGTGAAATCGCCACGTCGCTTGATGAACTCTTTGGTGCCATCCAGCGGATCGACGATCAGAAACTGCGCGGCACTCAGATCGTGACTATCGGCCTGCTCTTCAGTGACCAAAGCGACGTCCGGAAAGGCGGCCCGCAAATGGCGGGAGATTACGGCATCTGCCTTTTCGTCTGCCTCCGTGACAGGGCTGTCGTCGGATTTAACCTTCACATCGAAATCATCGGCCTCGTAGACCTGCATGATCACATCGCCCGCTTCCAACGCGGCGGCGCGCATCACGGCAACAAGTTTTTGGTGATCCATCACGCCTCACTTGCGGTTGAATTGAAAATTAACACCTCCTGCGTTATCGTCTGCACAGGTGGGAACGGCAAGCATCGCCTTTGGCGGCGCGAACGACAGAACAATCCGGCCCCCTATCGGCAGGCAAGGACCACAGATGTTTGAGAGCACACGCAACACCACGTCCATGCTTGGCCTCATCCTCAATTTCTTTGAGGTGACGTTTCACGCATCCGTCCGGAAAGTGCGCAAAAACCACGGCAACGCCATCCTGGCGATCGCCCTTTCGGTTGTTCAAAGCCTGCTGTTCATTGCGGCCTTCTACTTCATGTTCAGCTTGCTGGGCGGGCGCACCATCGCGATCCGGGGAAACTACCTGCTCTACCTTATGTCAGGTATCTTCATCTACCTGACCCATATCCAGACACTGCGGCAGGTCATGGGGGCCGAGGGTCCGACATCGGATATGATGCAGCACGCGCCAATGAATACGCTCGTGTCGATCACGTCGTCCGCGATGTCCGTGCTCTACACGCAATTCGTGGCGCTGCTTTGCATCCTACTGATGATCCACACGCTGATCGAACCGGTTGAATTTCATTATTGGCCCGGCGCTTTGGGGATGTTCGCCCTGTCGTGGTTCTCTGGCGTGGTGCTTGGAATTATCTTCATGGGGCTGAAGATCTGGTTCCCGGATATCATCAACATTTTATCGATGGTCTATATCCGGGCAAATATGATCTTTTCGGGCAAGATGTTCGTGGCCAATGCCATGCCTGCGATGATGCTGCCGGTCTTCACATGGAACCCGCTGTTCCACATCATTGATCAGGCCCGCGGGCACATCTTTGTAAACTACATCCCGCACAACACGAATTGGGAATATCCATTCTTCATTTCGCTGGTCTTCTTGTTGTTCGGAATGATGCTTGAGCATTATACACGCCAGCACGCCTCGGCGAGCTGGGGCGCAAAACGATAGGCCCTAATCTACGACCCGCAGCGTCAGGTTGATCCGCCCACCATGCGGCAACAGCGTCGATGACCCGGTCCGCAGCCGATCAATCCCGTGATAGTTGAGCCGCGCCTCTCCACCCATCACGGCGACGTCGCCCGAGCTCAACCAGATCGACTGCGTTTTGCCGCCGCGCTCAGGCCCGCCCACGCGGAACAGGGCGTCATCGCCAAGGGAGATCGAGACAACCGGCATCTCGAAATTCGCCTCGTCCCGATCCTGATGCATGCCCATCTTTGCATCGGCATCATAGAAGTTGATCAGACAGGATTGCGGGTCGCACGACACCCCCGACACATCCCGCCAGATATCTTTGGCAATCGCCGGGATCGGCGGCCATTCCGGCCCATCGGGATGCGTCCGCTCGTACCGGTATCCAGCCCTGTCCGAAATCCAGCCATACCGCCCGGCCGAGGTCATCCGAACCGACATCTTGCCGCCTCGTTTGGTCTCGGGTCGGAACAACGGGGCTGCACGCACAACGCGGCGAACCTGCTCGACCAACTCGGCCTGCTGCCCTGCATCCAGCGCCCCCTGATGCACCTTAATCCCACCAACATCGACAATCATCGCAATTTCCCCGCGATTCCCTCCGATTCATGCGAACCGGACCGCTTGCAGCCCCAAAACCCGCTACTTATATACCCCCCGAACTCACACGGGCACTCTGGTGCTCACTCTAGTCATTGGCAATGGCGGCACGGGGGCCGCAGGGTCGGACCCGCTCCCGCCTGTTCGCTTTAAGAAAGGGACATGACACATGGCCAAAGTTATCGGTATCGACCTCGGTACAACCAACTCCTGCGTGGCAATTATGGACGGCTCGCAGCCGCGCGTGATTGAAAATTCCGAAGGCGCACGCACCACGCCCTCTATCGTTGCCTTCACGGATGATGAACGCCTCGCCGGCCAAGCCGCCAAGCGCCAGGCCGTCACCAACCCGGAAAACACCATCTTCGGCGTCAAGCGCCTGATCGGTCGCCGGATCGATGACGAACATCTGGAAAAGGACAAGAAGAACCTGCCGTTCAACGTTGTCGACGGCGGCAATGGCGACGCTTGGGTTGAGGCGAAGGGCGACAAATACAGCCCCTCCCAAATCTCGGCCTTCATCCTGCAAAAGATGAAAGAGACGGCGGAAAGCTATCTTGGCGAAGATGTGACCCAAGCGGTCATCACCGTCCCCGCCTACTTCAACGACGCCCAGCGTCAGGCCACGAAAGACGCGGGCAAGATCGCGGGCCTCGAAGTGCTCCGCATCATCAACGAACCGACAGCCGCTGCGCTCGCCTATGGCCTCGACAAACAGGAAACCAAAACCATCGCTGTCTATGACCTTGGTGGCGGCACGTTTGACGTGACCATCCTGGAGATCGACGACGGCCTGTTCGAAGTGAAATCCACCAACGGCGACACGTTCTTGGGTGGTGAAGACTTCGACATGCGCATCGTGAACTACCTTGCGGATGAGTTCAAAAAGGAACACGGCACCGACCTGACGCAAGACAAGATGGCGCTCCAGCGCCTGAAGGAAGCGGCGGAAAAGGCGAAGATCGAACTGTCGTCCTCCACCCAGACCGAGATCAACCAACCGTTCATCTCCATGGGTTCGAACGGCCAGCCGCTTCACATGGTCATGAAGCTGACCCGTGCCAAGCTGGAAAGCCTTGTGTCGGACCTGATCAAGGCATCCCTCAAGCCCTGCGCCGCAGCGCTCAAGGACGCGGGCCTGTCCAAAGGTGAGATCGACGAAGTCGTCCTCGTTGGCGGCATGACCCGTATGCCCAAGGTGATCGAGGAAGTGACCAACTTCTTCGGCAAGGAACCCCATAAGGGTGTGAACCCCGACGAAGTCGTCGCCATGGGCGCCGCCGTTCAGGCCGGTGTTCTGCAAGGTGATGTGAAGGACGTGGTCCTTCTCGACGTCACGCCCCTGTCGCTCGGCATTGAAACGCTCGGTGGTGTCTTCACCCGTCTGATCGACCGCAACACGACGATCCCGACCAAGAAGTCGCAGATATTCTCCACCGCGGAAGACAACCAGAACGCCGTGACGATCCGCGTGTTCCAGGGTGAGCGTGAGATGGCCGCTGACAACAAGATGCTCGGCCAGTTCAACCTTGAAAACATCCCGCCTGCCCCGCGCGGCGTGCCACAGATCGAAGTAACCTTCGACATCGACGCCAACGGCATCGTGTCGGTCGGCGCCAAGGATAAGGGCACCGGCAAGGAACAGCAGATCACGATCCAGGCCTCCGGTGGTCTCAGCGATGAGGATATCGAAAACATGGTCCGCGAAGCCGAGGAAAATGCCGAGGCCGACAAGGATCGCCGCGATCTGGTGGAAACGCTGAACCAGGCCGAAAGCCTGATCCACGGCACCGAAAAGTCGATGGAAGAGCATGGCGATAAGGTCGACGCCTCGACAATCGAAGCGATCGAGCTGGCGATCAACGCTCTGAAAGAAACCCTCGACTCCGAGGATGCGGCCAAGATCAAAGGCGGCATCCAGAACGTGACCGAAGCGGCCATGCGTCTGGGCGAAGCCATCTACAAGGCCGAGCAGGAGAAAGCGGAAGCGTCCTCCGACGAGGCTGAGGATGAAGACGAGCAGCGCGGTGTCGATGAAGACATCGTCGATGCCGACTTCGAAGATCTGAACGACGACGACCGCAACCGCGGCTGATCGCGATTTGACCCCATGCGGCCGGCTGGGGATGTCCCTGGCCGGCCCATGTATTTCCGAAAGGGAAACTCATGGCAAAACGCGATTATTACGAAGTGCTTGGCGTCGCCAAAGGCGCCGGTGCGGACGAGATCAAGAAAGCCTATCGCAAAAAAGCGAAAGAGCTTCACCCCGACCGCAACGCCGATAATCCTGACGCAGAAGCTCAGTTCAAGGAAGCGAACGAAGCCTATGACGTCCTGAAGGATGCCGACAAGAAAGCGGCCTATGACCGCTTTGGTCATGCGGCGTTCGACGGTGGGATGGGCGGCGGCCCGCGGGCAAATGCAGGCGGGCAGGGCGATTTCGCCTCTGCCTTCTCGGACGTGTTCGAAGATCTGTTCGGCGATTTCATGGGCGGCCAACGCGGACGCCCCGGCGCTGGCCGCAACCGCGCCTCGCGCGGGTCCGATCTGCGCTACAACCTGAAAATCTCGCTGGAAGAGGCGCATTCAGGCCTCACCAAACAAATCACCGTTCCCGCCTCAGTCGCCTGCGACAGCTGCGATGGCACGGGGTCCGAGGCTGGGGCCGAGCCCACAACCTGTCCGACATGTTCCGGCATGGGAAAGGTTCGCGCGCAGCAAGGCTTCTTCACGGTTGAACGCACCTGTCCGACATGCTCCGGCATGGGCCAGATCGTGAAAAACCCCTGCCGCACCTGCGGCGGCGCGGGTCGGACCGAGAAAGAACGTGCGCTTAGTGTGAACATCCCCGCCGGTGTTGAAACCGGCACTCGCATACGCCTGTCCGGCGAAGGTGAAGCCGGTCTACGCGGCGGTCCGCAAGGCGACCTCTACATCTTTGTCGAGGTGGCCGATCACCCGCTCTTCCAGCGCGACGGGATGGATCTGTTCTGCCGCGTCCCGGTCTCCATGGTCTCCGCAGCTTTGGGTGGTGAGATCGAGGTGCCCACAATTGACGGTGGCCGGTCCCGCGTGAAGGTTCCCGAAGGGTCCCAATCCGGGCGTCAGATGCGCTTGCGCAGCAAGGGCATGCCTGCTCTGCGCGGCCCGGGCGTAGGCGACATGTATATTGAGTTGCAGATCGAAACGCCGGTAAACCTCACCAGCGAACAAAGGGACCTGCTCAGACAGCTCGACGAAAGCCTCGCTAAATCGAACAATCCGAATGCATCGGGTTTCTTCGACAAGGTCAAAACCTTCTGGGATTCGATCAAGGACTGACCGTAGACCGGGCCCTGGCCTGGGACCCGGCACGCATTGACAAGCCCCCACCGCTTGCGGTCGGGGGCTTTTTGTTGTGCCAATCGCTTCACACCCCACCACATCTTGGTAACTACAAAAAAACTACAGATTCACTACAGGTTCATTACAGCGATATCGGTCTTTCAGACCCGCCCAATCTCACACGCCGCCATCACCGCCATATTCAGAATATCGTTCGCCGTGCTCACCGTCGACGCGATCTGAACCGGCCGATCCAGACCTGTCAAAATCGGCCCAATCACCGTCGCCCCCGCCATCTCCTGCATCAGCTTCACACTGATGGAAGCCGAGTGTCGCGCAGGCACCACAAGGATATTCGCAGGCCCTGAAAGGCGGTTGAACGGATACTGCTCCCGCGTCGCCGGGTTCAGCGCCACGTCCACCGTCATCTCGCCCTCATACTCGAAATCCACACCCTTCGCGTCCAGAACCTTGGGCGCGTGATGCATCTTTTCCGCCCGTTCCGACACCGGATATCCAAACGTCGAAAAGCTCACAAACGCGACCCGAGGCTCCAGCCCCAGCCCACGCGCAACCGCCGCGCCACGCTCCGCAATCAAGGCCAAATCCTCATCGCTCGGCCATTCATGGACCAGCGTATCGCCTATCAAAACGATGCGCCCTTTGTGCAGCAAGGCGGTGACACCCACGGCGCCATCCTCAGCCTTCACATCAAAGACTTTGCCAATCATCTCAAGCGCTTGCGCAGACTTCCGCGTGGCCCCCGTCACCAGCCCGTCACCGTGCCCATGGGCCAGCATCAGGCTTGAGAACACATGCCGATCCCGCGCCGCAAGCCGGTGAATGTCGCTTGAATCGTGTCCCTTCCTTTGCAGCCGCTCGTAAAGGAAATCCTTGTAGGTATCGAGGTGCCGGGTATTCGCCGCATTGACGATTTCCAACTCGCGCACCGCATCGCCAAGGCCCGCACCTTCCAGCTTCTCGCGCACATCCGCGTCGCGCCCCACAACAAGCGCCTTGCCCAGGCCCTGCCGCTGATACGCCACCGCCGCGCGCAGCACGCGCACGTCATCGCCCTCGGCGAAAATCATCCGCGCCTGAGCATTCTTCGCCCGCGCATAAACCCCCTGCAATATCGAGGAGGTCGGATCCATCCGCGCCTGCAAATCTTTGGCGTAGCCATCGAGATCAATAATCGGCCGCCGCGCAGCCCCCGTATCCATCCCCGCCTGCGCCACCGCTGGCGGGATCGTATAGATCAGCCGCGGATCAAATGGCGTTGGAATAATGTAATCTCTTCCGAAGCTTAGCTTCCGCCCATACGCCATCGCCACTTCATCAGGCACGTCCTCTCGCGCCAGTTCGGCCAGCGCGCGGGCACAGGCGATCTTCATCTCGTCATTGATCGCCCGCGCATGAACATCCAGCGCGCCGCGGAACAGGTAAGGAAAGCCCAGCACGTTGTTCACCTGGTTCGGATAATCCGACCGTCCCGTCGCCACGATCGCATCCGCGCGCACCGCCTGTGCTTCCTCGGGTGTAATCTCCGGGTCCGGGTTCGCCATGGCGAAGATCACCGGATTGTCGGCCATGCTTTGCACCATCGCGGGCGTCACAGCCCCCTTCACCGAGACGCCAAGGAACACATCTGCCCCGTCCATCGCCTCTTCGAGCGTGCGCAGCTTAGTGGCGACAGCATGACCAGATTTCCACTGGTTCATACCCTCGGTACGTCCCTGATAAATCACACCTTTCGTGTCACAAACGATGCAATTCTCGTGCCGCGCACCCATCGCTTTCAGCAGCTCAATACACGCAATCCCAGCCGCTCCCGCACCGTTCAGAACGATCTTGCAATCCTCGATCTTCTTACCGCTTAAGTGCAGCGCATTGATCAGCCCCGCAGCACAGATCACCGCCGTCCCGTGCTGGTCGTCATGAAACACCGGAATGTCCATGATCTCCTTCAGCTGCTGCTCGATCATGAAGCATTCGGGCGCCTTGATATCCTCAAGGTTGATGCCGCCAAAGGTCGGCCCCATCAGCTTCACGGCGTTGACAAATTCATCCACATCTTCGGTATCCAGCTCGATATCAATCGAGTTCACGTCCGCGAACCGTTTAAACAGAACCGACTTCCCCTCCATCACCGGCTTCGACGCCAGCGCTCCGAGGTTTCCAAGCCCCAACACCGCCGTCCCGTTGGAAATCACGGCAACCATGTTGCCTTTGGTCGTGTAGTCGTACGCTGTCTCGGGTTTTTCGGCGATCACCTCACACGGCACCGCCACTCCGGGCGAATAAGCGAGCGACAGATCGCGCTGCGTCGCCATCGGCGTGGACGCGTTGATGTCGATCTTCCCTGGGCTCGGCTCCAAGTGATAGGCCAGTGCCTCTTCGCGGGTGATCTTTTGCTTGTCGGCCATGTTCGCCCTCTCCTGACGGTGCTCAACCGGCATAGCGCGCCCTTGCGCGATTTCGCAACCGATTGCGCTTCAAACCCGCTGTTTCCTTGCGTAGATCTCGCGTCCAGGGGGTGCGGATATGAACGCGCAAGTCACGCCGATGATGGCGCAATATCTTGAGATCAAGGCGCAGCACCCGGATGCGATCCTGTTCTATCGCATGGGCGATTTCTACGAGATGTTCTTTGACGACGCCGTCGCTGCGGCCGAGGCGTTGGACATTGCCCTGACCAAACGCGGCAAGCATGACGGCGATGATATCCCCATGTGCGGTGTGCCCGCGCATAGTGCCGAATCCTACCTTTTGACCCTGATCCGCAAGGGCTTCCGCGTCGCGATCGGCGAACAGATGGAAAGCCCGGAAGAGGCGAAAAAGCGCGGCTCCAAGTCCGTCGTGAAGCGCGATGTGGTTCGTGTCGTCACCCCAGGCACGTTGACCGAAGACACGCTGCTCGAAGCCCGGCGTCATAACTACCTTGCCGCTTATGCCGAAGTGCGCGGTGATGGCGCGCTGGCATGGTGCGACATCTCCACTGGCGATTTCCGCGTGATGCCCTGCCCGCCGGTGCGTCTTGGCCCCGAAATCGCACGGCTTTCTCCAAAGGAGGTGCTGGTTTCTGATGGATTGGAGGTCGCCCGCCAAGACGCGATGATCGAACTGAGCGCCGCCGTCACGCCGCTTTCGCCCGGCTCCTTCGACAGCGCCTCCGCCGAAAAGCGTCTGACCGCGCTGTTCAACGTCTCCACCCTCGAAGGATTCGGCACATTCGCCCGCCCGGAGCTCAGCGCGATGGGCGCGCTCATTGACTATCTCGACCTGACCCAAAAAGGCGCGCTTCCCCTCCTTCGCGCCCCGCGTCAGCAAAAAGCCGACCGCCTCCTGCAACTCGACACCGCCACGCGGCGCAATCTCGAACTCACCCATGCTCTCTCTGGCGGCCGCGCGAATTCGCTCCTCTCGGTGCTCGACCGCACCCTGACCGCCGGTGGCGCTCGCCTGCTCGAACGCCGTCTCACCGGCCCTTCCACCGACCTCGATACAATCCGCGCGCGGCACAGTGCCGTTGCGTTCTGCGTCTCGGATACGCTTGTTAGGGACGAATTAGAGGCTGAACTCCGCCGTACACCAGACCTAGACCGCGCCCTATCCCGCCTTGCGCTCGACCGCGGCGGCCCGCGCGATCTGGCTGCTATCCGCGACGGCTTGACCGGCGCGGACCATTTGCAGAAACGTCTTGAATCCATCGATCTGCCGACGCTGCTTGCCGATGCCACCGACACCCTCACCGGCCACGACCAACTCATCAGCCTGTTGGACGACGCGCTCGTCGCCGAACCGCCCGTACAACTCCGCGACGGTGGGTTGATCGCGCCTGGCTACCACGAGGAGTTGGATGAAGCGCGCAAACTCCGCGACGAAGGACGAGGCGTGATCGCCGGAATGCAGACGGACTACGCCGAGGCAACCGGCGTCCAGAGCCTCAAGATCAAGCACAACAATGTCCTCGGCTATTTCATCGAAACTACGGCCACTCACGCCGAAAAAATGCTGAACCCGCCGCTCAGCGAACGGTTCATCCACCGCCAGACCACCGCAAACGCCGTCCGCTTCACAACCGTTGAGCTCTCGGAACTCGAGACCAAGATCCTCAACGCCGGCAACCGCGCGCTTGAGATTGAGCGTGCCCTCTTTGCTTCTCTCCGCGATGCGATCCTCGACCAACAGGACAAGATCGGCGACGCTGCCCGCGGCCTGGCCGAGCTCGACCTCGCCAGCGCCCTCGCCCGCCGCGCCCGCGAAGGCGATTGGGTCCAGCCCGACATGACCGAGGATCGCAGCTTCGAGATCGAAGGCGGCCGTCACCCTGTTGTCGAAGCTGCCCTCGCCAAAACCGGAGAGCCGTTCATCGCCAACCACTGCACCCTGACCGCCGAAGACGGGGCCGCCATCAGCCTGCTGACCGGCCCCAATATGGCCGGTAAATCCACCTATCTCCGCCAGAACGCGCTGATCGCAATTCTGGCCCAAATCGGCTCTTTCGTCCCTGCCACACGCGCGAAAATCGGCCTAGTTAGCCAAGTATTCAGCCGCGTCGGCGCGTCTGACGATCTGGCGCGCGGCCGCTCCACCTTCATGGTCGAAATGGTCGAAACCGCCACGATCCTGAACCAGGCCGATGACCGCGCGCTCGTGATCCTTGATGAGATCGGGCGCGGCACGGCGACTTACGATGGTCTTTCCATTGCTTGGGCCACCCTCGAACACTTGCACGAAACCAACCGATGCAGGGCCCTCTTCGCCACACATTATCATGAGATGACATCGCTTGCCGCCAAACTCGACGGCCTGAGCAACGCTACAATGGCCGTGAAGGAGTGGGAGGGTGAGGTGATCTTCCTTCACGAGGTCCGTGAAGGCGCGGCGGATCGATCCTACGGTGTGCAGGTCGCAAAACTCGCGGGCCTGCCGGACGCGGTGATCCAACGCGCGCAAACTGTGCTGGACGCGCTTGAAAAGGGCGAACGCGAAGGCGGCGAACGCAAGGCCGTCATTGACGACCTGCCATTGTTCAGCGCCACGCCAAACCCGGCGCCGCGCCCAAGCAAGCCATCCGAGATCGAGGAAAAACTACGCGCCGTGCATCCAGACGAGATGACGGCGCGTGAAGCTTTGAACCTACTTTATGAGCTGAAAGCGCAGCTTAGCCAGCAGGCGTAGACGACACGCCCACCTGCGCAGGCCGCAGCAAACGGTCGTGCAGCATGAAACCCGTCGCAGCGACCTGAATGATGTCGCCCGCCTTGGTGTTCGGCACCGGCGCTTCAAACATCGCTTGATGCAGTTGCGGATCGAACTTGTCGCCCACTTCCGGCTGGATCGGCGTGATGCCGTGCTTACCAAAGACGCTCAGCAACTCCTTCAGTGTTAGCTCCACACCTTCGATCAGCGCGCCGGCGGTTTCTTTCGATGCTTCGTCCGACGCCTCTAACGCGCGATGCAAATTGTCGAACACAGGCAGCAAATCGCGTGACAGCTTGGACCCGCCATACTGCTCCGCTTCGCGCCGATCCCGATCCGCGCGCTTGCGCATATTTTCGGCCTCGGCCAGCGCACGCAGCATGCGGTCGCGGATCTCGTCTCGCTCCGCTTCAAGCGCTGCTATCACAGCCTCTGCCCCAAGATCGACGGACTCGCCCATATCAATCTCGGGCGCATCACCCAGACCATCCTCTGCCAAACTCATCTTCGGCTCGGCTTCATCGCCATAAAACTCGTCTTTCGGTTCGCCCATACTCGTTTCGCCCCTTGGCCTCCTACGCGCGGTCCGAGATCAGTTTCCCGACCAGCTGCGCCGTATAATCCACGATCGGAACAATGCGTCCGTAGTTCAGGCGCGTGGGTCCGATCACCCCCACGGCACCAACGATCTTTCGATCAGCGTTCATATATGGGGAAACCACCAGAGAGGAACCCGAAAGTGAGAACAACTTGTTCTCAGAGCCGATGAAAATGCGCACACCGTCGCCCTCTTCCGTCAATTCGAGGAAATCGGCGATGTCACGTTTGCGTTCGAGGTCATCGAAGAGGGTTCGGATACGCTCCAGATCCTCGGCTTCCTGCGTGTCGGACAGAAGATCTCGACCGCCCCCGCACGATCAGGCGCGCCGATTGCTGATCATTGTCATCCCACACCGCCAGCCCCGAATCGATCAAGCCGGAGGCGAGATCATCGATCTCGCGCCGCCGGGTCTCCATATCGGCTTCCAACTCACCCCGGATCGACGTCACTGTCTGCCCGACAATCCGCGCGTTCAGGAAATTCGCCGCCTCCCGCATCGCACTGGGCGTTGTGCCTGGCGGCGGTGTAAATAGGCGGTTCTCCACATGGCCATCCGAATAGACTAACACGACCAGCGCCTGCTCGGCATTCAGGGGCACGAACTCGATATGCTGGATCGGCGCCTCATGCTTTGGCGTCAGAACCAGGCTCGCTCCATGGGTCGCTGCCGACAGGGCAGACCCAACACGGTCCAACAGCGCCGGTACATCAGACGCATTGTCGCCCAGTGTCTCATGCAGCGCATGCTTGTCGTCCTTCGACAAATCGCCTGTCTCAAGGAACCCGTCCACGAACATCCGCAGGCCCTGTTGCGTTGGGACCCGCCCGGCCGAAATGTGGGGCGAGTCCAGCAGCCCCAGATATTCCAGATCCTGCATCACATTGCGGATTGTCGCTGCGGAAACCTTCTCGGACATCGTGCGCGTCAGCGTGCGGGACCCGACCGGCGCACCGCTGTCCAGATAGCCTTCCACGATCCGGCGGAATACCTCCCGGGACCGGTCGTTCAACTCTTCCAAAATTTTACCTTGCTCGGTCATCGTGTCGTTTGCCCAAAGCAACCATTCGGGGTTGTAAGCGCCAAGCCTGCCGGATTATCTCGGCGCAGCACAGCCAAAAATATCAGGGAGATATTTATGCGTCCTTCCGGCCGAAACCTAGACGAAATGCGCCCGATTTCCATCGAGACGGGCGTGACGCGCCATGCCGAAGGCTCCTGTCTGATCAAATGCGGCGATACGCATGTGCTGTGCACCGCCTCGCTTGAGGAACGCGTACCGCCCTTTCTGCGCAATTCCGGCCAGGGTTGGGTGACGGCGGAATATGGTATGCTGCCCCGTGCGACCCATACCCGTGGCCGCCGCGAAGCTGCGGCTGGCAAACAATCGGGCCGGACGCAGGAAATTCAGCGTCTCATCGGTCGATCCCTCCGCGCCTGCGTAGACCGCAACGCCCTTGGCGAGCGTCAGATCACCATCGACTGCGACGTGATCCAAGCCGATGGCGGAACCCGCTGCGCTTCCATCACCGGTGGCTGGATTGCCTTGCGTCTTGCTGTGAACAAGCTGCTGAAGGCTGGTGACATCATCACCGACCCCATCACCGACAACATCGCCGCCGTGTCCTGCGGCATCTACGCGGGCCAGCCCGTGCTCGACCTGGACTACCCCGAAGATCTCGGAGGCCGGAACAGATGGCAACTTTATCATGACTGGCTCGGGTCAGGTCGTTGAACTGCAAGCGAGCGCTGAGGGCGCGACCTTCTCCCGCGACGAATTCAATCAACTCTACACGCTCGCCGAAAAGGGCGTGGCCGAGCTGGTTACAGCCCAAAACGCAGCCACTGCCTGAGATGCGCCGCTTCACCGGAACCGAACTGCTCGTCGCGACCCACAATCAGGGCAAACTCGATGAGATGAAGCACCTTTTGGAGCCGTTCGGCATCACGGTGACCGGCGCCAAGGATCACAACCTGCCGGAACCGCCCGAAGACGGCACCACCTTCGTCGAAAACGCCCGCACCAAGGCCCATGCCGCCGCGCAAGCCACCGGCCTTCCCGCTTTGTCTGATGACAGTGGCATTGAAATTGACGCCCTTGATGGCGCCCCCGGCGTCTACACCGCCGATTGGGCCGAAACGCCGAATGGCCGCGATTTCGATATGGCGATGCGAAAGACGCACGAAAAACTCGATGCCATCAACGCCCCCACCCACGCACCGCGCGGTTCTGCTGCACCCTCGTCCTCGCCTGGCCTGATGGCCGTGATGAGGTGTTCCCCGGCGTGATGCCCGGTCAGGTCGTTTGGCCGATGCGTGGCGATCAAGGCCACGGCTACGATCCGATCTTCCAGCCCGATGGCTACAACATCACATTCGGTGAAATGGACCGGTGGGAGAAGAACAAGATCAGCCACCGCGCGAAGGCCGTCGAAAAACTTGTCAAAATCTTCGGCGATGGTTGATTGGCAGGAAGGGGGCTTCGGCCTCTACATCCACTGGCCGTTTTGCGAGGCTAAATGCCCCTATTGCGACTTCAACAGCCATGTCGCCGCAAAAATCGATCACGCCGCCTGGCGGAAGCGCGTATCTCAGCGAACTCACCCGCGCGGCTGAGGAAACCAAGGGCCGCACCCTGCAATCCATCTTCTTCGGCGGGGGTACCCCGTCCCTCATGGCACCTGAGACGACCGCCAGCATCCTTGAAGCGGTCCGCACCCTTTGGCCGACCGCAAACGACTGCGAGATCACGTTGGAGGCCAACCCCTCTTCCGTCGAGGCAGGTCGGTTCCGAGCGTTTCGGGACGCTGGCGTTACCCGCGTCTCTATGGGAATTCAGGCTCTAAACAACGAAGATTTGCGGCGTCTCGGTCGCCTTCACACCGTCGAAGAGGCGCGCAAAGCCTACGACATCGCCCACAATTGCTTCGATCGGACCAGCTTTGATCTAATCTACGCCCGGCAAGATCAAACCATGGAGGATTGGCACGCTGAACTGACCGAGGCGCTCACTTGGGGCGGCGATCACCTCTCTCTCTATCAACTCACAATCGAGCCGGGCACAGCCTTCGGCGCGCGCCACAAGGCAGGTGGCCTGAAAGGCTTGCCGACCGAGGACCTCTCCGCCGATCTCTACGATCTTACGCAAGAGCTGACCGATAAAGCAGGCCTTCCCGCCTACGAGATCTCGAACCATTCCGCTGATCTCGCGCAATCGCGCCATAACCTGATCTACTGGCGCGGCGGCGATTACATCGGTATCGGCCCTGGCGCCCATGGTCGCCTCACTCTGAACGGTCAGCGCTTTGCCACCGAAACCCTGCTTGCTCCACAAAAGTGGCTCGACGCCGTGGCCGATGCCGGAACCGGGGAAACGTCGCGCGCACCCATCACGCAAGAGGAGCAAGCCGAGGAATACCTCATGATGTCACTGCGCCTGTCCGAGGGATCTGACCTGGCGCGGTTTGAGCGCCTCATGGGTCACCCCGCTCCGCAAACGAAGATCGAGGCTTTGGTCGACCTCGGCCTGATCGAGCAAAACGGGACCCGCATCATGGCAACGCGGGCCGGTCGCCCGGTCTTGAACGGCTTGCTACGAGAGCTTCTGACCTAGCAGCCTAACCAGCGTTCAGCTTGCGCATCAGATCATCCAGTTGCTCTAAGTCATTGTAATTAATAGTCATTTTTCCCGCGCCGGACTGCGCGTTATGATCGATGGACACTTTCATCGACAGCGCCGCCTTCAAGTCAGCCTCCAATGCCCGCGTGTCGGCGTCCTTCTCCGATTTCCCTGCTGCGCCGCCGCCCGACGTCACGACGCCACCAGATTTCGCGGCTTTCTCGATGTCCCGCACGGACATCCCTTCGCGCACAGCCCGTAGCGCCAGCGCAATCGGGTTCTCCGCTGTCACCAACGCGCGCGCGTGGCCCGAGCTCAGCTCACCATCCCGCACCATCACCTGGATTTCATCCGGCAATTGCAGCAACCGCATCATATTCGCCAAGTGGCTCCGGCTTTTGCCCATGGCCGTGGACAGAGCCAACTGAGTGTGGCCGAACTTCTCGATCAGCTGCTTGTATCCCAAAGCTTCTTCAATCGGGTTCAGGTCCGCGCGTTGCACGTTCTCGATGATCGCGACCTGCAGCACTTCATTATCATCGAACGTACGCACCAGGGCGGGCACGTCGTGCAATTGCGCCATCTGCGCAGCGCGCCAGCGACGTTCACCAGCGACAATCTGATACTTTCCCGAGTCAGCCGGATCGGGCCGTACGATCAGCGGCTGAATGATTCCATGTTCACGAATCGAAGCTGCCAATTCCCGCAATTGCTGGTCGTCAAAGGCGCGCCTGGGCTGTTCCGGGTTTGGCCGCACATCTTCGATTGGAATACGGCGATCTGCCCGTTCGTTTGCCGGCGCTTCAGGCGATGCCGCGTCCTGCGTCGCGTTAGGCTCTATATCGGCCATAAGCGCAGAAAGACCGCGGCCCAAACGCCGCTTGTCTGAAGGTTTTGCCATTATGCGCTCTCCTGCGTTTCGGGCTGACGATCCAACAGTTCATTCGCCAGATCGACATAGGCCTGACTGCCCTTAGAGGCCGGATCGTAAGCGATAACAGGAAGCGCATAAGATGGTGCTTCGCTCAACCGAACATTCCGCGGAACGATTGTATCAAAGACCAAATCGCCCAACGTGGCGCGGGCATCTTCCTCTACCTGTTTGCTGAGGTTCATCCGCGAATCGTGCATCGTCAGCACGACCCCTTCGATCCGTAGCGAAGGGTTGGCCGTCTCGCGCACCTCGCGCACCGTCAGCATAAGCTGCGAAAGGCCTTCAAGTGCGAAGAACTCAGCCTGCAACGGCACGAGCAAAGCGTGCGCGGCCGTTAGTGCATTCAATGTCAGCAAGCTCAACGACGGCGGGCAATCGATAAGCACGTAGTCGTATGGCGCGCCCTGTGCCAACGCCTCTTTCAGAAGGAAGACACGGTTATCGCGCTGCCCCAATTCTACATCGGTGGAGCTAAGGTCCGTCGTAGCAGGCGCGATCCACAGGTGATCCACCTCCGTCTCCATCGCCACATCGGAAAGGTCCGCCCCATCCAGCAGCAGGTCGTATGTCGTTTTCACCCGATCAGCCGGATCGATGCCCAACCCGGTCGAGGCATTGCCCTGCGGATCAAGGTCAACAATCAGAACCTTGTACTTCATCGAAGCCAGGGTCGCGCCAAGATTGATGGCTGTTGTCGTTTTTCCGACCCCACCCTTCTGGTTCGTGATCGCAATGATGCGCATCTCAGGCGTCGCCCTCTAGTTGTCCAACGTCAAATCTTAGAATAACCGCATCGGCAAGTGTCTGGCTTGGGATGGGCTCACAGATCATCTGCCAGCGCTCAGGAAGGGTTTCAAGCTCTTCCCGCCACGCGCTGCCTTTTGGAAACAAAAGCCGAGTGTCGGCGGTGAAATGCGGCTTGGCATGGTCGATCAGCTTATCCAGCCCACTCAAGGCCCGGGCCGAGACCACGTCTGCGGATTGTTGCGGTATCTCACTGATCCGGCGCGACAAAATGTTGACCTTTACGCCCATGGCGCGCGCGACTTCGCGTAAGAACCCGCATTTGCGTATATCGCTTTCAACAAGTGTAACTGTAAGCGGGCTGTCCCCTTCGGCTCCCATCGCCGCCACGACAAGTCCTGGAAACCCTCCACCGGACCCGAGGTCGAGCCAACGCTTGGCTCCGATAGGAGTTAGCTCGAACAATTGAGCCGAATCCACAAAATGCCGAGCCCAAGCGTCATCCAATGTGGCAGGTGCGACGAGGTTGATCGTCTTTTGCCATTTCAGCAGCAGGTCGTGATAGATTTCCAGCCGGTCGAGTGTTTCACGTGAAACACGCCCCCCAGCCATGCCTTCGCATCCTCAGAATTCACGCGGAGATCCGATCTAGCTGCCGCAGCTTGGTAAGGATCAAGGCCAGCGCGGCAGGCGTCATGCCGTCTATCCGACCCGCCTGTCCAAGCGTTGCCGGTTGAACGCGCGTCAGCTTGGACCGCAATTCGTTGGACAGGCCAATTACCTCTGCATATGGGAAATCATTGGGGATTTGCTTGGCTTCATCCCGATCGAGAGCCTCGGCATCCTTCTGCTGACGCGCCACATAGGTCGCATACGTGGCCTCGATCTTGAGTTGATCCGCAACTTCCGCTTCAAGCGCGTCAAGCTGCGGCTCGATCTTTGCAAGATCCGCCACGTGGAGTTCCGGAAACGCCAGATACTCCATACCCGTACGTCGCTTTCCATCAGCGTTCACGGTGATACCAACTTCCGCCGCTTGTTTCGGTGTGGCCGTCATAGCTTCCAGAATGGTTCGCCCACGATCCAACCGGTCCATTTTTTCGGTAAAGACCCGTTCCCGCGCCTCGTCCACCAACCCGAGCGAAAGCCCAAGCGGCGTCAAGCGCGCATCCGCATTGTCGGCGCGCAGGGACAAGCGATATTCGGCCCGTGACGTGAACATACGATAGGGCTCTGCCACACCCCGAGTGACCAGATCATCGATCATCACACCGATATAGCTCTCGCGTCGGCTGAAGGTGATCGGATCTCGCTCAAGCGTTTTCAGCGCTGCGGAAAGACCCGCGACAAGACCTTGCGCTGCGGCCTCCTCATACCCGGTTGTTCCGTTGATCTGGCCTGCAAGAAACAGCCCCTTCAACGCGCGCAATTCAAGCTGATCGCTCAGGCATGTGGGATCGACATAGTCATATTCGATCGCATATCCAGGCTGTTGGATGTCCGCATTTTCCAGCCCGACGATCGAGTGCACGTAGTCGTGCTGAACATCCTCAGGCAAGGACGTCGAAATCCCGTTGGGATAGACGAGGTCGGAAGTAAGACCCTCAGGCTCAAGGAAAATCTGGTGCGAATCCTTATCGCTGAACCGCACGACTTTGTCTTCGATAGACGGGCAGTAGCGTGGCCCGACCCCTTCAATCATACCGCCATACATAGCGGACCGGCTCAGGTTCGCCTGGATGATGTCATGGGTACGGGTATTCGTATGAGTGATCCCGCACGCCACCTGGCGCGCTTGAACGCTCTTTGTCAGGAACGAGAAGAAGGTCGGGTCTTCATCTGCCTTCTGCTCCTGCAAAATATCCCAGTTGATCGATTGGCTTTTGAGACGAGGCGGCGTTCCCGTTTTCAGCCGCCCAAGGGGCAAATTTAGGCTATCCATACGTTGCGCCAGCTTGACGGATGGGCGGTCACCCATTCTGCCGCCCTCGATCTTCCGATCGCCGATATGGATGACGCCCCGCAGAAACGTCCCCGTTGTCAGCACGACGGCGCGAGCGGAAAGCTCACTTTCATCAGCAAGCACAACACCTGCGACATTGCCTTGGTCTACGATTAAATCCGCAACCTCGGCTTCAATCACGGTCAGACCTTCGGCTTGCGCCACATGATCCTGGATGGCTTTGGCGTAAAGCGCTCGGTCCGATTGCGTCCGCGGGCCTTGAACGGCAGCGCCTTTACGGCGGTTCAGAAGCCGGTACTGGATCCCGGATGCATCGGCCGCACGCCCCATGACGCCACCAAGCGCATCAATCTCGCGCACCAAATGGCCCTTGCCAAGGCCACCAATAGCGGGGTTGCAGGACATAACGCCGAGGTCGCTTTTCCGCAGTGTTACAAGGGCGGTACGGGCACCAATACGACGCGCGGCATCTGCCGCTTCCACGCCAGCATGGCCACCGCCAACTACAACAACATCGAAGTCTGGATGTTTCACGTGAAACACTCCTATTTCCCGATACAGAACCGAGAGAAAATTTCGCCGAGAATATTCTCTACATCCACACGGCCAATGACTGAGTCAAGCGCGCGGAGCCCGTCTTGCACATGCTCGGCTGCAATCTCAACCTCACCGCTGCCGCATAATATGGCTAACGCACCCTCGAATTCGGCTACAGCTCTTTGCATCCCACCGCGTTGACGGGCGGAAATCGCCGTTTTCACCTGAGCAACACGGTCCGCCAGAATAGCCGAGATGTCAGAAATCATCACATCCAGCCCGTCCCCTGTCAGGCCAGAGACACCGCCCGAACCCGTCACATCTGACTTCGCGCCGTACGAAAGGTCCACTTTCCCCTCCAGCGCATCGGGCAACTGAAACCCGTCCGTCACAAGCAAAACCCGCAGATCAGCCGCAAGCGCGCGTTCAACAGCGCGAGTGACGCCGATCTGTTCAACCCTATCCTCGGTGTCGCGCAGGCCAGCCGTATCAAGGAACGTCACAGCCAAGCCATCAATATCAAGACGCGCCTCGATGACATCTCGTGTGGTGCCGGCTATGTCAGAGGTGATGGCAATCTCACGACCGGCCAGCGCGTTGAGCAAGGTGGATTTCCCTGCATTGGGCGCACCAAGAATGGCGACTTCGAACCCATCTCGTACACGTTCCGCCACGTGGGAGCCGGCGATTTCAGAGGTGAGATCCGAAATTATCCCAGTCAGAAGGCTTTCCACCTCTGGCGAGACATCAACGGGAACCTCTTCGTCCGCAAAGTCGATAGTGGCCGTCAACAAAGCTGCTGCACGAATACCACGATCCCGGAGGTCGGCCATCTTTCTGGACAACGCGCCGGAGAAGACACGTTGGGCTTGCTGGCGCTGCGCCTCAGTCTCCGCCTCGACCAGATCACCAAGCCCTTCGACTTGCGCAAGATCGAGGCGGTCGTTCAGGAGCGCACGTTTGGTGAACTCGCCTGCCTCGGCCTCTCGTGCGAGACCGGTGGCAAGAATGGCTTGCTCCACCGCACGGATAACGGCGATGCTGCCATGAAGGTGCAATTCAACGACATCTTCGCCTGTGAAGCTGTTTGGACTAGCGAAAAACAGTACAAGCGCCTGATCTAAAACACTTTTATCGGAATTTCGCACGGTTCGCACCGCATGATCCCCGGCCTTGGGCAACGACCCGCACAAAGCCATACCAATCTGCATGGCTTCCGGCCCGGAGATGCGGATGATGGCGACACCCGCTTTCCCCCGGGCTGTGGCCAGGGCGAAAACGGTGTGCATTGCGCGGCGCCCTTAGGTGTTCATCGAGTCGAAGAACTCGGAATTCGTCTTCGTCTGTTTGAGCTTGGAGATCAGGAACTCGATCGCGTCAGTCGTGCCCATCGGGTTCAGGATGCGGCGCAGAACGAAGGTCTTTGCCAGATCGCCCTTCTCCACCAGCAGATCCTCTTTCCTTGTGCCGGACTTGAGAATGTCCATCGCCGGGAAGACGCGCTTGTCGGCAACCTTGCGGTCGAGCACGATTTCGCTGTTACCGGTGCCCTTGAATTCTTCGAAGATCACTTCGTCCATCCGGCTGCCGGTGTCGATCAACGCGGTGGCGATGATGGTCAGCGAGCCGCCTTCTTCGATATTCCGCGCCGCACCAAAGAAGCGCTTGGGGCGTTGCAGGGCGTTCGCATCCACACCACCGGTCAGGACCTTACCGGAGGATGGCACGACCGTGTTGAACGCACGACCCAGACGGGTGATCGAGTCGAGCAAGATCACAACATCGCGTTTATGTTCGACAAGGCGCTTGGCTTTCTCGATGACCATCTCAGACACGGCCACGTGGCGCGTTGCAGGTTCATCGAAGGTGGAGGACACAACTTCGCCCTTCACCGAGCGTTGCATGTCTGTCACTTCCTCAGGCCGTTCGTCGATCAGAAGGACGATCAGATAGCATTCGGGGTGATTGGTTTCGATCGAATGCGCGATGTTCTGCATCAGGACCGTCTTACCGGTGCGCGGCGGCGCGGTGATCAGCGCACGCTGGCCTTTGCCGATAGGTGCCACGAGGTCGATGATACGAGCAGATCGATCCTTGATGGTCGGATCCTCGATCTCCATCTTCAGACGCTCATCAGGATAGAGCGGCGTCAGGTTGTCGAAAGCCACCTTATGGCGCGCCTTCTCAGGCTCCTGGAAATTGATCTGGGTGCAAGTGACGAGGCAGAAGTAGCGCTCATTCTCTTTTGGGGCGGTGATGACACCTTCAACAGTGTCACCGGTGCGCAGCGAATGCTGGCGGATCATCTCGGGCGAGACGTAGATGTCATCGGGGCCGGGCAGATAATTCGCCTCAGGGCTGCGGAGAAAGCCGAAGCCGTCCTGCAGAACCTCAAGCACGCCATCGCCGGAGATCTCCCAGCCTTCTTCGGCGCGCTCGCGCAGGATCTCGAACATCATGTCGCCTTTGCGCATGGTCGAGGCATTTTCGATCTCAAGCTCTTCTGCCATCGCCAGCAGGTCTTTGGGCGACTTTGCTTTCAGGTCAGCAAGGCTCAGGGATTCAGTTGTCATGGGAATATATCCAAGGGGCGTTATCCTGACGCTGTCAGGGTCGCGAAATTCTGTTCTTGTGAAGCTGCCTCTCCGGACGGAGTGCGAGGTTGGAGGTAAGGACTTCACCTTCTCAAGTCAACTCATGCCGCCAGCTCTTTGTCCCCCAAAATAAAAAGAAAGAAAGAGTCTTTGCTGTTTTTGTTTGTTGTACCGTGGAGTTCCCGGAAAACTCAAATGCTCCCAGTTTATCCCCAAATTTCGGAACAGATGCAAAACTCCAAGATGGTTGTGTTGAGAAGCGATTCAACTAGTTTTATACGATTTAATAACAATGATTTATGTAATTCTCCATCAAAGAAAATCTGTGGATGAAATGGGGAAAATCAGGGAAAATTTGCTTTGCTCGTTTCTCTGCTCCAAAAAGCATTCCCGGGGGAAAAACGTTGAGGGCGATGGCGAAAATCGCGGAACTTCTCGCTTGACGCATCTGCTTGTCGATTCTGTCACAATCCGCCCATACTATCCCGGAAGATGTCCACAGAGTTCCCCAGAAGATGGTTGATCTTATCCTCGCCTCCTCGTCGCCGATCCGGCGCGAGATGTTGGAAAATGCCGGTCTGAGTGTCGATTGTCGGCCCGCCCGCGTGGATGAAGAGGCTATTCGCGAATCGCTTCTGGCAGAAGGTGCCGGGCCGCGCGATGTGGCCGATACACTGGCGGAGTTCAAAGCGCGGCGCGTAGCAGAGAAAGCTGCATCGGATGAGCTCGTGCTTGGTTGCGACCAGGTCCTAGCACTGAAGGGTGAGGTGTTTGGCAAGCCCGCCGATGAAGCGCAAGCCGCCGAACATCTACGCGCCTTGCAGGGAAAGACGCATCATCTGATGTCAGCTGCTGTCCTCTATGAAGATGGCAAACCGGTTTGGCGCTATGTGGGTGTCGTCCGCATGACCATGCATGCTTTATCGGATGCACAGATTGAGGCTTATCTGAAAGATGCCTGGCCAGACGTGTCCTATTGTGTCGGTGCCTACCAGGCGGAGCGTCTTGGGGCCCGTCTGTTCTCGCGGATCGAGGGTGATTGGTTCTCCATTCTGGGTTTGCCATTGCTGGAGGTCCTTTCCCATCTGCGATTGCGCGGTATGTTAGGCACATGACGAAAGAGACGATCCCTCTGGCCGGCGTTATCGGTGATCCGATTGCGCATTCACTGTCCCCGCGCCTGCATGGGCATTGGTTGAAGCGGTATGGACTGAAGGGGCACTACGTTCCCCTGCAGATCAACCATCAGGATCTGCCCGAGGCGTTGGGCGTCCTACCCCGTATGGGATTTGTCGGCGCGAACGTGACGATTCCACACAAGGAATTGGTGCTGTCGCTGGCTGACACTGTGACGGATCGTGCGGCGCTGATCGGGGCGGCCAACACGCTGACCTTCACCGCCGACGGCCGCATTCAGGCAGACAATACGGATGGCATGGGGTTCCTTTCCAACATTCGCCAGACCTTGCCGGGATGGTCTGCCTCCGCGGGACCTGCCCTTGTTCTCGGATCGGGTGGCGCTGCCAAGGCGATCGTCTCAGCCCTGATCTCGGACGGCGCCCCCATCGTCCATGTTGCCAATCGAACGCGGGCCCGGGCCGATGGCTTGCGGGAACAGTTTGGCGCGCGCGTGTCGCCGATAGATTGGACGCAAATCGCGGATCATATGCGAGACGCGGCGTTGATCGTGAATACCACCGCATTGGGTATGGATGGACAAGCGCCACTGACACTGGATTGGTCGCGCCTTTCGCCGCCGACCGTGGTGACAGACATTGTCTATACCCCGCTTGAGACAGATCTTTTGCGCGAAGCGGCAGAGCGTGGCTGCGAAACTGTTGATGGGTTGGGCATGTTGTTGCATCAGGCGGTGCCCGGCTTTGAACGGTGGTTCAGCTACACGCCAATGGTCGATGATGATTTGCGCGCGGCGGTGCTCGGCGGATGACCGTGATCCTGGGCCTGACCGGCTCCATCGGGATGGGCAAAAGCACGACTGCGCAGATGTTTCGGGATCAGGGCATTCCGGTTTGGGATGCGGATGCCACAGTTCACGCGCTGTACGCCCCGACTGGCCCGGCTCCTGCTCTGTTGAATGCCGAATTTCCCGGATCCGTTGGACCGGACGGCCATGTGGATCGCGCATATCTGCGCAAACTGATTGCCGATGATGCAGCGGTACTGGATCGTATCAATGCCGTCATCCACCCGCTTGTGGCCGAGAGTCGGGCTGCGTTCCTGGCAGGCGCAAATGGGCTGGTCGTTCTGGATGTTCCGCTGCTCTTTGAAACAGGGCTGGATGCGCGATGCGACAAGATCGCGGTCGTTTCTGTGGATACTGAGACTCAGCGCGACAGGGTTTTGTCGCGCGCCACGATGACGGAGGCAGACCTTGATGCGATCCTGTCGCGCCAAACACCGGATGCCGAAAAGCGGAAGCGAGCAGACTACATCATAGACACTTCATCGATGGATGTGGCACAAGATGCGGTGTCCAAAATCATTGAAGAGCTGAGCTGAGATGCGCGAGATCGTCCTCGACACCGAAACCACGGGCCTCAACCCCTTCGACAACCCGCGCCACAGGATTGTAGAGATCGGGGCGGTGGAGCTGTTCAATCAGGTGCCAACGGGCAAGACCTATCATCAATACATCAATCCCGAACGCGGCATGCCGAATGAGGCGCTCGAAGTGCACGGCATTGGTGATGATTTCCTGGCCGATAAGCCCCTTTTTGCGGCAATCGCGCAGGAATTCCTCGATTTCGTGGGGGATGCCAAGCTGGTCATCCACAACGCCGAATTCGACATGCGGTTTCTAAATGCTGAGCTTGAATGGGCGAACAAGCCACTTCTGCCCAATGACCAGGCACTTGATACGCTCAAGATCGCGCGCAGCCGGTTTCCGGGATCCCCGGCGTCGCTGGATGCCTTGTGCCGCCGGTTCGGCATCGACAATTCCAACCGTACCTTGCACGGCGCATTGCTCGACTCCGGAGATTTTGGCCGAGGTCTATCTGGAGCTCACAGGCGGCAAGCAGCCCGACTTTGCGCTGTCGCAAACGCAATCCCGCCAGAACGCAGCCGATCAAGGCGAAGATTGGCGGCCGAAGCCCCGACCTACGCCCTTACCCACGCGGCTGACAGAAAACGAAAAGGCCGCACACGCGGCCTTTGTCGAGAAGCTCGGTGAAGACGCGCTTTGGACGCGGTTCCAGTAGATCAGGCCGTGCCCTGCGGCTCACCTGCAGCCTGCTGCGCCTGACGCTGCTGCAACTGCTGACGATAGAGCGCCACAAAGTCGATCTGGTCGAGGTTCAGCGGCGGATAGCCACCGTCACGCGTCACATCCGAGATGATGCGGCGCACAAACGGGAACAGCATCCGGGGGCATTCGATCATCAGAAAAGGATGCAGCTGCTGTTCGGCGATGTTTTCGATGGAGAAGACGCCACCATATTCCAGCTCGATCAGGAAAACCGACTTCGGCTCATCTTCCTTGGTCTTCGATCTCGACCTTCATCTTCATGATGACGTCGTATTGGTTTTCAGTCGTCCGCTTGCGCGCATCCAAAGCGACCTGCACCTGAATGTCAGGCTGGCCTTGTGCGACGACGGCGTTTTGAACGGCGGCATTCTCGAACGACAGGTCACGGATGAACTGGCCGAGGATTTGCATTTTTGGAAGCTGGGCGGCGGGCTGTGCCGCGCCGTTTTCGGTCTCACCGTTGGCCGAAGCGTCGGACATGGATCATTCTCCTGAAATCAAAGTTGCAGGCGACATAACAGGCCCGCGCTTTGGCCTCAATGGCGAGTCCAGCCTGAAGGTCCACGGGGCCGATCCTCATCTTCTGCACTGTACGTGCCTTCGATGATCGTCTCATCCTGCGGCTGCCATCCGCGATCTGTGCGGACGGTCTGCACATTCACGCGCTTTTTCATCTCTCGCAGTACGGTAGTTCCGCACACCTGGAATAAGCAGGGCAAACCCAACGGCATCGGTAAAGAACCCCGGCGTCAGCAACAGCGCGCCGGAAAACAGGATCATCGCGCCATGGGCCAGCGGTTCGGTCGGGTCACGCAGATCATCGAACGACGTTCGAAGTTGCGCCATCGCTTGCGCGCCCTGGCTCTTCACCAGCATGGTCCCCGCAATCGCCGTCAGCACCACAATCGCCAATGTGGGCCAAAGTCCCAGCCATCCGCCAACCTGAATAAATAAAGCGATTTCGATCAACGGGACCGCAATGAACAACAAAAGCAGGCGCATGGGCGCGTTTCCTCTGACAAATGGCCTTATGCCGCAGATGGGCTGTCATGGACTTGACCCCACCCCTGCCTTACATATGTGGCTGCTACACCGGTTTTGAACCCATTCCCCCGCCGAGGTGCCATGAACTCGTCTCTTTTGTCCCTGCTGGTCCTGGCCGGCGTCGCGATTTTCCTGATCTTGCGCCTGCGCTCCGTCCTTGGATCGCGTGAGGGGTTTGAGCGCCCCCCGGCCCGCCCTGATGGCGCAAGCGCCAGCCGCCGCCGTGATTTCGAAGTGATTGACGGTGGCCCGGATGAGGACATCACCGATCACGTCGAAGACGGCTCCGACAGCGCCAAGGCGCTGGCCGCCATGAAGATGGCCGAGCCGGGCTTTAACGTCGGCGAGTTTCTGGGCGGTGCACGCCAAGCCTACGAGATGATTCTGATGTCGTTCGAGCGCGGTGATGTGGACGGGCTGAAGCCGTTCCTGGCCGATGACGTGATGGAAACCTTCGAGACGGTCATCAACCAGCGTAACGAACAGGGCCTGACCATCGAGGCGGAGTTTGTGGGCGTGCGCGAGATTGCCTTGCAGAATGCCACGTTCGACCGTGGCACGGGCGAGGCTGAAATTACCGTGCGGTTCGTGGGTGAATTGACCAGCGTTGTGCGCAACTCCGATGGTGAAATCATCGAAGGCGACGCGTCCGAGATCAAGCGCCAGCGCGATGTCTGGACCTTTGCCCGCACGATGGGCGCGGATGATCCGAACTGGGCCCTGGTGGCAACCGACGGATGAACGATGGGGCTGCGCGCGGTTGCGATTGCCTTGGCGCTTACCGCCACAGCGGCCATGGCAGATGAGCCCGTGCAACTTCTGACGTTCGACGATCTGGATGGCTGGGCCGAGGATGATCATTCCGCGGCCCTTTCCGTTTTCCGCAACACCTGCATGGATCTGGACGGCTCGGATTGGGAGGCTTTGTGTGCAGTGGCTGAAACGGCACCCGATGCGCGCACTTTCTTTGAATTGTTCTTCCGTCCTGTCCTGATTGGTGGCGAGGATCCAGCGTTGTTCACCGGCTACTACGAGCCGGAACTGGATGGATCGCGGACGCGGACGTCGCGCTATCGCTACCCGGTTTACCGTCTACCGCCCGAGGTGAACGGCCAATGGTTATCCCGTCGCGAAATTGAGGAAAGCCGCGTTCTGGAAGGCCGCGGGCTTGAGATTGCGTGGGTCGATGACCCGGTGGAGCTGTTCTTTCTACAAATCCAGGGCTCAGGTCGGATCCGACTGGCCGAGGGCGGGTTCCTTCGCGTCGGCTACGGCGGGCGGAACGGGCATGAATATCGTTCCGTCGGGCAAGAACTTGTTCGGCGTGGCGTGTATCAGCCCCATCAGGTCAGCGCGCAGGTGATCCAAGCGTGGGTGCGGCGGAACCCTGTGGCCGGGCAAACTCTGTTGCACCACAACCCGAGCTACGTGTTCTTCCGTGAAGTCGACATTGACGACCCAAACCTTGGGCCGCTCGGCGCAATGAACCGCAATATCACCCCGCATCGCACGATTGCGGTGGACCCAGATCATACACCACTGGGCGCGCCGGTCTGGATCGAGAAGGACGGCGACGGCCCGATCCGCCGTTTGATGATCGCGCAGGATACGGGTGGTGCCATTCAAGGGCCGCAACGGGCCGACATTTTCTTTGGGTTCGGAGATGAGGCCGGCGACGCCGCCGGGGTAATCCGCGACCCCGGCCGTATGATGGTGCTGCTTCCAATCGAGCGTGCCCACCAGTTGATCCCGGACGCGTGAGATATGGCGCGGCGCGGCAAACGTGGCCTGTCCGAAGAGGATAAGGCGCTGTGGGACAGAGTCGCCGCAACCGCCACGCCGATGGATCGGACCGGCGCGCCTCAGATCACCCCCGAAGCGCCCAAGCCGAAACCACCGATCCGACGTGAGGCTACGACGGCAGATCGTCTTCCCGCGTTCAGGATTGGGGAAAAGGCCTCCTTTTCTGCCAATCCGGTGAACCATGCGCCGACGCTCTCCAGCCGACTGGCACAAGCCCCGGTTCGGATGGATCACGGGACCCACAAGCGCATGGTGCGCGGCAAGCTGAAGCCCGAAGACCGGATCGACCTGCACGGCATGGTCTTGGCTGAGGCGCACCCTGCCCTGATCTCCTTCATCAGCAGCGCGTATGAACGGAACTTGCGACTGGTCTTGGTGATCACCGGCAAGGGCAAGGATCGTGACAGTGGCGGACCAATCCCGATCCGCCGCGGGGTGTTGAAGCATCAGGTGCCAAGCTGGCTGCAATCGCCGCCCCTGGGTTTGATGATCCTCGATATCCGCGAAGCACACCAGAAGCATGGCGGCGGTGGGGCGTATTACGTCTACCTGAAACGTCGCCGCTAATTCGCGTTGATTGGACTCAGCATGATCTGGGTCGCATTCTGAATCGTCAGAATCGTTCCCGGCAAAAGCCCCGCTCTTTGTGTCGTGCTTTGCTCGAACGAATTGTTTACCCCGGCCGCATCGTTGAGGATTTGCACCACAGCCGGCGAGCTTGCGCCAGAGAAATGGTTGAACGTGTCCCGCACCCCGCCGCGGAAAGCGGAGACGTCGATGATCGTGATCTCATAATCGCCAAGCGCGTCTGGGATAGACAGGTTCCCGACCCGTTCAGCCTGCCCCGTGATCCGGGCCGACAAGCGCAACGCCTGATCCCGCTGCGAGGTGAAAATCACAAAGGGTTGCGGCAGCTCTCCGATCCGGTCGGCCTGCGCGCGGAAGACATCCACGTCGATGTCAGGCGAAAACAGGATCACGCCGTTGATCCGGGCCAGGACATCTGTGCGCCCCCCGATCCGAAGCTGGCGCAAAACCTCCATCACCACGGTCGACCCAAGCGAATGCGCGGTCAGCACCACGTTCAGGCCAGCGGCCTGAATTTCAGCGATCAACTGCTCCAACCCATCGCGGGCAAACAGGCTCGAATCCCGATCATAGGCATAGCCAAGCGGGTTTCCGGCACTGGGCCAGGCATAGTGCACGGCAACGCCCGGAATCTGGAAATCGTACCGGATCTGAGCCGTGCGGTAGAGGCCGGTGCCGATAGTGCTGGCAAAGCCGTGGATGAAGATCATCGCCTCGTTCACACCCGTCCGACGCGCCTCGGCGCGCAAAGCTGCGCGAAAGGTGTCCCGGCTGCCCAGATGATTGCCGCTACTGGCCACGAATTCCGTTTGAAGGTCCGGACCACGCCGTCGACCGGGTCGAGCGGGCTGAACGGCGCCGGTCTCGCGTTCCGGCGGGATTTCAACCGTGAATTCAGTGAACGACAGCGTCTCTTGCCGCGCGGCCTGAAAGGCGCCATCGGCAAAGACGCGGTTCGTCGCGACAAAGACGGTTTCCGCAGTCCCGATCGTGGCGGCTTCGGGTACGATCATCAGATCAGGCACGCCGCCACACGCCGCAAGGGGCAGGGCAGCTGCTCCGCAGAGAAGGGAGCGGCGAGTGATCGAAGCGCGTGTCATGCCACCCTCATATCAGCCTTTGCCTAAAGAACGTAACGGCTGAGATCCGTACTACGCGTCAATTCGCCGAGGTTCTCCTCAACGAAAGCGGCATCAACAGTCACGGACTGCCCCGATTGATCAGGCGCATTGAAGCTGAGTTCTTCAAAGACCCGCTCCAACACCGTGTAGAGCCGCCGCGCGCCGATATTCTCGACGCTTTCGTTCACATCTGCCGCGATCTTGGCCAGTGCTGCGATGCCTTCCTCGGTGAAGGTCACTTCGACCTCTTCCGTCGCCATCAGCGCGGTATATTGCCGGGTCAGCGCATTGTCGGTTTCCGTCAGGATGCGCACGAAATCATCTTCTGTCAGCGCCCGCAGGTTCACGCGGATCGGCAGGCGGCCCTGAAGCTCTGGCAGAAGATCGCTCGGTTTTGCGATGTGAAATGCGCCTGAGGCAATGAAAAGGATATGGTCCGTTTTCACCGGGCCGTGTTTCGTTGAAACCGTGGTCCCCTCGATCAACGGCAGCAAATCCCGCTGCACCCCTTCGCGGGAGACATCGGCACCACGCGCGTCGGACCGCGCGCAGACCTTGTCGATCTCGTCGATAAAGACGATCCCGTTCTGCTCCACCGCGCGCATGGCTTCCTTCGTGACCATTTCGGGGTCCAGCAGCTTATCCGCTTCCTCATCAATCAGGATGTCGTAGCTGGCGGCCACAGTAAGCCGCCGCTTCACCTTGCGCCCGCCCATGCCCTTGAACAGGTCGCCCAGGTTCATCATGCCGCCCATCTGGCCCATGCCGGGCTGGCCGGGAATCTCGAACCCGCCAAGCGGGTTGGAATTGTCCGTCACCTCAAGCTCGATGATCGTATCGTCCAGCTCACCGGAACGCAGCTTTTTGCGGAACATCTCCCGCGTCTGATCACGCGCGCCGTCACCGGCCAACGCCTCAATCACGCGTTCCTCAGCCGCGTCATGGGCCTTGGCCTTCACTTCTTCCCGCATATTCTCGCGGATCATCACTTGGGCTGCATCCACCAGATCGCGCACGATCTGTTCCACGTCGCGCCCGACATAACCGACCTCTGTGAACTTGGTCGCTTCGACCTTGATGAAGGGCGCACGGGCCAGCTTGGCCAGACGCCGCGAAATCTCGGTCTTGCCGACACCCGTCGGCCCGATCATCAGGATATTCTTCGGGTAGACCTCATCCCGCAGATCATCGCCCAATTGCTTGCGCCGCCAGCGGTTGCGCAACGCCACGGCGACAGCGCGCTTTGCGTCCTTCTGGCCGATGATAAATCGGTCCAGTTCCGAGACGATTTCGCGGGGAGTCAGGTCACTCATTTCAGAGCCTCATTCACTTGGCTGTCCAACATCATGTCGGCGAACCATTCAGGGTAGCGTTTTGGGGGCGGAGCCGCGGCGTCGATCAAAGCCATCTCGTCCGCGGTCAGGACGACAGAGCCCGATTTCAGGCTCTTCTCCAGCTGATCCGTTGAGGATGCGCCGACCAGAACGGTGTGCGTCGGGTTTCGGTTCACGATCCAAGCAAGGGCCGTTTGCGCCAAAGTCAGGTCCATGCGCTTGGCCTATAGCCCCCAACGCATCCAAGACGGCCCGCGCCTGCGGTTTCGGGATTTCAAAGAAATCGTGGGTGCCGATGCGCCCGTCGCCATCTTCCAACCGGTCCAGATCGTATTTCCCGGTCAACAGGCCGCCCGGCCGAGCGGCGACCAGGCCATCAGCGACAGGCCGAGCTTGTCGGCCATCCGCAGCACGTCCATCTCGATATCGCGCTGCGCGGCGGAGTAGAGGTACTGCCCCGCGATGAACGGCGCGAGGCCATGATCCCGCTGAAACTGCACCGCCTGCGCCACTTCCCAAGCGGGCCAGTTGGAACAGCCGATATAGCGCACCTTGCCCGATTTCACGATGTCGTCCAGCGCGCGCAGCGTCTCTTCCAGCGGCGTGAAGACGTCCGTCTTATGCACCACGAGCAGGTCGACATAGTCCGTGCCAAGCCGTTTCAGGCACCCGTCGATGGACTTCATCAGATGCCGCCGCGACAGACCTGCATCGGTCATCGCCTCGCCCTGCCGGAAGCCAATCTTGGTGCAGATCACCGCATGCTCCCGCTTGCCTTTCAGCGTTACTCCCAGGGCGACCTCCGCATCGCCTTGCGAATAGCCATCGGCGCTGTCGAAGAAATTCACCCCATGATCCAGCGCGCAATCGACCATGCGCGTGGCTTCCTCCTGCCCGACGCTGGCGATGCCGGGAATGAACTCCCCACCAAGGTTGAAGGTCATCGTCCCCAGCGCCATGCGCGAAACGATCAGGCCGGAATTGCCGAGCCGTGTGAAGGTCATGTCGGTCATGTTGCCTCTCTCACTGCCCATGGGGGCAATCTGTTTTTGCCGGGGAATGCGGGAAGTTTCCGCATGATCGCGCCGCGCATCGCCTCCCATTGTGCGCCCAAGACAACCAGCCCGATGCCAAGCAGCAGGATCACAAGGAACGCGCCTTCGCCCTCAACGACTGAGATTGACAGGGCCACCACATAGCCGACGCCTGATACGAGGAACGACCGGCGATCGATCACCACCGCGAACAGCGCCATCGCCGCCACGAACAAAACCAGTGCCACCTTCGCGCCTGCATCGGGGTTCTGAAACAGCGTCAACGCCACGGTGTTCACGATGGCCGGGGCCGCAATCACGTGCAGCCAGAAGCCTGACGCTGCCCGCCGCGTCACACGGTGCGGGTCGGACATGTCGAAGATCATCGCGATACCAAGGCCGATCAGGCCCAGGACGATTGTCAGGATTGCGAAGGGCCCATCGGCGGACAGAAGGAAGATATCCTGCGCGTTGTCCGGAAAGGTACCGCCCATGGTGACAAACCCAAAAGTAGTCAGCACCACAGACGCCGCAATCAGCGCGACCGTGAACGGAACACGAAAGATCAGGTAGTGCAGGCACAGGAAGAAAAAGGCGACTCCGGCGCTCATCGTGAGGCTGGGTTCCAGCGAAAGGTCAAGCATCGCGGCGGCGTAGAAGCCGAATTGTAGGGCCGAAACCGCAAACATGATCGCAAGCGCGATCGATGGGGCCACCATACGACGTTTGAGCGTGAAGTAGCGCGACAACCCCCCAAAGGAGAGCATGGCCACTGCCGACAAGGCCATGCCCAGAATCCACCCTTGTGTTGCGCTGAAAATGGTCAGCCCAGTCACGCCAAGCCACCCGGCGAACAGGATAGACAGGCCCACGACGATGAAGATCTCGTTGAACCCTTTGAACAGCTCGAACGGTTCATCCAGGCCGGTGCGCCGCGCGCGCACGCCTTCGCGTTCCTCGGCCAGATTGATCAGCGACGCGGCCTGCGCCTCCGACATCAGGCCGGCCCCAACCGCGGCCCGCAGATCATCGCGGGTGATCTGGCTCATGCCTCGATCACCTCTACGGTGAGGTTGCCGTTGGTGTAGACGCAAATATCGGCGGCAATCGCCATCGCTTCCCGGGCAATGGTCTCGGCATCCTTGTCCGTGTCCAGCATCCCACGCGCCGCAGCCAGTGCAAAGTTCCCGCCGGAGCCGATCGCGGCAATGCCGTGTTCCGGCTCCAACACGTCGCCCGCACCGGTAATGATGTAAAGCTCCGACCCATCGGTCACGATCAGCATCGCTTCCAGCTTTTGCAGGTACTTGTCTGTACGCCAATCCTTGGCGAGCTCCACGCTCGCGCGTTGTAGCTGCCCCGGCGTCGCTTCCAGCTTCGTCTCCAGCCGCTCAAGCAACGTGAACGCATCCGCCGTCGACCCGGCAAACCCACAGACCACATCATGCCCGCCGGGCTTCAGCCGCCGCACCTTCCGCGCGCTGCCCTTGATGACGGTCTGCCCAAGGCTAACCTGCCCGTCACCCGCCACAACAACCTTGCCGCCCTTGCGCACGCCGATGATCGTGGTGCCATGCCAACCGGGGAAGTCTTCTTTCGCCATATCGGCCTCCATTCGCTTGTGGCCTTATATGGACAGCCCTGTACGCGGCGACAACCTACGGCATCCGCCACCGTTTGCGACGCGGCACCCGAACGGCCAGCATCGGCATCAGCCACGGCCCCCGAAAACGGTCCAGATCAAGTGCCTCATAGACACCAACCGTCTCTTCGCCGTTGATCTTCGTTTTGATGGCCGAGCGGTTGTAAAACGGCGCGTCCAGCATGGCTTTCACTTGATGAGGGCGAAAATCCGCATCGGCGCGCGTATCTCGCCGAACCATCCAAAATGGGCGCTTTAGTCTCTGTTTCGGCGGCATCTGGATCGCGTGCGGCGTCCCGTCCGCAGCGAAGCCAACCCCGGTGGCCAAGGTCGTGCCATCCCGCCGTTCAAGGTCGTAGAAACAGGCCGATCCGTCTTTCAACGGAAACCGCCCCCAGGTCCAATATCTGAAATCCGCCTCCAACGCCCTCGTCCCGAAATTCGCGTCGAAATAGCCGTGACCCGTCCATTGCCAACCAGGGCGGTTCAAATCCACCTCGATGCGTGCGGTCGGCGCGAAAGGCCGCCAGACATGCGCACCGTCATCGCTCAACAGCATTTCCTGATCCGTCAGCGCGCTTGGATGAACCGTGACCGTCCCCGTCACCTTCTGGGCATGGGGCGTGCTGATCTCATCGATCTGCACCTCCAGCCGGTCGCCCTTCCAGACCATCGCACTGGGCCCGATCTGCAAGCCGATCCCGCGACAGACCCAAGGCCTCTTGCCCCGCGATCCGTCATCGTCCAGCGCCCGCCGCGTCCGTAGGTCACAACGTTCAGGCAGCAATTGATTCGCCGGGTTCTTGCGCCCGGACCAGCGATACCAGGGGAGAAAACAGACCCTATGAAGCCGATGATCGAGATGGCCCGTTCGCCATCGTCACTGATCCCGTCGACATACCACCAGGCGTAGCCGTCGGACGGGACCTCGATGTCAAAGCAAGGTCGCTCAGTATCGCCCCTGCCGCGTGCTTGCCGGAGAAGCAGGCCATCGGAATCCCCGCCCCCGGATGCGCCCCGCCGCCCGCCAGGTAGAGGCCCTTCACCTTTGTCCGCGCCGTCGGCCGCTGGAACGTCGCTGACATCCCATGCGGGCTCCTCCCGTAAAGGGAACCGTCCGATGCGGGAAAGGCCCGATCGAAGTTCGCCGGCGTGGTCAGCGCTGTCGTCTCGGGCGGAGGAGAGAAGGTCAGACCCATCGCCTGCAACGTCTCGAACGTGCGTGTTCGACATGTTTCTCTCTCCTCTTCCGTCGTCTCGTGGCCCGCTGGCCCATTCATGATAATTTCGAACCGTTGCGGCCCCGGTTTCCCGTGATCCTGCGCGCAAACGTAAAGCGTGGCGTCGCGCGGCATCCGGCCTTGGGCAAGGTCGCCAAACTCAATGCGCGGGTCTTCGCAAAAGAAGACGTTGTGGTGGGCCAACTCCACACCCGGCGGCTCCGCCGCGAACCCCCAGACAAAGGCCGACAAGCTGCGTGGCGTGGTGCCCGCCTCCGGCACCGCCTGCCTGAGGCCACTGACCCCAGATATCCGTCGCGCAGCGCTTTGGGGTCCCCGTTGAACACCACCAGATCGCAGGGCAGGGAGGTGCCATCAGCCAACCGAACACCGCGCACCGCTTCGTCGGCTTCAATCCGATCCACCGCCGTTCCAAACTGGAACGTCACCCCCTTCGCCTCGGCCACGCGCTGCATGGCCTGCGCCAAACAGTGCATCCCGCCTTCAACAGCCCAAACGCCTTGCGCCTCGGAATGCCAGATCAGTCCCAACACCGCCGGGCTTTGGTAGGGTGAGCCACCCACATAGGTCGCGTACCGCCCAAAAAGCTGCTGCAAACGTGGGTCGCTGAACCGCATCGCCAGCTTTCGCGCCAGGCTCAACCCCGGCGCCATTGCCGGGATCAGCCGGGGATTTTTCATCACATGGGCCGCAAGCGGTCCAAAGGCAGGGGCCTCGGCCTGCATGACCGGGCCATCGAAGGCCTCATAAAGGCGCTTCGCCTCTGCCGAAAACGCTCGAAACTCCCGCGCGGCCTTGGCTCCGGCAAAGGCGCCAACGGCCTCCGTGCTGTGTTCCGGATCATCGAACAGATCGAGCGAAGACCCATCCCGCCACCAATGCCGTGCCAGAAGAGCGTCGCGGTGCAGCGTTACGTGATCTTCCAGCCGTTCGCCCACATCGGCAAACAACGCCTCAAACACGGGCCGCATGGTCAGAACCGTCGGCCCGATATCCACCGGGCCTGCCACAGAAGGTGTCGTGCGCATCTTGCCGCCCGGCCCGTCGGCCATCTCGACGACGTGCACATCAGGGCCTTGCGCAGCAAGACGCAGCGCAGCCGAAAGCCCGCCGATACCAGCTCCGATGACAATCACCTTGGTCAGTCGTTCACCCTCCAAGTGTCCACTCATGTTGACAGGTCTCGGATATATGTCCAGTCTTGTTTACAGTTCGGGTGTCCGCCCGCGCGTTCGATTCCCCTGTCGGAGGGTACTGTCATGCCTTTGAAATCCCGCATCGAAAGCGCTGTGGCCGCCGCGATCACTGAAGGGCAGGGCGCGCTTGCGCCGCCCAAGCTGGCCTCGGCCCTGGACTATGCGGTCAACCCTGGCGGGGCTCGCATCCGGCCCACGATTTGCCTGTCCGTGGCGCTCGCATGTGGCGATGATCAACCAACACTGTCCGACGCTGCCGCCACCGCCATCGAGCTGATCCATTGCGCAAGCCTCGTGCATGATGACATGCCCTGTTTCGATGATGCCGACATCCGGCGCGGCAAGCCCTCGGTCCACAAAGCCTATGGGGAGGCACTTGCCCTCCTGACCGGCGATTCGCTGATCATCGCCTCGTTTGAGGTGCTCACCCGCGCTGCGGAGGCCGACCCGATGCGCGCGATCACATTGCTCCGTGTGCTGGGCGAATCCACCGGAATGCCTGGCGGGATTTGCGCAGGGCAGGGGTGGGAGAGTGAGGAAAAGATCGACCTCTCCGCCTATCACCGCGCCAAAACCGGCGCTCTTTTTACCGCCGCCACGCGCATGGGCGCCGCCGCCGCTGGCGAAGATCCGGAGCCGTGGACAGAACTAGGTGCCCGCATCGGTGAAGCCTTCCAGGTCGCCGACGACCTGCGCGACGCGCTCTATGATGAGGCCACCCTCGGCAAGCCCGCCCATCAGGACGAAATCCACGACCGCCCCAATGCCGTGAACGAATATGGCGTGCGCGGCGCGATCACGCATCTCGAAGACATCCTGTCCGGCGCAATCTCATCGATCCCGTCCTGCCCGGGCGAGGCGATGCTGGCCGACATGGTCCGCAAAACCGCCGAACGGCTGACGCCCGTCATGCCCCCGGTCACGGCTGCCGAATAAATGGCGCTCGCCGATCCCGATACCCCGCGCGGATCCCTGAAAGATCGCTTCTACGCCTGGCGCACCGCGCTGATCGGCTCTCGCACCTTCCAGAAACGCGCCGCGCGCCTGCCGATCGCCAGGACCGTCGCGCCGCAAGGATGGGGAGGCGCTCTTCGACCTCGTCGCCGGCTTCGTTCATTCGCAGGTTCTGATGGCTTTCGTGCAGTTCGACCTGCCCCACCATCTCACGGCACAGCCCCGTACCCTATCCGACCTCGCCACCCGGACAGGCCTGCCCGAGCTTCGCTTGCAACGCCTTGCTCAAGCCGCCAGCGCTCTTGGCCTGATGTCTCGCCAAAGCGACGACCGCTACGCCTTGGGCCGCCTTGGCGCGGCGCTTCCCGGTATTCCCGGCCTGCAACAGATGATCCGGCATCACGACGTGCTCTACCGCGATCTGTCCGACCCTGTGGATTTCTTCCGAAACGGCACCGACACCGAGCTTGCGCAATTCTGGCCCTACGTCTTTGGCGCAACGGGGGAGGCGGACCCAGAGGTCGCCGCCACCTATTCCGAGCTGATGGCCGACAGCCAAACGCTTGTCGCGGAGGAAGCGCTGGCCCATCTCGACCTGTCGCAAACCAAAACACTCCTGGATGTTGGTGGCGGCACCGGCGTGTTCCTGACCGCCGCTGGCCACGCCTACCCACACCTGAACCTTCGGCTTTTCGACCTGCCCGAGGTCGTCGACCCCGCCACCGCGCGTTTCCAGCGTGAGGGGATGATAAACCGTGCGGACGTCAACGGCGGATCTTTCCGCGGTGACCCGTTGCCAACCGGTGCAGACACAATCAGCCTTGTACGCGTGCTCTATGACCACTCGGACGGAACCGTGGCCGCGCTGTTGCAGAAGGTTTACGACACCCTCCCAGAAAACGGCCGCATCATCGTGGCCGAACCGATGTCGGGCGGCACACATCCGACCCGCGCGGGCGACGCGTATTTCGGGATCTATTGCATGGCGATGCAAACCGGCCGCGCCCGCTCGGCCGAGGAAATCAAGGCGCATCTGCAAACGGCGGGCTTTACTCAGATCAAGACAGTCAAAACCAGCCGCCCCTTCGTGACCGGCCTCGTCCACGCCCGCAAAGTGTAAACCTCACGGAACACTTGCAACAGCAATGTCTATTACAATTGACATACCATAGTGTCAGGTTAGACTGACACCTAACGAATTGCGCCCGAAGATTCTGTCTTCACGCCGCGGCGCACCAACGACCACGAAGGGGAGATGCGGCGCTTGCAGAGCACTGCCGTCATATTGGAAGGGCCAAAGGCACTCAGCCTCGGCACGGTTGATCTGACCGCGCCCGGTGCGGGCGATCTGGTCGTCGACGTGCGCCATTCCGGTATCTCCACTGGCACGGAAAAACTGTTCTGGTCCGGCCAGATGCCGCCCTTCCCTGGCATGGGCTATCCCCTTGTCCCCGGCTATGAAGCCGCCGGTGAGGTGGTCGAAGCTGCACCCGGCACCGCCTTCAAGCCCGGCGACCGCGTGTTCGTTCCCGGGGCCAATTGCTACGGTGATGTGAAGGGCCTTTTCGGCGGCGCGTCGAACCGTCTTGTCACAGCCGCCGACCGCGTGGTGAAGATCGACCCCGCGCTTGGGGCCGAGGGAGCGCTTCTGGCGCTGGCCGCGACCGCGCGGCACGCCATGGCTGGCCTCGACAAGACGCTACCGGAACTCATCATCGGACACGGCGTCTTTGGCCGCCTTCTGGCGCGGCTGACCATTGCCGCCGGTGGCAAGCGGCCCAACGTCTGGGAAATCGACGCCGACCGTCAGTCCGGCGCAACCGGCTATAGTGTCGTGCATCCCGATGAAGACGAGCGGCGCGATTACAAATGCATCTACGATGCGTCCGGCCAGTCTGACCTTCTGAACACCCTGATCTCGCGCCTCACCAAGGGCGGCGAGATTGTTCTGGCCGGGTTCTATCCTGAGCCTTTGTCCTTCGCCTTCCCGCCTGCCTTCATGCGTGAAGCGCGCCTGCGTATCGCCGCCGAATGGACCCGCGAAGACCTCGTCGCCACGCGCGACCTGATCGACCACGGCGCGCTCAGCCTCGATGGGCTGATCACACATACAAGTGCAGCTGAGACTGCGGCGAATGCCTACCAGACGGCCTTCGAAGACCCCGCCTGTCTCAAGATGATCCTGAATTGGGAGGCATCCTCGTGAAGGATATTCCAAACCTCAAAGACTACGACCAGAACCTGCGCGACGAGGCGGCAGAGCCGACCCTAGAAGTCCCGCAAGGTGAGCCGACCAAAAAGACCCAGATCATCGCGATCTACGGCAAGGGCGGCATCGGAAAGTCCTTCACCCTCGCCAACCTCAGCCACATGATGGCCGAACAAGGCAAGCGCGTGCTTCTGATCGGCTGCGACCCGAAATCCGACACGACCTCGCCTGCTATTCGGCGGCAAGGCGTGCCCGACGATCATTGAGACTTCGACACAGAAGAAACTCGCTGGCGAAGAAGTCGCAGATTGGCGATGTTTGCTTCAAGCGCGGCGGCGTCTTCGCCATGGAGCTTGGCGGCCCCGAAGTCGGTCGCGGATGCGGCGGGCGCGGCATCATCCATGGCTTTGAGCTTCTGGAAAAGCTCGGCTTCCACGATTGGGATTTCGACTACGTCCTGCTCGACTTCCTGGGCGACGTGGTATGCGGCGGCTTCGGCCTGCCGATTGCCCGCGACATGGCGCAGAAGGTGATCCTTGTGGGCTCCAACGACCTGCAATCGCTCTATGTCGCCAACAACGTCTGCTCTGCCGTGGAGTACTTCCGCAAGCTGGGCGGCAATGTCGGCGTTGCTGGATTGGTCATCAACAAGGACGACGGCTAGTGGCGAGGCTCAGGCTTTCGCCAAAGCGGTCGACATCCCCGTCCTCGCGTCGATCCCGCAGGACGACGACCTCCGCAAGAAATCCGCGAATTACCAGATCGTCGGCACGGCGGAATCCCAATGGGGCGCACTCTTCGCGGCCCTCGGCGAAAACGTCGCCGTTGCTCCGCCGATGCGCCCTACCGCGCTGACGCAGGACGAACTGCTTGAACTGTTCGACGGGTCCGAGACCGGCGCAGGCATCAAGCTGGAACCGGCCACCGACATGGACATGCGCGGCAAGAACGCCAAGCCGCAGGAGTCGCTGGAGGTGGTCTACGATGATGCGTGATGTCTACCTCACCATGAGCCGCGCACACGAAGCGATTGATGAGTCCACCAAACTCATCCGTGAAACACGCGCCTTCCTCCACACCATTGATACGCAGCAAAGGCAGGTCCGTGATGTGACGGACTCGCGCGCAGGCCCCGAACGCCCGCAAGGATCAGGATCAGTGAGTTCTGAACTCACATATGACACCACCGCCGAGGTTGAGGTGATCGAAGGCGAGGCCGTCGACCGTGGCGCGCCGCAAGGTGGGGACGGCATGGGCTGTCACGCAGGCGCCGCTGAGATGGAGGCCGCCGCACGCACCGCAGGCAAGTCCGAGATCCTCGATCAATTCGCCAAAGACTATCCGCAAGGCCCCCACGACAAGCCGCAATCGATGTGCCCTGCCTTCGGCTCGCTCCGCGTGGGCCTACGCATGCGCCGCGTCGGCACGATGCTGTCGGGCTCTGCCTGCTGCGTCTATGGCCTGACGTTTGTGTCCCACTTCTACGGCGCGCGCCGGTCGGTGGGGTACGTGCCGTTCAATTCCGAGACCCTGGTGACAGGGAAACTCTTCGAAGATATCCGCGACGCCGTGCACGAGATGGCCGACCCCGAGCGTTACGACGCCATCGTGGTCACCAACCTCTGCGTGCCGACTGCGTCCGGAGTACCGCTCAGGCTTCTGCCTGACGAAATCAATGGGGTTCGGATCGTCGGTATCGACGTTCCGGGCTTCGGAGTGCCGACCCATGCCGAGGCGAAAGACGTCTTGGCCGGGGCGATGCTCAATTATGCCCGCCAGGAGGTGGAGGCCGGTCCAGTTATGGCTCCAGTCGCGGGTGTTTCAGACCGTCCAACAGTGACCCTGTTGGGCGAAATGTTCCCTGCGGATCCCTTGGGAATCGCCGGGATGCTCGCGCCACTCGGTCTGGCGGCAGGTCCGGTCGTTCCCTGCCGTGAGTGGCGTGAGCTCTATTCCGCGTTGGACAGTCAGGTGGTGGCCGCGATCCACCCCTTCTACACCAGCGCCGTGCGTGAGTTTCAGGCGGCGGGTCGCACCGTCGTCGGCTCCGCGCCCGTGGGCCACGATGGCACTGCAGCCTGGCTCGCCGCGATTGGCGACGCCTATAACGTCCCCGCCGAAAAGGTGGCCGAAGCGCAAAATGCGTTCCTGCCCGCGATCAAGGGCGCCCTGGCTTCCGTGCCAATCAACGGGACGATCACGCTGTCGGGTTATGAAGGGTCTGAGCTTCTCGTCGCCCGCCTGTTGATCGAATCCGGCGCTGATGTGCCTTATGTCGGCACCGCCTGCGCCAAGACGCCATGGTCCGCGCCCGATCTCGAATGGTTGGAGTCGCGTGGCGTGAAGGTCAAATTCCGCGCCTCGCTCGAAGATGATTGCGCCGCGATGGAAGCCATCCAGCCCGACCTCGCCATCGGCACGACGCCGGTTGTGCAGAAGGGCAAGGAACTCGGCATCCCGTCCCTCTACTTCACCAACCTCATCTCCGCGCGCCCCCTGATGGGCCCTGCGGGTGCCGGTTCGCTGGGCCAGGTGGTCAACGCGGCCATGGCCAACAAGGACCGCATGTCCCACATGCGCGAATTCTTCGAAGGCGTCGGCACCCAGGACACCGCCGGTGTCTGGGAAGGCGCACCAAACCTGCGCCCCGAATTCCGAGCCCAGAACCTCAAGAAGCTGGAACGTGCCGAAAAGGCCCGCGTCGCCGCGAATGGCGGTGTGAAATGCTGATCCAGGATCACGATAGGGCAGGCGGCTACTGGGGAAGTGTTTACGCCTTCACCGCCGTAAAAGGCCTGCAATGCATCATCGATGGCCCTGTCGGCTGCGAAAACCTGCCCGTCACCTCTGTCCTGCACTACACCGATGGTCTGCCGCCCCATGAGCTACCGATCGTTGTCACTGGCCTCGCCGAAGAAGAACTTGGCCGCGACGGCACCGAGGGCGCGATGAAACGCGCCTGGGGCACGCTTGACCCCGCGCTGCCCGCCGTAGTTGTCACCGGCTCCATCGCCGAGATGATCGGCGGTGGCGTCACGCCGCAAGGCACCAACATCCAGCGCTTCCTGCCGCGCACCATCGATGAAGACCAATGGGAAAGTGCCGACCGCGCGATGACCTGGATCTTCACCGAATTCGGCATGACCAAGGGCCGCATGCCGCCCGAGAAGAAGCGCGAAGAGGGCAGCGCGCCCCGCGTCAACATCCTCGGGCCGATGTACGGCACGTTCAACATGCCCTCCGACCTCGCCGAAATCCGCCGCCTCGTCGAAGGCATCGGGGCCGAGGTCAACATGGTCATGCCGCTCGGCTCCCACGTGGCTGAAATGCGCAACCTCGTGAACGCCGACGTCAACATTTGCATGTATCGCGAGTTCGGGCGCGGCTTGTGCGAGGTCCTGGGCAAGCCCTACCTGCAAGCGCCCATCGGCATCGACATCGACAACCAAATTCCTCCGCAAGCTCGGCGAAATCACCGGCCTCGATCCTGAGCCGTTCATCGAGACGGAAAAGCATTCCACCATCAAACCCGTCTGGGATCTCTGGCGCTCGGTCACGCAGGACTTCTTCGCCACCGCCTCCTTCGGGATTGTCGCGAACGAGACCTACGCGCGCGGCATCCGCAAGTTCCTCGAAGACGACCTGGGCTTCCCCTGCGCCTTCGCCGTGGCCCGCGTGGCGGGCAAGAAGACCGACAATGAACAGGTCCGCGCAATGGTGTCTGAAAAGCGCCCGCTCGTCCTGATGGGGTCGATCAACGAAAAGATGTATCTCGCGGAAATGTCTGCAGGCCATGGCCCAAGGCCAGCCTTCATTCCGGCCAGTTTCCCCGGTGCCGCCATCCGCCGCCACACCGGCACGCCGATGATGGGCTACGCCGGCGCGACCTATCTGGTGCAGGAGGTCTGCAACGGCCTCTTCGATGCACTGTTCCACATTCTGCCGCTGGCCTCCGACATGGACAGTGCCGCGGCGACCCCAGCCACATTGCGCCGCGACTTCCCTTGGGATCCGGAAGCACAAGCGCTTCTGGACCGGATCGTCGCAGAACACCCGATTTTGACCCGTATCTCAGCCGCGAAGACCCTTCGCGATGCCGCCGAGAAAGCCGCCCTCGAAGAAGGCGCGGAACGGGTTGTGGAAGACACCGTCAAGCGCCTCGCGCCTGCCGGTTTCAGCTTTGAGGAGGAGGACAAATCATGAGTGACATGACCTCGAACAGCCCCGTCGCGCGGACAACCAAGCCGCCAAAGACGGAGTTCATGATCTACTTTGCGATCATCTTTGCCGCGACCTTGCCGCTCGCCACGCTCACCTGGGCGCTGGCTGCGATCAAGTCGGGCAGCATGACCGACAAAGGCCCGATCAAACGGGCCTACGCGCAGGCGAGTATCATCACACCGATGATCTTCTCGGCCTGACGCAAGACAGATACGCCCCGATCCGCGCAACCAAGCCTGACTAGACCCAGGTGCGCAGGTCTGAGCTACGCAAAAATCTCGGCGTGACGACCGGAGCCGGGGACTGAGCTTCCACCAAAGCCCGCAAGGGCCGAGGGGGAATGCCGGCAGGGCAATGAGGCCTTGTCGGGGCCCGGCCGCAGGGTTTGCGGCATCAGTCTGACGTTCCGGAGGAAAATATGGCTGATAATTCCGACCTGTCTTTCACAGGTCTCACCGACGAACAGGCGCAGGAACTGCACGCGGTGTACATGAGCGGGCTCTGGCTGTTCTCGGCCGTTGCCATTGTTGCTCATGTCGCCACGTATTTCTGGGCCCCTTGGTTCGGTTGAGGGAGACGAGACATGGCTAAGTTCTACAAGATCTGGCTCATCTTCGACCCGCGCCGCGTTTTCGTGGCACAGGGCGTCTTCCTCTTCCTGCTCGCGGCGATGATCCACCTGGTGGTTCTGTCGTCCGGCATGAACTGGTTCGAGTCGGCCGCCATGAACATGGGTTTCGGCGGCGAGTAAGCCCCCGACCCCGTGCTTTACGGCATCCAAAACAAAAGCTGCGGGCGGGTCCTCACCGTTCCGCCCGCGGCAAACCAAAAAACGCAAGATGACTGACGGCTACCCCGAGGGACAACGCCGCCAAACACCGGAGAGAGCGCATGGCTTTGCTGAGCTTCGAAAAGAAATATCGCGTCCGCGGAGGGACGCTTATTGGCGGCGATCTGTTCGACTTCTGGGTAGGCCCTTTCTACGTGGGCTTCTTCGGGGTCACGACAGCCTTTTTCGCCCTATTGGGGACGATCCTGATCTTCTGGGGTGCGGCCATGCAGGGCACGTTCAACCCCTGGACAATCCACATCGCGCCGCCTGACCTCAGCTACGGTCTGGGCCTCGCACCACTTCTCGAAGGCGGGCTGTGGCAGATCATCACCTTCTGCGCGGTCGGGGCCTTCGTGTCCTGGGCCCTGCGTGAGGTCGAAATCTCCCGCAAGCTGGGCATGGGCTATCACGTCCCCTTCGCCTTCAGCTTCGCGATCTTCGCCTATGTCACGCTGGTCGTGTTCCGCCCGCTTCTGATGGGCGCCTGGGGCCATGGCTTTCCTTACGGGATCTTCAGCCACCTCGATTGGGTGTCGAATGTGGGCTATGCCTACCTGCACTTCCATTACAACCCGGCCCACATGATCGCGGTGACTCTGTTCTTTACCACGACCTTCGCGCTGGCGCTGCACGGTGGCCTGATCCTGTCGGCGGCAAACCCGCAAAAAGGCACGATCATGAAGACGCCGGATCACGAAGACACGTTCTTCCGTGATTTTATCGGCTATTCCGTCGGCACGCTGGGCATCCACCGTGTGGGCCTGCTGCTGGCGCTGTCGGCGGGCTTCATGAGCGCGGTTTGCATCATCATCTCCGGCCCGGTCTGGACGTCCGGTTGGCCTGAATGGTGGAACTGGTGGCTTGATCTGCCGATCTGGCCCGATCACCCGCCTGCCCCGCTTTATGACACCACCGGTCTTGTGACCTACGGGACTGAGGCTGGCTATACCGACGTCATCGGGTGCAGCCGAGGGAGGGTCCGAATAATGGCCTACTTCGAATACCAAAACATCTTCACGCAAGTGCAGGTTCAAGGCGAACCCGAAGCGGGGATGGAGTTTACCGACGACAACATCCTTGGCGGCAAGCGCTATGGCGACGGCGGATTTTCGACCCTGCTTGGCTGGTTGGGCAATGCACAGCTTGGTCCCATCTACCTTGGTTGGGCCGGTCTGATCAGCCTTGCGACGGGTCTGGCCTGGTTCAACATCGTTGGCTTCAACATGCTCAGCCAGGTCGATTGGTCTGTGCCCGAGTTCATTCGGCAGCTCTTCTGGCTGGCGCTTGAGCCTCCGGGGCCGGAACATGGCCTGTCCATGCCACCGCTTAACGATGGCGGCTGGTACATCATCTCCAGCTTCTTCCTGCTGATCTCGGTGATGTTCTGGTGGCTGCGGACCTACCTTCTGGCGGTGCAACACCAGATGGGCAAACACATCGCCTGGGCGTTCCTCGCCGCGATCTGGTTGTTCCTCGTGCTGGGCCTCTTCCGCCCGATCCTGATGGGCAGCTGGTCCGAGGCTGTGCCATACGGCATCTTCCCGCACCTCGATTGGACCACCGCGTTCTCGATCCGGTACGGCAACCTCTACTACAACCCGTTCCACGCGCTTTCGATCGTGTTCCTCTACGGCTCCGTCCTGCTCTTCGCGATGCACGGCGCCACGATCCTCGCCGTCTCCCGCTACGGCGGCGACCGCGAGTCTGGAACAGATCATCGACCGCGGCACCGCGTCCGAGCGTGCCGGTCTGTTCTGGCGCTGGACCATGGGCTTCAACGCCACGATGGAAGGCATTCACCGCTGGGCCTGGTGGTTCGCGGTTCTGACGCCCATCACCGGCGGGATCGGGATCCTTCTGACCGGCACGGTCGTGGATAACTGGTTCATCTGGGCCCAGGAACACAACTTCGCCCCCGACTACCTCGAACCCTACGGCTATGAGGCCTACGGCTCATACGAGGAGTTCGGCGGCGTGACCCGTGGGGAGGAGTAAGAGATGTTTCCCAAGTGGTTTGATAAATGGAACGATGACAATCCCACCAATATCTTCGGCCCCGCCATCGCGGTGGGGGCCCTGGGTGGGGCCATCTTCGTCGCCGTCATGATCATTGCCTGGGGGCAACCCTATGCGACAAGCTCAATGCAGACCGGCCCCCGTGGCACCGGCATGCACGTGCAGGAATTCGACCGTGACCTCGCCGCTGGCGACCCCACTGTCATCGATTTCTACACGGATGAGCCGTGGGTCCCGGAAGACGGGCGAAGAACTGGCCGGTGATATCTATGAAAACGTCCAGGTCCTGGGCGAACTCACGGATCTCAACTTTAACCGCCTGATGAACGCGATGACCCAGTGGGTCGCGCCGGAAGAAGGCTGTGCCTATTGCCACGCCAATGCGGCGGATGGCGAATATGCCGACGATGACCTCTATACCAAGGTCGTTGCGCGGAACATGTTGCTGATGACCCGCAACATCAACGTGAACTGGGATGCGCATGTGAATGCCAACTACGAAGTCGGCGTCACCTGCTACACCTGCCACCGCGGCCAACCGGTGCCCAACAACATCTGGTTCCGTGTCGGTCCGGTGAACTCCAACGCCGAAGGCTGGCCCGCGATCCAGAACCGGGCGACGATGACGTCGAACTTCACGTCGCTGCCGTCCACCTATCTGGAAACCTACCTGCTGGAAGCCGAAGGCGGCGGGTACAACCAGATCGCGGTGCATGATCTCGAAAGCCGCGTGCAACAGCAGCCCGGTGATCCGCTGATCCAGCAGGCCGAGATGACCTACGGGTTCATGAACTACATCGCGAACTCGCTGGGTGTGAATTGTGTCTTCTGCCACAACTCTCGTGCCTTCTACGACGGCGCGCAGAACACGCCGCAATGGGGCACCGCATCGCTTGGCATCATCATGGTGCAAGAGATGATCGCGGATTACCTCCTCCCGCTGGAGGATGTGTATCCCGAAAACCGCCTTGGCCCGGTCTATGGCGACGCGCCGCTGGCGGCCTGCCGCACGTGTCACCAGGGCTATCAGCAGCCGCTGCAATGGCCTGAACGTGATCGCGAACTGGCCCGAGCTGAACGTGATCGATGGCCCGCCGGACTATTCGGCCTGGGAAGAGGCCGCATCGGAATAAGAAAACGCGGCGGCGGGGATATCCCTGCCGCCGTTTGACGATCCCGGCGGATGTCAGACCCCGCCGGTATCAGGGCCTAAACAGCCCAACAGAGACGGAGAATGACCCATGGATCGCCCCGAAACCCCTGTCCTCGACCGCGTCGTCTATCCCTCTGACCTGCGCCGTCTTACAGATGCCGAGCTTGCCACCTGCGCTGATGAGCTCCGGGCTGAGGTGATTTCCGCCGTCTCGGAAACCGGCGGCCATCTGGGCTCATCGCTTGGTGTCGTCGAACTATCGGTCGCCATCCACGCCGTCTTCAACACGCCCTACGACAAACTCGTCTGGGACGTGGGCCACCAATGCTACCCCCACAAGATCCTGACCGGCCGCCGCGACCGGATCCGCACCCTTCGTCAAAAGGGCGGCCTCTCCGGCTTCACCAAACGTGCCGAGTCCGAATACGACCCCTTCGGCGCCGCGCATTCCTCCACCTCCATCTCCGCCGCCCTCGGCTTCGCCATGGCGAGCGACCTGGGGGAGGCCACGGGCGACGCCATCGCCGTTATCGGCGACGGTTCCATCTCCGCCGGCATGGCCTACGAGGCGCTGAACAACGCGGGCGACCTCGGCAAACGTCTTTTCGTCGTCTTGAACGACAATGAAATGTCCATCGCACCGCCTGTCGGTGCCATGTCCCGCTACCTGACCGACCTGCAAAGCCCGCTCGCCACCCTCAAAGACATTGCCGATGGCGTGGCCGCAGCACCTCCCCGAACCGATCCGCCAGGGTGCTGAACGCGCCCGCGAACTCGTCACCGGGCATCAGCCCTCCGCCACGCTATTCGAACATCTGGGCTTCACCTATGTCGGCCCCATCGACGGCCACGATATGGGCGAGTTGCTCACCACGCTGCGCGCCGCCAAGGCCCGCGCCGATGGTCCCATCCTGATCCATGCCGTCACCGTGAAGGGCAAGGGCTACAGCCCCGCCGAGTTGTCCGATGATTGCTATCACGGCGTTGCAAAATTCGACGTCGCCACGGGTCAGCAAAAGAAGTCTGCCCCCAACGCCCCAAGCTATACCGGCGTCTTTGGATCGACCCTATTACGCATGGCAGAGACCGATAGTCGCATCGTCGGCGTCACCGCCGCCATGCCCGGCGGCACCGGGATTGCCACAATGCAAAAGGCCATGCCGCGCCGGGTCTTCGACGTCGGCATCGCCGAACAACACGCCGTCACCTTCTCCGCTGGCATGGCCGCCGGCGGCCTCAAACCCTTCTGCGCGATCTACTCCAGCTTCCTGCAACGCGGCTATGATCAGGTTGTGCACGACGTCGCCCTGCAAAACCTGCCCGTCCGTTTCATGATTGACCGCGCGGGCCTTGTGGGCGCCGATGGCCCGACCCATGCCGGCGCGTTCGATATCGGCTACCTCGCTGCGCTCCCCAACATGACGGTGATGGCCTGCGCCGATGAGGCCGAGCTGGTTCACATGCTCGCCACCGCCGCGGCGCACGATGACGGCCCCATCGCCCTGCGCTATCCACGCGGTGAAGGCACGGGCGTCGACATGCCGGAAACGGGCGATGTCCTGCCCATCGGCAAAGGCCGCATCCTTCAGGAAGGCAGCGACATCGCGCTCCTCTCCCTCGGCGCGCATCTCGAAGAAGCGAAAGACGCCGCCCGCGCGTTGGAGGCTCGCGGCCTTTCCGTCACCATCGCCGACGCCCGTTTCGCCAAACCGCTCGACACCGAACTGGTGGACGGCCTCATGGCAAACCACGGCGCGCTTATCACGGTTGAGCAAGGCGCGACCCTCGGCTTCGGCGGCATCGTCCTCCACCATCTCGCCGCCACCGGCCAACTCGACGGCCGCTGCGCCGTCCGCACGATGCATCTGCCCGACCGCTTCATCGATCAGGCGAGCCCCGCGGACATGTACGCCGATGCGGGCCTGACCGCCGACGACATCGCCACCCAGGCGCTTGATGCGCTCGGCGTCGCCGTGGGTCAGTTCGAAGAGAAATCTCGCGCCTGAGCCGGGTCGAAACCCGTTCACCTGAGCAGATCTCGCATCGCCTCACCGCGCGGCAAAAACTCTGCTCAGATGAACGCATTTTTCGCGAAAAGAGCGTTCAATTGAACGCATATCCGTTCAGCTGGACGCAGTTTCAAAGATCACGCCCGCATGTTCCCGCAGGTAAATCTGCAGCCACGGCGTGAACGTATCCGGCGCGCGCAGAACCTCTTCCGCAAGCCCGTCCAGCGGCGTCCAGATCGTGTCCATCACTTCGTCTGGGTTCATCACCGGCTCAACACCCTCAGGCATTTCACCGACGAAAATGTCCACGACCTCATGCTCGATCAATCCACCACCAACATCGGCGCGGTACTCAACCGTGTCGCGAAAATCGAGGAAATTCCTTTGATTCCAAGCTCTTCGTCCAACCGGCGCGTGGCACAGGTCAGCGCGTCTTCCTCCCAATAGGGATGCGTGCAGCAGGCGTTTGCCCATAGACCGGGCGTATGATATTTATGCAGATGCCCGCCGTTGCAGCAGCACTTTGCCGTCCCGCAGGATGAACACCGAAATCGCCTTGTGCCGCAGCCCGCGCTGATGCGCCTCCAGCTTCTCAACCGGCTGAAGGGTGCCATCCACCCATGTCGGAATATGAATAGTCATGCCCGTGTTGCGCTCACGATTCCGGTCAAATGTGCCAGGTTTTTGATACCAATCTTGATATGCGCCAAGGGCCGCGCCTTGACCAGCTTCTTGTTCATATACGCCTCAAACGTCAGGCGCTGCACGTCAATGTCATGGCACAGGCGTGACAAAACGTTCGCGCCGTTCGTCCGATTTGTAATAGGCGTTCTGCATCGCGCCCAGGACTTTGAAGACGCTGCTTGTGCTCGCGCATGAACAGCTTCCGCGCGAGCTGCAGATCCTTCACCCGTCCGCTCTGCAAGCAGGCCGCCGCAGCAGTCGCCGCCACGCGCCCACCGACCATCGCATAGTAAATGCCCTCGCCAGACGACGGTGCAACGACGCCCGCCGCATCTCCGGCCAGAACCACGTCACGGCCATTATCCCAACGATCCAAAGGCTTTAGCGGAATTGGCGCACCTTCCTTGCGGATCGTCTTGCAGTCATCCAGGCCTGCTGAAACGCGCAAAGCCGCCGTCGCCTGCTTCAGATCCACATCCTTCACCAGCGAGCCCATCCCGACGCTCGCGGAATTGCCATGCGGGAACACCCAGCCGTAGAAATCGGGCGAAATCGCACCGTCATAGATCACGTCACAGCGGTCTGGATGATACTCCCCACGCGGTCCGGGGCTCTCAATTATCTCATGATACGCAATGACATAGGGGATCTTGTCGCCCCCTTCGACCTCGGCACGCGCCACGTTCGATCGCGCCCCATCTGCGCCGATCACGATCTTGCCGGTCAGCACGCTCTCTTCGCCGCTTTCCTTGTCGCGGTAATGCACATGGGTGCCGCCTTCATCACGGGTGATCTTGGTAAACGTACCCGTCCGCCGATCCGCCCCGGCCAAAGCCGCACGGTCGCGCAGGAATTCATCGAAATGCTCGCGATCCACCATCCCGACAAAGCCGTTCTCAATCGGAATATCGACCTTGCGCTTGGTTGGAGAGATCATCCGTGCCGTGGTGATTTTCGCCACAAGCTGTTCATCTGGAATGAAAAAATCCTGGATCAGGCGCGGGGGAATAGCCCCGCCACAGGGCTTGATCCGCCCGGCACGATCGATGAACGCGACCGTATGGCCCGAGCGTGCCAGATCTTCGGCTGCGGTGGCGCCCGATGGCCCGCCGCCCACGACAATGGCGTCATAGATCATGGTTACTCTCCCGGTTGTAGCTGAGGCTCTGAGGGCCGTGCATGAAGAAGCCGGCCAGCGACAAGTGCTGCGGCAAGAAACAGGATCGCCTCAAGCCCGAAGACCGTGGCGTAAGCGGTTTGTGTGGGTAGCGCGAGGCGCGCGATATCAAGGATGCCGGTGGCGATCAGGCCAGCAAGGCCAGCGGCGACGGCCTGCGCCGCGCCAAAGACGCCCATGCGCGTGCCTGCAGCGCCTTGGCGTTCCGACGCAAGCCGCATCATCGACCCGATGGCGCCCACAACGAACAAGCCGTTGCCAAGGCCGAGCACGACCGTAAAGGCCAGCAAATTCAATCCCATACCAAGGCCGATCAAACCAACGGCCGAAATCACACAGCCAACCATTGCCCAAATCCGAAGCGACCCGATGCGGAACTGGCTCAGCGCTCCAGCGGCCAACATTCCCAACAAGGCGGCGCCATCTTTGCCGCCGCTCAGCTTGGTGGAATCCTCCGGCGGCAACCCGTGAACGTGGCCCGCGAAGGGCTCCAGCACCAGCTCGGACAGGTAGAAGGCGAGGATTGAGAGGAAGACAAATCCGGTAAACGCACGCGCAGCCGGATCGGCCCATGTCGCGCGCAACGCGCGCCCAAGTTCAGGTTCATCCGGGGCAGGGACCGCCCCGATGCGGGCTTCCACACCCGCCGTTGCAACGCAGGCCAGCGCCAAACACACAAGTGCCACCACGGGCACAACCGCCAGCAATCGTTCCGGTGAATAAGGCTCCAGCGCGATACCAGTCCCGATGGACGCGATGATCGCCCCGAAGATCAGCGTCAGCCAGGCGAAGGTGGCGGCAGCAGGCTTGCGATGATCCGGTGCAGCGGTCGCCAGCAACGCAAGGAAGGATGTTCCTGCGGCGCCAATGCCAAGCCCGATCAACGCATAGGCGATGATCCAGACCACCAACGCTACCGTCCCAGTCAGCTGCGCTATCCCGTATGCGGTCAGCACAAGACCAAGGCCAACAGCGGCAATCCCACCAAGGATGAACGGCGTCCGTCCCCCCTTCGCGTCCGAGCGGTGCCCCCAATACGGCCGCGTCATCTGCACGCCGTAATGCAGAGCCACCAGCAGACCGGGCAACAATGCAGGCCAAGACAGCTCCACCGTCATCAGCCGATTGAACAGGTTCACAGGCAGTGCGGCGAGTCCGCCGATGGCCATGTTGCACAGGCACAACCGCGCGATGCCGCCCCAGCCCAGGGTCATGTCAGCCCCCGAATTGCGACGGCTGTGACCATCATGCCAAGCACGTACAGCGTGACGCCGGTGCCATTGTACCAGGGCGCCTTGCCCTTCGGATCGCGCAGCATCACGCGCATCGCGGCCAGTTGCAGGGCCAGCGAGACACCGATGGCCAGCGCATAGAAGGGCAGGGACCAGTAAATCAGGAGCCCGATCACAATGATCTGCGGCACGGCCATAACCACGCAGGCCAGCTTCGCGGCCCGCTCCGGCCCCATCGTGACGGGAAGGGAGTTCACGCCCATCTGGCGATCCCCCTCCAACGCCTTGAAATCATTCAGCGTCATGATCCCGTGCGCGCCAATGCCATAAAGCAGCGCGACGATGATCACAGGCCAGGACGGCGCGCCAGCGGACAACACGGCAGCACCCGTGAACCAAGGCAGGCTCTCGTAGGACAGGCCAACCAGGCCCGGCCCCCACCAGCCCGACCGCTTCATGCGGATTGGCTCCACCGAATAGGCCCATGCGGCGGCGATGGCGACAAGCGTCGCGCCAAAGCCCCATGGGCCAAGCGCCAGACCAACCAACGCTGCAATGACCGACATGATCAGCGCGATCCACAGACCCCAGCGACCCGGAATGCGGCCCGATGGGATCGGACGGTTCGGCTCGTTAATGGCATCGACATGGCGGTCACACCAATCATTCGCCGCCTGGCTCATCCCGCACACAACCGGACCGGCCAAAACCACGCCCAACCCCAGCACCAGCCAATGCCCGGACGGCGCAACGCCAGCCGAGACTGCGCCGCAAAGATACGCCCACATCGGCGGAAACCATGTGATGGGCTTCAGAAGCGTCAGAACGGCCCGTGGTTCGGGCAACGTGCGGCGCGTTTCCGATGTATTGAGGTCGGTCGTTACACTCATAGTGTCAGCTTAAGCTGACACCTTACGAGTCGGCAAGTGTAAAGGCAGGTTTACGCTTGATCGCTGGACGAGCTGTCGTTCTTCGCCAGAAGCCCGTATTTCCGCAGCTTCACGTAAAGCGATTGGCGTGAAAGACCCAACATCTCGGCCGCGGCGACGCGGTTGTTGTCCGTCAGTTCCACCGCCGTTTCGATGCACATCTTTTCGACCACATCCGTCGTGGCGGAAACGATGTCTTTCAGCGGAGCGGAGCCCACAAGATCCATGACATTGCGCATCGCATCGTCGGACATCGGGGCAGGCCCCGGAAGGGCGCTGATCGGTTCGCGCACAACCTCCATCCGGCTCGTATCACGGATGATGAACGCAAATCCGGCACGACCTGCTGCACTTAAGTGCGTCGCGGACATTTCGACCGAAAGCTGTGAGCCAAACTCACCTTCCAGCCGCGTGGAATACAAACGCATCTTCTTGTTGCGCGCTGCGTTGTCGATCAGCACCTTCAGGTCGACCGATCCGCGCGCAAGGAAATCGCCAAGCGACTTGCCCTTTACATCGGCAAGCTGTCCCGCATCACACAGGCCAAGGAAGGCATCATTTGCCGACCGGATCACGCCATGGGCATCGGTAAAGACAACGGCGTCGGCCCCATCCCGATATAGCGCGGACAGAACCTGGCTCAGCTCGGCGGCGACGGACTCCGAATTTCCTGCCGTCTCAATCCGGCAAAGAAGGGTTTTGTCGCCAGCCGCCCGGAACACCATCGGGTGCAACACAACTTCCGCTTCGGAGCGGCGCGTTTGCACAGTGACCGAGCGCGCGGTCTCATCGCCCGCCGCAAGGACAAGCCCTTCGATAAACTCGCCGCGTCGCTTGCCTTCGAATTCCTGCGTGAAGGCTGATCCGGTCAGAGTTTCCGTCTCAGCGCCAAGTATTTGCGCCGCCGAGGAATTCAGATCGACAATGCGACCGGTTCCGACGTCGACCAGAACCAACGCATCCCGCGCGGCTTCCATGATGACCCGGTAGCGCGTCTCGTAGTCGCGATGTGTCTCGTAATCTTTCTCAAGCGCCAGCTGCGCCTTGACGAGGCGATGCTGAAGCTCGGCAATCGGGCGCAGATCGCGACCCAACATAAGGATGATATTATCACGCCCGGTCTTGTGGAGCGTGTAGCGGATCGGGAATTCCCAATTCGCATTGTCGAAGTGGTTGACCTCGATCGCATCGACCTTGGCCTTTTCGCCGCTGCGATAGGCCTGCAACTGCGCCTCGATCTTGGGCATGCTGTCTTCGGCCAGGAAATCGCGAATGTCGCGATCTTTCCAATGGTCGAGACGCCCAAGCGTCGGGTTCAGTGGGTTGGTGATAACTGAATGAACCTTCCCCTCGGTGTCGAGGACAATCGCGAGATCCGCCGCCGTGGTGACGATCTCGTTGAATTGCTCGGGCCCAATCGGGGGCGTCGAGGGTTGATCCCAAAAATCTGATCCGCGCGTGTTCATAGGAACCTACTTTCCGTCACAGATCGTTCCCCATCTTCATTCATGACTCGCCACCGTATTCTGAGAGGGGTCTGCCCTCACGATGTCCAAGCCACACTTCTTAAGCGCGTCCCTTACCGATACAGCGACATGATCCACACCTGTTGCCTGCTTCAAACCGTCTTCGGTTTCCACAAACGATCCACCAAGAACAATGGGTGTGGCGCGTGTTGCTGTCGTCCGAATTATTTCCACCAATTCTTTTGCTGATGCAAGTGTTCTGCGACCGCCGATTGTAAGTCCGACCATCACATATCTATGTTTTCTTACCTCAAGCGCGGCCTGGCGCGCAGGTTGGTCGACGACGATGTCCACAGCATATCCAAAGCGGCGGAACTGATCGGCGGCCACGAACGTGCCCAGAGTATGGTCTTCGGGCCGCGGGATGATCAGCATGATGCGCGGGGCATTCAGATGGTCGCCCGCGTCCAATGGCGCGATGTCACGCGCGATGAGCGCGCGGACGCTTTCCTGCAAACGGGCCGACCCAATGCTGACTTCGGCAAAACTCAATGTATCATCGGCCCACCGTTGGCCCAAGATGCGGGACACTTCCGGGATCACATGGTCGATGATCTCCGGGTCGGTCACACCTTCATTGCGCAAATTCTGAATGGCCGCGTGGCGCGCCTCTTCCTCTTCAGACAGAAACGCTTCGCACAAATGATCCAGACGGGCGCGAAGGCGATCAGTGTGCTCTTCGCTTCGGCTTGCCAGAATTCGGATGGCTTGTCGCGCAAGACCACGCACGTCAGGACCCGCCAAAACGGCGGGCACAGGTGGTGCATATCTGCGATCGTCGGCCATCGTGATGCCAAACCTTTGCTCACGAAACACGGAGTCCCCGTGCGGAATGCGCTCTTACGGGAGCCAGCCGTCGTGGCGAGAGTGTCGCCGAGTCGGGTTGCAAATGTCAAAGGAAATTGACACTGCAACGAATTGGCCGCCGTGCAAGCGAAGAACTCCTATCATTCGCGTCGAGAAAAGCAAAGAAAACATGGGCGCTGCGGCATCTGCGGAAACTGAGGCCGGCGCACTGGAGAGCTCCTCCAAAAGTGTAAGTTTAGATTGACACTATCGGGTTTACAGCCCTACCGTTTGGGGAGGGCCTGGAGGAATCGTAATCGAATGCCGAGCGACACCTTAACGGAGCTGCCATCAAGGCAGCTTTACACAGCTGAGGAACGCCAACGCCGCGACGCCACAGTCTGGACCAAGGTTCAGGGTGTGCTTGCGCCGTTGCAGTTCCTGGTCTTCGTCGTCTCGCTTGCATTGGTCCTGCGTTACCTTTGGTCCGATGTCGGCTATGTCGCCGCAACGGCCTCCATCATCGTAAAGACCGCCATCCTGCTGACCATCATGGTCACTGGCGCCATCTGGGAAAAAGTCGTTTTCGGCCAATACCTTTTCGCCCCTGCTTTCTTCTGGGAAGACGTCTTTTCCTTTGCCGTGATCGCGCTCCACCTTGCCTATGTCTGGGCCCTCTTGGACGGTTGGCCAGCCGACACGCAGATGTGGATCGCCTTGGCCGCCTATGGCGCTTACGTGATCAACGCCGCTCAGTTCGTGTGGAAATTGCGCATGGCCCGGCTCGACGCGGAGGCCCGCATATGAACACGCCCACTTCCGTCCCCGCCACCACCTGTCGTGACGCCCCGATCCTCAAGGAACGCGGCCAGCGAGAGGTCTTCTGCGGCCTCACAGGCATCATCTGGTTGCACAGAAAGATGCAGGATGCCTTCTTCCTTGTCATCGGCTCCCGCACCTGCGCGCACCTTCTGCAATCCGCTGCGGGCGTGATGATTTTCGCCGAACCCCGCTTCGGCACCGCGATTCTCGAAGAGGGTGATTTGGCCGGTTTGGCCGACGCGCACGAGGAGTTGGACCGCGAAGTTGCCCGCCTTCTGTCGCGCAGGCCTGACATCAAACAGCTTTTCCTTGTCGGCTCCTGCCCGTCAGAAGTGATCAAGCTCGACCTCGCCCGCGCCGCCGAGCGCCTTACCCAAGTTCACGCCCCCCATGTCCGCGTGTTGAACTACTCCGGCTCCGGCATCGAGACGACGTTCACCCAGGGCGAAGATGCCTGCCTCGCCTCTATGGTCCCCGTCCTGCCCTCGACCGACCAACGCGAACTCCTTCTCGTTGGCGCGCTTCCCGATGTCGTCGAAGACCAAGCCGTCAGCCTTCTGACGCAAATGGGCATTGGCCCCATCCGCGTCCTGCCCGCCCCTCGCACAGCTCGGAGGCCCCCGGCGTCGGCCCCAACACACTCTTCGCCTGCCTTCAGCCCTTCCTCGGTGACACCGCCGCCGCCCTCACCCGCCGCGGCGCCCACCACATCCAGGCCCCGTTCCCCTTTGGCGAAGAAGGCACCACCCTTTGGCTCCGTGCCATCGCCGACGAATTCGGCGTCGATGATGAGACGTTCGAACGGGTCACCGCCGCCCCCCGCGCCCGCGCCCGCAAAGCAATCGCCAACGCCTCCGAACACCTGAACGGCAAAACCATCTTCTTCCTGCCCGACAGCCAGCTGGAAATCCCCCTCGCCCGCTTTCTCACCCGCGAATGCGGCATGGAAGCGATCGAGATCGGCCAGCCCTACATCCACAAGGGCCTCGTCGGCCCCGATATGGATCTGATCCCGGCGGGCCCTACGATTTCCGAAGGTCAGGACGTCGACAAACAACTCGACCGCGTCCGCGCCGCCCGCCCCGACCTCACCGTCTGCGGCCTCGGCCTCGCCAACCCTTTGGAAGCCGAGGGCCTGACCACCAAATGGGCCATCGAACTCGTCTTCACCCCGGTCCACTTTTACGAACAGGCAGGCGACCTTGCAGGCCTCTTCTCCCGCCCCGTCCGCCGCCGCGCCCTCCTGAAACTGGAGGCTGCGGAATGAAGCTGACGGTCTGGACATACGAGGGCCCGCCCCATGTCGGCGCCATGCGCGTCGCCACCGCAATGAAGGGTCTGCACTACGTCCTGCACGCTCCCGCAGGGCGACACCTACGCCGACCTGCTCTTCACGATGATCGAGCGGCGCGACCATCGCCCGCCTGTCACCTACACGACATTTGAAGGCCGCGACCTCGGCGAAGACACCGCCGGCATCTTCAAGGCCACTTGCCAGGACGCCTATGACCGCTACCAGCCCCAGGCCCTCATCGTCGGCGCGTCCTGCACCGCCGAGCTGATCCAGGACGATCCGGGCGGTCTGGCCGAGACGATGAACATCCCCGTCCCCGTCATCCCGCTCGAACTGCCCTCCTACCAGCGCAAGGAGAACTTCGGCTCGGATGAGACGTTCTACCAGATCGTCCGCCACCTCGCGCAGCCTATTGAGCGCACGCCCGAGATCACCGTGAATATTCTCGGGCCGCTCGCCCTCGGCTTCCGCCACCGGGACGACATCGAAGAGGTCAAAGGCCTGCTCTACGAAATGGGCATCGGCGTGAATGTCGTGGCGCCCTTCGACGCAACCCCCGAAGACATCACACGTCTCGGTGCGCCGCCCATGCCAACGTCCTCATGTATCCCGAACATGGCGAAACCGCCGCGCGCCACCTGGAGCGCACTTGCGGCCAGCCCTACACCAAGACCGTCCCCATCGGCGTCGCCGCGACCCATGAATTCGTCGCAGAAGTGGCCCAACTCTGCGGTGTAGAGCCGCGAAAAGACCTCTCTCGCCTGCGCCAGCCCTGGTGGTCCAAATCCGTCGACAGCACCTACCTCACTGGCAAGCGCGTGTTCCTCTTCGGTGATGCCACCCATGTTGCTGCTGCCGCCCGCATCGCCCGCGATGAAATGGGGTTCGAGGTTGTGGGCCTCGGCTGCTACAACCGCGAATTCGCCCGCCCCATACGTGCGCTGGCCAAGGATTTCGGTGTCGACGCTCTCATTACCGACGACTACCTCGAAGTCGAACAGGCGATCTCCGATGCCGCGCCCGAAATGATCCTCGGCACCCAGATGGAGCGCCATATCGGCAAGCGGCTGGGCATCCCCTGCGCCGTCATCTCCGCCCCCGTCCACGTGCAAGATTTCCCGGCGCGCTATTCCCCCAGATGGGTTGGGAAGGCGCGAATGTGATCTTCGACACCTGGATTCACCCGCTGGTCATGGGCTTGGAAGAGCACCTTCTGGCCATGTTCCGCGAAGATTTCGAATTCCATGATGAAGCAGGTCCAACGCCATCACGGCGGTCATGCCCCAAAGCCAATCGAAGCCGCCCGCGCACCAGAAGCGGTAGACGAGCGCTTCAAGCGCGCCTGCGGAAACTGGCTCCGACGTCATGGTCTGGCTCGCGGACGCCGAAAAAGAACTGAAAAAGATCCCCTTCTTCGTGCGCGGCAAAGCGCGCCGCAACACCGAGAAATTCGCAGCCGACCAGGGCCTGCACGAAATCTCCCTCGACACCCTTTATGAGGCGAAAGCCCACTTTGCGCGGTGACGACACACATATCCCCGGTTATCGGGTAGTGATCGTGACCCTCGATCACCACGTCGCAGGCCCTGCGGCGCGTGTCTCCGAACGCCTGTCCGCCGAATTCCCCGGCCTCAACGTCTCCGTCCATGCCGCCGCTGAATGGGCCGAGACCCCCGAGGCGCTAGAAGAGGCGAAGCTGGCCGTTAAGCACGGCGACATCATCGTCACCAACCTGTTGTTCATCGAAGAACACATCAACGCGATCCTGCCAGACCTGAAGGCGCGCCGCGATGATTGCGATGCGATGATCGGCATCATCTCGTCCAAGGAAATCGTCCAGCAAACCCGCATGGGCGAGTTGGACATGCAAAAGCCTGCCTCCGGGCCGATGAAGCTGCTCAAGAAGCTGCGCGGCAGCAAAGAGCCTTCAGCCAATTCAGGCGAAAAGCAGATGAAGCTGCTGCGCCGCCTGCCGAAGATTCTCAAGTTCATCCCTGGCAAGGCGCAGGACCTGCGTGCGTGGTTCCTGACCATGCAATACTGGCTGGGCGGCTCAGACGACAATGTCGAGCAGATGGTGCGCTTTCTCGTTGGACGCTATGCCAGCGATGCAGCGTTCCGTGGCGCCGCTGCTGCCGATCCAATCGACTACCCCGAGGTTGGCCTCTATCACCCCGACCTGCCGGATCATCACATCACCACCGACGCCGCCGATCTGCCGCAGCCGGAAAACCCGGTCGCCACCGTCGGCCTCCTGATGATGCGGTCCTATTTGCTGGCGTCCGACACCGCCCATTACGACGCCGTGATCCGCCAGATGCAGAAGGCCGGAATCGCCGTGTTGCCAGCGTTCGCCGGTGGCCTCGACGGGCGACCTGCGATCAATACCTACTTCGCGGACGGCAAGATCGACGCGCTGGTCTCGCTTACAGGCTTTAGCCTGATTGGCGGCCCCGCCTACAACGACAGCGCCGCCGCGGTCGAAGTGCTGAAATCTCTCGATGTGCCCTACATCGCCGCACACCCGATCGAGTTCCAGACCCTGGGCCAATGGGCGTCCTGCGACGGCGGCCTCGGCCCGGTCGAGACCACGATGCTTGTGGCCCTGCCCGAAATCGACGGCGCCACCAATCCCACCGTTTTCGGTGGCAGGCACGGCACGGACGGCTGCACCGGCTGCCACATGGCCTGCGAAGGCACCTCCGATACCAAGGCGATGGCCCCGTGTCCGGAACGGATCATTTCGCTTGTCGAAAAGACCCGCCGCCTCGCCGTGCTTCGCCGCAAGCAGAATGCCGAAAAGAAGGTCGGTGTCGTTCTCTTCGGGTTCCCGCCCAATGCCGGCGCCATCGGCACCGCCGCCTATCTCAGCGTCTTTGAAAGTCTCTACAACACGTTGCAGAGCCTGAAACTGCGCGGTTATGACGTCGAAGTCCCCACCTCTGTTGATGCCCTCCGCGAAGCCGTGCTCCAAGGCAATGCCAAGCAATACGGGCAAGAGGCTAACGTCGCCGCCCATGTCGATGCCGATGCGATCGTCGCCAATACGTCGCCGCTCGCCGCCATCGAATCCGTCTGGGGACCCGCCCCCGGCAAGATCCAGTCCGACGGACGCGGCGTTTTTATTCTCGGCCAGCAATTCGGCAACGTCTTCGTCGGTGTCCAGCCCACCTTCGGCTACGAAGGCGACCCGATGCGCCTTCTCTTCGAGAAGGGCTTCGCCCCCACCCATGCCTTCACGCAATTCTACCTCTGGCTCCGCAACACGTTCCAGGCCGACGTCCTGCTGCATTTCGGCATGCACGGCGCGCTTGAATTCATGCCCGGCAAGCAGGCCGGTCTTGGCGCCCGCGACTGGCCCGACCGCCTGATTGGCGAGCTTCCGAACGTCTACCTCTACGCCTCCAACAACCCGTCCGAGGCCACCCTCGCCAAGCGCCGCTCCAATGCCGTGACGATCACGCACCTGACCCCGCCGCTCGCCGCATCGGGTCTCTACAAAGGTCTGCAAGAGCTGAAGGACAGCCTCACTCGCTACCGCGCCACGCCACCCAACGCCCCCGAACGCGCCGACCTTGAAGCGCTCATCGCCACCCAGGCCGAAGCGGTGGACCTCGAGGGCACACCAGACACCCTCTGGCTCAAACTGCTGGAGACCGAAGACGCGCTGATCCCCGATGGCCTCCACATTCTCGGCAAGCCCATGGGCGAACCCGAACTCGCCGAGCATCTCCGCGTCATGGCCGACACGACCGAGGAAACGCGCGCCAAGATCGCAGACCTCCTCCGCCAGCAATCCGAAATTCAGGGCCTGATGCGCGCCCTCGAAGGGCGCTTCATCGAACCCGTCCCCGGTGGCGACTTGATCCGCTCGCCCGAGGTTCTGCCCACGGGCCGCAACATCCACGCTTTCGACCCGTTCCGCATGCCCACCGCCTTCGCCCTGCAAGATGGTGCTGCGCAGGCGCAAAAGCTGATCGAAGCGGCGGATGAAATGCCCCGCTCCGTCGCCCTCGTCCTCTGGGGCTCCGACAACATCAAATCCGACGGCGGCCCGATCTCGCAGGCCCTTGCCCTTCTCGGTGCTAAGCCCCGTTTCGACGAATACGGCCGCCTTGGCGGGGCCGACCTGATCCCACTCACGGAACTGGGCCGCCCCCGCATTGACGTCGTCATGACCCTCTCGGGCATCTTCCGTGACCTGCTGCCGCTCCAGACCCGCATGCTGGCTGAGGCCGCCTACAAGGCCGCCACGGCTGACGAACCGCTGGACCAGAACTTCGTCCGCGCCCACGCCCTCGACTACGCCGAAAAGATGGGCGTCCCGATGGAAGAAGCTGCCCTGCGGGTCTTCTCCAACGCCGAAGGTGCGTACGGTTCAAACGTCAACGCGCTGGTCGATAGCGGCGCCTGGGGCGAAGAAGATGAACTCGCCGACGCCTACGAGGCGCGCAAATGCTTCGCCTATGGCGTCAACGGCAAGGCCCAGAAAAACGCCGGCATGCTGCAAAGCGCCCTGAAGGACGTGGACCTCGCCTACCAGAACCTCGAATCCGTCGAACTGGGCGTTACTACCGTCGATCATTACTTCGACACGCTCGGCGGCATCTCTCGCGCCGTGAAACGCGCCAAGGGCGGTGCGGAAGCGCCCGTTTTCATCGGCGACCAGACACGCGGCGACGGCAAGGTCCGCACGTTGCAGGAACAGGTCGCGTTGGAGACCCGCTCGCGCTCGCTCAACCCCAAATGGTTCGAAGGGCTGCTCAAGCACGGTCACGAAGGCGTCCGGCAGATCGAGGCGCAGGTGACCAACACCATGGGCTGGTCCGCCACCACGGGCCAGGTGGACCCGTGGGTCTACCAGCGCCTGACCGAGACCTTTGTTCTGGATGAAGACATGCGCCGCCGTCTCGCGGCCCTGAACCCCCAAGCCTCTGCCCGCATGGCGAACCGCCTGCTGGAGGCCCACGAACGGAATTACTGGCAACCCGATGAGGCCACCTTGGAAGCGCTGCAGGCCGGCGCGGACGAGCTCGAGGATACCCTCGAAGGCCTCAACGTGGCTGCGGAATAGGAGACGACCCGATGCTGGACGAGAAAAATCCCCCGCCGCCCGCGCCGCGATGCGTGAAGCCGCCGGGCTTGAGGCACGCGGGATCAAATCGCCCCCGATCCTGAAAGGTCAGGACGGCGAAGGGTCGTTGCAGGTGCATCAGGATGCCTCGATGAAGATCGAAGGCGCGAAGGTCTTCGCGGTCTACGGCAAGGGCGGCATTGGCAAATCGACCACCTCGTCGAACCTGTCCGCCGCGTTCTCCAAGCTTGGCAAGAAGGTTCTGCAAATCGGCTGCGACCCCAAACACGACAGTACCTTCACGTTGACGGGGATGCTCCAGCCCACCGTCATCGACATCCTCAAGGATGTCGATTTCCATGCCGAAGAACTCCGCCCCGAAGATTTCATGACCGAAGGCTTCAACGGCGTGCAGTGCATCGAGGCCGGTGGCCCGCCCGCTGGCACCGGCTGCGGCGGATACGTCGTGGGGCAGACGGTGAAACTCCTGAAGCAGCACCACCTGCTGGAAGACACCGATGTCGTTCTGTTCGACGTGCTGGGTGATGTGGTCTGCGGTGGCTTCGCCGCGCCATTGCAGCACGCCGACCGCGCAATGATCGTCACCGCCAATGACTTCGACAGCATCTACGCGATGAACCGGATCATCGCTGCCGTGCAGGCCAAGTCGAAGAACTACAACGTCCGTCTCGCGGGCTGCGTCGCCAACCGCTCCAAGGACACGGACGAGGTTGATCGCTACTGCGACGTGGTGGGCTTCAAGCGCATCGGTCACATGCCCGATGTTGACGCGATCCGCCGCTCGCGACTGAAGAAGAAGACCCTGTTCGAGATGCCCGATGACGAAGACATCGTGCAGTGCCGCGCCGAATATATCCGTCTGGCCGAGGTGCTCTATGCGGGCACCGACCCGCTTGCGCCCGCGCCGCTGGAAGACCGTGACATCTTTGAATTGCTGGGGTTCGACTGAGTGATCAACACGCCCACATATGACGCCACCCGCAATCGGGTAGAGGCCTATTTCGACCGCACCGCGACCAAAACGTGGGAGCGGTTGACCTCTGACGCGCCGGTCTCTGGCATCCGCCAGACCGTCCGCGCGGGCCGTGACCGGATGCGTGCGACAATGCTGGCCGCCTTGCCCGAGGATCTGACGGGTCGGCGTGTGCTTGATGCGGGCTGCGGCACCGGCGCGATGACCGAGGAACTCGCGAAACGGGGGCTGAGGTTGTGGCCATCGACATCTCCCCGCAACTCATCGACATCGCCGCCAAACGCCTGCCTGACGACCTCGCGCATCGCGTGACGTTCCGCTCGGAAGATATGCTGTCCCCAGATTTTGGCGCATTCGACCACGTCATGGCGATGGATCTCGATGATCTACTACACCGCGCCCGACCTTGGCCGCGCACTGGCAGGTCTGGCCGAACGCTGCCCCCACATCGTCTTCACCGTTGCCCCCCGTACGCCCTTCCTGATGGCCTTCTTCGGCCTCGGGAAGCTGTTCCCGCGCAGCGACCGTTCGCCCGTGATGATCCCGCATTCGGAAAAATCGATTCAGCGAGAATTGTTGAAAAACAACTGCTTAACCCCCTTGCTCACGCGTGAGCAGGTTACGTCCGGCTTCTACATCTCCGCCTGTCTGGAGGTGCGCGCATGAGTATGCTGAAACGCATATCCATCCGCTATCTGCCCTTTGCAGATGCCGCGTCCGAGGATCTTCCCCTCGGCCAGCTTCTGCGCCTTTCGCTCTTCCAGGTCTCCGTCGGCATGGCCGCCGTCCTGCTGCTCGGCACGCTCAACCGCGTGATGATCGTGGAGCTTCAGGTGCCCGCCTTCCTCGTCGCCTGCATGGTCGCCCTCCCTGTCCTTATCGCCCCCTTCCGCGCGCTTCTTGGCTTCAAGTCCGACACCTACAAATCCGCCATCGGCTGGAAACGCATTCCCTACCTCTGGTTCGGCACGCTCTGGCAATTCGGCGGCCTCGCCATCATGCCCGCCTGTTTGCTTGTCCTGGGCGGAGAGGTCACGCAAACAACCTACGACATCCCGTTCGCCGGCGAGATCCTCGCAGGCCTCGCCTTTGTGATGACGGGCGTCGGAATGCACATGACCCAAACCGCTGGCCTCGCCCTCGCCGCGGATCGCGCCACGGATGAAACACGCCCCCGCGTCGTGGCACTTCTTTACGTGATGTTCCTGATCGGCATGGGCGTCAGCGCCGTGGTGATCGGCTGGTTCCTCCGTGAATTCACCCCGCTGGAACTCATCCAGGTCATCCAATCCTGCGCCGTCCTCACCCTCGTCCTGAACGTCGCCGCGCTGTGGAAACAGGAAACCGTGCGCCCGATGTCGAAGGCCGAGCGTGCCGTCGCTGGCCCCACCTTCCGCGAGGCCTGGGCCGATTACGCCAACGGCGGGACTGCGGGTCGCCTTCTGGTCGTCGTGTTCCTGGGCACCATGGCCTTCAACATGCAGGACGTGCTGCTGGAACCGTATGGCGGCGAAATCCTCGGCCTGTCCGTGTCCGCTACCACGCTCCTCACCGCCACATGGGCCGCAGGCGCGCTGACGGGTTTCGCCCTTGCCGCCCGCTGGCTTGCACAGGGCATCAACCCGTTCCGTATGGCCAGCCGTGGCCTCCTCTTCGGGCTTCTCGCATTCTCGGCTGTGATCTTCTCCAATCCTTGGGGATCGTCGGAGCTCTTCTTCATCGGCGCCTGTGCCATCGGCCTCGGCGGCGGCCTCTTCTCTGTCGCCACACTTACGGCGGCAATGACCATGCCAACGACGCAAAACGCAGGCCGCGGCTTAGCGCTTGGCGCATGGGGCGCAGCGCAAGCCACCGCGGCCGGCCTATCAATCGCCATGGGCGGAGCGATCCGCGATGGCGTCAATTCCCTCGCCATGTCCGGACAACTTGGCGAGGCCCTCGGGAACGCGGCGACGGGCTACTCCGTCGTCTACCATTTCGAGATCTTCCTGCTTTTCGCAACGCTTGTGGCCCTTGGGCCGCTTGTCAGAACCAGAACGACCAAAACTACAGATGGGGGCCAAAATCGGCCTCGCCGACCTCCCCACTTGAAAGGACCCACACCATGGAAAATGCATTCTTTGGTAACTTCGATCTCGCCAGCCTCTCGATCTGGCTGTTCTGGATCTTCTTCGCGCTGCTGATCTACTACCTGCAGACAGAGAACATGCGGGAGGGCTATCCGCTCGAGTCTGAGGAAGGTGGCGAAGCGGCCAATCAGGGCCCGTTCCCGGTGCCTGATCCCAAGACGTTCGAACTGCCCCATGGGCGCGGTAAGGTGGTTGTCCCTTCGGCAGAGAACGAAGAAGAGCATCGCCGCCACGATCTGGATGACGTGATGGAGCGGGAGCGCCCCTCCACTGGCTACCCCTGGGATGTTGTCGGCGACCCGATGAAGGCTGGTGTCGGCTCAGGCGCATGGACGCCACGCCGGGATGAGCCGGAACTGGACGGCCACGGCCACGCCAAGATTGTGCCGATGGGTGCGACCGAAGCTTATCGCGTCAGTGCCGGTAAAGACCCACGCGGCAAGGTTGTGCGGGGCGGAGACGGTGAAGAAGTTGGTGTGATTTCAGACATGTGGATCGACGCGCCGGAGCAGCTGGTTCGCTACCTTGAGATCGAGCTTGATGCAGATCACGGCGGCGGCAAACGCCTTGTGCCAATCCATTTCTGCCAGATCTGGAACCGCGTCACGATCAATTCGATCCACGGCAAGCACTTTGCCGGAGTGCCGATCACCAAATCGTCCACCCAGATCACCAAGCTCGAGGAAGAGAAGATCTCCGCCTACTACGGCGCGGGCATTCTCTACGCCGACGAGGATCGCATGGAACCGCTGCTCTGACCGACGCAGCCAAACCGTAACCCAAGGAGCAACAGACCGATGCCCCACGACCACCACGACGACTTCCAGACCGAGCCGGTCCGTGGCCTTCCCGAGATGCTGCCAGAGGGGGAGCATATCCTCTGGCAGGGTCAGCCCCATTGGTGGACGCTGGCGAAAGAAGCCCTCAGCCTGTGGTGGGTCGCAGGCTATTTCATGTTTCTTTCGCGTGGCGCACCATCGGCGGGGCGGCAACGGAATCGTGGGTGCAAAGTGCGACCGCAGCGTCGTTCTTCCTGGTCCTGGGTTTGATCGTTTGCGTGCTTCTGATGTTGGTGGCTTTGGCTCAGGCCAAGGCCACCGTCTATACCGTCACCAACAAGCGCGTCGCGATGCGGATTGGCGCCGCGCTGACCATGACGCTGAACCTGCCGTTCAAGCAGGTCCACAACGCCACGCTTGGCCTGCGCAAATCAGGCCATGGGACCATCGCGCTAGAGATGAACCCCGAAGGCGGCATGGGCTTTTCCTACATCATGACATGGCCGCATGTGCGCCCGTGGAAAATGAAGCACACCCAGCCCGCCTTGCGCTGCATCCCCGATGCCAAGCGCGTAGCTGACCTTCTTTCGGACGCGGCGCAGACCGCTGTGTCCGAAGCCCCGATGATCCAAGTCACCCGCGTGCCTGAAATGGCCGCTCAACCCGCGGAATGAAGGAGGAGAACGACCAATGACCCTCGATTCCACAACACCGCAGCCTGTGACGGTCCGATCAAGACCGGAACAGAAGCTGGTCGACCGCGATAAGGAGATGATCCCAACGGTTCTGATCCGCGCGATGTTCATCCTGTGCCTTTGCGTGCTGATTATCGTGACCTATGCGCGCCTGACAGACAGACCATTGTCAGCCATGCCCCCGTCCGAGGCGGACGTGCCCATCGTGACCGAACGCACGGTGCGCATCTTTGCAGAGCTTGACGGTTCGGCTCGTGTGCTTGGCCTGGATGGTCAGGTTGTCGCCGATTTCGCAGCCGATGAAGGCGGCTTTGTCGCTGGCGTCTACCGCGTGTTGGAACGCGAACGCGGCGCCGTGGGGCTTGAGGCCTCTGAGCCGATCCGCGTGGTGCGCTACGCCGATGGCCGCGTCAGCCTGCGCGATGATTTCACTGATTTCCGTGCCGAGCTTGTAGGCTTCGGCGCCACCAACGAAGCCGCCTTCGCGCGCATCTTGGAGGAATAGAAGATGGGTCTTTTGACACGAGAATTCGAAACCGCGCCGTGTGAGGTTGAAGTCAGCCACTGCTTCGACAGCCTCCATGCGCATGTGAAATTCCTCAATGGGGCCGTGATCAACCCCGGTGACGAGGTGCAGGTCCAAGGCCCGCCCGTCATGGCGCCCTACGGTGAGGTTGTGCGCGAAGAACGCACCGCCCGCATCACCCGTGCGTCGAAGCTGGAACAGCTATGGACCCGCATGACTGGCGATTTTGAGTTCATGGAGCTGTGTGAATTTTCCTTCTCGGAAGAGGTCGAGGTCACAGAGGAATCAGCAGCTTGGGAGCGGTCGCATGAAGGATACGGCTTACACACACTCCGCCGATGCATCGACCGTGGAAGAGGCGCTGGCCGCCGACAACCATCAGGGCATCGTCGACAGCGAAGGCGCCACGGCGCTGGCCATGCAGAACACCCTGCTGACCCCGCGTTTCTACACCACCGATTTCGATGAAATGGACAGCCTTGATGTGTCGTCCGTTCGTGAAGATTGGGACACATTGATCGCCCAGATGAAGTCCGACCCTAACCGTGGTCACTTCAAGAAAAATGAAGATTGGGACACGGTCGATTGGGAAGGCATGGAGCCTGCGCTGCGCGCGGAGTTCGTTGATTTCCTGGTATCTTCGTGCACTGCCGAATTCTCGGGCTGTGTGCTTTACAAGGAAATGAAGCGCCGTGGGAACAACGATGACATCGTCACACTGTTCCAGCTGATGGCCCGGGATGAGGCGCGCCATGCCGGGTTTATCAATGATGCGTTGCGTGAGGCTGGCATCGCGGTGAACCTTGGTTTCCTGACGCAGAAGAAGAAATACACCTACTTCCGGCCCAAGTTCATCTACTACGCGACGTATCTGTCCGAGAAGATCGGCTATGCCCGCTACATCACCATCTTCCGCCATCTGGAAGCAAACCCCGAGCATCGGTTCCACCCGATCTTCAAGTGGTTCCGTGAATGGTGCAACGATGAGTTCTCTCATGGAGAAGCCTTCGCGCTGATCATGAAGAGCGATCCGAAGCTCACTGAGACCTGGGTGAACAAGCTGTGGATCAAGTTCTTCTTAACTGCGGTTTACTCCACCATGTATGTCCGCGACCACCAGCGGCCCGTGTTCCACGCGGCCCTTGGCGTCGATCCGGATTGGTACGCGCATGAGGTCTTCACCAAGACGTCCGAGATCACAAAACAGATCTTCCCGATCACGCTCGACATCGAAAACCCACGCTGGCAGCGCGGGCTTGAGGCGATGCAGCGCGCGAATGTTGATTTGGCGGATGCCAAGGCTAACGGCAAATTCTTCAAGCGCATCGGGGCCAGTGTTCGTGCGGCGGCTGCCTTCGTGAACCTCTTCACGATACCCGCAAACCAGCACACGGCGCCTGCGTCCGTCCGGTTGGAGCCTGCCTACTGATGATCAGCTCGCCCTGGATCGCGGCCCTTGCGGCCCTCTTCGTCTGGTGGTTCTCCACCGGGGCGATCCTGTTTGCTGTGCGGCGCGCCGACAAGGGCGGGCCACACGCGCGGCTTTGGGCGGTGCTGATGAACCTGCCGTTCCTCGTTCTGGGCGCGGCGGGCTTCGTGGATACCCTCGGCAATGATACCGTTGCCGGGGTCTATGTGGCTTTCCTCTCGGCGTTGGCGCTTTGGGGCTGGATCGAGTTGGCTTTCCTAACTGGCACCATCACCGGCCCCGTGACCACTGACGCGCGCCATGGCGTGCCGGAGTGGGAGCGTTTCATTCGCGCCTGGGGCACCATCGCCTATCACGAGTTGCTTCTGGTTGCGGTCCTCGCCGGAATGGTCGGTTTGGCCTGGGGTGTGGGCGCCGAAAACCAGTTTGGCACCTGGACCTTCGCGATCCTCTTTGCCGCCCGCATCAGCGCGAAGCTGAACCTTTATCTCGGGGTGCGGAAGATCAATGTGGAGTTCATTCCCGAACCCCTGGAACATCTTCCCAGCCATTTCCGCACCGCGCGGATGAACTGGCTGTTCCCGATGTCGATCACCGCCCTGTCGTTCACCGCCGCCTGTTGGCTGGAACGACTTTGGGTGTCTGAAAGCCAGGCCGACAGTGTCGGCTTTGCCTTATTGGGCGCACTGACTGCGCTCGCCCTGTTGGAGCACTGGTTCATGGTGCTCCCGCTCCCTGACGAAAAACTATGGCGATGGATGCTGCCCGAACGGCCCCAGCCTGCCCAAGCGACAAGACTAAGCGAGGAAGTCCGATGAACTTTGACCAGCTCTTTGAAGCCCAACTCGACCAATTGAAGGAAGAGGGGAATTACCGTGTATTTGCCGAGTTGGAGCGTGAAACGGGCGATTTCCCCCGCGTGAAGAACCACGGCAACGGAGAGCAGGACCGCGTGACGGTCTGGTGTTCGAATGACTATCTCGGCATGGGCCAGAACCCCAAGGTCATGCAGAAGATGATGGACACGGTTGCAAGCTGCGGCACGGGCGCGGGCGGCACACGCAACATTTCGGGCAATGCATATCACCACAAGCTGCTGGAGGCTGAACTCGCTGACCTCCATGGCAAGGAGGCGGCTTTGCTGTTCACCTCTGGCTACGTGTCGAACTGGGCGTCCCTGTCGACCCTGGGCTCTCGCTTGCCCAATGCGGTGATCCTGTCGGACGCCCTCAACCATGCATCGATGATCGAAGGTATTCGCCACGCCAAATGCGACAAGGTCATCTGGAAGCACAACGACCCCGAAGACCTTGACCGCAAGCTCGCCGCACTGCCAGCCAATGCGACCCCAATCGTTGCCTTCGAGTCGGTCTATTCCATGGACGGTGACATCGCCCCCATCGCCGAAATCCTCGATGTCTGCGAAAAGCACGGCGCGATGTCCTACATTGATGAGGTCCACGCAGTCGGCATGTACGGCCCGCGCGGCGGCGGTGTCGCGGAACGCGAAGGCCTGATGGACCGCATCACCCTGATCGAAGGCACGCTCGGCAAGGCCTATGGATGCGTGGGCGGATATATTACCGGCTCCCACGCGCTGGTTGATTTCATCCGCTCTTTCGCAAGCGGCTTCATCTTCACCACCGCCCTGCCGCCTGCCGTCGCCGCCGCGGCGACCGAGTCGATCCGGCACTTGAAGGAAAGCGGCTGGGAACGCGCCATGCAGCGCCGCCAGGTAGAGCGTCTGCGCGCGCGCTTGGATGCCGAGGGCATTCCGCACGAACACAATCCGTCCCACATCATTCCAGTGATGGTGAAGGATCCTGTGAAGTGCAAAATGCTTGCCGATATCCTCATGGATCAGTTCGGCATCTACGTGCAGCCGATCAATTATCCCACCGTCCCCAAGGGTACAGAGCGCTTGCGCTTCACGCCCGGCCCGCTCCACTCGGATGAGGATATCGAATATCTGGTGATGGCGCTGAAAACTCTCTGGAAGCAGTGCGCAATTGCGCATGCTGTTGCCTAAGACGCGAAAACTTCACAAAAAGGTGTGGACGGATTCTGGATACACCTAGGTATACAGTCGTGAGCACACTCGAAGGGAGCAACCCATGAAAAGACTTTCTGTCCTGACAGCGGCAGCCGCACTTCTGACCACCCCCGTTTTGGCCGACGGCCATGCGACCGGTGACGCAGAAGCAGGCGAGCGCGCGTTTCGTCAGTGCATTTCCTGCCACGTTGTTGTGGACGCCGAAGGCGAAACGCTGGCAGGCCGCAACGCGCGGACCGGCCCGAACCTCTGGGGCATCCATGGCCGCACGATCGGTTCGGTCGAGGATTTCCGGTACTCCAACGGTCTGATGGCCCTGATGGAAGCGGGCACTGAGTGGGACGAGGCGGCGTTTGTCGGGTACGTGCAAGACCCGACCGGCTGGATTCGTGAAACCACCGGTGATGACAGCCTGCGCGGCGCGATGAGCTTCCGCGTGCGGTCGGAAGAGGACGCACTGAACCTCTACGCGTACCTCGTCTCGCTTGGCGGACCGGAAGAATAAGCAGCCCTGACGGCTTCTAGAAATTCACAAACGGGCGGCCCAAGGGTCGCCCCTTTCAGTTTGCGGGGGACATTGCGCAAAAGGCTTGGATGTCGCGTGCCACCCGTTCCGGCATCTCTTCATGCGATAGATGGCCCACACCGTCCAATACGATCAGATCCGCGTTTGGCATCGCATCCGCCGCCCGCTGCGCCGCCTTCACGCCAACGGCTTCATCCGCCGCGCCATGGATGAACAAGGTGGGCGTGTCGATTTGGGGCAACGCCTTGCCAAGCTCTGCCAGCGACCATTGCGCCATCATGGCCAGGGTCCCGTCCACATGGGATTTCCGACTTATCAGCTCGGCATAGGGCTGTAGCAAAGCATCGGGCAGTTCGGTCCCCGTCGATGCAATCACCGACCTGGCTTGTTTCACCGCTTGCGCGCCAGAGGGGAGAAAGAACCCGGTCAGGGGGTTCAGGGCCAGAACCTTTGCCATGACCGGGAAAAGAACGCCGGCGGCCCCCTGGAAATCCTCCAACGCGCCGTTCAGGATAACCAAATGCCGAGGCTTGCACAGCCCACGCCGCACCAATTCAAGGGCGACAGCGCCGCCGGCGGAATGGCCGATGATCACTTCTGGTTCGGCGTTCAGATGCGCCAGCAGGGCCGAAATATCCGTGGCCACATCTGGCAGACGCGCGCGCCCACGCGGGCTTTTCGTGAACCCATGGCCGGGAAGGTCGGGCATGATCGCATCCCAATCGCCAATACCGGCGTCCAGAAGTGGCGCCCATGTATGGGCTGAGGCACCGGCCCCGTGCAGCATCAGCGCGATCGGGCCTGCGCCTGTGCGTTGCACATGCCAGCGATGCGGCACGACCTGTACGCTTTGGCTGGCGGATCGGTTCGGCCAGCCGGGCGGTGGCAGATGAACGCTCACGGGGCCAGCGCTGCGTCCACAGCGCGCGATAGGCTTTGTCCGTCAGCGCGGGGCAGGGGCAAGTATGGTGCGCCCATTTCACGGGCCAACCCGTCAAGACCGCGTGTTGGGCGCAGCCCGGTGTCGATCACAAGCCCGGGCACACCTTCGGCCCGCAGGACGCGCGCCATTTGCGTGGCGTCCTCTGAGGCTTGAGCGCGGTTTGCGGCACCGCTGAGGTCCACATTCGCGCGACCATCGGTCAGCAGAGCGATGGATGGGGTCATGCCTTTCCCGCGCACGAGACCCGCCAAATCCATTGCGGCCTTCAAGCCTGCAGCAAGAGGTGTGCCGCCCCCTCCGGGCAAGCTCGACAACCGCCGCTTCGTCTGGACCAGCGACCGTGTCGGCGGCAGCAATACTTCGGATCCGTCGCCCCGAAATGCGACCAAAGCCACGTGGTCGCGTCTGGCATAGGCCTCGGTCAGCAATAGTTCTACTGCGCCTTTCGCTTCGGCCAATCGCGCCATGGCGGAAGATCCGGACGCATCGACCACAAAGATGATCGCGCGGTCCGATGCCTCTTGGTAGCGCCGGATGCGGAGGTCGGACGGACGCACGTGGATGCGCGTATCGTCCCCCGTCAGATTGCGGCGAATGGTTTGCCACGGTGCGGCGGTGCGCAGCGTCGCAACCAGATCCAGCCGCGCGCCGCCTCCTAGACGACCGGGTCGCGGGGGCATGGGGCGACCGCGCCTGTTGCCCGTACGTTTTGCGCCGGACCCATTTCCAGCGGGCGAATTGTTTGCCTTCGCAGCGGCCATCCGGGCCAACAGATCCGGCGGCAGCATCGCGCGGGCGGCCTCAAGCAAAATCTCGGTCGGAACATCCTCCTGAACCGGGTCAGGTTGGTCGCTATTGTCGGCGCTTTCATGCTGCGGCGGTGGCGGAGGTGGCGGAGGTTCCTGCACGTCTTCGGCTTGTTCGGGTATCTGCGTGGCACGTGGGGCAAGCACCAATTCGACGGCCAGCAGCAAATCTTGCTCTTCCACTTCAGGTGCGCCGGACAGCGCCGCAGATGCGCGCGCGACGGCCAGCGCTTGCAAAGGCGCGCGCAAGGAATGAACGCCAAGCTGCGCTGCAACGACCACCAGTTCCTCTAGTGCGGCGTCAGACACCGAAACGTTCGGCAGGGCCGCGCGCGCCGCAACCAAAGCGGCCATGTCAAATTCCAACGCGGGTGCGTCGGACAGCGGATGGTCGGACAGATCCAGATGGATCGCCAACCGGTCGGATAGCGTGTCGGGTACTCTCTCCCCCGGTTCGGCCCCCTCATCGAACGCGACCAGTGCAAGGTCCGCCCGTGTATCAAGTGCTGCGGCCAGGCGCGCTGCCATTCCCGCCTCGACGCGTTCCGCCATCGGTAGAAACAACACCCCTTCGCGGTCGACAATGCCTTGGGTCTGGCGCAACGTGCCTGTTTCCAAAGTCGCGGCCAGGTCTAGTCCGCCATAAAGCGCCTCATCGGCCATGCTCGGAGCAATACGATGAATAGGTGAATCCGCCAGAGCGACGCGCAATCCGGCTTCGAACCGATCGCGCACGGGGCCGACACGACCCCTGACGCCAATGCCTCCAACCGCTGCAGGATCAAGCGCAAAGCACGCGACGGCCAGATTGACCGAATGCCAGCGTGCAAGTGGGCCGCTCACCCCAAAACCTCATCCACGACACGCATCACTCGAGCCGTAGACCCGGCTTCGTCCAGGGGATCGCGACGCAAGCGATGCCGCAACGCGCTTGGCGCCACCAATCGCAGATGGTCACGGGTCACTTTAGCATCACCCTCAAAGGCGGCCAGCGCCCGCGCCGCGCGTAGAAGCGTCAACTCACCCCGCAGCCCGTCCGAGCCGAGGGCAACACAGAGTGCGGCGCAATCGCGGATGATCTCGTCGTCGGCATCCACTGACCCAAGGCGTTTGCGGGCATCCACGATCTTCCCGCGCAGATCGGCGTCGGCCCCTTCCCAATCCGCACAAAAGCTGAGCGCATCGCGGTCGTAGGCATCGCGACGACGGATCACATCGATGCGCACATCCAGGTCCTTTGGGCTTTCAACCTCGACCGATAGTCCGAAGCGGTCGAGCAATTGCGGCCTAAGCTCCCCTCTTCGGGGTTGCCGGACCCGACCAAGACGAACTTTGCCGCATGGCGGATCGAAAGACCTTCACGCTCCACCACGTTCAGGCCCGATTGCGCAACATCCAGCAGAAGATCAACGATGTGATCTTCCAGAAGGTTGACCTCATCAATGTAAAGATAACCCCGGTTTGCCCGCGCCAGCAGGCCCGGCTCAAAGGCTTTCTCGCCTTTTGTCAGGGCCTTCTCGATATCCAATGCGCCAACCACTCGATCCTCGGTTGCGCCAAGGGGCAGATCGATGACGGGCGTCGGTTTGGAGACGGTATTGGCATCCATAAGAGTGACCCAATCCGGCACATCAGAGACATACTCGGAGTTCACTGGACACCCGGCGACCGCGTCTATCTCAGGCAACAGTGCCGCCAACCCGCGCACGGCAGTCGACTTGCCGGTGCCGCGATCACCGAACACCAAAACCCCGCCAATGCCACCATCAATGGCCGTCAGGATCATGGCCCGTTTCATTTCATCCTGACCCACAATCGCGGAGAACGGGAAAGGGCCGGGGCGCTTCATATCTTTCATTCGGCGGCTATCCTTGTGTCATCACGCATTTGATCGGCCAGCGGCAGGTCGGGGGTCTTCCCTCCCAGACGCCTTCGATGGCGTCCACGTTGAACCGGGCGTAAAGGTCTTCCTTGAACCATTGCTCCGTCCGGACGGCGCGAATGGCGCGGGCATGGGGCCCGTCGTGGCGGGCAAAGGCGGCCATGCTGTTCGCATCTGGCCAGATCGAGAAGGTCACTTGGTGCAGCCAGGGCACCTCACCGATGCCAATCTTGAACAGAACATTCGGGTCTTCACCGATCACCTTGGAAATGCCAGGTACACGGCCCCAGAACTTGGCGGCAATCCTTGGCTTTATCGTGGCGCGTGTCAGCGCGGCGATTGGGCCATGGTCGGGCTCTGCACCGGCGTCGAAAGGCGCCTCTCCGGCCCAAGTCCCGCGTGCGGACGTGGCACTCAGGAACAGTGTCCGTGTTTCCGTGGCGTGTGCGCGGTAGCGCCGAAAGACGTCGCTGCCATGGATCGCACGCCGGGCCGCATCATGATCGGGCCATGTCGCAAGAATCGCATAAACGGCGGTGTTGGGCACTGGGGTAAAGCCCTCACCCGTGCCTGATCCGCACAACTTCCACGTCTCGATATCGCGAATTTTGGACAGGCCGCGCCGCGCCAGTCCCATCTGGGCAAACGCCCACAGGCGCGCGGACAGCGCGCCAAAGCGGAACAGGCTGAGAGTCACAGATTGCATGGCCGGTCTTTCCATGTGTCAACTTAATCTGACATAGTGGTCCCTGATTTGAAAGATAAATCGCCTTTGCAATGTGTGCTTTGGGTGGATACTGTAAGTTTTAATGGACACTTAGGGAAAGAAACGACCGGATGCCCCCCAACGATCCATCCCGTGCAATCGTTATTGGCGCTGGCCTAGGTGGCCTGTCCGCCGCGATGCGACTCGGGGCCAAGGGGTACCATGTTACGGTTCTCGATCGTCTGGACCGCGCCGGCGGCCGCGGCTCGTCCATCACGCAGAATGGTCACCGCTTCGATCTGGGCCCGACCATCGTAACTGTCCCGCAGGTCTTCCGTCAGCTCTGGGCCGAGTGTGGACGCGACTTCGATGCCGATGTCGATTTGCGGCCAGTTGACCCGTATTACGAGATCCGCTGGCGCGATGGCTCTGCCCTTCGCGTGCAGCAGGATGAGACGGCGATGGAGGCTGAAATCGCCCGCCTCTCACCCGATGATCTGCCCGGATATCGCAAATTCCTGGACGACAGCGAAACGCGCTACCAATTCGGGTTCGAAGGGCTTGGCCGCCGTCCGATGAACAAGCTGATGGACCTTGTGCGTGAATTGCCCGGTTTCGTGCGCTTGCGGGCTGATCGTTCCGTCTACCGCCATGCCGCGCGCCGCGTGAAAGATGAACGCCTGCGCATGGCCCTGTCCTTTCACCCGCTTTTCATTGGTGGCGATCCGACGCGCGTCACCAGCATGTACATCCTTGTCAGCCATCTCGAAAAAGAGTTCGGCGTTCACTATGCGATGGGCGGCGTGCAAGCGATGGCCGACGCCATGGTCCGTGTGATCAAGGATCAGGGCGGCGAGGTTCGTCTGAATACCGATATCAGCGAGATCACCTTGACGAACGGTCGGGCGAGTGGGGTCGTGACAGCGGATGGGGAGGCGCTGACCTCCGACATCGTTGTCTCGAACGCTGATCCCGGCACAACCTACGAACATCTGCTGGCCAAGCATCAGAAAAAGCGCTGGACGCCCAAGCGCCTCAACCGGTCGCGTTGGTCCATGGGGCTCTTTGTCTGGTATTTCGGCACCAAGGGCACACGCGCCAAATGGGGCGATGTGGGCCATCACACCATCCTGAACGGTCCGCGCTACAACGGCCTGCTGGATGACATCTTCATCCGCCGCAAACTGGCGCAGGATATGTCGATCTACCTACACCGGCCCACGGTGTCCGACCCGAGTGCCGCGCCCGCTGGCGATGACACATTCTACGCTCTGTCTCCTGTCCCAAACCTGCATGGCGCCGGTTCTGTGGACTGGGAAGAGATGACCGAAACCTACCGCGCTCGGCTGGCCGGGGTGCTCAACGACCAGCTGATCCCCGGCTTTGAGGATCACCTGAGCGCGTCCCACATCTTCACTCCCGACACCTTCGTATCGCGCTACCGCTCCCCCCACGGGGCCGGTTTCTCGCTGGAGCCGCGCATTTTCCAATCCGCATGGTTCCGCCCGCACAACATCTCGGAAGAGGTGCCGGGCCTGTTCCTGGTCGGCGCGGGTACGCATCCGGGGGCCGGCATCCCTTCGGTCGTGACCTCGTCCGAAGTGCTGACCCACCTTGTTCCAGATGCCCCGCGCCCGATGGTGCAACCAGACCAACGCCTTGCTGCCGAGTGACCCTATGATCGATCCCAAAGATATGGAGCATTGCCGCGCTGCGATCCGTGAAGGGTCCTATTCCTTCCATGCGGCCTCCAAGCTTCTGCCCGCGTCCGTCCGCGACCCGGCGCTCGCGCTTTATGCGTTCTGCCGCTGTGCAGATGATGAAGTCGACTTTGGCGATGACAAACCCGCAGCTGTTCTTGCCCTTTCAGAACGTCTCGATGCAGCCTATCAGGGTCAACCACGCAACACGCCAACAGACCGTGCCTTCACCGCCATGATCGAAGAATTCGACATGCCGCGCGCGTTGCCTGAGGCCCTGCTTGAAGGCCTCGCCTGGGACGGGATGGAGCGGCGCTATGCAACCCTGTCGGACCTGCGGGCCTATTCCGCCCGCGTGGCCTCCGCCGTTGGCGCGATGATGTGCGTGCTGATGCGGGTGCGCGATGAACAGGCGCTGGCCCGTGCCTGCGATCTGGGCGTCGCCATGCAGCTGACGAACATCGCCCGCGACGTGGGCGAAGATGCGCGGGCCGGACGGCTTTACCTCCCCACCGATTGGCTGGAGGAGATGGGTCTACGCCCCAAGGATGTGATGGGCGACCCCAAGCCCTCGCCAAAACTCCAACGCCTCACCAAGCGCCTTCTGGCGGAAGCCAACCGCCTCTACCTCCGAAGCGAGCCCGGTATTGGCCGCCTGCCGATTGGCGCTCGTCCCGGCATCTTCGCCGCCCGCCATTGCTATGACGCGATCGGCCGGCAATTGGCGCGGTCCGGTTACGACAGCATCTCAATGCGCGCGACGACAACCGGCGGCCACAAGATGCGCTTGCTTGCGCTGTCTGTCTTGCGTGCGGGTCTTGTCAGCGTGCTGCCCGAAAGCCCCGTGATTTTCGCAAAACCCTTGCCCGAAACCGCGTTCCTGGTTGAGGCCGCGGCCCACCCACAACCCAATGCTCCGGTCTGGAGTGACTCGGTCATTTCCGTCCTTGGTCAATTGAAATCACAAGACCATATGACAGCCGCCGAGTGATTACTTCTGCGCCTTGGCCCTGGCGCGCCACAGTGTAAACAGCCCGGCGCCCACCACGATGAATGCACCAATGACCACGTTGGTCGCCAAGTCCTCCCCGAACACCACCAGTCCGATGGCCGATGCGAAGACCAATTGCAGATATGCAAAGGGTTGAACGGTGGACGCTTCTGCAAATTCGTAGGTCTTGATCAGCAGGAAATGCCCGGTGGCCCCGGTGACGCACAGAATACCCATCCAGATCCAGTCACGCCCGCTCATCGGTTCCCAGAACCAGATGCCAATGCAGGTCATCACAACCGCGCCCACGGTGCCGGTCCAGAAAAAGCTCGTCGCGGCGCGGTCCTTCCGCGCGGCAAAGCGGGTCAGCAGATTGTAAAGCGCGAACAGGAACGCGGAACACAGCGGCACAAGCGCTTCCACAGAGAACACCGCGACCCCCGGCTGCAGGATCACCAGCACCCCAACAAAGCCGATTGCGATGGCGGTCCAGCGCCGCCACCCCACCTTTTCCCCAAGAATAGGGCCTGAAAGTGCGGCTACTAGCAGCGGATAGCAGGTGAAAATCGCATGCGCCTCTACCAGCCCCAGCAAAACAAACGCGCCCACCATGACGCAGATTTCAATCGCCAGAAGGGCCCCACGCAGTCCCTGTACCCAAGGCTGGCTTGTCCGCGCGGCTGCCGCTACACCGCCCGCTTGGCGGGAGGCGACAGCGATCACGAACGCCGCAAAGAACCAGTAGCGGATCATCACGATCATCAGCACGTTGTATTCGCCAGCCAAATGCCGGCTGATTCCGTCCTGCGCGGCGAACACGAAAGTCGTCGCAATCATCAACGGGATTCCGATGCGCGGATTTTCCGTCATCTGAGCCGACCCCTGGTCATATGCCGTTTCCGGCCAAAGCCAGGGACGCGCTCGACCTCAAAGCCGGCAGTGTCCAAGGCCCGCCTCACATCGCCAACCGCCGTGTAGGTGGCAAATGTTCCGCCCGGCGCGGTGTGCCGCCCAACCTCAGCCAGCAAGGCTTCTGACCACATCTCAGGGTTTTTTGCAGGCGCGAACCCATCCAGAAACCATGCATCCGCCGCCCCGTCCCATGGCTTGAGCGTTTCGCGCGCATCGCCTTGGATGATCGAAAGCGTGAAGTCTGATCCCGTGAAGATGACTGTCGGCAGATCCGTGCCCGGTGGCAGACGTCAGCTCGCCCGGTCGGAAGCCCTTCAAACACATCAAGCGCCTGCCTTAGGTCGTCCAACGGCATCGGGAAGGCCTCGAATGAGGTGAAGTGCAGAACGCCCTCAACCTGCGCGGTCCGCCAGCATTGCAGCGTTGCCAGAAAGTTGAGCCCCGTCCCGAAGCCCAGTTCGGCCACATGAAACCCGTCCTGAAATCGCTGTGGCAAGTCATTCCCGTCGAGGAAAACGAACCGCGTTTCTTCAAGCCCATTGTCGAGCGAATAGTACGGATCATCGAACCGGGCCGAGACAGGAACATCCCCCCGCCATTCGATCTTGTGCTGGTCCTGATCCATGTCGCGCCCTATCACCTGACCGGCGGACGATCTGCCAAGGTGTGGGAAGTTTCAATGGCTGACATCACAATCAGGGGCGCGGGCATTATGGGCCTGATGTGTGCCTGGGTGCTGACCGAACGCGGCGCGTCGGTGCAAGTGGTCGACCCAAATGGCGTGGCAGCGGGTGCCTCCGGTGGCATAGTTGGTGCACTTGCCCCCCATGTCCCTGAGAATTGGAACCCCAAAAAGGCGATGCAGTTCGACGCGCTGGATCGGGCCGAAGGGCTGTGGGCCGAGATTTCCTCTGTCTCCGGCACCGATCCCGGCTACGGGCGCACCGGGCGCATCCAGCCGCTTGCTGATAAGGCCGCCATCGCACTGGCCCATGAAAGGGCTGCCACATCGGTTGCGCTTTGGCGCGGCCGCTACACTTGGCAGGTCGTGCCTGCGGGTCAGCTTGGCGTCCCCGTGTCCTCCCCAACCGGGATGGTCATACACGACACGCTGACAGCCAGAATTCATCCCAAACTAGGCCTGTTTGAGCCTGTCCATCGGCCCTCAAGGCGCAGCGGCGTGCCGATTGTGCCGCAAGGCAGAATCAACGCGTCTCGAAATCTGGGCGACAGGTGCCGCCGATCTTGAGGAGATGTCCGCAGACCTCGGAAAATCCATTGGGGCTCCGATCAAGGGGCAGGCGGCGCTGCTCCAATGCGCCCTGCCGAATGCGCCACAGATCTTTGCAGATGGCCTCCACATCGTGCCCCATGCGGATGGGACAGTCGCCATCGGCTCCACGACCGAGCGGGAATTCGACCATCCCACCAGCACCGATGCGCAGCTTGATCCGTTAATCGAGGCCGCCCGCAATGCCGTACCAGCGTTGGCCGACGCGCCTGTGATCCAACGTTGGGCCGGGCTCCGGCCCCGCGCGCGCAGTCGGGCGCCTATGGTGGGCCGGCATCCGACGCGGCCCAATGCCTATATCGCCAACGGGGGCTTCAAGATCGGCCTCGCCATGGCACCCGTCGTGGCTGAGATGCTAGCCGATCTGATCCTCGACGGTCACGACCGCATCCCCGAAAGCTTCCGCCCCGAGGCAAGTCTTTAAAGCCCTGCCGCCTCGCGCAAAGCTGCCATCAGCCCTTCAAGAGCCTTGCGGTTGATCGGGTTGACCAACCGCTCCCCCTCAAACTGATCCGCAGCAGCCCCAACCAACACTTCCGGTCCGGGCAAAAGCCTCGGCTGAAAGGCCACGAGGCTTTCGCGCATCATCAACTGGCCCCGCTCCCCGCCCGAGCGTCCCGCCGCCGCCGACATCAGCGCAACGGGCTTACCCTTCCACGGATTGCCCTTGGTCCGGCTGACCCAATCAAGTGCGTTTTTCAGCGCACCTGAGATCGACTTGTTGTATTCCGGCCCCGAAATCACCACCGCGTCCGCCGCTGCAATCTGGTCAGACAGGCGCTGAACAGCCTCTGGAATACCTTCCGAGGCCTCCAGATCCCCGTCATAAAGCGGCAGCCGCAAATCCCCATCCTCGAAGAGCTCGGGATCAAAGGCCGCCTTCGCCTCCATCATCAGCTTGCGGTTCAGCGAGGCTGCGCGCAGCGATCCGCAAATCCCCAATAGTCTTCCGCTGGACATATTCGTTTCTCCGCCACACAAATCGGTTGAACGGCACTTAGGGCACGGGGCGGGCATGACCAAACTCCATGGCGGAATGATTTTGGCGCAGCGTCTTGCGATGCACGGGGTCGAGCGTGTGTTCTCCGTTCCGGGCGAAAGCTTCCTTGCCGCCCTCGACGGTCTGCATGATGCCGACATCCCGAACATTGTGTGCCGCCAGGAAGGTGGCGCGGCCATGATGGCCGAAGCCCATGGCAAGATGACGGGCCAGCCCGGCGTCCTGTTCGTCACGCGCGGGCCGGGAGCCACCAATGCCAGCGCGGGCCTGCATATCGCCATGCACGACGCCACGCCGATGGTCTGCTTTGTGGGTCAAATCCCCCTCAAGCACCGGGATCGCGGCGTGTTTCAGGAGGTTGATTACCGCGCCTTTTTCGGCCCCCTCGTGAAATGGTCGGCGGAGGTTGAGCGCACGGATCGTCTTGCCGAATACATCGACCGCGCGTTCGCCATTGCGCAGTCCGGGCGGCCCGGCCCTGTGGTTCTGGCCCTTCCCGAAGACATCCTGTCCGCCATGACCGATCCGCCCGAAACCCGCCCCGGCGCGCGGGCCATGCCGTCCGTCCATCCCGACATGGTCGCGCCCTTCGCCCAGATGCTGCAGCAAGCCGAACGCCCGTTGATCATCTGTGGTGGCTCCCAATGGTCCGACACCGATCGCAAAAGCGCTGAGGCTCTGGCCGAACGCTTACGTGCCCCCATCGGCGTCACATTTCGGCGGCAGGACTATATCAATAACGACCACCCAAATTACGCAGGCGATTTCGGTGTCGGCATGAACCCCGCCCTCGGCGCAAGCCTAGCGACCTCCGATTGCATCCTGCTTCTGGGCGCGGAGCTCAACGATATCACCACCGCCGATTTCACACTTCTGGATCCGGCCAAAGCCCCCGCCATCCTCCAGGTTCACCCCGACGCCGACGCGATCAGCAAGACATATCCCGCCACCTATGCGGTCGTGGCCCCGCCGAACGCCATTCTGCACCAGTTGGTGGAGGCCATCGCGCACGGCACAGCCGACAAAGGCGCAGCCGAGGCCCGCGCGGCTTACGAGGCCTGGCAACAGCCCCAAGCCACACCCGGCGATGTGCAGATGGAACATGTCATCGCATGGCTCCGCGACAATGCCAGCCCTAACACAATCATCACAAACGGCGCGGGCAACTACGCCGCCTTCCTGCACCGCTACTACCGCTTTCGCCAATATGGCACGCAGGTCGCACCGACCTCGGGCTCGATGGGCTACGGCCTGCCTGCCGCCGTCTCCGCCAAGCTCCAGAACCCGCAAAGCCCCGTTATCTGCCTTGCAGGCGATGGCTGCCTGCAAATGACCATTCAGGAGCTGTCTACCGCCCGCCAGTACGATGCCGACATCACCGTGATCGTCGCCAATAACGGGCGCTACGGCACCATCCGCATGCATCAGGAAAAGACCTATCCCGGGCGCGTCTCAGGCACCGATCTCTTCAACCCCGACTACGCGACATTGGCCCAAGCCTATGGCGGGACCGGCCATGTGATCACATCCAATGATCAGTTCGCGGATGCCTACACAGAAACGCTCTCCGGCGGCCTGCACATCATCGAACTCAAGCTCGATCCAAAGATGCTGGCGACGACGAAAAGCCTCTAATCCGCCAGTTCGGGCCTGTCATTCAGCATTTTGACCTCCCGCTGCGGGAACGGAATGCTGATGCCATGCTCTTGGAATGCATCCCAAAGCGCCAGGTAAACATTGCCGCGAATGTTGGTCAGGCCGCCGGTTGGATCCTGTATCCAGAACCGCAGGATATAGTCGACTGAACTGTCGCCGAACCCGACGATATGACAAACGGGCGGTCGGTTGCTCAGCACCCGGTCAACGCCCTGCGCAGCCTCAATCGCCAAGCGCCGCACCTTGTGCGGATCATCGCCATAGGCCGTCCCGAAATAGATATCGAGGCGAACGAAATCGTTCGAATGGGACCAGTTCACCACCTGATTTGTGATCAAGTCCTCGTTCGGGATCAGATATTCCTTCCCATCCCGTGTCACGACACTGGCATATCGCGCGCCAAGTGTCTGGATCCACCCGAACGTCTCTCCAAGGGAAATCACGTCTCCCGGTTTGATCGACTTGTCGAGCAGGATGATCACCCCGGACACCAGGTTCGACACCACTTTTTGCAGGCCAAAACCAAGACCCACACCAATCGCACCCGAAAGAACCGCCAGCCCAGTCAGATCAATCCCCGTCAGCCGCAGGCCGACATAGACAGCGACCCCGTAAAAGGCGACCTGCATGAATTTGATCGCCAGCACCCGCATCGAGGGCGAGATTTCGTCATTCCGCTCGATCCGGTTCGTAGCGCTCCCGGTCAGGAAGCGCGCCACTGTGACCAAAGCCGCAACGATCAGCAGTGCCTGAAGCAAGGTCAGCAGAGAAAGCCGCGCCTCCCCCAGGTTGAACCCAACGGAATCAAGGATCGCCGCCGCTTCATCCTGCAGGTTCAGGATCGCCAGTGTCACGAACACCCAAGCCCCATATCGTACGATCGTGCGCAGCAGGTTCGACCGGATCAGGCGCGTCGCAAACGCCACAAACAGCCAGGCCGTTGCCAGTTCGGCAATGATGGTCAAAAGGAACGTGCGGGATGGCCACGTCACTTCGCGCATCACCAGAACCACGCTCCAGATCAACGCCACGAAGAAAATCATCTGAAGGCGGGTGTGGATCACCACAAGGATGCGCATCCGCCATGTGGGCCAGCCTTCGCGTGCAGCCATCCATGCACGCACACGTGGCCCGAACACGCGGCGCAGGATGTAGGCCGCCACAAGGACAGCAAGCGCGATACCAACTTGATACGCATTCCACGGCCGCAACAGGCTTTCCGCAAAGGAAAGCCCCTGTTCCCACAGGCTGTTAATCTCCCCCAGCGCGGCTTCCACGGCTTCGGCGTCTGTTGGTTGCTCGATCTCTGGGTCCATGCCTGCTCCGCTGCCCGTTTTTTCCACCATAGCCGCGCGCAGGGCCACCTTGGCAAGCCTGCCGTGCGGGTGTAATCCCCTCGGCCATGATCAGCTTCTTCGATATCGGCGACCGCGCACGCCTCCCTTGGCGCTTCCACGGTGTCCGCGCCTCGCGGTTGGGCGGGCTATAGAGCCCCAAACGATCCGATATTCGACCAGCCCAACACATCCGGACAAAGGACCAACCCCATGACCGGCAAGACACTCTACGACAAAATCTGGGACGCGCATCTGGCGCATGAGGCCGAAGACGGCACCTCCCTTCTCTATATCGACCGCCACCTCGTCCACGAAGTGACCTCGCCGCAGGCTTTTGAAGGCCTCCGCATGGCGGGCCGCAAGGTCCACGCGCCCGACAAGACCATCGCGGTGCCGGATCACAATGTGCCGACCACGCCCGGTCGCGAAAATCCTGAGAACATGACCGAGGACAGCGCCATTCAGGTCGCCGCCCTCGACAAGAACGCCAAGGGTTTTGGCATCCACTACTATCCGGTGACCGACGTGCGCCAAGGCATCGTGCACATCGTCGGCCCGGAACAGGGCTGGACCCTGCCCGGCATGACCGTCGTCTGCGGCGACAGCCACACCGCCACCCATGGCGCGTTCGGCGCGCTGGCTCACGGCATCGGCACCTCCGAGGTGGAGCATGTGCTGGCCACCCAGACGCTCATCCAGAAGAAGTCCAAGAACATGAAGGTCGAGATCACGGGCAAACTCGCGCCCGGCGTCACGGCCAAGGACATCACCCTGTCCGTCATCGGCAAGACCGGCACCGCCGGCGGCACCGGCTACGTCATCGAGTATATGGGCGAGGCGATCCGCGATCTCTCCATGGAAGGCCGCATGACCGTGTGCAACATGGCCATCGAAGGCGGCGCACGCGCGGGCATCATCGCGCCCGATGAGAAGACGTTTGAATACTGCATGGGCCGGCCCCACGCCCCGAAAGGTGCCCAGTGGGAAGCCGCTCTGGCCTGGTGGAAGACGCTCTACTCCGACGATGACGCCCATTGGGATGAGGTCGTCACGATCCGCGGCGAAGACATCGCGCCAGTCGTCACCTGGGGCACCTCGCCCGAGGATGTCCTGCCGATCACCGCTGACGTCCCCGCGCCAGACAGCTTCACAGGCGGCAAAGTCGACGCCGCCGCGCGCTCGCTCGACTATATGGGCCTGACCCCGGGCACCGCTCTGCGGGATGTGGAAATCGACACCGTCTTCATCGGCTCCTGCACCAATGGCCGCATCGAAGACCTCCGCGCCGCCGCCGAGATCCTCAAGGGCAAGAAGGTGGCCGTGAAACGCGCCATGGTCGTGCCCGGCTCTGGCCTCGTGCGCGCGCAGGCCGAGGAGGAAGGCCTTGGCGGACATCTTCAAGGAAGCCGGTTTCGAATGGCGCCTCGCGGGCTGTTCCATGTGCCTCGCCATGAACCCCGATCAGCTTCAGCCGGGCGAACGTTGTGCTGCCACCTCCAACCGCAACTTCGAAGGCCGCCAAGGCCGCGGCGGACGCACGCACTTGATGTCGCCCGCCATGGCGGCAGCGGCAGCTGTGACCGGCAAGCTGACAGATGTGCGTGAGATGATGTGAAGCGAGCATGGCAACCTGCCTGGACTGCCATTTGGCTAGCCGGTTGTGTTTCAACCGGCCAGCCACAAACGTCACTGCTGGATGAGTATGTCTTCTCCACGGACGACTTCATCATTTTCACACTCGGATGCGAAGTAGGGCCAGATTCCGAAGATCGCGCAGATGCGTCTTTCGAATTGATGGCAGAGTATGAAACACTTCGTCGCGCTGAAATCGTCGAACGACAACGAACGGCAGCTAGCGACGGCGGAGAATTTCTCGACAGCGATGCCCGTGAAATATCTGACAGGTATATCGAGCGAACTGATCAAGAAATCGAACGCAGATTCGGATGCCAAGTGCTTAGCGTGGATGACGTTTCAATTCTCGGCTTTACAGAACTGACCTAGGTCACGGGTTTGGGAACGAACCGCCTTGCCGTTCGTTCCCGACCCAACCCCAAGCACAACACGATCACCGGCAGCAGCCCGACTGCGGCGATCACCAGCGATGGCACCGCCGCCTCTCCCAACCGCTCATCCGCCGCCAGCCTGTGCGCCTGCACCGCCAAAGTGTCGTAATTGAACGGCCGCATGATCAGCGTCGCGGGCAGCTCCTTCATCACGTCCACGAACACGATTAAAAGCCCCGTCAGGATCGACGGCCTCAAGATCGGCAAATGCACCCCCCGCAACATGCTGCGCGGCGTGCGACCCAACGTGCGCGCCACGGCGTCCACATTCGGGTTGATCGTACTCAAACCCGCATCATAGGCACTGAGCGCAGCCGCCATGAACCGCACCGCATAGGCCGCAACCAGCAGCCAGATCGATCCCGTGATCAGCAGTCCAGTATCAATCCCGAACCGCGCCTCCATGAACGCATCCAAGGCATTGTCGAACGCCGCAAAGGGGACGAGCAGTCCCACCGCGATCACGCCGCCCGGTACGGCATAGCCCAGCCCCGCCACGCGGACCGACGCCTTGGCCGCTCGCGTCGGATGCAGGCGCGCGTTGAAGCCGAGCACCACCGCCGCACAAACCGTCACCACCGCCGCGATCAGGGCCAAAACGACGGAGTTCCGCAGGAAGCCCAGGTACCGCTCTGTCAACAGATTATCGAAGGAGTTCCACCCAAGCTCCAGCAACAACCCGACCGGCAGGACAAATCCCAACAGCACCGGCAAACCGCAAAACGCGATCGCGCCAACGCTTTGCCATCCGCTCAGGTCCACGCTCTGCATCGCCTCAAACCGCCGCCCGGCCGCGTGATGCCGCTGGTCCTTGCGCTGCCGCCGCTCCAGTGCGGCAATCACCAGCGCGATCACCAAAAGGCACAACGCCAACTGTGCCGCCGCGCTGCGGTCGAAGAAGGAATACCAGGCCTGATAGATGCCCGTCGCAAAGGTGCGGACGCCGAAATACGACACCGTCCCGTAATCCGCCAACGTCTCCATCAGCGCCAGCAGCACACCGCCCGCAATGGCGGGGCGCGCGATCGGCAAGCTCACCCGGAAGAACGCGGCCCAGGAACTCGCCCCCAGCGTCCTGGCCGCAATATAGGCGGTCGCCGATTGCTGCAGGAACGCCGCCCGGGTCAGCAAATAGACATAGGGATACAGCACCAGCGTCAGCATCGCGGCCGCCCCGCCGAGCGAGCGAATCTCGGGGAACCAATAGTCGCGCGGGCCCCAGCCCGTCAGGTCGCGCAGCGTCGTCTGCACCCAGCCCGGATGATCAAGGAGGTCCGTATAGGCATAGGCCAACACGTAAGCCGGAAAGGCCAAGGGCAGGGCCAGCGCAATCTCAAGCACCCGCCGCCCGGGAAACCGTGTTGCGGTTACCAACCAGGCCGAACCTGCCCCGATCACGGCGGTTCCCGTGCCTACCAGAACGATCAGCCACGCCGTCGCAATCGCGAAATCGTCCAGCACACTGTTCCAGAGACCGGCAAACGTCTCGAACCCGCCGGTGAAGGCCGCCAAAGCCGCTGCAAACATCGGCAGCAGACACATGCCCGCAATCAGCCAGGACAGGCTGCCAAGCCGAAAGGCGGATGGGGTGCGGAAACGCTTTGCCATAATCCTTGGCGTTTTTGTCGGGATCAGGCCGCAATGCAACCCCGCATTCCCGCACGGGCGGCATCAGCTCCGTTGGAAGATCACCGGAAACCAATCTTCCCGCAAAGGGTCACCGGCCTGCATCCCATGCCCCGGAAAGGGCGGCGACGTCTTGCCCGGCCGCTCCACATACCGCGCATCGTCGCCCACAAACCGCAGCGACAAGGCCCGTCGCCGTTGATCGGTCGTGTTGCCACGCGCGCCGTGCAGGATCCAGTAGTTGAAGGCCACCGCATCCCCCGGCTCCAACGCCCATTCGCGGATATCCATGCCCTCTGCATCCGGGTCGGGCACGGGCATGTAGGCGCCCTCGTCCGGATAGAAATTGTCCTCGTTCAACCAACGTGTCGGAAGCACTGGCTTTGCCCATAAATGAGACCCTGCAACGCACCTTAGGGACGCATCTACCACCGGATCGACGGGCGCCCAAAAGCTGACTGTCTGTTGTCCGCCCACGAAGTAATAGGGTCCATCCTGATGCCAAGGCGTGGGCTTGGATGTGCCCGGCTCTTTCACCAGCACATGGTCATGGAACAACTGCGCCGTGGTCGACACCATCAGATCTGCCGCAACCTCCGCCGCAGGAGATGACCGGATCACATCCTCGATCTCGGGGATACGCTGCCAATTACAGTAATCGTCAAAGAACCGCCCGCGCTCTCCGGCCTTCAGGTTCTCGGCCGCATAGGGCCCCGGCGCTTCCATATTCCGTCCGATCCCGTCACGGATCGTCTCCACATGGTCGGCAAACAGACTCCGCACAACGCAAACGCCGTCCGTCTGAAACGCATCAATGGTGGCTTGATCTAGAAGGGCATGCATCTTTCGACCTTTCCGAAGGCTTCAATTGGGGAACCGAGGAAGATCTGGTCGGGCTGAGAGGATCTCGAACCTCCGACCCCCTGCTCCCGAAGCAGGTGCGCTACCAGGCTGCGCCACAGCCCGACCGTGCCGCGCGGAATAGCGAGGGCGCGTGCGCTTGGCAAGAGGTCTCACTCCGTATCCGTCGAACCCTGCGGGCCTCGGTTCTCGTCATTCACGAACGGCGCGATGCGCGGTCCGCCCGGTGTTCCAAGCCGCGAGCGCGTGCGCAAAACCGGTGTATTCGCGGATCCGCCGCCTTTGTCTTCACGCAGCACGATGTAGATGCCCGAGGCGATGATGATCGCCGATCCTGTCACTGTCGCCAAATTCAATCCTTCATCGAACAGCAGGACGCCGAACAAAGTGGCCCACAAGATCTGCGAATATTGCATCGGCGCGACCATCACGGCCGAGGCCATGTTGTAGGCCCGGATCAGGCAGAAGGTAGCCAAAAGGGCGAGCGCGGCGATCACCGCCAAAGCCCCCAGATCAAGCCCCGGCATCGGCTGGTAGACGAAGGGCATTGCCGCACCCATCAGGATGAAATTCGCCACCATTGGGTACAGGATCAGTACGACTGAGCGTTCTTCCCGCCCAATCTTGCGCACCACAAGCGACGCGAAAGCCCCACAGATCGCGGCAACCAATGCTGCAGCGTGGCCCAGGGCCAGCTCGGTCTGACCCGGTTGCAGCACCACCAACACGCCGCCCAAGCCCGCGAAAACCGCCAGTGTTCGCCGCCAGCCGACCTTCTCCCCCAGCATCGGGATCGCCAGCAGAGTGATCAGCAGCGGCGACGCAAAGAGGATCGCATAGGTCTGCGCCAGCGGCAGGACAGAGAACGCGTAAAACGCACAGAACCCCGTGATGACAGCCGCCAAGGTGCGGCTGGCGATCCACCACGGATGTTTCGGGATCAGGTTCGCCTCTGCCGCGTCCCGGAGCAGCATGAACGTCACAAACGGAAAGCCGAACAGGACCGAGAAGAACACGATCTGGAACGGCGCATAGGAGCCGCCCAGATATTTGATGATCACGTCATGGGTGGCGAAGATGGCGAATGCCAGAAGCGCCAGAAGGGATCCACGAAGCGAAGCAGACATGCAGAACCTTATGTGTCAGACGCAGAGGCCATCCTGCCACGTCACGGTATTCGCGCCGCGATAGCAAAGCTGCTGCTGGTGCGTGTAGATCAATGTCCAGACCCCATCCGCGCCGGGCTCCAGCACATACTGATTGCGCACCCCCCGAACCGAGTCATCGGCAAAGCCCGTCTCGGCCACCAGGATCGTCATGTTCCCGAAGAAATCGACGCTTACATCTACCTCGATCCCCGGATTCCCCTCCTCTTCCGAAAGGAAGCCTTCGAAGACCTCGGTCGCAAGAACCATCGGGTCCTCGAACGTGTCGCCTACGGCATATCCGTTGGCATGAAGAGGCGTGGCAAGCAGGCAAAGCGCAAAAGCAAAACGAAACATGAAATGATCCTCAAGGTTTGAATGCAGCCACACTACCTACTGCGCGAACGAGTGCAAATCCCCGGCAGCGACCGAATAACGCACCTTGTCTTTCCGCGGCGCCCCCAAAGCGTCGTAGAATTTCAACGCATCAGGCTGAAAACTTCCCCATTCCAGACGCACCGCCCCGATCTGTAGGGCTGTCTCCGCCAGGTCCCGCATCAGCAACTTGCCGACGCCAAGACCGCGCGCCCCAGAAATCACGTAAAGCTCCTTGAGGTAGACCGCGACCCCATCCATCGCCGGATAGACGCGAACCCATGTGCTGAAACCTAGCGGCTCACCCCCACGCCACGCGAGGCTGGCCGACATCCCGCGCGCTGCGGACAGGTCGGCCACTATCTCCGCCTCAACGTCTGGTCGGGCAGGGCCAACGCCATAGTGGGTCAGGCAATCACGGTAGAGCGTCCGGAACCCATCCGCGTCCGAAGGCGCAAACGGACGGACGCTCAGCTCACTCACGCAGCCAGCTTCGCGATGATCGCGTCACCCATCTCGGACGTGGAAATCGGCGTGCCACCCTCCGGCCCCATCAGGTCCGCCGTCCGCGCGCCATCGGCCAGCACCTGCTCCACCGCCTGCTCCAACCGCGTCGCCTCATCGCCCAGATCGAACGAATACCGCAATGCCATCGCAAAGCTCAGGATACACGCAATCGGGTTCGCCTTGCCTTGCCCCGTGATGTCGGGGGCCGAACCATGCACCGGCTCATACAGCGCCTTGGGCCGCCCATTCTCCATCGGCGCCCCAAGCGAGGCCGACGGCAGCATCCCCAACGACCCCGTCAGCATCGCCGCGCAATCGCTCAAAATATCGCCAAACAGGTTATCCGTCAGGATCACGTCAAACTGCTTCGGCGCCCGCACCAGCTGCATCGCGCCATTGTCGGCGTACATATGCGACAGCTCCACATCGCCGTATTCCGCCGCGTGCACCTCGTTCACCACATCCCGCCACAGGATGCCGCTCTCCATCACGTTGGCCTTCTCCATCGAGCACACCTTGCCCGACCGCCGCCGCGCCAGCTCGAACGCAGACCGCGCCGCCCGCGCAATTTCGCTCTCCGTATAGCGCTGCGTGTTCACACCCACGCGCTCATTGCCTTCCTTGTGGATGCCCCGCGGCTCGCCGAAATACACACCCGAGGTCAGCTCCCGCAGGATCATGATGTCGAGGCCCGAGACGATCTCCCGCTTCAGCGACGAGAAATCCGCCAGCGCGTCAAAGCACTGCGCCGGTCGCAGGTTGGCATAAAGGTCCATCTCTTTGCGCAACCGCAACAACCCCCGCTCCGGCTTCACGCTGAAATCCAGATCGTCATAGGCAGGCCCGCCCACAGCGCCGAGCAAAACCGCATCGACTTCCTGCGCCCGCGCCATCGTCTCGTCCGTCAACGGCGTCCCATGGGCATCATAGGAGGCGCCCCCAACGAGCCCCTCCGACACCGTAAACCCGATCCCCCGGGCCGAGCCGAACCAGTCGATCACCTTGCGGACCTCAGCCATCACCTCGGGGCCGATCCCGTCACCGGGAAGGATAAGCAAGCTGCGGTCGGACATGGGTGCGGTTCCTTTGTTGAGACGTTGCGCACCGGGTATCCCGCGCTTGGCGGGGGGTCAAGATTACCGACCGTAGATCGGGCCTTGGCCCGGGAACCCCTACGCGCGCCACCCCGCTATCTACGGGCCGGGGCATGGCGACCCAACGCTCATTCCAAGGCACTTTATGGCAGCCAAGTCATCGTCCAGAACGAACGAAGCACCCAGCCTCACCAAATCGCCGTGCCGCCGGACGGCCCGTCGATAGCGGGGCGGCTCCGCCGCTGTTAACCCGCTGGCTGGAGAACGCGTAGGGCAGGTATGTGGGCTTTTTGCCATTACCGCCAGCCGATCAAATAGCTCCAAACGAACCAAACCCGCCGTTCGTCGTATTGGTATTAGGTCGCCCTAGTTCGCTTGTATGCACCACAGTTGGCAGCGAAAGGACAATTGGGGTTTTCTGGAAGTTCGAACCATTGGTGCGATACGCAAGTGCCGCTATCGAAGCTCAGTGGCTCAGTCGGCACGATGTTACGCACTAGCAACCGCCCGTGGGTCATACCGCATATCATTTGGATTGGCGTGTCGTTGAGAGTGGTGAGAAGGCACTGAAACACCTGCCCAAGAAATCGGTTCACTGCGTTGAAGTTACGTTCTATCGTCTGAAAGATGTCTTCGTAAATGAGCGTCTTTTGATCTTTCTTCATACCGAAGTGAGCGTAAGTTACGAGGCCAGTAGTGTCATCTAAACTGCAATGGCCGACATCAAGATGGGTTAGCTCATCACGCAAATATCGCAACGGAAGATACCAGTCGGCCGCAGCAATCGCCTCAATAATCGGTTTAGGCAGACCGGTTATTTTGTCGGTCTTTGTAAAAAGATAGCTTGTAGAGATCCTTGAACCCTCTCGTGGAAGACTGAAACACTGCGCGTACTACTTTCGCCGCACAATCAATTGCCGAATACAGCTCGGCTACAAATGCTTCAATGACCGCAGCGAGCTTGCGAGCGTTGGTGGCTGGTGTAAATCCTTTACTGTTCAGCTCATTTCTATCGATCTCAAGCGTCGAACGCAGTTCCTTGGCAAGCTCCTGAATATGCGAGCTTTCAAAATATGAGCCGATACTCCCGACAGTGCTCGGCTGTCGCGAGGCGAGAAGGTATGGCTGCCCGCACAGAGCTTCGAAAAGCGATCCACCTGTCCCCAATTTTCAGGACTAAACATCAATAGTGCTTTAGCAATTCGAGGGTCATTTTCTATGGTCATGGGTATTCCCACATTTTTATGCATCGACCTCGCTGTCTAGCTTTAGTTGAATGTGGAACAAGAGGCGAAGTTCAGGCATCGACCGCCGCCACCCCTCACCCACAAACCCCGCCAACCCCCTCCGCCAGCATCTCCCACACCGCCGCAACCCGCGGCTGGTGCCGCAGCCGGTTATGCGCCGTCAGCCACACGGGCAAACTCGGCAACTCCAACTCCGGCAGCACCTGCACCACGTCCGGTGATCGCTCGGCCACCACCCCCTGCCCGATACCAACGCCGCACCCGGCCAGCACAAACTGCCAATACGCCACCTGATCGTCGGTCGTCACCGTGAACCAGTTGCGCGTCACGAGCATCCCCATCTCGCGCATTGCGCGAATGATCCGATCATCTCGGTCATAGCCGACCATGCCGAAATCGCGCAGGTCATCGACGCTTTGATGGCATCCCGTGCGCCTCCACAAACGAGCGGCTCGCATAAAGCCCCAACGGCAAATCCCCCAGATGCCGCGTGACGGTGTCCAGTTGCGTGGGCCGATACATGCGCAGCGCGATGTCGGCCTCGTGGAACAGCAGGTTCTCGGTTGAATCCGTCGCGACCACGTCCAGCCGGATGCTCGGATACTTCGCCCGAATATCCGCCAGGATCGGTGGCAGGATATGCGTGGTCACAAAGACCGAGGCCGTGACCCGCACGCGCCCCTCCAGCCCCGGTTGCTCCCCTGCCACCTTTAGCGAGGCACGGCGCAGGGCATCGCGGATCTCGCGGGCCTCCGCGATCAGGCTTTCGCAGAACTCGCTGGGGGTGAACCCCGTCTCATCCCGCCAAAACAGGTAATCCCCCGCAACCTCTTCAGCGGCGCGGATCAGGCGGCTGATGGTGGGCTGGCTGGTGCCCAAAGCCTTCGCCGCCCCGGTCATGGTGCCCTCTTCCGCCACCGCCAAAATGGCGCGCAGCATGGGCCAGTCAAAATCATGTGCCATCCAAAAATGAATAGCGAACCTCAGGAATCAGTCAATTGCTATTCATGGGTGAATGATCAACGTGATACGGGAGACCTCAACCGATGGAGAACCCCATGCCCAAAACCGCCCTCATCCTCGGCGCCACCGGCCGCTTCGGCCGCCACATGGCAGACGCCCTCACCCGCCACGGCTGGACCGTCCGCCCCTTCAACCGCGCCAAAGACGACCTCGTACAAGCCGCCCAAGGCACCGACCTGATCGTCAACGCCTGGAACCCGCCCTATTCCAAATGGGCCGCCCTCGTCCCGGGCCTCACCAAGCAGGTGATCGAAGCCGCCAAAGCCTCCGGCGCCGCCGTTCATGATCCCCGGAAACGTATATGTCTTCGGCGAGGACATCCCCGCGATCATCGGTCCCGACACCCCCCACCGCGCGACGAACCATCTCGGCCAAATCCGCCGTCAGTTGGAGGCAGCGTACCGCGACGCCGGCGTGAAGACGATCATCCTGCGCGCAGGCGACTACATTGACACCGAAATCTCTGAGAACTGGCTGCACAAGATCATCATCGCCAAGATCGCCAAAGGCCGCTTCAGCTATCCCGGCCCGCTGGACCGATCCCACGCCTGGGCCTACTTGCCCGATCTCACTGAGGCTGGAGCAATGTTGGCGGATCGCCTGGAATCCTTACCGCTGTTCAGCGACTACATGTTCGAGGGCTACACGCTGACCGGTGCTGAGCTTGCACAAGCGGTTCAGGCTGCAGCGGGCCAGCCCGTTAAGGCAAAGGTAATGTCCTGGATGCCAATCCACCTGATGCGGCCCTTCTGGGCTGAGGCCAAGCACTTGGTCGAGATGCGCTACCTCTGGCGCCGCCCGCACCAAGGCAATGGTCAGGCCCTCGCGCAGAGTCTGCCAACGGTTCCGCATACGCCCCTCAAGGAGGCCCTTCAAAAGGCCTGCGCACCCCTGCTTCAGAAATCGACGTCGACCCAAACCAACCGGTGGTCCGAGGCCTGAGCTACCGCTTCCGCCAATGGTCCTTCCTCTGGCCAGATCACCCCCGACGCCACGACAGTCAGGGATCGGGCAGGCAGAACATAGTCGACCCGCAGATCACCGGGCGTGGGATCGGCCCAATCTGCGGTTGCGGGGCCGAAAGGACTGGTCGGCGCGGCGTCTTGCAGGGCGGGGTGGGACAAAAGATCGAGAAGGGCGTAGCGTCGCCCTTCGCCGCGCTCGGGGTCGAGGTTGAGCGTACCCAGATAGGCGAAATGCTCTGCCTCGAAGGGCTCGCCTGACGGGGACCATTCGCCATCCAGATACAAGTGCCAAAACCGCAACTCGTCCGCATTGCGCAGCCCGTTGCGATCCTCAGGGCCGTCGAAGACAGGTGCAGATGCATGGGATGTAAGGATGTGGAAAGGCTGCCCTTCAACCAACACCTCGACATCCCACGCTGCAACGGAATGCAGCCGCAGAACGGCCAAGGCCTCCTCGGGCGTTACATCGTCGGCACTTGCATCTGGCAGGTCACGCCACAAAAGATGAGAAAAGTCGCGCACCATCACCGATAGGATGGCGGGACAGCACGGCCATACCGCCTTCGCCGTTGAAGCGCCCATATCCATGCGCGTCGCGTGGTCCGTCGGTGCGCCCGTCGCCGTCGATATCCTGCCCGGTGGGCCATCCGGAATTGGGCCGCAGGGAAACGACGTGCGGGTAATCAAGCCCGCGCTCGGTCAAAGCGGATTGAAGGGCTGTGACGGTTGCATGCCCGGCGTCGAAATCGATGTCCTGCAGGGCGAGAATGTCGGCCCGCGCCTCAACGATGATGTCGATCGTGGCGGCAGGCACATCTTCCAAACGCAAGATGTCGCGCAGGACTGTGCCGGGCCCGCGCCCAGATAGATCGGTGTGGAAGCTCGCTAGACGAAGGGGTCGGCCAAGGCCGGCAGCCCGGCGACCAGACTGACTAAGAGGGCACAGCTGAACCGGGTGCGTCGGCCTCGACGCTGGCGATAAGGCGCGCGCGGCGTGCCCGGATCATCCGCGCAATCCGCAGCATCGCCATGCCGCGCATCACGAGGCTCAAAGGGAGGAACATCCATAGCGTTACGGCCCAGACCATGGTTTGCGACGAGGCCAGCACGGGGATCTGCAACTGGTTCGCCCCCATGACCGCCACCGCCGGGATAACAAATGGGCTGGAAATTCCAAAGATAACGTTAACGCGGCCGTCGCGGACCAACCTTTTGATAACGTCGCCGCCTGCGGTCGGATCGAAGGTCGGCAAGTTGATCCAGACGTTGAACGCAGTCCCGCGGTTCGGCCAGTTGCCAGTACGGATCAGCGCAGAAAACAGAAACAGCGAAACGATGGTGACCAAAACGGCCAGGCCAGCCATGGCCTGAACTTGGCCTGAAACTGACGGATCAACACCGCCAGGCAGGTTTTCTACAACAATGCGCAGCGGGCTGAAGGAGAAGTCCAAGACATGGCCCACAAGGAACCCAAGGGCAGTGATCACCATCGCGAGGGTTGAGCCTTCTCGATCGACACCGGCAATGACCGAAAGGCCAAACAGCATCAGGAAAAGGGCGATGATGCGGATGCGATTGAACGGCGGGGCGTCGCGGAATTCGATCAGGCCGGGGTATTTGGCGCCATATTCGAAGGCTGTCACAAGGGCGAAGGCGAGGGCGACAAGCGTGATGACCTGCGCATTCTCTGCGTTGGCCCCCGGCGACAGCAAAGACGGCGTCAAAATGACGACGACGATCATAATCGCCCGCACAATTGCGCCGACCAATCTGGTGAACACCGCTTCTACCTCAATACTGATGCCAGTTCATGCCGACATCTTGTTCTGCCTTTTGGCCCGCTTCGTGGTGCGATCCGTCCAATTTCATGTGAATTGGTTGAGAACCGCGCAATCCGGGCACTGTTTTGACACATTTGTGCCCAATTTGGCCCAAGCCCGCAACTGAAACGGCGCGCCCGTGGGTTGGACGCGCCGGTTAAGCTGCTGACCTGTCACAGTTTTGCATCACCGCATTTGCGGTTCAGACCCAGGGGCGTGCCTGTTCTGCCTGTGCCTCAAACGCTTCGATGGAAGCGGATTTTTCAAGCGTCAGGCCAATGTCGTCGAGGCCGTTGAGCAGGCAATGCTTGCGGAACGCGTCCACCTCGAAGCTGATTTCGCCACCATCGGGGCCTGTGATGGTCTGGCTTTCCAGATCGACGGTGATGACGGCGTTTGCACCGCGCTCGGCGTCGTCCATCAGTTTGTCGACCTCTTCCTGCGGCAGAACAATCGGCAGGATGCCGTTTTTGAAGCAGTTGTTGAAGAAGATGTCGGCGAAGCTGGTAGAGATCACGCAGCGGATGCCGAAATCCAACAGCGCCCAGGGCGCGTGCTCGCGGGAGGAGCCGCAGCCGAAATTGTCACCTGCGACAAGGATCTGCGCGTCGCGGTAGGCGGGTTTGTTCAGGACGAAATCGGCAATCTCGTTGCCATCATCGTCATAGCGCATCTCGTCGAACAGGTTCACGCCAAGGCCCGAGCGCTTGATCGTTTTCAGGAACTGCTTCGGGATGATCATGTCGGTGTCGACGTTGATCAGGGGCATCGGCGCGGCGATACCTGTCAGCTTGGTGAACTTGTCCATGGGCGCTCTCCTTTGGTCGGCAGTGGATTAGCGCCTTGGGGCGGGGGCTACAAGGTCACGTACGCCCAATTCACTCAGGCACCGCGAATGTCATGTTGGCCCAATGGGTGACCCAGATCGCGCCCCCTTCGGCTCTGGGTTCGACCGCTTCGAGGAACACCGCGTCGGCCATGTAGGTCAGACCGGGTTCGACGGGCAGGTAAACAATGCCGTCTGCATCGGTGCGATGCAGGGTGATCTCAACATTGCCCTCTGCATCCATGGCGAACAGTTTCACCTGGTAATCGGGCTGAAGGGCGTCGTCGTACCAAAGCTCCATCGCGAGGTCGCCGCCCAGATCATCCGTGTATGGATTCTCCAGCGCCACCAACTCCGTCCGCATTCCGAACCGCGCATCCGCACCGGCCCCATCCCCTACGGCGACCAGCGATTTGGCGTAACGGATATAGTCCTCGCGGACATTCTCCTGGCTCAGCCCGCGCGCTTCATGCATTGCGGTCACATCGCCGAGATCCTTGTGATTGGCGAAATTCAGAAACCGCTCCCACTCCGACCAGGTCAGATCGCTGACACCGGTTTGGTGGACAACGACCGCCAGACCATCGTCCAGCCCTTCCATGTTCAGCGCCGGGATATCCCCGATCCGTCCCTCAACCTCACGGGTTTCTCCGCCATTGATGACGACGAAGGTCTCATACCGACGCGGCAGGAAACTCATGGCCGAGCCGACGAATTCCTGTCCGACTCGCAAATCGCTCAACAGGACCTCACCCGGAGCAATCGTAAAGTCTTCGGGATCAATCCAGAATTCATGGGCCGCGCCCTTGTCAGTCAGCGCCAGAAGCGCAAGTGTCGCGGCGAGAAACAGGGGTTTCATAAAGGGTCCTTCCGATGAGTGCTGTAACGATGCTTTGGCGTGTGCTATTGTCAATCGCCTTTCTGTTCACGGTTTTGCCGGCCACGGCGCATGAGATCCGTCCGACCATCGCGGATATCGAAGTTAGCGAAGCGGACGTGACGATGAGCTTGCGGATCACGTTGGAGACGCTGATCGCCGGCATAGACCTTCGCGATATTGACGACACGAACGATGCGCCCGAGGCCGCGGTCTACGATGACCTGCGTGCGTTGGACCCCGACGCGCTGGAGGCTGCGCTGCGCGGCGCCTGGCCGCGGATCAGCGAAGGCTTCATCCTGCAATCGGGCGGCGACCTCCTGTCCCCCGAGATTGCCGCCGTCCAGATCCCGCCCGTTGGAAACGTCGAACTGCCCCGCGACAGCCTGCTGACCATCACAGCCGCCCTGCCGGATGGTGATGCAGGCGTGCAGATCGGCCTCGCCCCGCAATTCGGCACATTCATCCCTCGTCAGATCGGCGGGGAGAAGACGCCTATGAAGGCTTCCTCGATGGTGGCGAACTGACCCCTGAACTGCCGCGGGCCGAGGTGTTGACCGAAGGCGCGGGTGCCGTCTTCCTGCGCTATATCGGGGCGGGGTTCGAACATATCATTCCTCTGGGCGTCGACCACATCCTGTTTGTTTTGGGCCTCTTCTTCTTTTCCACCGTGTTGCGACCGCTTGTCTGGCAAGTCACGGCCTTCACCGTGGCCCACACAACCACGCTTGCGCTGGCCGCAACAAATATCGTCAGTATCCCCGCCAGCATTGTGGAGCCGATGATCGCCGCCACCATCGTCTATGTCGGGGTGGAGAATATGATCTGGCTGGGGCAGCACGCGCGGGCGCACGGCACTGGTTTTCGCGTTCGGCCTCCTACACGGCCTTGGCTTTGCCAGCGTGCTGGGGGACTACGGCATCGCGCCCGACCGCTTCGCTGTGGCCCTGATCGGCTTCAACATCGGCGTGGAATTTGGCCAGCTTGCCGTCCTTGCAATCGCCTTTGTCCTGGTCGGTTGGTTCATCACACGGCCCTGGTATCGCAAGGCCATCGCCATTCCGGCATCTCTCGTCATCGCGGCCATCGGGGCCTTTTGGGTGGTTGAGCGAACTCTCCTATGAGTTTCGTTCGGGACAATGCCCGGTGGCTTGCCACCGGGCTTCTCCTGTCTCTCGGATCTTCCTTCGGACAGACCTACTTCATCGCCCTATTCGCGGGTGAGATCCGGACAACCTACGGGCTGAGCGATGGACAATGGGGCGGGATCTACACCATCGCCACCCTGTCCTCGGCCGCACTACTGATCTTGCTTGGTGGCAAGGCCGATACCGTCCGCCTGTCCCGCCTCGCAGTGATGGTCGCTGCGGCCCTTGCAGGGGCGGCCGTTTTGATGGCGGTTGGGCAATCGGTTTGGCTGCTGATCCTGACTATCTTTCTGCTGCGCTTTTGCGGGCAGGGGATGATGACGCACATGAAGGCCACCGCCATGGCGCGCTGGTTTGTGGCCACGCGCGGACGGGCCATGGCAATCACCAATCTGGGCTACCCCGTGGGAGAGGCGCTTTTGCCGCTGCTTGTCATTGCGGTCGTTGCCAGCATCGGCTGGCGTGCGACTTGGGGCGTGACGGCTTTAGTGATTGTGGTTGTGCTGATCCCGCTGCTTGTCCTGTTGCTTGCGCAGGATCGTGCGCCCAAAGGCTCGGACGGCGGACACGGGGCGCCGGGGCTTTACGGGCGACACTGGACGCGGGGGCAGGTGCTGCGCCATCCACTGTTCTACGCCTTCATCCCCTTCCTGCTGACCCCCGGCTTTATCGGCACCGTAGTGTTCTTCCACGCCGTTCATGTGGCGGAGGTGAAGGGCTGGGACCTGATCGAACTGGGGCCAAGCTATTCCACTTATGCAATCGCCAGCGTCACCGTTGGGTTTCTGTCAGGCAGCCTCGCCGACCGCTTCGGTCCCGTGCGCTTGCTCCCTTTGCACTGATCCCCATGGCCCTGGGCATGTTCCTGATCGGACCCGCCGAAACGCCGATCGGATGGGCCGTCGCACTTGCCCTTGTCGGCGTCACGCAAGGCGTTGCGGCAACGCTCGGTGGAACGCTTATGCCGACGCTGTTTGGCACCGATCATCTGGGCTCAGTCCGGGCAATTGCCACCGCGATCATGGTGGTCTCCACCGCCATCGGGCCGGGGCTGACAGGGTGGGTGATCGACCTTGGCGTCACCTATCCAGAACAAGGCGTCGCGCAGGGCCTGTGGTGCTTGGCTGTCAGCGCCGCGATGGTGCCGGTGATGCTCTGGACAGCCAGCCTGCAAAACACAGAACGGGCGCCCGGTTAGGGGCGCCCGCTGATACGGTCATTTCAAAAGGGATTTATTCCCAACCCACCTCGTTGAAGATTGCTTGCGCCAGCGGAACATTTTCGGCCACGGCGGCAAGGTCCACATCGTCGGCTTCCCATTCGCCAAGGGCCATCACGGACTCGGCAATGGGAACATCGCCGACAACCGGATATTCATCATTGCCCGCGCTGAAATATTGCTGCGCCTGATCCGAGACGAGGTATTCCAGGAACGCGATGGCTGCGTCCGGGTTCGGCGCGTTTGCGGCCACTCCGCCGCCCGACAAATTCACATGGGCCCCGTTGCCGCCCTGGTCCGGGAAGACCCAGCCGATCTGGGCGCGGTCGGCTTCGTTCAGGCCTTCGACTTCGGTGCGAATGGCGCGTCCCATGTAATAGGTGTTTGCAATTGAGATATCGCACTCGCCCGACACAAGGCCGCGCAGCTGGTCGGTATCCCCGCCCTGCGGATCACGGGCGAAATTGTTGACGACGCCGGCGGCCCATTCGCGGGCAGCTTCCTCACCAAAGTTCTCGATCACTGCCGACAAAAGCGTCTGGGAGTAGACGTTGCCGGAGGAGCGATGGCAGACCATGCCTTCATAGGCTGGATCGGCCAGATCAACGTAGGTCTGTGGCGGATTTTCGACGTCGGCAGTGTCGTAGAAGATGATCCGCGCGCGCTGGCTGAAGCCGAACCACAGGTTGTCATCGTCGCGCAGGTTGGCGGGGATTCGTTCGGCCAGAACGTCGCTGTCGACAGGCTGAAGCAGGCCCATATCGGCGGCGCGTTGCAGGCGGGAGGTGTCGACGGTCAGGAAGACGTCGGCGGGGCTGTTTGCGCCCTCGGCTGCCATCCGCGCGATCAGTTCGTCCGCATTGCCTTCGATGCGGTTGATGGTGATGCCGGTCAGATCGGTGAAATCGGAATAGAGCCGCTCATCGGTTTCATAGTGGCGCGAGGAGTAGAGGTTGAGTTCCTGCGCCTGCGCCGCAGTGGCGGCGGAAACGAAGATTGTTGTGGCAAGAAGGGCGGTCAGCGTGCGTGTCATGGATTGCTCCTACATGTTCCTGACTAAAACAGTCAGACGCTTTCAACCCGAGTCTTTGCCCCCGGTCAAGATGTTTCCGACAAAAATAATCGGGTACATTCCGACTTGCAGCTGGTGGGAGGCAGGGCCAGTCTGCCGAGGGGGCTGTAACGCAAGGGGAGGCCGAACATGCGCGCGGGCCTTGCCTGTCTGATCATCGCTTACTGCCTCAGTCAGTTCTTCCGCGCGTTCCTGGCCGTGCTTAGCCCGGCCTTGGCGCAGGATGTTGGCACCACAACCGCCGACCTCGCCCAGGCCTCAGGCCTATGGTTCGCCGCGTTTGCGGTGATGCAGCTGCCCGTTGGATGGGCGCTCGACACCATCGGGCCGCGCCGCACGTCTTTTGCGCTTTTCACAATCGGCGCAGTGGGCGGCTGCGTTGTCTTTGCCACGGCGAGCGCGCCGTGGATGATCTCGCTGGCCATGGCGATGATCGGCATCGGCTGCGCGCCAATCCTGATGTCGTCCTACTTTATCTTCGCCCGCACCTTCTCACTCGCCGTCTTCGGCACGCTGGCGGGGGTCACCGTCGGCATCTCATCGCTCGGCAACCTGCTTTCCCCCGCGCCACTCGCCACTGCCGTCGAGGCCTTCGGCTGGCGCGAGACGCTGTGGGCCACTGCCGCCTTTACCGCCCTCATCGCCATAGGGATCGGTGCGTTCGTCCGCGACCCCGCCAAACCGGAGGGGAGGCCAAAGGCTCCTTCGCGGAACTGCTCCGCATCCGTGCGCTTTGGCCGATCCTGATTGGCATGTTCATCTGCTACGCGCCCATGGCGGGCATTCGCGGCCTTTGGATCAGCCCTTACATCAGCGAAAGCTTCGGGGCCTCGCTGGAACAGATCGGCACCGCCACTCTGGTCATGGGTCTTGCCATGGTGGCGGGAAACTTCGTCTACGGCCCAATCGACCGTATCGCCCGAAGCCGCAAATGGGCCATTGTTGCAGGAAATCTGATCGTGGCCGCGCTGTGCGGGCTGTTGTTCATCGCGCCGCCCGGGTCCGTGGGCACAGCGGTCGTGATCTTTGCTGCGATCGGCCTGTTCGGCGCCTCATACCCGGCCGTCATGGCCCATGGGCGCAGCTTCCTACCGCCGCACCTGACCGGGCGGGGTGTAACGCTTCTGAACCTGTTCGGGATGGGCGGGGCGGGCGTGATGCAGTTCGTCTCTGGCCCGACCCACGCGTCGCTCGCCACCACGATGGGGGCAGAGGCCGCGTTCGGCGTGCTTTTTGCACTATTCGCGGCGGCGATCCTTCTGGGGCTCGCCGCCTACGCAGTCTCTAAAGATGGTTAAGCAGCCGATTTCCGGCGACGGTTGCGGCGCGGACGGCGCGGTTTGCCTTCGGCGTTCATTGGCTTCGGGCTGCGATTGCGTTGACCGCCTCCGCCACCTCCACCGCCGCCGCGACGACGCCCGCCACGGGACGGCTTCTCAACCTTCACCGCCTCGGGCCGTTCGCCATGGGTCACGGGAATGCTGATCTTCATCAGCTTCTCGATGTCCTTCAGCAGATCGACCTCCTCGGCGGAAACAAGGGCAATCGCCTCCCCCTCACGGCCCGCCCGCGCGGTCCGGCCAATGCGGTGCACATAATTGTCGGGCGTATCGGGCAGCTCATAGTTGATCACGTAAGCCACGTCGGGAATATCGATGCCACGCGCGGCCACATCCGTCGCCACAAGGATCTTAACCGACCCTTCACGGAACGCCTTGATCGCACGGTCGCGCTGACCCTGAGACTTGTTGCCGTGGATCGAAGCCGCGTTGAACCCGTCGGCCACAAGCCCCTTCATCAGCTTTTCACAGCCATGCTTCGTCCGCCCAAAGACCAGCACCAGCGCGTCCGGGTCCTTGCGCAGGATCGCGCGCAGGGCATCGCCCTTCTCGGGCTTGGACATGAACCGCACGCTTTGCGTGATCTTGTCCGCCGCCTTGCCGGGGGTGAGACCTGAACCCGCTTGGGATTGTTGAGATAGGATTGCGAAAGCTCTTCCATCTGCTTCGGCATCGTCGCCGAAAACAACATCGTCTGCCGTGGCGTGCCAAGGGCAGGCGCGATCTTGCGCAAGGCGTGGATGAAGCCCAGGTCCAGCATCTGGTCCGCTTCGTCCAGCACCAGATGGCGCACGGTATCCAGGCGGATCGCCTTCCGCTCCATCAGGTCGATCAGGCGGCCCGGCGTGGCGACGAGGATATCGGTGCCACGCGACAGCATGTTGATCTGCCTGTTGATGCTTTGCCCACCCACAACCGTGCCGACCTTGATCGGCGTGTTCTGGGTGAAGACCTTCAGGTTGTCAGCAATCTGGTTCACCAGCTCGCGCGTTGGCGCAAGGATCAGCGCGCGCGCCGTCTTGGGGTCGGGCTTGCCGTGCAGACCCAGCAGATGCTCGATCAGCGGCAGACCGAAAGCCAGCGTCTTGCCGGTACCGGTCTGGGCAAGGCCCATGATGTCGTGTCCGTCCAGCGCAAGCGGGATCGCCTGGTTCTGGATCGGGGTGGGTTCCTTGAAGTTGTTTTCCTTCAGGGCCTTGGAAAGGCTCGGTTTCAGGCCGAGCATGTCGAAATCAAACAATAGATGTCCTTTCGGGCCCACGCCAAAGGACGCAAGCCGAAACTATGCCACAACTCATGCGTGGCGGGGCGAGGGTGCGACCGGGCGGCTCATCCGCCGATCGTCAGAGCCCTGCGTGATGGGGATCTTGGGAATATGTATCGGTGCTGGTGGCCCGTACTTCGGGGCGACTGCTCACGCGGCAGTGCAGCATCGTTGGACGCCACATGGACCCGGCGGGCCAACAAGTCAAGTATCAGCGGCGCTTATGACACCCTTCAGTGATCTTGGTGTTGCCCTCTTTCCTTGCCCGGACGCATGGCGTAAAGCCGCGCCGTCCCATTCAAAAGGAACAGATCATGGGTTACCGAGTCGTCGTCGCAGGCGCCACCGGCAACGTGGGCCGCGAAATGCTGAACATCCTGGCCGAGCGCCAGTTCCCCGTCGATGAGATCGTGGCGCTTGCCTCGCGTCGGTCGCTGGGGTCCGAGTGCAGCTTCGGTGACAAGACACTCAAGACCAAGGACCTTGATACGTTCGATTTCACGGGCTGGGATATCGCGCTGTTCGCCATTGGCTCGGACGCGACGAAGACATACGCGCCCAAGGCTGCGAAGGTCGGCTGTATCGTGATCGATAACTCTTCGCTCTACCGCTACGATCCGGAGATCCCGCTGGTCGTGCCCGAGGTGAACCCCGAGGCCGTCGATCAGGTGCACAACAAGAACATTATCGCCAACCCGAACTGCTCGACCGCGCAGATGGTTGTGGCGCTCAAGCCGCTGCATGACCGTGCAAAGATCAAGCGTGTGGTCGTGTCGACCTACCAGTCGGTTTCAGGGGCCGGGAAGGAAGGCATGGATGAGCTGTGGGAGCAGACCAAGGCTGTCTACAACCCGGTGAAAGATGTCCCGCCCACGAAATTCCAGCGCCAGATCGCCTTCAACGTGATCCCGCAGATCGACGTCTTCATGGAGGACGGCACCACCAAGGAAGAATGGAAGATGGTGGTGGAGACGAAGAAGATCGTCGATCCCTCCATCAAGGTCACCGCCACCTGCGTTCGCGTGCCGGTGTTCGTGGGCCATTCCGAGGCGGTGAATATCGAATTCGAAGAGTTCCTCGACGAGGATGAGGCGCGCGATATCCTGCGCGAGGCACCGGGCATCATGGTCATCGATAAGCGTGAAGATGGCGGCTATACGACACCGGTGGAATGCGTGGGCGACTATGCCACCTTCATCAGCCGCATCCGTCAGGACTCGACCATCGAGAACGGCCTGAACCTTTGGTGCGTGTCCGATAACCTGCGCAAGGGCGCGGCGTTGAATGCCGTGCAGATCGCCGAGACCTTGGGCAATCGGGTGCTGAAAAAGGCCTGATCGGGGTGCTTTCAGGGGTTAACAAAAGGTAAACGATTTCTCTTAAATTAAGATAAAGCAAATGCTTAGGCGGTTTGTGCAAGCTTGCACAAACCGCTTTTTTGTGGCCGACCCAAGGATTGGCCGGTGGCCCGCGTCTTACCTTCATATCCACCCTCCCTGCCGGGCCGGGTTTCCCCACCTTGTTTGGCGGGGCGACCCGGCCGATGGTGGGACTGACCCTATTTAAAGGACCCTTCGCCAATGAAACGCCTTTTCCTGACGACTGCCATTTGCCTGACCCTTCCCTTCGCCGCGCAGGCCGATGATTTCCTCGTCCGCGCTGACCTAACCGACGCGCTCGTCTACGCCAATGGCGCCGCCCTGACCCGCTCTGGCACTGTGACGTTGCCCGCCGGCCAGCACCGCCTGATCGTCGCTATGCCCGACCTCTACGAAGCCCGCCTGCCCCAGATGACCGGCGCGGATGGCCAGCGCCTCGGCGTGCCGCAGGACCTCGTGAATTTCCCCATCGAAGAAGGCGCGCTGGATACAGAAGCTCAAGCCAATGCCCGCGCCGCTGTTGAGGCCGCCGAAGATGCGCTGCAAGCCGTACAGGATGCATTGGTCGAGGCGGATGCCGAGATCCGGTCCATCGAAACCCAGCAAACCTACGTCTCCGCCATCTTGCGCGGTGGTGAGAATGGCGTGTCCATGCCCGACGATCCCGCGCTTGTGCCACAGTTTCTGGCGACGCTTGGTGCGGAAACCGAGCGCCTTTCGCAAGAACGCCAAGCTGCCGCCGTCGCCCGCCGTGATCTGGCCGAGGCCGTGACCGACGCGCAGACCGAATTGGCCCGTGCTACGCAAGCCCTGCAAGAGCTGCGCCCGCTTGGCACCCAGATCACCGCTTATGCGATTGACGTCGTGGTGGCCGAGGAAGGTGAGCTGGCGTTCGAGCTCGACTATCTGTCCCAATCCGCGGGGTGGGAGCCGGCCTACGAGATGGAACTGGATACCGATACCGGCGTTCTAGAGGTAGACCGTTTCGTCGTCCTGCGGACGAACGGGGCTGCGACATGGGACGGCGTCGACGTCACATTCTCAACTGCCACGCCGGGCCGCGACCGGCATCCGAGCGAATTGGCTTCCATCCCCGCCCGGCTCATCGATCCCGAGGAAATCCCTGTGCAGGGGGCTTCGGACTGATGTCTATGGGTGATGCCGAAAGTCGTGTTGGCGTTGTTCCGACCCAATCACTCATTGCTGGCGCCGCGGCCCCGGCGATGGAACCCGTCGTCATCGTCGAAGACACCGGTGTGCTTGGCGCGCAATTCGATGGCCTGTCCATCACTTACCCTTATGGCGATCCCGTCAGTGTCGGCCCCTCGGGCGAGATCATCCTGCCCTTCGACACGGTCACGCTGGACACGGAGATGGAAAACCGCGCGATCCCCCGCCATGACGTCACCGCCTTCCTGGTCGCCCAGGTCGAAAACACGCTGGGCGAGCCGATTCTGCCGGGCGAGGCTGTCTTCTTCCGCGATGGTGCGCTGATGGGCGACGGGTATCTGCCGCTGATCGCTGCGGGCGCAGATGTTGAGATGGGCTTTGGCCCGCTCGACCACCTGCAACTGCGCTGGATCGACCGTTCGCTTGCGGAGGGGGATCGTGGGTTATTCACGACCTCCACAACGCAGGCGCGTGAATTGGCGTTCGGCGTGACGAACACCGGAACAGAGGCGGAAGACGTCCGTATCCTCTACGCGGTTCCGTTCGCCGAACAGGAAGACCTTGAGCTGGACGTGAGCCTGAGCCCGCGCCCATCCGAGGAGGATGTCGATGACCAACGTGGCGTTCATGCCTGGGAGTTGGTTGTGGCATCCGGAGAAGAGGCCCTGATTGAGCTTCGGGCCGAATTTGAATTCCCTGACGGCCAAATCCTCGACTGGCGGCCCTAATCGTCCTCGATCAGGATGACCTCTCCCTCATCCTCGATCAGGTCGGGGAACAAGTCAGGATGATCCCCGGCTGTGGCCCGGTGCATTACGCGCCGGGCCAATTCGGTTTGTGCAGGGCTAGGCAAGGCAGCGCCAAACTTGGCAATCAGATCCGCATACCTCCAACCCAAATCAGCCGTTTTGCAGATCCTTGCCGCCGTCGCTGTGCAATAGAGCGCGAGGCCTCCGCCACGTTCGCGGAACGTGTAGCCATGGGCTGCAAACCGGCATTGTAGATCTTCCCAATCCGCAGCTTCAGCCAGATCGACTGCGAGGCGGGCACGTAAGTGGCCGAGAAGGGGTTGATTGCGCCCTTCCTCCACCCTGTCGGGTGTCCGCGCAGTGCGGATATGGGGTGTGAGGGCCTGAACCAGCAGTTTGTGGGCAAGAGTCGCGGGCGACATCTGATCTGCCCGCGCGCATCGGCGGAGGGCGGCAAGCGCCTCGGGTGGCAGGTCAATGGCGATGGGGGCGGACATATCCATGCCGACACCCCATCCGATTCTGGTTAAGCCGGAGTTAAGTCAGCCTTCGACAGTTTCTTGCAGCCGGGCGAGACCACGCTCGTAATCCGCGCCGACCAGCCCATCCATCATGAGGCCAATCCAGCGCCCGATCGGGCCACCGCCCATATCGGCATCCAGCCCCCAGACAACGCGTGTCGCGTCGCCGTCCGGCTCAAGCCGCCACCAGGCCTCCGCCGTGCCCATATCGCCGAAATCGAGCTCGGTCCGGACACTCTCATTCTCAATAATTTCCACGATCTCTTGCCGTCCATTGCCGACATCGGGATGATCCGATGTCCATTCCATGACATTGCCAACACCCGTATCCGGGCCTGAATAGGCGACCTGCATGTCCGGGTCGATATCGCCCCAAGGGGACCATTCCGCAAAGGCCTGAAGTGAGCTGACATGGGGGAAGACCGCGTCCGGCGGCGCATTTACCACCAGATCCCGCTCAACGATCACATGTCTGGGCAGGAACATTCCGACAATCGCCAGAACCGCTACAAGGCCGACAAGGCCGATCAGGATATTTCGAAGAATACGCATGGCGCCCTCCCGCGCAGGTTATTTGCACGCGATACTACCACAAGTTGTGCACTTTTTTGCAAGAGCGCTCGGACGGATCAGAATCGTTCGGCCCGAAGTACCTGACAATCACTGACGCTGATCACCCCGATATGCTTTTCGACCACGGCAAAGGCCTTGTTGAGCAAGTCGTCCAGTTTGTCGGGCGCAATGATGCAGATCACCTGAACCATTCCCTGGCCCCGGCCGATCTGGCCTTCGCGGCTCCAATTGCCGGACCGGCCACCGCCCGCCAAGACGGGCAGCACTGAATACCCGCTGACGCCTGCATTTTCCATGGCGTCGGTCAGGCGGGATTGCATCACAGCCTCGATGATCACGGCTACGCGCTTTGCATTGTGGGTTTGCATGGGGCTCAGCCTCCGGTCACGAAAGAGGCAACCGCGAGGTAGAGCGGGATGCCAAGGGTCAGGTTGAAGGGGAATGTCACGCCAAGTGACAGGGTCAGGTAGATCGATGGGTTCGCCTCGGGCAAAGCCACGCGCATCGCGGCTGGCACAGCGATGTAGGAGGCTGAGGCCGACAGCGTCATGAACAGCACAACACCGCCGGGGCTGAGACCTAGGAGGACCCCCGCCAGCAGCCCAAAGGCTGACCCGACGACCGGCATGACAACGCCGAAAAGGAACAGGCCGGGCTTCAGCACACCGCGCGCTTCACGCAAACCGCGCCCCGCCACCAGACCCATGTCCAGAAGGAACAGGCACAGCACGCCCTGGAAGGGCGTCACGATAAAGGGCGCAATCAGGTCCAGACCCTCCGAGCCGGTGATGACCCCGATGAGGAACGATCCGACTAGCAGAACGATTGACCCGTTCAGCAAAATCTCTCGCATCAGGCCTGCATCCATCTGCGCGGCACCCTTGTCGAAGCGGGCAATCAGCCACAGGGCCGAAAGGATGGCAGGCGCCTCCATCACGGCGGCGACGGCGACCATGTAACCTTCGGAGTCGAGCCCTGCACCCTGCACCACGGAGGTGGCGGCCACAAAGGTCACGATGGAGATGGAGCCGTAGTGGCCGGCGACAGCGGCGGCATCCACAACAGATAGGCCCGTCATCACCCGCAAAAGCGCGAAGGCCACCATTGGTATGGCGAAGGACAGTACAAGGCCCGCGACCAGCGAGAGGATCAGCGTTGCATCGATGCCGTTATCGGCCACCGCCGCACCGCCTTTGAAGCCGATGGCGAACAGCAGGTAGATCGACATGCCCTTCGCAATCGCCTCGGGGATCGAGAGATCGGATCGGGCAAAGGCGGCCAGAACGCCGAGTGCAAAGAACAGGATGATCGGCGACAGCAGATTATCTGCGGCAAGCGCCAGCATTCCCTCCATCGAGGTCTCCCCATCTACAGCGGCCGTCTGACCGGGGCTTTACGGGGGCAGTGGCGGCTGTGCAAGTCAGGCGGGGGCGAAATGCCTTATTGTCCCGTCAAAGGCCTCGATCCCCATATCCTCAATATCCGTCCAAAGGCCATGGAGGCTGAGGCTGCCGTCATCGACGGCGGATTTCACGAACGGATAGGTCAGCAGATTCTCAAGGCTGACATGCACCCCTTCCTTTTCGAGCGCCATCTGTTTGGCATCAGGGTCGGCGATATCCGCCACCCGTGAAAAGCCGGGCCGCAGAATATCGAGCCAGCGACCGATCAGGCTTGTTTCCTTTTCGAACTCGGGCGCCTCGTCCGAGCACATGGCGATGCAGCCGGCCACACCGCCGCACCGGGAATGACCGATGATCACGATGTGGGAGACCTTCAAATGATTGACCGCATATTCCACCGCCGCGCCGGTCCCATGGTTGTGAACACCTGGTGCATAGGGCGGTACGAGGTTCGCGATATTGCGATGTACAAACAATTCGCCGGTCTTTTGACCGAAGATAGAAGTGACATCGACCCGGCTGTCGCAACAGGCAATCACCATGGCTTTGGGATGTTGCCCTTCGACGGCAAGCTTTCGGATCAGATCGCGGCTTTCAGGAAAGCTTGTGTCTTTCCAGTTATTGTAGCGTTTGAGCAGATAGTCCGGCAGGGATTTTACGCGATGCATCGGGTCGCCTCTTGGATCGTTCAACCTCAGGTTTAACTGGATTTCCATTCAAATTGCAGCCGCTTTTTGCGGCGCGATAAAGGGTTTCTTCAGCACGCTCACAGATGTTCAGCGCCGATCCCTTTCGAGGGCGTCCTGTGGTGGGGGCGAATGAAGTGGAGCGAGTGAATGACACGGAACAAAGGGGTCGGGGTGGCCTCTCATGTGACGGCATTGTCGATGGAAGAACCGGCACGGTTCGACCCGGAATGCCTTGAGGATTTGTGCCACCGAATTGGCGAAGTGCGGGCCGAGGCCGAAGTGGCCCTCGCCCTGCATCGCATTTCGGAGGGATTGCCAAAGCTGCGCGGGCTTCTCGACCGAGATGACCGGATGTTTCAGCGCGATGTCGATCAGATCGCCCGGGACGCCGAGTTGATCGGAATGTCCACGCTGGCCCGGGTCGCGCAATCGGTGCTGCACAGCTACGCCACCGCCAATAACGTCGCACTTGCGGCCACCTTGGCCCGCCTTGAACGTGTTGGCGAAAGGTCCATCCACGCAGTCTGGGATCTGGAGGATCTGTCGGGTTGATCTGACCTTGCGAAGCGGTGCCGGAACGTTAGGCTGCGCCCCACAAAAGGGGTGCGAAAATGGCTTTGAGATTTGCCGATGACGGTACGGATACGCTGCCGATTTATTTGGTCGACAGTGAGACGCCGGACCAGGTCCTGTCCGAACTGAGTGTCGAGCATAAGGAATGGGCAGATTTCAACGGGTTCAAAGGCCAACTTGGGCGCACACTTGCCCTGCCTAATCGTGGCGGCGCGTTGGTGGGGATCGGAACGCCAGCAACACGGACGCGCAAAAGGTTTGCCGCGGGCGCGGCGATTGCCGGGCTTCCAGATGCAACGTACCGGATTAATAATCCGCTTCCCGCAGGTGCCGACGCGGATGAAATCGCGCTGGGCTATCTGTTGTCGTGCTACCGCTTTGATCGCTACCGCGCCCAAGCCGCGCCCACAGCGCGGCTGGCGACGCCGGGCGGCGTTGACGCAACAAGGCTTGAGAATTTTGCTGCAGCGGAGGCCCTGACCCGCGATCTGATCAACACCCCGGCTGAAGATATGGGACCAGATGCGCTTGAACAGGCGGTACGCGACCTAGCGGATGAATTTGGTGCTTCGGTTGCGACTGTGGAAGGTGACGACCTTAAGACGCAGAACTTTCCTCTGATCCACACCGTTGGGCGTGCCGCACAAAAGGCGCCCCGCCTGATTGAGATGACTTGGGGCAGCGCCGGACCCGCAGTGACACTGGTGGGAAAGGGTGTGTGCTTCGATACAGGGGGGCTTAACCTGAAACCCGGCGCGTCGATGGGATTGATGAAAAAGGATATGGGCGGCGCGGCCAATGTCCTTGGCTTGGCGCGGATGATCATGGCCAGCCAAATGGCATGCCGCCTGCGCGTGCTTATTCCGGCGGTCGAAAACAACGTCTCGGGCAATGCATTCCGACCCGGAGACATATTCACAGCCCGCAATGGCCTCACCGTGGAAATCAACAACACCGATGCGGAAGGCCGCCTGGTTCTGGCCGATGCACTTGCTTACGGGTCTGAGGCTAAGCCAGACATGATGATCTGCATGGCAACGCTTACCGGCGCTGCGCGTGTGGCAGTCGGGCCCGATCTCGCACCGTTCTACACCGACGATGAACCTCTCGCGGCAGCCCTGAACGCCGCCGCGCGGCTTGTTGCTGATCCGATCTGGCGTTTGCCTTTCCACGACCCCTATGAGGCCATGATCGAGCCTGGCATCGCCGATCTGGACAATGCACCTTCTGGGGGCATGGCGGGCTCGATCACGGCGGCCCTGTTCCTGCGCCGGTTTGCCGATGTCACCCGGTTCGCGCATTTCGATATCTATGGATGGCAACGCGCCAATGCACCCGCTCGGCCGAAGGGTGGGGTTGGCCAGGGCGTTCGTGCGTTGTTCCAAGCTTTGCCCGAGGTGTTGGCCCCATGAGCGATCCCCGTACCACCCCCTCCAATGGCCGTGTTGCCCATTCATCGCTGAAGGGCGTGGTCGAGGCCGAGCGCTATACCGATGGTCGCTTGATGATGGTCCAACAACCCATCGCCAATATCGCCGATCAGCCCCGTGGCGCGCGCACATCGCAGCTGGTCTTTGGAGAGCGTTTTCTGGTGCTCGACACCGAGGATGGCTTTGCCTTCGGTCAGTCCGAGAAGGACGGCTATGTCGGCTATATGTTGTCCGGTGCGCTGACCGGGGCCGAACCCGCGACGCACTGGGTGATCTCACCCGCGACCCACCTTTATCCGAAGGCCAATATCAAGGCGCCACCTGACGTGTGCCTGTACTTCGGCAGTCAGGTGAAAATCGTGGGTGAGAAGGCCACATTCAAACGCATCCACACGGGGCATTTCATGCCATCCCAGCATTTGATGCCGATCAACGCGAAATTTGCTGATCCTGTTGGGATCGCGGACCTTTTCCTTGGTACGCCTTATTTGTGGGGTGGAACAAGCCGATGGGGGATAGATTGTTCGGGTCTGGTTCAGTCCTGCCTCCATGCCTGCGGAATTGAATGCCCGCGCGACAGTGACCAACAGGAAATGGCGTTGGGCGAAGACATTCCACCGGATGAGGCGCTTAAGCGTGGGGATGTGATTTTCTGGAAAGGGCATGTTGGCTTGATGGCGAGCGACCGGATGTTGCTGCATGCAAATGCGCATCACATGTCGGTCGCCTATGAGCCGCTGAAGGATGCCGCCGCCCGGATTGAGGCCAGTGAATTCGGCCCCATCACATCGCGCAAGCGGTTGGATCTGGCCTAGTCGACCGCCCGGATCAGCTTGCGCTCAAGAACGCGCAGCACGGTCTTCAGGTCGTTGCCGCGTTTCAGGATGCGCCCGTCCATGCCGATGATGGAATATTGCCCCTGCTTGTCGCGGAGTTTCGGGCGCTTCTCTATGCGGTAGATCGGATGCTCGGCGGTCCGCCGAAAGATCGAGAAGATGGCAACGTCCGAAAGATGGCTGATCCCGTAGTCCCGCCATTCACCAGCGGCAACCATACGCCCGTAGAGGCCGAGGATCACACCAAGCTCCGTACGATGAAACGCGATTTGTTTTTGAGTGGAGGACGGGCCGGTCGGCTGAAAATGCATCACCATGGGGTGATGGTGGGGGCGAAGGGGATGGGGGTCAAGCGCGGGAATGAAAAAAGGCCCCGCAGAGGAGCGGAGCCTTTCGGATGTCACTTGAGTAATGCGATCAAGCCCGCACCAACTCCTCATAGCTCTGCGCGATGTCACGGGTCATCGCACCGACTTCGAAGTTATAGTCGCCGATCTGGCCCACGGGCGTCACTTCGGCTGCCGTGCCGGTCAGCCAGCATTGCTCAAAGCTTTCCAGCTCTTCCGGCATGATGTGGCGCTCGTGGACCTTCACCTGTTTGCTTTCCAGCATCCCGATCACCGTCTGGCGGGTGATGCCGTTGAGGAAGCAGTCGGGTTTAGGCGTATGCACTTCACCGTCTTTGACGAAGAAGATGTTGGCGCCCGTCGCCTCGGCCACGTAGTTTCGGTAATCCATGAACAGTGCGTCGGAACAGCCCTTGGCCTCGGCGGCGTGCTTGGACGTGGTGCAGATCATGTAGAGGCCTGCGGCCTTGGCATGGACCGGGATCGTCTCGGGCGAGGGGCGCTTCCATTTTGAGATGTCGAGCTTGGCGCCCTTCATCTTGGCGTCGCCGTAATAGCTGCCCCATTCCCAAGCCGCGATGGCGAGGCGGACTGGGTTTTTGGCGGAACTGACACCCATGTCTTCACCGGCGCCGCGCCAGGCGACGGCGCGCACGTAAGCGTCGGTCAGGCCATTGGCTTTCATCACCTGATACTTCGCCGCCTCAATTTCATCGATCGTGTAGGGGATCTCAAAATCGATGCACGAGGCAGAGTAATGCAGGCGCTCGGAATGCTTGCGGCTCTCGAAGATCTTGCCGTTATAGGCGCGCTCGCCCTCGAACACGGAGGACGCGTAATGCATCGCGTGCGTCAGAAGGTGTACGTTGGCATCGCGCCAATCAACAAGCTTGCCGTCCATCCAGATTTGACCGTCGCGGTCATCATAGGCTCCAGCCATGGTCCCTTCCTTTCCTCGCATGAACCCGCTTCCACTCGGGCATGGTTTTCAAATGTTGCGCAAGATGGGTCCGCTTCGGACATAAAATTACGCAAAATGCCAGTTTGGCTACCAATTGATTCTTGGAAAGTCAACAAGGCTGACATAAACTGACCGGAAACCGGTAAGCCGGTCAAGGAAGGGACAGATATGGCCGAACGCGGCAGCACTGGGGCGATGGCGCGAGGGGACACCCTGCTGTTCTTGACCGACGATCAGCTTCGGCGCGGGATTGAGGCGATGTTCTTTGCCTATCGCGGGTTCACAGCCGACCCGGACCGCATCCTGATCGAAAAGGGATACGGGCGCGCGCATCATCGGGCCGTCCACTTCATCAACCGGACCCCGGGGACAACCGTGAACAACCTGCTCTCGATCCTTGGGGTGACAAAGCAAAGCCTGAACCGGGTTCTGCGCACACTTGTCGATGACGGTTTGGTCGAGGCACGGGTTGGCACACGGGACAAACGCGAGCGCCACCTCCATCTGACCGAAGCCGGAAAGGCCCTGGAACAGGCTCTGTCCGAAGCGCAACGCAACCGGATGCGGGCTGCGTTCCGCAACGCCGGCCCGGAGGCGGTTCAGGGCTTTCGCGCCGTTCTGGAAGAGATGATGGACCCTGAGATGCGACGCCAGTACCTTGACGGCGTCGATCAAGGGTAGCGCATGGATATCGGAGCACATCTTCTCATCGTCGATGATGACGAACGCATTCGGCAGCTTTTGCAAAAGTTCCTGATGCGCAATGGCTTTATGGCCTCCGGCGCGCGCGACGCAGCCCATGCCCGGAAACTTCTGGATGGCTTGAGCTTTGATCTGATCGTGTTGGACGTGATGATGCCTGGCGAAGATGGGCTAAGCCTGTGCCGAGACATCCGGGCGGAGTCTGCTACGCCAATTCTGCTTTTGACTGCCAAGGGTGAGTCCGAGGATCGGATCGAAGGGCTGGAGGCCGGGGCGGATGATTATCTTGCCAAGCCGTTTGAGCCGAAGGAATTGCTGCTCAGGATCAACGCGATCTTGCGGCGCATGCCCGCGCCAGTGGAAGAAAGCACGGTTCCACAGGTCCTCCACCTCGGACCGATCCGCTACGATATCGAGCGGGGAGAGCTGTTCGAGGGGCAGGAACCTGTGCGCCTGACAGCGACCGAGGCGGCTTTGATGCGCATCTTCTCGCACCAGCCGGGCGAGGCGATCACGCGAGCGGATCTGGTCTCCCTTCTGAACCGCGACAAGGTCGGCGGAGAGCCGGTGCAGGAACGCGCGGTGGATGTGCAGATCACGCGGCTGCGGCGCAAGATCGAGGTGAACCCGAAACAGCCGCGCTACCTGCAGACCGTGCGAGGCGCGGGCTATATGCTTGCGCCGGATTGAAGACCTTATCACGCTTGATAAGGTATATTAAGCCATTGAAAATAAAAGATAAACTTGAATAAATTTACTAAATGTTAACCTTTGAAGCAGGGCTGCTACGCTCATCGCCACCATGATCCGCGCCCTCCTTCACATTGCCACGATCCTCCTTCTGACGATCCTGACTCAGATCGGCGGCCTCGCGTGGCTGCTGGCCCTTCTTTTCCGCCGCACGGCTCTGGCCTTCGTCGTCATCTACGCCCTTCTGTCGGGCGCCACTGTCTTCCTTGCCCCGCAATTCGGGCGCGTTCCTCTGGATTGCGCAAGCGATGGCCCGCTTGCCATGCAATCTTTCTTCTACTGCGCGTTGAATCGCCACTATGTCTCGCCAGAGATTGCCGAGGTTCTGACCGACACTGCCACGGAAATGGACCGTCGCTATCCCGGCACCACCACGTTGGTCCTGGACGCCAATTTCCCGTTCTTCGATGGCTTCCCCCTGCTGCCACACCTGTCGCATGACGATGGCGAAAAGGTCGACCTTGCCTTCTACTACGCCGACGATACCGGTTATCTGCCCGGTGCCATCCGTTCGCCCGTCGGTTACTTTGCGTTCGAGGATGGGCCGACCACCTGCGCTTCTTCTTTTCCGTCTCTGCGATGGGACCTTGGGCTGCTTCAACCGCTCTGGCGCGATCATGTGCCGGAGGTGCGGCGGAACCGTACCGCCCTGCAAATCCTCGCCGGTGATCCGCGCGTCGGACGTATCTTTGTGGAGCCGCATCTGCTGCAAAGCTGGAACGTCTCACACCCCACGATTGGCTTTCAGGGCTGTAACGCCGCCCGCCATGACGACCACATTCACTTGCAACTCCGCTGAGGCTGGGGTGAAACCAATCCAAGCTCAAAGAGAGGATTGCTGCCTGTGCTGATCGTCAACAACCCGTCCGGCCTGAATCACGAGATGCCCGAAGGCCATCCGGAGCGCATAGCCCGGCTTGAGACCGTTTTCGCGGTCCTCTCGGACGTAGATGCCTTGCGTGAAGAGGCCCCAGCAGCGACTGAGGCCGACATCGCGCTGTGTCACCCGCAAGCCTATATCGACGCCATGCGCGACGCACAGCCAACGACAGGCATGGTGCAGATTGATGCTGATACCAGTGCCTCGCCTGGTACATGGGAGGCCGCGTTGAAGGGCGTCGGCGGGTGTCTTCTGGCCGTAGATCGGGTTCTGTCAGGCGCCCACAAACGCGCTTTCGTCGCGACGCGCCCCCCGGGGCACCATGCCGAAAAGACCCGCGCCATGGGCTTTTGCCTTTTCGGCAATATCGCCATCGCCGCGCAGCATGCGCTGGATCGGCACGGGCTGGAGCGCGTCGCCGTCGTTGATTTCGACGTCCACCACGGTAACGGCACGCAGGACCTTTTGTGGGACGAACCGCGTGCGCTGTTCATCTCGTCCCATCAGAAGCCGCTTTATCCCGGATCCGGTGCTGTCCACGAACGCGGTGCGTCTGACAATGTGATGAACCTGCCTTTGCCGCCGGGATCGGACGGCCACGCCATGCGGTCGCGTTACGAGAGCCACGTCATTCCTCGTCTGAGGGAGTTCGATCCGGACCTGATCCTGATTTCAGCCGGGTTCGACGCCCATGCTCGCGATCCACTCGCAAATCTGCTTTGGGAGGATGAGGATTTCGCCTGGGTCACCCGGGAGTTGGTGAGCGTGGCCGAGGAGGTTTGTGAGGGGCGCGTGGTCTCGACACTTGAAGGCGGCTATGATCTGGAAGGCCTGGGTGGCGGCGTGCTGGCCCATGTGACGGAGTTGGAGGACTAAGGATGGCAGACACCCCAATTGACGAGATGAGCTTTGAGGATGCGATCCGCGAGTTGGAGCAGGTCGTCACGCAGCTTGACCGTGGCGAGGTTGCACTGGAGGACTCGATCAAACTCTATGAACGGGGTGCTGCCCTGAAAGCGCGGTGCGAGGCCAAACTGAAAGAAGCCGAAGAGAAAGTCGCCCAGATCACGCTGGATGCGAATGGTGAGGCGACCGGCGCCAAGCCTGTTGAAGGCCTGTAAGCCTTGTTCAAGACGGCCCTGACGGATGCGCAGAGCCGCATCGGCGATTTCCTGACAGAGCAGATGGCGCCGCTGGGTGACGACAAGATCGCCCAAGGCATGCGCTACGCCACCAATGGCGGGAAGCGGCTGCGCGGGTTCCTGGTTCTGGAAAGCGCTGCGTTGTTCGATGTGCCGGTCGAACGTGCACTCTATGCGGCAGGTGCCGTGGAATGCCTGCATGCCTATTCGCTTGTCCACGATGATTTGCCTTGCATGGACGATGACGACCTGCGCCGTGGGCAGCCGACTGTTCACGTGAAATGGGACGACGCGACGGCGGTGCTTGTTGGCGATGCACTGCAGACCTTCGCCTTTGAATTGCTCAGCCGCGCGGAGGCCGGGACAGCCGTGGAGGGGCGGGCCTTAATCGCCACGCTGGCAAAGGCAAGCGGTGCCGAAGGGATGGTTTTGGGCCAAGCGCAGGACATCGCGGCGGAGACGGCGGGCAGGCCCTTGACCCTGGAAGAAATCACAGCGCTGCAAGCCAACAAGACGGGTCGCCTGATCGAATGGCCGGCCCATGCGGGCGCAATTCTGGGCGGGGCTGACCCGGCGCCGTTGCGGGCCTATGCGCAGGCCATCGGTCTGGCGTTCCAAATAGCCGACGACATCCTCGACGTGGAAGGCGATGCCGAGAAGGCAGGCAAGGCCCTGCGCAAGGATGAAGATGCCGGGAAGGCGACGTTTGTGTCGCTGCTTGGCCTTGATGCGGCCAAAGCCCGCGCCGGTGATCTTGTGGCCGAGGCTGATGCGGCACTCGCGCCCTATGGCGAAAAGGCGCAGGCATTGCGCGATCTGGCGCACTACATAGTGACTCGTGACAAGTAAAAGGAGGCGTGCCGCCCGCTCAAGCAGCCGGAGGCGGTAGCGAACAAAATATGAGCGAGCGCCCGACGACCCCGTTGCTGGACAAGGTCCACCAGCCTGCCGATTTGAAGCATCTGTCAGATCACGATCTGCGCAAGCTGGCCGATGAATTGAGGGCCGAGATGATCTGGACCGTCAGCCAGACGGGCGGCCATTTCGGCGCGGGTCTGGGCGTGGTCGAGATGACGGTGGCGCTGCATTCTGTCTTTGATACGCCGCGCGACAAGCTGATCTGGGATGTCTCGCACCAATGCTACCCGCATAAGATCCTGACCGGGCGGCGTGAGCAGATGCTGACGATCCGGCAGAAGGATGGGTTGAGCGGGTTCACGAAGCGGTCGGAATCTCCGTTCGACCCTTTCGGCGCAGCGCATTCCTCTACCTCGATTTCCGCGGCTTTGGGCTTTGCCGTGGCGCGCGATCTGGGTGGCGATTGTGAGACCGGGCAAGGCGATGCGATTGCCGTGATCGGCGATGGCGCGATGTCGGGCGGAATGGCGTTCGAGGCGATGAACAATGCGGGCCATCTGGGCAAGCGGCTGATCGTGATCCTGAACGATAACGAGATGTCGATTGCCCCGCCAACGGGGGCGATGTCGTCCTACCTGTCACGGCTTTATGCGGGTGCCCCGTTTCAGGAGCTGAAGGCAGCAGCCAAGGGCGCGGTCTCGCTCTTGCCTGAGCCGTTTCAGGAAGGGGCTCGGCGGGCGAAGGAATTGCTGAAGTCGGCCACGGTTGGCGGGACGCTGTTTGAGGAGCTGGGATTTTCCTATGTCGGGCCGATTGATGGGCACGATATGGAGAGCCTCTTGGCGGTGTTGCGAACGGTCAAGGCGCGCGCCGATGGGCCGATCCTGATCCACGCCATCACGAAAAAAGGCAAGGGCTACGCCGAACATCGCGCCGATCGCGGCCATGCGACCGCGAAGTTCGACATCGCGACCGGTGAGCAGAAGAAGGCGCCGTCGAACGCACCGAGTTATACCAAGGTCTTCGCGCAAAGCCTGATTGCTGAGGCCGTCGATGATCCGAAGGTGGTGGCGGTGACGGCGGCGATGCCGGACGGGACGGGTCTGGATTTGTTTGCCGAACGCTTTCCGACCCGTTGTTTCGACGTTGGCATTGCGGAACAGCACGCCGTGACGTTCTGCGCTGGCATGGCCGCCGGTGGGTTAAAGCCCTTTGCGGCGATCTATTCGACCTTCCTGCAACGCGGCTACGATCAGGTGGTTCACGACGTGGCCATTCAACGCCTCCCGGTCCGCTTCGCGATTGACCGGGCCGGGCTTGTTGGGGCCGACGGCTGCACACATGCGGGCAGCTATGATGTGGGCTATCTGGCGAACCTTCCCGGATTTGTCGTGATGGCGGCCTCAGACGAAGCCGAGTTGCGGCACATGGTGCGCACAGCGCTTGAGATTGACGACAGGCCCAGTGCCTTCCGGTTCCCGCGCGGCGAAGGTGTAGGCGTTGAGATGCCCGACCGCGGCGTTGCGCTTGAAATCGGCAAAGGACGCATGATCGCGGAAGGGAACCGCGTGGCGATCCTGAACTTCGGCGCGCGCCTGAAAGAGGTGCAGGAGGCCGCGGAGCGGCTGGCGCAGAAAGGCATTGCGCCCACCATCGCCGATGCCCGGTTCGCCAAGCCGCTTGACGAAGAGATGATCCTGCAACTGGCCCGTCACCACGAAGCGTTGATCACGGTGGAAGAAGGTGCTGTTGGGGGCTTCGGCTCTCATGTGGCGCATTTGCTGGCCGAAAAAGGCGTGTTCGACAGCGGCCTGAAATACCGGTCCATGGTGTTGCCCGACATCTTCATTGATCAAGCGAGCCCTGCGGATATGTACGCGGTGGCGGGCATGAACGCCGAGGATATCGAGGCGAAGGTGCTGCGCACCCTCGGCGTGGAGATTATCGAAAAGCGGGCCTGAGCTTTAGCAGTCGGTACAGGTTTTCAGGCCGAACACCCGATAGATCGGGCAAAAGTTCATGAAGGCCGTGGCAACGAAGATGGCGCCGACATAGCCCCAAAGTCCGATCGTGCCCGTGATGGCAAGAACGATAAGTAGAGCGCCGACGATGAAGCGCGCGGCACGGTCCCAGGTCGCGAGGTTGCGGGTGATGGTCATGGGGTCACTCCTTGTGTGAAAGATGCCCCATTTTGCCACGTCAGCATGCCCATGTCGGTGACAGAGTCACGTTGCCTGCGATTTCGAATGCATCGCCAGAGCGGTAGGATTTGTGATCTCTAACCGACCACGTCCAAGCACCAGCCACCCTTCACGCTCGAAAGATTTGAGCGTGCGCGACACGACCTCGCGCGCGGTGCCGATTTCCTGTGCGATGTCCTGCTGGGTCATTTCGCACGATCCAGCCCCACGGTTCGCCAGCCAGGCGGCAAGGCGCAGATCCGTCCGGTGCAGCAAGAGTGCATCAATCACGTTGGTCAGTTCCACAAGACGCTGCGTGAAGCCCTCGAACACCAGATCGCGGAATGCGCCATCCTCGGCCAGCAGGCGCTTGAAGCGCTCGGCCCCAATGGCCAGCGCTTCGACCGCGCCTTCGGCATAGCCATAGCCACTGTATGGCCGCGCCCCCAGAACGCAGGAGGTTGTCATCACGCAGCTTTCGCCCTCATGCACGCGATAAAGGACCATGGTGCGGCCTTCCGCGTTGGTCTGTTCGACCCGAACATGCCCCTTTGTAACGATCAGAAAGGCGCTGCTTTCATCTCCGGGCTGGAACAGACATGCCCCATCGGGCGCGTTGATGACGCTGCCCTGATCGGCATATCGCGCAGCATCTATCAACGCTTGTCCAGCCGCTCTTCAATGGATTTGAGGCGTTCCAAAACCTCGTCGCGGTAGGCATCCGTTGCTGCATTGGCCTCTTCGGCGTGGGCGTCTTGCATGGAGTTCACGACAAGACCCACGACAAGGTTCACGACCGCAAATGTCGTGATGAGGATGAAGGGCACGAAGAACATCCACGCATAGGAATAAACCTCCTGCACCGGGCGAACGATGCCCATGGACCAGGATTCCAGCGTCATGATCTGGAACAGCGAATAAAGCGACCGGCCAAGTGTCCCGAACCAAGCGTCGAAATTTGCGGCCTGTTCCGGGGTACAAGCCGGGCAATCGCCGCCAAAAAGCTTCGTGGCCATGACTGCGCCAATGTAGAAGATGATCGACATCAGCAAGAAGACCGATCCCATACCGGGCAGAGCCGTCAACAAGCCTTCAACCACCCGGCGTAGGGACGGCACGACCGAGATTACGCGCAGCACCCGCAGGATCCGCAAGGCACGCAAAACGCTCAGTCCCTGGGCCGACGGCATCAGCGCGATACCGACAATCAGGAAATCGAAGATATTCCAGCCCGAACGGAAGAAACGCGGCCCAAGCGCGAAGAGCTTCAGGGCAAGCTCAGCGACGAATATCCCTAAACAGAGCCGATCCAGCGCGTAGATAAGACCGCCGTACCGCGCCATCACAGGCTCGGACGTTTCCAGCCCCAGGATGATCGCATTGAAGATGATGACGCCGATGATGAAATTGCGCACCCGCGCGCTTTCCATGAAGTCAGCCAATCGGGTGCGGAAGGTCAGCTCGGACATCAACAATTGCTCCTGAAGAAATCAGGTCTGGATATGGGGCAGGGTGAACTTTGCCGCAAGCTCCACATGCGGCGACCAGCGGAATTGGTCGACCGGTTGCACCCAATCCAGGCTGTACCCGGCCTGGATGAGGATTTTGGCATCACGCGCAAAGGTCACCGGGTTGCAGGATACAGCAGCGATTGTGGGGACCTGCGCTTTGGCGATCTCGTGCGTCTGCGCCTCGGCGCCGGCGCGGGGTGGGTCGATGACAATGGCGTCGAATTTCGCGAGTTCGTCCGGCAGCAGCGGGCGACGGAACAGATCCCGCGCCTCGGTTGTGATGGGCTTTAGGCCGGTCGAATGGTTGGCCGCATGGGTCAGTGCCGCAAGAAGGTCGGTTTCGCTTTCAACGGCATGGATAGGCGCCGTTTGCGCAAGCGGAAGGGCAAACGTGCCAAGCCCGCAGAAGAGGTCAGCGATATGGCGTGCGCCTTGCACGGCCTCAGAAACAGCGGCTTGCAATGCGGCCTCGCCTTCCGGTGTGGCTTGCAGAAAGGCGCCGGGGGCGGCGACACGCGCGCCGGCCCGATACTGAGTACGGGCGGTGTCTCCACAAAAACGGGCTCATCCTCCCAGTTGAGGCGGATGAAGGGGCGCGCAAGGGCCGGAAGGGCCGCGCGCAGAGGGCCGTCGAGGGGTTTACCGCCGGTCACGCGGCAATCGATTCCGGTCTCAGTCAGGGTCAGTGCAAAGGCCAATGTGGCAGACCGGGACGCGCCGAGGCGGGTGATCTGTTCGAGGGCTGGAAGGGTTTCAAGCAGCCTCGGGTGAAGCAGAGAACAGTCCCTGATTGGCACGATTGTGTCTGATTTGCGGGCATGAAATCCGATTTGCGCCCCCTTCTTGGTGCGGGTTCCCGCAAGGGTCGCGCGGCGGCGCGTGTGCGACGGTGACGTATCAATTTTGCGAAGTGGCGTTGGCAGGTCATGGGCGGTCAGTGCATTTGTGATCACATCTGTCTTGAACTGCGCCACAAAGGCGTCGGAGGCGTGCATAAGGCTACACCCGCCGCAGGATTTGTAGTGCGGGCAAGGGGCCTTTACGCGGTCCGGCGAGGGTGTGATCACAGACGGTGACGCGATCTGATCGCCTTCAATCTCACCGCTCACAACCTCACCCGGCAGAGCGCGGGCAACGTAGACAGGCCCGTCTGCAATGCCGTCGCCGTGGTGGCCAAGGCGCTGGATCGTCACCTCAGCCATGGGGGATCGCGGGCGAGAAGGCGTACCCCTCAGGCGAGAGGATCGTGGCTTCACGCAACCCATGGGGCTTGTCGGCGGGCGGTTCGATCACGTGGTGGCCATGGGCCGCGGCGCGCTGAACCGCCACGTCGGGGTCGATCCCAAAAAGGTAGAGTTGCGCGCCACCGCCACGGGGCGGGTTTTCCGGGATAAGCTGTGGCAATGGGTTGGAATGGTACGTGCCATCAGCGTGAAGCTGTATCAAAGCGCCGCCGTGACGGATGATGGCAAAATCATCGGATACGCGATGGGCGGTCAGGCCGAACGTGTCGGTCAGAAACGCGGCCAACGCACGGACATCGCGGGTCAGCAGGTTGAGGCCGACACCGGTGAGGGCGCGGCCAAAATCCTCGGCAGAGATCGTTTCAAGGTCCATGGGGCAGGATTGCGGGAAAGCGCGCGAAACGGCAAGCGTCGCGCGGGGCGCACACGTCGGATTTGCATTTTCATGGAACAAAGATGGGCGGGTTGGTGCCTTATCCTTGACGGTCGAGAAAGCAGCGGACCTGAGCCGGGGTGCTGAGGTGATGGACTGTGACATGTGGCCCCGCGTCCTCCATCCACCGGAGGTTGGCGAGGCGGTTCTTCTCACGCGTGTCCCAGATCCATTTCCAGAATTCAAAACTGATTTTCTCCGGGCAGCCATCGGGGAGGTCGGGCCGGGTGCGCCCGAAATGGAGAACGGTGCGCTTGCCCACGCGCCAGGCGCGGAGCCATAGGGGAAAATCGAGGTTGATGAGCGTATCGCAGCGGGCAAGCCGGTGATCTTTCGTGTGCCGCAGCCCGCCTTCGAAAATCCACGCGTCGCGGTTCTGAACCTCCATCGCCAGCGCGATCTTCTCGGGCTTGGGGCGCTCATTCCAGCCGGACATCCAATGGATCTGGTCCATGTGGTGGACGGGCAGCCCGGTCTTCTCGCCCAACAGGCGGGCAAGGGTGGATTTGCCGCTACCGGGCTGGCCGATGATCATGACGCGTTTCATGGCACTTCATTCCGCTGCAGCCACGTCGTCAGTGCCGATGAATCCCCCGATTGGCGGGTCCAGTAGCGGGCGTAGAGGCCATCCTGCGCAAGAAGCGCGTCATGCGTGCCATCTTCGACGATGCGGCCCTGATCAAGGACGATGATGCGATCCATGGCGGATAGGGTCGAAAGGCGGTGGGCGATGGCGATGGTTGTCTTGCCCTCCATCACGCGCGTCAGGGTGCTCTGGATGGCGGCCTCAACTTCGCTGTCGAGCGCGCTGGTGGCCTCATCCAGCACCAGAACCGGCGCGTCTTTCAGGAAGGCACGGGCAAGGGCGATGCGTTGGCGTTGACCGCCGGACAGTTTCACGCCGCGCTCGCCCAGGAAGGCGTCGTAGCCTGTGCGGCCTTTGAAATCCTCAAGATCCAGAATGAAATCGTGCGCCTCAGCGCGCTTGGCGGCGTCGATCACGTCCGCCTCTGTCGCGCCCGGGCGGCCATACAGGATATTGTCCCGCGCTGTGCGATTGAACATCGCGGTTTCCTGCGTGACCATAGCGATCTGTTGGCGAAGGCTGTCTTGCGTCACCAAGGCGATGTCTTGCCCATCGATCAAGATGCGACCCTGTTCGGCATCGTAGAGCCGCATCAGAAGGTTCACGAGGGTTGATTTGCCGGCCCCGGAGGCCCCGACAACGCCAAGCTTTTGCCCAGGCTCAACAACAAGGTTTATCCGGTCCACGCCACCGGCGCGCTGGCCGTAGGCGAAGCTGACATTGTTAAATTCGACACGACCAGACAGACGCGGAAGGACATCAGCGTTTGGCGCGTCGGTCAGCCCATGCGCAGGGGTCAGGGTGCGCATGCCATCCTCAAGCTCCCCGATGTTCGAATAGATGCCCATCAGCGTGAAAGACACCCAGCCGGTCATCTGCGAAATCCGCATCGAAATGGCCCCGATGGCCGCAATATCGCCCGATGTCACAGTCCCGTTGCGCCACAGCAAAACGGCCCCGATAACAAGCAGCACCGGCAGCAACCCGGCGACGGCCATCAAAACAAAACGGAACGCGGTCGAGAGGTAACCAAATTGCAGCGCTGCATCGCGGTAGCCCGCCATCGCGCCGATGGCCGCGGTATCCTCGTGATCGGTATGACCGAAGAGCTTGACCGTTTTGATGTTCGTGATGGTATCAACGACCTGGCCTGTCACGTTAGCGCGGGCAGCGGCACGCGCCTTGGCTCGGATACGGATGCGCGGCAGGTACCAGCTGATCAAAGCCGCGTAGCCACCCATCCACAAAAACAGCAGCAGAGCGATACGCCAATCAATCGCCAGCAGAAGGCCAAGCGTGCCGATCAGCGTGATCACGGCATAAACGGCGGCCGAGATAACCTCCTGCACGACATTGACCAGCGCAGACGCCGACTGCGCCTGTTTCTGCGCGATGCGCCCGGCGAAATCGTTGTCGAAAAACGTCACATCATGGCCAAGGGTCCAGCGGTGCAGCCGCGACTGGATCAGCGGTGCAAGGTTTGGTGGTAGGACGATGCCCGTGAAGGCGGCCGAAAGCCCGAAAAAGAGCGGCCGGACGAGCAGGTAAAAGCCGATATAGCCCGCAATCAGAAGCGCATTTCGCGCAAGGTAATCGACGCTTTCGCCCGTCGTGCTGTCGATCATTACGCCCAGGAGCCAGGCCGAAACGACCTCCATCAACCCCGCCATGCCCGAAAAGGCGGCGGCAAGGACAATGACCGGCCAGGACCCGGCCAAGCACCATTTGATGAAAGCCCAGAGCGTCTGCGGCGGGGCCCTTCGGCACGCTCAAAGGGCGCGATCAGAGTGCCAAGCCAGATACCGACGCGTTTGATCTGGTTCATTCTGCCGCCTCCCCGGTGTCGGGCTCGATCCCGATGAACCCGCCCGATTGGCGCGCCCAGAAGTTCGCATATAGGCCGTTTGCCGCGAGAAGCGCGTCATGGGTGCCGTCCTCGACAATGCGACCGTCATCGAGAACCACAATTCGATCCATCCAGGCGATGGTGGAAAGGCGGTGGGCAATGGCGATGACGGTCTTGCCTTCCATCACGCCATAGAGTGTTTCCTGAATTTGCGCCTCGACTTCGCTGTCGAGCGCGGAAGTTGCCTCGTCCAAAACAAGGATCGGGGCGTCTTTCAGGATGACACGGGCAAGGGTGACGCGCTGTCGCTGACCACCTGACAGTTTCACGCCGCGTTCCCCCACATGGGCGTCATAGCCGGTGCGCCCCTGCGGATCTTCCAGGTCAAGGATGAAGTCGTGCGCCTCGGCCCGTTTGGCGGCGGCAAGCATCTCGGCCTCGGTCGCCTCAGGCCGGCCGTAAAGGATGTTGTCGCGGACGGATCGGTGCAGGAGCGACGAGTCTTGTTGCACCATGCCGATCTGTACGCGCAGGCTGTCTTGCGTGACGCGGGCGATGTCTTGATCGTCGATCAGAATTCGACCCTGTTCGGCGTCATAGAACCGCAAGAGAAGCTTCACGAGGGTCGATTTTCCGGCCCCGGAGCGGCCCACGAGACCGACCTTTTCGCCCGAATTGATGGTCAGGTTCAAAGCGTCGATGCCGCCTGCGCCGCGTCCGTAATGGTGCGAAACCCCGTCGAAGGTGATTTTGCAATCGGCGATGTTCAGCGGCCTTGCACCGGGCGCATCGGTCAGTTGGATCGGCTCGGTAATCGTCTCCATCCCCTCCGCCACCACGCCGAGCGAGCGGAAGAAGGTGGATACGGCCCACATGATCCAGCCGGTCATCGCGTTCAGGCGCAGGGTCAGCGCAGTGGCCGCCGCGACCACACCGACCGACGCGGACCCAAGGCTCCACAACCAGATGCCCCACCCCACGACGGCGACGATCAGGAAGCCATTCAGCGTGACAAGCATCACGTCCATCGTCGTGAAGATCCGCATCTCGCGCCCGAAGGTCTGGCGCGTCTGCTCGATCGCATCTTTCGCATAGGACAGCTCAGAGTCGTGATGCGCGAACAGCTTGACGGAGTGGATGTTGGTGTAGCTGTCCACGACCCGACCCGTGGTCATGGACCGCGCATCCGCGCTGGCTTTGGAGGCGGGCCCAACGCGCGCCATCGTCCAGCGCAGCAGCAGGGCATAAAGGCCGAACCAAAGGATCAGCGGAATGGCAAGGCGCGGGTCGGCCTCAGCCAGTAGGATCGCGGCCCCAACAAGATAAGCGAGCGAGAATGTAATCGCATCGAAGATCTGAAAGATCGCGTCCCCCGCGCTACCGGGTGTTTGCATGATCCGATTGGCGATGCGGCCAGCAAAATCATTCTCGAAAAAGCCGACCGATTGGCGCAGCACTTGCTTGTGGGCGCGCCACCGCACCAGCGCTCCGAATTGCGGGAGAATGCCGTTGTTCAACAGCGCGGTGCCAAACGACTGAAGGGCCGGCCGCAGAAGCAGGATGAACAGGGCTGCAAAGGCAAGCTCAGTCCCGTATTCGGACAAAACCTCCGCCGGTTCGCCTTCAGTCAAAAGATCGACCACGCGTCCCAGATACCAGATCAACCCAATCTCAACGGCGGCCACGATGATTGACATCACGGCAGTGACGGCGAAGAGCCCTTTGAAGGGCTGGGAATACTCCCAAAGGAACGGCCAAAGGCGGCGCGGCGGGTGATCGTTTTCCGGATACGCGGTATACGGATCGACCAGCCTTTCGAAAAAGCGGAACATGACAAACCCCGTGTCAGCCTTGCTGTATAGCGCAGGGTTTAGAGGAACACCATCAGCGCCGATGCAAGCAGGCCAATGGCCATGGTGCGTGCGAAGATCGTCCAGGCCTTTGGGGTCGTCAGCAGAAGGGAAAGCAGGGATCCCGCAAAGCTCCAGAACAGGCAAACGCCCAAGTTCAGGGTCGAAAACGTGGCGCCCAAACGCAGCGCCTCACCCATCGGCGACAAGCCTCCAGGAAAGCCGGATGCTGCGGCCACCGCGACGGCCCAGATCTTTGGATTGACCCATTGGAACAGGGCGGCTTTCAGCGCGCCCCAGGGTTGATCGCCTGCATCGCGCTGCCCCGCCGCCGATGATCGCCACAACGTCACACCCATCCAGATGATCCAAGCGGCGGCGACCACCTTCAAGGTCAGGTCAAGCGCCGGGTAGTTTGCCAAAATCGCACCAATCCCAAGACCTGTGAGTCCGGCAATGATGCCAACCCCCATGGCCACCCCAAAGACATGGGGCAGGGTGCGCACAAACCCGAACCGCGCACCCGAAGCCGTCAGCATGATGACGTTCGGACCCGGGCTGAAGAGACCTGCAAAGACAAAGAGAAAAAGCGGGTCCATTTAGCCTAACAGAGCCTGTTTTGTGAGGGTGAAGGCGCTGTCGATCCAGCGCTGTTCAAGCTCTCGCAGGCTTTGACCCAGGGCTGCGCCTTCGAGATCAGGCAAATCGGCAGCGCGGACTGGGAAGGTGGCCGTAGCCCCGGTTTCAGCCTCGTCTCTTTCGTTCTGCGAAATCGGTTGCTCAAACACCGCAGCCCGCAGTGCAAGGATGTCTTGTGCGGCAGCGGCCCCGTGCAGATACCCCAGAACGCCGGGTGGGGTCGTAGCCGCCATCTCATCCCGGTAGAGTTCCAAGCGCTTCGCCTCGACCTTGGAGAGGCGCAAGTGACCTGCAATGTCTGGACCACCCAAGGCCGCAAGGCGCCGAATGGCGTCGGGGACAAGGTTCGTTTCGTGGCCTGTCAGGACAGTCAAAAGCTCGGATTGCGCACCCGGCAGTACAGCGGAAAGGACGCCAGATTTTTCCATCGCCGCGACCGAAGGGGCCGGGTCAAAGGCGCGCAGCAACTTCAGAAGCTCGGCTGTGATCCGCTCTTTCGCGAGGCTTTCAAGCCCATCTGAGTGGGCGGCGCAAGCGGCTAACGCATCAGCATCCAGCCCGCCTTCAGGATCGGCATACCAGGCGTGAAACCGGAAGAAGCGCAGAATGCGCAGGTAATCCTCAGTAATACGCTGTGCCGGGTCGCCAATGAAGCGCACGCGCCGGGCGGCGAGGTCGTCCAAGCCGCCCCCATTCGGGTCAAGAACGTCGCCGTTGCGGGTCGCATAAAGCGCATTGATGGTGAAATCGCGCCGCGCAGCATCGTCTTTGATGTCCGACGAAAAGGCCACTTTCGCATGACGCCCGTCGGTTTCAAGATCGGCGCGCAAGGCGGTGATCTCGTGCGGCTTGTCCTGGGCTACGACGGTGATCGTGCCGTGGTCGATCCCCGTGGGCACCGCGCGCAGGCCAGCGGCCTCGGCGAGGGCCACGACCTGATCAGGCGTCGCATCGGTGGCGATATCTATGTCGTCGACATGCTGCCCCAACAGCCCGTTGCGCACGCATCCACCCACAAACCATGCATCATAGCCAGACAGGGCATCAAAGACCGCCACAGTGCCCGGATGTGCCAACCATTCCGCTTGCAACTTCATCCTGCCACCCGGTCTGCAAGGCTTTTCAACATCCGCGCCGTCGCGCCCCAGATGTAGTAGGGGCCGTATGGCACGGTGAAGAACTCACGCCGCATCCCACGCCAGCGCCGGCCTTCGACGGCATAATTGGCAGGGTTCATCAGAAAGGCGAGCGGCACGCGGAAGCATTCCGCAACCTCACCGGGTTCAACCATTGGGTCGAAATCACGCTCGATATGCGCCAACACGGGCGTCACGGCATAGCTTGTGACCGTTTCATGCGGCGGCAATTCCGCAAGGACAGACACGTTATCGGGCGCAAGCCCCACTTCTTCCTGCGCTTCCCGCAGGGCGGCCTGAACGACCGTTTCATCACCATCTACCTTTCCACCGGGAAAGGCGATCTGACCCGGATGGTGCTTCAGGGTCGAGGCCCGCTTGGTGAGGATAACCTGATCGTCCAGCACACCGATCAGCACGGCCGCGGGTCGAAGTTTGCGGCCTTCGGGCAGAACCACGCCCGGGTTCAGGTCATAGTCCGACGATGGCCGCGCCGGACTGTCCAGCGCGGCCACGATGGTCGTCAGATCAACGGGGCGTCCCATCTGGGTCTTTCTCGGCCTCGAACCCCAGGGTGAGGGGGTCAAAGTCGTAATGGGCACCGCAGAACTGGCAATCTGCAGTTACGCGGCCTTCATCCGTTGTCATATGGGCGATGTCCTTTGCCGAATAGATCGACAGAGATTGCCGCACGCGATCCTCGGAACAGGTGCAACCAAACGCCACCGGTTGCGCATCGAAGACACGCGGTTGCTCCTCATGGAACAGGCGCACCAACAGGTCGGTGGGCGACACATGCGGCCCAATCAGCTCCATCTCGTCTGCCGTGTCGAGCAGGATCTTGGCGCGGTTCCAATCTTCGGCCGTGTCCTCATCGACAAGGTCCTCAGCCGTCAGCAAACCCTCTTCCCCGGTGCCGCCACCCTGCGCCTCAAGCGCCGATTCAGGCATCAGCTGCACCATCACGCCACCGGCGCGCCAGCTTGGCGCCTGCCCCGGTTCCTGCGCCTGCCCGTAGGACAGGTGGAATTTTGTCGGCAGCTGTTCGGACTGCGCAAAATAAGCCTCTGCACAGGCGGATAGAGACCCACCGGCCAAGGGGGTTGTGCCCTGATAGGGCGTCATGTCAGGCCCCTGGTCGATCAGGATCGCGAAATAGCCCGACCCGATCTGCGGGAAGGCAGGGCCGGTCACATCCAGCTTGTCGGCATCATAGGATGCATAGGCCCGGATACGCGCAGGCTCCCCTCCGCCTCAGGCGCGAGGAAATCGGTGGCAATCAGGCGGATCGGCCCGTCGGAGCGGACTTGCAGCGAAAGTTTCCAGCGCAGCTTGATCGTTTGCCCGATCAGCGCGGTCAGCAGGGCCATTTCGGCCACCATTGCCTCAACCGGCGCAGGGTAGTCGTGCTGCCCCAGGATCTGGTCTAGCGTGGTATCAAGCCGCGCCACACGACCGCGCACATCAGAGCGGTCGAGCTGAAACGGCAAAACAGTGTCGTCCCACGCGAGTTTCGTGGTCAGGGTCATATTGCACCCCTTTACGCAATCTTTGGAAGGTCTGGTCCCATATAGGCGGCCCACGGGCAACACCAAACCCAAGCGTGCCGCAGTTCTGCCTTGCACCTGCCGCATGGGCTTGGGAGATGAAGGTTAACAAGAGGCAGGCGACCCGAGACCCGATGAAGATCCTATTCGTTCACCAGAATTTTCCCGGCCAGTACCGTGAGCTGTTCTCGTGGCTGCGTGCGCAAGGCGGGCATGAGTTGGTGTTTCTGACCCAGCGCAAGGATGTACCGAAGCTGGAAAATGCGCGGGTCGTTCAATACGACACCCACCATAAGCCGAAAGAGGGCACCTATGCCCTGACCCAGTATTGGGAAGAATGCGCAGGCAATGGGTTCGGCTGCGCGCAAGCCGCCGAGAAGTTGAAGAAAGAGGGTTTCACACCCGACATCATCCTCGGCCATGTCGGTTGGGGGGAGTTGACGTTCCTCAAGCAGGTCTGGGCCGATGTGCCGATCATTGGCTATTTTGAGTACTACTTTCTCGCCAAGGGTGGCTCGGTCGGGTTCGACCCGGAATTCCCGGCCAGCCCCCATGCGCCCTTCACGATGCACGCCCGCAATGCCGTGAACTTTGCCAATATCCAGACAGTCGATCAGGGCCATTCGCCCACGCAATGGCAGTGCGATACCTTCCCGGAGACCTTCCGTGAGAAGATATACGTCAAACATGATGGCATTCGGACGGATAATCTGAAGCCTGATCCCAAGTCACAAGTCGCGCTTGGGCGGCTTGGGCGGTCTGTCACGCGGGACGATGAGATCTTCACCTACATGGCCCGCAATATGGAACCGACGCGCGGCTTCCATAGCTTCATGCGCGCTCTGCCCTACATCCTCGATGCACGCCCGAACGCGCGGGCGCTCATCATTGGCGGCAGCGATGTGTCTTACGGCAAGAAATCGGGTGCCCAAGGCGGCTACCGGGCCGAGATGGAAAAGGAAGTCGGCAACAAGGTCGACTGGTCCCGTGTCCATTTTCTGGGCCGTGTTCCGTACGAGGATTACCAGAAGATTATCCAGGTCAGCCGGTGTCATGTGTACCTGACGGTTCCCTTCGTCCTGTCATGGTCGCTGCTGGAGTCGATGTCGATGGGGGCTACCATCGTGGCCTCGGACGTCGCACCGGTGCGCGAGGCGATCACCCACGGCGAAAACGGGCTGTTGGCGGATTTCTTCAAACCCGAAGACATCGCGCGCAAAGTCGTTGATGTTCTGGAACGTCCAGGCACCTACGCGCATCTGGGTCCGAACGCGCGCAAGCATGTTGTGAAAAACTACGACTTCACAAAGGTTTGCCTGCCCGAGCATCTGCGCCAGATCAACAGCCTTGTGCCCAAGGCGAAACGCATCACGCTGCCCTGATCGCGGGGAAACCATGCGCACCTTTCGCCTTTGACGCCAAGGTCGGTTCCGTGGCAGGTCGATGGCGAGACAAGCGTGCAGCAGAACAGGCAGACTGCGTATGGCAGAAAAGATCCTTTTGACAGGCGGCGCGGGCTATATCGGCTCGCACACCTATGTTGCCCTTGTTGCAGCGGGTTACGCGGTCACGATCCTCGACAACTTTCAGAATGCGAACCGCTCGGTCATTGATCGGCTCGAACAACTGACGGGTGCGCCTGTTTCGGTTGCCGAGGCCGATATCCGCGATGCCACCACACTCGCCAGCCTGTTCGCCGAACACCAGTTCGATGCGGTCGTGCATTTCGCCGCCCTCAAGGCTGTCAGCGAAAGCGTGGAACGGCCGCTCGACTATTTCGATGTGAACATCAGCGGGTTGATCAACCTTCTGCGCGTGATGGATGCCGCCGGGTGCCGGAACATCGTCTTCTCGTCTTCCGCGACCGTCTATGGCGTTCCGGACGAAACGCCGACGCCCGAGACCGCTGAATTCCGCGCGATGAACCCCTATGGTCAGACCAAGATCAGCGGTGAACAGATCCTCAACCAACTGACCGCCGCCGATGATCGCTGGAACGTGGGCATCTTGCGCTACTTCAACCCCGCAGGCGCCCATGACAGTGCGCTGATCGGGGAAGACCCGCGGGACATCCCGAATAACCTGATGCCCTTCATCGCCAAGGTCGCCGCAGGTGAGCTGGCGGAGTTGCAGGTCTTCGGGGACGATTACGATACCCCCGACGGCACCGGCGTCCGCGACTACATCCATGTGGACGACCTCGCCAAAGGCCATGTCCTGTCGCTGGCCGCTTTGCTGGGGGATGGGCAAAGCCATCTCGTCAACCTGGGAACCGGCGAAGGCCATTCCGTGCTTGAGATGGTCGCAGCCTATAAACGCGCGTCCAATCGAGATGTCCCTTATCGCATCACGGAACGCCGTGCAGGCGATGTGCCTGTCTACGTGGCCCGCGCCGATAAGGCGGAAGAGATCCTGGGCTTCAAGACCGAACGCACCCTGGATGAGATGTGCGCCTCCTCCTGGAAATGGATCGCGGGCCCCCATAGCAGCGAGGATCCCGGACCGGAGGATAAGGGATGAGCCGTACCGTTCTTGTCACCGGCTCGTCCGGCTTCATCGGGTTTCATCTGTGCAAGCGGTTGCTGGCCGATGGCTGGCAGGTTGTGGGTATCGACGCGATGACCGACTACTACGATGTCGGGCTGAAGGAAGGGCGGCTTGCACAGCTGACCCCGAATGAGGCGTTCACCAACGTCACCGCCCGCATCGAAGACCCCGGCGTGCTGCACGACTTGTTCGAGGCGCACCGACCCGAGGCGGTCATCCACCTCGCCGCGCAGGCGGGCGTCCGCTATTCGATCGAAAACCCCGAAAGCTATGTTCAGGCCAATCTGATCGGCACGTTCCGCCTGCTTGAAGCCATGCGGGCCTTTCCGCCAAAGCATTCGCTTTTGGCATCTACGTCTTCTGCCTACGGCGCGAACACCGAGATGCCCTATGCCGAGCAGATGAAGACCGATCACCAGATGTCGTTCTATGCGGCCACGAAGAAATCGAACGAAGTCATGGCGCATTCCTATGCGCACCTCTACGACCTGCCGGTCACGATGTTCCGGTTCTTCACGGTCTATGGCCCCTGGGGCCGCCCCGATATGGCCCCGCATCTTTTCACCAGCGCGATCTTCGAAGGACGGCCCATCAAGGTCTTCAACTACGGCGAGATGAGCCGCGACTTCACCTATGTCACCGACCTGGTCGATGGCATTGTCCGCCTGATCGACGCCGTGCCGGGAACAGAGCCGGTCGATGGCGACAGCCTGAGCCCCGTCGCCCCGCACCGCATCGTTAATATCGGCAATTCCGACTCTGTCCCGCTGATGGAATTCATCGGCGCGATCGAGGCTGCCACAGGCATTGAAGCCGAAAAGATCTTCATGGATATGCAGCCCGGTGATGTGCCGGCCACGTGGGCTGATGCCAGCCTGTTGCAGCACCTGACGCAGTACAAACCCAAGACACAGGTCACAGACGGCGTTGAGCAATTTGTGGCCTGGTATCGGGACTATTATCAGGTCTGACGGATCAGGAGTTCATGCCATGCAGATCAGCCACCCTGACGAACACGACACCGCCCCCGGGCCAACCGACTATTTCACGGGCGATGTCCACATCGCGCCGCTTCGAAAACCCGATGGGCCGGACAGGGCAGTCGCCCTGCGCGTTCGCTTTTCTGCTGGCGCGCGGACCGCGTGGCACACGCACCCGCTTGGTCAATTGCTGATCGTGACCGAAGGGGAAGGCTGGGCCCAGACCCAGGGCCAGCCCAAGCGCATCATACGGCCCGGTGATGTGGTCTGGTTCGAACCTGGTGAGCGTCATTGGCACGGCGCAAGCGACATGTCGGCCATGGAACATATCGCGATACAGGAAGCCCAAGATGGCCGCGCTGCCGATTGGGCCGAACACGTAACAGAAAGCGATTATCTGGGCTGACGCGATTGCCCGTCCCTTGACCCCTCCATCCCCATATCCGAGACACCGGGCACAGGCCCAATAAGGACAAGACATTATGCGCATCACGATGATTGGCACTGGCTATGTGGGTCTCGTCTCGGGCGTCTGCTTCTCGGATTTCGGGCATGATGTGATTTGCGTCGATAAAGACCCAAAGAAGATCGAGATGCTGCAAGCAGGCGAAGTCCCGATTTATGAGCCGGGCCTCGATACGCTGATGGAAAAGAATGTGGAGGCTGGGCGCCTGTCCTTCACAACCGACCTCAAGGCTGCCGTTGATGGCGCTGAGGCGGTGTTTATCGCGGTCGGCACCCCCACACGGCGCGGCGATGGCCATGCAGACCTGACCTTTGTGATGGCCGCCGCCGAAGAAGTAGCGCAGGCGCTGACAGACTATGCGGTGATTGTCACTAAATCGACGGTGCCCGTGGGCACCAATCGCAAGGTCAAACAGGTGGTCGCCAAAGCGAACCCTGCGGCGGAATTCGATGTCGCCTCCAACCCCGAATTCCTGCGCGAAGGCGCAGCCATTGATGATTTCATGCGCCCTGACCGGGTTGTCGTTGGCGTGCAGTCCGAACGCGCGGGCGAGGTTATGGCCGAAATCTACCGCCCCCTCTTCCTGCGCGACTTCCCGATTGTGACCACTGATCTCGAAAGCGCCGAGATGATCAAATATGCCGCCAACGCATTTCTGGCGACGAAGATCACCTTCATCAACGAGATTGCCGCGCTGTGCGAAAAGGTCGGCGCAGATGTGAAGGAGGTATCCAAAGGCGTGGGCATGGATGGCCGCATCGGCAACAAGTTCCTGCACGCCGGGCCGGGTTATGGCGGGTCGTGCTTTCCAAAAGACACCAGCGCGCTTGCGCGGATCGGTCAGGACCACGCAGCACCCCAAAGCATCGTTGAAACGGTCATTCGCGTGAATGACGACATCAAGCACCGCATGATCGAAAAGCTGCGCGACCTGTGTGATGGCTCGTTCAACGGCAAGACCATTGCCGTTCTGGGGGTCACGTTCAAACCCAACACCGATGATATGCGCGACGCGCCCTCGCTCACCATCGTGCCCGCGCTTGTGGGCGGTGGTGCCAAGGTGCGCGTGGTCGATCCGCAAGGCCGCCGCGAGGGGGAGGCCCTGCTGCCTGGCGTGAATTGGTCGGAAGATCCCTACAAGGCGGCCCATAACGCCGATCTCGTCGTGATCCTGACGGAATGGAATGAGTTCCGGGCCCTCGATCTGGACCGCATGGCCAAAAAGATGGCGACACCCCGCATGGCAGACCTGCGCAACATCTACAGCCCACGGGATGCCAAGCGCGCCGGATTCGAATCCTACGAAGGGGTCGGGCGGTAAGCGCCGACCGTCTTTGCTTGGGGTGGGCTCAAGCGACTTCCCTTGGGTCAATTATTACAATCCACTCACGATTATCACGCGGACTTCACGCGATTTACTGCCCTTCACACAGCGCCGTGAGAATGCCGCTCACAGGGTCATCACCTGCAAGTGAGACCACTGAAATCCTCTATTTTTCGGACCCTTCCGGCTCCTAGCGTCCACTCAGGCCGCAGCAAGAACGCTGGGCCGGACCAAATCTGAAGGGATAAGAATTATGAAGACTCTCGCACTCGCCACCGCACTCGCCGCCTCCATCGCTGCTCCGGTTTTTGCTGACGGCCACACCACTCAATTCGCCATCATGCACTTCAACATGAGCCTCGATAACGCCCAGGAAATGCGCATGACGCCGTCGGGCGAAATCACCATGGCAGACCTCGGCATGGGTTCGACCCTTGGCGACGTGTTCACCCAGCTGAACCTGACCGCTGAAAACATGACCGAACTGCGCGGCACCGGCGAAACCGTCACCGTCATCGCATCTGATCCGGCCCACGCCGCTGCTATCTTTGAGCGTCTGATGGCTGCCGACGACTCCAACTAAGTCGACCAGTTTTCCAGACGGCCCCTGCCTTCCCAGGCGGGGGCCGTTTTCTATTCAGGCCAGGCCCGCCCGCAACAGATCGTGCAAATGCACAAGGCCAAGTGGCCTGCTCTCTGTGTCCACCACAAACAGTGCCGTGATCTTGTTCTCGGACATCATGGCCATCGCTTCTGCCGCCAGCATATCTGGCCCGATGACACGTGGCTGCCGGGTGGCGACTTCACCGGCGGGTTGATCTGTAAGGTGCGTGATATTGCGCCGCAAATCCCCGTCCGAGATCACGCCGACAAGGGCGCCGCCCTCAACCACACCGGCAATGCCAAAGCTTTTCTCGGACATCACCACAAGCGTTTCCGGCATTGGGGTATCAGCCTCCACCAAGGGCAGGGCCTCGGGCCCGTGCATCAGCTGCGCGACCGTCGACAACTGCGCCCCAAGTTTGCCACCGGGGTGGAAGGTGTGGAACTGCTCGGGCTGGAATCCGCGTCGTTCCATCACCGCCACGGCCAGCGCATCGCCCAAGGCAAGCGTCAGCGTTGTTGAGGTCGTGGGCGCCATGCGCAACGCGCACGCCTCTTCCACATCCGGCAGCAGCAGGCAGTGGTCGGCGGCGCGCATCAACGTGCTGTCCGCTTTTTTGGAGATCGCCACCAAGGGGATGGAGAAGCGCGCAACATGAGCCACGATATCGCGCAGCTCGGATGTTTCGCCGGAATTGGAGATCAGGATCGCCAGATCGCCCGGCATGATCATGCCCAGATCGCCATGGCTGGCCTCTGCCGGATGCACAAAGGCCGATGGCGTTCCGGTCGATGCAAAGGTTGCGCTGATCTTGCGCGCGATATGGCCGGATTTGCCGATGCCTGACAGGATCACCCGCCCTTTTGTGGCCAGCACCGCCTCGGCGGCGGCTTCGAAATCCGCAGGCAGGGCCTCGGCCAATGCTTGCACGGCATCGCCTTCGGTTTTCAGCACGCGCGCCCCGGTGTCGCGCAAGGAGGGGGTTTTATCCTGAGCCATATGCGCCGTTTAGCCCGTTGCCGTGCCCTTGGCGAGGGGATTGGCTTTTGACCGGGCACACGGCATGGCAGACAGAACGTGAAGGAGGACCAATTCATGAACCGACGTTTCGGCGCCCCGCCGCGCACAGATGTCCGTTATCCCCCACGTCCCGGGGCTTATGTGATCATTGATGCGGGCGACAGCCTTCTTGCCTCCTTTCAAGAAGCCCCCTATCCGGAGCTTCAATTGCCCGGTGGTGGGGTCGATCCCGGGGAGGGCACACTTGCCGCCCTGCACCGCGAAGTCTTGGAGGAAACCGGCTATCGCATCCACGCGGTCCGCCGCCTGGGCATGTTCCACCGCTACACGTTCATGCCAGATTATGACCGCTACGCGCAAAAGCTGTGCAGCATCTACTGTGCAAGACTGGGTCCGCGCGTGTCCGACCCGACCGAGCCGGGCCATAGCGCTGTCTTCCTGCCCTGGCATGTCGCGCTGGAAAAACTGGCCGTGGCGGGGGACCGCGAATATGTGGCCCGCTATCTAGGCGTGTAACGGCCGCCCGGTAAATTCCAGAAGCAGGGCCGAGATATCGTCGGGAAAATCGGCAGAGCCTGCAAAGGCGACAAGATCCTCCCGCAGCGTTTCCAGAAAATCCGTGCCGCCGCTGGTCTGATTGCGTTGCATCAGGTCAATCAACCCCTCTTCCTCCAGCATTTCGCCATCGGGGCGGGGGCATTCGGTCAGGCCATCGGAATAAAGCAGCAAGCGGTCGCCGGGATGAAGCTGGACCTCGAATGAATTGAACGGGATCTCGGGCAGCAAGCCGACGGGCATATCCCCATCACCGACCATCTCCACCGATCCATCGGCGCGCTGCACCATCGGATGCGGATGCCCGGCCTGAACCATGCGCACCAGTCCCGTTGCAAGGTTGAGGAAGGCCAACGCGATGGTGAAGTAGCGGTCCGTCTGCACTTCTTTCAGCATCAGATCGTTCAGACGACCCGCCGCGATGTCCGGCGGCAGATCGACCAGTGATCCATCAAGCCCACGGACCAGCGCGATGTTTTGGTCCGGCGAGGCTTCTGAAAGCATGCCCGCGATCCGCGCCGCGATCATGGCCGAAGCCACCCCGTGGCCCGAAACATCCAGGCTGAACAAGCCCACAATGTCATTGGTGACCGGGAAATACCCCACCATGTCTCCGCCCACATGGCCGCTGGCTTCTAACATCAGGGAAACATCCGCCCCGTCAAAGGCGCGGCGGCGGTCTTGCAGCAGCGCAAGTTGCAGGCGACGCGCCTCATCGAGGTCCCGGTCAATGGCGCCATAAAGCCCCTGCAATTCGTCCAAGGCGTCGGACAGGATCCCGTTCTTGCTGCGCAATTCGCGCTGCATCTCAACGATACGGGCGCCCGCGTTCATGCGCGCCCGCAATTCAGGCGGGCTTACGGGCTTTTGCAGAAAATCGTCCGCCCCCGCCTCCAGCCCTTCGGCCAAAGCATTCCGTTCATTGCGCGATGTCAGCAGCAGCACATAGGCGTAGCTTCCCGTGATATCCGTGCGCAGGCGGCGACAGAATTCCGGGCCGGTCATTTCTGGCATCATCCAGTCACACAGGATCAATGAAATCTCAGGGTCGCGGGCATGGCCGAGGGCCTCAAACGGATCGCCCGTGGAAATCGCCTGATACCCCCATTTCCGCAACAGCGCGCAAACAAGGTTCCGCTGCGCTGGACTGTCATCCAGAACCAGAACCTTCAGCGGCGCGGCGCGTGTGCCGAGGGGGCATCTTCCGGCTCCACCATCGGAGCGGGCGCAATATTCATGAAACGGCCTCACGATCAGAATCGACCGCAACCATGACCGCTCAGGTCTTAACGCCCTGTGAAACCTTCAATTTGAGCGACTTCGCCTTGCACAGGTGCGAATTTGTTAAGTTTTGCACCCCTATGGTCGTCGCGGGGGCATCGACTGAGGTGCAGAGTGATGTGTGTGGATTGGGACCGCTTGAATGAGTTGAAAAGCGATATCGGGGAAGAAGATTTCGCGGATGTAGCCGTGCTTTTTGTATCTGAATTGCAGGACACTTTATCAGCCATGGAAGTCGCGACAGCGGTGGCGGATGATTTTCATTTCCTGCGTGGCTCGGCTGCGAATCTGGGGTTCACAGCCCTGGTCGCCGCGTGCTCGCAAGCAGAGGCTGCGGCCAAAGCCGGTCAGGCACCGGATGTGGCATCCGTAAAGGCGGCCTTCGATCAGGCTTTGGCTGAGATGTCGGCAAAAATGCCGGATCTGGCCGTGGCGGCTTAAAGCACTTTGCGTGTTATCCGAGGCACACTTATCGCGTTCCGCGTTCGCGCCATCGGCGCGAGGCAGCGGGTTGCGATCCAAATCAAACGCAAAGTGCTCGAGCGTCTCAGATCAGGAAATCGGCAAGGATCTTGTCATCCGTGATGTCGCGGAACCCGAACCCTCGGGACGCGACGCGATCGGCAAGCTCCTCAAAACTCCCGGTACGCTCGGTCTCAATCCCAATCAGGACCGAGCCGAAGTTGCGCGAATTCTTCTTGAGGTATTCGAAGCGCGTGATGTTGTCCTCAGCCCCCAGAAGGTCGAGGAAATCGCGTAACGCGCCGGGGCGTTGGGGCAGGCGGAGGATGAAATACTTCTTCAATCCCTGCCAGTTCTGCGCCCGCTCCTTCACCTCAGGCAGGCGTTCGAAATCAAAGTTCCCGCCAGAGGTCACGCAGACAACCGACTTGCCCCTGATCTTCTCGGCCACGTCATCCAGCACGTTGATCGACAGTGCGCCCGCCGGTTCCAGCACGATGCCTTCCAGGTTCAGCATTTCCTGGATCGTCACGCAAATGCGGTTCTCTGGCGCGATCAGAACGTTCTTTTTCGGAACGCCCTTCAACACCTCAAACGTGCGATCCCCAATCCGGGCAACGGCGGCGCCGTCGACAAATGTATCAGTGATCTCAATCGTTTGCGGCGCCCCGATCTTGAGCGCCGCGGTCAGGCTGGCACCCCCCGCCGGTTCCACCAACGTCAGTTCGGTAGACGCCCCCATATCACGAAGATAGCTCAGCATCCCTGCCGACAGACCCCCTCCGCCCACCGGCAGAACCAGATGGTCCGGCGCACCGCCCAGTTGCTCCATCATCTCAACCGCGACCGAGCTTTGGCCCTGAATCACATCGTCATCATCGAAGGGCGAAAGGAAGTGCGCGTCCGCCTCGGCACACCAGGCTTTCGCGGCGGCCAGCGTTTCGTCAAAGAAATCGCCCTCCAGCACAATCTCAACCGCGTCTCCGCCGAATGTCCGGGTTTTCAGCACCTTTTGGTCCGGTGTCGTGACCGGCATGTAAATCCGCCCCTTCACCCCGAAATGCGAGCATACGAACGCCACCCCCTGCGCGTGATTGCCCGCACTCGCACACACGAACTGCGTCTGCTCGGGTCGCGCATCGCGCACCTTGCGCATGGCGTTGAACGCGCCGCGCAGCTTGTAGGACCGGACCGGTGATAGGTCTTCGCGCTTCAGCCAGATCTCCGCGCCATAACGTTCGCTCAGATAGGCGTTTTTTTGCAGCGGCGTGGCTGGAAACAGATCGCGCAAAGCGTCAGTGGCGGACCGTGCGGTGGTGGCAAAATCTCTCATGCCAAGGGAAGTGGCGCGTTTGTCCGCGCCTGTCCAGCCTCAGTTGAGCTGCCGCCCCTCGATCAGGTTGCCGTACAGCGTCGTCATCAGGGCCAGGTTCAGCAGCATCTGCAACCATGTCACCACAAGGCTGAGCGCCACACCAACCCCGTTCAGCGTAACCTGCTGTTGCACGCCAAACGGCGTTTCGACCGCGACCGCTTCACCGAACCCCGCGATGATTCCCTGGTTCAGGATCGTGCTGACCAGCGCCAGAACAAAAATCGGCAGGATGATTTGTCCCGCCACAGGCGCTGTCGCCCGCCAGCTTTCGCCGATCCCCAGTTTCTCTCCGATGGCTGCGGCTGGCAGGATCAGCCCCACGCGCGTGGCCACCCAAGACAGGCCAAAGATCAGCCCGACGCCCAACAGGATCGCCAACGCCTCCGATTGCACAACCGCGATGAGGATCCCGATGACAATGCCCACAGCGAACCCAACGCCGATCATGATCAGGAAGATCAGGATGGAATTGCCAAAGTAGTTCCCGATGTTCGAGCCACGCCATGTCGGAAACAGGCCCGTGGGATATTCCTCCAACAAGACAAAGCGGTGCCACGCGACGGCGGCCCAAAGCCAGCACACCACACCCGCAAGAACACCAAGCAGAATGCCAAGGATGCCAACACCGGTCACATCAGTTGGATCGCCTGTGCCTGCAATAAAGGCCGAGCCCGTCAGAAACCCGGGGTTTGTGGCCAAAACAATCCCGATTGGAATGATGATCAGCACCAACGTAATCCGTGCCGCCGATCCGAGGTTGCCGAATACCTGTTGCACAACATGGCGCAGAAGTTGGTAGCCATAGTCCATCTGGGTTCTCTCCGCTCGCTTGCCCCGCCCTTGAAAACCCGGTATCGCCCGCGCGGTCAACCATTTGCGACGGAGTTTCAATATGTCTGCGCCCAAGAAGGCCAATCCGAAAAAGGTTGTTCTTGCCTATTCCGGCGGCCTCGATACCTCGATCATCCTCAAATGGCTGCAGACGGAATACCGATGCGAGGTGGTGACGTTCACCGCCGATCTCGGCCAGGGGGAGGAGTTGGAACCTGCCCGCAAGAAGGCCGAGATGATGGGCGCGTCCGACATCTACATCGAGGATCTGCGCGAGGAATTTGTGCGCGATTTCGTGTTCCCGATGTTCCGCGCCAACGCGCTGTATGAGGGGCTGTATTTGCTCGGCACCTCCATCGCCCGCCCGCTGATTTCCAAGCGCCTGGTGGAGATTGCCGCCGAGACTGGTGCCGATGCCGTCAGCCACGGCGCCACCGGCAAAGGTAATGATCAAGTCCGGTTCGAGTTGTGTGCCTATTCCCTGAACCCCGAGATCCAGGTGATTGCACCCTGGCGCGAATGGGACCTCGGCAGCCGCACCAAGCTCATCGAATTCGCCGAAAAGCACCAGATCCCGATTGCCAAGGACAAGCGCGGTGAAGCGCCGTTCAGCGTCGATGCGAACCTTCTGCACACCTCGTCTGAAGGCAAGATGCTGGAAAACCCGGCCGAAGAAGCGCCCGATCATATCCTCCAGCGGATCACGCGACCCGAAGACGCGCCGGACGCGCCTGAAATGGTCGAGATCGGGTTCGAGAAGGGTGATGCAGTCAGCATCAACGGCGAAGCCATGAGCCCCGCCACGATCCTGACCGAGCTGAACCGCCTCGGCGGTAAGCACGGCATCGGTATCCTCGACCTCGTGGAAAACCGCTTCGTCGGCATGAAGTCCCGCGGCATCTACGAAACACCCGGCGGCACGATCCTGCTGGAGGCCCATCGCGGGATTGAGCAGATCACGCTCGACAGCGGCGCAGGCCACCTCAAAGACAGCATCATGCCCCGCTACGCGGAGCTGATCTACAACGGCTTCTGGTTCTCGCCCGAACGCGAGATGCTGCAGGCCCTGATCGACAAGAGCCAGGAACACGTCACCGGCACCGTCCGCCTGAAGCTCTACAAAGGCTCCGCTCGCACGGTTGCCCGCTGGTCCGACCATTCGCTCTATTCCGAGGCGCATGTGACGTTCGAGGAAGATATGGGCGCCTACGACCAGTCCGACGCGCAAGGCTTCATCCAGCTCAACGCGCTGCGCCTGAAGCTTCTGGCTGCCCGCAACCGCAAGTTCAAATGAGCGTCCACGTTCGCCTTGTCGAAAAGGCGGACGCGACCCCCTTGCTCGACCTGTGGCCTGCCGACGACCAACGCCGGTTCGTCGCGCCCAATGCCGTGACCATCGCAGAGGCTGCGTATGAACCCGCCGCCTACGTCTTCACGATCTGGGCGGATGGTGTGCGCGTCGGCCTTATGGCCTTGATCGACATGACCGAGCTTGACCCAAACGAGGTCCAGCCGGAGGATGAACCGGAAGCCGGGTTCCTGTGGCGGCTGATGATCGGCGAAGCCCACCAAGGCAAAGGCTACGGCATGGCGGCCATCGAATGGGCCTTCGACTGGGCGCGCGCCCGCGGCCGCCCGCGCATGTCGGTGGAAGTTGTCGAAACCAATGCCGCCGCCATCGCGCTTTACGAACGCATGGGCTTCCGCGCCACTGGCGTTCTCTACGGAGACGAGGCGCAGATGGCGCGCGACCTCTGATCCTTCGCCGCAACGTCACGGTTGTTGCATGGGCCTGACCCGCCTAGCCATTTGGGAACGCCACATTGGAGCAGCCCATGACCCTCACCGATATCGCCGACCGCATCCGCGCCGCGCTTACGGACAAGAGCTTCGACGGCTCGCTCAAGTTCGATTGTGGGGAGGACGGGGTGATCGTTCTGGCCGAGAATACTGCGTCAACCAATGACCAGGACACGGATTGCACGATAAAGATCAGCCGCGAAAACCTAGGCAAATTGCTGTCCGGCAAATTGAACCCCATGACCGGCGTGATGATGGGCAAGTTGAAAGTATCGGGTGATATGGGCGTGGCGCTGGGATTGGGGCGCCTGCTGGGGTGAAGCCGCGGCGGGGCGGCGCGCCAAAACGCGCACCGCCCGTTGCCGTGTATCCGGCCATTACTGCGCGGTGATGACGGCCATCACCAGGTTGTCATCAACCCGAACGGGCCCATCTTCTGGCGCTCCCAACGTATATTCGAAAATGCCGGTCATGGTGCCGCCATCTTCGCCGTGGATCATCAGCATCAGCATCTCACCGGGCGCGACGGCCTCCGTCAGAATTGCGGCGACGTCGATGTTATCTCCATCCCGCAATGGCGCATGACCGACGACCGGGCCGGGCACCATGTCGGCATCGGTGCGGTGCACCACCATCCAGCCGTTCTGGGCGGCGGCGACCCGGTCGGCCGTGACGATACCATTTGCGACTGATTGGTCTGAGGCTTCAACGACCTGAGACGCGGCATGGCCAGCGGCCAATGCAGCACCGGTCATCATCAAAAGGGCAACGGCGGAGGAAGCAGCGATAATCTTCATGGGTCAGTCCTTTGGATTCAATCATGTGAAAAGCCCGCCGATCGGCCGGCTTGTTCACAGTCACGCAAGGACAGCACCAAAGGTTTCACCACTCGTTGAAAAAGTGTCAGAGCGTTGCGGCCAGTCGAACGCCTTGGTTGATCGCGCGCTTGGCATCAAGTTCCGCCGCAACATCCGCCCCGCCGATTACATGGGGCGTCATGCCTTGGGCGATCAGAGCATCAGCCAGCGACCGTTCCACCACCTGACCGGCGCACAGCACGATGGTGTCGCACGCGATCAGTGTCGGGTTTTCGCGCGCCTCGCCGAAGCTGACATGCAAGCCCACCGCGTCGATCTTTTCGTAGTTCACGCCGGTGACCATCTTCACGTTTTTCATCTTCAGGCTGGCCCGGTGTATCCACCCGGTCGTCTTGCCCAGGCCTTTCCCCATCTTCTGCGCCTTGCGTTGCAACAGCGTCACCTCTCGGGCAGCGGGTTCCGGCAACGGCCCTTCGGGGGCCAAACCCCGCGATGCTCGGCTGGGTCCGCCACACCCCATTCCTTGCGCCACAGCTCCGGCACCTCCGTCGGGCTCGCGCCCTCATGGGTCAGGTATTCGGACACGTCAAATCCGATACCGCCCGCGCCGATCACCGCCACGCGCGGCCCAACCAGGGCCTTGCCCGCCAGCACATCCACATAGGACAGCACATTCGGCCCGTCCTGCCCGGCAATCTCCGGATCGCGCGGGCGCACGCCCGTGGCGATGACAACCTCATCATAGCCCGCCAGATCATCGGCAGAGGCTTTTTGCCCCAAGCGCAGGTCTATCTGGTGCCGCGCCATCATCGTGGCGAACCAGTCGACAAGACCCACGAACTCTTCCTTGCCAGGAATCCGCTTGGCCATATTCAGTTGCCCGCCCACCTCGGCGGCTTTATCGAAAAGCGTCACCTGATGCCCGCGCTCCGCCGCTGTCATCGCCACTGCCATCCCCGCAGCACCTGCGCCGACAATGGCGATGCGCTTGGGCGCATCCGCCGGGCCGTAATCCAGTTCCACCTCATGGCAGGCGCGGGGGTTCACAAGGCAGGAGGTCAGCTTGCCGCTGAACGTGTGGTCCAGGCACGCCTGGTTGCACGCGATGCACGGCGCGATCTCGTCCGCCCGACCCGCCTCGGCTTTGGCGACAAAATCCGCATCCGCAAGAAATGGCCGCGCCATCGAAACCATGTCCGCGCAGCCCTCGGCCAGCACCTCTTCGGCGACATCAGGCATGTTGATCCGGTTCGAGGTGATGACCGGAATACCCACCTTGCCCATCAGCTTCTTCGTGACCCAGGCAAATGCCTTGCGCGGCACGCTTGTGGCAATCGTGGGAATCCGCGCCTCGTGCCAACCGATGCCGGTGTTCAGGATCGTGGCGCCTGCCGCCTCAACGGCCTGAGCAAGCTGCACAACCTCCTCATGGGTCGATCCGCCGGGCACCAGATCAATCATCGAAAGCCGATAGATGATAATGAAATCCGCACCCACTGCCTCACGGCACCGGCGCACAACCTCCACCGGCAGGCGCATGCGGTTTTCATAGGGGCCGCCCCAGCGATCCTCGCGCTTGTTAGTATGGGTGACGAGGAACTGGTTCAGGAAATACCCTTCAGATCCCATGATCTCCACGCCGTCATAGCCCGCCTCGCGCGCCCGGACCGCCGCCGTCACGATATCGGCGATCTGTTTCTCGATCCCCTCTTCGTCCAATTCTTTCGGCGGAAAGGGGAGATCGGGGATTTCACGGGCGAGGCACTTACGCAATCGGGCGAATAGGCATAGCGCCCGGCGTGCAGGATCTGCATCGCGATCTTGCCACCAGCGCCGTGGACCGCATCCGTCACCACCCGGTGGTTCGCAATGTCCTGATCGGTGTAAAGCCCGGCTGCGCCCGGAAACACGCCGCCTTCTTTGTTTGGCGCCATGCCCCCCGTCACGATCAGCGCAACACCACCCGCCGCGCGATCCGCATAGAAGCGGGCCACGCGCGGCCAATCCTTGGTCTCTTCCAGACCGGTATGCATCGATCCCATCAGCACTCGGTTCTTCAACGTGGTGAAGCCCAGATCGAGTGGAGCCAACAGGTGCGGATACTGCGCGTGCGTCATGACGGAAAACTCCCTTGCTTGCCGCGGAGGTAATCCGATCACGCCAGCAAGGTCACGCGAAACCCCGCGTCACACGCCCTGTTTTCCTTGTTTCAGAAATACCTTGGGGAGTCCGTCAGGACGGGGGCGACGCCCCCAAAAACCAAAGACAATGCGCCGAAGGCGCGCCGCGGGATAAGGATCAATCCTGACCCGTCTCGGCACAATGGCGGCGAAACGCGCGCTTCAGCATTTCCAGCTCATCCCGCAGCAAGGCCATTTCGCCCCTTATGTCTTCATCCAGCGCAGATCCCGCCATCAACGTGACCCGGTCCAGAACCTCACCCGATGCCGTCGACCGCAGCCCGACCACTTGCACCCCATCGCTGACCACATCAATGGGCAGGTCCAGCGACACGGCCACAGCCCCCTCTTCCTCAGGGTGCGGGGCCAGTTGCGCGATCCCGATGATCTTGCCGCGATGAAGCGCTTCAATCTCGGTCTGTGTGGCACCCGTCAGAACGCCTTCGTACCGGCCACCCTGAAGTGCGGTGCAAACCAGACTCTCAGCCATGCTCAATCCCCCCAAAGGCGCTAGAAATCAGCGCGCGGTGCGCGCAACAGGGCCATGTCCCACAAGGCGATGCGGGTCATCTTTGGCCCCTCGATGATCAGATCAAGCCAGGCCTTCTCAAGCCGCTTTTCGTTGATCTTGGAATAGGCCAGATCGAATTCCGCCACGCCATTTGTTCCGTCAAATTCCACCTGCCGCACGATCTGTTCCACGTTTGGCCCGTGCTGCACATTCAGGCGCGCGTAGATCTCAACGGGCTGCTCGCGCTCGGCCACCAGCCTGATGGCGATGAAATGGTTGCGCGTCAGGCCAACCAGCGCCTCCCCCGGCAGGTCCTGAACGAAGGAGATGAAGGATCCGTCCGACCGATACACTTCCAGAACCAACCCGAATTGTGATCCCTCGACCCACATCGGCGCGCGATCTTGTACAAGGCTGAAATCGGCATGGGTGGCGTCGTGAAACACGGTGATCCCACCCGGCAGAGGCTGGGGCGAGCTTAACCCGACAACGCCGCGCGGGCGCATCTCCGCCGTCCAAGGAGCCGGGCGCACGGCCCAGTCGCATTGATCGGGCCGCTCAATCCCGTCTGTGTCCGAGGCCTTGCGCGCCCGCAGCTCTGATCGCGCCTGCGCCGACATCACGTCCAGTCGGTCGCGCAATCCGCGGATGTCACCGGCCATACGGTTCAACTCGGAACTTGGCAGATCCTTTGGGACGCGCAAGGCGCGTTGCCAGCGCTTGAGGGTCTGGCCAAGGCCAAAACCACCAAACATTCCGGGAAAATCCTGACCCATTCCGCTCATCCTTCGCACCCACACCCGCAGCCTGGCCCTGCTATAGCAGGTTTCTCTTGGCAGACGATTACCGGAATATCCGCTGAAACAGGCCGCCTTGAAAGAGGCCTCCGCCGCCTTGTGTGTCCGCCTGTGGCAGGTCTGCCGCGTTTGCGCCTGCGGCAAAGCCCGAATTGGCCGACTGCACGGCTCCGGCAAAGGCCGTTAGGGTGGCCAACGCGTCCTGGTCGCTCACGCCCTGATCGGCCAACGCCAGAACCGAAAGTGTCGCCAGGCGCGGGCCCAAATCCATGTAGGCGCGCCAGTAATCCTGTGCCACGCCTGCCACGGCACCGGCGCTGGTGTCGCGCGCATGCAGCAGGAACATCTGCCCTGCCACCCGGGTCTCAAGGATCGTCACGCTGTCAGGGTCGCCCGACCGGCTCAAAACGCCGCGTCCGGCATCTGAGCGAAAGAAGCCGTCCAGCGCGTCCAGATTACCCGTCAGGCTTCCCCCATCCGCAGAGCGTGCCGCGACCGCCGCCGTCAGCACCGCCGGCACGTCAGGCTGCGCCGCGCGGGCGCGCCCCGAAATCGCCGCGCAATTCCCCAGTAGGACAAATCCCGTATCGCCCTCGCTCCGGGTGGAGCTTGGATCGACACAAAAGCCCCGCGGCCCCGTGATCGTCACAGCGTCCGCCGTGACCTGCACCTCACGCGGGGCGGCATCGCCACCGCCCCCTAGGCTCACACACGCGGCGAGGAAGGTATAAGACCCGAGAAGGGCTGCAAACCGCAGCGCCTCAAAGATCCGCATATACGTGCTTTTCCTTCGCCGCACCGGGATGCGTGACCGCGCCGTAGCGCGCCTCACCCACCAGTTGCGCATATTTCCACAGCACGCCCGAGGCATAGATCGTCTCACGCGGGCCAGCCCAATTGGCCTTGCGCGCGGCCAGCTCTTCGTCGGACAACGCCACCGAAAGTTCGCCCGTGATCGCGTTGATCGTGATCACGTCGCCATTCTGCAAAAGCCCGATTGGCCCGGCGACCGCGGCCTCTGGCCCCACATGGCCCACGCAGAAGCCCCGCGTCGCGCCCGAGAAGCGGCCGTCGGTGATGAGCGCCACCTTCTTGCCCATGCCTTGGCCGGACAGGGCCGCCGTTGTCGCCAACATCTCCCGCATCCCCGGCCCGCCCTTAGGCCCTTCGTTGCGGATCACGATCACTTCGCCCGCTTCATAGGCGCGCGCCTTCACGGCCTCGAACGCATCCTCTTCGCATTCGAACACGCGGGCAGGCCCGGTGAAGACCTGCTGGTCTTCGCTCATGCCCGCGACCTTCACGATGGCGCCCTCTGGCGCGAGGTTGCCGCGCAGGCCCACAACGCCACCGGTCTTGGTGATCGGGTTCTGGACGGTGTGAACCACACGCCCGTCCGGCTCGCCCTGGATCTTGTCCAGCGCCTCTTCCATCGTTTCACCCGACGCGGTCAGGCAATCGCCGTGCAGAAGCCCCTCTTTCAGAAGCTCCTTCATCACAACCGGCACACCGCCGACCTCGAACAGGTCCTTGGCCACGTACTGGCCGCCCGGTTTCATATCGACGAAGTAAGGCGTGTCCTTGAAGATGTCGCAGACATCAAACAGGTCAAAGTCGATCCCCGCCTCATGGGCAATCGCAGGCAAGTGCAGCCCGGCATTGGTCGACCCCCCGGTACACGCCACCACTCGCGCTGCATTTTCCAGCGCTTTGCGTGTCACCACGTCCCGCGCGCGGATGTTCTTCTCCAGCAGGGTCATCACGGCCCGGCCCGAGGCCTCACCATATTCCTTACGCCCCTCATAGGGCGCAGGCATGCCGGATGAGTTCAGCAGCGCCAGACCAATCGCCTCGGACACACAGGCCATTGTATTGGCCGTGAACTGCCCACCACACGCGCCCGCGCTCGGGCAAGCCACCCGCTCCAACACCGCCAAGGCCGCATCGCTCAGATCGCCCGACTGGTACTTGCCCACCGCCTCGAACATGTCCTGAACCGTCAGGTCGCGCTTGGCGAATTCTTCCGGCACATCCGCGCCTTCCGGCACTTTGCCCGGCAGGATCGTACCACCGTACATGAAGACCGACGGCACGTTCAGCCGCACCATTGCCATCATCATCCCCGGCAGCGACTTGTCGCAGCCCGCAAGCCCGACCAGCGCATCATAGCAATGGCCGCGCATCGTCAGCTCAACCGTATCCGCAATCGCATCACGGCTCGCCAAAGACGACCGCATCCCTTCATGCCCCATCGCAATCCCGTCCGTGACGGTGATCGTCGTGAATTCACGCGGCGTGCCATTGGCGTTCAAAACGCCAGCCTTGGCCGACTGCGCCTGCCAGTTCAGCGCGATGTTGCACGGGGCTGCCTCGTTCCAACAGGTTGCCACGCCCACAAACGGCTGCGCGATCTGCTCTTCCGTGATGTCCATCGCGTAGAAATACGACCGGTGCGGCGCGCGCTCCGGGCCTTCCGTCACATGGCGGCTTGGCAGTTTCGATTTGTCTGGCCGGTTCTGCAACATGGCGTGATCCTCGCTCCCTGATCGGTGACTTGGCTGTGGAATAGACGCCCCGCCGCAGGCACACAAGCGCCATTGAAGGCGACGCGCGCCCGGCGTAGGATCGTGAAAACACCAATGATAACGGCAGGCCCGATGCAGTACCTCGCCCACGATACCTACATCGCGCCCGCGCGGATCAAACCGGACCTCTGGCGGCTCCTCCTCGGCATGGTGATCATCGCCCTGGTCTACGCCGTCGGCGTGGGTCTTGTGTTCGGCGGCGTCTTCGTCGTTGCAGGTCCTGCAAATGCCGAACGCTGGATGGTCGAGATGGTCGAGGCCACCGGCCCAACGGGCACGCTTCTGCTGCTGGCCACGTTCATCGGCATGGCGGCCGGGCCGATGCTTGCGGTCATGCTCTTCCATGGACGCCGGATCAGAACCCTGTTCGGGCCCCTTCCACGTACCCTGCGCCACTTCCTGATCGCCATGCTGGTCTGCGGCGCGGCCTATGCCCTGTCTTTCCTGATCCCCAATGATGTGGAGCTCGCGCCCAACCTCGACCGCGCCATCTGGCTCTCCTTCCTGCCGCTCGCCCTTGTGGGCGTGCTGATCCAGACCGGCGCGGAGGAGCTGCTGTTTCGCGGCTATATCCAGCAACAGCTTGCCGCGCGCTTCCGGGCGACCTGGGTCTGGATGGTTCTGCCCGCCCTCTTCTTCGGCTCCCTCCATTGGCAACCCGAGATCATGGGCGACAATGCCATCTACATCGTCGCCGCTGCCACGCTCTTCGGCCTGCTTGCCGCCGATCTGACCGCCAAGACCGGCTCGCTCGGCGCGGCCTGGGGCTTTCACTTCGCCAACAACACCGTGGCGATCCTGATCGTGGCGATGGACGGCCCGCTGTCGGGCCTGGCTCTCTTCACAGCGCCACTCGACCCCGCCTCGCCCGAGATCCGCCCCCTGATCCTGCTCGACATGGGCACCACAGTGGTGACTTGGATCCTGATCCGCCTCGCCGTGACACGTTTCCCCTGACCCATCCCCATTTGCATTTCCTTGCACGCCACAATATCTGGGCTTGAAGCTCAAACCACACGGCTGAGGCGCATATGAACTGGATCACCAACTACGTCCGTCCCCGGATCAACTCGATCTTCTCGCGCCGCGAGACGCCTGAGAACCTGTGGTCCAAATGCTCCGAATGCGGCACGATGCTGTTTCATCGGGAGCTCAGCGAAAACCTGAACGTCTGCACAAACTGCGGCCACCACATGGCCCTGCGCCCGCGCGAACGGTTCGAGGCGCTGTTTGACAACGGCATCTTCACCGAGATCGACGTGCCAGAACCGCTGGCAGACCCGCTGAAATTCCGCGATCAAAAGCGCTACCCCGATCGGATGAAGGCCGCCCGCACCCAAACCGCCGAATCCGAGGCGATGCTGGTCGCCCAAGGCGAAATCGGCCGCACGCCCATCGTCGCGGCCGCGCAGGATTTCAGCTTCATGGGCGGCTCCATGGGCATGTATGTCGGCAACGCGATCATCGCGGCGGCTGAGCGCGCCGTGCAACTCAAGCGCCCGCTGATCCTCTTCTCCGCCGCCGGTGGCGCGCGGATGCAGGAGGGCATCCTCAGCCTCATGCAAATGCCGCGCACTACCGTGGCCGTTCAGATGCTGAAAGAGGCGAACCTGCCCTACATCGTCGTGCTCACCCATCCCACAACCGGCGGCGTGACGGCCTCCTACGCCATGTTGGGTGATGTCCAGATTGCCGAACCGAACGCGCTCATCTGTTTCGCAGGCCCCCGCGTGATCGAACAGACGATCCGCGAAACCCTGCCCGAAGGCTTCCAGCGCTCCGAATACCTGCTCGATCATGGCATGCTCGACCGCGTCACGCCGCGCGGCGAGATGCGGGATGAGCTGATCTCCATCGTGCGGATGCTCATGGGCGAAACGCCCCCGGTCAAAGGTGATCTGCCCGCGCCGCAGGCTGAGGATGAGACAACCGAAGCCGCCACACCGCAGGCCGAGGAAATCGCGCCCGACACCCAAGGTGATGAGACCTCCGCCGAGGGGGATCGCGCCTGAGATCCGGGTGCGCCGCGCCCATCTTTGTTCCCCGAAAATGCCCGCCGGAGGCGATCTGACCTCGCCAAAAGCGCCACTGTCCCGATCCGCAAGGCACAGCCCATGACGCAGCCGCGCTCTGACGCCCTTCTCGACCGCATGATGACCCTGCACCCCAAGGTCATCGACCTGACGCTCGACCGGATGCACCGCATCCTGACCGCCTTGGGCGAGCCGCAGACAAAACTCCCCCGTTATCCACGTCGCCGGCACAAATGGCAAAGGCTCCACCATCGCGATGATCCGCGCAGGGCTGGAGGGCGCGGGGCTCAGCACCCATGTCTATACCTCCCCCCACCTCGCGCGCTTCCACGAACGCATCCGTCTGGCGGGCGAATTGATCGACGAAGATACGCTGTCGGACCTGCTCGACACCTGCCTCGAAGCCAACGGCCCTGAGACGATCACCTATTTCGAAATCACCACCGCCGCCGCCTTCAAAGCCTTCGCTGAAACGCCTGCCGACTACACTCTGCTCGAAGTCGGTCTGGGTGGCCGCGTCGACGCCACCAACGTCGTCGACCAGCCTGCGCTGACCGTGATCACCCCTGTCGACCTCGACCACCAGCAATTCCTCGGTGACACGCTGGGTGCCATCGCGTTCGAGAAGGCGGGCATCATCAAACCCCGCATCCCCGTCGTGATCGGCCCGCAAAAGGACGAAGCGCTTGAGGTGATCGAGGCGCGCGCCAGCGGCCTCTCCGCCCCGATTTTCGCCCATGGTCAGCACTTCCACGTCACGACGGAGCGGGGCCGCCTGATCTATCAGGATGAAACCGGCCTGCTCGACCTGCCGATGCCAGCCCTTGCTGGCCCGCACCAGATCCAGAATGCGGGCACCGCCATCGCCGCCCTGCGTGTGCTGGGTCAAGGCAACTCCGATGCCGCCATGACGGACGCGACTTGGCCCGCCCGCATGCAGCGCTTGCGCACAGGTCCCTTGGTAGAGGCCGCGCCTGAGGCCGAGCTGTGGCTCGACGGCGGCCACAACCCCCACGCCGCCCGCGCCATTGCCGCCACGCTCGACCCGCTGCCCGCGCGCCCCACGCACCTGATCTGCGGGATGCTGAACACCAAGGACGTCACTGGCTATATGGCGCCCCTCAAACCCCATGCCGAGACGCTCACCGCCGTTTCCATCCCGGGCCAAACCGCGACCCTGTCCGCTGAGGACACCGCCAAGGCAGCAACGGAAGCTGGCCTAAAAGCCACCACCGCCGATAGCGTCGAAGCTGCCCTCGCGTCCATCACGGCCCACACCCCGCACGCTCGCATCCTGATCTGCGGCTCGCTCTATCTGGCCGGTGAAATCCTCAAGACGAATGGCTGAGGGCAGGCATTCCACCGGTTGACCCCATCCGCTGGAAACACCACGTTCGTCCCATGCGCCTGACCCTCCCTTTTCTCGCTCTGCTCGCCGCCACGCCAGCCCATGCAGTGCAGTTCCAATTCTGCTGGACCGGGGCGAATGGCTACACCCTCGAAGGTGTCATCGAGTTTCCGGATGACTATCTCAACACCGGGATCATCACCGAAACTGATGTCACCAAGTTCCAGATCATCGGCTTCCTCGACGGCGTCGCCATCGGCTCCTGGAACATGCGGGATGCGACACCCGAGACTTCCTGGACCCTCCGCTTTGATACCGACACGCTCCGCTTCCCCACCGGCGGCATCCGCAGCGAAAATTCGTATCAGGAGTGGAACGCCAACGGCTCCGTCAACGATTGTGGTGCGGTCGATGGGTTCGGCTTCAACGGCGGGAACTACGCGCAGGATGTCTGCGTGAACAATGTCTGGGTCGAAGACAGCTCCATCGACCCCAACACCCCCTCTTCGCGCAGCCCATGGATGTGGAATTGGTCTGCGAAACAGTCGTGCCGACAAGCTGATGGAACATAGCGTCGATCTCGCAACCTGGCCCCGCGCCGCGCAATTCCATTTCTTCCGCACCTATACGCGGCCCCACTTTGCCGTCACATCCCGCCTCGACGTGACCCATTTGATGACGCAGGTGAAGCCCACCGGCGTCTCCCCGTACCGCGCGAGCCTCTACGCCATCGGCGCAGGCGTTCATGCCGTGCCCGAACTCCTCATGCGGTTCCGCGGCAACACCGTCATCCGCCACGATGCCGTGGACCTGTCCATGACCGTCCCCACCACGGCGGGCAGCTTCAACTACGCCTACGTTCCCTTCGACCCCGACTTCGCGTCATTCGACTCGACCGCCAAGGCCTTGATCGACGCGGCGGCCAATCAAACCGACCTGTCCGCCAATTCCGGGCAGCGCGACGATCTCGCCTACCTCTCCTGCATGCCGTGGCTCGATTACACGTCGCTGACGAACGCCATGCCCGGCCCCGACGACTGCATCCCCCGCATCGGCTGGGGCAAGATCATCCAAGACGGGGACCGCCACACCATGCCCATGACGTTAGAGGTGCACCATGCGCTGGCCGACGGCGCCCATGTCGGGGCCTATTTCGAGGCTGCGCAAAACGCGCTCGACACGCTTCCGGTCACCCGATCCGCCTGACGAAAGCAACCCTTTGCCGATCCCGCCCCGTCTGATCTGCATCAAACCCTGGTCGGCATTTCTGCGTTAACCTTCTCCCAACTAACAAAAGGGAGCAGGATCATGAAACGCCACGCAGTCATTGCCACCATCCTTTTGGCGGCCTGCACACCCACCCTCGACGATCAGGTCAGCGTCACCCGTGGCGCGCAGGTCTTTTCCGAAAACTGCGCTGCTTGCCATGGCACAAATGCGCGGGGGTCGTCCGATCTGCCGACAGCCACAGGCGACGCGCCTGACCTGACCCTGATCGCCCAACGCAACGGCGGCACCTTCCCTGAGATCGAGACGATGGCCACCATCTACGGCCCCGCCTACCACCAAAGCCGCGGCACCATCATGCCAGAGTTCGGGGCCGATGATCTCGGGCCGCTCATCGTCGTTGAAGTCGAAGACGGCGTCGGAACCCCGATCCCCGCCGACCTGATCGCGCTTTCCGAATACCTGCAATCCGTGCAACGCTGACGTCCAGTAACAAGGGCAAAGCACGAAAGGCGCGCGCAATGGATTGGACCGGTCTGTTTTCCATCTTGTTGGCGTTTTTCGTGGTCGCCGTCTCCCCCGGGCCGGCAACCCTTGCGGTCAGCACGATCTCGGCCAGCCATGGCCGCAAAGCCGGTGCGCAATTCGGAATGGGTCTTGGGTTTGGCCTCGCCTTTTGGGGCATCATCGCGGCCACGGGCCTGGGCGCGGTTCTGCAAGCCACCACAAATCTCTTGGTTGCCATCAAGATCGCGGGTGGCTGCTACCTACTATGGCTGGCCTATGGCGCGGCCCGCTCGGCCCTACGCCGGGATGTCGACCTGCCAAAGGCCGCAGATGTCGCGCCATCGGGCCGCTGGCTTCTGCGCGGCTTGATCCTGAACCTGTCCAACCCGAAAGCGGTCGTGGCTTGGATGGCCGCCCTGGCTGTGGGTTTGCGCCAGGATGACGGTTTAGTTGCCGTTGCCCTGGCAACGGGCGGCTGCGCCATCATTGGGTTTGCGATCTACGCGGCCTATGCGGCCCTGTTCTCGCTCGCGACCATCCGGGCGGGCTATGCACGCCTGCGCCGCTGGATCGACGGGGCCGTCGCCGGATTATTCGCCATTGCCGGGTTGGCCCTGCTGCGGTCGGCGTTGCAGCGCGGGGCCACTACGCCCTAGCGCATCACTCTTCTTTCGCCCGAACGGCTTCTCGGGCGCCGCCTCGAACTGCACCGGCAGGTCATCGAACAACCCGCCCTCCGCGCCGCCCCAATCCCGCATCCACGGCAATGGGTCTGCCAGCGCGCCACCGCCGGTCCATTCGAAATATCCCAACTCACCGGCCGCCGGGATCGGGTCACAAGGCACCGGGTCGCGCAACAGCAAACCGGCCTCACCCCCGAACCACGGGCTGTCGCTTTGCGTGACGATCTCCACCACCTCGACTGTCCCGATGATCGCCCGCCGGGGCAGCACATCGGGGCGCGGTACGCGCACCCCATCCCGCGCCCATCGCCAGACGAGGTAGTCGTACTCCGCCTGCTTCATGCCAATCGCCGCGTGGATCGCGATGCGGCCCGGCACCATCCGCCCCGCCCGGATCGACCCGAGCGAACGGTTTTCGACATCCTTGCCGCCGTGGATGATCGCCCAGGCAGACGGTTGGCGAACGGAAAGGGCGGTAGGAGATATCGGCGGCGTCATAGATCACAGATAGCGCGGCGGCAAACTCTGACCAAATGGACGCTTTTTTCAGGAAAATTGTGACCAGTTGGACGCAACTGTGACCATTTGGTCAGGGTTTACGGCATTCTGGCGATCACTTAAGCACATGCTCAGGTAAGAAATTCTTTAGTCAAGCGCTTCCCCAATCGGCCCCCTGCATCTCCCGCAGACGGCTTGCAGTACGTTCGAACTCGAACGCGCCGGTTCCCTCGGTATATAGCGCCTCAGGCGCGGCTGCGGCGCTCGCCACCAGCCGGACTTGCCCCTCGTAAAGCGCATCAATCAGCGTGACGAACCGCTTCGCCTCATTCGCCTTTTCACGGCTCATCTTCGGGATGTCTTCCAGAACCAGAACCTTCGCTGCACCGACCAAAGCGAGGTAGTCGGCAGGCCCCAGCGGCTTGCCGCACAGGTCGTTGAACGACGCGCGCGCCTGCCCTGCCCAAAAGCGCGGGATCACCACCTCGCGCCCTTTCACTTCCAACATCAACGCCTCTTCCTTGCCGCCGGTCAGATCGCTCCAGATCAGGTCAATTGACGCTTTCGCACTGGCGTCCGCGGGCGTGAACCACACCTGCTCTCCAGCCAAACGATCCTGCCGATAATCCGTGTCAGCGGCCAGTTCGTGCACCTCCAGCCGCGCTTCCAGAAGGGCAATGAACGGAAGGAACAATTGCCGATTTAACCCATCTTGATAAAGGTTTGCGGGGTGCCTGTTCGAGGTTGTGACAATCACGACCCCAGCTTCAAACAGCCGCTCGAACAGGCGGCCCACGATCATGGCATCGGCGATATCGGTGATTTGCATCTCGTCGAAACACAGCAACTTCAAATCGCGCGCGATGTCGTCGGCGACCGGCTTGATGGCATCCTCCACACCCGTCTTGCGGGCCTCGTGCAGGGCAGCCTGAACCTCTTGCATGAAGGCATGAAAGTGCACCCGCCGCTTGCCCGGAACCGAGGCGTGCTGAAAGAACAGGTCCATCAACATCGACTTGCCGCGCCCGACTCCGCCCCACAGGTAAAGACCCTGCTTGCCCATCGGCTCGGCCTTGCGGAATCGCGCGAGGAAACCAGTGCGTTCGGGGCCTCCAGGCGTTCGCGAACTTGCTCCAGCAGGTCGATGACCAGACGCTGCGCCGGATCGGGCCGAAGAAGGCCTTCGGCAACGCGGGTGTCATAGATGGCGGTCAAATGCTGCGACATGGGGTCAATCTGTATGCAAGAAGGGCGAGTTTGCCCATAGAAATCAAGATGATCAGGAAATGTGAACCCTCGGGTCAAAAGCTCTGATTTGACCATTTGGAATGCCCCCGCCAAAGTGCCCAAAACCGTGCCAGGGACGCCAAAAATGGAACGCACAGATCGCCTTATCACGCCCGTTCTGATCGGCGGTTGTGCCATCATCCTGATCAGCTTCGCGATCCGCGCGAGCTTTGGGCTGTTCCAGATTCCCATTGCGGAAGAATTCAACTGGCTGCGAGCCGAATTCTCGATGGCCATCGCCATCCAGAACCTCGCCTGGGGCATTGGCCAGCCGATTTTCGGTGCGATTGCCGAGAAGATCGGCGACCGTAAAGCCATCGCTCTGGGCGTGGCGCTTTATGTCATTGGGTTGGTTGTTTCGGCCTATGCGATCACGCCGGGGCAGCACCAAATTCTTGAAATACTTGTAGGATTTGGCATTGCGGGCACGGGCTTTGGCGTAATCCTCGCCATGGTCGCTCGTGCCGCGTCGGATGAACATCGCTCCCTGACGCTCGGTATCGTGACAGCTGCCGGCTCAGCCGGGCAAGTCGTGGGCCCACCGGTGGCGGAGGCGCTTTTGAGTGCGTTCCCCTGGCAAACGGTGTTCCTGATATTCGCTGGCATGATCTTTGCGTCGCTTCTCTTCCTTCCAATGCTCAAGGCGCCCGAAAAGCCCAGCACACCCGAAGCTGATGAAACCCTTGGGCAGATTCTGGGCAAAGCATTTCGCGACCCGTCCTTCACATTGATCTTCATCGGCTTCTTTTCCTGCGGCTATCAGCTGTCTTTCGTGACCGCTCATTTCCCCGCGTTCATCACCGAGTACTGCGGCCCCATCGCGCCCGGCGGCGTGCTGCACACCATGGGTATCACGACCACGACTGCCCTGGGCGCAATCGCGATTTCGTTGATCGGGCTTGCGAATATCGGCGGTACGCTGTTCGCCGCCTACCTTGGCAAAACCTATTCCAAGAAAAATCTGCTGGCGCTGATCTATACCGGCCGCACTATCGCAGCCGCCGTCTTCATCCTGATGCCGATCACACCCACATCGGTTATCATTTTCTCGGTCATCATGGGCTCGCTCTGGCTCGCCACTGTCCCGCTGACGTCTGGCCTTGTCGGCTACATCTATGGGCTGCGGCATATGGGAACGCTTTATGGCATCGTCTTCTTCAGCCACCAACTCGGCAGCTTCGTAGGTGTCTGGTTGGGGGGATTCATGTACGACATCTACGGCAACTATACCGTCGTGTGGTGGGTGGGTGTGGGCGTCGGCGCGCTGAGCGCGATTGTGCATCTTCCGATCAAGGAAATCCCATTGGGCAAACGTACGCCAATGGCGGCCTAACGCGCTTTGACCGCATCCAGGATGTAACGCGCCACCATCAGATCCAGATGCGCGCCGCCGCCGTTCTTGCACAATGTGATTTCGTCGTCAGACCCACGCTCGAACCGATCCATGTCGTAGTAGTCGCCCACGACGTCGGACTCGAAGAACACGCCTTCTTCCAGCGGGATCTTCAACTCACCGATATGGCCGAAGGTGGTGGCGCGACTGTCCACGAAGACCCGCGCGCGGCGCAAACAATCGTCGTCCGCCTCCCGCATGTCGGGCCGGTAGGCGCCGATCAGGTCGATATGCTGGCCGGGTTGCAGGCATTTGCCCTTGAGGATCGGTTGCGTTGTCATCGTGCCGGTGGCGATGATGTCAGCGGCTTCCACGGCCTCCCGCAGGTCCAGCGCGATAGAGACGTCGGGGAAGTCCGCGCGGATATGGGCGACGTTGGCGAGGGTCCGGTTCCAGATGGTGAATTCAGCATCTGGAAACGCCGCCGCATAGGCTTGTCGAATGGAGCGCACCACATTTCCTGCCCCAATCAGAAGGATCTTCTTGCTGTCGGGCCGCGCCAGTTTCCGTGCGGCAAGCAGACTGTCGCCCGCCGTTTTCCACTTGGTCAGCAAGTGAAAGTCGATGATCGCCTCTAGCGTGCCGTCAGTGTCCGAGAACAAGCAAACGCCGCCATGGATGACAGGCTTTCCGTCGTCCTTGTTGGCCGGGAAGATCGTGGCCGTTTTCACCAACTGTCCCAGCCCATCAATCCAGGCCGCGCGGGACAAAAGCGTATCATCGCCCCGGTAGAGGAATGTGTCGTCGATCTGAGCCTGCGGCATCTGGTGGCCGGCCTCAATCGCATCGCTTAGTGCGATCCAATCCAGCTTTTCCTCGGCCTCCGGTCCGATTATCAAGGTCATGCCTGTGCCTCCTCTGTGCTCAGCAGGCCTTCTTTTACCAACCTGTCTGCCCATCCTTGCGGCCCGTCGAACAGATGTGTCTGCCATCCGCACGCCGTTGCGGCCTCGATATTATCCGTCCGGTCGTCAGCGAAAAGGAGGGTCTCTGGCGATAGGCCACAATCCGCCTCGACCTGGGCATAAATCTCGGCGTCCGGCTTGGTGATTCCCATATGGCCCGAGATGTAGGAGCGGTCGAATTCGGTCAGGAACGGGTAGACTGGCGTGGCGATGTCAAAGGTCTCGATCCCGAAATTCGACAGAGCGAACACGGGCACGCCGCGATCGCGCAACGCCCGCAGTAGGGCGACGGAATGCGGGATCACGGGGCTGGCCATGTGCAGCCAGTCGTCGTGCCACAGCATGATCTCGTCGTGCCAATCGGGGTTCGCGGCGGCGCAGTCTTTCACCACTGCGTGAAAATTCTCACCCCGATCCACCCGGTCGTTCATCGCATGCAGATCAACCGCTGTGAACATAGCGCGGCGGCGGTCTTCTCCGATCACACGGTCATAGTGCCGCTCAGGTTGCCACTCGATCAGCACATTGCCGATGTCGAAAATGACCGCCTGAACGCCCATCAGACGGAGTAGAGCGCGTCGGCGTGGAAGGCGATATGTTCTTCCATGAAGCTCGACACGAAGAAGTAGGAATGATCGTAGCCGGGCTGCATCCGCAGCGTCATCTGCTGGCGACGTGCGGCGGCGGCATGGGCCAGCGCCTCGGTCTTGAGCAGGTCGCCGAATTGGTCATCCGCGCCGGTGTCGATCAGCATCGGGCCATCGAAGCCGGCGGCATGCATCAGAAGCGTCGCATCGTGGGGCGCCCAAAGGTCTTCGTCTGCGCCCAGATATGCGCCGAGTTGTTTGCGCCCCCAATCGCTATCGGTCGGATTGCAGATCGGCGCAAAGGCCGAGACCGAGGCGAACCGTTCGGGAAACCGCATTGCAATGGTCAGCGCACCATGCCCGCCCATCGAATGGCCCGTGATTGCCTGGCGCGCTGGGTCGAGGGCGAAGTGCTCAAACACCGCGTTGGGCAGGTCTTCGGTGATGTAGTCCCACATCTGGAAATGCTGTGCCCAAGGCGCCTCGGTCGCGTTCACATAGAAGCCCGCGCCTTGGCCCAAATCATAGGCCGCGTCATCTGCCACGCCGTCGCCGCGAGGCGAGGTGTCGGGGAAAATGAGGGCAATCCCTTGCTCAGCCGCCCATCCTTGGGCTCCGGCTTTGTTCATCGCGTTTTCGTGGGTGCAGGTCAGGCCCGACAGATACCACAGCACCGGCACAGGTCCGAATTGCGCCTCTTCCGGCAGGAACAGGCCAAAGGTCATATCGGTCTGCGTGGCGTTGGAGGCGTGGCGATAGACACCTTGTGTGCCGCCAAAGGCCTTGTTCTCGGAAATCGTTTCCATCTGCTCGGGTCCCCCACATGTTTTTTACTGCCTAACGCGGGGTGGGGCGGCACGCAATCCTTACGTGCCGGCCTTACGTGCCGGTGAGCGGGGCCAACCAGGCGATCACGGCGGATACGGTCAGGATCGACACAGCGGTCGAGATCAGGATCGCGGCTGAAACGCGCTGTGGCGCAACCCCGTAATGCTGCGCAAGGATGTAGACATTGCCCGCAACCGGCAGGGCGGCGGCGGCAATCATCACGCCCGCATCGTAATCTGGCACGTCAAATAGGTAGAGCGCGGCTACCGCGACGGCGGCCGGGTGCAAGACAAGCTTGCAGAAGGTCAGCCAACCCGCGACAGACATCCGCTCTGCTGATTTGCCAGCCAGCGAAGCCCCGATGGCAAACAGCGCGCCAGGTGTTGCGGCGGCACCAAGGATGGCGAGGAATTCGTTCACCGGCCCCGGCACGGTCCACCCGGTCGTGGACCAGGCAAGGCCCAGAACGATGGACACAATCATCGGGTTTTTCAGAAGGCCGATCCCGACGGTGCGCAACACTCCAAGGGACATCCGCCCGTCGCGGCTGCCCGTCACGATGATCACAATGAGGCTCGAAAAGACAATCAGATCGACCGACAGCACAAGGATTACGGGGCCTGCCGCCGCCTCGCCCAGAAGAACGACAAGCATCGGAATGCCAAGAAAGCCCACATTGCCGATCACGGCGCACTGTGCCTCAAACGCGGCCTCGGTCACCGGGCGTTTGCGCGCCATCGCGACGATGGTTGCGAGAAGATAGACGACGATACAGCCCGACAGATACGCGCCGACAAATTGCCAATCGATGATCTCGGCCAGCGACAGGTTCGCAGCGAACCGGAACAGCATGGCCGAAAGCGCAAAGTAGAAGACGAACTTTGTCAGGTAGGCCGCAGCCTCGGACGTGAAGAACCCGGTGCGGCAAGCCTGAAACCCCAACGCGATCAGCGCAAAGAAGGGCAGGGTTTTCAGGAAGATGTCGACCATGGCTCAGCGCTAAGCCACAGGCCCTGCGCTGTCCAGATGCCAAACCTGACGAAACGTCCAGCTTGCCGAAACTGAACTGGTTAGTTTACAATAGGTGTCAGGAAGGGAAGACGACTCATATGAATGCCGAGACGCAGATCAAGAAAGGTCGCAAGTTCGACCAGGTCATCGCGGGTGCGCGCGCTGTCTTCATGCGGGAAGGCTTTGAAGGCGCGTCTGTCGATGAAATCGCGCGCGATGCCGGTGTGTCGAAGGCCACGCTCTATTCCTACTTTCCGGACAAACAGCATCTGTTCCTCGAAGTGCTCAAACTGGAATGCGACGCCCAGTCTGAGGTTGAGGTTCTGTTTGAGCAGACCGGCCTGAGTGTTGAGGAAAAGCTCTGCGTGATCTGCAAGAAGTTGATCACCTTCTTCCTCAGCGATTTCGGCCAGGACATGTTCCGTGTGTGCGTAGCCGAGGCGAAGCGGTTCCCCGAACTGGGCGAGACATTCTACCTGAGTGGCCCGAAGCATTGGGGCGAAAAGATCGCGGGGTTCCTCAGCAGCGACAAGGCACGCGCCGTTCTGGATATCGAAGATCCGTTTCTGGCCGCCGATCAGCTTGCGCAGCTCTGCCGCACGGACCTGATGTTGAAAGTCATGTTCGGGATCGAAAAGAACCCCGCTGAGGCCGAGATCGACCGCATCGTTGATGAGGCGGTGCGCACGTTCCTGGCCCGGTATCGCCGCGCACCAAAAGCTGCGGGTTAATCCAGCCGCCGCACCAATAGCTGATTGCCGGCGCCGCGCTTCACTTCCATCATCTTCAGGCTTTCGACGAGATCGCTCAGCTTGCGTTTGCCATAGGTGCGCGTATCGAAATCGGGGTTTGCGGCTGTCATGTATTGGCCCAACTGCCCCAGCGAATACCAATCGTCGCCCTGCTCGATGGCATCCATGGCGCGGAAGATCAGATCGCGCGCTTCGTTGATTGGGCGCGCTTCGGGCTTGCCGTTTGACTTCTCTTCCCCTTTGGCGCCTCGGGCAAGATATTCTCAATAAAGATGAAGCGTTTGCAGGCTTTGCGGAACGCTTCGGGCGTTTTTTGCTGGCCAATTCCGTATACGTCCAAACCCTGTTCCCGGATGCGGCTGGCCAGACGCGTGAAATCACTGTCGGACGAGCAAAGCACGAAGCCGTCGAACCGGCCAGAATGCATCAGGTCCATTGCGTCGATCACCAATGCAATGTCTGAGGCGTTCTTGCCCACCGTGTTCGCGGGCTGGTGAAAGGGCACGATCCCATATTCGGCCTGAACGTTCGACCAGCCCTTCATATGGGATGAGCTGAAATCACCGTAGATGCGCCGCACCGATGCCTCACCAAAACCAGCGATTTCATCAAAGATCGCCTTTGCGTGTTTGTGGCTCGTATTGTCGGCATCAATCAGGACGGCAAGAAGCGGTGTGTCGTTGGCCATGTCTGCTCCGGTGTTTTGCGGCAGCCTGACATAGCTGTCCGCAGATCACCACCCACCGCCCGGACCCGCCGGAAACGCAAAAGGCCATCCCGGATGGGACGGCCTTTCAGGTCGCGCATCGGCGCTAGCGGTCTACTTCGTTGCAGCCGGGGCAGGTGTCGCCGGTGCCGCGCCGCCGGGTACTCCGTTTCCGTCGACAACTTCATCCCAGATATCGCCAAGGCGATCCGCGATGGTCTCACGCGCGTCGCTGTCATCGTCATAGTTGTAGACGACCAGGAACGGCTCAACAAAACCGCCATCTTCGGCGCAGATGAACAAGCCGTCGACGACTTCGCCGCGAAGATCGTAGCCGCCGATGGTCCAGTTTGAACGGCCGGTGAAACCGTCGCCACCGAAGCGCGCGCGGTAGGTGTTGAAGGTTGTCTCTGCGTAATTCATGCAGGTGTCCAGATCGCCGATCGACGAGAAGTCGGTCACGGTCCAACCTTCGGCGTGTGCTCCGCCTGCGGCGGCAAAGGAAAGAGTTGCTGCAATAAGCGTCTTTTTCATTTGGGGTCCTTTCAAAATGTCTTTCTTGGGGAAGGGTTAGTAAACGACCACGGACCGGATCGACTTGCCTTCATGCATCAGGTCGAAGCCATCGTTGATCTGGTCGAGGTTGAGGGTGTGGGTGATCATCGGGTCGATCTCGATCTTGCCGTCCATGTACCAATCGACGATCTGCGGCACGTCTGTCCGGCCACGGGCACCACCAAAGGCCGTGCCGCGCCAGGAACGTCCGGTGACAAGCTGGAAGGGCCGCGTCGAGATCTCCGCGCCTGCGGGCGCCACGCCGATGATGATCGACTCGCCCCAGCCCTTGTGCGCCGATTCCAATGCGGCACGCATAACTTGGACATTGCCTGTGGCGTCGAAGGTGTAATCGGCACCACCGCCGGTCAGTTCGACAAGGTGGCCCACAAGATCGCCCGAAACCTCGGAGGGGTTCACGAAATCGGTCATGCCGAAATGGGTGGCCATCTCGACCTTGCCAGGGTTCAGGTCAACGCCAACAATCTGGTCTGCACCTGCAAGGCGCAGGCCCTGGATCACGTTCAGGCCAATACCACCGAGCCCGAAGACAATCGCGCGGCTGCCGATCTCGACCTTGGCGGTGTAGATCACGGCGCCGATGCCCGTGGTCACGCCGCAGCCGATATAGCAGATCTTGTCGAACGGCGCGTCCTTGCGGACTTTCGCAAGCGAAATCTCGGGCAGAACCGTGTGGTTCGAGAAGGTCGAGCAGCCCATGTAATGCAGGATTGGCGTGCCGTCGAGCATCGAGAAGCGGCTGGTGCCGTCGGGCATCAGGCCTTGGCCTTGGGTCGCGCGGACCTTCTGGCAGAGGTTTGTCTTGGGATGCAGGCAGTATTCGCATTCCCGACATTCCGCGGTGTAAAGTGGGATGACGTGATCGCCGGGTTCCAGCGAAGTGACGCCCGGCCCGACCTCAAGCACGACGCCCGCACCTTCATGGCCCAGAATCGCGGGAAACAGGCCTTCGGGGTCCGCGCCCGAGAGCGTGAATTCATCCGTATGGCAAATGCCGGTGGCCTTTATTTCCACCAGAACCTCACCGGCCTTCGGGCCTTCTAGGTTCACTTCCATAACTTCGAGTGGCTTGCCCGCTTCAAGCGCGACGGCTGCACGTGTCCGCATTTTTCCTAGTCCTCCCACAGACTTGCTTTGACCTCAGACTGTGACAATCTGAAAGCCAAAGCAACGGAGGATAGCATGACCCGGTTTACGCTTTTGCCTTTCATTTTCGTGATCGCCGCGTGTCAGCCGGTCGAGACGGGCTTCGGCCCGGGTTTCGATGACCCCAACGCTTGCGGGGCTGAAGCGGTCCAGGGGCTTGTGGGTCAGCCGCTTGGCGCGGCAAGCAGCGTCACTGCCCCCGGCGGCGTGCGGCGGATTGGCCCCGCTGATCTGGTAACGACGGATTACAACCCGAGCCGTATGAATGTCTCGCATGATGGGGCCACGATCACGCGCATCAGTTGCGGTTGAGGGTCAGGTTAGGGTTGTCCTTACCCTACGCGCTCGTGAGTAGTATTTCAGCCGTCCCCAGGCCATGACATCTCCAGATTTTAAATTTCGGAGATTGACAATGACCCCTTCCTTCAAGGCGATTGCCGCCGCCCTTCTTGTGACCCTCACCCCGCTGGCTGCCAGCGCACAATCCATTGGCATTGGCCATACCGGCCCCGGTAGCTGGCATAACGGCATCATCGGTGGACCGGCCATTGGTGCCCCCATCACGCCAGGCGTCGTTGGCGGTTGGACTCCTCCCGGCCAAGGCGTGCCCACGCCAGTGCAAGGTCAGGATTGTGGGGCGGCCCACGCGCAATTCCTTGTGGGGCACAATATTCAAAATACGCCAGTTCCTGGCGGCGCGCGTGTGATCGGCCCGGGCACGGTCGTGACATTCGACTACCGCACGGATCGTCTGAACATTGCCCACGACAACCATGGCACCATCACGCGCGTCTATTGCGGGTGATCTGATCGGCCGTCTTTCAGGTGTGGGCGGAATTTTCGGCCCACATCCAAGGATTGGGGGCGATACCGCATCAAACAAATGATTACGACCTGCAATTGCTTGTTCACATCGAGGATTTTCAAATGCCCGTTTCCAGAACGATCGCCACCGCGGCTTTTATCGTTGCACTGACCACTTCCATAGGTGCGGCGCAGGGAACTGCGCCAGAGGCCGCTCCCGTAGAAGCGACCCCCTGCGGGGCGGAGCATTTTCAGGACCTGATTGGCACCCATGTCAGCGCGACCGCGCTGCCTGAGCATGGGGTCTTGGTCCGACCCACTACGATCCGTGCAACGATCTATCTACCCGAACGGCTCAACATCGGATTGGACGAAACCGGCTATATCGCGACTGTCTATTGCGGGTGATTGGGCACTGGCACGCCGCGCCTTGCGCTTGGGGGTGATTCCCCTATATCCGCCTCAACAGCGGCGTCGGACACTCCGGCACCACCGACACTTTCAGCGGGCCGCACGGCCCGCTTTTTCGTTTTAGGCACCTATGTCCGATCTGATCGCAAAGACGCCGCCATCGACCGTCGCATGGCCGAAATCCTGACCCCGGTGATTGAAAACCTGGGGTTCGAGGTTGTGCGCATCCGCGTGATGGGCGGCAAGACGAACACGCTGCAAATCATGGCCGAACGCCCCGAAGGCGGAATCGAGGTGGATGAATGTGCCGAGATCTCTAATGCCATTTCCGTGGTGCTCGACGTCGAAGACCCGCTTGAAGACGCCTATGCGCTGGAAGTTTCCAGTCCCGGTATTGACCGGCCCCTGACACGTCTGAAGGATTTTGAGACCTTCGAAGGCTATGAGGCCAAGATCGAGACAACTGACATGATCGACGGTCGCCGCCGCTTCAAAGGTGTGATCGCGGGTGTTGAGGGCGAAGATGTCCTCCTGAACCTCGACGTGAACGGCGAGACGCAGACCGTGGGCCTGAATTTCGATTGGCTCAGCGACGCGAAACTCGTCCTGACCGACGACCTGATCAAAGAGATGCTCAAGCAACGCAAAGATGCGGGCATCATCGACGAAACCCAATTTGACGAAATCGAGGAAGAGCCCTCGACGCCTGAGGAGTAAGACCCATGGCCATCACATCAGCCAACCAGCTGGAACTGTTGCAAACCGCGGAAGCCGTGGCACGCGAGAAGATGATCGACCCCAATCTGGTGGTCGAGGCGATGGAAGAGAGCCTCGCCCGCGCTGCGAAGTCCCGCTACGGCAGCGAGCTTGATATCCGCGTGTCCATCGACCGCAAGACGGGCCGCGCGACCTTCACCCGCGTGCGCACCGTGACTGATCCGGAAATCCTGGAAAACGACAAGGCTGAGATGCCGCCGGAGGAAGCGACTGCGTTGATCAAGGGCGACCGTCCGAACGTTGTCGTCTTCAATGCCAAATCGCACATCTACGACGAAGAAGGTGAGCTGATTGAGACCAAGGACGTGAAGCGTTTCGTCCTGCGTGCCCCTACGGAAACGGACCGCATCCTGACCGAAGGCATCGACCAGAACGTTGAGCCTGTCCTCGGCGACATGATCGCCGATGAGGTTCCACCGGTCGAAATGGGCCGCATCGCCGCGCAGTCGGCCAAGCAGGTGATCCTGCAGAAGGTTCGCGAAGCCGAGCGTGACCGTCAGTACGAAGAATTCAAGGATCGCGCGGGCACCATTATCAACGGTGTCGTCAAGCGTGAGGAATACGGCAACGTCATCGTCGATGTGGGCGCGGGCGAAGCGCAGCTGCGTCGCAACGAAAAGATCGGGCGCGAAGCGTATCGCAACGGCGACCGCATCCGCTGCTACATCAAGGATGTGCGTCGTGAGAATCGCGGCCACCAAATCTTCCTGTCCCGCACTGCGCCGGAATTCATGGCCGAGCTGTTCAAGATGGAAGTGCCGGAAATCTATGACGGCATCATCGAGATCAAGGCTGTGGCCCGTGACCCCGGTTCGCGCGCCAAGATCGCTGTGATCTCCTACGATGGCGGCATCGACCCTGTGGGTGCCTGTGTTGGTATGCGCGGCTCCCGCGTGCAGGCGGTTGTGAATGAGCTTCAGGGCGAAAAGATCGACATCATCCCGTGGAACGAAGACGCGCCGACGTTCTTGGTGAACGCGCTCCAGCCCGCCGAGGTGACGAAGGTTGTTCTGGATGAGGACGCCGGCAAGATCGAAGTCGTGGTGCCGGATGAGCAGCTTTCGCTGGCCATTGGTCGCCGTGGCCAGAACGTGCGTTTGGCAAGCCAGCTGACAAACCTCGATATCGACATCCTCACCGAGGAAGAGGAATCGAAGCGCCGTCAGGCAGAGTTTGAAGAGCGCACGAAGCTGTTCATGGACACGCTCGACCTAGACGAATTCTTTGCGCAACTGCTGGTGTCCGAAGGCTTCACGGCTCTTGAGGAAGTGGCTTACGTGGAACTCGATGAACTGCTCGTGATCGATGGCGTCGACGAAGACACGGCGAACGAGCTTCAGGCCCGTGCCCGTGATTATCTGGAAGAACAGAACAAAAAGGCGCTGGAACACGCGAAAGAACTGGGTGTGGAGGAAAGCCTCATTGCATTTGAAGGCCTCACGCCCCAAATGTTGGTGGCCCTTGGCGAGGACGGCGTGAAGACGCTGGACGATTTCGCAACCTGCGCAGATTGGGAACTGGCCGGTGGCTGGACAACTGTTGATGGTGAGCGGGTCAAGGACGACGGACTTCTGGAACCCTTTGATGTAACGCTTGAGGAGGCGCAGAACATGGTAATGACCGCACGTCTTCAGCTTGGTTGGGTGACCATCGAAGAGCTTGAGGCACAAGCTGCTGCCGAGCTTGAGACTGCTGCAGAGGAGGCGGCAGAGGGCTAACGCCCTCTGGCCCGCGCCCGCGCCGATGAGCCGCGGTGGCCGACATAAGGACCGGAGTGATGGTCCTGAACGCAAGTGCATCGCCACGGGTGAGGTCGCGCCGAAGCGCGGCCTGATCCGGTTCGTGGTGGCACCTGACGGGCAGATCGCGCCGGATATTCTGGAGCGGCTGCCCGGGCGAGGCATCTGGGTCAGCGCGGATCGGGCGGCACTTGAGCTTGCAGTGAAGAAGAACCTCTTCTCACGGGCCGCCAGGCAACAGGTTCAGGTGCCTGAAGATCTGGTGGACCGGGTCGAGGCCGCATTGGCGCGCCGATTGACAGACCTGATCGCGCTCAATCGCAAGGCCGGTGGGGCGGTCGCGGGCTTCGAGAAAGTGAAGGATTGGCTGGCCACGAAGAAGGTCGCGGTATTGCTCCAGGCCTCCGACGGGTCAGAGCGTGGAAAATCAAAACTCTGGACCCCGGAAGGGGCCCGGTATTTCAGCGTCCTGACCGCCCAGGAATTGGGTTTGGCATTCGGACGCCAAAGTGTGATACATGGCGCGCTTGCCGCTGGTGGACTCGCCCCCCGTGTTGTAGAGGGTGCGGCGAAACTCCAGGGACTGCGCATTGCAGACGGTGGCCAGACCACCGGGAAAGACGAAAAAGACGCATGAGCGATCAGGACGGAAAAAAACCTTTGGGCCTCTCTGGTGGGGCTCGGTCAGGCCGCGTGAATCAAAGCTTCTCGCGCGGGCGGACGAAGTCTGTTGTTGTCGAGACCAAGCGCAAGCGCGTGATGGTGCCCAAGCCCGGTGCCCAGTCTGCTGCTGCCCAGAATGCTGAAGGCGGCAAGCGTGAGAAGTCGGTCCCCGACGCCGAGATGGAGCGCCGTCTGAAAGCCTTGCAGGCCGCCAAGGCCCGCGAAGCGGAAGACGAAGAACGCCGTGTCGCGGAAGAGCGAGAGCGCGAAGAAGAACGTGCCCGCCGCCGCGCCGAGGCTGAGGCCAAGGAACGCGAAGAGCGTGAGCGCGAAGAGGCGCTTAAGGCCAAGGAAGAAGAAGACGCCCGCCGCAAGGCTGAGGAAGAGGCACGCCGCAATGCGCCGCCGCCCGCTGCTGCGGATGCGGCCGCCGCCGGTGCAGGTGCTGCTGCAGCACCGCGTGGCGGTGCCAAGCAAGCCCCGGCCCGCCGTGAGCCTGAGCGTGACAACAAGCGCAACGACCGTGGCGGTCGCGGCAATGACGGTGGTCGCCGCTCGGGCAAGCTGACCGTGAACCAGGCGCTGTCCGGAGGTGAAGGCGGCCGTCAGCGCTCCCTCGCTGCGATGAAGCGCAAGCAGGAACGTCAGCGCCAAAAGGCCATGGGCGGCTCGGTCGACCGCGAGAAGGTCACGCGCGACGTGCAGGTGCCGGAAACTATTGTTGTCTCAGAACTCGCCAACCGGATGACCGAGAAGGTCGCCGATGTGGTTAAGGCACTGATGAACAACGGCATGATGGTTACCCAGAACCAGGTGATCGACGCTGATACTGCCGAACTGATCGTCGAGGAATTCGGCCACCGCGTGCAGCGTGTGTCCGATGCCGACGTCGAGGATGTGATCGACGCGGTGGAAGATGCCCCGGAAGATCTGCAGGCGCGTCCGCCGGTCATCACGATCATGGGTCACGTCGACCACGGCAAAACCTCACTTCTGGATAAGATCCGTCAAGCGAATGTCGTCTCTGGCGAAGCCGGCGGGATCACCCAGCATATCGGCGCTTATCAGGTCACGACCGAAAGTGGCGCCGTGCTGTCTTTCCTCGACACACCCGGCCACGCCGCGTTCACGTCGATGCGGGCCCGGGGTGCGCAAGTGACGGATATCGTGGTTCTGGTTGTTGCGGCGGATGACGCCGTGATGCCCCAGACGATCGAGGCGATTAACCACGCCAAGGCAGCAGAAGTGCCAATGATCGTGGCCATCAACAAGATCGACCGTCCCGCGGCCGATCCGATGAAGGTGCGCACCGATCTGCTTCAGCATGAGGTGATTGTTGAGGCGATGTCGGGCGAAGTGCAGGACGTCGAAGTGTCGGCCATGACCGGCCAGGGCCTTCCTGAACTTCTGGAAGCCATCGCGCTCCAGGCCGAATTGCTGGAATTGAAGGCCAACCCCGATCGTGCCGCTCAAGGTGCCGTGATCGAAGCACAGCTCGATGTGGGCCGCGGCCCGGTCGCCACCGTGCTGGTCGAAAATGGCACGCTCAAGCAGGGCGATATCTTTGTCGTGGGTGAGCAGTGGGGTAAGGTCCGCGCGCTGGTCAACGACCAGGGTGAGCGCGTCAAGGAAGCCGGTCCTTCCGTTCCGGTCGAGGTGCTTGGCCTCAATGGCACGCCTGAGGCTGGTGACGTCCTCAACGTGGTTGATACCGAAGCGCAGGCGCGTGAGATCGCGGAATACCGCGAGCAAGCCGCCAAGGACAAACGTGCCGCCGCCGGTGCTGCCACGACTCTCGATCAGCTTCTCGCCAACGCAAAGGCCGATCAGAACGTGGCTGAGTTGCAGATCGTTGTGAAGGCAGACGTTCAAGGTTCCGCCGAAGCAATTGTTCAGGCGCTTGAGAAGATCGGCAATGACGAGGTCCGCGTTCGGGTCCTGCACTACGGTGTGGGCGCGATTACGGAATCCGATATCGGCCTCGCAGAAGCTTCCGGCACGCCGGTCATTGGCTTCAACGTCCGTGCCAACGCGCCCGCGCGTGCATCAGCCAACCAGAAGGGCGTGGAGATCCGCTACTACAGCGTGATCTACGACCTTGTTGATGACGTGAAAGCCGCTGCTTCCGGCCTGTTGGGGGCCGAGATCCGCGAGAACTTCATCGGTTATGCGACGATCAAGGAAACCTTCCGCGTCACAGGCGTCGGCAATGTTGCCGGTTGTCTGGTCACCGAAGGTGTTGCGCGCCGTTCCGCCGGTGTGCGCCTGCTGCGCGACGATGTTGTGATCCACGAAGGCACTCTGAAAACGCTCAAGCGCTTCAAGGATGAAGTGAAAGAGGTTCAGTCGGGCCAGGAATGTGGCATGGCGTTCGAGAATTACGATGATATCCGTCCGAACGACGTCATCGAGATCTTCGAACGGGAAGAGGTTGAGCGCTCGCTCACCTAACCCCGTTCCATCCCAGACCACAAAAGGGCGCCCCACCGGGCGCCCTTTTTCGTATGAAAACGCCCCCCACCGTTTCCAGTGAGGGGCGCGTCCGGGGAGAGAAACCGGAGAAGTCTTACTCGTCCTCAAGCGAGGCTGCGCGCAGGCGGTCGAAGATGTCTGCGCCGTAAGCGGGCTGGCCGTTGACCAGCGTCGCGCCGTTCACGCCGCGCAGGTCGGAGGCGACGTCTTGCGTGCCGTTGAGGACGCTGAAGGTGGTGCCAAGCGCGCCGTTGGGCGAAACCGACTGGCCAACACCGTTCACGTTGGTGCGCTCCAGCGCGCTGTCTTCAGACAGGTTGAAGTGCTGGATCGCGGCGACGGAGGCTGCGGATTGGGCGAAGGCCGGGGCGGCAACGGTAGCGGCGACGGCGGCGATAAGAGCGATCTTTTTCATTGTACTGGTCCTACTCAGTTTTGTGTGTGTGGGCCTGATTTGGGAGGGGGCCCGGGGTTGGTTTGGTTTCGGTGGAGAGCCTCTGTGGCCGTCCGATGAGATGAATATGAGGGGGAGTGGCCTCGCATTCCATACACGGAAGCGCGAGAAATAGCGGATATAGGTGCGTATGTGCACAGACATGCTCAGGCCCTGCACGAACCCCACGCCCGCGTGAACGCCAGTCGCGGGGGCGTGAGAAACGGGCATGGGGTTTGAAATATTTGGAAGATTCGGTGCGGCTCAGGCCGACTCGCCGGATGCCTGCCTGGGGTTAAGCCGCCAAACAGCAAGGTTCAGCGCTCCGGCAACCGTAACCCACAGAAGGTAGGGTGCCATCAACCAGCCCGCCAAAGCATCAAGCGCGAAGAAGCTTATCATGGCGCCGCATACTGCCAGCCAAAGCAAGACCAGCACGACCATGCCGGCCCTGATCCGCTCCAACCCGAAGAACACGGGCGTCCACAAGGTGTTCAGGGCAATCTGCATGGCCCAGAACCCCATGGCGTGGGCGTTACCGTCCAACACCGCAACGCGCGCGGCCGCAACGGCGGAGGCGATGTAGAGGATCGTCCAGGCGACGGGAAACAACCAATCGGGCGGGGTCCAGCTTGGCTTCGATAATGCGCGGTACCATGGCCCGGGCGGAAACATCGACCCGGTCGCGGCAGCGGCGCAGCAGGCGCCAAGAAACAAAAGGAACACAGACCAATCCATAGGACTTACCTATCGCAAACCGCTGGAACGTCCACCCAGCCTTACTGCCGCAGGCGTTCACTCAGCCCGAGGGTGGGCAGTTCGCCGGTCAATTGTGCCTCGTAGATGGGCAGGCTTTCGATCACACGCATGATGTAATTGCGTGTCTCCGAGAAGGGGACATCTTCGATCCAATCGATGATGTCTTCGGCGTCACGCGGATCCCCGAACCGATCCACCCAGGACCGCACGCGACCAGGGCCTGCGTTATAGCCGACCGATACAAGGATCGGGTTTTCATCGTAGGCTTCCAGCAGTCCGGCAATGTAGTTCGATCCCAGCAGCACGTTATAGGCGGGATCGTTGCGCAGACGGGAAAGCGAAAAGTCGATGCCAAGTTCGCCCGCCGAATCCTGGCCAGTGGCAGGCATGACCTGCATCAGCCCCAGGGCACCGGCCCCGGATTCAACAACTGGGTCAAACTCACTTTCGCGGCGCGCGATGGACAGGGCAAAGGCACGTGGGATGGGCAGCGAAACGTCCTCAAGATCGGCCAGTGGATAGTAAGCCCGGAAGATCTCATGCCCTGATTGCGCGGCGCGTTTGGCCACGACGAGGGCGAAATGCGGCTCTCCCAGATCCAGCATCAGATCGCCCATCATACCTGCCTCGCGCTCGTCCAGACCTTCCGTGATGTGGGTGAAGAACCGTTCGGCCAGTGCGCGCTGATCAGCCGTGTAAAGCAGCATTGCGGCATGGAAGACGGGCAGGTTCGTGAACTCGGCCGTTGCCCAATTCCCGTAGTCGCGGTCGCCCAGGAATTCGGGGTTCACAGGGTAACCGCCACGCTCCTGCGCCAGCTGACCATAGAAGCTGGACTGGTACTGCGCCCCAAGGGCATAGGCCTCAGCCGCCGCTTCTGCGTTCCCGGCGGCCTCATGGGCACGCCCAAGCCAATAGCCTGCCCGGCCGACCGAGATGGGAGAGAACACAACTTCCCGGAAATCGCCAAAATGCGCGATGGCGCGGTCGTAATTGCCAAGCTGGAACGCGCAATACCCAGCGATCCATTCCAGATCGGAGAAACGACGATAATCGACAGACGCGTCAATGCGGTGGGAGGAGGCAAAGCGATAACAGGCTTCGTGGTTGCCTTCCCGCATGACATCCCGTGCCAGATCAGACCTGCGCCGGCCCCAAGCCTCGGGGCGCCCCAATCCATCGGCGCTTTCGGAATGTTCCATCATCAATTCGGCAGCCGTGTCCCAATACCCTTCGGCCATGCGCCAGAGGAAGCGTTCATAAGACAGGCCCGGATGGCTTTGCAGCGAGGTAGGCACACGGTCGATCAATTCATTCACACCGGCGCGTCGGTCGCGCAGCGCAAGGCGGGCCTCGGCCATCGCAACCCAACCTTCAGGCACCAGCGAGAACATGGCGCGGGCGCGATCCTCTGCATTTTCCCACAGCAGATGATCAAGGCGCGCGATATGATGGTCTTGTGTCAGGATGGAGCCATAGGCGCGGTTCAGTGCCTGCGCGTGCGGTCCCGTCATCACAAGTGAGGTCCAGGCGCGAATAACCTCTGCCTCGGCAGCGGCGCGATTGCCGGTCTCTTCCAAGGCGCGGGCATAGGCGAGCGCGCCTGCGCCCGTTTGCGGCAATTCATCCGCAAAGAAGTCCAGCACGTTCTGTGGATCGCCTCCGTCTGGGATCGAAGGTTCTCCCTGGCGGCGCAGGTAGGGCAGACCCGGCCAATCCGGGTTTCGCTCCACAAAGGATATGTATTCCCCGAAATCCCCTTCGCCGCGACGCAGACGTGTCCACGCCAACAGATCCAACGCGATCGGGTCTTCGATGTTCTGTGCCGCTTCAGACCCACCGGCTAGATCACCACGATTGTAGGCCTCCAGCGCGGCGGCCAAAGCCTCGGGGTCGGTTTGCGCAGAAAGGGTCGCGGGTGCGGTTCCGAGAACGGCAATCAGGCACAGGGATATCAGGCGTCGCATTGTGGCGGCGTCTCCAGTTTCGTCAAATCCCCCGGGCAGGGAGGATAGGGCAGTTATCCACAGACGCAACTCACGAACTTGGCAATTCCGCGTGGGCGGCGTATTGGGGCGACACTTCGCAATGAAATCCACATGGAAACAAAGGACGCGCGTGATGTTCCGAGGCTCTCAGGTTGCTCTGGTCACTCCGATGGCAAATGGTGCAGTGGATTTTGACGCGCTCAAACGTCTGGTGGAGTGGCACGTGGCGGAAGGCACGCACGGCCTTGTGCCCGTGGGCACGACCGGTGAAAGCCCAACCCTGACCCATGAGGAGCATGAGGCCGTGATCCGCTGCGTTGTGGAAACGGCTGGTGGGCGTATTCCCGTGATGGCCGGGGCAGGGTCGAACAACACGGTTGAAGCCCTGCGGTTCGTCGAATTCGCCAAAGAGGTGGGCGCAGACGCCGCCCTTGTGGTGACGCCTTACTACAACAAGCCCACGCAGCGCGGGCTCATCGCCCATTTCAGCGCGCTGAATGAGGTCGGCATCCCGATCTATATCTACAACATTCCGCCGCGCTCAGTCATCGACATGACGCCGGAGACGATGGGGGAGTTGGCGAAGCTCGACAATATCGTTGGCGTGAAGGACGCCACGGCAGATCTGAGCCGGGTGCCAAAGACACGCCTGACCTGCGGAACGGACTTCATCCAGCTGTCGGGTGAGGACCCAACCGCTGTTGGCTTCAACGCCCAGGGCGGGCATGGCTGCATCAGCGTTACCGCCAATGTCGCGCCAAAGCTGTGCGCCGAGATGCAGACGGCCACGCTGTCCGGCGACTACGCAACGGCGCTGGAGTATCAGGACCGTCTTATGCCCCTGCATGCTGCCATCTTCGCTGAACCTGGCCTTGCCGGGGCAAAGTACGGCCTGTCCGTTCTGGGGCATTGCAGTGACGAGGTGCGCTTGCCGCTGACCGATGTGACGGCAGAGACGAAGGCGCAGATCGAAGCAGGGATGCGCCACGCGGGCCTGATCAACTGACATGGCACTGCGTGAGGGCGAAACACGGCTCCCATTCGATCCTGCAGATCGGGCGGATGCCAGCCTCACCTTCATTGGTCATATCCGAAGCGACTGGGGGCCGGGCACGGCCCCAAGAACGTCCGGCAGGCACGGGAGACAAGTCAGGGTGCCCGCGTCGAGCTGCTCGAAGGCTATGTCGCAGCTTTGACTGGGCTTGAGGTCGGCCAGGCCGTCCAACTGCTTTATTGGGTGGATCGCGGCGAACGGAACCTTGCCATCCAATCCCCCAAACACGCAGACGGCCCGCTCGGCACCTTTAGTCTTCGCAGCCCGGTCCGCCCAAATCCCATTGCGTTGGCGACCGTTGTCATTACCTTGCTCGATGGCCACACCATCGGCATCGACGCCATAGATGCATGGGATGGCACGCCCGTCCTCGACATCAAGCCATGGATCGCAACGGTCGATGTCCCACCGGGCTGGCAGCCGTAGCCGCAAGCGCCTATATGCGAGCGCATGGCCAAGAAACCTGACAATGAAAACTACAAGGTGATCGCTGAAAACCGGCGTGCGCGCTTCGATTACGCAATCGAAAGCGATCTTGAGGTTGGGATGATCCTGGAAGGGTCGGAGGTCAAAAGCCTACGCGCGGGTGGGTCGAACATCGCGGAGAGCTATGCGGAAGTGAAGGACGGCGAGCTGTGGCTCGTGAACTCCTACATCGCGCCCTACAAACAGGCGAAGACCTTCCAGCACGAGGAAAAGCGGCGGCGCAAACTGCTGGCCTCCAAACGGGAACTTTCCCGGCTTTGGAATGCCACGCAACGCGAAGGCATGACGTTGGTGCCGCTGGTTATGTACTTCAACCACAAGGGCTTCGTGAAAATGAAGATCGGCGTGGCGAAAGGTAAGAAGAACCAGGACAAGCGCGAAACCTCGGCCAAGCGCGATTGGAACCGGCAGAAGCAGCGTTTGCTGAAACAGAACGGCTAGCGTTGCTGGGAAAACAGGCAGCCTTTCCCCCTGCCGATCATTTCTTATGCAAGTTACTGCACCTTCCATGGGGCCACCCTCGGCCCCAACAGGAGGGGAAGCACTCATGGAACTCATCATCTCACTGATCGCAGGCGCGGTTGGCGGCAACGCTGCTGGCGCTGTGGCACCTCGGATCAACCAGGGCACGATCATCAACTCTATCGCCGGTATCGTCGGCGGCGGCTTGGGTGGTACCATCCTTTCGGCCGTGGGCCTTGGCGGCGTGGCAGAGGCGGCCGCTGGCGGTGGCATGGATATCGGCGCAATCGTGGCGCAGGTCGCCGGTGGTGGCGTTGGTGGCGGTGCGGGCCTCGCGATTGTCAGCGTCATCCGCAACATGATCGGGCGCTGATAGCCCCACGCCCCAAGGCGCAGGCCTTGGGGCAACACTTGCACGGCTGGCCCCGCAGGCGTAGGCGTATCCTGTTCAAAACGAAGACGGGGATGCATCATGGCTGGCGTTATCATGGGTGACGATCCGAAGACCTTAGTCTCAACCGATTGGTTGGCCGCACACCTCAATGATCCTGATCTGCGGGTCATCGACGCGTCCTATTACCTGCCAGACATGGGCCGCGACGCGAAAGCGGAATATGGCGCCGCCCACATCCCCGGCGCGCGTTTCTTTGACATCGATGAAATCTCTGATGCCCGTTCCGCGCTGCCGCACATGGTCGCCCCGGTCGAGAAGTTCATGTCGCGGATGCGCGCCATGGGCGTGGGCGATGGTCATCAGGTCGTGATCTATGACGGTGCGGGCCTGTTCTCTGCCGCCCGTGTCTGGTGGAACTTCCGCCTGATGGGGAAAACCGATGTTGCCGTTCTGGATGGTGGTTTTCCAAAGTGGCAGGCCGAAGAGCATCCGGTTGAGGATATGCCGCCCGTCGTGCGCGACCGCCACATGACGGTGCAGCGTCAGGCGCATCTGGTGAAGGACGTCACACAGGTGGCCTCGGCCAGCAAATTGGGTGATTGGCAGATCGTCGATGCGCGGGGTCCCGGCCGCTTCAAGGGTGAAGAGCCTGAGGCGCGCGACGGCCTCCGCTCTGGTCACATTCCGAATTCCAAGAACGTCCACTACGCGACCCTTTTCAACTCCGATGGCACGATGAAGGAAGGTGACGCCCTGCGCGCTGCGTTCGAGGCCGCAGGCGTGGATGTGGACAAACGCATTATCACCACTTGTGGCTCCGGTGTGACGGCGGCGATCCTGATGCTTGGCCTGACCCGTCTCGGCAACCTCGATGTGTCGCTCTACGATGGCTCCTGGGCGGAATGGGGTCAGTTCGAACAGTTGGCGGTCGAAACCGGATGAGCGTGATCCCAGCGGGCACGGAGCTGCCCTTCACGATCACCTATCTTGAGATGACGACGCGCCCCGATTTCGCCGTCCCGCAGCTTGACGGCGATATCCGTCTGGAACGCGCGATTGATCCTCCGGTGTGGTATTTCCTGTCGCTCTACGATGCGGTTGGGCGGGAATACGAATGGCAGGATCGCTTCGATCAGGCCGAAGAAGACCCGGCGGCTTTGCAAGCCTTTGTGCGAGACCCCGACGTGGTGATCTGGACGGCCATCCGAGGTGGCTGGCCCGCCGGATTCTTCATGCTCGATTGGCGCGAGGCCGGGGTCTGCGACCTCGCCTATTTCGGCCTTGTCCCACAGGCCGTTGGCACAGGCCTGGGGCGGCCCTTGTTGCAAACGGCGATTGCCATGGGCTGGGACCGTGACGGTGTCGAGAAAATGACAGTCAACACCTGTACGCTCGACCATCCTTCGGCTCTGCCGCTCTACCAGAAGATGGGGTTTATGCCGGTGCAACGGGAAGAACGGACGCGTGTCCTTGTTTATGACCGGAAAGGGTGAACGACTATGTTCGAAACCTTGAACACGCCTCAGCCGGACAAGATCTTTCGCCTGACCGGCGCCTTTGCGACGGATCCAAGGCCCGAAAAGGTGGACCTTCTCGTAGGCCTTTATCGCGATGCACAAGGGCAAACTCCGGTGATGGAGGCTGTCGCGCGAGCCGAGCGTCAGATCATCGAGACACAGACAACGAAAGCTTATTTGGGCTTTGGGGGCGACCCGGGTTTTTTGGACGGAATGCGGAAGCTCTTGTTGGGCGATGCGGTGCCGGAGGGGCGCGTTGCCGGGATTGCAACGGTCGGTGGTACAAGCGCGCTGCGGCAATTGTTCGAGATGGTTCGAACCCACGCGCCTGGCGCGCGCGTGTGGGTCTCGGACCCAAGCTGGCCGATCCATGAAGCGATGACCACGTCCATGGGGTTCGAAAGCTGCACCTATCGCTATCTGGATCGGGCGACCAACGGGCTTGATCGGTACGGGATGCTGGAAGATCTACGCCGCGCGCAGGCAGGCGATGTGATCGTGCTCCATGGATGTTGCCACAACCCGTCTGGGGCTGACTTGAGCCTCGCCGATTGGGAAGAGGTCGTCGCGATTTGTGCCAAGACCGGGGCCATTCCGCTGGTCGATGTTGCCTATCAGGGGTTCGGAGACGGGTTGGTCGAGGATATGGCCGGCACGCGCCTGCTGGCTGAGCGTTTGCCGCATGTGATGATCGCTGCCAGCTGCTCGAAAAGCTTCGGGCTGTATCGCGATCGGGCCGGGGCGGCCTTTGTGGTGACGAGTGCGGGACAGACCCGCGACGCCACGCAGGGGCATCTCGTGGTCACGAACCGCAACGTCTATTCCTTTCCGCCGGATCATGGGGCGCGGATTGTGCATGTGATCCTGCATGACGCTGCTTTGCGCAGTTTGTGGGAGGCAGAGCTGACCACGATGCGCGAAACGATCCAAAGCAATCGACGCGCATTGGCCGACGCCCTGCGGGCCGAGACGGGATCGGACCGATTTGGCGCCCTGGCGGCGCATCGAGGGATGTTCTCGTTGATCGGGGCGACGCCAGAGGAGGTCGCGGCGCTGCGCGACGATCACGCGGTCTATGTGGTGGGTGATGGGCGGATGAACGTCGCGGGGCTGCGGGCCGAGGCCATTCCTCACGTCGCGCGTGCAATGGCAGCGGTGATGGGCTGAGGGGCTTTACAGCCCTGTGAATCCAGCGTATCCGGCGCGCCTGCGCTGATGCGCCAAGTCTCCGACTACCTTGTAAAAACGGAAGAAATTCAATGACTAAGCTTCTGCCCGGCATCCTTGCCATGGCGGCCATCGTGGTCGCGTCGAATATCCTTGTGCAATTCCTCTTCGGCCAATGGCTGACCTGGGGCGCGTTCACCTACCCGCTTGCCTTCCTTGTGACTGACATCATGAACCGCGTTTATGGGGCTTCCATGGCCCGGCGCGTTGTTTTTGTTGGCTTTTTGGTGGGCGTTGTGTGCTCGCTGATCGGGACGCAGATCATGGGTGAGTTTGGGCCTCTGGTGACGTTGCGTATTGCGCTGGGAAGCGGGATCGCGTTCCTGACGGCGCAGTTGCTGGACGTGGCGATCTTCGATCGGTTGCGGAACGGGAACTGGTGGCAAGCGCCTGTTATTTCTAGCTTAATTGGGTCGAGTCCGTCGACACGGCTCTGTTCTTCTTCATCGCGTTCTCGGGCGCTTTGACCACGGTTCTGCCGGGGGACGTGGCCTGGGCGAATGAGGTTTTGCCGATCCTGGGCGTTGGGCCGGAAGCCGCTTTGTGGGTCAGCCTCGCCATCGCGGATTGGGGTGTCAAACTTGCCCTCGCTTTAATCGCGTTGATCCCCTTCCGCCTCATCACACGGCGGTTTGTGGCACAGGTTGCGTAATTTCTTTTGACATCCACAAAATCTGTGGCAGGCTGGGGATAACAGCAACCAATCGAAAGGAGGTGATCCAGTGTCTAGAAAGGTATTGGAGAAGTGTGACGGGACAACTTGGGAGGCGCGCCTCTAGGGCAAACCCTTGGGCGCAGCGCCCATCCCAAGGTGGTATATCCTAACCGATCCCACCTCCTGAACTTTCGAAAGGGCTGCTCGTATCGGGCAGCCCTTTTTCGATGGAATATGCGTTCAACTGAACGGAGATGCGTTCACTTGAGCAGAGTTTTTGCGAAAAATGCGTTCATCTGAGCAGATATCAATGTGTTCAGCTGAACGGGTTTAGATGTGCTCAGCTGAGCAGAGTTTGATGAGGATGCGATGCCCCTGCGCGTGACGGATACGATCACAATCGAGGATTGGGAAATCACGGAGCAGTTCGTCCGCGCCTCGGGGCCGGGCGGGCAGAATGTGAACAAGGTGAATACGGCGGTCGAGCTGCGGTTCGAGGCGGCGCGGTCACCGGCGTTGAGCGACGCGGTGAAGTCACGGCTGCGGCGGATCGCGGGGCGGCGGTGGACGAAGGACGGGGCGGTGGTGTTGCAGGTGTCGGAGGAGCGGAGCCAGGCTCGGAATAGGGAGATCGCGCGGGAGCGGTTGGCGGAGCTTGTGCGGCGGGCGCTGGTGGCACCGAAAAAGCGGCGGCCAACGCGGGTGTCGCTGAACCAGAAGCGCAAGCGAGTGGAGGCGAAGAAACGGCGCGGCGAGGTGAAGGCGCTGCGGGGGGCGGTGGGGGAGGAGTGAGGAGGGCGGGGTTCAACCCGCAGGAGGGAGGCGCGGCTGGACAAGCCCCGCCCTACGGCTGGTGACGCCGGGGCTGCGGCGGACGCTGGCGGGGAGCCATGTGGTGTTCTTCCGCGAGGACGATGCTGTGGTGACGGTGGTGCGGGTGCTGCATCAGCGGATGTATGTAAGTCGAGAGGATGGTTTGCTTCTTTTTCAAGCTCAGTTTCTCAACCTTCCCAAAGTTCGTTTTCCCGCCAATTTGCCGGAAAACCCGCTGACAAGAGAGTCAACCGCGGGGAGGCAGGGAATGTGGCGATATGGTTTACGAACCGGTGCTTCCAAGAGGTTCTCGGGTTGGCGCTCAGAAGCATGAACCTTGCGATTGAAGCAACCGAATAGAGACGTTGGTTCACATCGGGGATGGATTGAAGGTGCTTCAAAGGACCCGGTAGGTCAATCCCGACCAGTGTTGGCTGGTTGATCAAGGGCTTATTCCATAAGCGAGCATGGTGCGCACAGATGTTTCGTGTAAACGAAAGTGAATGCGACCATGACCGAAGGTAATTGGGCTTTATGCCGTTGTAATTCGTCCCAATCTTCATGAGGTCAACATTAGTCATGCCATAAATGAGATGAGACAACGGACCGAAGTCCAGCAGTTCGACAGCAATCCAAACGGGCATATCGTCGTTTGGATATTTTGTCCTAAAATGCTTCGCGAACTGGTCTTTGGATTCGCTGGCTCGCCTATCTAGACGCTGAAGCCATTCCCTGTGTTTGGTCGGGCCACCCCTTGTGCGTGGTTTGGCGAAATCTCCCCTAAAATGCTTTAAGTCTCTATGTGCTTTCGGATCATGACTTCCAAGAGCCAAGGCAACTTCCGTTCTGAGAGAGACCTCAAGCCGCTCCAGAGCATCCAACATGATTAGGCGCAATCGACCATCAAAAGTGTAAAGGTCGGTTGCTTCTTTGAAGGTGGTTCCCTCAAGGAAGTTGTCGAGAACCTCGCCTGTTTGCGCGTGCCTTTCCCTCATAGGGTGCCAATACGCACTCAATCGATAGTAGCCAATGCGCTGGAGGTATTCCGAAGCTTTGGCAACATCGTCGATTTGCATACCCCTATCCCTGAGGAGTTGGATCTGCTGTTCGATTGTGAGGTACGGTTTAGAGTACAAAAAAGGCCATCCCTTGTGCCGAGGCAACAGAGGGGACAGCCGTATTGCACCCTATGTGCGCACACTTTTCCTACTTTGCAAGTACTGACACAATTCGTGAATCGCGTTCAGTAACAATACAAGACTTGAAAAATTCATAAAAAACAACGTACTTTCTTTAACTCGCCTAAACCACCACCTCCACCCTCTCCTGCTCCCCAACCCCAAACACCCGCTTGTAGCGCTCGATCTCGTCCCCCGGCCCCATGGCCTTTTCGGGGTTGTCGCTCAGCTTGACGGTCGCTTTCCCGTTCGCCGCCACAGCTTTGCAGACCAGTGAGAACGGCGCCAGGGCGTCGTCGTCCACCAGCCCCCGGAAGTCATTTGTCAGCAGAGTGCCCCAGCCGAAGCTGACGCGGACGCGGCCGGCGAATTGTTTGTGGAGGGTCTCGATCTTGTCGACGTCCAGCCCGTCGGAGAAGATCACCAGTTTTTCGCGGGGGTCTTCGCCGCGGCTTTTCCACCAGTCAATCGCGGTCTTGGCTCCGGTGGCGGGGTCGCCGCTGTCGATGCGGATGCCGGTCCAGCCGGCGAGCCAGTCGGGGGCGTTTTCCAGGAAGCCGTTGGTGCCGTAGGTGTCGGGGAGGATGATGCGGAGGTTGCCGTCGTGCTCCTCGTGCCAGTCGGAGAGCACGTCATAGGGGGCGTTGGCGAGTGCGGCGTCATCGGGGGCGAGGGCGGCGTAGACCATGGGGAGTTCGTGGGCGTTGGTGCCGATGGCCTCCAGATCGCGGTTCTTGGCGATGAGGCAGTTGGAGGTGCCCGCGAAGCTGTCGCCGAGGCCCTCGCGCATGGCTTGGACGGCCCAATCCTGCCAGAGGAAGGAGTGGCGGCGGCGGGTGCCGAAATCGGCGATGCGGAGGTCGGGGGTTTGCTGCAGGCGTTCGATCTTTTCCCAGAGCTTGGTCATGGCGCGGGCGTAGAGGACCTGCAGCTCGAATTTGCCCATGCGGTTGAGGACGGCGCGGCCGCGGAGTTCCATGAGGACGGAGAGGGCGGGGATTTCCCAGAGCATGACTTCGGGCCAGCTGCCTTCGAAGGTGAGTTCGTACTGATCGCCCACGCGTTCCAGGTGGTAGGGCGGCAAGTTGCAGGTCCTCGAACCACTCCATGAAGGCGGGCGAGAACATCTGGCGTTTGCCGTAGAAGGTGTTGCCGCGCATCCAGGTGGACTCGCCGCGGGTGAGGCGGAGGGTGCGGATGTGGTCGAGTTGTTCGCGCAACTCGCCTTCGTCGATCAGGTCGGCGAGGGGGATCCGGGTTGTGCGGTTGATGAGGGAGAACGTGACCTGGGTGTCGGGTTTGTTGCGGAAGACCGACTGGCACATCAGGAGTTTGTAGAAATCAGTGTCGATGAGGGACCGGACGATCGGGTCGATCTTCCATTTGTGGTTCCAGACGCGGGTGGCGATGTCGACCATAAGCTCTCTCTCCGGTTGCAGGGTGTTTAGAGCAAGAGCTGCGGGCCGGGGCAAGCCGCCTGTTTTGCACGCAACGGCGTTGCGAATGGGCCATTTGCTGCCGGTTTTTCGGGGTTTTTGCCCTATTTTTCGGTTTCGCGAGAAATGAATGGATCGGTTTTCGAGCCGTGACTAGCGTTGATGCATGTGGCCCGAGGCAGAGGCACACGCTCGCCAAGCCCGGTGTCACGACACAGACAATCGCAACAGACGCGGGGGACAGCATCATGAAATTAGTCATCGGACTTGATGGCCAAAGCTCGGGGAAGAAAGCCCTCGACTTTGCCAGGAGTATCGCCAAGGCCAGCGAGGCGTGCGAGCTGATCGTCGTCTACGTGATCGAATGGTCGCCTTTCTCGTTCCAGACGGCGGAAGAGAATGAGCAGCGGCACAAGCGGCGTGAGGAAGAGATTGCGATTGCGATGGAGCGGGTGGTGGAGCCTGCCGTCGCGTCGTTGAAAGCGGCGGGGCATGACGCGCGTGCCATCGTGCGCCACGGGGATGTGGCCGACACGATTGACGCGGTCGCCCATAGCGAAGGGGCGACTCAAATCATCGTCGCGCGCTCCAGTGCCGGGGGCTTTTCCTCGCGCATCTTTGGAAGCTCAACTGCCAATCTGGTGATGAACGCGCGCGTTCCCGTCACCGTCGTCGCGTAAGGAGCCGGGACCATGAGAAAGCTATCATTCTGTTCTACTGGCGATCGTGGCCTATCTGGCCGTCGCCCTGCCGTCCTTCGCGCAACAGGCAGCAACCACGCTTGATGAGCGTGTGAACGCGGCCTTTGCAAATGCGACAGGCTGGTTCGTGAGCTTCATCTTTGCGCCCATTCCGGGCACCAATTTCAGCTGGATCGTGCTGTGGCTGGTCGTGGGGGCGACCGTGTTCACGATCTACTTCGCCGCCGTGCAATTCCGCTTCTTCGGCCATGCGATTGCTTTGGTCAAAGGCGATTACAGCGACCCGAACAATGCAGGTGAGGTCAGCCACTTCCAGGCGCTGGCGACCGCGCTGTCGGGCACGGTTGGCCTGGGCAACATCGCGGGCGTTGCCGTTGCCGTGGGCATTGGTGGGCCGGGAGCGACATTCTGGATGATCCTGGCGGGCCTTCTGGGCATGGCGTCCAAGTTCACCGAATGCACGTTGGGCGTGAAATACCGCAACGAATACCCGGACGGGACCGTTTCGGGTGGGCCGATGTACTACATCTCGAAAGGGTTCAAGGAGTTGGGCCTTCCGGGCGGCAAGATCCTGGCCGTGCTGTTTTCGATCTTCTGTATCCTGGGGGCGCTGGGCGGGGGCAACATGTTCCAGGCCAACCAGGCCCATGCGCAGATCACTCAGATCACGGGCGATTATCCCGGCTGGATCACCGGCCTTGTCTTCGCGGCCATTGTCTTTGCGGTCATCGTGGGCGGGATCAAATCCATCGCCAAGGTGACAGAGAAGGTCGTGCCGTTCATGGGCATCCTTTATGTCGGCGCCGCACTGGTCGTGATCATCGTCAACTACGACATGATCGGCTGGGCCTTTGGCCAGATCTTCGTCGGCGCCTTCACGGGCCTTGGCGTTGCCGGTGGCTTGATCGGCGCGCTGATCCAGGGCTTCCGGCGCGCGGCGTTCTCGAACGAGGCGGGCGTGGGTTCGGCGGCGATTGCGCACTCGGCCGTGAAGACGAACGAACCCATCACCGAGGGCTTCGTTTCTCTGTTGGAGCCGCTGATCGACACCGTCGTGATCTGCACCATGACCGCGTTGGTGATCATCATCAGCCAGCAGCTTCTGATCGATGAAGCCACCGGCCTTTACATGCTGAACGAAGCGGGCACCGCGGTGGCCACGGTCGACGGCAATAGCGGTGTCGCGCTGACCTCGGCGGCGTTCGGGTCCGCGATATCGTGGTTCCCCTATGTGCTGGTTCTGGCGGTGGTGTTGTTCGCCTTCTCGACCATGATCTCATGGTCCTACTATGGGTTGAAGGCGTGGACCTATCTGTTTGGCGAAGGCAAGACGACGGAGCTGATCTTCAAGCTGATCTTCTGCGTCTTCATCGTCATCGGTGCAGCTGCGAGCCTTGGGCCTGTCATCGACTTCTCGGACGCTGCGATCTTTGCGATGGCTGTGGTCAACATCTTCTGCCTCTACTTCCTGATGCGGGTCGTAAAGGCCGAGTTGACGTCTTACAGCGCACGGCTGAAGTCGGGTGAGATCAAGAAGTTCACGCACTAAGGCGAGCTGATCTGGGATTGGGAGAGGCCGCGGGGGACCCTGCGGCCTTTTTCGGTTTGCGGCGAGCGGGAAAAAATCATCGTTCACATGGGGATATTGCCCCAAAGACTTGGCGTTCGTGCAAAGCTAGGCAGAACGCACTGCAAGCTTGTTGAAGGACCCTTTCCCATGCGCCCCGTTTACCTGATCGCCCTCCTTTCCATGACGACGACTGCGGCCTTTGGGCAGACGGCGATTGACCGCTGCACCGGCCTTTTGGACGCGGAGTTGATCGACCGATCCTCGGTCAGTGAGACGCGCCAGACGATCATGAACGAATTCAGCAGTTTCTGTTCGCAGGAGGGATCGTTGAGTGCGGCGTTTGAAAGCACGAGTTTCGGGTTTCAGGGCGCGATGCAGCGGGGGCGGAATTCGGGCTCAGGCGGGTTAAGCTATGACAACACTAGCGGCACAACGGAGGAATGGTTTCGCAATGTCTGCGATCAGGGCTCCAGCGCGTTTTCGGATTTTCTGGAAACCGATACGTTTATCTCATCCGGCGCGGGGGTGACGCAGCAGTACAATGAGTGTGTGGCCACTTTGGTCGGCGCGGGCCAGACCTTCCTGACCGGTGAGCTGAGCGAGACCGGCGTACTGGAACGGTTCACGGTGCAGTTCCGGTATGAAGCGGGAAGCTCTGGCCCGCGCACGGTGACGCTTTCGGGCATGTCGGGTGATCCGATTGCCTGCTTTGGCGATGCCTCGGACACGGATCCGATCAGCCGGGAGAACACCATCGAGTTTAGCGGCGAGCGGTCCATCACCTGTGAATTGCCTGGTGGTCAGACGGCGGCGGGCGGGACGTTCCGCTTTACCTCGCCCAATGGGCCGTCGCGGGAAGTGCCCTACAGCTATGTGGCGCGAGATTTGGTGGCGGAGATGGAGGCGCGGATTTCGGCGGATTATGCCGCGCGCGTCGAGGCGGCGGTGCCTGCGGGGCAGGTTTCGATGTTTGCGTTGGAGGCGTGCCCGGCGGGATGGCGGCTGCACGAGGGGCTGGCCGGGGGGCGCGTGGCCGTCGGCGCGATGGATGGGATCGGTGCGGAGGTCGGTGCGGATAGTGTAGAGATCCCGCGCGAGGCCCTGCCGCGCCAGCCGCTGCGCCTTCCAACGGGGAGCACCCCGGGAGACCCCGGGACTTATGGCACGTCCAGAAATCCCAATGCCATTGCGGTGACGGGACAACAGGGCAATTACGGATCTGCTGTGCGGTTGACCGACTATATGGGTTTGGGGGAGCCGCTTGAGCTTCCCACCCCACCCGGCATCGCGTTGCTGCCTTGCGTGCGGCAGTAAGGTTTTGGGACGGGCCAGCCTTTGCCAGCCCGTCCCTTTACGCGCTTAGGCCGTGACGTTTGCGTCGTCGGGCTTGTGCAGGCCGACCACCAGCAGAACGGTTGCGCCGAGAATCCAGTAGTAGGCGGCCTCAATCCCCGTGAAGCCGAAGACGAACGGGGCTGCGACGAAGACAAGGCCCACGGCGCCGTCGACGGCAAGGTGCAGCTTGTAGGGCAGCACGCGGATCAGGCCCAATTGGTGATCTGTCAGAAGCGTCAGGATGAAGGCGGCGACGCCCGTGGTGACGGAGAGGTAGAGGGCCACGGGGTTGATGGAGCCGATGCCAAGGATGAAGGGTATGATGATCAAGCCAAGGGCGACGGGGTAGTCGAGATAGGCGTGCAGGGATTTGGTGATGAACCGCATGGGAGCGTTCCTTTCAGGGGAGGGTCAGGAGTTCGACAGCGCGGCGACGCCGAGGGGGACGGAGAATTCATCGCACCAGATGTAGACCTCGTTGAAATCGGCGAGGTTCAGGCCCTCGGGCACGAGATAGGCTTGCAGGCCGTTGATGCTGGTCAGATCACCCAGATCGGAGGCGGCGACATATTCGCCGTCGATCCCGAAGCCGACGCTGGGATCGGGGGCGCCATCGAGGCTGAAATCTGCATCCAGAATGACGACGGCGCCGCCGCCTGCGGTTTCAACGATCGAGACGCCACCGGTGGTGATGTGATCGCTGAGGCCCGAGAAGGAGCCAGTGGCCGTGATGCCGTCAGCGGAGGCGGCGGTTGCGAGGGTTGCTGCGGCGATGCCAAGGGCGAAGCCTGCGAAGATGAGCTGTTTCATGGGTTATTCTTTCTGTTTCCGATTGAGCGAAGTGTTTGTTTCGTGGTGCGTGCCGGGCGGTGAGTCGCCCGGTCTAAAAGAATGATTAGAGTTAGGAACCATTCGGTACAAAACACAAAAGAGTGATTGTGGACTGATCGGTTCCATATTATGTGCGGGCGTTGAAGGAGACAGAAATGGCGCGCCCCAGAGAGTTTGATGAATTGCAGGCCACCGAGGCCGCGATGAACGTGTTCTGGGAACACGGTTATGACGGTGCATCCATCGCGCTGTTTGCTGGACGGCATGGGGATGACGAAGGGCAGCCTCTACAAGGCGTTCAACGACAAGAAATCGCTCTTCCTGACGGCGATGGCCCGCTACGAGGCGGCGCAGGTGGCCCCGGCGATTGCGATCTTGCGGGACGAGGCGGAGCCGGATGGACGCAAACGCATCGCGCGCGTCTTCGAGAGCGTCGCGGATGCGGTGCGCAATGGGGATCGGCGCGGGTGCTTGTTGTGTTCAGCTGCGGCTGGTCCGTCGTTCGACGATCCGGAGATTGCCGAAGTGGTGGACGGATTGTTGGACGAGATGCGCAAAGCATTTGAGGTGGCGCTGGGCTGTTTCATGTCACCGGCGCAAAGCGAACCGATGGCGCGTGTCTTGCAGACGCAATATGTCGGGCTGCGCATTTTGGCGCGCGCTCAGGTGCCAGCTGAAGATCTGGACCGCAGCGCGCGCGCTGTGCTCGCCATGTTGGGCGAACGCCCCGTGATCTAGCCCGCTTTGGGTGTATTGACCCGCTTGCTGAGTTTTTCGTGGCTTTCCACCCGCTCGGAATAGCGATCCAGAAGGTAGTCGCGGTTGGAGCGGGTGAGGTGGGTGAATTTCACCAACTCCTCCATCACGTCGACGACGCGATTGTAGAGGGGCGAGGGCTTCATGCGCCCATCCTTGAACTGGTCCCATGCCATTGGGACGGAGCTTTGGTTCGGAATGGTCACAAGGCGCATCCAGCGGCCGAGGATGCGGAGTTGGTTGACGGTGTTGAAGCTTTGGCTGCCGCCGTTGACTTGCAGGACCGCCAGCGTCTTGCCCTGCGTGGGCCGCACCCCGCCCATCGACAGGGGAATCCAGTCGATCTGGCTTTTCATGATGCCGGTCATTGCCCCATGGCGTTCGGGGAGACCCAGACGAAACCGTCGCACCATTCCGCATTGCCGCGAAGTTCCGTCACTTTGGGGTGGTCCATGGGCGCGCCGTCGGGCTGCGGCAGGCCATCGGGGTCGTAAATCCGCGTCTCCGCGCCCAGGCGCCGGAGGAGCCTGTCGCATTCGTGGGCCAGCGCTTTGGAATACGAGACGTCGCGCAAGGACCCGTAGAGGATCAGGAAGCGCGGAGGTGTGGCCGGGTCGTATTCGGGGAAGAGCTTGGCCGGATCGAGCGCGTTGAATTGCGCCTCGTTCAGGGCTGGGAAGGTCTCATCAGTCATGGCGGGACTTTTGCGAGACCGGTGCCGAGATGCAACCGCCTAGCGCCCCGAATTGGGCGGTTTGCGCGTGACGGCCTCGACCAACTGGGCGACGGCGCGGGAGAGGCGGCCATCGGTCCAGCCGCGCAGGTAGTAGTAGCCCGCTGTTGCCCCCACGGCGGCACCGGCGGCGTCCACCATCAGATCGCCCATCGTGTCGTCGAGACCGGATTTCTGCATGTTGAGGCCGAAGATCTGGTCCATGCCATATTCAAACATTTCCCACAGCGCGCCGATCGCGAGTGCGAAGGAAAAGGCGAAAAGGGCGCCGATGGCGCGGGGACAGGGCGCGAGTTTGTCGCCGCGTACGAGGACGACGACCAGCACGGTCCCGACCATGCCGAAGCCCACCGCCGAGCCGGAATGGGCGGCAAGATCCCACCACCAGAGCCGTTCGTAGAAATCGAAGGCCTCTCCCAGAAAGACGGTGGCGGTGATGAAGATCGTGACGGCGGCAATGAAGCCCGCAGGCAAGCGCACGCCTGTCCAACGGCTGCTGAGGATGGGGATCAGGGTAAGGGTCACGGTGATGAGGGCGATGAAGACGAGGCTCCATTGCGCTTCGAACACACCCCAAAAGGCGACGAGGAGCAGGAGGCTCCAGACCGCATAGGTGATGGGGTGTTGGCGTTCGATCACTTGGTTTGCGCCGCTGATTGTGGGTTCTGCATTAGGGTGCGCCGCGAGAGAGCCCTTGCCAAGGGCGGCGTGAGCGCGTTGGTGGGGACGGTGTGGGCGAGAGGACGTCATGAGCGGATTGTTTCTGGTTGCGGTGCCGGGGCTGGAAGGCCCGTTGGAAGAGGAAGCGCTGGCGCTTGGCTTTGATGGTGTGCGGCGCGTGGCCGGCGGCGTGGAGGTGGATGGCGGGCTGGCCGAAGCCGCGCGCGCGAATGTTGAGATGCGCTGTGCCGTGCGGGTGCTGGCGCGGGTGGCAGAGTTTCGGGCGATGCATCTGGCGCAGTTGGACAAGCGGTCGAAGAAGGTCGCCTGGCGGGATTGGCTGCGGGATGATGTGCCGGTGAAGGTGGAGGCGACCTGCCGGAAGTCGAAGATCTACGTGAACAAGGCGGCGGTACAGCGCGTGGAGGGCGGGCTGAAAGCGGCGGGGATTGCGATTTCGAAGGAGGCCGAGATCGTGGTGAAGGTGCGGATCAACGATGATCTGTGCACGATCAGTCTGGATACGACCGGCGAGGCTCTGCACCGACGCGGGCACAAGGAATTCGTCGGCAAGGCCCCGCTGCGGGAGACGATGGCGGCAGGATTTCTGCGGGTCATGGGATTTGACGGAACGCAGGCCGTGGTGGACCCGATGTGCGGGTCGGGGACGTTTGTGCTGGAGGCCGCCGAGATCGCCATGGGGCTGGTTCCGGGGCGCAGTCGCAGCTTTGCCTTCGAGCAAATGGCGCGGGTTGAGGGTGCGGATTTTGCATATTTGAAGAACAAAGATGGGCGGGATGGTGCATCCGGGGGCGTGCGGTTCTTTGGGTTCGATCGCAATGATGGCGCCATTCGCGGCGCGCGCGGAAATGCGGAGCGGGCGGGGGTTGCCGGTATGGTTGCGTTTGAACGCGCGGCGGTGAGCGATCTGGTGCCGCCCGAGGGCCTGACCTCTGGTCTGGTGATGGTCAACCCGCCCTATGGAGGGCGGATCGGGGACCGGAAGCTTCTGTTCGGGCTTTACGGTGCGCTGGGAGGCGTGCTGGCGGAGCGGTTTGCCGGCTGGCGTGTAGGGATCGTGACGAGCGATGGCGGCTTGGCGAAGGCGACGGGGCTCACGTTGGAGGCCTATGGGCCGGTGGATCATTCGGGGACGAAGGTGAACCTCTACCACGCGCAGCTTTAGGGGGCGTTTGGGTTCAGTTCCTGTTGCCAGTTGGCAATGGATTCGACTGGGTAGACCAGTTGCAATGTGGTCAGGGCGAGGCTGTCGCGGCCGATGAAGGCGGCGGTGAGTTCGAGCAGGGCCACTAGAGCGAGGGTCACGGGCACGCGCAAATGCCAGGCGGCAAAGAAGCCGCCCATCATCCAGACATAGTCGGCCACCGCGTTCAGGATGCTGTCGCCGGTATAGCCCTGGTTGACGGTCGTGGCGCGGAACTGGCCGAGAACCCAATCGGTATGTTCGATCACCTCCCACCCGATGCCGGTGATGATGGCGGTGGCGAAGAGCACGTTGAAGCCAAGGCGCGGGAAGGCCAGGCGCCCGATGAGCGCGATCAAGACGCCGTGCAGGATGTGGGAGAGTGTGTACCAATCTGCGATGTGCTGGGAATTGCCGCTGTCCCAGATGGAGCCGACCCAAAGCCGGATCTCACCACAGGTGCAGATCCAGGGCTGGCCCCAAAAGGCGAGAACAAAGGCGATCAGGGGAATGCCAGCGGTGGCGGCGAGGGGAAGGGTCGTTCGGGTCACGTTTGCGATCTTCGTAAGGAACTTGCCTTTACAGCAAAGTCAGAGTTGACGTTGACGTAAAGGTTAGGTTTTCCTTACGCACCGGTTCAGGCGGCGGTTGCCCAGAGGAGGCGCCACCAAAGGGTTTCGTCGACGAACAGGATGTCGAAGACGTTCCAATCCTCCTCAACGATGACGGCATGTTTGGGACGCGCGAAGGTCAGGTTAAGGGCGTCTTTGAGACTGGGCAGGTAAAACTTGGCCATATCATTTGTGGCGAGGTTCTTGGGCTGCGGGTCTGGTGGAAGTGTGACGTTGCCTTCAAGGTCTTCCACGGCAAGTGTCCGGTCGAAGAACGCGGCGAAACTGTCGGCGCGTTCGCGCGACAGCCATGCGGCGCAATAGGTGGCCTCGGCATTTGGGTGGTACCTATAGGCCCAATTGAGATCGCCGATGGCGCCGGTATCGAGAGGCTCGAGTTCTTTCATCCAATTCCGGGCGGTACACGGTTTCGCATCTGGGCTGCGCTTAACCGGGCGATTCCAGCGCGATTTGGGGAGCCTTGGGCTGCGCATCGACATGGGGTGATCGCCCTTTAGCTGACCGGGGTGGCGAGTGTGATGGTGCCGTATTGCTCGAACGTGAAGCCCGGAAGCGGGCCAATATGGTAGACGCCCATCGCGGTGCCGCTGTTGCCGTCGAGGTCTAGGGACATGGTGAAAGACGTGGTTGTGCCGTCATCAAAACCCGAGCGGCTATCGAGCGCGATAGTGCCCGCAAAGAGGATGCATTCGTGCCCCTCGGCGCAGGCGATATAATTGTCGTCCGTCAAGGGTGGTGCGCCGCGCGCGACGACATCCCCAAACAGGTTCACATGGTCGAACGTGATGGTGAGGCCGTATGTGCCGTCGCCGTTGCGGGTCAGATCGAAGGTGAGCGCAGACCGCACGCCGACAGTCACGTTGTGAGCGCCGCCCGTATAGCTTTCGGTTTGCTGCGCGTCGGCGAGCACGGGGAGAAGCAAGGTCGCCAGCAGGGTGAGGCTGAATAAAAACGCACGCATCAAAAAGACCTTTCGCGGGCAATGGATCGTCTGAATTGCGTGAAGCGTAGCAGAGGCCCCGTTGCCCGGTATAGGTGCGCGGTTTCTATTGTTTTGGGAAATAATCCTCGCGCGTGCCCTCACGATACACATCCGCGGTGCAGCAATGCAGGCCGCCGCCGAAGGCATAGGCGTCGCGGAGGTCGACGGGGACGACCTCCATCCCGAGCTTGTCCATCTGTTCCATCTGGTAGACCTCGGACGCCTCGACGCAGACGGTTTTTGGGTCGAGGACGAGGACGTTCATGGAAAGCCAGGTGGAGGAATAGCAGAGCGGCGGGGGTGCGTTGTGGGCGGGCTGCGCGGCGTCGACGATTTCCCAATCGTTGTCGTTGAACAGCTTGCGCTGATCTTCGGGGAGGCGGCGCTGCGGGTTGTTGAGGATCAGGCCCGGGCGCAGCGGCGTGAAGGTCGCATCGATGTGGATCGGGTAGGGGTCGCCGGGGAAGTTCACCGTGTGCACGCGGTGATCGGGGAAGTGGCGCGCGAGCCATTCGATGCCCTTGAGGTTGGTGGTGAAGCCGTGCTGCACGACGAGGTCGCGGCCGAAACGGAGGACGTCAGCGGCGTCGAACAGGGGTTCTTCTTCGGTCGTGACGAAGAACTTCTCAGCCGCCCATTGAAGGCGCTTTTCGACGCCGATTTTGTCCGACTGAGGTAGTCGGGGTGGTAATCGGCATCGGTTAAGCGGGGCTTGGGCGCGGCCTCATGCCGGAAATTGGGGTCTTCCTCCCAGTATTTTTGCATGAGAGGACGGTAGTTGAGGTATTCGAACCAGCGGCAGCGATACGACATCGTTGCTTCAAGAATTTCTGAACCGACAGTCAGGAGCACGTCGCGGGGCGGCATGCAGCCGAACTGACTGTCGGTATGGAAATCGGGCGTTGTTGACAGGCGAGCGAGTGCTCGATAGATGTCGGGGCGATCGACACGGATGCCGCGGTCGGTCGAGCTGTTTGGCGAAACTTGTCCAGCAAGCTCGTTCGCGCGATCAATCGTCTCCTGCGGACGGCGGCCCCACTGGCCGCGCATGTCGCTGTCCTCAGGCACCTTGGCGTCGAGCGCGGGTTCTTCGGGCGGGATGTGGCAATCATCAGCCCGGCCCACGATGACGTGGCGCAAAGGATCCCATTCGTTCCAGCTGTTGACGATTGTTGTGTCGGGCGACCAAGCCATGGAGCTCTCCTTCGCGTACAGGGGGAGAGGGACCTGTCCAATCTCCCGATCAGATGTCCCGGCGTGCAGGAGGGTGAAAGGATTGGGACGGCCCGTACCGGCGACGCCATCGCCGGAAATCCGTGGATTTGCTAGCATAGGATTTTGCGCCACGACACCACTTTGATCGATCGATTGGGGCGCGGCGCTTTAGGCCCCTGAATGCATGCAGGAATAGAGCGTCGCGTTCACGAAATCTGTGCCTTGCATCAGCACAGTTGCACGGAAGGTTTCGCCCTCTGGCAGTGCCATCAGTGTGGCGTTTGTTGGCAGGGCAAGTTGGCCGTTATTGGCTGCATTGGTGCGGATCCAGTGGGCCTCCCCTCTTCGGTTTCGCGGAGGAGGATGTAGTCCTCTTCGAACTGCCATCTGTCGTCGCCCTGCACATCGACGGTGACACCCAAAGCCTGCCCGTTTGGGGTGAGGAGGTAGATCATCTCCATCCGACTGTTCACGAACTCCGGATCACCGCGGAATGAGATCACGTCGCTTGGTTGGCAGGTAAAGGTGGTCGCGGACAGCGGCGTTGCCATGGATGCTGCCAACAGGACTGCGGTTGCCTTATGCCTCAAGGTTCACGCCCTCTGCTTGCATGCCTTCATGCGCGGCTGCGAGGGAGCCATTGAAGTCGATTGCGCGGCAAAGATCCGTGCGGACGGTGACGGTGAAGCCGAGCTTTGCGGCATCGACGGCGGAGAAGTTCACGCAGAAATCGGTGGCGAGGCCAACAAGCGTCAGGTCGGTAATGCCGCGCGTCTGCAGGTAGCCTTCGAGGCCGGTGGGCGTTTTGTGGTCGTTCTCAAAAAACGCGGAATAGCTGTCGATCGCGGGGTTGTAGCCCTTGCGGATGATAAGGTCGGCGCGGTGGGTGAGTGAGGTCAGGGTGGAACTGCGCGCCGATGGAACCCTGGATGCAGTGGTCGGGCCAGAGGACCTGGGGGCCGTAGGGCATTTCGGTCAGGCTCATGGGTTCGGCATTGTGGGTGGAGGCGAAGGAGGAATGGCCCGCCGGGTGCCAATCCTGCGTCAGGATGACGGCAGGGAAATCGGCCATGAGGGCGTTGATGCCGGGGACGATCACGTCGCCTTCGGGCACGGCAAGTGCGCCGCCGGGGCAGAAGTCATTTTGCACGTCGATGACGAGGAGGGCTTGGGTCATGGGGTTGCTCCTTTGACCGGCAATTTACGCTTTTTACGCTTTGGATGAGTGGGCGCAATCTGTTGTCTTGTTGTCACGACACGAATCATCTTACCATGGCACCATGAAAAAGATCGAACGAATGCAGACGGGCCTGCGGTTGGAAAAGCGCATGGTGAAGGTGCTGAAGGGCACGGCGGAATATCTGGATATTTCCATGAGCGAGTTGGTGGAGTGCATGGCGCTGCACGCGTTCGACGGAAAGCTGGTGTTCGGCGAGGAGACGCGTGGGAAGATCGAGGCGTTGCGAGAGGTCTATGGGTTGGAGCTGACCTCGGCTGACGCCCATGGGCTGGAGGAGGAGTTTCAGTGAGTTACGACCACATGCTCGATACGATCCTGTCCGGGGAGATCCCGTGCACCGGGTTCAGCCATGCGGATCATCTGGGGACCGCCCATGCAGCGCTTGCGGCGGTGGGAGTTCTTCGAGGCGGCGCATCGCTATCGCGGATGGGATCCGGGCGTCGGCCACGGCGGCGGGCGCGCCGGAGAAGTTCAACGCGACGTTGACTTTGGCTTTCCTGTCGCTGGTGGCCGAGAGAATGGGCGACGAAGATAGCGAGACATTTGTGGCGGAGAATGAGGACCTGACGATGGAGACTGTGCGGCGGGCCGGGTACGATGCCGGGACGGCTAAGCGCATCCGAAGGCGCGGGACGGTTGGATTGTTGCCAGTGGGCGGTGTGATAGAAAAAGAACGTGCCGTTCCGGGCATAGGATAACGTGGTCTATTGATGCCGCTCTGAGATTCTAAGCGTATGGAGCGCGACTAGCGGTGCGAAGTGGACGATAGTCGTGGACGAGATCTCGGTCGCGGCACGAAGCATTGATGCTTGGCTTCGATGCTTCTGTTGCCTGCTGTTGTTCGGCGCCATTGGCGCATATTTCCATGTGTCTGCGACGATCCCGGAAAGACGGAGCCGGGCATAATCGCACTCGAGCCGCTCATCGCGGTTGCAGTATTTTGTGCGATGCGAGTCCTGCGACCTGGCGGGGTGCGCTTTTCACATGATGCATTGCCGAACGCCGCTAACCGACTGGCGCTTGGTTGGCTGGACCAAGACGAAATCCGCTTACAGGTCGATTAGCAATGCTTCAGTCGTGTTCGACCCGGGCCTGCCAGATGACGAGATCAGGTCAACCGCTGCAGACCTGAGCAAGCGTCTTGGCAGCGTTTGAATGAGCATTGGAATTTGCGGATCGAGGGTGGTCCTACACGATCAGTGCGATTATGTTGCCAAGCGGGACGTGGTTCTCGCAGACATTCGCACAAACAGATCATGCGCTGGGAGGTCGAGATTGCGACGGGGCGGAGGCGTGCGATTAAGCCGCGCCGCATGTTCACCGTTGCTGCCCTCTACCATTTCGCCAAAGTGCCGGACCCTTCTGCCGTGAAGGGACCGTTGGCGGAGGTTGCGTGCAAGACTGGGGTGAAGGGCTCGTTGTTGATCGCGCCGGAGGGGATCAACGGGACAATTGCGGGGTCACGGGACGGGATCGATGCGGTGCTGGCGCGTATTCGGGCTTTGCCGGGGTTTGCCGCGGTTGGAGTGGAAGGAGAGCCATGCGAACGAGCCTCCGTTCAACAAGCTCAAGGTGCGCCTGAAGAAAGAGATCGTGACGATGGGGGCGCCGGGGTTGGATCCGACCTCGGTCGGGACCCATGTGGACCCTGCCGATTGGAACGCGTTGATCAGTGCGCCGGATGTGGCGGTGATTGATACGCGGAACGATTACGAGGTGGCGATTGGGACGTTCGAGGGGGCAGTGGACCCCGAGACGACGAGCTTTCGGGATTTTCCGAAATGGTGGGACGAGAACAAGGAGCGGTTCGGGAACAAGCGGATCGCGATGTTCTGCACGGGCGGCATTCGGTGCGAGAAATCAACGGCGTTTCTGAAGGCGCAGGGGGTGGAGGATGTGTTCCACCTGAAGGGCGGTATCCTGAAATATCTGGAAGAGGTGCCGGAGGAAGAGAGCCTGTGGCAGGGCGGATGTTTCGTGTTCGATGAACGGGTGGCCGTGGGGCACGGGTTGGAAGAGACGGAGCATTTCCTGTGCCGCGCGTGCCGGCGGGCTTTGGTGCCCGAGGATCGCGCGCGGGCAGAGTTCGAGGAAGGAGTTTCGTGCCATTTGTGCTTGGCCGAGCATTCCGAGGCAGACCGCGCGCGATTCCGGGAACGGCAACGGCAGATCGAATTGGCGAAGGCGCGCGGAGAGACGCATCTGGGGGGATGACGGGAGACGCTCGCTTGCAGCGTCGCCCCTCCCGCCCTCCCGTAGGATTAAAACCGGCTGACCGCGGTTCTGTGCGGACGGGACAGATTTGCATTTTCATGGAACAAAGAAGGTCAGGCGTCCTCAAAGTCGCGCAGGGCGGCCATCTCGAACGGGCGAAGCTCCCGATGTGACAGTTCGCGCGCGGGATGAGCGGGATCGGCCAGCTCGGGAAAGAGGGTGAGCAGCTCGTCATAGAGCGCTTTGTCCTTGGTCATGTGGTAGTCGCCCACGAACAGGCTTTCGCACGGCGTGCCCTCCGCAAAGATGATCTGGTGGCGATCGAACATCAGGTGGAAATAGGTCACCAGCGGGCGGGGAGAGCGGCGGATCTTGCCGCCGTCGCACAGGTGCACCGCGGCACAGAGGACGGCGTTGGTTTCAAACAGCATCTCGCAATTCGGGTCTTGCAGCAGCATGCGGTGGCGCGGCGAGACGTAGAGCGCGCGGTCATTGTCGAGGGCACCGGGCGCGAAGCGGATGGGGGCGAGCGGGCCGTCGCCCCGCACGGTTTTGTGGCCGACCCAGCGCAGGGTCTGGGCCCCATCTGTCATGGTCAGGACAGTGTCGCCGGGTTTGAGATGCTCAACAGCGACCGGCCCACGATCTGTTGCCACGCGCGTTCCGGCGGCGAGGCAGATGACCGAAATATTCTCGGTCGGGATGTTGAGGTAGGTGAATTGGCGGGTGGAGCCATCGGGCAAGGTGACAATGACTTGTCCGCCCGTGGGCGAGAACGGCGAGATGGTCGCGCCCTCGGGGATGATCATGGAGTTCACGCCCGACCCGCCTTGCACGAAGGTTGTGTTGACGGATGTGACGATCAGATCGTCCCCTTCGCCCCCGTCGAGATTGCCGGAGCCGTCCTCGCCGAACAGGGTATCGGCCCCCGCCCCGCCGGACAGATTGTTGTTGCCTTGCCCGCCCCGCAGGATGTCATCGCCTTCGCCGCCAGTGATGTTGTTGTTGCCGATGCCGCCGATGAGAGTGTCGTTGCCGCCCCCGCCGTCGATTTGGCCGCCATCGCTGCCGTCATCGGTGAAAGTGTCGTCGCCCGATCCACCGACATATCCGAAGCTGTCCAGACCGACGGAGCCGCCGATGATATTGTCGGCGTCATTGCCGCGGAAGGCGACGAAATTGCTGAAAGAGCCGCCCGCAAGGTTGCTGTCGGCGAACGTCGTGGCGGTGTTTGTGGTGGTGTCGATGAAGGTGATCGAGGTGCCATCCATGATGATCTGCACGGTATCCGGCACATCTACGGCGTTGATTGTGCTTTCTGCAGACACATCCTGGGCCGCCCAAAAGGACGGATCGAAGATATTTCCAGCGTTCAGATTCAAGAAAACAGGCATGGTCACATTACCCCTGTGTCATGCCCCCACCGATAGCGAAGGTAAGGGCATCTATCCCGGGGAATAATGTGGCGGGTGCTGCACGTGTGGGAGCGGCAGAGGATTGCCGAAGATCGCCGGGCCGGGCGGTGAACCGCCTAAATTGGTTAACAAGGTAGCGGGAGAACAGCTTAAATTATGTGCGTTTTCCCTGCTGAATGCCGATGAGCAGCACCGGTATCGCGCACGCGGCGACAGCGGACGAGAGTGGGACAATGGCCCGAAAGCGGTGAGTTCGGCGATGAGCCGGGACGTGCGCATCGAGGCGGGCGGTTGATCATCAAGGCGTTCCAGAGACGGTTGTGGCTTGCGTGTTCCGATGGAACGAAGAGGCTTGGGGCACACTTTTGCCCCAATCCTGGCGCATAGGCTGAGTCGAACGCTTGGAAACAATGCGCGAGGGTAGATTTGGCTTGGCGCGTTACACAGCGGACAGGTTAGGATCGCGACCACGGCGATTAGCGTGCATATCCTTAACGATGGATCAGGCTATCCGAGCGAACAGGCCAGATGTTGGGGCTATCGCCAGGATCTGCACCAGCGTTTTCACCCGAATCGCATCCGGATGCGAAGTCAAGTCAGGCCGACTTCTTGCACGAAGAAGAGCGGCAAGAACTTGCAGAGCTCATGGGCAATCGAGGCGCAGAAGATGAATGCGGCTGCGAACCAGAGGCCGTTGACGCGGAGCTTAAGTCAACGGGAGGTTTGGGCGGTGCGGGTGCCGTGATGTCTGGGGCAGGCCCACCCGCCAAACCAACGCCCATGTGACCGCGAGCGCACGGCCAGTTGAAGACTGCGTGCGGCCGATGCTGCCTGCGAGCGTGAAACTGGCAGCTGGGCCGATCATCCATGCGGCGGAGGTGGTCGCGCGCATCCAGGCGTTGAAGGTTTGGCGCGGAATGCCATGACATCTGTCAATATCACCCGTGGCGAACGTGCCGGCGCTTGAACGTGTCGCGGAGGCCGAAGCCGAGAACGTCGAGAGTGAGCATGACTGGCAGCGTCGGCGAGACAACCATGGACAGGCTGCGTCCAGCGCATACTGCCACGCGACAGCGATGCACGATGATCGGAAAGACGCCGCGCCTCGCCGTCGATGGCGTTTTGCGAAGTAGAGCGATTCGAGGGCTACGGCGAAGGAGACGGCGAGTCGCGGCATGGACGCTGAGCATCCGAGGGCGGCTGTCCCAGGCCTTCGACGCATGAGAAGGGCATGAAGGGCACGATTGCGGAATTGCAGAGTGTGCTGGTGAACGCTGCAGAAGGAATGCGGCGAGCGGCGCGCGGCGGGGCTCATGTGGCATCGCGCGGTCTGCTGACCGAGCGCAAAAAAGCCCCCGACCGCTGAGGGCCGGGGAGTTTGGGGACACGTCTGAGGGACAGAGATCTTCCCTTTCGGGAAGGAGGGGAGAGAGCGCCGGGGGAGGAGAGAGAGGGCAGGGAGGAGGATTTGGCGCTCTCTATTCTTGAAACTTTGTGGTCCGGACGCCCAACCTGCAGGGGAAACGGGGGCTAGGGTCGATTGGGCGTCCGGGGTTCCGGCCCCCAAGGAGTGTTCCCGTGGGGCCGAACTGAGGGCTGGGTGCGAGGGAAAACCGTTCGCTTTACCAGCCGAAGGTGAAGACGAGGTCGCCGTCGTTGCCGTTCTGGGCGATGGCGCCGTTGGTGTTGTTGCCGAACTGGAAGAGACCGCCGGCATTGCCGCCACCGCCCTGTACGAGGGAGCCGTTGTGGCCGTTGCCTTCCTGATGGACGACACCGATGTCACCACCCGAGGCTGCGTTGGTGAGAATCTCAACCGCGTCTCCGCCGTTGGCGATCTGGTATCCGATCAGACCCAGCGCGATCAGGTCACGCTCTTCCTGGGTCTGGGCCGAGATGCCGAAGCTGATCTGGCCTTGGGCGGCGGCAGGCAGGGCTGCAACGGCGGTGGTGGCGGCGAGAGTGGCGGCGATAATGACTTTCTTAAACATGGGCTTGGTTCCTTTGAAAAATGTGGTGTTTGAAAAATTGAAGGGGTTGGAAAAGGGTTTCGTGTTTAGAGGTCGGCGGGGCAGCGATATTCACGCCCGTCGATGGTGAGGGTCAGTTCCGCGTTGAGGCTGGAGGCCGAGCCGGAGGTCATCATGCGACCCAGCGTTACGGTCTCACCGGCGCGGGCCGAGAAGGGTCCACCCTGATTGAGGCGGGTGCCGGGGCCTTCAACGCGCAGGCTGTAGATGCCGGAGACGGCCTCGGATGCCTGAACGACGGGGGCCAGCGTGAGCATGGAGCCCTGGGCTTCGGCGGTGATCACGCATGCGACCGGTGCTGCGGCTTGGGCATGGGCGTCGCGGGTCAGGTCGGCGGGTTCTGCCGAGATCGCGGTGCAGCCCAGGACGGCCGAGCTGATTGCGGCGAGGCCCAGAGCGGTGCGGGATTTCGAAAACTTGGTCATTGGCCTGTCCTTTTCAAAAAATCTGGTTGGTCTTGGAATGAGGATCCGGGGGCGGGGTGAAGGGGAGAAGGGGATCCCGCCCCCGGAGGGTGTCGGCTTAGTTCTGGATGATCACGCCGACGTTGCCGTTGCCGATCTGAGTGGCAGTGGCGTTGTTGCCGTTGCCGACCTGGATGATGCCCAGAGCGTTGCCGTTGCCGGCCTGAACGGCGTCTGCCGTGTTGTTGAAGCCAAACTGGGCCGTGCCGACTGCGTTACCGGAGCCATACTGCTCGGTGTAGGAGCCGTTGCCGACGCCCTGCTGGCCGATAGCGGTCTGGTTGCCGAAGCCGTCGGTGAAGGCGATGGCTTCGTTGCCAATGCCGTCCTGGTAAACGCTGGTGTTGTTGCAAGCGCCAAGCTGCGTGATGCCTGCGCCGTTAACCCAACCAAACTGGGTCAGAGCAGCGTTGCTGCATGCGGAAGCGGAAGAAGCGGCGATAACCATCAGAGTGGCGGAAACGGCAGCGGTTTTGATGAGTGCGAATTTCATGGGTCGAAGTCCTTAAATAAAGTTTTGGTTCAGGTGTGTGTTTCAGGTTCAGGTGTTATTGGCCCGGTTGGGGGTGTGCCCCGTTGAGCCGATGACCAGAACATGGCCCCCAACCGCCCCGTCAGACAATTTCAGCGAAAAGAAAGGTCATAACAGGGGTATGTTATCGGATGTCATTGGATTAAGTAGCTGAAAAATAACAATTAAAAATACACCTCGACGCGGCTGACGTAACGTCGAAATACTTGCCCAATAGCACTCTGACAGGGCCATGAAATGGCGATGTTATCGGGTGTCATCGGCGCAGGTAAGGTTTCCCCGCAGTTCTTGGCCGACCATGTAAGGGGAAAGATTCGGATAAAGGGACCCTTAAGGTAAGGCTAGCCTTACCTCTGACGAATGATTCGAATCGACTTGGATTTTCGGCTTAGCCCGGAAAGGTCTCGTGGAGAATCCTCCAGGCGGGCAGAAGCGGTGGAATCATCGCATTGAGCGTCTTGAGAAGGCCGGCTTCTTGCCAGCCGCCCGGCAGATCGGCGGACAGGGCGAAGGCCTTGCGCTTGAGCAGCTCCGCATGGGGATGGTCCGGGTCGAACGGTTTAGGCACGCGCTTGAGCGGGTCCGGCCCCCAGTCGGAGAGCGTTGCACCGGATGCGTCCATCGCGTCAGTCAGGTTGTCGCCATGACGGTCAACCATATTGCGGTAGGCGGTGAGGCTGTCTTTTTCGAGATGCATTAGCCCCATGCCGAGGATGAGGTAGTCGGGCGAGGCACCGAAGAACCACGCGGGCGTGGGGGCTTGGCTGGGCTGGGACCAGAGCAGATGCAGGTGCGTGTTGTACGGCGTCTTGTCCTTGGAGAAGCGCACGTCACGGTGGATACGGAAGACTTTGGGCTTGTGGGCGCGGCCGGTGTGCTTGGCGAGGTCTTCGGCGAAGAGGTCTGCGAGAAGTTCGGCGGGCTTCTTGATCTCCGCAGTGTAGGTGGCTTTGTGGGCCTCGTAGAAGTCGCGGGTGTTGTTTGCGCGCAGGTCGGTGAAGAACCCGTTGGCGCGGGTGATCATCTCGGCGAAACCGTCAGACATATGGGGGCCTCCGTTTTGGGGGAGGGTAACGCGTGTGGCGAGACAAGTCCCGCCCTACGGTTCGGTCATGATGGCCATTGTGGGAGGCGCCGCGCGGTGATGGCTAGAAGTCGAGGTTCTCCACACTCAGCGCATTCGCCTGAATGAACTCCCGCCGGGGTTCCACCACGTCGCCCATCAGCTTGGTGAAGATGTCGTCCGCCTCGGCGAGGTCCTCGATCTTCACTTGCAGGAGGGTGCGTGCCTCTGGATCTAGGGTGGTTTCCCAAAGTTGGTCGGGGTTCATCTCACCCAGACCTTTGTAGCGCTGCATTTGCTGGCCCTTGGCGCCTTCGTCGAGGATGGCCTGCAGGAGTTCCGTGGGGCCGTGGATCAGTTGCTCGCGGTCTTTGCGGGCGAGGGTTGAGGGCTCGCGATAAACGCTGCGCGTGTCTTGGGAGACTTCGCTGAGTTTACGCGCCTCGCCGGAGCGGAGGACAGCCCCATCGAGGGTGCGGATTTCTTCCACGCCGCGCAGGACGCGGGACTGAGCCGGATGCCATGATCCTGGGTGATGCGCCCTTGCCAGCCGCGTTCATATTCAACGGCCACTAGATCGAGCCGTTTGGCCACGTCATCGGCCACGCCCTGCAAGTCGCTGTCGGCCTTGCCGGGGTCGAAGGCGCCCGCGATGGCGGCCTGTTCGACGATGTGGCGGGGGTAATGGGTGGGGAAGGCATCGAGGATGCGCTTGAAGTTGCGTGCGCCCTCGACGACGCGGGCGAGGTCTTGGCCTGCAATCTCCTCGCCGGAGGGCAGGCGTAGAGACGCGCCTTCGATGCCTTGGGCGACGAGGTAATCCTCTAGCGCGGCCTGATCCTTGAGGTAGACCTCGGACTTGCCGCGGCTGACTTTGTAGAGCGGCGGTTGCGCGATGTAGAGATTCCCGGCCTCGATGATCTGGGGCATTTGGCGGAAGAAGAACGTCAGCAGCAGCGTGCGGATATGTGCGCCGTCGACATCGGCATCCGTCATGATGACGATCTTGTGGTAACGCAGCTTCTCGATGTTGAACTCATCCCGGCCGATGCCGGTGCCGAGCGCGGTAATGAGCGTGCCGATTTCCTGCGATCCGAGCATCCGATCAAAGCGGGCGCGTTCGACGTTCAGGATCTTGCCGCGCAGAGGCAGGACAGCCTGATTGTGGCGCGAGCGGCCCTGTTTGGCGGAGCCACCGGCGCTGTCACCCTCCACCAGGAAGATTTCGGATTTGGCGGGGTCTTTCTCCTGACAATCGGCCAGTTTGCCGGGCAGCGAGGCGACATCCATCGCCGTCTTGCGCCGGGTGAGTTCGCGCGCCTTGCGGGCGGCTTCGCGGGCGACGGCGGCCTCGATGATCTTGGTGACGATCACGCGCGCCTCTTGCGGGTGCTCTTCAAACCATTCCTGAAGCTTCTCGTTTACAAGTCCTTCGACTGCGGGGCGAACCTCGGACGACACCAGCTTGTCTTTGGTCTGGGAGCTGAATTTCGGGTCGGGCACTTTCACGGACAACACGCAAGTCAGCCCCTCGCGCGCGTCGTCGCCGGTGAAATTCACCTTCTCTTTCTTCGCGATGCCAGAGGATTGCGCGTAGAGGTTGATCGTGCGGGTCAGCGCGCCGCGAAAGCCCGCCAGATGGGTCCCGCCATCGCGCTGCGGGATGTTGTTGGTGAAGGGCAGCACGGTCTCGTGGTAGCTGTCGTTCCACCACATGGCGACTTCGACGCCGATTTCGTCCTTTTCACCGGTAATGAAAATCGGCTCTTCCATGGCGGAGGTTTTGGAACGGTCGAGGTAGCGGACGAATTCGCGCACGCCGCCTTCGTAGAAGAGATCGCTTTCCAAAGCGTCCGCGGGTCGTTCATCGCGCAAGATGATGCGGACGCCGGAATTCAGGAAGGCCAGCTCACGCAGACGGTTTTCGAGCGTCTTGAAGACATAGTCGAGGTTCGAGAAGGTTGATGTGGAGGCCATGAAGCGCACTTCGGTGCCAGTTTTGCCGCCCGCGTCACCGACAACCTCCAGATGCTTGACGGTATCGCCACGCTCAAAGCGGGCGATGTGTTCCTTGCCGTCGCGCCAGATGCGCAGTTCCAGCCAATCGGAAAGCGCGTTGACGACCGAAACGCCCACGCCGTGCAGTCCGCCGGAGACTTTGTAGGAATTGCTGTCGAATTTCCCGCCCGCGTGCAGCTGGGTCATGATGACCTCGGCGGCGGAGACGCCTTCTTCCTCGTGAATGCCCACGGGAATACCGCGGCCATTGTCGCTGACGGATACGCTGCTATCGGCGTGGATCGTGACGGTTACGGCGTCGGCGTGGCCGGCCAAAGCCTCATCAATACCGTTGTCCACGACCTCATAGACCATGTGGTGCAGGCCCGAGCCATCGTCGGTGTCGCCGATATACATGCCTGGGCGCTTTCGAACCGCCTCCAAGCCTTTGAGAACCTTGATGGAATCGGCGCCGTAATCTTCCGGTGTCGGGGTTTGCTCTGCCATGTGATTTTTGTCCCGTTTTGTTGCGCAATATATACGCATTTCGGGGCAGGATGTCACGCGATTGGCACAAGATTTGGGGGAAGTGCAGCAGGCCCAGTGCAATAGGGAACCGGCCCCCTGCGGACACAAAAAAACGGGGCACGATGTGCACCGTTTTTTCCGCCTTCCGCGCTGGCTGCCATGTAGCCGGAAAGCCTACTGGAGTTCTGATATCAGTGTGCTGTTTCGGTCAGCGCCGGTTGTTCGAAGAAGGCCTGCGCCTTGGCCAGCATCTCGGCGTCTTCGCGGCGCACGGCTTCAAGTTTGGCGTTGTAATGGGCTGCAAGCGCCTCGAGGCGACGACGCCGCGCAATCCTTGCGAGGCGCTCCGTCGGGGACGCGGTCACTGCGGGGATGCAGAAATCGTCGAGGCTGGGTGCTTTCTGAAGCACATCCTGGAACATGGATTTGAGCTCAGACTGGGTGACCGAGGATTTGCGGTCATCGGCGATTGCGCTCGGTGACCATTCTTGGCGGTCGAAAGCAAGATCGAACATGTTGGGACCTTCGTTGGTACTATGCCGTGCAGACGGGGCAGCTGCAGATTGAGGCCACTTTCGCTGTTGAAGGCCGGGTGGGGTATTGCCCCCATGGTCGAAAAGAGCGGTTTACACCCTGGGTTGGTAAGCGGCCCGAACGGAGTGTCGAGATCGGCCTTGGCGCCCAAGTTCTGCCATATTGCGCCCTTTTCCGAGCCTGCATCTACACGGTCCACCCTAGGGTAGAAGGCGCTTATTTTTATGGTGAAAATTGTGTTTTATCGTGCGTTTTGGGGTCAACACAGATCCGCCATATCTCCGCCCAATTAGGATGCGAGTGTTTAACGGAAGATTAAGAAAATGTGCCGTCCATACAGAGATCCGGCAGATCTCCGGTGCCCGAAAGAATCGATGAGTGGAATGACGTTTGAGCACGACATTTTGCGGCGCAATGGCCGCGAATACACACAGCGGTCGAGGAGTCTGACCCCATGAATGCAGCTGCACATCGGTTGTTCATGTTCGCGATTCTCGGGTTTCAATTGGCCTGTTCGGCAATCTTCCTTGCCAGCCTTCTCCGTGGATCGCTGACCTCTGGCGCGCAGCACTTGCCATTTGTGGTTGAGGAGAGCGTCATGATCCTGGCCAGCATTAGCCTGACCTTGGGACCCGCGATCACGGTGCTGTTCATCCGCCGCAACCAAGCGGTGATCGAGCGGCTCGACCAGCAAATTGGCGCGGTTTCCGGAAACTACCAGCTTCAGGTGGAAGCGCTGTTCCGAGATTGGGACCTGTCCACATCGGAATCCGAGATTGCGATTTACGCCATGAAGGGCTTTTCGAACGCCGAGATTGGCGCGTTGCGCGGGACGTCAGCCGCCACGGTGAAAAGCCAGATGAATGCGATCTACCGCAAGTCGGGCTTTGCCAACCGCCAGCAATTGATTGCCTTCCTCGTCGAGGAGTTGCTGCAAGGTGTCGACGCAGTAAAGGACCGGCCGATGGAGCAGCCAACGGCCCCGCGCGCGCCCTTCGTATTGGCGCACGCGAGTTGAATCCTGGCCTTGGGTGGTTTCACGTCAAGCTGACTTCATCCACGCCACTGCCGTCGACCCCGTCGTAAACCGAAAAAGTCTGCGCACGCGGCCCAAGCTCGGTGAATAATTCTGGGCCAGTCCCGGTCATCCATGCCTGTGCCTCGAGCGCGCAGATCTCATCAAACAGTGAAGCGCGACGATCTGCGTCCAGATGCGCCGCGACCTCGTCCAGCAGAACCAAAGGCGCCGTTCCGGTCTCGGCCTTGAGGGCGCGGGCATTGGCAAGGATGAGCGAGATCAGCAGCGCCTTCTGCTCACCCGTTGAGCATTGTTTGGCAGCGACACCCTTGTCGCGATAGATGGCGGCCATATCCGCGCGGTGAGGGCCGACAAGGGTGCGCCCGGCGGCAATGTCGCGGGGGCGAGAGTCGGCGAAGGCGGCCTCAAAATCCGCCACGCTGCGGCAGGGTGTTTCGACCTCGATATTGAGGTCTGCGGCTGGAAAGGCGGTTGCGGCATCGTTCTGCGCGGCCGCGATGCGGTTCAGGGCGAGTTCACGGCCTTCCACAATCCGAATGCCGGTTTCGGCCATCTGAGCTTCCAGCGCGCGGTACCAGGCCGGGTCGCGGATATCGTCCTTGAGCAGGCGATTGCGTTCGCGCATCGCCTTTTCGTAGGTCAGCACAGCCTCGGCATGGTCAGGCAGAAAGCTGAGCGTAATGCGGTCAAGAAACCGTCGCCGCCCATCTGCCCCCTCCATCCAGAGCCGATCTTGTGAGGGCACCAGCCAAACGATGCGCAGCAGCTTTGCCAGCGCCACCTGCGGCGCGCTCTTTCCGTCGATCTGGGTGATACGCGCTTGGGAGGGTTCAGCGGTCAGCGCGATCTCGTGCCCTATGCCCGCGCCTTCGATTTCGGCGCTGATCTTCCAGCCGATCGCCTCTGGCCGCCGGATGATGTCGTCGGCGGAGGCGCGACGCAGACCGCGCCCGGGGGACAGCAGCGACACCGCTTCCATCAGATTGGTTTTGCCCGCCCCGTTGGGGCCGAACAAGGCCACAGGCCGCCCGTCCAACTCGAGACGTACCCTGCGATGGGAGCGGAAATGCGAGAGCGCTAGTGTTGCGACGAACACCCTGCTCATCGCGCCACCGTGCTCATCTTTGTTCTAAAAATATGCCCGCCGGAGGCGTCGGCCATTCGTCAAACGCGCATCGGCATGACGACGTAGATCGCGCTTTCGTCATTGCCTTCGCGCATCAGCGTGGGCTCAGCCGGGGAGGAGAACATGAAGACCGCATTCTCGCGGTCCACCTGGCTGGCGATTTCCAGCAGGTATTTCGCGTTGAAGCCGATCTCCAGCTTTTCGTCGCCGTAGGCCACGGCCAACTCTTCCTCTGCATTGCCAGCGTCGGGCGCATTAACGGACAGGACAAGACGGTCTTCGTCCAATGCCATCTTCACCGCGCGGGAGCGTTCGGATGAGACGGTCGCCACGCGGTCCACAGCCTTGGCGAAATCGCCCGCGTCGACTTCCATCCGGCGGGTGTTCCCCATGGGGATCACGCGCGTATAGTCGGGGAAGGTGCCGTCGATGACCTTGGAGGTCAGTGTAATGTCGGGTGTGGCGAAGCGGATCTTGGTCTCGGACACCGAGACGGCGATTTGCGTGTCGTCATCGTCGAGAAGCTTGCGCAGCTCACCCACGGTTTTGCGGGGAACAATGACGCCCGGCATGCTTTCCGCGCCGTCCGGCAGATCGCTGTCGATGCGCGCGAGGCGATGGCCGTCGGTTGCTACGGCGCGCAGGGCTTTTCCGTTGTCGCCATCTGCGATGTGAAAATACACGCCGTTGAGGTAGTAGCGAGTCTCTTCCGTCGAGATTGCGAATTTCGACTTGTCGAAAAGGCGTCGCAATACGGGTGCGGTGGACGAGAAATTCGCGGCGTATTCGGTCGATGCCATGACCGGGAAATCTTCGCGGGGCAGCGTCGCCAGCTGGAACGAGGAGCGGCCTGCTTCAATGGTCAGACGACCTGCGGCGCTGTCCTCAGACAGGCTCACCAATGCGCCGTCTGGCAGTTTGCGGACGATTTCGTGGAAGGTGACCGCCGAAACCGTCGTTGCGCCGGCGCGTTCGACTTGGGCGGGGGCTTTGTCGACCACCTCGATATCCAGGTCCGTGGCGCGGAAGCTGACACTGTCACCCTCGGCCTCGATCAGCACATTGGCGAGGATCGGAATGGTATTCCGACGCTCCACAACGGATTGCGCCTGAGAGACCGCGCGCAAAAGGGTGGCGCGTTCGATGGAAAGCTTCATGTCCCTGGCTCCGACAGATGGCGGGGCCGCGAGACTGACCCGGACCCCGTTCTATGGCAAGTTGTTTATGCAGAATTCGCCTTGCAAGCGGGCGGGGTCAACCCCGCTTCGCGTCAGGCTTCCAACATGCGGCGCAGAAGTTCCGCATCTTCGGCAATCTGGCTGTCGATTTGCATCAACTCTTCGATCTTGCGCACGCCGTAGAGGATCGTGGTGTGGTCGCGTCCACCGAACTTCTTCCCGATTTCGGGCAAAGAGCGCGTCGTAAGCTTCTTGCAGAGATACATGGCCATCTGGCGTGGGCGGGCGATGGCACGCTGGCGGTTCTGGCTGATGATGTCGACCTGGCGGATCTTGTAGTAGTCGCAGGTCTTCTTGAGAATCTCGTCCATCGTGACCTTTCGGTCGGAGGCGCGGAGGATGTCGGCGAGGTTATCGCGGGCAAAATCCTCGGTCACTTCGCGGCGCACGAGATCACCCGTGGCGTAGAGACGGTTCAGGGCGCCCTCGAGTTCGCGGATATTGGATGCGATCTTGCGGGCGAGGAATTCCAGCACGCCGTCTGCAAACTCAACATGCGGGTACTTCTGGCTGAGGATGGCCGCCTTGTGCTGAAGCACGGACAAGCGCAGTTCGTAGTCCGTTGGGTGGATGTCGACCACCAGCCCGCTTTGCAGACGGGATGCGATGCGGCTGTCGAGTTCTTCCATATCAACCGGCGCACGGTCGCCGGAGATGACGATCTGTTTGCCCATTTCCACCAGCGCATTGAACGTGTGGAAGAATTCCTGCTGGGTCGAAGTCTTGCCAGCGATGAACTGGACATCATCGACCATCAGCACATCAACGTTGCGGAAGGTTTCCTTGAAGTCGAAGGTGTTCTGCTCGCGCAAGGCGCGGACGAACAGGTGCATGAATTGCTCGGCCGACAGGTAGAGAACCTGCGCGTCAGGGAATCGTTCCTGTAGATCCCACGCGATGGCGTGCATCAGGTGCGTCTTACCAAGGCCAACCCCGCCGTAGAGGAAGAGCGGGTTGAACGTGACGTCGAGCGTTTCAGCCACGCGGCGGGCCGCAGCGTGGGCCAGTTCGTTCGGTTTGCCGACCACGAAGTTGGAAAATGTCAGCGCCGGGTTAAGCTTCGTTCCAGGCAGGTCAGTGGAACGAGCGGTTGCGATTTGCGGGCGTGGCGCTGGTGCGGGCTGAGGTGCTGGCACGGCGGCGGGTGCGGGGGCTGCTACGGCTGCGGTTGCAGAGGCCAACTCCAATTCCGGGGCAGGTGCGACGGGCTGTGGAGCTGGTGTATTGGCCGCGGCTGTAACCGGCTTGCGTGCGCCAACTGCGAATTCAACACGATCCGCGCTTACACCATGGGACGCGAGGTGGCGCAGGATCAGATCGCCGAAGTTGTTGGACACCCAAGAGCCAATAAAGCTGGTCGGCACGTTAAAGTGCGCCGTGCGCTCGTCCACGCGGTCAAAGGAAATCGGTTCAATCCAAGCTGAAAAGTTGTTCTTCCCGACAACTTGCAGCAATTCCTGACGAACTTGGCCCCATGTTTCGTTTGTCATTCCCTCGTCCAGTCCTTTTTGTCTCGCCCGAGTGTCTGGCTGCGCCCGGTGCATATCCACAATCCGCCTGCAAGCCCTCCGCCACGTGAGCAAACAGCACCGCCCGCCGCTGGATTCCCAACGGTTAAAGGTGTCGTTCGCGCTGTACGTGCACGTGGGAGGATGTTTAGGACGCGACTGGATTGCACGAGCATTTCCCCTCACGGGTTATGACGTGTTTCCCTACACTCCCTTTCCAAAGCGCCGGCCCTGTCCTGCCGGGACGTCTGAATGCTGTCCGTCATCCATACCGTCTTTGCTTTGAACCGGGGCATTGCGCCCCTCATCCGCCCCCCAAGGCGTCTGACTCGCTAGGAGAAGGTATCGGGAGTCGCGCGCGCCTCGCAACATCTCTTAATGCTTGACTCTGCCCCTTTCGAAAATCGAATCTCCCGGGCCGTATTAGACCCTTGTCTGCGTTACGATTTTCCAGAAGAAAAAAGGCGCCCCGGTGACGGAGCGCCTTCAAAATAAGGGTCATATGTGGGCGATTACGCGCCCATTGCCTTCACACGGGACGCAAGACGCGACATTTTCCGTGCGGCGGTGTTCTTGTGCAACACACCTTTGGTCACACCGCGCATCAGTTCGGGCTGGGCGGATTTCAGCGCTTCGGCGGCCGCAGCCTGATCGCCGGATGCGATAGATTCTTCAACCTTGCGGAGGTGGGTGCGGATGCGCGAACGGCGGGCTTTGTTTACGGCAAAACGACGCTCGTTCTGGCGGGCGCGTTTCTTTGCCTGGGGCGAATTTGCCATGGTGTTTGATCCTTCGTCGGAACGGTTGCAACGGTTTACGCGCGGGAGAGTCCCGACCCCGGGTTCACTACCGGGCAGAATCTGGCCGAAGCGGGCCTCACACGCATGTCTGGCGCGGCGTTTAAGGGAAACGGCGCGGGCTGCCAAGCCCTTACTTGTCGCGGAATTGCGGTTCGCGCTTTTCGATGAAGGCGGACATGCCCTCAGATTGGTCTTCCGTCGCGAAGAGCGAATGAAACATGCGGCGTTCGAACAGCAGGCCTTCGGAAAGGCTGAGTTCTTCGGCGCGGTTGACGGCTTCTTTCGCGGACATGGTCGCGATCATGGATTTTTCGGCGATCTTGGTGGCGGCACCCATCGCCTCTTCCATCAGCTTTTTGGCGGGTACAACGCGGCTGACGAGCCCGGAACGCTCGGCCTCTTCGGCAGCCATGAAGCGGCCGGTGAGGTGCATGTCCATGGATTTGGATTTGCCTACCAACCGGGTCAGGCGCTGCGTGCCCCCATTCCGGCAATGACGCCAAGGTTGATTTCAGGCTGCCCGAACTTCGCCGTTTCCGCTGCAATGATGAAATCGCAGGCCATGGCCAGTTCGCAGCCACCACCCAGGGCATAGCCCGCGACCGCCGCAATGACTGGCTTGCGGATACGTTCAATATTGTTGGCGGCCTCGGCAAAGAGGTTCTCGTACACCACATCCGTGTAGGACTTCTCGGCCATCTCGGTAATGTCTGCCCCGGCGGCGAACGCCTTCTCGGAGCCGGTGATGACGATGCAACGCACTTTGTCGTTAGCGTCAGCTTTCGCGAGCGCTTTGCCCAACTCGTCCAGCAACTGCGTGTTCAGCGCATTGAGGGCATCGGGACGGTTCAATTTGATGAGGCAGATATGATCTTCGACGTCGACGATCAGGGTCTCATAGGCCATGGATTGGTGCTCGGGCGCTGTTGAAACGAGCCTTGAGGCTTAGCACCAGTGGCGGTGGGTTCAACTACCTTTGACAGGCCGAGCAGTAGAAACTGGACCGCCCCGATTGGACCTTGCGTTTGATTTTCTCTTGGCAATCCGGGGTTTGGCAGGGTTCGCCTTCGCGTCCATAGACCGAAAAGGTGTGTTGAAAATATCCCAGTTCGCCATTTGCTTGCCGGTGATCGCGCAAGGAAGACCCACCTGCTTCGATAGCTTCAGCCAATACATCGCGGATGATTGGGACCAATTGGGCGACTCGGGCGGCTGAGATGCGGCCCGCGTGCCGAAGCGGCGAAATTCCTGCGCGATAGAGGGCTTCGCACACATAGATATTGCCCAATCCTGCGACGATGCGCTGATCGAGCAGAACGGACTTCACTGGCGACCGCTTTCCGTCGAACGCCGCAATAAGGTGCGCTTCGTTGAATGCGTTTCCAAGGGGCTCCGGCCCCAGATCGCGGATCAGCCAATGACTGTCCTGCTGAGCCGTTTCCATCAGATCCATTGCGCCAAATCGGCGGGCATCGTTGAAGGTGATACGCGCACCCGCTTCGGTGTCGAGCACGACATGATCGTGTTTCTCAGGCGTCGGGTGATGATGATGAAATTGTCCTATCGGATCACCCGATACTGTCATCCGACCCGACATACCCAAATGAATCAAAAGCGTCTCGCCGGTATCGAGGTCGGCAAGGATGTATTTCGATCTGCGACGGAGGGATTTGACGGTCGCGCCGGTCAACCGTTCGGCCATACGGTCGGGGAAAGGCCAACGAAGATCGGGGCGATTTATAGCTGCTTTCGTGATGCGGGCGCCTTCGAGCGCGGGCAGAAGGCCGCGACGGACTGTCTCTACCTCTGGAAGTTCAGGCAAATCGGGCTTTCCTTGTGTGGCATCAGGGTGCGTTGCAGGCCCCCGGCTGGCCTCTATAAGAAGGGGTGTTGAGGTAAAAGGACAAGACCCATGGCGGATGACAATCGGACCCATTTTGGCTTTCAGGATGTTGCCGAAGATCAGAAGGCCGGAATGGTCCATGGGGTCTTCACCAATGTGGCCTCAAAATACGACGTGATGAATGACGTGATGAGCGTTGGCATCCACCGCATCTGGAAGGATGCGATGATGGATTGGCTGGCCCCGCGCGATGGGCAGATGCTGCTGGATGTGGCGGGCGGCACTGGCGACATCTCGTTCCGGTTCCTGAAGCGTGCGCCGAATGCCCATGCGACTGTCTTCGATATGACGCAGAGCATGTTGGACGAAGGCGAAAAGCGCGCCGAGGCGGAGGCGATGGCCGACAAGCTGGATTGGGTGTGCGGAGACGCGATGGCGCTTCCCTTCGCGGACAACAGCTTTGACGTCTACACGATCAGCTTTGGCATCCGGAATGTGGTGCGGATCAATGAAGCACTGGCCGAGGCCTATCGCGTGCTTAAGCCCGGCGGGCGATTGATGGTCCTTGAGTTCTCGCAACTGCCCAATGACGGGATGCAGAAGCTTTATGATCTGTACTCCTTCAACGTGATCCCGCGCATGGGGCAGGTGATCGCCGGGGATCGGGACAGCTACCAATACCTGGTCGAATCGATCCGGAAGTTCCCTGATCAGGATAAGTTTGCCGGCATGATCGGCGATGCCGGGTTTGAACAGGTCAGATATCGTAACCTGTCGATGGGAATCGCGGCACTGCATTCGGGGTGGAAGCTCTAGGTGCGCGGCCCTCACAACATTTGGCGGCTGGCGCGGACGGGCGCCACATTTGAACGCACGGGCGCCATGGGCGCCGTACTGGAGGCGATGGAAGCCCCGCGTGCAATCCGCATTGCGGCGCGGGTGCTGGGTTGGCCCTTGAAGTGGTTTGGCTTGCGCGGTGATCCGTTGATGCCACCGGTGCCCCGCGCGCTGCAGGCGCTGGGGCCTGCGTACATCAAGTTCGGACAGATCCTATCGACCCGACCCGATGTGGTCGGCCCTGAAATGGCCTTGGAACTACAGGTTCTGCAAGACAAGTTGCCGCCCTTTCCCACCGCCGACGCACGGCGCGTTGTCGCCGCGGAGTTGGGGCAGCCGCTGGAAGAGGTGTTTAGCGATTTCTCCGAACCAGTGGCTGCGGCGTCCATCGCGCAGGTTCACCGGGCAACTCTGAGGGATTCTGGCCGTGATGTCGCAGTGAAGATCTTGAGGCCGGGAATTGACCGTGCGTTTCGCAAAGACGTGGACGCATTTCACCTGATGGCTACGCTGATCGAAACGCTTTCGCCGTCATCGCGGCGGCTGCGGCCACGGGATGTGATTGATCATTTCGAAGGCGTTGTCCTGCAGGAGCTGGATCTGCGTATTGAGGCCTCCGCCGCAGGCGAGTTCTATGCCAATACCGAAGCCGATGAAGGCTTCGTTGTTCCAAAGGTCGAATGGGGCATGTCCTCCCGGCGGATGATGGTGTTGGGGTGGGCTGAAGGCCTGCCGCTGAGCGATTTGGACGCGATTAACGCCGCGGGGCATGACAAAGCCGGGCTGGCCAGCACTGCATTGCAGATGTTTCTGCGACATGCGCTGCGCGACGGGTATTTTCACGCTGATATGCATCAGGGCAATCTGAAGGTTGCGCCGAACGGCGATCTGGTGGCGCTGGATTTCGGCATCATGGGCCGGCTGGATGAATATACGCGGAGGGTCTACGCGGAAATCCTGATGGGGTTCATCCGCAAGGACTACCGGCGTGTGGCGGAGGTCCATTTCGAGGCGGGCTATGTTCCCGCGGATCGGGATGTTGCCGAATTTGCGCAAGCGCTGCGGTCTGTGGGCGAGCCGATCTTTGGCATGGAGGCCAGCAAGATCTCCATGGGGCGGCTTTTGGCGTTTCTGTTTGAAGTAACGGAACGGTTCGGCATGGAGACGCGGACCGAGCTGATCCTGCTGCAGCGGACCATGGTGGTTGTCGAAGGTGTCGGTCGGTCGTTGGACCCCGATCTGAATATCTGGGCCGCCGCGCGTCCGGTGGTCGAGGAATATATTGCGCGCAACATCGGGCCGCAGGCCGTGGCGCGCGATCTGTGGCGCACGGCGCTTGTCCTGTCGCGCTTTGGCCCAAGACTTCCGCAACTGGCGGAGGCGGCCTTGATCGCGCAGGCTCATCCCGAGCGCCCGAAACGAAAGAACCGTTGGCCAGAGCGGGTTTTGATCGGCTCTGCGGGTCTGGCCCTCGGGTTGGCCGCCGCCCTGATTTGGGCGGCGTTCTGATTAATCTGGACTGCGCAGGCCTTGCACGGTTTCCGATGGAATGCTGACGCCGTTGGACATGGTCACCCAAACTTCACCGTTCAGCGTCTGCGCCTCGGTGATTTCGGCGAAAACGAAAGCGTAACGTTCTTCAAGCACCTCTTCACCGCGCCAACTCTGCGCTGACAGCGTGTAGGTGCCGTTGGGCAAAGGTTGGCCATTGTTGTCGAGGCCCGTCCATTCAAAGGGATCTTGGCCGAGGACGGCAGGCGTGTTTGCAACGACGGCGCCGGTTTGGTCCCGCACAATCAGTTCCACCCGGTCTGCCAGAGGCGAGGGCGCGAGTTGGACCGTCGTCGATTGACCGGCGAAATTCACGGGCATCTCGGCCCGCGCTTCCATCCCGATCCATCCAGAGAGTTGCCCCATATTCATGGCTGTGAATGCCCCCTGAAGTTCACGCAAGAGGTCGTTCGTCTGAACCTGTTGTTCCACGCCCGAAAAGGTCGCGAGTTGTGCCGTGTATTCGGTTGAGTCGGCGGGGTTCAACGGGTCCTGGTTGCGCATCTGGGTGGTAAGCAATTGCAGAAACATGTCGAAGTCAGACGTGATGGCGGATGCCGTTTCTGCGGCAGCTGCGTTTGCGCCAGACGTTGCGTTTGCGGGGAGTGATGAGAGTATTTCCATTGCGATATTCCTAGAGTCTCAAATCCATGGCACCGGTTGGTGTCACCGATTGCGAGTGTGGTGTTTCGGGGGAATGGGCTGCCGGTGTTTCGGATGCCTGTTTGCCTGGGCGTTCAGGATCATCTCCGCCAGATCGGCCGTTTGAGCGATCTTGAGAGATGCTGACGGAAGGCGCATCAATCCCGGCCTCCGAAAACTCCTGGTTCAGGAGATCAAGATGGCGACGCATCAGTTCGGCCGTCTCTGGCCGCTCGGCATGGATCGTCAGGGTGAGGACCCCCGCAAGCTCAACCAACTGCATCCGCACCCTACCCAATTCGGGTGGATCGAGAGCCAGTTCCAACGGTTGACCTGGTTCTGCGTTTCTATCGCTTAGGGCTGCAGCAATCTGTTGCGCCACCAGCATCGGCGTATGGTTTGGGCCATTCGGCGAAAGCGGGACGGCGGTTGCAGAAAAGCTTGAAGCTGTGGGCGCGTTCGCGCCAATCATCTGCGCATCCAGAGCGAGTGCGATTTCCTGTTCCGATGCGCCTTGGGGCATAGCCGTCTGCGCCGAAGACGATACCACTGTCCAGGTCATGGGCGGGACCTGCATGCGAGCCTGAGGAAGAGATGTGGGAATTCCCTCAGAACCTCTCGGGGCGATCGGTGAGGAAGTGAGGAAGGGTTTTTGCACGTCCGGCGGGTCGGCCAAAATCGGGAGGGCGGTCACCTGGATTTCCGGTTCCACAGTTTGCAAAACCGTCAGTGGGATGCCTGCCGGCGTTGGCCGAGCTGGCATGGGATTTTGCACGGGCGACGAAAGCCGAGCTGTTGCAGCCAGATCTCTGCTGGGCGGCACCGGCCTAGGCACATCCGACTTGGTGAATTGCTGTGGAATCTCGGCTTGGTCTGCGGGAGGCACGACCTGCGCTGCGCTTTGATCTTGAGTGCGGATCAGCTGTTCTGTGGGCTGACGCGTGGTGACTGGCGCGCCATTGCCTTCGACCATCGGACGCGTCGAATCTGGCCCGAGCAACATTCTGTTTGATGGCTGAGGGCGTTCTGTTTTGGGTTGCAGCGGCTCTGCGCCATCGGGCGTGGTTGCTGTCGGCGCGGTATACGCAGCGATCGGAATAGGGTCCGCAGAAGCAGGGTTGCCCATGCCGGGTCTCGTGGTTGAGGGCGCGTTAGCAGTCGTCTTGAGCGCATTGGGTGCCACTGGACGTTCTACAGCAAGCCGCGCTTCTGAGAGCGTCGCCGCCACACTAGTCTGCGGCATTGGAGGTGCCAGAACGCCCAAAGGGGACGACCCTGAGGCGGGCCTTGCCGTGGCTGCAGAAAAGACTTGTTTTGGCAGAGTCTCAAGCTCCCCTGCGGCGACTAGGAAAGCCTCAGGGGGCAGAACATTTCCAGTGCCTGAGGAATTCTGAGCGGGAATCTGTTGATCCGCCGACACCGCCGGTTCGGTGGAGGTCTGAGCCTGCGCGATTTGCGGTATCTGCGTCGGCTCATCAGCCAATCGGATTGTCTGCTTTGGCACTTCTTCCGATGGTGCTTGCGAGACAGTCACTGCCATTCGCGAGCTGGCGCTGTCTTGGATTCCAATTGGGAAGGGAATTGCTGCTGTGGCCGCGTTTTCGGCGCTGCTTGCGAATTCACCCTCTCCGAAAATCGCAATGAACGGGACTTCCGAAGGAAGCGCGTCCGCACTGGTCACGCGTGAGGCGTTAGACGAACCACGATTGGCGGTCATGAGGCTTTGAAACAGATCATCCATTCTGGTTGTCCGTCTGATTTCGGTTGCGCCATGCCTAGGGTTGCGACCCTTACGAATTCTTTACGTCCCTCTGGCAAGCTCGAAAAAAATCCATCGAATGTGAGAGAATTCCATGACGACGGACACCATGATTGTGACTGCGGGCGCACCCGCAACGACACACGCGACGCCACAGCACGATGCCCTGCGCGAAGTTGCGCAGGATCTGGAGGCCGCCTTTCTGGCTGAGATGCTGAAGCATGCGGGCTTCGGAGAGGCGCGCGATAGTTTTGGCGGCGGTGTTGGAGAAGAACAGATGACTTCGCTCATGCGGGCCGAACACGCGAATGCGTTGGCAGCACAGGGCGGAATTGGGTTGGCAGAAACGATCTTCCAGTCACTGGTGCGTCAGGCTGAGGCCGGGCAATGATGGGACTAAGCCGGCCTGCCTCCGATGTATTGACGGAATTGCTGGATGCGCAAAAAGCAGCGTTGCTGTCTGGCGACATAGCGGCGCTCACCAAACTTGAAGCACCTCTGGAACAGGCATTTGAACGGTTGAAAAGGCAGACGATTTCTGAACCGGTGATGTTGCGTATCAGGGAAGCGGCACGGCGCAATGCGGTGCTTTTGAAAGCTGCAAAATGCGGGCTTGCTACGGCCCGCCTGCGGGTTAGCAACCAGATGTCGTCTGGCCTGACGGTCTATGACGCGCAAGGAAACAGCCGATCGACGTCCGATGCTTCGTCGAGGTTGCTTGCCCGGCGTTAAGGCTCAGTTTTCGTTCAAATCCAACCGATTGAAATGGCCCTGATTAGGACCTTGTTCACATGTTTGGAGGCAAACCAGCATCGCACCAAATCGGTGGCGTAGGCTGACACACCCCAGCCCGCAGACGTCAGAAAGACGGTTCATCCAGCGCACGAAATCCTGCGCTGCCTGTAATCCGGCGTGAAAAGCACGCCCCGGAACTTCTAGGAAAGGGACACTATGTCCAGCATTCTGACGAACTCGAGCGCGATGGTCGCGCTTCAAACCCTCAAATCCGTAAACTCGAACCTGCAGCAGACCCAGTCCGAGATCTCGACGGGTAAGTCCGTGGCCTCGGCGAAGGACAATTCGGCTGTTTGGGCGATTTCCAAGGTCATGGAATCCGATGTCAAAGGTTTCAAAGGTATTCAGGAGAGCCTGAGCTTGGGCGAGTCGACCGTCGCCGTGGCGCGCAACGCGTCCGAGACCGTGACGGACCTTTTGACCGACATCAAAGGCAAGATCGTTGCCGCGCAGGAAGAGAACGTGGATCGTGAGAAGATCCAGACCGATATCAATGCCTTGCGTGATCAGATCGGTGCCGTTGTAGGCGCGGCTCAGTTCAACGGCCTGAATCTGGTACAGGGGACAGAAGAAGTTAATATCCTGTCGTCTCTGGACCGTAGCGGATCTGGTGACGTGTCGGCATCGAACATCCGCGTCGATCGCCAGGATCTGACCTCGACTGCGGGCGTAAACGGTGTGGGCACCGGCAATGACTTGTCGGCGCAGATCGTTGATGCGTCCGGTGGGTCGAGCGCATTTGGCGGCTCCACGCTAACGAATACCGGCAATTCAGCGGTCATTCAGTTTGCTCAGACGACCGGTTGGGACACGGGAGACGCGACTTCGATCACGATTGCTGGCCAGACCGTAACCTATACAGCGGCCGCGGATGACCAGACCGAGACCAACGCACGCGACGCGTTGCTGTCTAGCCTCCAGGCCCTGGACCTCGAAGGCATCACGTTTGCCTCTACCAGCACTAACCAGATCACCGTGACATCGACACGTTCGTTCGATGGCGTTGATCTGTCTATGACCGACACTGTCACGGGCGGGAATGGCAACAGCTTCATTCAGTCCATCAACGGGACACCCACGGGTAACACCACGACCGAGTCGGGCACGATCGAGCAGCGTGCGGAAGAAGTGTTCTTCACCACGGCGACAGCGCCTTCGGAAGGCAATTCCTATCAGGCTTCCATCGGTGGCACTGCCTATTTCTATACGGCAAGCGCCGGTGAAACGATGGAGGATGTTGCACGAGGCCTGAAGACGGCCATCGATGCTGCCGGCGTTGAAGGCGTGACCACGCAAGTTGCGATCAATGACAGCACCGGCGAAGTCAGCCTGAAGGTCGATAACTCGTCTTCAGCTAGCTTGGCCTTCGCAACTGCTGCCGCAGATGGCGGCGAAGCGTCTGGCGGATTGTTCGGTTTGGATGCCATCGACGTGACAACGAACGAAGGTGCAGATTCGGCACTCGATAACATCGAGACGCTGATCCAGAACTCGATCGATGCTGCAGCATCGTTTGGTTCGGCTCAAGGGCGGATTGAAACGCAATCTACTTTTGTTGGCTCACTGGTAGACTCGCTGAAGTCCGGCATCGGCACTCTTGTGGATGCTGACATGGAAGAAGCTTCGGCGCGACTGCAGGCCCTTCAGGTTCAGCAGCAGCTTGCGACGCAGTCGCTGTCGATTGCCAACCAGGCGCCGCAGAACATTCTGTCGTTGTTCCGGTAACAACACTCGGGTCGGGGCGAATGTTTTTGCGTCCCGACCCAAATCCAAACAATTGATCCCCAAGCGGCCCAATGCACGCAGACCAATGGAGCCGTGCCGACACGCCTTAAGGAGCATGTCCTGTGATTTCCACCTCGCTCGCCCAATCCGCCTACGCCGCAAGCTCTGCTCCGGTGCGCTCGGATCGCGGTACCGAATATGCGGCCTTTCAATCCGTCACAACCAAATTGAACAAAGCCACGCAGCCGGACGCCACAATGGCAGAACGTGCAGCGGCTTTGCACGAAAACCGAAAACTATGGACCATTCTGGCATCAGATCTTGCCGATGAAGGCAACGCATTGCCGCAGACCCTGCGTGCACAGTTGTTCTATCTTGCTGAATTCTCTCTTCTCCAGTCGCGGAAGGCCTTGGATGATGCTGATGCGCTAAAGGCTTTGGTGGACATCAACACCTCCGTCATGCGCGGTTTGGCAGGCCAGGAGGTCGCGACATGAGTGGTCTTGTTCTTAAACTCGGCCCGAAAGAACGGGTGCTTGTGAATGGCGCCGTCATCGAAAACGGTGACCGTCGGACGCGTCTGGCGATCATGACCCCGGGCGCGAATATCCTGCGTTTGCGTGATGCCATTCACCCTGAGGAAGCCAATACACCCGTCCGTCGTGTCTGTTACATCGCCCAACTCGTTTTATCCGGCGACGCGGACATTTCGGAAGCAAAAACACAGCTGTTGCGTGGCATCGAGCAATTGAGCCAAGTCTTCACAGACGCCGACAGTCGGGCGCTTTTGTCACGTGCAACGCAGCATCTGGTTGAGGATCAGGTGTACCAGGTTTTGAAGTCGTTACGCGGTTTGCTCGCGCGCGAGGAGCGCCTTCTGGCCGCGGGCCGGTCATGACCTTTCAACCTGTTCTTCCGTTTGGCGGCTATTCCGGGTGGAGGTTCCTTCAATCGAACCTGGAAAGCCAACAAGCACAATTTGCCCAATCGCCGGTGCAGGATAGGGATCGAGACTACTTCCGCGAAAATATTGGGAAAGTGACTTCAGCTGAAGAACTGGTGTCTGACTACAGGTTGTTGCGGGTTGCCCTTGGCGCTTATGGCTTGCAAGACGATCTTCCGAACCGCGCCTTTATCGAGAAGGTGTTATCCGATGGCGTAAGTGCGGGTGACGCCCTTTCAAATCGGTTGGCCGACAAGCGATATCGCGCATTTTCAGAGGCCTTCGGGTTTGGCGGCACCCTGCCGCCAAGCACGCAAAGTCCAACATTCGCGGATCGAGTCTTGTCGCGATTTGACCGGCAATCCTTTGAAGTTGCCGTTGGCGCAGTCGATAGCGATATGCGGTTGGCACTAACCGCGTCACGGGAAGTACCCGAAATCGTCGCGGCGGGTGGAAGTGACGCGACCGCGTGGTTGACTGTGATGGGCAATCCACCTTTGAGGCAAGTCTTCGAGACTGCGTTTGGGCTGCCATCAGCCATTGCTACGATTGACATCGACAAGCAGATTGAGGCCTTCCGCGAAGGTGCGGAGCGGACTTTACGCTCTGCTGATTTCTCTCAATTTGCAGAGCCTGAGGTGCTCGATGATCTTTTGAAAGCCTTTACGATCCGGGCACAGGTCAATGCAGGCATCTCGTTCACCACGCCGGGCGCTACGGCGATCACTTTGCTGCAAAATCTCGCGTAAAAAGCCCATAACGGAGGTCTTAGCCGGACGGCCGCGTCGCAGCGGCCATCGACAGGATTTTTTCGAGCTGAGAAAAGCTCTGCTCGATACCGTCTACAGTCCGTTCTGCGACGAATGCGTCCAGATCCGGCCAGATTTTTACGGCCGCATCCGTCGTCGGGTCAGCACCAGTCGTGTAGAGCCCGGCTTGAACCATCATCTCTGCTTTGTCGTAAGCTGCAATCAGTTGGCGAGCCCGTTGAATGGATTTGTTTTCGTCTTCTGTCGCGGCACCTGGCAAAGATCGGCTCACGGATCGCAAAACATCGATTGCGGGAAAACGCCCACGTTCTGCGATGTCCCGAGACAGCACAATATGACCATCGAGCACGCCACGTGTCACATCCGCAACGGGCCCCTCCATGTCTGATCCTGCAACGAGTACCGAGAATATTGCTGTAATATTCCCCTGAGCGCCTAGGCCGGGCCCCGCACGTTCCGCAAGGCCCATGACAGACTGTGCCATTGAAGCCGGAAAACCGGATGGTCCGAACGGTTCGCCCGCCGCCGCTGCAACGTCGCGCTGCGCTTCAGCAAAGCGCGTGATCGAATCCGCCAAGAGCAAAACGTTGCGACCCTGATCGCGGAAGTATTCGGCCACGGCCATCATTGCATAGGCTGCGCGGGCGCGTGTCGGTGCGGGCCGGTCGGACGTTGCTGCCACCACGACGGCGCGTGATAGGCCTTCAGGTCCGAGAGTATCAGTCACAAAATCACGAACCTCGCGCCCGCGTTCGCCAATTAAGCCGATAACCACAACGTCTGATTGCATCTGCTCTGCAAGTGCGGCGATCAGTCTGGATTTGCCAACACCTGATCCGGCGAACAGGCCGACGCGCTGGCCTTCCACGATCGGCAAAAGGGTATCAAAGACGGCATGTCCCGTTTCAAGCCGCTGGCCGAGGCCGCGGCGCCCTGTCGGTGAAGGGGGCGCGCATATCAGTGGATAGCGGCTTAGCCCGTGGTGCAGTGCCCGGCCGTCCAACGGTTGGCCGTCGGGATCAATGACGCGTCCAAGCCAACTTGAATCAGGAGAAATGATTTGTGGCCCGATATGCGAAACTCGTGCGCCAAGTCGGAGCCCGTCTGTTGGTCCTTCGGGCATAATCCGGGCGCGATCCCCCTCCATCGCAAGAATCTCACCTGTCAGATTTGCTCCGAAACGCACCCGATCACCGAGCGCGGCAACTCTGTTTAAACCAGTTACCGAGACACTCGATCGCCCCAGGGCCGTGACCTGACCAACGGCTTGAGACGCGGAAATACCTTTCAATTGCGTGCGTAAAAGGCTGATGGCGTCGGTGTCTTGCATGACGGTTTCTCCGGTCAGGTGGCGCAAAGCGACGCCTCAATTACGGAATGTAAAGGAATCAGTCTTAAGCCTTCGTGTAGCCGAGATGGGAGAAACCCGGATGTTCGATAGGCTTGAGATTTTTCAACTCGCGGGTGGCTTGGCCCGCCATTCCGCAGCACGTCAGGCTGTGGTTGCCCAGAATATCGCGAATGCCGATACGCCCGGATACCGCGCAAGGGACGTCGCGGATTTTTCCGAGACCTGGCGGAACATGACTGCCGAAAATCGCCTGGGTCGCGGTGAAATGCCGATGCGCGTGCTTGACGCCGGAACGCCGGCGTCGCCGAACGGAAATACAGTTTCTCTTGAATTCGAAATGCTTCGCGGGATCGAGGCGCAGCGCGCGCACGACCGCGCACTGCGCGTTTACGGATCGGCCCTGTCGATCCTCCGCACAAGTATTGGACGATAGGCGCAGCCATGACGGATTTCTCCAACGCATTATCGGTCGCCGCTTCTGGCATGAGGGCACAGGCGCAACGCCTGACCCACGTGTCTGAAAACATCGCAAATGCCGATACGCCTGGATATCGCAGAAAGGTCACCAGCTTTGAGGCAGAGCGTGCGATGGGCGCCACCGAAGGCGCTGTGCGCCCTGGTCCCGTAAGACTGGATCAAACCGCACTCCCCGTCATCTTTGACCCGACGCATCCCATGGCGGACGAGACCGGAAGTTACGAAGGGTCGAATGTCGATCTTGTCATCGAACTTGCCGATGCGCGCGAAGCGCAGCGGTCATATGAGGCCAATCTGCGGATCTTCGACCAGATCCGCCAGATGTCGTCTTCCCTAAACGAATTGCTCCGACGTTAACCCCCCAACATCTGAGGAGAATCCCGGATGGATATTCGCCAATCCCTTGCCGCGCAGGCCTATCAGCCCTTGCGCCAGACAACCCAGCCCGCTGAAGCGCCAGAGGGCAATGCGTTTACGCAAGCCGTTTCAGGTTTTGCCGAGACAGTGGCCCAAGGTGAGGCACAGGCTCACGCCGCGATGACGACAGGTGCTGATCCGCACTCTCTGGTCACCGCACTGGCGCAAACCGAGCTTGCCGTTGAAACGGCCGTCACCATCCGGGATCGGGTGGTCGAAGCCTACCAAGAAATCCTGCGGATGCCGGTGTGACCGCATGGATGAAATGATCTTCTTCGACACGATGCGCCAAGGTCTTTGGGTTTCGGTCGCAATCTCGACCCCGATCCTCGCTGCGGCGTTGGTTTCGGGCATTTTGGTTGGCCTTTTCCAGGCTCTCACAAGCGTTCAGGAAATGACGCTGACGTTTGTGCCGAAACTTGCAGCCATCGTGGTCGTGTTTTGGGTGTCGATGGGGTTCATGACCCAATCGCTCACCACCTATTTCGCCGACACACTCATTCCGATTATTGCGGGGATGTAGGCAATGGATAATCCTGGATATTCGTCGCTAACTCGGCTGTCTGGCCTTGCCCGTGAGATGGCGGTTGTGGCCAACAATATCGCCAATATCTCGACCACCGGCTTTCGTTCTGAGGGCTTGATATTCGCGGAACATATTGCGGCAACCGGTCGGAACGAACCATCGCTCAGTATGGGCACCGCGATTGGTCGATCCATCTCGGCACAACAGGGCGCCCTGGAGCAAACTGGCGGAACCTTTGACTTTGCCGTCGAAGGCGAAGGGTTCTTCATGGTGGAAAATGCAGCGGGGCAGGCGTTGACCCGTGCCGGTGCATTTATTCGAAACGACTTTGGAGAGCTGGTTACACCCGAAGGCGCCCGATTGCTCGACGCAGGGGGCGCACCGATATTCGTGCCACCCGATGCGCGCGGTGTTGCGTTGGCGCCGGACGGTACGATTTCTGCAGATGGTCAGCCGTTGACGGTGGTCGGACTCTACATGCCCATCGATCCGCTTGAATTGTCACGACAATCCGGCACGGCCTTCACAGCCGAAAGTGGGTATGTGCCCGCTGAAAACGCGCGGGTTGTGCAAGGCTTTCTTGAACGATCGAATGTGAACGCGGTCGCCCAGTTCTCACGCATGATCGAGGTGCAGCGTGCCTATGAACTCGGCCAGAGCTTCATGGAATCCGAAGATAGCCGCATCCGTGATTTCCTTCGCACCGCTGGTCAACGTGGCTAATCCAGAAAGGATTATTAAATGAGAGCTCTTGATATCGCCGCCACTGGCATGAGTGCGCAGCAACTGCGCGTTGACGTCATCTCAAACAATATCGCCAATATGTCGACGACCGGATATTCCGCTCGTCGCGCGGACTTTGCGGATCTGCACTATCAGCAGATGACCCGTGCCGGCGCGATCAATGCTGCAGATGGAACGGTGGTTCCGGCAGGAGTTCAAGTTGGGCTGGGAGTGCGTCCCACGGCGGTTACGGTGACGTGGCAGCAGGGTACCGTCGCCGCCACCGGTGGGGACCTTGACGTTGCCATTGAGGGACGCGGATATCTGGAAGTGACGCTTCCAAGTGGGGAAAGCGCCTACACGCGAGACGGGGCACTCCAAAGAACCGGCGATGGCCTGATCGTTACGGCAGATGGGTTCGAGGTTAATCCCGGTATCACAATTCCTGCAGACGCGCGTGCCATCGAAATCAACGCATCTGGTGAGGTGTACGCGAGTTTCTTGGGCGAAGTTGAACCGCAGCTTTTAGGGCAACTGAACCTCGTCGGATTTTCCAACGATAGCGGACTCGAAGCCATTGGATCAAATCTGTTTCTCGAAACGGGTGCCTCTGGCCCGCCCTTGGTCGGACAGCCGGGCGAGGATGGTCTAGGCACCCTGCGGCAGGGTTACGTGGAACAATCCTCAGTCGATTCTGTCCGTGAGATTACGGACCTTATCGAGGCGCAACGCGGCTATGAGTTGAATGCCAAAGTGCTGTCTGCGGCGGACCAGATGCTCGGCGCAACCACTCAGGTGCGTTGATGCGATGGCTGTCAATCATATTGGCCCTCGCAGGCCCGGTGAGCGCAGACGAAACCGTCATTGCCGCGGGCACCATCCGAGGTGCCACGCTGATCGGGCCCTCTGATGTTGCGACAGTCGAAGGCGCAACGCCAGGAGCCCTGTCCGATATGGCTGAAGCGGTCGGGATGGAGGCGCGGATTAACCTGTATCCGGGACGACCGATCCGGCCCGGCGATCTGCGTCCGCCCGCCATCGTTGAACGGAACGAAATCGTGTCGCTGCGCTACAACCACGGCGGCCTTCTTATCATCACCGACGGACGTGCCTTGGATCGAGCCGCGGAGGGCGAAAGCCTGCGCGTCATCAATCTGGCCTCCCGTCAGACAGTCACAGCCGTCGCTTCTGCGCCCGGCCTTGTAACCGTTGGACCAAGACAATGAAATTTGGATATTCAAAACTGCTTCTTATCGGATGCGCTAGCCTGGCCATCAGCGGATGCGCACGTTTGGGGCAGATTGGGCAGGAGCCCGAATTCACCTCACCGGCAAACGGAAACGAGGTGTTTGCAATGAATGTCGCGCCGATTCCCGATTCTGCGGATGTTCCCGACAGGGCCGAAGGGGCTTCCCTTTGGACGTCCGGGCGCGCGTCCCTTTTGGGTGATCGTCGTGCCGGGCGTCGCGGTGATATCTTGACGGTGGTCATCGAGATCAACGACAGCGCCGAATTCCAGAATTCTTCTGAGCGTGAACGCACCGGTTCTGAAGAGCTCGGAATTCCCAATCTTTTTGGTCTGCCGCAACGCTTGGATGGTTTGCTGACGCAGGGCGGCTCTCTCGGAGAAGCGGTAGAGTTCGACAGCAGTAGCCGTTCCGCTGGCGAAGGGTCGGTACGCCGGAATGAAGAATTAACGCTTCGGGTGGCGGCGACCGTGACGGAGGTCCTACAAAATGGTGTTTTGCGGATTGAAGGAAGCCAGGAAGTTCGCGTGAACAATGAAATTCGGGAACTTCTCGTGTCGGGCTATGTCCGACCCGAGGACATCTCGCGTCAGAATTCCATCGAATATGACCGCATCGCAGCTGCCCGTATTTCCTATGGCGGGCGGGGCCTTATCACCGAGGCTCAAAGACCGCGTTACGGCCAAGAAGTCGTCGACACGATTCTTCCTTTCTAACGCCGGAGAAGCAGCATGATGCGAAAATTACTTCCAATACTTTTGCTGCTGCTTGGTGCTGGTGGCGGAGTTGGTGCCGGGCTGGTCGTGGGGGAGGCGAAGAGGTTACCTCTGCCGAAGAGAACACCGAAGAAACCGACGAAGCGGCCCAAGAGGGCGAAGGCGATGAAGGCTCTGACGAAGAGCAGGAAGGTGAAGAAGATCAGGAGGCACCTGAACCTCCGCGGGTCGAACAGACTGGGGAAGGGACGGAATATGTTCGCCTGAACAACCAATTTGTCGTCCCAATTGTGCGCAATGGCGCCGTTCGATCATTGGTCGTTCTGGGGCTCACGATCGAAGTGACGACCGGCCAAAACAACTTGGTTTTCGACCAAGAACCCCGTCTGCGCGACAGTTTCCTGCGGGTATTATTTGCCCACGCCAATGCAGGCGGGTTTGACGGAGTCTTTACGGAAGCTGAGGCGATGGAACCATTGCGGGAAGGCCTTCGGGAAGCAGCGCAAGGCATCCTTGGGCGGGAAAACGCCTTTGATGTCCTCATCACCGACATAACGCGTCAGGACGCATAGGCGTTGGCTTAGCGACGATTTCAGCGGTCGAGCTCTGCCTTGGCCGCCGCTTCCTCGGTTTCAATCAACTTTTCCAATACCAAGTCGCGTCCGACCACACGTGCTGCGGTGGACTTTTCTCGTTCATAGACCGCCCTGGCCGAAGCAAGTTTGCGCAATTCGGCGGCTTGCTGGACCCGCAACCGCTCCGCCTGTCGCTGCATTGTGGCGGAAATTGCAGGGTCTGCTGTTGATCGCATCAACTGGTTGCGGTGTTCAGCCAGGCTTGCGGCTCTATTCTCCAACTCATGAACCTTGGCACCAGCCAATTTGACGGGCGCCAAGGCCCTGTCCGCAAGCAATGCCGTAATAGCTTTCAACCGTTTCAGTCTTTTCCCTGGTCGCTCATCGCGTTGCTTTCGCTTTTTTGCGTATCAGGTCGGCAAACCGGATCGCTGCCGCGACTGCGCGATACTGCTCAGGCAAGATGGGCCCGCCGATTTCGATACTGGCATGTAAGGCGCGTGCTGTGGGAGGATCTGAATAGATCGGGACGGCAGCTTCTGATGCGGCCTCCCGAATGCGCCGCGCGATTTCATCGGTGCCCTTGGCGACACATATAGGCACGCCGCCATCGCTGCGGTCCCACTTCAACGCCACTGCATAGTGGGTCGGGTTCACAACGATCACATCAGCATTGGGGACATCCGAGATCATCTGGTTCATCGCGATGGATTGCCCGCGTTGCCGCCGTTCTTGTTTGAAATGCGGATCGCCCTCCGAGCTTTTCGTTTCATCCATGAGTTCCTGCCGGGACATGCGGTTTCGCAGTTGCAGCTGGCTCCACTCCCAACCCCAATCGGCGACGCCGAATACGGCCGTCATGCCGGCAACCACAGCCAGAAAGTCCAACGACAATTGCCCCAGCATTTCAAGGATTTGGCCGGGCGAGGCGTAGATGGCGACCAAGATCGTCTCGGCCCTTGCCCAAAGGTAGATTGCCAGAAAGACTGAGACCAGGAACAGCTTTGTTGCAGACTTGGCGAACTGAAAAAGGCCCTGTCGGCCGAATTTTTGCTTTGCGTTTTCCAGGATGGAAATTCGGTTGGCTTTTGGGGCCAATTTTGAGGGTGTGAACAAAAGTGCTCTCTGCCCGAGAAGCGATGCCAGCAGAAGAACTGCCGGAACCAAGGTTAGAGCCGCGGCGGAAATCAGCGAACCACTGAGAAGTCCAGCGGCCTGCAAGGACGCACCAGGGCTCAATAGACTGGGCGCGAGCGTGTCTGCGCGGCCAAGGCTGGTCTGGGTCATCGCGCCGATTTCTTCCATCATCCAAGGCGCGATCAATACACCGGCCAGCAGGAAGCCACCGTAGACGATTGCGGTGTTCAAATCGGCCGATCTGACGATTTCACCCTTTTTGCGCGCTTCCTCTAGTTTTCGAGGTGTCGGGTCAAAGGGCTTATCGGATGCACTCTGATTTTCGTCCATCAGCGCGCTCCAAGCGGAGCGGCAACGGCGCCCTCGAATGCAGCGAGCCAAACCGGAAGAATGAAGGGGGTAGTGATCATGAGCAGGACCAACCCGCCCCAGGTAATCGCCGGCGCACCGACAAACGCGACCATCAATTGCGGCATCGCTTTGTTAATCACACCCAGAGCAACGTTGTAGAGTAGGGATGCGATCAAAAACGGCGCGGCGAGCGACATGGCCAAGGAAAAACTGTTGCGCACTTGGTCCACACCCCAGCCAGCAACATCACGCGGGCCCGGAAGGTTGCCGAACGGGAGGATCTCGTACGATTGGATGAAGGTTTCAACCAGATGGATATGAAAACCTGAAAGCACGGCCAATGTGATGCCGCCGAGCATGAGAATTGCGCCCATCGCGGGAAGGGGATCGGGTGTGGCCCCGCCCATGATCTGACTGAGTGACGTGGATTGCGCGGCGATGGTGCCGGCAATTTGAAGGGCATGAACAAGGAGTCGCAACGCTAGCCCCAAGAGGAGCCCCGCAATCGCCTCGGAGAGGAAAGCTGTGGCCGGTGGCACGATGCCATCTAGCACCAATACGCCATGTAACGCCGGTGTCAGAAAGAGCGTGATTGCCAACGCCGCGCCCAGGCGAACCCGGACCGGGATCATTTGTTCGCCGAAGCCGGGCAAGACGAGAAAGCACGCGCCTACTCTCAGAAAGATCGCAACAGCGGTGGCCAGCCAAGTTTGCGAAATAGACAGGATATCCGCAAGAAGGTCCGTCATGGAGCGGCCAAGCCCACAAGTGATGGTTTGGCTTCCAAACCGATTTCTTCGAACGACAGAACGGGGTTGGGAATGCCGCGCGCGATCAAGACGGTGCGCAAGAATCGCCGCCTGATCGCAGAGGTTACGATCGCCGGGTATGTCCCCTTCGCGCTTGCGGTCGCAACTTTCTCACTCACGGACTTTGCCAGAGCGTTGAATTCGTCGGGGGCAATGCGACCTCCGGCAACCCGGCCTCGCCGCCGATTTGATACCGCAAGAAGATGTCTTCCCACTCGTTGGCGAGTTGGACGAGCGGCAGCGTGCCATCGCTTCGTTTCATCTCGGCTATCAGTTGGAAGCCGAGGCGTTGGCGCACATGCTCGCAGATCATTTCCGGTTGCGCGGACGATCCACGCGACTCGGCGATCGCCTCAAGTATCAACGGCAGATTGCGGATCGAAACCTGTTCGGCCAATAGCAGCCTGAGAATGGTGTGCAGAAGGTCGAGTGGCACCTTGTCTGGCACCAACTCGTTCAAAAGGCGCCGGTTCTCTTCCGAGCGTGTTCCATCCGACAAGGTCACGAATGCGTCGAGTTGGCGTTGTAGCGTCTTGAACGTCATGAGCCGCGACAAATTCCGCTTTAGGACTTCCAGTAGATGCGTGGCCAGCACCTCTGATGGGGACACCACGGTCATGCCGGCAAGTGCCGCACGCTCGCGATCAGCGGGGTTAATCCAGCGAGCGGGGGCGCCATAAACAGGCTCGGACGTGTCCTGACCATCAGGAAGATCGATGGCACCATCCTGCGTAAGCATCAGAACCTGGGCTGGCTTGAGCGTCGTCGTGGCATGCTCAACCCCGAGAAGGCGGATAGAATATGTACCTGGTGGCAGATCGCCGCGATCGGTCAGCCGCATCTCGGGAAGCAGGACTCCAAATGCGCGCGCCACGTGTTCGCGCATGCTTTTTATGCGTGCGTCCAAACCGGTTGCCGGATCCAACGCCAAGCTGACGAGGTCGGGCGCGAATTCAATGTGGATGTCGTCCACGTCAAGAAGATCACCTGTCGAATTCGTTTGGTCTTCTTCGGGCAGTACTGGCGTCGCGTCCGGGACATTCTCTGCATCCAGGGTTTTTGGCGCCACCAAGCAGCGGTTCCAAGGGCTACAGCGCCCAAAAGGAATGGTGCGATCGGAAGTCCGGGGACCAGAGCAAAAATCCCCATGAGCACGCCCACTGTAGCCAGCGCGGAGGGGTATTTGCCCAACTGTGTGAGTAGCGCGGTGTCGGTTGCGCCTGTTGCGCCCCCGCGCGCCAGAAGTAGCGCTGAGGCAATGGCAATGATGACGGCCGGGATTTGGCTGACCAATCCATCACCAACTGTCAGGATCGTATAAGTCTCGAATGCTTGCCCGAGCGGCATACCGTGCATCGTCGTGCCGATGATCAACCCAACAACAAGGTTAAGGAGTGTGATCAAGAGCCCTGCAATCGCGTCGCCCTTCACGAACTTTGACGCACCGTCCAGGGAGCCGAAGAATGTCGTTTCAGCTTGCTCGCGTTCGCGCCTCTCCTTGGCTTCGGCATGGTCGATTGCGCCAGCGGCCATATCGCTGTCGATGGCCAATTGTTTGCCAGGCATTCCGTCCAGCGCAAATCGTGCGCCAACCTCCGCCATGCGGGCCGCGCCTTTGTTTATCACTATGAAATTGACGATCAGAAGGACACAGAAGATCACCAAACCCATAACCACGGAGCCACCGATAACGAACATTGCGAAACCTTCGATGACGCCACCGGCGGCATCGGTCCCCGTATGCCCTTGTCCGATTATCAATTTTGTCGACGATACATTCAGCGACAAACGAAGCATCAATGATGCCAGAAGCACGGTCGGGAACGCTGAGAAATCCAGTGGTCGCTGAATAAAGAGCGTGACCGTGAAAATCAGGATGGCCAGTCCAAATGATGCGGCCAGTCCCAGATCGAGAATGAAGGATGGCACTGGCAGAATCATCATCACGATCACGGCCATAAGCGCGAGCGCAAACAGAATGGTCGGCTGAAAGAGAGACCGTGCGGACATCAGGAAAGCACCCTTCGAATATGGGTCTGGCTAAAGTCAAACGTAGCTGAGCAAGGCACGGTGAACGGCATTCAGCGCTTCCCGTTGAGGTCTGTCATTCAGGGCGTGGTCGCGCCAATAATGCCCCAACCACTTCCCTTAACGTTTGGCTGTCAGCCAGCGTCGCGACGATTGCGTCCAGAGGCTCCAGCGCGCCGTCGGTCTGCTCGGCTGGGTTAGCTCGTGCGACCATTCGTGCGGCGATTGCGTTATGTGCGCCTGAAGCAATTTCGGAGAGATCTTCCCAATCTCCGGAATCCCAAGCCTCCTGAACCGGATCGGTGTCGATGGCTCCATCGTCGTTTCGTGCAGGAAGGATAAGCGGCCGCCGCACATCGCGCAGGATTTGGGCAGCTTCGAACAAACCCTCTTCGCGCAACAATGCGATTGCTGCGATCTGAGCGCGACCAGCATCTGAACCTTCTGGCCGCCACCTGGCCCCGAAGGAATGTGCGAGAACCAAGAGAGTTGCCGTGTCCTCGACTGTGACCCTATCGGCGATCAACGCAGTGAGTGCGTCCTCAAAAACCTCTTCGTCACGGTTGGAGTTGCTTAGTATGGCAAGTGCGGTGTCGATCGAGCCCAAGGCGGCGTGGCCCAGAAGCACCTCTCTCCAAAGAACGTTCGTTTCCGGTCCCGAGCCGTTTTCCCGAAGCAAGGCCTCGGCCGCCGTTAAGCGTTCTGGTGGAGGTCTGACCCCGACGCTTCTGTCGAAGGCGAGGGCTTGTGCCATCGTGGCGATGGCATCCGAGGCGTTTCCCATCAACATCTCAGCCAGTGCGTCTCGGGTGCCGTTAACTGACTCCGGCACCGAAATCCCGAGGTCAAGATCGAGAATGCGTAACTCGCCAATAGGGATGCGGCCACCACGATGGAGAATATCTCGGACGTTGCGAGCAGCAGGTCCGTGGCGATCACGATGCAGCGCGCGCGCCAGTCGCGGTCCCAAAAGATCTCTAAGTTGAACAGGTAGCTGTGCGTAGGCCCTTTGAATTGCAGCCAGATCTTCCGATGTAAGATCGACTGCGACCGCGCCGTCGATGTAGCGCCACAGCAATTCACCCTCGGAGCAATCCGCAGGAGAAGCCACTTCCGGAAAACTGGTTTCGTCTGACCCATCGACGAGAGCGGCTACATGCAACAAATCATCGGACGGTTCTTCAAGTTGCATTAACCAATGATGCGCTTCGGCACCAAATCCATAGTAGAGGTAGTACAGCGCCAAGGCCTCAACGCCATCTTCAACCAATGCGTCGCGATCATCGTAAAGGCCGAGGCGAAGTTCACCCAGACCCTGCTCAAAGCTCGTGGCATCGGCCCAATCGCGTGCATCAAATGCATCGGTCGAGCAGGATTCCTCAGTCATCGCCGGTGAAAGCGGTCTGTCGGGTTGGATACGCGGATCAAGAGCTGTTTGCGTTCTGATCGGGTAGTTGTCTGGTCCAGTACCTTGGTCGATTTCTTGATCGGCGGCTATGGCGCTTGGTTCCGCTTCCGGTGTTTCGACCTCATCGGGCTCCTCCACCGCGGGCTCGGAAACCTCGATCGGGTCCGCAAATGTTTGCGGCTGATCCAACGCCGCATCCAACAGGCCTGAGGCCGCTGCCCGGGCCAACTGTTCAGCCATGATTTGCGCCGCTTCCTCCAATTGCGGGTTTGGCCGTTCCTCAGCGACTTCAACGGTGCTGGCTGCCTCCAATGGAGCCGGTGCCTCGGGCGACGTATTCAGAATAGGTAGCTGATTGGACCCACTCAAAAGGGATGCGAGGTTTGGCAAGGCGTCGGCCGCACGTGTTCGTTCTTCTTGCCGGGCCGCGTCCGCTGTCTCGGCTTCTGGGATTTGCGGGTCTGGGAGATCGGGGGGTCCGATATGTCGACGACGAGATATTGCCCTTGATGCCGAAAACTGCTGATCGGGCAGTCGCACGACAGCAGAAGGGTCAGGTTGGTGTCCCCGTCCAGCGATGCCAATCTCGTCCTTTGGATCAGGTCGAACGCGCCACCGGTATCAAACCCATCTACGGCGGGATTGATTTCAATGTCCCAAGTGCGGCTGTTACGTTCAACGATATTCCAAGAACGATCCGCACCGATTGGGATGACCAGCCTGGTGAATCCAGCATGGTCACCCGATTGGACTCGGAGCGTTTGTGCATTGGCTGATTGTGCCAACGCCAAGACGCCAATTGCCAGAATGACCCCCTCATGCGGCTTGCTTGAGGCCACGCAATGCCTCCTCCAGAACGTTGAAGCCTGGTCGGACATGGTGCGGCGCGTTTTGGCGGCCGACTTCGATACAGATGTTGGTTGCGTGATTGTGGAGGTTCGCGATCAGCACTTCCCGGATCATCAAATAGAACTGGTGGTCCTCTTCTATGGCACCTTTCATTTTTGCGGCGAACGGTCCGACGAACCCGTATGCCAGAAAGACCCCCAAAAAGGTGCCGACCAAAGCGCCCCCGATCAGACCACCGAGCACTTCCGGCGGTTGGTCAATTGACGCCATCGTTTTGATCACGCCAAGCACCGCGGCCACGATACCCAAGGCCGGAAGGCCATCGGCAACAGTTTGCATTGCATGGCTGCCGTGCATCTGGTGATGGATGTTTTGCTCAAGCCGTTTGTCGAGCACTTCCTCCACTTGATGGGGATCGTTGTAGTTCATCGCAGCAGCGCGCAGCGTGTCACAAATCAATTCGACCGCCTCGTGGTCCTCAAGGATCTTGGGGTAACGCGAAAAAATCTCTGACTCGATCGGGTTCTCGATATGTTCTTCCACCGCAACAGCGTTCTGACGCTGCAAACGGATCAATTCGAAGAGAAGGCAGAGAAGCTGATGGTAGTCTTCATCTTTCCAGGTGGGACCCTTGAAGACCTTTTTCAGCCCACTCAACGTCGCTTTGATGGTGCCTTTGTCGTTTGAGATCAGGAACGCACCAAGCGCTGCGCCCATGATCATCATCATTTCGAATGGCAGAGCTTTGATGATGATGCCGAATTTGCCCCCGGCCAGCTTGTAGCCGCCGAACACCATTCCAAAAACGACGAGGATACCAACGATCCCAAGCATTGCGGATTCTCCTGCAGTTTTAGTTGAAGTGACAGCAAACCCTTAAGATTCGGTGTCGGTTTCAGGCTGATCGAGCGTAGGTGCGGTGGCGTTGCGAGTCGCGATCACCACTGAAACGGAATAGGCATAGGCTGGGTCAAGTTCGGCCATGATCGCAGCACTCGCTGCGGGCGACATCCTTGTCAGGAAACCGGCTGCAAAGTTCGGATCCATTTGGGAGAATAGAGCTGCTGTTTGATCTGGTCCCATCGTTTCATAGACTTCTGTCAGCCTTTGGAGATCGCTCTCTGCAGCAGTATCCGAGACCTGGATGAGTGCTTCCAGGCGGATCTCGGTGGCCTCCAGTTCCGCGAGCCGTTCTTCTACCAGAATTTGTGCGGCTTCGACCGCGCGCTCACGATCTGCCAACTCTTCTTCGCGAGCGAGCAAGCGATCACGCAGCATTGTGATCTCATCCATCGCTGACCGTATGGGCGAGGTTGGTCCGACGACTGTAGATTCGGGCACTGGATCTGATGCAGAGGCAGCCGATACGAGCTCAAAATCCATCATACTAAGGCGCAAGCCAATCGAGATCGCGAATACCGCTCCAAGCGTGACAAGAACGCCACCACGTTTGAGCCGCTTCATTTTTTTCGAATGCTCATGGTTAACTCGCCAGTGATTTACGGTGGCGAAACAGCGTTGGTGCGGCTGGTTCAGACCCCTTATCGGCCAAGGTCGGCGCGCGTCTGGTTCCAAAAATTGGCGTTACATCCGGCCGTTTTTCAGAGTCGGCAGCAAGGTGTTCAGTGCTTGGCTCGGGGTCACCTTCCGCCTCCGTCGCCAAAGTCACGGGCGGAAGACCCTGCGCGACGATAGCCTCTTCAGCAAAATCGTGGCAGGCGGCAATCATCATCTCTAGCTCTGTCGAAATGTCGCGAGCCTGATTCACCAACTCATACAGCTGTTGGCCCGCTCCGTCTGAACCTGCTTTCGCCTCGCGCAGTGCAGCTTTCATTTCATCGACTTGGCTGGACATGACCGCAATTGCGCCGCCAAGGCCCTTGTCGAAACTTGTCAATCGGTTGAGGCGTCGCGAAAGAACGATGCAATAGCCCATCGCACCCAAGCTTGCGAGAATTACGAGGATGTCAGCACCGTAGGTTAGGAAAATAGCCATTCAGTTCACCAGAAATTGTGTGACTAGTAAGTCTCTTACCCGGCCCGACCCCGTGACCACTTGGATGCGCCGCAGCATTTGTGCGCGCAAACGGGCCAAGCTTGCCGGTTCACTGAGTTCCGAGACGGAGATTACGCGGAGGTAAGAATTCAGTACATCCATGACACGTGGGCTGAGTTGGGTGATTTCTTCGAGGTGGTTTGGATCCACCTCAAGTGCCGCCGTAAAGATTAGGTTGCGCCCAGACTCTTCCGCGCCAAGCGAAACAACGAGCGTTTCAAGTTCCACGAATGCGACGTCGACTGTCGCGGGCCCATGACCCTCATCGCCATAGCCGTCATCTGCTTCTGCATGTTCGCCATCTTCATTTGAAGCGCTGCTGAGTGGCCCTTGGGTCACTGCCCAGAATCCCCCACCACCGCCCAAGGCAGCCAAAAGAACGCCAATGAGGAGGGGCACCAATAACCCCTTCTTCTTCTTGGGTTCTTCCGTTTCGTCGACTTCAGCCATGATTCTCACGATCTTGTTTCGTTCTCCCTCGTTTTAGCGCCAAGGCACTAACTGATTGTTAAGCCTGTGGAGGCTAAGACCGCTGCCAACGGGCCAGAATGGGTCGATGAAAATGGTGCTGCGGTGAACAGGCTGCTTGAGCTTTGGAATGAACTGGATGGACGTCGCCGAGGTTTCTTGGTCGGCGGTATCGCGGCGTTGGCAATTGCCCTGATAATCCTGACACGTATCGCGGCGCAGCCGTCATTGGCATTGCTTTACAGCGGGCTGGATCCGGCTGCGGCGGGCGAAGTTGTGGAAGCCATTTCTGCACGCGGAGTTGCCCACCGTGTCGAAGGCGATCTCTATCTTTGTCGACAGTACGGAGCGCGACGCACTTCGTTTGGCGCTTGCAAGTGAGGGTCTGCCTGCGAACGGCCCGCAAGGGTACGAACTTTTGGACACGCTCTCCGGCTTCGGAACCACTTCCCAGATGTTTGACGCGGCCTATTGGCGCGCAAAAGAAGGCGAGCTTTCGAGAACTATCGTTGCTTCGCCGGCGATCCGTGCTGCCCGCGTACACATCGCCAATCCTTCCGCTGATCCTTTTCAACCGACTCAGGAAGTAACGGCCTCTGTTGCCATTCGGCCTGCTGCGGGCGGTCTGGCTCCGGGCCATGCGCAAGCCCTGCGTTATCTTGTTGCGTCGTCGGTGCCGGGCTTGAGCCCTGAAAACGTAACGGTCATTGATGCTGATTCCGGACAGGTCCTTGGGGGCGGGAACAAATGACGCCAGCGGCTGATGCTGCCGGCCGCGCTGAGCAACTAAGGGCCAATGTTGAACGTCTACTGGCGGCTCGTGTTGGCCCTGGAAATGCTGTGGTTCAGGTGTCCGTTGAGTTGGAGATGGCGCGAGAAACAGTGATGGAACGCGTCATCGATCCGGACAGCCGCGTGATCGTCGCAACCGAAACCGAGGAGCTCGACAACGCCACGCGTGACGGTGCAAATGCCGGCATCACCGTGGCGTCGAACTTGCCCGATGGTGAGGGTGCCGCGGGGGAGGGGTCGTCCGCACAAACTACCGAGTCGCGCGAGCGTGTGACGTTCGATTTGTCCGAACTTCAGCGTGAGGTCGAACGCGAACCAGGCGCAGTGCGCCGAATAACCGTTGCCGTTCTTTTGAACGGTGTGGACGAGACTGGCTCAGACGGGATTGTTGAAACCGTCCCGAGAACAGACGAAGAGATCGCCGCGCTTACGGAATTAGTGCGGTCTGCCGTGGGATATGACGAAGCGCGTGGTGATCTTGTCACCATCCAATCAATGGCATTCGATGAAGCCGCAGTCGTCGATCTTAGCGAAGAAAGCTTTGTAGATCGGTTCAATGTCGACATAGGGCGGATCGTACAGACTGGGCTATTGTCGCTGGTCGCGCTTGCCATCGTCTTCGGATTATTGCGCCCATTGCTTGCTTCACCACGAAGTGGGAACGACGCTGATTTGGAACTGCCACCTCTTGAACCGACCCAGGGACTACCGGCGCTTTCTTCAAGTGAGCCGTTCGATCCCGAAGCAATCTCAATGCCTGTCGACCCTGCCTTTGCAGAGGGCGATGCTGACGCGTCGGATGGATCCGTGACCGGCGAGGGCAGTAACTTCGGCGCCCCCGAAAATATCGGCGACGCGTTTGACCGGGCGCTTCCGATGATGATGGCCGGGGCAGTGTCAGAGGAAACTGCACAGCACCTAAATCAAATGGACCCTGTCGAACGTTTACGTCTCCTCATTCAAGAGAGGGAAGAGGAAACAGTAGAAATCTTGCGCAATTGGATGAATGAAGATGACGGGGCCCCGCAATGATCAAGTCTCTGATTCTGGATGATTTTTCTGCGAATTCCACAAGAGGCGCGGATATTGCGCAGCCGCTCCCGCCGGTGGGCGCACAGGACGAAACTGCATCACTGGACGCATATGAAGCGGGATATAAAAACGGATGGGCCGATTGCGCGGCTGCAGAGGCCGAAGAACGGAAATCAATCGGCGCTCATCTCGCGCAGAAATTGCGCGACGCGGAGCTGACATACGACTCGGCGCGCAGCGACATTCTTGGGTCGCTCGCGCCCTTCTTCGAAGAGTTGGTTGAAACACTGCTTCCGCGCCTTGCCGCAGAGGCGTTGGCACCAATTGCTGTCGACGAGTTAAGCAGACTTATTGAGCAAGAAACCGTTTCTGAAATCGAGATCTGCGCAGCACCTAGCGCGTGCGAACAGCTTCAACACTTGCTGGATGCGCAGGGCTTTCAAAATGCCCATGTGCGCGCCGAACCGGCCTTTTCAGAAAGCCAGATTTCCCTACAGGTCGGGTCCGAACGCAGAGAAATCGAGCTTTCTGAAGTGACAGAAAAGATCGCGACCGCGCTTCGAGCGTTTCAAAACCAGATCGATCAACCCTCTCTTTCAAAAGGAGCTGCCTAGTGACGGAAACTTCCGCGACCGGCCGCGCATCGGCCCTTCATTCCGTACCGATTGAAATCCGGGTCTGTGTTGGGAAGGCCCGTCCAAAGCTGTCCGACATGCTCGCGATGGATCCTGAAACCGTCCTTCCGCTCGACTCCCGCGTCGAGGACAAAGTTGGTCTTTGGGTTGGCGATAAGCTGATTGCGGAGGGTGAGCTCATCGAACTGGAAGGAGAGCGAGAAGGTCAGTTGGCCGTACGGGTGACCGAGCTCGTGGATCGTAGTGATGCCACGACCTAATCCTCTCTTCGTTGCCGGATTATTTTGTACGTTTGCGCTTCTGCCTAGCGTAGCGGGTGCGCAGGAAATCACGCTTGATCTTGGCGACAGCGGCAGCCTAACGGCCCGAACGTTCCAACTTATTGCGTTGATTACCTTGCTAAGCCTCGCGCCCGGCCTGGCGATCATGGTGACCTGTTTCCCGTTCGTGGTGACTGTGCTTTCCATTTTGCGCCAAGCGATCGGACTGCAGCAATCGCCCCCGAATATGCTGATCGTCAGCCTGGCACTTTTTTTGACGTACTTCGTCATGGCGCCAGTGTTTGACGAGGCCTATCAGGTGGGTATTGCGCCTTTGATTGCAGGCGAACTTTCCGTTGAAGATGCAATGCCACTCATCTACGAGCCGTTTCGAGGTTTCATGATGAATCGGGTCGATGCTTCCACATTGGCAAGCCTGGCGGAACTGCGACCGGGGACTGAACTTGGCGATCCCGAAGCCTCGGTTTTGATCCCGGCGTTTATGCTCAGCGAAGTGGAACGCGCTTTTCAGATCGGTTTCCTGATCTTCCTCCCCTTTCTGGTGATCGATCTCGTGGTTGCGGCGATTCTTATGTCGATGGGCATGATGATGGTGCCGCCGGCCATCGTGTCGCTTCCATTCAAGCTGGCATTCTTTGTGGTCGCTGATGGATGGGCACTTATCACTGGTGCGCTCGTCCGCAGCTATTTCTAGGCAACCCCTGCACATAGGAATTTTCTCATGACCGCCCCAAGAAAACCGGCCGCTAGTCGGACATCTTCCAAACAAGAAAAGCTGAGTATTCTGGCGACAATTCTGGGGCCAGACGCCATGGCCAAGCTGGACACCGGACAGAGTGGCACAAAGTCCGTTCGAGAAAGCGCTTCACCGGAACTGGACCCGGAACGAGTGAAATGGCACAGGAATCGACTGTTGGCACGGTTTCGGGCGAGCAACGCCTCTGACCAATCTGCCGTTGGGCCAGCGCAACTGCCATCGGACCAAGAAGGGGCCGCGCTGCTTCGAGGAAAAAAGCAAGGCAAATTAGATGATAGGGTTGTCGCTTTATCCGATCCAACCTCACTCGCGCACGAACATCCTGCAATCATCGCGCGGATTGTGTCTGGTTTGCAGCGGGCCGAACGAGTGGAGGCCCTGAGAGCCTTGCCGGGGCCGCTGGCACGCTCGGTGATCAAACGGATCCGCTAGGAACTGAGCCAGCAACGGTCCAGAAAAAACGCGCGGTAACACTTTGGACTGTGTAGATCAATGTCACTGATTTGTCGTAGTGAACAGCGTTTGCCTCAAACGGTTCAAAGGATGGTCGGGCCATGTGAGTTTTCTTGGCCAAAAATGATCCTGACGGATACTTCGGTGCATTGAGTGCGTAATCGGAGCTGCGGTTGTGTGGCCCTCGCCAGCAGTTCAGCTATCGGCACAGTTAGTGTCACGAACAGTATCACGGCCTCCCAAACGCGATATCTGCCGATCACGTCCTTAGGCAGCCCCAGCTCGCGCCCGATCAGCGCACGATGAATTCCGCGTGCAAGGCGCCGGCCGCCTCTATGCTGGATAGGATGTCGATCATGTCTCGGGGAGATACGCCCAATGCGTTAAGCGCGCCTACGACCTCAGACAAAGACGTGCCGCCTGAAACCTCAGCAAGCCCTAGTCCAGGCTCCTCGATCAACTCGGCGTCGGTCCTTGGAAGGATCAGAGTCTCCCCTTCAGAGAATGGGTTTGGTTGAACAGCAATCGGCTGTTCTTCGATTCGCAGTGTTAGATTCCCTTGAGCCACGGCAACGCGGCTGATGCGTACGTCTTCTCCCATGACGATGGTTCCGGACCTTTGATCCACGACCACGCGTGCGCGTGTTTCTGGTTCAACGAGGATGTTCTCCACCCGTGTGATCGCATGAGCGGGAGAAGGCGCTTGCGTACGATCGATGTCCAGCAGCACGGTTCCCGCGTCGAGCATCGCAGCGACCCCGCGACCAAACTCAACATTGATCGCTGCTTCGATCCGAGCGGCAGTTGTAAAGTCGGGGGTCCTGAGTGCCAGCCTGATCTGACCCAAAGATGTAAAATCGAAGTCAACTTCGCGTTCGACCCGCGCCCCGGTCGGGATGACGCCGGCTGTCGGTACGCCTTGGGTGACTTGGGCACCGTCCCCTTCAACCACGGCCCCGCCTGCAATCACGGCCCCTTGCGCGACGGCGTAGATCTCACCGTCCGCTGCCGTCAAAGGGGTCATCACCAAAGTACCGCCAAGAAGACTGTCTGCATCACCGATAGCCGAGACGGTTACATCGATCTGCCCGCCTTGCCGCGCGAAGGCGGGCAGACTTGCAGTAACAATCACAGCGGCGACGTTTTGGGGGCGAAATTGTTCGCCGGTCACATTCACACCGAGGCGCTCCAAAATGTTCACCATGATCTCCTCGGTGAATGGGGCGTTTCTCAATCCATCACCGGTACCGTTTAGGCCAACGACAAGCCCATAGCCGACAAGATCATTGCCCCGCACGCCGTCAAATTCGACCAAGTCCTTGATCCGAATGGGCGTCGCCGAACAGACCGTCGCGAACAAAGAAGCGGCGAGAAGCGTGAGAAAAAATCGGATCACCTGAGGAACTCCGTCAGACTAAGGCGCGACATTCGCGCGGTCAGAATATAAAGGCTCTCCAGCTGGAGATTTGTGGCCTCTAGCTCCGTGGCCGTACGGTAAGGGTCAGCCTCTATAAGGCGCCCATATTCCATTTCTAGCGCGCTACGGGTCGTTTCGGCGGAAACGCGCGCTTCTTCTATGCGCGCCTGCTCGGCGCCGAGTCTTGCGCGGAGGCCAATCAGGTCGGATTCGCTGCTCAGGACCTGATGACCTGCTCGGGAAATCAATTCACCGCGCTCTTCGGGAGGCAAAGGAGTGGGCTCGTCAGTAGCGAGAACGGCCATAGCCAAGCCAGCTAGTGTTTCGCGGATAGCGGGTTCCAAAGCAGAAACACCGGCAGAGGCAGATTGGCCTTCTGCAAGAAGTGTATCGGGCGGTGTTCCATCACCACCCTGCCAGGCGAAAACTTCGTAGGCCCCACCAAGATCGTTGAACCAGGCAAGAACTGCTGTTTCAACGCTGGCTGCATCGGTTTCACCGGCGGTCACGGTCCTGAGCTCGGCCAAAATGTCTTCCGCGGGGATTAAGGGAACGTTTTCCGGAGCGTCTGCTGCAAAGAGGCTTTGTCCAGCGAATTGGGTGTTGAGGGCGGCAACCGCTGCCACAAACCTGTTGGGCGCATTCAACAATTCCAGCTCTCGACCTTCTGTCTGTCCGGTGCCTGCGAGGGACAGCAAAGACGCCCCGAATCCCTCTAGTTCGGTGGCGACTTGACCAAGTGCTGTTTGGCGGCCGTCGGCGGAGATCTCTGCTTTTGCGATGGACGTCTTGAACGCTTCATTCAGCCGCAGCCCTCGGGTTAAGTCGGCAAGTGCCGAGAAATCGCCGCCCAAAGCCTTCCCTTTGTCCATAACTTGTCCGGACGACAATTCTGCGGTTAGGCGCGCGATGTCAGAACGGAGTTCCGACCCCTGTTTTCGGAGAGATTGAAATTGCGCCATGTCACCGAAAGTTGTCAGGCTCATTGCGCGATCCTCAACAGTTCGTCCATCATTTCTTCCGCGACGTTGATTACGCGTGCATTGGCTGAGTAGTGCTGTTCAATCTTCAGCAAGCGCTGCAGTTCATCGTCGGTATCGACGCCATCTGCCAATTCTGAGGTTTTCAACACGGAATGCAGGTTCGCCGTATGACTCAGAGAGGTTTCTGCGTTGATCCGCGATATGCTGGCCAACGAGAGCGTTTCGGCAGCAAGCTCCGACATGGTTCGATTTGTCGATGAAAAACCGCCGGAAGCTGTTGTGCGAGCTTCAGTCAGAGCGTCGACCTGCCCAGACAGGATGGATGTGTTTCCAGATGGTCCCTCGGTGATTGCACCCAATCCGTCACGAAGCCGCCAAACGGCGCCGCCCATACTCGGTAGGACAAGGTCATTGATTTGCAATCGTCCCGCCAGCCCAACTTCGTTGATTGGGTCAACCAGGTTGCCTGCGTCGGTGAAAAGGCCCGGATCGCCGGGCGCGATCGTTGGATCTAACCCAGGCTGGTCGAAGCGTTCTGCAAGGTCGCGCGCGACTGCATCGATCCGTGCCTGTGCCTCTGGAGCCAGTTGATCCCGGACTTGGAACAGCGCGCTCAGTTCACCGCCGCTGAAGGCTGGATTCGAACCTTCAAGCCGTAATGGTCTTCCATCCAATGTGAGGCCAGAGATATTTCCGTTCGCAATCGAAAGGAACGGGTCCATTCCTGGCGATGGATCAAACCCTAACTCCATCGCTCGATGGCTCAACAGCATGTGCCCGTCATTGCTGTAGAGTTGAAGCGTTCCGTTTGTTTCCCGGCGTGATTGAAGCGGGATATAAGGAGCGATTTCGTCGACTAGCTGCGCCTGAGCATCGTAGAGTGATGCGATTTCCCCGCCATTTGCCTGAGCCGACAAAATGCGTTTGTTGAGATCCGACAAGCCTTCAAGGGCCGTGTTAATCCGATCAACCGCAGTCCCTACTGCGGCGTCTGCCCTTTGCCGCTCGGCTTGGATGCCTGAACTGATCTGATTGATATTTGTGGTGAGGTTTTGTGCGGCGTCCACTGCGTTTACCAAATAGGTGGTGTTCGCCGGATCATTTGAAGCGGAGATCAGCTTTGCTTCTAGATCGGCCATTTGCCCGGACAGGCTCCCAGGTTGGTCGGGAGTGCCGATCAGAGCCTCTAACCGTTCTCCAAAATCCACCGCCACTTGGCTGGCACCCAATTGAGCGTCGGCCAGACGACGCTGCCCGATCAAAATTGCGTCTTCTTGCCGCGTGATCCCGACAACTCTGACGCCAGACCCATCGTTCCCGACGACACGGCTTGTCGTTTCAAGCCGTCGGGTCCCATAGCCTTCCGTCATCGCGTTTGCGATGTTTGAGGACACAATGTCGGCGCGGCGAGCTGACGTGGTCAACCCGCTCAACGCACTGGAAAGGGCCGAGGAGATACTCATGCCAATGGCCTGGGTTTGGGCATTCTGCCTTCAATCATCGAATGATATTGGTTGTTTCCTGCAGCATCTCATCCACAGTTTGGATGATCTTTGCGTTTGAGGAATAGGCACGTTGGGTTTGGATCAGTTGGGTAAGCTCGGCCGCCACATCCGTCGCGGATTCTTCGAGTGCATAAGACACAACGTCACCGGTTGGGCCATCACCCGCGTCCCAAAGGAAGAACGACCCACTTTCCGCTGAAGTTGAATAGAGTTGATTATCATGTGCCATCAAACCGTTGGGGTTTGGAAGGTCGATCAATGGGATTTGGTAAACGGTTCGTGTGATCCCAACATCGAAGTTCGCGTGCACAAAGCCGTTCGCGTCAACTTCGACTGAAACGAGATTACCGACGGGAGAGCCATCCTTCGAGATGGCTGTCGGTGCGAAGTTGTCGGACAATTGGGTCAGACCAGATCCGGTCCCCTGCGCGCCAATGTCGATTTCGATTGGTCCGCCGAGCACATCAACTGTGAAAGCGCCTGTTGTTGAGCTCCAACCGCCACCTACTGGTGGCACGCCTTGGGTCACGTTTTGAATTGTACCGCCACCTGTACGACTATCGTCAAACTCGACCGTGTACTCGCCAATGATAGCGCCGTTTTGTGCCGAATCCCTCAGCACCATCGTCCAGGTATTCGAGGCCGGATCGCCAGATGGCGGAACCGTCGGTGTGAAGGCTACATCTATGGATTGGGACGTGCCGAGATTGTCAAAATATTCAATCGAAAGCTGACGCGTGTCGCCCGCAGATCCAGAAGTAGTGTCAGTCCCCGGCAGGTTCACACCCATCGAGATGCGCGTGGTCGGCTCAGACGTGAATTGGTTCACGTTGACCTGAACAGGCTCTAGCCCCGCACCGGTATCGCGCGGGAATGAAGGGATTGTTCCGTCTGCATTGGCGGGCCATCCCATTAGGGTCACGCCAGTGGACGTACGAAGATAACCTTCGGCGTCGGTACGAAAAGATCCGGTAGTTGCAAGAAACAGCGGGAGGTCTCCCGCGCCTTCTACGCCAACCGCTGAGCCTGTTGTCACAGGCAAAAATCCTCGCCCTCGTACGGCGAGATCTGTGGGATTGTTGGTTGTCGCAAGGGCGCCGGGCTGATCAATAAGCCGTTGTGTTGTCACCCGGACGCCGCCAGCGGAGTAAATGCCGCTACCGGATTCGATGACCATGGAGTGGAAATCGGCGACCGCACGTTTGTAACCGTTGGTGCCTGAGTTCGCGATGTTGTCTGCAATGGTAGCCAAGCGGCTCGCATTGACCGATAGGCCAGCAACTCCCGCGTTAAGCGAAGAAGAAATCGTCATCACATGCACCTTTCTGCTGCATCTGGGATTTGCCCCAAGGTGGACGATGAAGGCTTAAGGCCGTCCTAACAGATAAAATGCGACGCGTTTTCAGTAGGAATTGCGCAGCAAGATGATCTCAAGTCGGTCATTGCGCGGTGCAATTGCCGGCTCAACGACAGGCTCACGGTCGGAATGGCCTGTGACCCGCGCGACCCTCAGGGCATTCAGGCCACCCGCCTCCAGAAGTGCCCGCATGGTTTGCGCCCGCTCAGTCGTGCGCTGCCATCCACTGACGCTTGCGCGTACCAACGGTTCAGCGGCGATATGCGCCTCAACAGCAACACCGTTGTTCACAGTTCCGAAAAGGTCGGCCATCGTGACCGCTAGATCGGTCAGCCAAGGCTGAGGCGACCCAGTCTCAGGATCAAATAGCGGCCGTCCTGGGCGCGAGAAAATCTCGATCAGAAGCCCCTCATCCGTCAGACGTGTTTCGATATGTTGACGGGCCAGGTCGCTCACCAAGCTGTCACCGCCTTCGCCAGTCAGGGAGCTTTCGATTTCGGCCAGTTCCGCGGCTTCACGCTCTGCGTCGTGATCTGTTCCTTGAAGGCCAAGCGCTTGTCGTCCCTCGGTGGGCTGCGCGGCTGAGGCTCCGGTGCCATTTTGAGTGAGAACTTCTTCGGAAAAAGGGCTTTCACCGCCGAACGCGCCATCCCCCCGCCGGATACACGAGCCACCGGGACGCTTGGGCTGAAGTAGTCAGCCAATCCCTTGCGCTGGTTCTCAGTTGTCGCGTTCAGCAGCCACATCAACATGAAAAAGGCCATCATCGCTGTCACAAAATCGGCGTACGCGACTTTCCATGCGCCGCCATGATGCCCGCCACCGCCGGATACCTTCTTGCGTTTGATGATTAGAGGGCGCAGTTCGTTTCCGGCCATCCCGACACTCCTGAAAGTCGCGGGTTGTTTTAGCCAAAAGCCGTGAACAGAGGTTTAATCAGCGCCAACGGTTTCGGCGAACGCGGTCCTCAAGGGGCATCCGATCGAAATAGTCTTGCAAATCCAAAACCATTGGAACGGAGAGGCCGTTCTCATAATGCAGGAAATCAGGTGCTGAGCGCACAAACCCCATGGTTGCGTAGAAGCGCGCAAGTTTGGGATTGCAGTCGATGAAAATCGACTTTGCGCCGGTTGTGTGGACGAAACCTGCGATAGCCGCGAAAAGTCGCAAATAGGCGCTCCCACCGCGGAAGGCTTCGCGGATCGCAAACTTTGTCACGATCGACGCGTCTTCAAGATCAAATTGGCTGTCGGCGATCCCATAAATCTCGGCCATCGGCCCGAAATCGCTTTCGCGCCCCAGGTTGATCCGAACAGTGCCTATTGCGACGCCATCGTGGATAGCAAGAAAGCTGGTCCCAGCCTTATCAAGATCATCGATAATTGTGCCTTCGTCTGCATCGGCGTACGGAGACGAGCGTCCGAATTCAAGACAGTAGACATCGTACCGAATTTTTTGAGCGGTCCGAAGTTGGTCTAGAGTTGAACAGCGAAGGATATCAAACGCACCTGAATCGCTTGGGTCTGACACTGGGAGCAGGTCTTCATTTTCTTCGATGCGATCCCGCATCAGAAGGGCGAGATGCCTCAGCACCTCGGCCGCATTTTTGGATCATTGCGCTGCAGTTGCCCCAATGCAGAACCGTCGATCGATAATGCTGAGACTGCGCCTATCGCCCTCAGGGTCGCATTGGCTCCCTTCCCGGTGAGAAACCCGATCTCTCCTACAATGTCGCCGGCGCCAACCGTGATGTGCGTTTCGCTGTCTTCAGACAAAATGCACTCAACAACACCTTCGGTGATCAGAAGAATATCGGAGGCGAAAACCCCCTTCATTCGCAGCGCTTCGCCGTCTTCGAACGCAGCGGGCCTGGCGACCTTGGCCAACGCATCCATCAACGCAGCATCCATCAACTGTCTCCCGTTGGCTCAACTCGATCCCTGAGTGCCGCTAGTGGCTGTTTGTCGGAGACGACACGGTCGTACACTGCTTCGACATCGGGCCATTCTGTTCCAAGTATCCGGTCGAGGACACGAGTGCCCAACCCATAGTTCCCTGTATAGCGGCTGTGATGAAGAGCATGGTAAACTGTCGATGTTAGGACCGTGCCCTTCAATTTCATGAAGGTCTCGCCGCGGATTTCGTAGTTCGCGTGGCCGAAAGAATTGACGATCAGATAGGCCGCGAACCAGGCGGCCACGCCGAACCAATTTAGCGGCAGAAACAACCCAAGTAGTGCCATGCCACCGATCATTCCAATGTCGAACACTAGCTTTTCGGTGAACGAAAACGAAAGCGCCGTAAACGGGCTGGAGAGGCGGCTTTTGTGGTGCTCTGCATGGATCCAATGCAGTGATTGAAGGTGGAACGCGCGATGTGACGCGTAGTGCCAAACCTCAGCCCAAAGTGCCGTGAATACGAAAGTATACAGGAAAGCGCCCATGCTGCGCTCTTCGAATAGCCCAATCATCAATGCAGCCAACAAGAGGATGGCGTGCATTGGGGTGTGCAGCGAGTTCTTGAGCTCTCTTCGAACCTGTGGATCTTTGATCTCGAGATCGTAGATCTGATCCCGTGACAGGTCGACCTCATATTCTTCGACACACAGCCAGAACAATGCCATCAAATGGCCAATCACGGCCACCAAACAAAGAACCGCAGCTTCCAACGCCGTCATTTCTTGCCCCCGCCTTAAGTACCCGTAAATGGGCAATAAGTGTCCGATTCGTGCAAGTTCGTTGTTTGGCGAACGGCCTTTGTGGGCAGGCGCGCATAGCCCTTTGAGCCGTTTAAGGTGACCGCAGTTCCAAGCGACCAAAATGGCGTTTGAAGCTTGCGACAGCACGACCTGGAAGGCTTGTGTCTAGGACAGGCCGTCCATTTCGGAAAACGTGGCCTTCGCCAGTTTGATGGCGTGGTTCGCCTTTGGCACACCCGCATAGATGGCCACATGTAAAAAGGCCTGCATGATCTCATCCCGCGTCGCACCCGTTTGCGCCGTAGCACGGATATGCATTGGGATCTCATCGAAGTTTCCGCACGCGGCAAGAAGAGCCAAGGTCAAAAGCGAACGGTCCCTTTGCGAAATTGTATCATCGGCCCAAACTGTGCCCCAGGCGCCTTCGGTGATCAGCGTTTGGAACGGTTCGTCAAAGGCCGTTTTCGCCGCTTCGGCTTGATCAACATGCGCTTCACCAAGAACTGCTCGGCGGACTTCCATGCCTTTCGTGAACTTTTCAGACATCTTCCCGTCCCTCCTAATAAGGCAAGCCGACGTAATTTTCCGCCATGGCCTTTTGCGCGCTCGCGCTTGAGCGCAGGAATTCCAGGTCGGCGACCTGCATCTTCAAATCAAATTCCGATTGTCCTGGAAAACGATGCATCAGGGTGGTGAACCACCACGAAAATCGTTCGGCTTTCCAGACGCGCGCAAGTGCCTTGGCAGAATACTCATCAAGCCCGGTTTCCGAGCCGGTTTTGTAGAATGCGGCCAAGGCGCGATACAGGTAGTTCACGTCTGAGGCAGCTGTATTCAGCCCCTTGGCACCGGTCGGTGGCACGATATGGGCCGCGTCACCACACAGGAAAAGACGGCCCCATCGCATGGGTTCCGTCACGAAAGATCGCAACGGCGCAATGGATTTTTCAACCGATGGTCCCGTGACAAGAGCGGATGCCTGATCAGGAGGGATGCGGCATCTCAGTTCATGCCAGAAAGCCTCGTCGCTCCAATTATCCGGCGATTCGTCCAGATCACACTGAATATAGTACCGGCTAAGATTGGCGTTGCGCATCGAGCAAAGGGCGAAACCCCGCGGAGAATTGGCGTAAATCAACTCATGATTTACCGGCGGAGTTTCTGACAATATCCCGAGCCAGCCAAACGGATACACTTTCTCGTAGTCCCGCCGTACCGTCTCAGGGATTGTTTTGCGGCTGACGCCGTGAAAGCCGTCGCAACCAGCGACGAAATCGCATTCGATGATGCTGGCCTCGCCGTCCACTTCAAATACAACGGTGGGGGAGGCGGTATTTGCACCCTTAATGACCACGTTCTCGACAGAGTGGATTGTTTGACCACCGCTGGCGTCTCGCGCGGCATAAAGATCGCGGGTCACCTCTGTTTGGCCGTAGACAACAACTGGCTTGCCCACATGTTCCGTAAAGTCGACGCGGAACATCTCATCACCGAAGGAGATCAGGGTTCCGTCATGGGTAAATCCTTCGGCGTGCAATCGGTTGCCGCAGCCTACTTCTTCCAGTAACCCAACCAATCCCTGTTCCAGAACGCCTGCGCGAATGCGGCTAAGTACGTGATCGCGTGTCTGACGCTCAAGCACGATGGAAGATATGCCCTGGCCATGCAAAAGCTGGGCAAGAAGCAGGCCGGATGGGCCGCCGCCAATGATTGCGACTTGGGTGCGCACGTCTAGTCTCCCTTTCACGGGACGATAGCGAGTCACCTTGAAACGGCAACAGAATTTGGGGTCGCGTCAGGCCTGCTTGGGTAGGAAAGCCTCTACAGCGGCGGATGCGATAACCAGGGTTTTCCCAGTGTCCGGGTTGGTTACGTCCAGCCCTCCGAAGACGGCCTTAACCTCGGCCCGTCCGCGCGGAAGGTTCGCTTTTAGCCTTGCGCAATCCACCTCGCTCGGGGCCTGAACGCCAATCGTGACTTGAACGCGCATTTGATCATGCGAAACGCCTGTGGCCTCGAACAGTGGGATGGCGGAATGCCGGATCGCATCCTCAATCGCGCGCGCAGCGGCCTTGGTGTAGTCCTGACCATATTGGTCATTACCCATGCCCATTTCGATGATGAAACGTTGGTCGGTCATGCTTCGCTTTCCAGATCAAGTGCGACCGAAATTGCAACATTGGCGATAACGGTCGGATTGCCACCATCCTCACGCGGGACGTCCAATCCGCCCTTCCGCGGAACGACGGTGATTTGGCCGTAAGGGAAGATTGAGGCGATCTTGTCTTTATCAAGGGCCTCCGGCGCTTGGACGCCAACTTCGACTGTGATCTGCATCTCAGTCTTATCCTTGCCGTAAAGCTCAGCCAGATTGATCGAGTTGTGCCACAGCGCGTCCTTTACAGCGCGCGTGGCGGCTTCTGTATAATCCTGTCGGCGCAAGGACGACCCCATGCCGAATTCTGTCAACAGTCGTTTTACGGGCATGCCTGGTTCTCCTTTTCAAGTCAGCTCTAACCGATTGTTTATCAACAGACAAACGCCGCCCATGCCGGGCGGCGCTGCAATTGATACAAGTTGGCTTCAGAGCGAGATTCTGAACCGTGCAAATCCGTCAGGACCATCGCCCGCGGGCTCGATCACTACGCCCGGCACATCTTCAGCATAGGTTGTGCCAGCGGGCCCCGTGTCGAACAGAACGGTGGTCCCTTCCATGGGTGCGAAGGTCCAGTTTGCGTCGGCCGAGGGGCTAACCGTGCCCTGCTCAACGATATATCGGACAATCACATCACGATTGGTGTCGGGACCTTCAAAGATGATCGTTTCAGGAGAAGCGCCAGGGAAGTTGCCACCGCCGCCGGCTCGATAATTATTGGTGGCCACGATGAATTCTTGCGCGTCCTCGATCGGCGCGCCGTCATAAGCCAGATCAACGATCCGATGCGTGTCAGATACGACTTCGCCGTCGTTGTTGTAGCGCGACGGCTGGCTCAAATCGATGCGGTAGGTCACTCCGTCAATCACATCGAAATTGTAGGAGGGAAAGTCTGGGTTCAAGAGAACTTGGTCTTCGACGCCCGGTTCGATCTGGTTGAACATGCCTGCACTTCGCTCCAGCCACTCTCTCACCTCGGCCCCGGAGATCCGCACAGCGCGCACCGTATTTGGATAGAGGTAAAGGTCGGCCACGTTGCGGATCGCCACGTCGCCTACGGGAACATCGGTGTAATATTCCGGTCCCCCACGCCCTCCGGCCTTGAAAGGCGCTGCTGCGGACAGAATAGGAAGCCCCTCATGTTCGGTGCCTTCCATCATCTGCTCGATGTACCAAGTCTGTGCATTCGAAACGATCTGTACCGAGGGGTCGTCAGCCACCAGCGCGAAATAGGAATGCAGAGGGGCATCCGTACTGCCAACTGCGCGGCGCACATAGGCTAGGGTCGCGTCGTGTTCTTCTTGCACAGCCGCAAGAATAGTTTCGTCGCTTTCCACAAGCGCCGTGACAGAGCGATCTTCTTCACGACGTGAAATAGGTCGCGCTTCCGAAGCATGGGTCATAACGCGCCAACCCGATCCATCACGTTCCAGCATCAGGTCGATCAATCCCATATGGCTGCCCCAATAACCGCCCATCGCAGCGGGCGTGCCCATAATGGTGCCCGCTTCGACATCGACGCCGGGCGTGTCGGCATAGTCTGGTCCCGGGAAGACACGGTGATGGTGACCGGTCAGGATCGCGTCAACGCCTTCGATAGCGGCCAACGGGATGGACGCGTTTTCCATCAAGTCCACAGCTTCTGCACCACCGATGCCGGAATGGCTCAACGCGATGATAATATCAGCACCCTCTTCGCGCATCTGGGGGATCCATGCCTCAGCCGCCTCAACGATATCGCGGGTTTGCACATTGCCTTCCAGATGGCGGCGATCCCAGACCATGATCTGAGGGGGAACAAAGCCGATCATCCCGATGCGAATTGGATGGGTCTCACCGGCGCCATCCGTGATCTCGCGGTCGAGGATCACATAGGGATCGAAGAGCAGACTGTCTTCAGTTGGGCTGCTGCCCAATTCACGGGCAACATTGGCCAGCACAACAGGGAAATCCGCACCCTGCATGGAATTCATGAGGAAATCGAGGCCGTAGTTGAACTCGTGGTTGCCGATGGTCGCGCCGTCGAAACCGACCGCGTTCATTGCGGTGACGATGGGATGCGCGTCTCCCTCAGACATGCCCCGCTCATAGGCCATATAGTCGCCCATTGGATTGCCTTGGAGGAAGTCACCATTGTCGAGCAGAAGCGAGTTTGTGGATTCAGCGCGGACATCGTTGATCAACGATGCAGTGCGGGCAAGGCCGACTGTATCAACCTCCCGGTCGCCGTAATAATCGTATGGGAAAATGTGAACATGGAGGTCCGTGGTCTCCATGATACGCAAATGTGCTTGTCCAGCCTGCGCCAGGGCCGAGAAAGGGTGAAGGGCGATGAAACCCGCGGTTGAGGCCAGAAAGGCGCGGCGATCTAGTAGCAATGGCATGACAGTCTCCCGTGTTGATCGTTCACCGGATTTATCCGGGTTCGATGACGTTCGAATGTCAGCCAGAGAAAGCGTGGCTGGCGATCCCCAACGCCAGACTCATGAGCCTATCACGGTTTGCCTCGTGCGCAGGTTGTATGTTTTGTGTCGGCGAAAACGGGCCGATCTCAGACCAACTCTGCGTCCGACATCACTTCGACCAATGCAGGCCCATCTACGGCCAATGCCTCAGCAACTGCACTTTCCAGATCATCTCGTTCGGTGACCTTTGTCCCATGGGCCCCGCAAAGTCGCGCGAATGCCGCGAACGACGGGTTTACCAAAGAGGTCTCCCACACTGGCCACTCGCCAGCGCGTTGTTCCTTGGAAATCTTCCCAAGCTCATCGTTGTGCAAAAGGATATGAGTGATATCCATCCCGTACTTCACGGCAGTCGTCAGCTCCATTGCGTACTGCCCAAAGCCGCCGTCTCCGGAAATCGAAATCACCTTACGGCCACGGAACGCCTCGAAATCCTGTGTGGCAGCCCAAGCCCCCATTGCGGCCGGAAGCGAGAACCCGATGGAGCCGAGATAACCTGACATCATGACCCGCTGACCCTTGGTTTCAAAATATCGCCCAAAGGAATAGGTGTTGTTTCCCACATCAACCGCGATAAGCGCGTCTTCCGGAACAAGCTTGGTAAGCGCGTCAAAGATGGCGACCGAATGGATGCCCTTGGAGCCTTCTTCTTTCAAACGGTTCTTCTTTTCGTCACGCCACATCCGCCAACGTTCGGCCAGATCGCTGATCTGATCCTCAGCGTCTGTCGGTCGCGTCAAACGCGGTGCAATGGCATCGCAGAAGGCGCTGATTTCGCCCCAGACAGGCAGCGTGACCGGATGGAACTTACCCAACTGCATCCGCTCGAAATCGACTTGTATGGTCGGTTTCTTCTTTTCGATACCGGTATGGTTGGAGAAGGACGCCCCCAGCACGATCTGAAGGTCGCATTCGTTCATGAACCAACTTGCAATTGGAGTTCCGGAGCGGCCCAGGACACCCGCCGCGTTCGGGTGGTTGTCGGGGATCAAGCCCTTGCCCTTGAAGGTTGTGACAACAGGCGCGCCAAGCGCTTCGGCCATTGCAATGATCTGGTCCCGTGCATCCCAGGCGCCATGGCCGATGATGATCATTGGGCGCTTCGAGTTTGAGATCAGGTCCAGCGCGGCGTCCAAGTCCGTGTCCGACGGTTTCACCACCGGCCCGCTGATGCGACCTTCTGGAGTTGCGGCCTCGGCATCGGATGGGATGGTCTGTACGTCGTCAGGAAAGATCAAATTTGCCACGTCGCGTTCAACAAGCGCTGTTTTCATGGCGAGCGAAACAAGCTCTGTGTGGTTCGACGAATGGAGCACCGGTTGCGAAAAGCGGCTGACCGCCTCAAAGGCTGATTTCAGGTCGATGTCCTGAAAGGCTCCGGGCCCAAACACTTGCGTCTGCACCTGGCCTGTCAACGCCAGAACCGGGGCACGATCTACCTTTGCATCCCACAACCCGGTCAGCAGGTTCGTGGCACCCGGCCCCGCAATCGCGAGGCAGGCGGCAGGCTTGCCGGTTAACTTTCCATAGGCCGATGCTGCGAAGGCGGCCGCCCCTTCGTGGCGAATGCCGACATAGGCCATTTCGCCATCCGCAACGCGTCGCCGGATTGCATCTGCCAATCCAAGGTTGGAATGGCCCACCATCCCGAAGACGCGCTTGAGGCCCCAATTTACCATGGTTTCGGCCATTGCGTCGGTCACGGTACGCTCATGGGGCGGCTCTGCCTCAAGCCCGACAAAAACCTCGCCGTCCCGCACTTCAACAGGATAGGTCTTCTGCCCCGTGTCCTCGTGTCCACCCGGAGGGGCACCCGTTAGCGGATCGAAGTCCCAGCCGTGCCAGGGGCAACGGATCCAACATTGGCCTTCTACGCCCTTTTCGATCGTACCCTCACCCAATGGGCCACCTTGGTGCGGGCAGCGATTGTCCATTGCAGCCCATTGGCCGTCGAAATGCGAAAGACAAAGGGAAGTGGTGCGTGCAGTAACGGTTTTCACACGTCCTTCAGGCAAATCCTCAACGTGACCAACCGAGATCCAGTCCAGTGTTTCATCAGTCATCGTGAGGCTCCTCGGTCGGTGTGAAAAAATCGAAGATTTTCTGCAAGATCGTGAGTGAAAGGAAAAGCGCGACGACCCAAATCAGCAGCTCATAGGGGGCAAGGTCGGTGCCGCGCAGCCATCGGGCTAGCAAACCGCCTTGTGGGCGCAAAGCCTCAATCCCGAACAGGCCTTCGCGGTCCCAAAGGCGAAGATCCCAGAACCGCGAGATGTAGTAGAACCACACACCAAGCGCAGCGCTTAGGCCAAGAAACAGAACGCGGCGGATCATTCGACCACCGTCACAGTGTCAGTATCCACGGTCAGAACAAGAAGATCGCCATGGCGTGACACATTGCCTTCAAGCGTCACATAGAGCCCAACATAATCCAAAAGGGCAGGTGGAGTTGTCTCCTCACCTTCGCCTGCAATCAGAAGAAAATCCTGACCCTCAATGGGCTGCGTGGTTACGAAAACCGGCGGTACGCCACCCAGCAGACACAGGTTTGCGCAAGCGCGATGGGCGATCCCACGACCAGGCCGCATGGCACCCGCCTCGCACTTGCCGTCGCAGATCTCGCCCGTGATTTCCCAGCGCCCCAGGGGCTCAGGCGCAGGAATGTCCGGCACAACACTCTGATCGTCGGCGGCGCGGAAGTTGTTGCCACCATTCAACTGCAACATATCCAGATCACCGCGTTGCAGAAGAATTCCGGTTGCTTGCACCAACTGCCCTTCCAAGGCGAGGGCACGGTCAACCGCGCCGTTTTTGCCTTGGCCGGACAACATCAGTGTATGACCTTCGGGGATGGCGTCGGTGCCTTGCGTCACATGAAGCACCGGCGAAGGTGTCATCTCCAAAACACCGATCACTGTTTGCGGCCCAAAGTCGAACCGCAACCGCCCTTCACCGGGATCATCCTGGGTCGATGCGATGGCATAACCCAGTACCCCCGCGCCCGCAAAAAGGACGAGGCAAGCCGCCAGGAGAAAAAGCCTCAACTCGGGTGGACACGGCAGATATCCCACGAAAAAGGGCCCGTCGCGATTGCTCATGGCATCACCTCTTGCGGAGCTGCAACCGGATCAACCGGAGTGCCGGGTTCATGTGCCACTGGGTCAACGAACACGTCATCGCCCTCCAAACGAAGCCGATAGGTCGGCACTTTCTCGGTGAACGGCGCAGGTGAACGCCCCGTTCGGACGTCATACTGGAACCCGTGCCAGGGGCAGGTAACAAGACAGTCGATAATCCGTCCCTCGCCCAATGGGCCATTTTGGTGTGCGCAGGCATTCGAGATCGCACTCAACTGGCCTTCGTGCCGGAAAACCGCAACGCGCTTACCGTCGGGCAAACGTGCCACAATTGCGCGTCCTTCGGCAATTTCTGAGGCTTGTCCAACCTTGACCCAGCCCCCCTATGGCGCGCGCATCGATCCGCCGTTCTCTCCATGCGGCGGTGATGTGCAATCCTGCAACCAAGAGCGCCCCAGCGCTGGCGACAACAGCCAGTGTTTCGTTGCCACGCGATTGGAACGCGCCGAGCGCAAGATGGCCGACGAGCGCGGCGTAGGCGGGGTAGATCAGAAAATGGATGGCCTTCCAGACGGGTGGCGTCAGAAATTTCAGCCAGAAATCATGGCTGGTTGCGGCAAGGATCAAAAGGCACAACAAGGCGAAGATGCCTAACGCCTCAAAAGGAAATCCTAATGCCTGAGCGTAGCTGGTATTGGCAAAAAGCACGGTCTCCCACCGTTCCGCTCCGTTGAAGAACGCGAAGTACCAGCCAAGGACAAAATAGGCATGGGTCAATGCAACGGCGGAAGTCATCACACCAAAATGGCGCCGGTTGTAAAGCAACGGCAAAAAGCGTCGGTCGAGGCGGGCGAGTGGCCCGATGCACAGGATCACGGTTAGCATCACAAACGCACAAGCTCCGAAAGCGCGCGCGTTCGCGATAGGCGGGTTCACTGGGAATTCATGGTTTAGCGCACCGGGTGCTGCGGAGATAAACACCCACAGGAACACCGCGATCCCGGCCAACATCACGGCATCATAGACCCATTTCGACGTGTTCCATTGTACGGGCGTATACTTGACGCTCATTCGCTCGCCTCAGGCGCTGAGAGCAGAGTTGGATGCAATTCAGCGGGCCACGTCTGCCGTATGCTGAACGCGATCAGAAGCGTTAAGACAATCAACACAGCCATGAATATGGCTGCCAGACCATGTGCTGTGCGAGGCGGGCTATACCTTGCTGCATGATTGGCGCGCCCGGTTTCCTCGCGCAGCCAGCGCCACAACACAAGCGGCCAGATCAGAAGGATTGCAGGGACCAGCAAAGGTCTGAAGGCGTAGGCACCGCGCGCGTCTTCGTCGATGCGATCAATGCCAATTGTCAGAAATCCCAGCGCGACGAGCGCACCGATCATGCAATACCCTTGGGCCAGCCAGATAAGTGTGGCCGCGATTGTCATGCCATCCCGCCATAGTTGACGCCGGACAAGTCAGCCATGTCTCTTTTCCAAGTGGTCAAGTCGTTGGAATTGAAGTCCAACAGATGCGAATGCCCGCATGCCCGCGCCATAACTTGCATCAATTCGACTGACGCGTTGAAGAAATTCGCAAGCTGCTGCGCGGATTTTTCCACGACAATGCGGCTGACCAGGTTGGGTTTTTGCGTGGCGATGCCCACGGGGCAATTGTTTGTGTGGCAAGCACGCATAGCCAGGCAGCCAATGGCTTGCATTGCAGAGTTTGATACAGCAATTGCATCTGCACCCAGGGCCATTGCCTTGATAAAGTCAGCTGGTTTGCGCAGGCCACCTGTAATGACGAGCGTCACGTCCCTGCGCTCCAATCGATCCAAATGCCGCCGTGCCCGCGCCAATGCCGGGATTGTGGGCACACTGATATTGTCGCGAAATAGGATTGGTGCCGCGCCGGTTCCGCCGCCACGTCCGTCGAGAATGATATAATCGACGCCGACCTCCAAAGCCGCGTCGATGTCCTTTTCGATGTGCTGCGCGCTCAATTTGTAACCGATTGGAATTCCGCCTGTGCGATCCCGGACTTCATCAGCGAAGTTCTTGATTTGCGCGGGTTCCGACCATTCCGGAAACCGTGCCGGAGAAATGGCGTCTTCGCCCTCTTTGATGCCACGAACTTCGGCAATCTTGCCTTTGTTCTTGGCACCAGGAAGATGCCCGCCCGTGCCGGTTTTCGCCCCCTGTCCTCCTTTGAAATGAAAGGCCTGAACGTGGTCAAGTTTGTCCCAATCGAAGCCAAACCGGGCTGACGCAAGCTCATAGAAGAAACGTGAATTCGCGGCTTGTTCTTCGGGCAGCATTCCGCCCTCGCCTGAGCAAATTCCGGTGCCTGCCATCTCGGCCCCCTGAGCCAACGCAATCTTGGCAGGTTCGGAAAGTGCGCCAAATGACATGTCGGACACAAAGAGCGGTATCTTCAGTCGCAGCGGTTTTTGTGCGTTCGGGCCAACCACAACATCCGTACCGACTGCGTCGTCTTCGAGAAGGGTGGTTTGTGAAGTTGGGCGGTTAGAAGCTGAATATCGTCCCAACTAGGAAGCTCATCTCGCGGCACCCCCATCGAGTCCATGACGCCATGATGGCCCGTCTTGGACAGCCCATCGCGTGCGTAGCGTTGGATGAGTGCGTTGTGGGGTTCTTCTGCCGTGCCGTGGGACGTGTCCGCATAAAGACCTAGATAGGCATCGCGGTTAAAGGGTTGCGGGTTGTCGTCGGCCCACGCGGCGATCTCCTCTTCATCGACAACGACGGCATCGCCCTCGATCCAGGACGTGAATTTCGGTAATTTCTCTTCATTGGCGTATTCGGAGACACCGGTGTCTAGTCGATAATCCCAATCATGCACCCCACAGATCAGGTTCTTTCCTCGAACGAAGCCGTCGGACATGAGCGCGCCTCGGTGAAGGCAGCGCCCGTAGAATACAGAAACCTCGTCGTCAAAACGCACCACAACCAAATCGACTTCTGCGACCAGCGCATATTGCGGGTCCCGGTCAGGCAAAGTGCCCAACTGCGCGACGACTGCTTTCTTCATACTGTGTCCCTCGGCGATTTTTCTGGGGAACATCCCTTTGTTCCAACTGCATCGTGCATGCCACGGGATCAGCCGTCCACCTGTATGCGGCTAACGGCTGATCACATTTATCGTTTTGGGCATTTAGGCTTGGCTCGGCAGCCAAAGCACAATCCCGGGGAACGCAACGAGCAATGCGATTGTGATCGCATCGGCAATAAAGAATGGCGTTACACCGCGAAACACGTCCTGAACGCTGAGATCATCGCGTACACCAGCCACAACAAAGCAGTTTAGGCCAATCGGTGGTGTGATCAGACAGAACTCCGCCATTTTAACCACAAGGATCCCGAACCACACAGCGCACATCGTCCCCGACATGCCGAAAGTGCTGTCGGCTGCGGACACGTCCAAGCCGCCGTTCAACGCCATGACCGCCGGGAAGACAACCGGCAGTGTCAGCAACAGCATCCCGATTGCATCCATGAACATGCCCAACACCGCATAGGCCAAGAGAATGCAAACGAGGATCAGCATAGGCGCCATCTCAAGGCTTGTGATCCAATCTGAGAACACGCCTGGAAGATCAGCGAACCCTAGGAAGCGCACGTAAATCAGCACGCCCCAAATGATCGAGAAAATCATAACGGATAGTTTCGCTGTTTCGATCAGGGCGCTCTTGAGCTCCGGCCAGCGCATGCCTTTGTAAAGAGCCATGCAGAAGACAATAAATGCTCCTATTGCGCCACCTTCGGTGGGTGTACCCCACGCGTCGCCGAACGGGTTGTAGACGAAGAAAATGATGATCACGACAACGGCAACGATCGGCAAGGCCGGGGAAGTGATGCGAAGCGTTGCCCCCATGTGAAGCCGGTAACAGGCGGGCCAAAGCCCTTGATGGTCAGCGCCATTCCGATAATCAAAAGCGCATAGACGAACGCCGAGAAGATGCCGGGAATGAACCCGGCCAGCAGCAACATGCCAACATCCTGTTCTACAATGATCGCGTAGATCACCAGGATCGCGGAGGGCGGGATCAGCGAGGCGAGCGTTCCACCGGCCGCAACGACACCCGCCGCAAAACGTTTGTCATATCCGACCTTCAACATTTCGGGAATCGCGATGCGCGCAAACACTGCCGCCGTCGCAACGGACGCGCCGGACACCGCCGCAAAGCCAGCAGTCGAGAAAACGGTCGAGACGGCAAGCCCGCCCGGAACCCAAGCGATCCAACGTTTCGCAGCCTCGAACAGCGCACGGGTCAGCCCCGCGTGATAGGCCAGAAAGCCGATCAGAATGAAGGTTGGTATCAGGCTGAGCGCTTGATTGGCGACCTTGGCATGGGGCACTTGCCCGGCAGTCTTCACGGCCACCTCAAGCGCCCACCAGATGTCGTCGCCACCGAAATCGCGCCTTGCCCAGTTGATCAGAAACAAGCCCACCAGACCGGCGATGGCCGTGGCATAGGCCACGCGCATACCAAGGAAAACCATCACCAGCATCCCGCCGGTGACCCAAAGACCGATTGTTGTGCTGTCCATCAGTCCCGCCCTGTCACTTGTTCCGCTTCTGCGGCAGCTTGTTCTTCGATGGTTGGCGTGAACGGTACGGCAGCCGGACGGTCGAGCCCCAGGAACAAGGCGCGTCCATACGCCCAGACTTGCAAGGCTGCGCGAAGTACCAACACTGCAAAAGCGACCACGACTGCAAGCTTCGCAGGCCAGATCGGCAGGTTTATGTCGATAGAGCTATCGCGCGACCAGTTGGGGCGGGAGAAATCAAACGAGCGGTCAAAATGCGCCCATGCGCCCCAAAGCAGAAGCGCGATCAGCAGGAAGATCATGATCGTCATGACTAGTTCGACCGCCCAAAGCGCGCGTCCCTTGAAGAAACCGATCACGATATCCATGCGAATATGGGCGCCTGAACGTTGGACGTAAGAAATGCCGAAAATGGCAATGAACGGCATCGCCATCTCGATCCAGTCCACGTAGCCGCGCAGGGGAGAGCCGAAAAATTCGCGCCCGCCGACGGAGAAAACGGCGAGAAACATCAAACCGAAGGTGAATAGCCCGCTTACGACGATCATCGCCGTCTCAACGGGAAGGAGCATGCGGTCCAAACGGCTGACGAGACTGTCATCCGTGAGTACCGAGGAGGCACTGGCCATGATAAATGTATCCCGAAATTGGGACGGCCCCGACGGTGAGGGTCGGGGCCGTCTTGGGGCTTAGTTGCCCTGTGCTTCGGCGAGGGTGGACAGAACCAGATCGTAGAGTTCCTGGGCCGGCAGCCCCTGAGCATCCATTTCCTCGATCCACGCGGCGTGAAGCGGTGTGGCAGCTTCGCGGAAGGCATCCAGCTCAGCTTGCGGCATCTCGACCCGTGCAACCTCGTTCTCTTCCAAGACACCATCCCAGCGCTCGATCAGTTCGGCGTAGTTGGCAAGGTAATGGTCAAGCGCTTCGCCCACGGCACCGTCCAGTGCGGCGCGGTGTTCGTCGGACAGGTCCTCATAGGCGTCAATGTTTACGACGACGGGGCAATTCACGGTGCCTGGGTTGAGGTTGGCAGTCCACCAATCGGCTTCGTTGATCGTGCCGAAAGATAGGTGCGCGTGCTGCGCGAAAGCGACTGTGTCGACGACACCGCCTTGCATGGCCTGAAACGCTTCTGTCGCGGTCACAGATGTCGGCACACCGCCCACGGCCTCAAATGCACGACCAAGACCGCCAGTCGCGCGCACACGCATACCGTCAAAATCTGCAAGCGTTGCAGGCGGCTCACCCGTGCCGACGAGGTTGTATTGCGGCATGGGCGAGGTCATCAAAAGCATCGCGTTCCACTGCGCCATTTCCTCGGCCACGGCGGGGTGGTTGTAGACGGCGGTTGCGACGGCAACTTCTTCCTCAAGCGTGTTCACGCCGAGAAACGGCAGTTCCAGAACAGTAATCGCCCGGTTCTTGTCGGCGTGGTAGCCCGCGCAGAACTGCGCCATTTCGAACGCACCGATGGAAATGCCATCAAGGTTTTCGCGGTTCGAACTCAGACCACCATACGAAATGTTCAGCGTGAATTCACCACCCGTGCGTTCATCCAGCAGCTCGGCCAAACGCTCGACATGCTCCGTGAAGGCGCGGCGCTGACCCCACAGGGATACGTTCCATTCAACGGCGAAGGCCTCGGAACCAATAGTGATGGCAAGGGTTGCGAGAGCCGTGCGGCTCAGAAGCTTTTGCATGATGTCCTCCCTAGATGTCATGCGATCAAGTTGTGACGCGAAGTATGCGGCCTGTTTCAGGCTCTGTTTATGAAGAAATCCGCGCCGCGTCGGCGTTGTGCCCTGCGGATTTCCGCAAAGCTATAGCAGAGCGTCCTTGTCGAGGCCAAGTTTCACGATTTTTTCGTTCAGGGTCCTACGACCAATGCCAAGCGCCTCGGCCACCTCATCCATTCGCCCGGCATGTGCGGTTATAGATTTTGCGATCATCTCGCGCTCCAGTTCCGCAACAGCCGTACGCAGCGACTCTTGCTTGGGTTTCCCATCAAGCCCGGGTTCAATCGCAAGCGCCAGGCTTCCTGTGCCTCTACGCGCTGCCAGAACCCTGCGTTCCGCAACCGCACGAAGTTCTCGAACATTGCCGGGCCAGTCATGCGCAAGGGCTGCGGCAAGATCGTCGGGTGTCAATTCAGGTGTCGCTACATCATACACAAGAGACAGCTGATCGATAAAATGAGTAAGCAATGGCCGGAGATCCTCCTGCCGAAGGCGCAGCGGCGGAATTTCAAGCGCAAAAGTATTTAGTCGGTAAAGTAGATCGCCGCGAAACCGCCCACTCGCAACGGCATCCGCAACGTCCTCGTTGGTCGCGGAAATCACTCTGAGGTTGACGGGGACAGGCGCGCTCGTGCCTTCCGGCGTGACTGCACCGTCCTCCAGAACACGCAGAAACTGCGCCTGAACATCCGGTGGGCATGCACAAACCTCATCAAGAAATAGCGTGCCCCCATCTGCTTGCAGAATGCGCCCGTTCGAGTGCCCGTCAGCGCCGAACATCTCGGCCACAAACGTATCGGCCGAAAGCAGCGCGCAATTGATGGCGACAAATGGTCTGTCGGGCGACGGACCAAGATCGTGCAAGGCGCGTGCCACCACATCCTTGCCCGTACCCGTTTCGCCTGTAATCAAAACGGGTGCGGCGGTGTCCGCCATATCTGCGATGTCGGCCCGCAACGCGCGGAGCGCGGGAGAATTCCCCACGAGAATGCGATCCAAACCGGACATTTGCACAAGTCGTTGGCGCAGCCGACTGTTGCTGTTGCGCATCCGTGTCCGTTCTGCGGCATGACGCAGAATGTTTAGTAAGCGGCGGGGTTCGTAGGGCTTTTCGACGAAAGAATATGCCCCGTTTTGCATCGCTTCCACAGCCATGGGAATATCGCCATGCGCCGTCACCAGCACAACAGGTATGGTGCGCGGCGATTCCACGGCGGCTAGCAAATCCAGGCCGGACATTCCCGGCATACGGACATCGGTTAGCACAACGTCTGCATTGAACTCATCCAGGGCTTGCAAGGCGAGATCTGCACGGGGCAAATCCCTGACACGCCACCCATCCGCTTCAAGCAAATCCACAACAGATTGGCGCATCGCCCGATCATCCTCGACCACCAGTGCCCGGAGCGGAGTGTCAGACGTCATTGGGCCGCAACTTCCTTGATCGTTCGTTCCGCAAGCACCATTCGGAACACAGCGCCAGGGTTTCCTTGGCGGTTGCGTGCTTCAAGCTTTCCACCGTGGTCGTCCATGATGCCCGATGAAATCGCCAAGCCCAAGCCCATGCCCTGACCGCTGGCCCGAGTTGTGACAAACGGTTCGCGAAGCTCGGCCAAGGTCGCTTCTCCCAAGCCGCTGCCCGTGTCTGATACTTCAACCCAAACCTTGCCATCACCGACCCCGTAGCTGACCAGAAGTGTTGGCGTTTCAGCCTCTTCCATCGCGTCAACTGCATTCCGCAGAATGTTGATCAGAACCTGCTCAAGGCGCAGACGTGCGCCGCGGACGATGATTGGAAGACCGGGCTTATCGTGCACAACAGCGACTTTTAACGCGTCTAGGCTTGGCACCATCAACTCAAGTGCTGCATCTACACAGTCCCTCAGGTCAATGTCTTCGAATGGCTCGACGCGCGGTCTCGCAAAGAACTTCAACTGCCGCGTGATCCCTTCCATCCGATCAACCAGCCCACCAATTGTTTGTGTCAGCTTGCCGGAACTGTGCTTGATTTCGTGGGCCGCGAGTTGATTGCGCATTGCTGCTATGGGTTGGCCCAGTTCATGAGTGACCGAGGCCGACAATTGCCCAAGAGCGGCCAATCGGCTTGCACGCTCCAGCTCGCCCCGTGTCTCTTCAAGCCGTTGTTCGGCGCGACGACGCTCTTCGATTTCCTGCGCCAACGCAGCGTTGGCGCGTCTTAGCTGTGCTTCCTCTTCCTCTGAACGTTTCAGTGCCTGACCCAACCGTTGGCTCCGTTGAAATTGTGCCAGAAAAAGACCCAATCCGGAGATCGCAAGAAAAGCGCCTGTAGCGAGCCATGCGCGCAATACCGCACTGTCGTTGCGACGCAGGTAGTGAAGTCGCCAGCTATGCGGAAGGCCAGCGCTCACAACATGAAGTCGCCATGAACCGTTGATTTCGGCCCATCGCGCGTCCTCGTCCGCGCTCCAGTTTAGCGCCTCCAGGACTTGCCCGGGGAATTGCCGCGCCGTTTCGATCCGCGAACGTTCCTCCTGCGAAAGCGGGTCTAGCGCGCGGTAGCGCCACATCGGATCCGACGCCAACAAGACAACGTCATGCCGGTCTGTCAGAAAGACCTGCTCTCCCGCATCTCGCCAAGCCTGTTCAAACGGGGCCAAACTCAGCTTCAATGCGACAACGCCTATGACCTCTCCGGCGTCGTTTCGGACAGGATCTGCGATGAAGTAGCCCGGAAGGCCGGTTGTGGCACCAATGCCATAGAACGTTCCGGTCTCTCCGTTTAGTGCTGTCTGGAAATAGGGCCGAAACGCGTAGGACTGACCCACAAAGCCGCCGGCATCTTCTACGTTAGAAGCCGCGATTGTGAGGCCGTCAGGTTCCATCAAGTATATGGCGTCCAGACCGGCCGCGCTCGCAAACACGGCAAGACGCGCATTCAAGGTTGCTAGTCCGTCGCCCTGGAGACCTGAAATGACGAACGGATCAACGGCGAGCACTTGCGTGAGATGCTCAAAGCGCTCGACTTCCGATAGAACCGTACTGTGATACAGCGACATCCTTGCTTCTGCGCGCTGAAGCTCTTGTGCTGTGAAATATCGGTAAGTCCCAACCCAAACACCAACGGCGACGCAAAGCGATAGAGCCACGAACAGCAGTGTTGCCGCCCCTCGCCGCGCAGGCTTGGCATTGTGGAAGGCGCTGAGCTTCACGGGATACTCTTTTCCGACACATTCGCACGGCTCGAAAACCTAGCCAAGAAAGACACATCCGCCGCTGCGGCCATCATTCCACCCTGTTCCACGTCTGGCCGCCACATATGACACCACCCAGGACACAACCTGACACCCTTAGTTGATCCGCACCACGAAATCGCATTCGAGAGTGATAGATGCGGCCAGTTTCAACGTCGAGCAGTGTTCCTCCTGCATATTGTGCACCATCCCAAACCATGTCTTGGATCAGAACGGTTCCGAAGAATTGAGGGTCGACGTTTTCTCCGCCACCATCGACGAGTGTGCCGCAATAATGCGTGCCGCAGGGGGCAAAGCTTACAAACCCCCAGGATCCATCACGCGCCCCGGTTTGCCAAAGACCGTCCAAGGAATGTGGCGGCGATGCAGTTTGCGCGAAGGCGGCCTGCAGCTGGAGCAATAGCAGCAACAATGACAGACAGAGGCGGTTCATATTGCGCCCATAGGCGCGGCAGATGGAACCGTGATTGCCACGCAAGTCACGTCTGGCCCGCAATCTGGCGTGCTAACCTGAAGGCCGGCTCGCTTTGCCTGCTCTTCGACGATCGCGAGGCCCAATCCGCTCCCCTTTGAGGCTTCGCCCTTTTGCCATTCCTTGTGCGAAAGATCCGCGCCGCCGGGGTTGCCAATTGTGAAAACGTACCCGTCCGACATTGAAATCCCATTCACCGTAACCTCGCCCGGTGTCCCATGAGCGATTGCATTGGACATCACATTGCAAAGAATGCGCATCAGCGCGAGCGGCTGGGTTGTCAACGCCGATGGGGCAATTGCCATTGCAAGGCGAAGATCGCGCTTCTCCGCATCACCTTCGAACATGCGCTTCAATGTTTCGCCAATCTGCTCGGCCTGGACCTCTTCGTGGCCCTCCGCAGTGATCCGTTCTTGTCTGGCCAGGGGTCGCGCATCACTCGCCGCCTCCTCAATGTAGCTTGAGGCCAACTCGTCGAGGTAGTCCAACGAGTGCTGCAAATGGTCTTTTGTTTCGCTTGGCATGTCTCGTGACAGTGACGCGAACGAAGTTCTGAGCGAAGATAGCGGCTGGCGAATGTCATGGGACGCCGTGGCCAAACGCATATTCCTGATATGTGCCACCTCAACTGCGGCTCGGTGGTTTTCCTGAGCGATCAACAGCTCCTCGTTAATGCGCGCCTTCTCTTCAGCTCGTTCGAGCGCTTCTTGCACGACAAGCTCCCGGTCAGATTTGAGGATGAAGATGTTCCGTATGAAAAGCGCCCCAAATCCAACCGTGATCGCCGCAATCAGAAAACGGTTGATCGCGACTGTCAGCTCCACGCCATCAAACCCGCCTGCGATCATGAATGATCCACCGATCAACACGCATGTCAAAAGCACCCAAATCAAATTTCGGATGATCGTGTCGTACCCCCCTCGCAATTTCGAGAAGGTAGAAACGGGCACGAAGTGCGCCACGGCCACTGAACACCCCGACAAGCTGAACAACAGGTACTGAAGATCTTGGGCCGCTTCCCGTCCCAAAAGCCATAGTGCCCAAATCCCAACAGCGCAGACCCGGTACGGCATTCTTAAATTGGCCCATTTGTGATCTCGCGGAATGGTTTGGGCAGCCACCAGAAAATTGACAGATAGCATTGCATAACCGCCAAGGATCAATTCTGCAGAAGAGACCTCAATGCCGGACCAGGCGATGCCTGTGATGTTTTGCTCGAACAAAGCAATGTAGATCAATCCAAGCAGGACAAGAACTGTGTATGCCGACCAGATCCACTGTCTGAGTGAGACCGCGATTGCGATCAGGACTCCCAAAGCGGATAGGTTTCCCAGAAAGAAGGCAGCCGCAGAAACCGCGCCCTGTGCCGCCTCAGCCAGAGTCTGTGGCGGCATGTCGAAGGTCACAGGGCCTACCGGTGGAGCGACTGAAACCGCGCATGCTAAAATTGCTGCGCCTGAGATTTTATTCAGCTTTGTCATAGGACTCCCGTCCTATACGATTTTGACAAATTCGCACGATCCGTTTGCAACAGGGCCGAACGACGATGAAACGCTATACTGCAATGCTTGCGGATGATCACAGGATTGTTCGAATGGGGCTCAGGGCTGCGATCGAACATGGTGAGATAGTTCACGATACGCCGATCGATATTGTGGCTGAAGCCGAGGATGGTCTCCAAGCCATCGAAGCCGTTAAGGCGCACCGTCCTGATCTGTTGATCCTTGATGTGTCTATGCCGGTGGCTTCTGGGGCCGAGATTGTTGTGGACATTCAGCGTTGGAGCCCTGACACAAAGATCGTTGTCTACTCTGCGGTGACGTCGCCCGGGTTGTTGGCGCATTTGATTGAAGCGGGCGTTCACGGCTTGTTTGCAAAAGGCTCTGATGCGTCTTTGATGCTTGATGCCTTGCCGCTGATTTTGCGAGGCGGGTCCAAAGTTGACCCCTCGATCCTCGATATTGTTCGCGAGGCGCCGGAACCTGCGGTTTTGACGGCACGCGAACGTCAGACACTCAACATGGTCCTTGCGGGGCGAACCAATGCCGAAGTTGCTGAGATGATGGGGATCAGCCCCAAAACTGCGGAGAAACACCGTGCCAGCATGATGGCGAAGCTGGATGTTCGGAGCCTGTCCGAGCTGATGGCCAAAGCCTTGAAGGACGGCCTGATCGAGCAACATGGTTTGATGTAAGGGCAAAGGACGGCTCCTGAATTTCACCCATCAGACCTATCCTTCGTTGCAAGTGGATCATATGGGAGTCCTCCCCATACGACGCAGATCCGATTGCAGATAGGTATGGTGTACCGGGCGCTGAGCCCGACCACATCAAGCCAAACTGACTATCGTGGAACCTCAAAAACGATGCCGCAATCCAGTCGCGGCTGTCCCAAGACCGGTCGCAGCGATCCTTTATTTGGCGATCCAAGTTTCGTCTGGCGCTAAGCCGGACGTTCCCTGCCCGCCGCGCGCTCCGGGGTGGCGGGCAGGGCCCTAAACTCCACCCATTTCACAAATCAGGGCTTTGACGTCCTCAACGCCCTGCCGCGATTTGAGAGACGCAAAGACAGTGGCCCGGTCCGGACGCATTCTTTTGGAATCTCGATCCATGACCGACAAATCAGCCCCGACATGTGGTGCCAGGTCCGTCTTGTTAATCACCAAAACGTCCGACCTTGTGATCGCTGGCCCACCTTTTCGCGGGATTTCTTCGCCTGCGGCCACGTCAATCACATAGATTGTGAAGTCCGCGAGTTCAGGACTGAACGTGGCTGACAAATTGTCACCGCCGCTTTCGATTAGAACCAGATCAAGGTCTGGGTGGCGTTCGGACATCTCGGCAACCGCGGCAAGATTGATGGATGCGTCTTCGCGAATTGCGGTGTGCGGGCATCCACCGGTCTCCACGCCGAGGATTCGATCCGAAGGGAGGATCTGCATCCGCATGAGCGCCTCCGCATCTTCCTGTGTGTAGATATCATTTGTGATAGCGGCGATCGAATGCGTATCCTTGAATACTTCACACAAAGCTGCTGTCAGCGTTGTTTTTCCTGCGCCCACGGGACCGCCTATTCCCACACGCAACGGGCCATTCGGGCTGGTCATGTTCTGAATATCCTTGAGTATTGGGATTCATGCCGCATCGATGCGATGTCGCCAATAAATGCGGATGAGGTCAGGACAGAAAGATCTCCGTCAGAGGCTTCCTGGGCAATCTCACAGCATAATTTGGTCAGGTCGCGAAGTATTTTTTGCGCCTCGGTCTGGCCGATCGGGGCAAGCCGTTGTGCGCAAGATATCAGGTTCGACAGCGTCGCCTGGGTTGCCATGCGGAGTGTGAGGTCCAGGGGTAATTCCTGCAACTTGGCAGCGCGCCCCAGCGCAACTGGATAGGTTAGCGAGGCAGGCTCTTGCTTCCAAATCTCATCGGTCACCAACCCAAACGCGGCCCCAATCTGAACCGTTTCCAGCGCACGTTCTTTTGAAGCTGCAAAAGCGCGAACTTTAGCATCGACCTTGGCCACGTCATCGCTGGTTTCTGCGTGCCATGCCGCTGCGATGAAACGTGCATCGCTTGCCCCGGCTCCAAACCGCAAGATATCCTCCAGCCATGCGCGCAGAGTGTTGGCATCCCGGACATAGCCATCCTCAACCAACGACTCCAAGCCATGGCTATAGGCAAAGGCACCGACCGGATAAGCGGGCGAAAGCCATTGGGTCAGTGTCAGAATTTGGTTTTCAGTGGTCATGGCTGTGCGTTCTTCCATGCCCGTAGGCACCACCTTCCGGGGTGAACGGTTCGTGCACGTCGCGTAGGCATGCACCAAGCTTTTCCAACATGTCCCGGATCACATGGTCGGGTCGGATCAATAGCCGATCCTCTTCGATCTGACATGGCATATGGCGATTGCCGATATGCCAGGCCAGTCGCGTCGTGTCGCCGGTCACTTCAAGCAGATCCTCTGGTGCCGCGACCACTTCGATCAATCGCCCATCTTCGAGCTTAAATGCGTCGCCATGGTTAAGGCTTGTGGTTTGCGCCAGGTCAACAAGAAAGCGTTCCCCCTCGTCCGAAGTCAGAACCTTCCGGCGGAGAAAACGCGCGTCGTAATCGAGGGTGACGCGGCCCGAACCGCCATGCGAATGAGTGATGCTATGACTTTTGATCATGGATATGGGAGGTCTCCTTCAAAACAGGAAATAACGCTGTGCCATAGGTAGGCTTTCCGCAGGCTGGCACGTCAACAATTCCCCATCAGCACGCACTTCGTAGGTTTCAGGGTTCACCTCAATCTCGGGCAGGGCGTCGTTGAGGATGAGGTCCTTTTTGCCGATTCCACGTGTGTTTGCGACGGCCACTGTCTGCTTGGCCAAGCCAAGCGTGTCGCTGATCCCAAGTGAGTGTGCGGCCGCGCTGACAAAGGTTACGGCGGAATGTTCGACGTTCCGTCCATAGGCCGCGAACATTGGCCGGGAATAGACCGGCTGTGGTGTGGGGATAGACGCATTCGGGTCGCCCATTTGCGCGCAAGCGATAGAGCCACCCAGTAAGACCATCTCGGGTTTCACGCCGAAAAAGGTGGGGTTCCAAAGGCAAAGATCTGCCCGTTTACCCACCTCGATACTTCCGATCTCGTGTGCGATGCCGTGGGCAATTGCTGGATTGATTGTGTACTTCGCCACATAGCGTCGCACACGCATATTATCGTTTTCTCCCTTTTCCTCAGGCAGGCGCCCGCGCTGCTTCTTCATCTTATCAGCGGTCTGCCATGTGCGGATGATGACTTCACCTACACGACCCATGGCCTGGCTGTCGGACGCTATTATGGAGAACGCGCCCATGTCATGCAGGATATCCTCGGCGGCGATGGTTTCGCGCCGGATGCGACTTTCCGCGAAAGCCACATCCTCAGGAATGGATTTGTCGAGGTGGTGGCACACCATCAGCATATCCAGATGTTCCTCCACCGTATTCACAGTGAAAGGGCGCGTTGGGTTCGTGGATGAGGGCAGCACGTTCGCATCGCCACAAATCTTGATGATATCTGGGGCATGGCCACCGCCGGCACCTTCGGTGTGGAACGCATGAATCGTGCGACCCTTGATTGCCGCGATCGTATTCTCCACAAAACCGGACTCGTTGAGCGTGTCGGTATGGATCATCACTTGCACGTCCATATCGTCCGCAACCGACAAGCAGCAATCAATGGCGCCCGGGGTGGTTCCCCAATCCTCATGCAACTTCATGGCGCACGCCCCGGCTTTGACCTGCTCTTCCAATGCGCGGGGGAGCGAGGCATTGCCCTTGCCGGCAAATGCGAGGTTCATCGGGAATGCATCAGCAGCCTGCAGCATCCGCCCGATATGCCAAGGACCGGGTGTGCAGGTGGTTGCGAGCGTGCCATGGGCGGGGCCGGTTCCGCCACCAAGCATGGTCGTTAGTCCTGAATGAAGAGCGTCCTCAATCTGTTGCGGGCAGATGAAGTGAATATGGCTATCAAACCCGCCTGCGGTCAGAATACGGCCTTCCCCGGCAATAGCCTCTGTCCCCGGACCTACAATGATGTTCACGCCGGGCTGCGTGTCGGGATTGCCTGCCTTGCCGATGGCCGCGATGCGCCCATCCTTCAAACCGATATCTGCTTTGATGATGCCGGTATGATCCACGATCAAGGCGTTTGTGATGACCGTATCCACCGCACCATCGGCGCGCGAGGTCTGAGCCTGCCCCATACCATCGCGGATCACCTTTCCGCCGCCAAACTTGACCTCTTCGCCATAGCTCAACGCATTTTGGCCTGAACCGCCGGTTACGGCTTGGCCAACGGCCTCGGCCGTCAGATCGCGTTCCACTTCAATGATAAGATCCGTATCGGCCAGCCGCACCTTGTCGCCCACGGTGGGCCCGAACATAGCAGCATAGTCGGCGCGTTTGATTGAAGTTGCCATGGCCTACAGATCTCCCATGATCTTTTGATTGAAGCCAAAGATCCGGCGGGCCCCGGCGATCTGGATCAGGGCGACCTCGCGCCGTTGACCGGGCTCGAACCGCACGGCAGTTCCAGCGGCAATATCCAAACGGTGCCCACGGGCGGCCTCACGGTCAAACTCCAGCGCCGCGTTGGCTTCGGCAAAATGGTAGTGGCTGCCAACCTGAACGGGCCTGTCACCTGTGTTGGCAACCATAAGCGTGATCGCCTGGCGGCTATCATTGAGGGTGATTTCGCCCTCGGCTGGAATGATTTCTCCGGGGATCATCGCACGGCCTCCATCATCGGATCGGTTGGTGGACGGTCACCAGTTTTGTTCCGTCTGGAAAAGTCGCCTCGACTTGCACCTCGTGAATCATCTCGGGCACGCCATCCATGCATTGCTCGCGCGTGATCACCCGCGCGCCCGCCTGCATCATATCCGCGACCGACCGCCCGTCACGCGCGCCTTCGACCACTGCGTCGGTGATCAGCGCAATCGCCTCAGGATGGTTTAGCTTCACGCCGCGGGCCAGACGTTTGCGGGCCACCTCGGCGGCCATGGCCACCAACAATTTGTCTTTTTCTCGGGGGTCAGATTCATCTTACAGCATCCAGCATCGGGGTAAGTCGGGTTGATAGAGTTGGTTCAACACGGGAATAAGGCTTTTGCGAAGCGCGAAGCCGTCAGGGGCCAACAGGCGCAACACAAGTACATCCGGCAAAAGAAGCGAGGCTCCGGCAGTCGCCGGAAGGAGGTCACGGACTGGATCAAACTGGCTTTCTGCATCAGCAGCGATGTAAACTAAAGAGGCCATTGCGCGGGCCGAATTGGCAACGAACGGGCGGTCCAACTGTTGCTGGATGTCACCTTCCAGACGTGTTGCATCCAGGTAAATGGGCGTGCCGTCGCGCACTATCTCAACTCGGTCTGAAAACACCCCAGCGTGCACCTTCTCTTGCATCGCAGTACGGCCAAAAACGACGGGCTCGCAAAAAAGCAGCTCTGCATTGTCTTGAAGGCTTATGTGCGTGCGACGGGTCAATGCGCAGCCGTCGAACAGGATGGTTTCCTGTGGAAGCCAATTCAGGCGCGCCGACGGACCAACGCTAATCCTGTTTGCGATGCGCCCGGGTTCCGATCCGATTGCGCGATAGGCCCGCTCAGCCGCCTGGGTCGTCAATGTACAATCGGAGGCGATTTCTGCAGTGCACGAGTAGGCATCACCGCCGGTCACACCGCCTGCGGTGTTCACAAGTACCGCATCCAGGTGCTTGCCCGAGCGACGGGGGAAGAGGCATTTCAGAGAACCGGATTGGCGGAGGTCCCCAATCTCGGATCGATTGCGCCTTGATTTCACGCCCAGAAATACGTCGCCAATGGCCCGCGGCTGCACGGGTGTCGCAGCAGCTGCGCTGATGTTTTTCGACTGAGTGATACGCGGGCCTCACGAATTCTTCCGCTCCCAATTTCATCGAGTCGCACAGGGATGGCTACTGATTTTGCCATATTCGGCGCGCCCGTCCTTGATCCGCCAACTTTTTAGGCAAAAGCTCACAGTGCGCTCAAAAAGCCATCAAGCAAATGCGACGGTTCGCACGGATCGTTGTACTCTGGTCGTCTCGGTCTGCAATGACTTCGCGGGCTCCGCCTTAAGCCGGCTCACTCACCGAATTTCGCTCATTCGGTGATTTTCCAAGAATGATCATGCCAAGCAGGTCGTCATCCGTGACGTCCGAAGTATTTACCGTTCCGACCAATTTGCCGTTTTTCATCACGCTCGCCCGATCGCAGAGCTTCAGAACTTGGTGCACATCGTGGTCGATCAGAAAGATGCCGATGCCCTCGGCCTTCAGTTGTTCGATCAACTCAGCCACCATCTGGGTTTCCTGAGGGCCAAGTGCGGCTGTCGGTTCGTCCATGATCAAGATGCGCGCATTGAAGTACACGGCACGCGCGATTGCCACGGATTGGCGCTGGCCGCCAGAAAGCGCTGAGACGGGTGCACTGAATTTCTGGAAATTCGGGTTCAGGCGGCCCATGATTTTGCGCGTTTCCGCTTCCATCGCATCGTCGTCGACGAGGCCGAGTTTGGTCGTTAGCTCGCGACCCAGAAACAAGTTAGCAGACGCATCGAGGTTATCGGCCAAAGCCAATGTCTGGTAGATCGTCTCGACGTTGTAGGATCGTGCTTCCCGCGGGTTGGTGATCGTGGCCTTTTTCCCGTCGATATAGATTTCGCCACTGTCGGGCGTGTAGGCCCCGGAAAGCATCTTTATGAGCGTCGATTTACCTGCACCGTTGTGGCCAAGTAGGCCCACAACTTCACCTGGATGGAGATCTACACTGACATCATCCACAGCGCGAACACCGCCGAATGAAATCGACATATTGCGCATTTCCACAAGGGGGTAGTCATCTCAGCGCGCTCCCAGACGTTTGCGGTAGATTGTGTCGATCAGGACAGCCAGCACCAAGACGACACCAACGACGATATTCTGATAGGGCGTCGGCATACCGACCATGGCCATGCCGGATTGCAGGCTCTGCATGATCAGTGCGCCAAGGATCGCACCATAGATCGTACCTGCGCCGCCTGCCAAAGCGGTGCCGCCGATGACAGCGGCGGCGATGACGCGCAATTCGTCCAGCGTGCCAATATCGTTGGTGTGGTTCGCCAGATCGCGCCGAGGCAACGACCGCGGACAAAGCGCATAGCACACCCATTATCGTGAAAATCTTGACGGTCAGTAGGCGTGTATTGATACCCGAAAGCTCGGCAGCATCCGGGTTGCCGCCGGTCGCAAAGATGTAACGCCCCAAGCGGGTTTTGCGCGCGATCACAGTCATGATGATGGCCACGGCGATCAGAATGAAAACGGAGATCGGCAAACCGTATCCTTGCGTGAAGCCCTCTGGCATCACTTCTCCGTTTGCCTCGAACATGCGCTCAAGCCGACGGGTTGGGATCTGGTAGGCGTTCAGGATTGCGATGAATCCGAGGATCGAGGACGCTGCCAAAGTGGACATGACAACTTCGGCCCAGACAGGCTTAACCTCAAAACCATGTCGCAGTTTCGCGCGTCGACCAGCCCACATCGCGGCAACGGCGGCCGTGGCCAGGATGACCCCCACGGCCCAAGACAGGCTTGGGCCGAGGGTGCCATTGGTTCCGCCAAACACCAGGAAGGTCGAGATCGAGCGGACCAATCGTTGCGCCGTTGGTCAGGAACCAGGCGACGTTGCGCCACACAAGGAACCCCCCAAGCGTCACGATGAAAGCCGGAATTGCGAGGTATCCAATCAAATAGCCCTGAAATGCGCCGATCACCGCGCCGGCCAAAAGACCCACAAGGATAGTTATAATCCACGTTGCGGGATGGTTAAGCCCGAAGCCAAGCATCTGAGGCAGAATGTCCGTCTGCGTCATCGCCATGATGGCCGAGCAGGTTGCCAGCAGCGCGCCGACTGACAGATCGATGTGTCGGTTAACAATCACAAACACCATGCCGCAGGCCATGATCGCGACCGAAACCGTCTGGATCGTCAGGTTGAATATGTTGCGGGGCGTCAGGAAACGACCTTCAGTGATCACGTTGAAGAGGATGCACAGCACCACGAAGGCGGCAACCATTCCAAGAAGGCGCGTATCCAATCCGAGCTTCTTGAAGAACGATGTCTCCGCAGGGGGCGGGGACAAGTCGGCGGTGTCAGTCATGGCCAGCTCCGGCGCGTTGTACGTTTGACAATAAAAGACGCCCCATCCCCCTTTGAGATGGGGCGTCTAATTCACTTAGCACCAATCAATGGGATCAGTTACAGGGCGCGGGGCCGTCCGTGACACCTTGGCAGAGTGCATCAAGCTCAATCCAGCCTGCATCCACGACGACCGACAGGTTCTCCGCTGTGATCGGGACAGGCGTCAGGAACATCGAGGTCATGGTCACGCCACCTGGCGAGGTCCATTCCTGTGCACCCTCAATGTCACCCATCGCAGCGCCGCCAGCCAATGCCACGGCGATTTCGGCCGCCGCGCGGCCCAAATCACGGGCATCTTTCCAAACCGAAACGGTCTGCGTGCCAAGAGCCACCCGGTTCAGTGCGGCATGGTCACCGTCCTGACCCGAGACAGGGATGCCGTCCATGCCCTGCGCAGCAAGAGCTGCGACAACGCCGCCAGCGGTGCCGTCGTTTGAGGCGACAACCGCATCAACTTCGTTGTCCACAGCGGTCAGGATCTGTTCCATATTGCGCTGTGCGTTCGCAGGCAGCCAACCATCCGTATAGGCCTCGCCAACAATGGTGATCGCGCCGGACGCAACGGCATCGGCAAGGATTTCATCCTGGCCGCCCCGCAGGAAGTCTGCGTTCGGGTCGGTGGGCGAGCCCATGATCATGACGTAGTTGCCTTCAGGTTGTGCCGCGAAAACCTCGCGTGCCTGCATCCGGCCAACCTCGACATTGTCAAACGTCAGATAGAAGGCGCGGTCATCCTCAATCAGTCGGTCATAGGCAATAACCGGGATACCCTCGTCAGCGGCCAGTTGAACGGCGGGTCCGATGGCTGCGGCGTCTTGAGCTAGGATAATCAGGGCATCAACGCCCTGTGCGATCAGGCTTTCAACGTCAGAAAGCTGACGTGAAGATGAGGATTGGGCGTCCGCCGAAAGGTAACCCGCACCAGCAGCTTCCAGCGCCGCAACAATCGCCGCTTCGTCGGTCTGCCAACGCTCTTCCTGGAAATTCGACCAGCTCACGCCAACGGTGATGTCCTGCGCGAAGACGGCGGTTGTAGCCATAATCGACATGGCCCCTGCGGCCAGAAGTGATTTGATATTCATGATGTCCTCCCATGGTTTTCGCGCAGGCCTTTTCGGCATTTGCCACGATGGGCTTTGCGCTCGCAAAACTTCTAGCATATTTTTTTCATGACACAAATTAAATATGCTACCTTGCGTCAGGCACTCGTGAAATCTCAGGGACTTCCGCATAAAAAGTGTGTATTTCGAGAAGGCTACGGAATGAGAAGGGGAGGGTCCGCAATCGATGCAAGATCAACGAGAAAGCGGTCGCCAGATGGTGTTCGAAGCGATTCGGAACGCCAACCAAATCGCAAGGATTGATATCGCCAAGGCCACCTCGATCAGTCCCGCCACGGTCACGGCGATCACATCGGAGCTCCTGTCAGCCGGTCTGATCACTGAGTTGCATTCTGATCCAGTTCCCGGGGTCGCAAAGCGTGGACGCCCGCGCGTCGCTTTGTCCGTGCGGGGCGATGCTTTTCTCATTGCCGGTATGAAGATTGCAGATCGGCATGCTTCCGTTGTGTTGCTCGATTTCGTCGGCGAGACGATTGGCGAATACTCGCAACCCATTCCGAATGGTCAGATGGGTGCGGATGAGTTCGCGGCGGTCATTCACGACGTTCTCCATGCTGCTTGCAACGAATGCGGAAGACGTCTTGAGGATGTTACCGGCCTTGGCCTCGGTATGGCTGGTCTGATCGATGCTGCGCGAAATTTCGTCTATTGGTCCCCGAGCCTGAAGGCCCGCAACGTTGAGTTTGGCGAAGCGTTGTCCAGCGTTCTGCCAATGCCGGTCTTTCTTGATAATGACGCGAACCTTGTCGCCAAGGCCGAACAGCATTTCGGTGAAGGGCAGGGTGAGACCGATTTCATCGTCATCACGATCGAACAAGGTGTCGGAATGGGCATCGTGATCGGCAACGAAATCTACCGCGGGGAGCGGGGCTGTGGCGCGGAACTGGGACACACCAAAGTCCAACTTGAAGGGGCGATGTGCCGCTGTGGTCAGCGCGGATGTCTTGAAGCCTATGTTGGTGACTATGCCTTGCTACGAGAGGCCTCGGTACACGGGCAAGGCATCCCGCACGATAGTGTCGCAGCCCTATACGCCCATGCGAAGGCCGGCGATGCGACTGCGCTGAGCATCTTTGAGCGCGCCGGTCGTATGCTGGGAATGGGATTGGTCAACGTGATCAACATCTTCGACCCCAAATTGGTCATTTTGTCAGGTGAGCAAGCTTCGCTGGATTTCTTTGACGGTGATCGTTTGCTGGAGTGGGTGAAATCCAGCGTGGTGCAAGTCGATGCCCCTCTGCCCGAGATCCGCGTGCACCGTTGGGGCGACCTTATGTGGGCCAAAGGTGCAGCCGCCTATGCGATTGAAGCCGTGACCCGGCAGAAAATTAAGGGGCTGTCGCGTGATGCGGCCTAAGATTGCGGCATTCGGTCTTTGCATCGCGCTGCCGGTATCGGCCGATCCGATTTTTGAGCCGCGAGAAATTGCGCCGCATATCTACACTGGCGGCTGGGAATTCTTTGTCGGTGGCGGGCTTTCAAGTTTTGACTGCAATGGTGACGCCTTGCCCGAACTCTTGGCGGCAGGGGGCGAAAACCCAGCACAGCTTTTCTTGAACCAAAGCGACGAGGATTTGCGTTTCGAAGCCATCGACAGCGCCCTGTCTGTTACGCAAGTGATCGGAACCTATCCGCTCGACATCGATAGTGATGGACACATGGACCTTGTGGTTCTGCGTGTTGGGCAGAACCAGATCTTTCGCGGTGTCGGCAACTGTGCATTCGAACTTTGGGACGGGGTTCCTTTGCCGGACGACGAAAGCTGGACAACCGCCTTTTCCGCCACGTGGGAACGCGACAATTTCATGCCCACACTCGCCTTTGGAAACTACGTAGATAGATCCGACCCAAGTGGCCCGTTTGGCACCTGCACCCCCAATCAGCTCTATCGCCCTGATGGAGATACCTATTTCGCTCCGGTGTTTTTGGAGCCAGGGTTCTGCGCCTTGTCCATGTTGTTTTCAGATTGGGCACGCCAGGGTCATTCGGACCTACGTGTTTCAAACGATCGGCACTACTACGTGCGTGATGGGGCTGAGCAATTGTGGGCGATGGAGGCTGAACCGCGCCTCTACTCTGAAGACGACGGCTGGATGCGCCATCAGCTTTGGGGCATGGGCATTGCTTCGCATGACATTAACGGCGACGGATGGTCGGAAGTTTATCTGACCTCCATGGGCGATCAGCGCTTGCAGCTGCGCGACCCCGAGGTCGGTACGCCGACCTACACGGATGCGCCCTTTGACCGAGGCGCGACCGCGCATCGTCCCTATACGGGCGGCGATGGACGCCCATCCACCGGATGGCACCCTGCCTTTGGGGACGTCGACAACGACGGCTTGATCGATCTGTTTGTCACCAAAGGTAACGTGGAGCAAATGCCTGGCAGCGCGATGGACGACCCGAACAACCTGCTGCGTGGACTGCCAGATGGTTCCTTTGTTGAGGTGGGACTTCAGGCTGGAATTGCCACGATGGAGCGCTCGCGCGGTGCGGTGCTGACTGATCTGAACAGCGATGGGTTGCTTGACATTGCTGTCGTCAATCGTGGTGCGCCGATGGAACTCTACCAAAACGTCACCGAAAATGTGGGAGCATGGCTTTCGATTGACCTTCGGCAAACCGGCGCCAACGCGAGAGCTGTGGGCGCTTATGTTGAACTTCGGGCGAGAGGAGCGTTTGTGGACCCAAGAACTAACCGTCGGTGGCGGCCATGCAGGGGGCAGTGCAGGACCGCTGCATTTCGGATTGGGTTCGTCTGAACTTGTCGACGTGACGGTGTTTTGGCCGGACGGATCAACAAGCGAGCATCCCGACGTAATGGCCAATCAGCGCGTCACGTTAGAGCGCCCCTAGCGCGGCACGTCTAACCCGCTGGGAACGTTGTTGGGTACGCCATACCGTCCAATCAAAGAGGTTTCGTCCGTCAGGGCCTGTAGAAAGGCGATCAAGTCGGAAATCTCAACCTCACTGAGCGTTTGAGGCGCAAGCTCGTTTGCCGCAGCGATTTCTGCCATTGCTTCCGGATCGTCCAGTACCCGCCAATCGTCCGAGCCCGGAAGGTTCGGAAGAATGGCTTGCGTGCGATCATATGCGTACAGTGAGGCAACCGGATCAAGATGATGGCGGATCACGGCCTCTAGCGTCGCGTACGCGCCGGAATGACCATAAGGTGCAGTCTCGGCCACATTGCGTAAGGATGGCGTGCGGAACGCATAGGCATCCTCAGGATTACCCGTCACGCGCATTCGCCCAATGTCGAGAGCATGGTCCTCAAACCGGGCTGCCTTTCCGGGCCCAAGTTGCGGCATCGCTATGGCATGGAAATCGTGATCAGTCTGGAATTGCCCGGAATGGCACGCCGCGCACCCTGCGGCGCCATAGAACAGATTCATGCCACGCATTGCGGCTGCGCTTAACGAACTTTCGCCACGCAGATACCGATCGAACGGGCTGTCATCCGCCCGCCATTCCACGGCGATGAACTCTGCCAAAAGATCAGAGATATCTGTGAAACCGATCTGATGACCTTCACCGTAGATCGCATCGATCCGGGCTTGATATTCCGGCACAGCCCCAACGCGGGCAGAGATTTGGTCCCATGCACCTCCTTCAAGCGAAAGGTGTCCCAAACGCACGGATTGGGCGATCGGGTTCTCGGAATAGTGCCCGGCCATCTCGTCGGCGGACAAAACCGGGAACATGGCCTGTGCCGAAAGTACAGACGCAAACCCGTCGGTCATCGCATCGCCCAAGGGCGTACGAATACCGTTTGGACGTGTCGGATCGGCTTCCAATCGCCCATCGTGAAACATTACGCTGAATTCCTCGGCGCCCAGATTGAACAGGGCAGGGGAGTGCCTTGGGATGCGTTGCTCCGGAAGATTGTCCGGATCGACTCGCCGCTCCGGCCCTAAGCCGAAGGCTCCATCGCCAAGCCCCAATGATAGCCCGTCAGATGTTGCGAAACGCGGGTGGTGGCATGTCGCGCAAGCCACGCTTTCGTTGCCGGACAGGATCGGGTCAAAGAACAGGAGCTGCCCTAGCTCCACGCGCTCAGGTGCGAATTCGCCAAATTCGGCCATCTCAAAGCGCAGAAGGTCGGCCGGGTCAGCGAGCAGGGGGAAAGGCAATGCCAGCACGGCGATGCCCAAACCGCGTGTGATGAGCTGCTTCCTTGACCCAGAAGGCATGGGTCAAACGTACCCGTTGACGATGTTCTCCAGCAACTCCTGCCGACCGGATTTGACGACAGGTTGGATATCCTTCGCCAGAACCTCGGCCTCAATCTCTTCAAAGGACCGCTTGCCTGCCAGCATGTCTTGCGCTTCAGGCGTGTCCCAACCGGCATATCGCGCGTCCAAGGGGGCAGACAAAGCGCCATCTTCAATCATCGCCGCCGCCGCTTTCACAGCACGGGCGCACACGTCCATCCCACCGATGTGCGCGATCAAAAGATCTTCCGGTTCGATCGATTGGCGGCGGAGCTTGGCATCAAAATTGGTACCGCCACTGGTGAAGCCACCGCCTTGCAGGATGTGGTAATAGGCAAGTGCGACTTCAGGAACTGAGTTCGGGAACTGATCCGTATCCCAACCGGACTGGTAGTCGTTCCGGTTCATGTCGATGGACCCGAAAATTCCAAGCGCCTGAGCCATCGCAATCTCATGCTCGAACGTGTGTCCCGCCAGAATCGCATGGCCTTGCTCGATGTTCACTTTGATTTCATTCTCAAGCCCATGGCGCTTCAGAAAGCCATATACCGTCGCAACGTCGAAATCGTATTGATGCTTCGACGGTTCTTGTGGCTTGGGTTCGATCAGGATGGTGCCCTTGAACCCGATCCTATGCTTGTGCTCGACCACCAAATTCATGAACCGACCCATCTGCGCATCTTCGCGGCCAAGATCCGTGTTCAGAAGGGTCTCATACCCTTCGCGGCCGCCCCAAAGCACGTAGTTCTCTCCGTTCAAAGCATGCGTGGCATCCATGCACGCTTTCACAGTGGCCGCCGCGAAGGCGAAGACTTCGGGGTCAGGGTTCGTCGAGGCACCGCCCATGAAACGGCGATTTGACGTCATATTGGCCGTGCCCCACAGCAGCTTTGTGCCCGTTTCCTCCATCTTGCCGGCGAAATATTCAGTCATCACCTGCAGATCGCGCAGATTGTCGGCGTGACTGTCGTGGTCAGGTCGCACGTCGTAGTCGTGGAAACAGAAGTACGGCGCCTTCAACAGTTGGAACATGTCGAACGCGGCATCTGCTTTCATGCGGCACAAATCCATCGTGTCGCCGGGGAACCATGGGCGATCAAACGTCTGGGCGCCAAACGGGTCCGTGCCGGGCCATACGAAACTGTGCCAATAACAGACTGCGACGCGCAGGTGCTCTTCCATGCGCTTGCCCATGACAACCTCATCAGGGTTGTAGTGCCGGAACGCGAGCGCCGAGGTGCTTGCGGGCCCTTCGAATGGAATGGAGTCGATGCCGGCAAAAAAACGTGAGCTCATGAGAGGGCTGCCTTTATGTTGGGATAGAGGGCCTGATATTGAGCGTAAGAGGCTTCGTACGCCGCGCTCAAAGAGCGATCAGGTTCAATGATATGGTCAATTTCGGGTTGGACCATTGTGTCGGTGATGCTGTGCCCATCACCCACCATCGCAAGCCGCACCGCGCCCAACGCGGCTCCGAACTCACCGTCAGCAGGGCGGGCAAGCGGAACGTCGAGGATCGTGGCAAGGGCGTGGAGCCAGTAGCTTGACTTCGTGCCGCCACCCACCGCGATTAACTGGTCAACCTGTGCGCCCGTTGACCTTAGGGCCCCGAGCGAGTCCCGTAGCGCAAAGCCTACGCCCTGCATGACCGCTGCTGTCAGGTCGCTTCGATCCTGGGCGATGTCCAATCCTATGAACCCGCCGCGTATTTCCGCGTCGTTGTGCGGCGTGCGTTCACCGGAAAGGTACGGCAGGAAATGTGTGGCGCTCGGCGCTGTCGGGCAATCCGGCAATTGGCTAGCCAAATTGGCAGGGTCTTCACCAACGAGGCGCCCAAGCCAATTCAGGGCGTCCGTTGCCGCGAGAATGACACCCATCTGATACCACCGATCTGGAAGCGCGTGGCAGAAAGTGTGAACCGCAGTGTCCGGATCCGGGCGTGCAGGCGTCGCGTGCCGCGAGGATGACACCGGATGTTCCAAGCGACACGAAGGCCTGCCTCTCCTCCACGCAACCGGATCCGCAGGCTGCGGCCGCATTGTCAGCTGCGCCTCCGACAACTATTGCGGAGTGAGGGATACCAAACTCTTCAGCGACGGATGCACGCAACGCGCCGGAAATCTCTGACCCCTCTACAAGATGGGGCATCTGCCCTAGGCGCATCCCACCTTTTGCTAGAAGAACCTCTGACCATTTGCGGCCCTGCAACGTCACACCATGATGTGCCAGCCGCGTCTGACAAATCCGTTGCGTGCTGACCCGTAAGGTAGAGCCGCAAGTAATCCTTTGGCAGAATGACCTTAACGATCCGGTCAAACAGGTCCGCTTCCTGCGCGGCCATCCAAGCAAGCTTGGGCGCAGTGAATCCGGGAAACACAATATTCCCCGAAATTCTGCGAAACTGTGGATCGGAATCCAGCGCAGCGGCTTCGTTTGCTGAACGTGTATCATTCCAAAGAATGCACGGGCGAAGCGCTTTGTCTGATCCATCAAGGGCGACTGCGCCGTGCATTTGGCCGGAAAGCCCGATCGCACGCACATGGGACAAGGCAGCACGGCTTCTGGGCCCGCAATGCTGACTAGACAAGACCGCAGGCCGTCGATCCAGGCGTCAGGGTCTTGTTCGCTCCAACCCTGATGCGGGTTCTGAACAGTGAACGAAGCCGATGCAGAGTCCATAGTTCGACCGGCATCATCAGTGAGCAAGGCGCGCAGACCCGACGTCCCAAGATCCAGACCGAGATACATATTCCTCCCAACGCGCTCGTTATGGCTAATTATTTTTTCTACAAAAATAAATCAGCGAAAATGCGTTGAGTGTCAAGCCCGTGCCGCATGACACGCCGAGCGGAAGGGCATGCATTGTGGAGCGAGCGGGCCTGGGCCGCACAAGATCTTTGGCTTTGACCCGCCCAAATGAATGGGCGCCCATAACATTGGGCGCCCTCAATTCTCGCTTTGCTGAAACGGCCAAGTTTCCGTCTTTTGGCCCAGAAATGGCTCTAGCTCCCTCGGCCTGCGACGATCCGGTCGAGGATCATAGCACAGAAGAGGATGGCCAGGCCCGCCAGAAGCCCTTGGCCGGCGGCAGCAAATTGCAGCGCTTCCAGGACATCTTCGCCGAGGCCTTGCGCCCCGATCAGGGAGGCAACCACAACCATCGCCAGCGACATGAGGATCGTCTGGTTCACACCAGCCATGATGGTCTTGGCAGCCAGTGGCAACTCAACCCGCCACAGCAAATACCGGGGCGTGGCGCCGAACGCTAAGGCGGCTTCACGCACCGTCTCGGGCACCTGTTGCAAGCCCAGAACCGTGAATCGGATCACGGGTGGCGAGCCGAAGATCATCGTCGCGACCACGCCCGCTGGCTTGCCAGAGCCGATAAAGGCCACGACCGGGATCAGATAGACGAATGACGGCATCGACTGCATGAAGTCGAGGATCGGGCGGACAATCGAATACGCCCGTGGCCGCCGCGCGCAGTAGATGCCAAAGGGAATGCCGAGTGTGATCGAGATCAGAGCAGCTGCGCCCAGAAGCGCGACGGTTGTCATCGCCTTTTCCCAGAAGTCGAGCAGGCCCAAATAGGCAAGCGCGACACCGGTGAAGATCGCCAGACGCGGACCCGCGCTAAGATAGGCGAGCATCAGGATCACGAAGGCCACGACGGGCCAAGGTGTATCCACAAGGATGACCTCGATCGCATCAAGGAGGTTTCGCATGCCAGCCGTAATTGTATCAAACACACCGCGCCCGGCGCGGCGAAGCCAATCGAACCCGTCCTGAATCCAGTCACCCACAGCCAAGCGCCAGTTCCCGTCAGTTGGAAACTCTGCAAGCAGGGCAAACGCTGTTGGCTGCGCAAATTGCATAGCTGACAAAATCACGGTGGCCACAAACATGATGGTTGCAAGGGCCATGCGCGGCATGGACCAACCCGACGCGAGCGAGCGGTCTGAGCGCCACTTCGCAAACTGATGTTCCAAGGTCGAATTCGCCAGCGCAGCTTGGATGAATTTAACGATGCCAAGGGCTACCAAGCCACCGCCGATGAACCAAAGACCGGTTGCATCCGCTGCCGTCGCCGCCGCTTCGGCGTCGGCCAAGGCCCCTTCCAAGGCTTCAGCTGCGTTTCTGAGGCTTTGAACGGTTGAGGTGTTTCCAGAACTCTCCGCCGCTTCAATCTGCTGATAGCGCAGATCCAGCGTGGCCTGGATGCTTTCGGCCCGCGTCCGCTGGTCCGAGCCCAGATCACCAAACAAGCCCATGCCGATCTGGATAAAGGCCGCAGTTTCAAGGATCAGGAAGCCCAGGAACCAGTTCCACAAGCCCCGTGCGCCGAACCAGATCGGGCCGAGGATGGCCGCAACCCAATTGAGCGTGAATTTGTAGCCGGGCGCTTGAAGGATGCTGCCGAAAACACGCCGGTAGTAGGGCTGCGACTGGCCAACAAATTCGTCAATCAGTGGCTCGAGGCGGGTGATGTCGTTTTCTGTGTTCATGACCTTACCCCTGATTTTCCTTGATCGCCCGGATCAGACCCGAGCGATTGATGACGCCGACGGTTTTGTCGTCTGCCACAACTTTCACGATGCCCGAGCCATCCATGCACAAATCCATCAGCGCGCTGAGGTCCATATCGGGAGCGGCTTCCTTGGCATCTTTTGGGACGTCACCGTGTTCGGATTTGAACCGGTCCACCGGCGTCATAACCGAATGCGCAAAGATCATGTTGAGTTTGGATATCCCTGCCACAAAGTCGCTGACATACTCATCTGCGGGATTGAGGATGATCTCCTCCGGCGTACCGATCTGTACGATACGCCCGTCTTTCATGATCGCGATGCGATTGCCGATGCGGATCGCCTCGTCCAGGTCATGCGTGATGAACATCGTGGTCTTTTTGAGCTCCTTGGACAGAGCCATGAACTGATCCTGCAATTGCTTGCGGATCAACGGGTCCAACGCTGAGAAAGGCTCATCCATCAGAAGGATGTGTGGATCCGAAGCGATGGCGCGGGCGAGGCCCACGCGCTGTTGCATGCCGCCCGAAAGCTCATGGGCGTATTTGTCTTCCCATCCTGTCAATTCCACCAGGTCCAGCACGCGGTCGGCCTCTGCCCATCGCCGCGCTTTGCCGGCCCCGCGGATTTCCAGCGGCATCGCAACATTGTCGCGCACAGTACGGTGCGGCATCAGCCCGAAGTTCTGGAAAGACCATCGCAACCTTATGGTTGCGCAATTCGCGCAACTCGGCGTCGTTGAGGCCCATCACGTCGCGTCCGTCGATGCGGATCTCGCCCGCTGTCGGCTCAAGAAGCCGGTTCACATGTCGCACCAGCGTGGACTTGCCCGAGCCCGACAGGCCCATGATGCAAAACAGCTCCCCTTCTTCGATCTCGAAGCTCGCATCGGCAACGCCAACGACACACCCAAACCGACTAAGGACTTCGGCCTTTCCAAGCCCTTCGGCGTGAATCGCGGCCAAGGCTTCCTTGGAGCGGTCGCCAAAGACCTTCCAGACACCGCGCGCGTCAATTGCGATTTCCTTGGACAAGGCATCGCCCCCCGTAACTCGATCTGCAGAAAATAGATTGACCCCGGCAAGACCATGCCTGCCGGGGTCGGGCTTACCAAACAGGGATCAGTTCAGCCCAAGCCAGCCGTCGATCATGTCGGAATTGGCTTCCATCCAGGTGGCAACGGCTTCATCGATCTCAACGCCATTCTCCACGACCTGGAAGGTCAGCTCCGACAGCTCGGATGCTTCCATGTCGATCGCGCTCAGGAACGCTGCGGCGGCAGGGTTCCGCTCCAGAAGCGAGTTGGAATATGCCACGCGGATTGTCTTGACCGGCTCGCCCGTCATGATCGAGCTCTCTTCGAACCAGTTTGCAGACTGATCCGCTGCAACCATGGTGTACATGGACTCGTCATAGGGCGGCTCTTCCAGCATGGTCACATCGTAAAGCGCATGCACGTAGTGCGGGGCATAACAGTAGAATACTGCGCCTTCCTGCGCCTCGATCAGATCACGCAGACGGCTGTAGAACACCGTCTCGTCCTCGGTGGTGGGTGTCAGAAACGTGCTGATGCCGTAGTCCCGCACACGAACGCTGAACGTGTTGGTTGATGCCCAACCGGATGCACCGACCCAAACTTCACCCATGCCGTCTCCGTCGCTGTCGAACAGCTCCTGCGCGGCGGGCGTTGCAAGATCGTAGATGGTGCGAATGTTGTGCTCTTCGGCCATGTAAGTCGGCACGCATAGGCCCGAGCTTCCTTCATAGGACCCTTCCGAAAGCGATACGGTTTCGGTGTATTCATCAACGAAGCTCTGCTGGTTCGGAAGCCACACATCGGGGTGCACGTCAATGTCGCCACGGCCGCCATCCATGGCGGCAAAGATCACTGCGTTGGCGCCGGGCGCGTAACCCACTTCGCCGCCGAGGCGTGTCTCGATGACCTGACCAATCAGGTTTGCCATGATACGTGCGCCGGGCCAGGATGGCTCGCCGATCATCACGGTCTCCTGCGCGGTTGCGGCACCGGCGGTGATCGCCATGCCAAGCGCAGCAGCGCTAAGTGTCAGTTTTTTCATTAGATCTTCCTCCTGTTGGATCCGATTAAGCCCGAGCTCTGGATCGGCTCGGGTCGATGAATGGAATGTTCGTGACACACGCGTCGACACGTTTCATGCGACCATCAAGCATTCCGATTTCCAGCCTGGTTCCGGGTTCTGAGTGCTCAACGGCAAGGCGTGCCATGGCAATGCCGCGCTCAAGCGAAGGTGAGTGGGTTGCAGACGTGACGATGCCAACAGGTCGCTCACCGGCAAAGACCTGTGCGCCGTGATGGACGAGGTCATCACTGTCCATCAGCAAACCCTTCAACACGCGCCGAGGCGCGCCGGCATTCCGTTCCAGCGCGTCTTTGCCAACAAAGTCTGCTTTCTTGAAATCCACGGCAAAGCCAAGCCCGGCCTCCAATGCATCAACGCCCGGCGCAAACTCAGCGCCCTGCGCGGCGAGCCCGGCTTCGATGCGAATGATTTCCAATGCGGCTCCGCCCATGGGTTTCAGGCCGTGGTCCTCACCGGCCTTCATGACAATGTCCCAAAGCTTGGGGGCATCACTGGTCGCGCAGAACAGTTCGTACCCAAGCTCGCCGGTATAGCCAGAGCGCGCCAACATGAACGGAAGCCCCTCACGATCCCGGACACGTGCCATCGTGACGCCGAACCATTTCAACTCATCCAGCGCGGGAACATGCGGCTGCGTGAAAACAATCTCGCGTAGAATGTCGCGCGACTTCGGCCCCTGAAGCGCGAGGTTCGGCAACACGTCGCTCGAGGCATTGATGCGAACCTGCAGCCCGTATTCAGTTGCCAAAGCCGACAGGTGCCGCCCGCTTTCCTCTGAGCCGCAGCACCAGCGGAACCGCTGCTCTGCGATCCGAAACAGGGTGCCGTCGTCGATGACTTCGCCTTGCGTGTCACACATCAACGCGTAAGTGCCGCGCCACACGGCCAGCTTGGCCACATCGCGGGTCATGGCTTTTTGCAGCAGCCGTTCGGCATCTGGGCCCACGACCTCATATTTCCGCAAACCGCTCATATCCTGCAGCGTGGCGGCGGTCCGACACGCCCAGTATTCTGCAATGGTCCCAACCGTCGAGAACGAGTTCGGGACCCACAAATTGCGAGCAGGCTGGAAGTCGCGGGTGAGCTTGCTGGTTGCCGGGTGAAAGGCCGATTCCTGGCTTAAGGTCACAGGCGCGCTCTCTTTCTCTCGATATGCAACGGCCCGTCGCACCGGGGCGTCGGAACGATAGATCCGGACGTGAATGTCAGTGGGGTTCCAGCCATTTATCGGATCTATTTCGTCCGGGCAGGCCGTGCTGACACACACCAGGGCCTGGATTGCGCGCAAGGTCACGTAGTCGCCTGGCCGGGACCAGCTTTCTTCCGTTTGAATCCGATGCGTTCCGGCATCGATCCAAGTGTTCCAGAAAAAATTGATGGCGGGCCAAGCCGTACGTCGCGCCACACCAAAGGGTTCAACAGCATTCGAAATATTGTCCGAGCAATTCACATGCCCCGGATAGCCGGCCTCTTCATAGCCGCGCGCCGTGCAAGCCATCCCGAACGTGTCATGGCGCCCGCAAGTGTCCTGCACCACATTCAGGAGCGGTGCCATATCGGCATCATAGAATTTGTCGAACAATCCAGGCCCCGGATAGGCCCGCCGCAGCATCGACCGTGTGGCGGTGCTGTCGATCAGACGTTCCTGCCCGGCCTGCAACGCCTCTGCAGAAAAGGCCATGAAGTCAGAGCATTGCTGACCCTCAACATCGATGACCTGCAGGTACTCACCGGGCTGCAATTCATACGCTTTTGCCGTGCCGCGGAGAATGGTGAACTCGTCTCGGACCTCCCCCAACGGAGGTGGAAGAAGCGGGCTGTTGCGTGAAATGGAGCGGACGGAAACGCGCAGCGCATCCGGCAAAAGCCCGTCCGTCAACAGGGTGCGGTCAAGGCAATTCAAGACCCAGAGTGTGACAGACGAGCGGGCTTTCAGGATTAGCGCTTCGTCGCCGCCACGCAGAGGTGCGACGGGCATGTCATCATCAGGGTTGAGGCCCCGAGCCATAAGCCAACCCGCGATCTCGGCCCGATCAAATCCATCTGGCAACAGGCCCGTGCGGGCATCAAGCCCAAGCGCATCATTTGCAAACCGACCGTCCGCGCCCAAAGCGGAAACAAACGCAGCATGCGTATCCGTCAGGCCCTCGATGCAGATGACGTCATCTGCACAAAGCTCGAAGCGAACCGCTTGCCGTGGATGGACATAGCCTTCTTGCCCCGCCATCGGCGCAGCAAGACCGGGAAAGTGCCGTCCGTTCGGGGCAGGCACTCGGTTTTCGATCAAGTGGATGGGCAGCGCATCCATAGCGTCCACTCTTCATTGTAACCGGTTACAATTGGGTAGAGTTGGCATGCCGCTGAGTCAACAGTTTGCTTTATCGTAGCCGATCTGAGACAGATTAATCGTGAACTCGTCCTTCCCTCCCAAGCGTGCGACATTGCGCGATGTCGCCAGAAATGCCGGCGTTTCAGTGGCAACGGTGTCCCGTGTCTTGAACGGATCAACCCTGGTCACGGACGACACGCGCACCCGCGTGACCCAAGCAATCGAACTGCTTGGGTTTGTGCCAAGTGCAGCGGCGCGGACGCTGAATTCCGGCCGGTCCCGCACCGTGGGTGCGCTCGTGCCGACATTGGACCACTCGATCTTTGCCCGATATCTCGACTCCCTTGAAAACCGGTTGTCTGAACGGGGATATGCCCTCGTTGTTGCGGTCACCGGCGGCCAACCAGAGGTCGAAGAGCGCAAGGCCATGGGCTTGATCGACATGGGGGTCGATGGGCTGATCGTGTCGGGAAAGACCCATACGCAAGGTTTTGATGCGCTGGTCGACCGCTTTCATGTACCAACGTTGATTACGTCGTACTACGACCCTGATGCACGCTATCCGACCGTTGGCTACGACAACGGTGCAATCGCCATGAAGGCCATTGAATTCCTGAAGGCACTTGGACATCGGCGCATCTTTGTGGCCCACGGCCCGGTGGACACCAACGACCGGATTGTCGCGCGGGTGGAGGCGATACGGCGCCACACACGCGACATGGAAGCGGAGTTTCTTTCGGTGTCGATGAACGTGGCTGGCGGCGCGGACGCGGTGCGCCAAATGGCGGGTGCCACTGTCAAACCGTCAGCGCTGCTGTGCCTTTCCGATGTTCAGGCTTTGGGTGCGTTGTTTGAGTTGCAGCGATTGGAGATTCCTGTGCCTGATCAGATCTCGCTCATGGGCTTTGACGATCTCGAATGGTCTGCGGTCAGCCAGCCCGGCATTACGAGTATTCATTTGCCGGCGGAAGCGATGGGTGATGCCGCAGGCGATGCAATTGTCGATTGGATAAAATCTGGCCAGCCTGCGCTGCCCGTCTCGCTTGAGGCCGCCATCAAACAGCGCGCCTCCACCCGAAGCGTATCATCTGAAACGTAGTGGTCGGAAAATAAGCGAAAGAGCGCCCTCAGCCGATTGGGAGAGCCTCATTGTCTCGTTGTGACGTCCGCAATCCCCAAAGAGCCAAAAGACCGCTGGATCGACCAAACGAGACGAACTGCTAGTTTACCCGACTTCCCAGGAGCGGGCACTGCACCGCTCAATCAGGAAATCCAGAAAGACGCGCACCTTGGGCGATAGGACGTTCGATTTTGGGTACACCAGCCAAAGCGCATTCGCCGCTTCCGCTGACCATTCCGGAAGAACTCTGTCGCAAAGCGCCCCGTTGCAAGTCGTCGGAAACGCTCCACGCGGAATTGAGCGAGATGCCCGCGCCATGGACCGTTGCAATCCTCTGACTTGTGCCATCGTCCACAGCCATGCGTGCTTTCGCCTTGCGCGGGTCGAAGTGGCGTTGCTGCCCTTCGGGTCCAATCAGAGTGCGCGGCAACAGATCCTTGAACCCGATAAGAGTATGGCTCTGCAAATCCGAGATTGCGTGCGGCGACCCGTGAGCGTCTAGATAGGATGGAGCCGCACAAAGGATACGCGTGTCATTGGCCAGCTTGCGTCCTTTCAAGCTGGAATCGTCCAGCACCATGTTGCGAAGGGCCAAGTCATAGCTCCCCTCAATCAAGTCGAATTCAGCGTCCGACAATCGCAGGTCCAGGGTGACGTCCGGTTGTAAGTCCAGGAATTCGGGAATAATCGGCGCAATGTACATTTGCGCAAACGTACTTGGTGCGGTGAAACGCAACGTGCCCGACGGCTTGGAATTTCCCTGCCCCAACGCGGCAAGTGCGGCGTCTTCCTGTGCCAAGATCTCGCGCGCGAAGGGGAGGAACTCTGCCCCTTCCAGCGACAGCGAGACCTTCCGCGTTGATCGGTGCAACAAGTCCGCACCGACAATCTGTTCCAGTTTCGCCAACCGAGCACTAGAGACGGCCGGCGCGAGGCCCAAGGCACGACCAGCCGCGCTGATGTTCAGTTTTTCGGCGGCCAACACAAAAAGCCGCAGAGCGTTAGTATCCATCAGATTATATCCAAAATGCGAATTAACAACTCTGTTCTGGGCCGTTTATATGCGGCAATCAATGCCGGATATCTGGTTGAAGGGAACAAAGCTGCGTCCGGAGAACACAGATGCCACGTACTGGAACGGTCAATTACCACGTCCACAAATCTGAGCGTCAGGCCTTTGAGATTGATGCAGATGGGGTCGTCGGCAAACTCGTCTCGCCTGAACTAGCGTCGACTGAGGTTCAGTTGCACGACATCAGGGCAAGCGACGCATGCGTTTCATTTGAAAAAGATGGGATCGCTTTCGCGACCTTTCCGTCGTCCGTCACACATTTTGAAGGCGACACGTGGCAAGCCAACTACGACACGGAATTGACCCGATTTCTGTCCGACATGCTGGGTGCAAAGGAAGTGGTCATCTTTGATCACACAATCCGCGAGGATGATCCCGCGTCCAACCGGAAGCCGGCTCGAAACGTACACAGTGATTACAGTGAGGAAGGCGCCAAGATCCGACTTGTCGATATCTTGGGTGCAGACCGCGCGCAGGCATGGTCTGACGGGCACTATGCGTTCATCAACGTCTGGCGGCCTGTGCTTCATCCAATCAACTCAGCGCCTTTGGCTTTTCTGAAGCCCGACACCGTCGAGGACGAAGACTGGATCTTGATCGACCTGATCTATCCCGATCGGCGGGGCCATATCATGGGACTGGCGGCGAACGACGCCCATCAGTGGATCTACCAATCGAAGATGACACCGGATGAGGTCGCAATTTTCAACATCTACGACAATCAGGGCCTGCACTCCGTGGGCCATAGCGCTGTGGACATGGCCGAAGATCCGACGATCGAAACCATCCGCACCAGCATCGAAAGCCGCACGATCATTCGTTACTAGCGCGGGCGGCTCCACTTACCGACGCGCAAGACCAAAGGGCTAGAACATGACAAAGACAATTCTGATCACGGGCGCCACCGACGGCATTGGCCTGCTAACAGCACAGAAACTTGCCGGCGAAGGCCATAAGGTGCTTCTGCACGGACGCAGCGCCGAGAAGCTCGCTAGAGCCGCGGCGCAGGTTGGCGGCACATCAATGACTTATCAGGCGGACCTTTCCAAAATGGGTGAGGTTCAAGCGATGGCTGACGCGATACTGTCGGACCACGACACGCTGGACGTACTCATAAACAATGCCGGCGTGCTGAAAGCGCCCCATATCAAGACCGAAGCAGGGCGAGATATCCGGTTCGACGTCAACACGATCGCTCCGTATATCCTGACGCGAGCGTTGATGCCGATCATGACGAAAGATGGTCGCGTGGTGAATTTGTCGTCCGCGGCGCAAGCCCCCGTTGACGTTGAGGCTATGACCTCCTTCCGCCCGATGGGCGATATGGAGGCCTATGCGCAAAGCAAACTGGCCATCACAATCTGGAGTGCCGAGATCGCCAAAGAGGTTCCCGACGGTCCTGTCGTCGTCTCAGTCAACCCAGGGTCCTTGCTTGCCTCGAAGATGGTCAAGGAAGGTTTTGGCGTGGCTGGCAACGATCTGAGCATTGGGGCAGATATTCTGGTCGCCGCTGCAACCGGAGTGGACTTCGCCAACGCCTCTGGAAAGTACTTTGACAACGACAGCGGCCGTTTTGCCCCGCCCCACGGCGCCGCGAGCGATCCAAATCAGGTGGCGGCCGTGATGTCAGCCTTGAAAGAGATCACCGGGACCTAACGCACAAGGCCTCCTACACGCAGAGCTCCATTGTTGCGGAAAAATCGCAACTGGTGGGCTACGGATCCAACCCGCTCAATGCGTTTTGTGCGGCGTCCAGAAGAGCGTTGGAGGGAAAGTCGCCAAACCCGAATGCGGTAGACAAACTGGTATGCACGCTCTTCTCAATAGGATGAAGCTCAAGGCACTCGTGAAAGGTGGCAACCGCGTCCGCGCCGGGCGTGTAGCTTTCGTCGGCAAGGATCAGGGCGTGGGCCAAAACGCGCTGACGGCCTCCGCCGATGGGGCGAAGTCTTTGGGCCGTGCCAACAAGTTTGCGTCCGTCGACCGATAGGTTCCAGGCGCCGTCGCAAAAGCTGCCCGGGGTGTCTCCGGTTTTCAGCCGGGAACCATGCGGGCCAAGCCCATCGATGATGATCTGCGTCAGCAACCGGTAGCCCGCTTCGATCGTAAAGCCATTCGGCGCGTCAAACGCGAGAGCAATGTTTACGCTCCCGGGCCCTTGCGGCACAGCACCGCCGCCGGTGGGACGCAGATGAACAGGGTATCCAAGCCCCTCCAAGTCCCGCGCCGCCGCGTCAAAGCCCGCCTTCTTCTCAAAGCGTCTTGGGCAGACCACGGCGCGGGACGCTGCTGACCAAAGCCCAACCTGCTGCCCGCCTGACTCAAACAACCCATGCTCGAAAGCCAGACCTTCGGCCGCGGTTTCTACTTTTGTGATCATGGCTCCGGGCTCACGGGTGTTCGACCTTCTACGGCTCAGGTTCAGTAAGCCACCAACCCGTTCGTCGTCCAGCACGCGATTATCCATCGAAGTCGATCGCGACTTAAGTCGAGATCGGGGCATTTATATCCACAAACCGAATTCTGATTTCGATACGGGCTTCTTTATTGGCCCAAAGGAAGAAAATACATCTTCCCCAAGGCACAGATGAGCGCCATTCGGGAGACGAGACAATGACACTCACACCGCTGCAGCACGCGCGCACCGTCGAACGCCCTTCGCGCGATGCCGTGCTGCAAAGACATCCCATCCGTCCAACACTTCTGGAACACCAACAAAGCCGAATTCGAGAAAGCCTGGGCGGAATGGGAATCAGGTCTGAATGGCAGTAGCCCGAAGCTCGATAGCTCCGTTTTCGATCCGCGCCTGCGCAGCGCTGTCGAGGCCGCGTGGGCCGATCCCACCACCGAGGCTGCAGTACGCGACCTCTGGCAGGAAGTGTTCCCTGGCGTCTATCGCGCACAATTTTTCGATATCGAAAGAATTTCGACCCTGCGCACCCATATGGACGCCGTTTCCAATGCTGAGATCCCCCTGCGTCCGCCTTACGGAATCTCGTTGAACCGCGGTGGCGCCATGCTGGACCCCAGGTCCGAAGGGTATTTGGCCGCGCCAACCTTCCAGACGTTTTACCAAGACCTGATGAACCGCTACATGCGCCCGATTTCGCGGCTGCTGTTCCCGGATGTGATGGGGTACGACACCCAGACGTTTGGCTTCTCGATCCAGTGGCAGGCGAACAAGGATACGTCCCTGCGCCCGCATACCGACGCGTCCGCTGTGACGCTCAACATCAACTTCAACTTGCCGGGTGAGGATTACGACGGCTCCGCGGTCAGCTTCATTGATCCTGTGTCGCGCCGGGTCGAGAAACTCTCATTTGAACCCGGCACGGCCCTGATCCACCATGGCAGCGTCCCCCATGCGTCAGAACCGATCACCAAGGGCGAGCGTTTCAATTTCGTGCTGTGGCTTCATCGGCGACCACGGGCAGATTCCGCCATCAGGTGGGCCTGTGAAGGCCGCAAGTGCCAAGGAACGCTGGTCGATGCCTGACGCAAAAAACGACGGCTTCGCGCCGTTCTAACACGCATGGGCCTCCGTCTAGGGCGGCCCTTTCACATCGTGCGGGTGATCGAATTTGAACCCATAGCAGCACGTTAAGCCTAACTTTTCGGCAGGGTTCGCCCCGGCGCAGGGTGGGTGCTGGAAACCAGTTGAAGTTCCCGCCCGTTGCGCCAATCCACGGCGTCACCATGCGCACCGCTCTCACAATTGTTGTCGTCGAAGAAGATCGTGATCGCGCGATTGCAATTGTCGACGCCCTCAAAGATGAGGGCGAGAATGACGTGCATGTGATTGGAAACATGACAGGCCTGGCGCGCCGGATCGCCGCCTATAGCCCCGACATCGTCCTGATAGACATTGATCACCCGACCCGCGACGTCATCGAGGAATTGACCCTCGCGTCGGGCCCGCTGGAACGACCGGTTGCCATGTTCGTGTCAGGTGCGGCAGGGGGCCTTGCAAGGGCTGCGGTTGAGGCGGGCGTAACAGCTTACGTCGTGGATGGGTTGCACCCTGATCGCCTCAAACCGGTCATTGACGCGGCCATCGCTCGGTTTCAGATCATGCGCCAGATGAGGACCGAACTGGATGAAACCCGTCGCGCCCTCGAAGAACGCAAGGTGATCGATCGTGCCAAGGGCCTTGTGATGAAGGCAAGGCAAGTCGACGAGGAAGAGGCCTATGCCATCCTTCGCAGAGCAGCCATGGATCAGGGAATGCGGGTGGCCGAGGTTGCGCAGTCATTGGTCACAACGGCAGGATTGCTCCGATGAAGTCGGTCTCGGTCTCCGTTGCGTATATGCCGCTGGTTGACGCCGCTCCGTTAATCGTTGCCCAGGAAATGGGGTTTGCAGAGGCCGAGGGCCTCGCCCTCGATTTAATCCCGGCCCCGTCATGGTCTTCGGTACGCGATATGCTGGCCTTCGGGCGCGTTGATGTGGCGCATCTGTTGTCGGTGGTTCCGGTCGCCATGGCTTTGGGCTTGGGTGGGGTTAGTACGGCCCTCTCCGCCGTCTCGGTTCTGTCGGTCAACGGAAACGCCATCGGGGTCAGCCGCAGCGTTAGAGGCCAACTTACGAGACATTGGGTATCTTTTCGATTTCGAGGACGCTCATGGCGCCGGGGCCGCCCTCGCAAAGGTGGCCCCGCACGGGCTGACTATTGGCGTGCCGTTTCCCTTCTCGATGCATATCGAGTTGATCGAGATCTGGCGCGAGGCGACCCCGTTGCGTGGCATACCGTTGAAGATCCGAACTGTTCCGCCGCCGATGATGGCGCAGGCTCTGGCCGAGGGCGAGATCGATGCATTCTGCGTTGGGGAGCCATGGGGATCGATGGCTGTGGAAGGCCATGTCGGCGCGCTCCTTTTGCCGGGCCGGGCGATTTGGAATTTCGCCCCCGAAAAGGTCTTGGCCACACGCGCCGAATGGGCGGAAACCGAACCGCATCTGTTGGGCCGTCTGATCCGCTCCGTCTGGCGCGCAAGCCGGTGGCTGGCCGATCCGGCAAGCCGAACCGCGGCGGCAGAGCTCTTGAGCCGTCCGCAATGGCTGGATGTTCCTTCCGAAATCGTCGACCGGGCCTTGACGGGAAAGCTGGCAATTTCACCGGGCGGAGAGCTTCGGGACGTGCCCGCGTTCCTCGAATTCCACAACAGCGCCGCGACCTTCCCTTGGCGAAGCCAGGGCAAGTGGATCGCACATCGCCTTGCGCTACGAACAGGATTGGATGTGCCTGCTGCAATGATCCAGCGCAGCGGATGTCTTCCGAAGTGATCAATACCGTTTTGCGCTGGATGGAATTGGCGCAGACATGCCAGGCGCCTCTGAAAAAGTAGAAGGCTCTCTCTACAGTCCCATGGCGGTGGGGTCGACTCGGGGGAGATTGTTTTGGGGCCGGATGCTTTTTTTGACGGACGCATTTTTGATCCGTTTGAGGCGTGACGCACAAGTTTTGGGCAAATTCGCCCGAAAGTTGCGGCAGTGCAGCATTTACAACTGACCAAAACGCAAACGGGCTTGCGTGCCCACACAGCACTCGCAATCCTAGGCGTGTCGAAGGCAATGGCGTCTTCACACACCCTTTCTTCCCACCGACCGGGATGTCTGAGCAAAGCCGCTCGATGCCGCTGCGATCTGTGCAGCGTGTGTCAGCGGCTTTTGTCATTTTTCGCCCTTCGCGCCTCCTCCCAAAAAATGCGCGTCGGGCATCAGGTAGGAGACCATCCATGAAACGCCTTTTTGCAGCGCTCGCTGCGACCACAGCCCTCAGCGCGCCGTTGGCGGCGCAGGAGCTGGAGATTGACGAGCTGACCTTCGGCTTCATCAAACTGACCGACATGGCGCCGCTCGCTGTGGCCTACGAACTGGGCTACTTCGAGGACGAGGGTCTTTTCGTCACCCTCGAAGCGCAGGCCAATTGGCGCGTTCTGCTGGATGGCGTCATCGACGGCACGCTCGACGGTGCCCACATGCTGGCAGGTCAGCCCATCGCGGCTACAATCGGTTACGGCACGCAGGCCAATATCATCACGCCGTTCTCGATGGATCTGAACGGCAACGGCATCACCGTATCGAACGAGGTTTGGGATCTGATGCGCCCGCATATCCCGTCGATGGACGATGGCCGCCCGCAGCACCCGATCAGCGCCGAGGCGCTGGTTCCGGTGGTCGAGCAATACCGCGATGAGGGCACGCGCTTCGACATGGGCATGGTTTTCCCGGTCTCCACGCACAACTACGAAATCCGCTTCTGGCTGGCGGCTGGCGGGCTGAACCCGGGCTTCTACAGCCCTGACGACATTACAGGAACCATCGATGCGGACGTCTTCCTGTCGGTGACGCCTCCGCCGCAGATGCCTGCCACTTTGGAGGCCGGCACGATTTTCGGTTACGCCGTGGGCGAGCCGTGGAACCAGCAGGCGGTGCAGCGCGGGATCGGCGTACCGGTGATCACCGACTACCAGCTGTGGCCGAACAATCCTGAGAAGGTCTTCGGCATCACCGAAGAGTTCGCGGAAGAGAACCCCAACACCACACGAGCCATCGTTCGCGCCCTGATCCGGGCCGGCATGTGGCTTGACGAGAACGACAATGCCAACCGGGAAGAAGCGGTAGAGATGCTGTCCTGGCCCGAATATGTGGGCGCGGATGCCGAGGTGATCGCGGCCTCGATGACCGGCACGTTTGAGTTCGAGCCGGGCGATGTGCGCGAGATCCCCGACTTCAATGTCTTCTTCCGCTACTACGCGACCTACCCGTATTATTCCGACGCGGTGTGGTACCTGACGCAGATGCGTCGCTGGGGCCAGATTGCCGAGCCGCAGACGGACGAGTGGTATCATGAGGTCGCGGCACAGGTGTATCGCCCGGACATCTATCTGGAGGCCGCGCGGTCGCTGGTGGATGACGGTCTGGCGCTTGAAGCCGACTTCCCCTGGGACACCGATGGCTTCCGGGAGCCGGTATCCGAGATGATTGACGGCATTACATATGATGGCCGCTTCCCCAACGCCTATATCGACGCGTTCCCGATTGGTCTGACCGGCGATGAGGTGGTGGTCGACGGTGCCGTGACAGGCGGCTGATCTCAGCCAATCGGTGGGTTTCGCCCACCCTACGCTGCGGGCGCGAACACATAGCGCCCGTGGCAATGCCAAAAAACAGGCGACGAAACCGGCGTAATGAAGCTGTAGTGAATCTGTAGTTTTTTTGTAACTACAATTGTAGTTACACGCCCCTTCGCCGCCTTTTCCAGCTGCCCACGCTGCGATGCAGAAAAGGACGCGAGAGACATGACGACGGTAGACCCGAATTTCGACGCAGACCGCGAGGCGCGCCGCGAGCGGACCTTCACCCGGATCAACAAGGCCGACACCTGGTTCAAGGTTCTGGGGCTGGCCTGGATCACGCCGATGCTGCGGATTGCGGCGGGCGATAACCCCAAAGCGCAAGGCGGCGAGATCTGGCGTTTGTTGGGGGTGCCGTTGCTGGCCATTGCAGGGTTCCTTTTGCTGTGGGCAACTCTGGCGCCGCAGGTTCAAACCTCGCTCGGCGCGATCCCCGGCCCGGCGCAAGTCTGGGAACAGGTGGGCAACCTGAACGAAGACGCGCAGCGCACCCGCGACCGGGCCGCCGATTTCTACGAACGGCAGGAGCAGCGCAATGCCGACCGGATCGCCGCCGGAGAAGAGCCGCGCCCAATCCGCGATTTCACCGGCGCGCCGACCTACTATCAGCAGATTTGGACCTCCATTAAGACGGTCTTCTTCGGCTTCCTGATCGCCACCATCGTCGCCGTCCCGCTGGGCATTGCCGCCGGTCTTTCGGCCACAGCAAATGCCGCGCTGAACCCGATCATCCAGGTCTTCAAACCGGTCAGCCCGCTGGCCTGGTTGCCGATTGTGTCCATCGTTGTCTCGGCGCTGGCTGCTGATGATGGGTTGTTCGAGAAATCGTTTATCGTGTCGGCCATTACTGTGACGCTCTGTTCGCTTTGGCCCACGTTGATCAACACGGCGCTGGGTGTGGCGAGCATCGACAAGGATCTGGTCAACGTCTCGAAGGTTCTGAAGATGGGAACCTGGACGAAGATCCAGAAGCTGGTTCTGCCCTCGGCCTTGCCGCTGATCTTCACGGGTCTTCGCCTGAGCCTCGGCGTCGGCTGGATGGTTCTGATCGCGGCGGAGATGCTGGCGCAGAACCCGGGCCTTGGCAAATTTGTTTGGGACGAGTTCCAGAATGGGTCGAGCCAGTCGCCTGGCCAAGATCATGGTGGCGGTTCTGACCATCGGTATCATCGGCTTCCTGCTGGATCGCCTGATGTACACGATCCAGTCGCTTTTCACCTTCACCAACAATCGCTGAGGTCTGGCAGCATGGCATTTCTGGAGCTGAAGAATGTGTCCAAGAGCTTTGGCGAAACGCCGGTGCTGAAGGACATCAACCTCGAGGTCGCGGAAGGGGAGTTTCTGGTGCTGCTGGGCTTCTCGGGCACCGGCAAGACCACGCTGATCAACCTGATGGCGGGCCTTGAGATGCCCACAAAGGGAGAGGTCCTGTTCAAGGGCGACGCCCGTGACGGAGCCGGGGCCGGAGCGCGGTGTGATCTTCCAGAACTATTCGCTGATGCCGTGGCTGACGGTGAACGGCAATGTGAGCCTGGCGGTTGATACGATGTTCCCGGATCTCAGCAAGGCTGAGAAGGCCGCAAAGGTTTCGAAATATGTTGAGATGGTCGGTTTGGGGCACGCGGCTGCGCGGCGTCCCGCAGAGCTCTCGGGGGGCATGCGTCAGCGCGTTAACGTCGCGCGTGCACTGGCCATGGACCCCGAGATGCTTCTTCTGGATGAGCCGTTGAGCGCCTTGGATGCGCTGACGCGGGGCAATCTGGCCGAAGAGATCGAGCGGATCTGGGAGGCAGACAAAAAGACCTGTGTGCTGATCACCAATGATGTGGATGAGGCGATCTTGCTGGCGGATCGGATCATTCCGCTAAACCCCGACGGGACGCTGGCGGACCCGATTGAGGTGGGCATTGCGCGGCCGCGGGACCGGTCGGCGATGAACAACGATGCGGAGTTCAAGCGGCTGCGGGCCGAGGTGACGACGTACCTGATGGATGTGGGGATCGAGGCGAAGGTCGAGGGCTACGCGTGTGTTGCCCGAGGTGACGCCGATCCATGGCGTGCCGGTGGCGGTGAAGAACGCCGCGCAGTCGTGCGCTGGAGGACCGGTATCTGGAGTTCTCCAAGGTGCATAAGGTGTATCCGACGCCGAAGGGTCCGCTGACGGTGGTGGAGGATTTCGACCTGAAGCTGCGGAAGGGCGAGTTCATCACGCCTCATCGGGCATTCGGGGTGTGGCAAGTCCACGGCGCTGACGATGGTGGCGGGTTTGAACGAGATCAGCAAAGGCGCGATCAAGCTGGATGGTGTCGGCGTGGAAGGCGCGGATCCGGAGCGCGCGGTGGTGTTCCAGTCGCCCTCGCTGTTCCCGTGGCTGACGGCACGGGAGAACTGCGCGATTGGGGTGGACAAGGTCTATCCGAAGGCGAGCCGGGCTGAGCGCCAGGATGTGGTGGAATACTACCTTGAGCGGGTGGGTCTGGCCGATGCGATGGACAAGGCCGGCCGTGGATCTGTCGAACGGGATGAAGCAGCGGGTCGGCATCGCGCGGGCCTTTGCGTTGTCGCCGAAGCTGCTGCTGCTGGATGAGCCGTTTGGGATGTTGGACAGCCTGACCCGGTGGGAATTGCAGGAAGTGCTGATGGAAGTGTGGAGCCGCACCAAGGTGACGGCGATCTGCGTGACGCATGACGTGGATGAGGCGATCTTGCTGGCCGACCGTGTCGTGATGATGACCAACGGGCCGCAGGCCACGATTGGCAAGATCACCGAAGTCGACCTGCCGCGCCCGCGCACGCGCAAGGCGCTGTTGGAGCATCCGGATTACTACACCTACCGGCAGGATGTGCTCGATTTCCTTGAGGAATATGAGCATGGCGCCAAACCCAAACCGAAGGCCAAAGCGGCCCCGGCGATTGCGGCGGAGTAGCTGACATGACCAAGCAGAAACTCGTTGTGATTGGCGCGGGGATGGCCTCGGGTCGGGTGCTGGAGCACCTGACCGATGCCGCACCCGACGCCTTCGACATCACGCTGTTCAACGCGGAGCCGCGCGGGAATTATAACCGCATCATGCTGTCGCCCGTCTTGGCGGGCGACCAGACCTATGCCGACATCGTCACCCATGACGACGCCTGGTACGCCGAGAGGGGCATTTCCACGCGGTTCGGCGAGAAGGTTCTGGAGATTGACCGCGATGCAAAGGTTGTCGTGGGCGAGAACGGCCACGTTCCGTATGACAAACTGATCTTCGGCACGGGATCGAACCCGTTCATGATCCCGCTTCCGGGCCATGATCTGGAGGGTGTCATTGCCTACCGCGATCTGGAAGACACCGAGCGGATGATGGGCCTGACTGCCGGTCAGAAATGCGTTGTGATTGGTGGCGGGTTGTTGGGCCTTGAAGCTGCCGCGGGCATGGCCGCGCGGGGTGTCGCTGTGACGGTCGTGCACATCATGGGCCACCTGATGGAGCGGCAGTTGGACGAGGCGGCGGGCTATCTTCTGCGCAAGTCGCTGGAAGACAAGGGCATCACGATCAAGTTGCAGGCGAACTCGAAGGAGATTGTCGGCGAAAACGGTCAAGGTGCAGCGCGCTGACTGCTGGACGATGGCACGGAACTGCCCTGTGACCTGTTGGTCATGGCGGTGGGCATTCGGCCCAATGTCGCGTTGGCACAAGCCGCCGGACTGGCGGTGGGCAAGGGCATCCACGTGGATGACCAGCTCTGCACGTCTGACGAAGATATCTTCGCGGTTGGCGAATGTGTGGAGCATCGGGGTGCGATCTTTGGCCTTGTCGCTCCGCTCTACGACCAAGCCAAGGTGCTCGCCCAAACCCTGCTGGGGGAAGAGGCTGCCTTTGTGCAAAAATCACTTTCGACCAAGCTGAAGGTGACGGGCTGCGACCTGTTCAGCGCGGGCGATTTCGCCGATGGCGAGGGCCGTGAAGACATCGTGTTCCGCGACCCGTCGCGGGGCGTCTACAAGCGACTTGTTATAGAAGATAACAAGCTGGTCGGGGCCGTCATGTATGGTGACACAGCCGATGGCAGCTGGTTCTTTGGCCTGATCCGTGACGGCACGGACATTGAGGAGATGCGGGAGACGCTGATCTTCGGGCCTGCCTATCAGGGGGCGACACTGCGGACCCTCTCTCAGCCGTTGCAGCCTTGCCGCTTGATGCGGAGATCTGTGGCTGTAACGGCGTTTGCAAAGGCACCATTGTTGAGGCGATCGAGGGTGGCGCGGGTGATCTTGGGGCCGTTCGTGCGTCTACCAAGGCCAGCGCATCCTGCGGGACGTGCACGGGGCTGGTCGAACAGCTTCTGCAAGTCACCTTGGGCGAAGACTTCCAGATGCCCGCGGCGCAGCCGGTGTGCGGCTGCACCGACCACACCCATGAAGACGTGCGGCGGCTGATCAAGACGATGCCGCTGAAATCGCAGGAAGCGGTCTGGCAGGAATTGGGGTGGAATACCCGCAACGGCTGCCATGTCTGCCGCCCGGCGATCAACTTCTACCTGCTGGCCGATTGGCCGCTGGAGTATCAGGACGACCCGCAAAGCCGGTTCATCAACGAACGCAAGCACGCGAATATCCAGAAGGACGGCACGTTTTCAGCGTCGTGCCGCGCATGTGGGGCGGGATCACCAACCCCCGCGAATTGCGCGCGATTGCAGATGCGGCGGACAAATACAACGTGCCGACCGTGAAGGTGACGGGCGGGCCAGCGGATCGACCTGCTGGGTGTGAAGGGCGAGGATTTGCCCGCGATCTGGGCCGATTTGAACAAGGCCGGGCTGGTCTCGGGCCACGCCTATTCGAAGGGGCTTCGCACGGTGAAGACCTGCGTTGGCACGGATCATTGCCGGTTCGGCACGCAGGACAGCACCGGCCTTGGGCATCAAGCTGGAGCAGGCGCTTGTGGGGGTCGTGGACACCGCACAAGGTGAAGCTGGGTGTCTCGGGCTGCCCGCGCAATTGCGCGGAGGCGACATGCAAGGATGTGGGCATCATCTGTGTCGATAGCGGCTATCAGGTGGGTGTTGCGGGGGCCGCTGGCATGGATGTGAAGGAGACCGAGCGGCTGATTGATGTGGCCACTGAGGCGGAGGCGATCGATGTGACGGTCGCGTTTGTGCAGCTTTACCGTGAAAACGCGAAGTATCTGGATCGGCCCTACAAGTGGGTGGCGAAGGTGGGCCTCGACTGGGTGAAAGAGCGGATCGAGGATCTGGACGAGCGCGCGCGCCTGATCGAAGCGTTCGAGCTGTCGCAAAGCATTTATCGCAAGGACCCTTGGGCCGAGCATGCCGCGGAGAAAGCGGAGCGCTATCAGCCGCTGGCCGACCTGACCTTGGAGGCGGCGGAATGAGCCGGGTTTTCGCCGCCTTCGGCGTCGACCGATGCGAGGGGCCAGCCCCTCGCGCTCCCCGAGGTATTTTTGAAACAAGGAAGGGGCAGTCCGATGGCGTGGGTTGATATCGGGGCGCTGGACGACGTGCCATTGCGCGGCGCGCGCAAGTTGAAGACCGCACTGGGCTGCGTCGCGGTGTTTCGCACGGATGCGGCCGAGGTGTTTGCCGCATCGAACACCTGCCCCCACAAGGGCGGGCCGTTGGTCGAAGGGATCGTGCACGGGCAGTCGGTGACCTGCCCGCTGCACAACTGGGTCTTTGATCTGAACACCGGCCAGGCGAAGGGCGAGGATGGGCAGATTTCGACCTATCCGGTGCGGGTCGAGGCGGGTCGCATCCTTATTGACGGCACGGCGTTGAGCGCGCGGAGTGCGGCGTGATGGACGGCCATGCGCCAGTAGGTGAGGTGCGCTCCACCTGTCCCTATTGCGGCGTTGGTTGCGGGGTGCTGTTGCGCCCGGACGGGGCCGGGGGGCTGGCGGTGCGGGGTGACCCGGAGCATCCGGCGAACCATGGGCGGCTGTGTTCCAAGGGCACGGCTTTGGGTGAGACCGTGGGGCTGGGGCACCGCTTGCGCGCGCCGGTGGTGGATGGGGCGGAGGCCAGTTGGGATGAGGCCCTGCAACATGTGGCGGATCGGTTTTCGCAGGTTGTGGCCGAGCATGGCCAGGATGCGACGGCGTTTTATGTGTCGGGGCAATTGCTGACCGAGGATTACTATGTCGCCAACAAGTTGATGAAGGGATTCATCGGCTCGGCGAATATCGATACGAATTCAAGGCTGTGCATGGCGTCCACGGTGGCGGGGCACAAGCGGGCATTTGGCACCGATACGGTGCCGGGGACCTATGAAGATCTGGATCAGGCGGAGTTGGTGGTGCTCGTCGGCTCAAACCTGGCGTGGTGCCATCCGGTGCTGTTTCAGCGGGTGAAGGCCTCGGGCGCGAAGATCGTGGTGATTGATCCACGGCGGACGGCGTCGTGCGATGGTGCCGCGCTGCATCTGGCGATTGAGCCTGGCGCGGACGTGGCCGTGTTCAACGGCCTGCTGCGCGCGATTGCTGCGGGTGGCGCGGTGGATGCGGGGTATGCGGCGCATGTCGAGGGGCTGGACGCAGCGCTTTGCGGCTGCGCGCGCGGAGACTGCGCGGACGGGCCTGAGCCCGGAGGAAGAGCGCGCCTTTCACGATCTGTGGATCGGGACGGACAAGGTCGTCACGATCTTCAGCCAAGGGGTGAACCAGTCGACCAGCGGGTCCGACAAGGTCAACGCGATCCTCAACTGCCATCTTGCGACGGGCCGGATCGGGAGGCCGGGTATGGGACCATTCACGCGTGACCGGGCAGCCCAATGCGATGGGTGGCCGCGAGGCTGGGGGGTTGGCCAATATGCTGGCCTGCCATCTGGATCTTGAGAACGCAGATCACCGTGCGGCGGTGCGCGGGTTCTGGAACGCAGACACTTTGCCTGAGGCGCCAGGTCTGAAGGCCGTCGACATGTTTCGGGCGGTGGGCGATGGACGCATCAAGGCGTTGTGGATCATCCACACCAACCCGGCCGTGTCGATGCCCGACGCGGATGCGGTACGAGATGCGATCAAAGGGTGCGAGTTCGTGGTTGTCAGCGACGTCACATGGTGCCACGGATACCGCGCGTCTGGCCGATGTACTGCTGCCCGCCACCGCCTGGGCCGAGAAGGAGGGGACCGTCACGAACTCCGACCGGACGATCAGCCGCCAGCGCGCTGTTCTGCCCGCACCGGGCCATGCACGGCCCGACTGGGATATCCTGGCGGAGGTTGGGCGCCGGATGGGGTTCGGCACCGCCTTCGACTATGAGACCCCCGCCGAGATTTTCCGCGAACATGCCGCCCTGTCGGGCATCGCGGGAGGCCGTTTCGGGCGGGATTTCGACATATCGGGCCTCGCCGATCTGAGCGATGCCGAATATGACGCCCTGTCTCCGACACGCTGGCCCGTCACCAGCAGCGGCACGGGTGAGCGCTTCTTTGCGGATGGTCGCTTTTTCCATCCGAACGGCAAGGCGCGACTTCTGCCTGTCACCACGCGTCCACCCGCAGCGATGCCGACACCGGAATTTCCCTATCGCCTCAACACCGGGCGGGTGCGGGACCAATGGCATACGATGACGCGCACGGGCCTGAGCCCGAGGCTGTCCGGCCATCTGGCGGAGCCCTATCTTGATCTGCATCCCCAGGACGCGGCAGCCTTGCAGGTGACACATGCCGACCTGGTCGAAGTCACCAGCCCCTATGGTCGTGCCATCTTGCGGGCGCGCCTCAGTGACGCCGTTCAACCCGGCCAGCCTTTGCACCGATGCACTGGACGGCGGAAACGGCCCCAACGGGCCGGGTCGACGCGCTGGTCGCGCCCGCGACGGACCCCGTCTCAGGCCAGCCGGAAAGCAAGGCCTCCCTCGTGTCGATCAAGCGGATGGAGGCGGCGTGGTATGGCTTTGCGGTCGCAACGGAAAAGATGAACCCCGATTGCGATTATTGGGCCGTTGCGTCGACCAGCGCCGGGTTTCGCATGGAACTGGCGGGCTACAAGGCCCCGGAAGATTGGGACGCCACCGCGCGCGCCTTGTTTGGGATATCCGATGCTGCTGCAATTTCGGTCAGTGACCCGGCGCGCGGCACGGCCCGCATCGCGTTTGAACAGGATGGGCATATCAAAGCTGCTCTGTTCGTCGGGCCGACGCCCATCGCGATCATGCGTGACTATATCGCCGGCCTACCCGGAACTGCCGCCCCCGCCAACCTGACAGGCCGCCCCCCTGCCGATGTCGTCGATGCGGGTGCCATCCTGTGTGCCTGCTTTGGCGTCGGGATCAACACCATCGTGACGGCCATCGAAAACGATGGCCTGATGAGTGTGGAGGCCATTGGCGAAGCGCTGCAGGCGGGGACCAACTGCGGCTCCTGCCGGCCCGAATTGGCGAGCCTGATCATGCGCAGTCAGCATCAAGGAGGCGGCGGAATGAGCCTTGCGCCTTTTGTCGCCACGTTGGGCCGTGGACCGGGCCGCGCGCGGTCGCTGACACAAACCGAAGCCGCCTCAGGCGATGGACATCATGCTGTCAGGCCGCGCGGCGCCCGAAGCAGTTGGGGCGATCCTGATGTTGATGCGGATGAAGGGTGAGACCGCGGATGAGATTGCGGGGTTTGCCAAGGCCGCACAATCCGCTTGCCCGGACCTGCCGCTGGCTGACCTCGATTGGCCATCTTACGCAGCGGGTCGGACACGCGGCCTGCCCTGGTTCCTTTTGTCGGCACGGCTGGTGGCCATGGCGGGGCACCGAGTGGTGTTGCACGGATGGAACGGCCGCGATGATGCGGTGCGCGCCCATCTGGGTGCGGCAGGTGTCCCGATTGCGCGCACATCTGATGAGATCGCCCGGGCGTTGGACGCGAAGCGGATTGTCTATCTGCCGTTGGACGAGCTGCACCCTGCGCTGTTTCACCTACTGGCACTACGCCCGGTCGTTGGCCTTAGATCGTGCGTCAACACGGTCGCCCGGATGCTGAACCCGTGTCGTGCGAAGGCCAGCGTGCAAGGGGTATTCCATCCCTCTTATCGGTTGTTGCAGTCCGATGCCGCAGCGCGTCTTGGGTGGCAGGCGCTGAGCGTCATCAAGGGCGGCGGTGGCGAGTTTGAGCGTCACCCGGGCAAGACGATTGCCGGATTTGGGCTGCGCGATGGCGCGGCTTGGGAGGCCTCGTTTGAGGCTCTTGGTGGCGATACACGCCGCCTGGCGGAGGTGGCTGAGGGCGTTGATCTGGACGCGCTTTGGAGCGGTAGGGCGACGGATGACTTTGCCGAGGCCATCGTAATCGGCACGGCGGCTTTGGCCTTGGGGACCCTGGGGGAGACAAAGGCGGACGCCTTGGCACAGGATCTTTGGCGCGCCCGCCTCAGTTCGATCGCGGAGGTGGCCGCATGAAGAGTTTCCCAATGTTTTTCCGCACAAGCGGGCGGCGCATTGTCATCGCTGGCGGGGGCGAGCAGGCGGCGCAGAAGGCGCGACTGATCCTGAAAACCGATGCCCAGATCGTGCTTGCCGCGCAAACGCTGGAGCCGGAATTGGCAGCCTTGGTGGCAGAGCGGCGGGCCATTCAACATGACGCGCCCCTGACGCCCGGCGACTTCGAGGGCGCAGCCATGGCTTTCATCGCCACGGGCTGCCCTGGCTGGGATGCGGCGCTTCACGGATTGGCGCAGGCCGCGCATTGCCCGGTCAACGTGGTCGACCGCCCGGACCTGTGCGACATCACCACGCCGTCCATTGTGGATCGCGACCCGGTTGTGATTGCCATCGGGACAGAGGGGACGGCCCCGGTTCTGGGGCGTGATCTGAAGACCCGTATTGAGCAGATGTTGCCCGCCAATCTGGGTGGGTTGGCTGCTTTGGCAGGCCGGTTGCGTCCTGCGGTGGCGGACGCGGTTCCTCGCGCCAAGCGGCGCGCCTTTTGGGCGTGGGTGTTCAAATCCACCCCCCGCGAGGCGTGGACACGCGGCGCAGAGCGGGAGGCTGCGCGGCAGATCAAACAGGCGATTGCGGATCGGGGTGCGCCGGATGCCGAGGACGTAGGGTCGATTGCTTTGGTTGGTGCGGGGCCGGGGGCGCGGGATCTGCTGACCTTGCGCGCGGTGGAGCGGCTGCAAGAGGCCGATGTCATCTATTATGATCGGTTGGTGGACCCGGAGGTGCTGGAACTCGCCCGGCGCGATGCGGAGCGTGTGTTCGTCGGCAAGCATGTGGGCGCGCATGCCTGGCCGCAGGACAAGATCTCTCAGGTGATTGTGGCCGAGGCCTTGAAGGGGCGGCGTGTCGTGCGGTTGAAATCGGGCGATCCGGGGATCTTTGGTCGCGCGGGCGAAGAGGTGGAGGCCGCGAAGGCCGCAGGCGTAACGGTGGAGATCGTGCCGGGTGTCACGGCGGCGTCCGCCGCTGCGGCATCTTTGGGCCAAAGCCTGACGATGCGCGGTGAGACCGATACGCTGGTGCTGGCCACGGGCACCGGGTGCGCGGATGCGCCCTTGCCCGATTGCGTGCGCCATGCCGTGCCGGGAACGACAGTGGCGATCTACATGGGCGTTCGGCAGGTGGATCGGATTTGCGCGGCGCTGGCCGAGCGGGGGTTTCCGGCTACGGCACAGATCGATGTGTGCGTGAATGTGTCCAAGGCGGGCGAGCACATGTTGACGGCAACCTTGCAGGACTTGCCGGGGCGGTTGCAGGCGGAGCAGGTGGACGGTTGCGCGATCTTGCTGGTCAGGTGGCCTGTCCCTGTCGAAGCGGCCAAGCCGGTGCGACAGCTGGCATTGAGCGGCTGAGGGTCAGTGCCTTTGGGCGTCGCGGATCAGGGCGGCCAGGCGATAGAAGCCGTGGGCCATTTTCGTGTACGGCATCAGCAAGAAGAACCCCAGGACCGACCCGAGGTGGAGCGCCAGGAGCGTTGGCATAAGCGCGGTCTGTCCCATTGCGTAGAGCACCAAGCCGCTAAGCGCGACAAAGCCCAGAAGTGCGATGAAGGCGACTTCGCCGCTTCGGGCCTGGGCGGCACCCAGAAGCGGATCGGCCTTGCGCTTGAGGTCAAGCAGCCAGACCGCGCCGAACGTCATCATGATGCCGCCGGGGATGCCCAAGAGCTTGGGCAGGGACAGCAATCCGTAGGGGGCGGGCATATCGAAGGCGTAGTGCAGAACCGTGCCGGACGCGGTGCTGGCGAAGCATAGGGCGAACCCGTAGAGCACGGCTTGATGTGCAAGGCGGCGGGCTTGAGTGAAGCGGTCCTCATCCTCAAAATTGCAGCCCTCGCCATGGCCGCCTGCCAGATTGCGCAGCGTTGCGGCACTTTGAAAGGCCGCGCGCACATGTGCGAAGCGGACGGGCCCGCCGCCCGTGGCGACCCAATAGCGCCGCAAGCTGATCGCGATGCTGGCCAAGGGCGCCAGGAAAGCGGGCGCGAAGATAGCGACCATCAGGTTGTGGGACAGGACGGCGTAAAACCCCTCGCCGTCGCTTGGTCCGGCCCATTTCGCCAACGCAAAGAGGAGCGCGAAGCAAAGCGTGACGGCAATGGTGATGGCCATGCCGTTTCGTTGAAAGGCGCGTGCGACGACCCGTGGAAAGGCAAACTCCTCCCAACTGTCCTGGCGCACGTCGGCCAAGGCGGCGGGCAGGTTCAGGTCGAATTCATGGGGCGCTGTGTATTGGCAGGCGTAGTAGCACCCACGGCAGTTATGGCAGAGGTTTGCCAGCTGCGTGATGTCGCCATCCGAGAAGGCGCGATTGGCGTGGAGGGCGGGAAAGACCGAGCAATAGCCTTCGCAATACCGGCAGGCATTGCAGATTTCAGCCTGACGTCGAGCTTCTTGTATAAGATCAGTTTGCATGTTTTGCGGCCTCCGCCCCTGCGATGCGGCCGAAGACCGTGCCGATGGTCATACCGAACCCGGCCAGATAGCCCTGACCCAAGATGGAGCCCGCCATCGTTTCACCCGCCGCCCAAAGATTGCTGACCGGGCGATTGCCAATGCTGCACTGCGCAGTCTCATCCACCTTGAGGCCCAGATATGTGAAGGTGACCCCGGTGCGCAGCGAGTAGCCGTAGAACGGCGCCTGGGTGATCGGGCGGGCCCAATTCGTTTTCGGAGGCGTCAGCCCCTTGGTCGCCACGCCGTCCAACTCGGTTGGTTTGAAGCCGCGCGTATCCCCGCAACTTGCGTTAAAGGCGTCCACCGTTGCGCGTAATTTGTCTTCGGGCAAACCCATCATGCGGGCCAATTCCTCCAACGTGTCGGCTTTGATGGGCGGGAACACTGATGGCATGAAAAGATCGAGGGATTGAGCATCGATGATCGCGTAGCCCACCTGATCAGGTTGCGCGGCCACGAGCCGCCCCCAGATCGCATAGCGTTTGGGCCAGACATCTTCCCCTTCATCATAGAACCGCTCGGCGTGCTTGTTCACGACGATGGAGAACGGCACGCAGTCGAGGCGGGTTACGATCCCGCCGTCATATTTCGGCGCGCGCCCATCGATAGCGACCGCGTGGCATTGTGTGGGGTCGCCCACTTGTTCGACGCCCTGGTCGAGAAGGTCAGCCAATACCACGCCGCGATTGTATGGCGTGCCGCGGATCAGGAAGTTCTTTGCCGCAGGTCCCCAAGCGCGGGCGAGCCAATCGGTATCGGCCTGAAAGCCGCCCGAGGCAACCACAACGGACTTGGGTTCGAGCCGATGCGTTATGTCGTTTTGCGTGTAATCGAGGTAGACGACACGGCCATCCTCAACTTCCAGATGCGTGACCTTTGCTTCGTATTCCACAGCCACGCCAAGCTTGGCTGCCGTGCGGTAATAGGCGTTCACCAACCCTTTGCCGCCGCCCAGAAAGAAGGCGTTTGTGCGGGCCAGTGATAGAGTCCCAGAGAGTGAGGGCTGAAACCGGACGCCATGCGCTTCCATCCAGGGAAGGCATTCCTCGGACGTGCGAATGGCCAGCCGCGCGAGCCCTTCATGGGTCTTGCCGCCTGTGACTTTCATCAGATCGGCGAAGTATTCATCCTCGCTATAGCTTTCGACCAATGGGCCAAGCGGGCCGTCATGCATGCATCGAAAGTTGCGTGTGTGGCGGGAATTGCCACCGCGATAGGGCTTTGGCGCGGCTTCAAGGATCAGAACCTGCGCCCCGGCCTCAGCCGCGGTGATCGCCGCGCAAAGGGCGGCATTGCCGCCACCGATCACCACGATATCGGGAGTGGGTTTCATGCCTTGCTACCGTCGAACTTCTGGATTGATGACATGGATGGGGGTGCCATCGGCGTAGGCATTCACCTGATCGAAAATGTCGCTGAATTGCAGATCAAACTCATCCTCGGTCACATAGCCGATATGGGGTGTCGGCAGGACGTTTGGATGCGTCAGCAAGGGATGGTCAGTGTCTGTCAAAGGCTCGGTATCGAATACGTCCACGGCCGCGTGAATGCGGTCTCTAGAAATCTCGGCCTCTAACGCGCCTTTGGCGATCAGCCCGGACCGCGAGGTGTTCACCAGAAGGCTGCGCGGGGCCATCGCCGCAAGGTCGGCGGCCGTGATGATCCCGCGTGTCTCTGGCTTCAGGCGTACATGCAGGCTGACAATGTCGGAGGTTGCGAAGAACGCCGCGCGGCTTTCGGCCACGCGGACGCCGTCGGCATGGGCGCGGGCGCGGCCTGCCTCGGACGACCACCATTGCACTTGCAGGCCCAACGCCTCGGCGTAGGTCGCGACTGCTTTGGCGATGCGCCCGTAGCCATAGAGCCCCAATATCCGCCCGCGCAGGGTTCGGCCAACGCCTGCCTGCCACTGGCCAGCGCGGATGGAGGCGACCTGCTGGGGGATCTGGCGATAGCTTGAGAGGATCAGGGCGAGGGTCATTTCGGCGGCCGCGTAAGACGGGGTATCGCTGTGCATGTTGGAGCACAGCATCACGCCGTTGGCGCTGCAGGCCTCCACATCAATATGCGGGTAGACGCTGCGTTGTGAAATGAGCCGGAGGTTCGGCAATCGCGTCAGCAGATCAGCGCCAATGCGCGTCCGTTCCCGAAATAGAACGAGGGCTTCGGCGTCAGCGACACGGTCGGCAAGACGCGCCGGGTCAGGTTCGTGATCCGTCCAAACGGTCACGTCATGGCCGCTGAGCTTTGCGAAGCAGGGCAGCCCTTGAAGCGTGTCAAACCAATCGTCGAGGATGTGAACCTTCATCGGCTTTCTACACCTGCATTGGGTGTTGGTGTGCGGGGGTGGCCACGAACACTGCCGTGCGCAGGGCGTCCAGTGCGTGACGGATCCGCGCGCGGTCATCCAGCAGGCCGTTGAACACGGCATCGCACCCGGAGATAGGTGTGGGGTAGGTGCGGATCTCGTCGGTAATCAGACGTTCGGCCATCTGCAGCTCTGCGTGCGCGAGGGTGAGGCATTCGGTGTATTCATCCGGCATTTTAAGCTCCGATCCATAATTGTATACCATAGTATACAAAACGGAAATGATCAAGCTGGCCTCCAGATGGAGTGGGGCACCATGACCTCGCCCCGGGCCAGAAGGCGAGCGGTTCGGACGAGGCCGGCGGATTTGAGGGTGATGTCCCCGTCGAACCGGGAGAAGTCGACACTGACTTCGATTTGCCCGCTGGCATGTTCGAGAATGATCCGGGCGGGGGCCGCTATGTCGGTTGCCGTCATGCCGTCTGCAACCGACCCCGGGGTCAGCACGCAGGCCGCAAGGCATTGCGCGCCAGTCACGGCCATTGTCGGGTGCGTTTTCCAGGGCATGAAGTAGCGCGTGGCGACGGTGCCGCCGTCTTTGGCAGGGGCCAGAAGGCCGAACTTTGGCGTGACGGACTGGGCCACATCCGCAATGCCCATCGCTTCGCCGGCCTTGATGCGTACAGCCTCCATCCGGGCGAAGAAATCAGTGTTTTCGTTCAGCGCCTCTGCGCTTTCATAGCCGGTCAAGCCAAACGCCTCGGCCCGGGCGATGACCATGGGCATCGCGACGTCCATGCAGGTGACGGCGATCCCGTCGATCATGTCTTGCCTGTGCCCCGTGGGAAAGAGCGCGCCGGTTGCGCCGCCTATGGTGTCCATGAACTGCAAGGAAATGGGCGCGGCTGTTCCCGGCACGCCGTCAATGGCTGCATCGCCTGCGTAGTCCACGGCGCCCCCCGGCGTTTGCACCGTTGCCACCACCCGCGCGCCTGTGTTCACGGCACGTATGTTGATTTGCGTTTCAGGGTCTGCTGCGCGCACCAGACCCATCTCGATCGCGGCGGGACCCACACCTGTCAGGATATTGCCGCAGGTTGGTTTGAAATCGACCGATCGGTCTTCAACGCTGACCTGCGCAAAGAAATAGTCGATATCGGCCCAATCATCCTCCGACGCGCTCAGCATGGCGACTTTGGTGGTGACGGCGTTGCCGCCGCCGATGCCGTCGATATTGAGCGGATGGCCGGAGCCGATGGCGGCGACAAGAACCTCGGCCAGGGCCTCCCGATCCTCGGGCAGGTCGGAGCGTTTGAAATAGGGTCCGCGGGACGTGCCGCCGCGCAGGAACCAGAACGGGATGGCGGTTTGGGTCATGTCAGCGGCCATGGCAGATCAAAGTAGCTTTGCAGCAGGCCGGGTGGGAAATCGCGGTTCAGAAGCGCCGCCATGGCGCAGATGAAGGCGATGCCAGCTGCGGTGTACAGGGCGGCAAAGCCCCAACCCTTCCCGGCGCGGAACCGGATGAACAGCAGAAGGAACACGGCCAGCGCCAGGATGAACCCAACAAGCGATGTCAGGATCAGAAGGCCCGCGAACCAGCCAAGGGTGGGCCAGAGCCCGAAGGCATTGCTGCTCCGATCCTGCACTTCCCGATCAGCAAAGAGCGCGTCGGTTTCCGGCTTGAAGCGCATCTGTAGCAGCAGGATCGCGCCGCCGATCAGGCCGATGGTGGCCACGAAGACCGGGAAGACGCGATCCGTGCGGGCATAGTCGGGGATCGTTGCGGCGTCGTAGTAGGCAATGCCGATATAAGCGGTCACGGCCAGCAGGAAAATCAGCGGCGCACGTTTGCTACCGGACACCACGTCGCCCTCGGCCTGAATGTTCTTGGCCTGCCGCAGGCCCACCACGACGGAGACCAGCGTGACGATGATCAGCACGATGACGATGGGGCTGAAGATGTAGTCCAAGCCCTCCTCAAAGCTGCGGCGGAAGCGGGAGCTGGCGATCTGATAGGCCTGGTTTGTGTACCGCTCCGCCGGAGCCGAGAGCACGAAGCCGATCAGAAAGGCGGGCCGCGACCAGTCGAACCGGCGCATGAGGATGCCCAGAAGACCGATGCCAAAGAGCGCCACAAGATCCCAGATCGACTGGCGAGATTGGAAGGCGGCAAAAGCGATGATCATGAAGAGGAAAGGCGCCAGCAGAGCAAAGCGAATGCTTGTCAGCCGCGCGATGCCGCCGGCGGCGCCAATACAGATCAGCGTGCCCACGACGTTGGCGAGGGCCAGCAGCCAGACGATGGCATAGGTGAAGTTGAGGTTGTTGTTGATCATCGAGGGGCCAACCTCGATCTGGCCGGTGCCCAGAAGGGCGATGCCCGAGATGAAGATCGCCATGGAGCCAGAGCCGGGGATGCCGAACAGAAGCGTTGGGACCAGCCCGCCGCCTTCCTTGGCGTTGTTGGAGGACTCAGGCCCCACAACGCCCCGGATATCGCCCGAGCCGAATTGCGATTTGTCCTTGGACGTCTGGACCGCATGGCCATAGGCGATCCAATCCACGACGGATCCGCCAAGGCCGGGGATCACACCGACCGCGACGCCAATCAGCGAACAGCGGACGGAGAGCCATTTGTTCGCCCACCAATCTTTCACGCCAGTCATCCAGCCCCCGCCCAGGAGCTGCCGATCCGAGATCGCCTTGTCCTGCCGAAGGAGCGCGATGATTTCGGGAATGGCGAAGATGGCGAGGCCCACAATCACCAGTTTGAACCCATCCACCAGATACGGAAGATCGTAGGAGGACATGCGCAGCTCACCCGAAGCGGCACCTTCGCCGATGGTGCCGATCAGCAGACCAAGGCAGGCGGCGACGATGCCTTTGATCGCCACGCGACCCGCGAGGATGCCGACCATCGAGAGGCCGAAGATCGTGACCATCAACAGCTCAGGCGTTTGGAACGCCAGCACGATGGGGCGGGCGGCGAGGATGAAGAATGTCAGGAACGTCGCGCCCAGAAGGCCACCGAAGAGGGATGAGGCAAAGGCCGCAGAAAGCGCCCGCGCCGCCTGGCCCTTTTGGCTAGCGGAAAGCCATCCAGCACGGTGGCTTGAGATGCCGATGAGCCGGGTATCCCCATGAGCACACTGGCAAAGGTGTCGGATGTTGGGACGACGGCCACCATGCCGACCATCAAGGCGAGGCCGTAAAGCGGCTCCATCCCGAACATGAACGGCAGCAGCAGGGACAGGCCCGCAATGCCACCCAGACCCGGAAACACCCCGATGCACAGACCCATGCAGACGCCAAGGATCAGGTATCCCAGCACGGCTGGCTGCAGGATCATGCCAAAGGCTTCAGACAGCGCAGGCAGCGCCGTTGCTAAGAGATCCATGACGGCCTCCGCTTCGGGTCAGGGAAAGGGATGCCCCCGCGCAGCGCGCGAGGGACGTTGGATCGATTACTCGAGGACGACGCCGTAGCGGTCCGCAAGCCACTCAATCACGAAGGTCTGTGCCTCTTCGGGCACTTCCGTGGCAGACGCCATGGCGGTGACAGCAGCGTCACCGGTCATCTGCGGATAGACACCCAGACGCGCGGCCGAGATTTCGGCGAAGTCGTCGCGCTCGGTGATGGCCTGGAAGGCCTGCGTGTAGGTGTCGATGGCCGCTTGCGGTGCGCCTGCTGGCAAGAACACCATCTTCTGAGCCGGGAAACCGGCGGTGAAGAAGGCGACCCAGGCGTCCCATGCGGGGCCGGAGGTTTCGCACGACGCTGCCGCTTCGCAGACTTCAGCGAAGGTGGGCATGTCGGGGAAGGTGGGGTCGCGCACGATGTTGCCATCCGTATCCAGCGCGCCAAAGGAGAACCACGGCACGGCGGTGCCTGCTTCAACCAGGGGCGTCACGCCCGAGAGGTACGACGACGAGGTCTGATAATCGATATTGGCTTCGCCCCGCTCGAACATCAGGCGGCCATCGCCACGGCCTTCGATGCCAAACACAGGCTCGACGTTCAGACCCAGCATTTCCCAAGCCAGAAGCGGCACGAGGTCCAGACGCGTCGCGCCTTGGGACCCGTAGATGAAGTTCTCGCCCGCGATAGCTTCAATGCCGCCGTCAGCCAAAGCTGCGCCCAGGTCGGCGGGCAGGTACGCGACGCCGCCGGTGCCGGAGGCCAGAACGACGTTCCAGTCGTTGTACTCATAACGCACGCGCGGGTCGTTCAGCAGGTAGGGGAACTGTGTCGAGCCGGACGAGCCAAAGATCGTCGTGCCATCTTCATAATCCAGCTCCTGGAAATGGTTTGCCCCACGGGTGGAGCCGGCGCCGGGCATGAAGGTCACCACAACGGTGGGGTTGCCGGGCAGCGCTTCGCTGAGCAGCGGTGCATAGAAGTTGGCCCAGCGGGCCGAGCCGCCGGTTTCCGAGAACGGAATAATCCATTCAACGGTCTCGCCGGACAGGTCCAGCGCGTGACCATCTGCGTAGGCTGCAGCTGCCGAGTGCGGCAACCGATACGCCAAAGAGTAGCGCGGTTGAGCGCTTTGCGAGTGTCTTGATCATGTCTTCCTCCCAAGTGCCGCGTCACGTTGGATGCGGCTTTCCTCCCAAAAAGGCGAAATTCGCCGTCTTGATGCTGCCTATGATTGAGTGCCAATCTTGCATGAACCTTGCACTTGCGAAGATTTGGGGACTTTTCGTGCGGATCGTCATGGTCGAGGACAACATCGCGGTTGCGAAAGGCGTGGCCTACCGTCTGCGTGACGAAGGTCATGCGGTCGACCTGCTCCACGACGGCGGGCAGGCGCTTGAGTTCTTGCGCGACGACACCGCCGATCTGATCATCCTTGACATAAAACTGCCCGGGCTCAGTGGGTTGGAGGTGCTCAGCAGCCTGCGCGCCCGCGGCGATCATCGACCGGTTTTGATGCTGACGGCGCAGTCCGACACCCCAGACCGGATTGCGGGGCTGGATGCAGGCGCCGACGATTACCTTGTGAAACCCTTTGAGATGGCTGAATTGAGCGCCCGCGTCCGGGCGTTGGGGCGCCGAAACACCACCGCAAATCGCGCAGAGCAATCAATTGGACCGCTGCGGTTTGATACCAATGCCCGCATGATTCTGGGGCCCGACGGGCCTTTGACCGTCCCGCGGCGGGAGGTGTCGTTGTTCGAGACACTCCTGCTTGCCAATGGGCGCACTGTCTCAAAACAGGGGCTGTTGGATCACCTTTATGGCACCGGTAGCGATGTCGATGAATCCGTGGTCGAGGTCTACGTCTCGCGCTTGCGCAAGCGGCTCAAGCCCTTTGGCGTGGAGATCACGGTGCAGCGCAGCTTGGGATATGCTTTGTCTGTGGCCGCGTCGTAATGCGTCGCTTTTCCCTGCGCGCGCGGTTGACCGCGATCATCCTGGTGCCCCTTTTGCTGACCGTTCTGGCGCTGGCGATCTGGGCGTCGCGGGACGCGCAACAACGTGCAGCGGACCGGTTTGACCGCTCGCTTCTGGTCACGGCCCTCGGCATTTCGCGGGATACGGCCTTTACCGGCGGCGATGCCCTGAGTCGCGAAACCCGCGACTTGCTCAGCGATACGTCCGGCGGTCCGGTTTTCTATCACGTCTATGCCCCGGATGGGGTCTTTGTGACCGGCTATGCCACGCCGCCCGTTCCGCCCATGGACGAGGTCGCAGGCGGTGCGTTTGCCTATTTTGATGCGACGTATCAAGGCCAGTCCGTGCGGGCTGTCCGCTTCTCCGATTTGATGACGATTGATGGGCTATCGGGCGAATTCACCTTCACCGTTTGGCAAGACCTTACCCTGCGAGACGGCTTTGTGCGAAGCCTGTCGCAGCGGACCTATGTGGTCATGCTGACATTGGTTTTGGCCGTCGCATTCATCGTTTGGTTCGGCGTGCGTCTTGGTCTGGCCCCGTTGTTGGATTTGGAGGACGCGATTGCGCAGCGATCGTCTGAGGACCTGAGCCCTATCCAGCGTCAGATCCCTGTCGAGGTGCGCGGCATCGTCGGTCGGTTGAATACGCTCTTGCAAGAGCTGTCGGCGACGATGCGGACAAAGGACGACTTTATCTCCAACGCCGCCCACCAGCTGCGCAATCCGATTGCCGGTGTGCTCGCCTTGTCTGAAGCTGTCGGTGCGGCCAAGACCATCGAGGAAAGTCAGGAGCGAAGCAGGGATTTGCTCGAAGCGTCCCGAGGGGCGGCAAAACTGACGGAGGATTTGCTTGCATTGGAACGCGCAAAATCGATGCGACCCGATGCAACGGCCGAGCCGGTTAGACTTGTCGTCCGTCCTGCGTGGCATTGCATCCGACTTGAAGGGCACATGTGCGGCCGCAGGCGTCGTTCTTGAAACGGATATTGCCGCGGGCAGTGCCCAGTGCCAAATTGACAGAACACTCTTCGAGCAAGCGGTGACCAACCTGGTCACGAACGCCTTAACGCATGCTGGCCCCACTCTCACCCGCATCGATATTGCCCTGGAAGTGGGTCAGGGGGGCATCTCCATCACCGTTTCCGACGACGGGCGCGGATTGGACGAAAAGGACTTTCACGCCGCCCTTTCTCGGTTCGCGCAAGTGTCCCAAGCGCCGGGAACGGGTCTGGGGCTGCCGATTGTCCAAGCCATTGTGGAAGGGGCTTGCGGGACGCTGTCCCTGAAATCGCTTCCCGTTGGGCTTTCTGTTTGCATGACGCTCCCGCCGGCGATGGCCAAGTGACACGTCGCTTTAAAGGGCCCGATCAAGTCATGCACCGTAGGAAAAGCGCCACGCCGCTCCAGAGTTAGAGGCCATCGAATGCCTGCAATAGCGGCTCAATATCTGAGCGGCGCAAAGGGTGAGAGGTCGACATTCGGTGTCACACCCGCCACCAGATCCGCAATCAAATCGCCGGTTTTCGGGGCCATCATCAGCCCGTAATGCGAATGGCCGAAGGCCGCGAATAACCCGTCCTGCTCAGGGATCGGGCCAAGTGCTGGAAGGCTGTCCGGGAAGGATGGCCTGCGGCCCATCCAGAATGTGCCGCCACTGACGTCCAAGTCCGGAAGCATTGCGCAGGCCTGTTTCGTGAGCAGGGTTTCTTTCTTTGGATCAGCCAGCGCATCAATCGACGCAAATTCGGATTGCCCGGCGATCCGGACGCCCTTCAGCATCGAACTGGCGACGATTTTCGCGCCGACATCCATGACGGAGTTATTCAACTCAAGCGATGCCGCAGGGAATTCAACATGGTATCCCCGTTCCGCAATCAGCGCGCTTTTCAGGCCGAGGGATTTGAGTAAACCAGCGCTCCACACACCAGCAGCGAGCACGATGTTGCGGGCCCGCATCTCTTGGTTTGAGGTTGAGAGGATCCAGCCACCATCGTCGTCTTTGGACAGCGATGTGATTTCAGCTTGAACGAATTCTGCGTTCTGAGCACGAGCCTTTTCCGCCAAGACCTCGGCAATTTTGCCGGGTGAGCGGGCGCGGGCTTGCCCTTTGATCAGGATCGCCGCCTGGAAATCACGGGACAAAGCGGGTTCTTCGCGCGCCAGATCATCGGCACCCAACAGCTCCATCTCTGCACCCTTTTCCTTACGGATCCGGTAGCCGAGATCATTCAGGCGTGCATCCTTCGCATCCCGGAACGCATGCACATAGCAGCTGTCGACGACGAGGTCCTCGTGGCCGGTGCCCTCTAGATGGCGCCGATAAAGCGCGACCGATGGATGGCATAGAATGTCCATCGCGTCTGCGGTTGACCGGGCAGAGGCTTCATTGGATTTACTCAGGAAATGCAGGCCCCACGGTACCATTTTGGGCCAGAATGAAGGGCGTACAGACAATGGCCCTTCCCGATCGAACAGCATGGACGGAATGGACCGCCAGATACCGGGCATGGCTTGCGGTACGATCGACCAGGGCGAGATGACGCCGGCATTGCCAAAGGATGTCTCTGATCCCGGCGCGCTGCGGTCGATGATCCGAACCTTTACTCCGCGCTCCTGCAGCGACAACGCACAGCAGATGCCGACAATACCGGCGCCGATGACAGTGGCACCGTCGCTGCATTTCAGGCCGCAGTCGCGGCGGATCGGCGCTTGATCACCTGGCTGATTATGACGGGCGCACACAAGATCAGCGCGAAGAGATCCGCTTGCAGCGACGGCGCAATGAAGACGAGGCCCGCAAATGCCAGCAATATGCGGAAGGCCGCATTGACCGGGGCATAGAAGTATCCGACGACCGCCGTCGACAGGGCCATTACGCCAGCGATGCAACTGGCGGCGGTGTAAGTGAACTCCCATAGGTCGAAGCCGGTGGAGGATACGAAGAGCAGCACCGGCGCGTAGACAAAGGCCATGGGCGCGACCACCTTGCCAAGGCCAAGCGTGAAGGCGGATATCCCGGTTCGGAACGGGTTGGAGTTCGCGATCGCGGCCGCCGCATAGGCGGATGTGCACACCGGCGGCGTGATCTCAGCCACGACGCCATAGTAAAGCACGAACATGTGGCTTGCGATGGGCGGGATGCCCAGTTGCGCCAGCGCCGGCTGCGCGACAGACACTAGCATGATGTAGAGTGCTGTGGTCGGAACACCCGCGCCCATCAGGATGCAAGCCACCGCAATGAAGACGAGGCTGATGAACAAAGTCAGATCCTCGACGGTGATGAATTGCAGCCCGGTTGCGGCGAACAAGACATGCAGATCATTGCCGAGGTTCGACGCCCCTTGCGTCACCATGAACCCGATGCGGAAGCCGATGCCCGTGGTGTTGATGACGCCCACGACGATGCCCACGGCGGCTGAGGCGGCGCCCACAGCCAGCGCGTATTTCACGCCGGTCTCGAAGGTCTGGGCCATCTCGGGCAGTTTGATCCGCTCCTGCGGGTTCAACGTGCCAAGGACGGCGCAGGCAATCAGGATAAGGCTCATCGGCAGGTCAAAGCCACCGTCCGTGTATTTCCATATGACAAAGGCAATGAACGCCGCGGCGTAGATCAGCGAGCCTGGCGTTTTGACCCGGCTCATCCCTGCGATGATGGCAACGGAGATGCCGCAAAAGGCGGACATGTACGGCGTGTAGCCGGAGAAGAGCACGACCAGCAGCGAGATCAGGGGCACGATATTGGCCCAACCGTCGCGCCAGACTTGGGCGAATTGCGGCAGGGCGTCCTTGGTCAGGCCCTTGAGGTCCAGCTTCTTGGCCATCAGGTGGACGACGGTGAAGACGCCGACATAGTGCAGGATCGCCGGGAAGATCGCGGCAATCACGATGGTGGTGTAGGGGACCTCAAGAAATTCGGCCATGATGAAGGCGGCGGCCCCCATGATGGGCGGCGTGATCTGGCCGCCTGCGGATGACGCGGCCTCCACCCCGCCGGCGAAAGTGGCCGGGATAGCCCAAGCGTTTCATGTTCGGGATGGTCAACGCGCCGGTGGACACCGTGTTGGCGACGGAAGAGCCCGAAATGGTGCCGAAGAAGGCCGAGGAGACGACCGACACCTTGGCAGGCCCGCCCGTATAGCGGCCCGCCAGAATGGTGGCATTGTCGATGAAAAGCTGCCCCAGACCGGTGCGCTGCGCGATCACACCGAACAGGACGAAGTGGAACACGATGGTTGAGACCACCCAAAGGGTCACGCCGAAGATGCCTTCCTGCGGGAAGTACATGGACGACACGAAGGTGCGGAAACGCACGCCCGGATGCTGCAGCACGCCCGGAAACCATGGGCCAAACAGGGCATAGGCGATGAACACGCAGATAATTGCGGGCAGGATCCAGCCAAGTGTGCGGCGCGCGATGTCGAGGACCAGCACGATCAGCACGAGGCCAAAGAAAATGTCGTAGTTGTTCGGATTGCCCATCCGAAAGGTCTGCTCATCAATGCCGAGCATCGGGATGCCGCGCCAAGCCAGGCCAAGATACATCGCCGAAGCAACGCCCAGGGCCATCAGAACAAAGTCGAAGATCGGCACATTGCCGATGCGCAGGCCACCGGTGCGCATTTCGAACGCGCGCTTGGTTTTGAAGATGGGAAAGAATGCGTAGGTCAGGATGAACAGGCCCGCCAGGTGCCAGCCCATGTGCCAGTGGTCAGCGGGAAGGGCGAAACCGGCCGTTAGGTAATGGTAGACAGCGAACGCCAAAGCCACACCGCGCAGCGCCAGAGCGAGGCGCGGGCCGACGGGCCGGATCGCGGCGCCTTCGTCGTATTTGCGCTCGATCTCGGCGAGTTCCTCTTCGGTCAACTCGCGGGTGTCGGTGTTGTCTGCCATGGGGTGCCCTGCCGGTTCCGGTGTCCCTTGTGATTGGGGCGCCCGCTTTGGACGCCCCGACCGTTGATTGGATTAACTCTGGATCACTCCAGAAGACCGGCTTCCTCATAGAAGCGCTGCGCACCTGGATGCAGCGGCACGCCGAGGGCCTCGATGCCCGCCAGCGCCGTGTCGGGCGTGATCAGGCGGCCCTTCGGGTGACCATTGTCGAGGATACGACGGGTCGCATCGTTCCAGAGAGCGGCGGTGATGTTGTACATCAACTCTTCCTCAACCTCGGATGACGTCACCAGGAGCGCCGAGACGGCAGGCGTCAGCGTGTCGTTGTCGATGCCCTCGTAGGTGCCGCCGGGGATCATCGATGGGATGTAGGCCGGGATCGCTTCGTTGATGCGGGCCATGTCTTCCTCGGTGAAGGAATGCAGGTTCATGCCTGAGGTCGAAGCAAGCTGAACCATCGCCGCGACCGGCCAGCCGGCAGCGTAGAAGTAGGCGTCAAGCTGACCGTCGGCGAGACGCGCAGCGGATTGGCTGTTGTTGAGCTCAGCCTCTTCGATGTTGTCGCGGGTGATGCCCCACAATTCCAGCATCTGAAGCACGGCCACCTGTGTGCCGGATCCGGCTTGGGCGATGCCCACACGCAGGCCCTCAAGGTCGCTCAGATCGTTGATCGTCACGCCCGCTGGCAGCACGAGATGCAGGTCTTCGGGGTAAAGGTTGGCGACAATGCGCAGGTTCGGGTGCTCCCTGCCTTCGAAATTGCCTTCCCCAAGATACATCGAGCGCGTCACGTCAGCGGCCGCAAGGCCAGCCTCAAGCTCACCGTTTTGCACCGCCGCGTTGTTGAACACGGATGCGGTGGTAGATTGGGCGATCGCGATCAGCCCTTCGACGCCGCACTGACCACCTTCGTCGCAGGGACGCGAGCCCGGCGGGTTGGAGATACCAGTCGCAATCGCGCCGCCGATGGGGAAGTAGGTGCCACCTGCCCCACCCGTGCCAATGCGGAAGAATTCCTGGGCTGCAGCAGGCGCGCTGACGGCTACAGCAGCCATCATTGCAAGGCCTGCAAAGGTCTTTGTCATATTCATCATCGTCTCCCGGTTGAAGGATTTGAGATTCGGTTCAGCCGAATTTTGCCCCTTCAGGCTAAGAGCGAACTGCATAAATACAAATTTATAATACTTCACAAAACGAAAGCTGAGCTTATGGTTTGGTATGAACATCACCCAACTCACCGTCTTTCGAGAGGTCATGGACAGCGGTTCCATCTCTCAGACCGCAAAGAAACTCGGGCGCACGCAGCCCGCCATTAGTCTGGCCATCAAGAACCTCGAAAAGACGCTGGGGTTATCTCTGTTTGAGCGGCGCGGCAGGCGTTTGTTTCCCGTCCCGGAGGCGCAGTACCTGATGACGGAGGCAACCGAGATCCTTGATCGCCTGGCGACCGTCTCAAGTACGATGAAGGAGTTGAAGTCAGCCGAAACCGGGAGCTTGAATGTCGCTGCAATGCCCGGCCCATCAGCCTACATTTTCCCGCGATTCATCAGCGAAAATGTCGGCACTGGCACAGACTTCCAAACCACGATTTCATCTCGCAGTTCGCCGCAGATCAGGGAGCTGGCGAGGACGCAAAGCATCGATTTCGGGTTTGCGGATTTTGATGAACCTGCTGGACGCAACCCGCAGTACACGTCGCACGTGATCAGCGCGAATTGCTATTGTGCGCTGCACCGCGAACATCCGCTTGCGCGCAGCGACAGCGTGACGATTGCAGATTTGGATGGAAGAATCCATCGGAACGCTGAATGCAGACCACCCATTCTCGCGTAAGGTGGTACAGGCCTTTCAGAATGAGGGGGCCAATTTCGTATCAAAAATCGCGGCACAGTTCTTCTTGCCCCTGATCCCGTTCATCAGCGCCGGGCACTGCTCTGCGATCATTGATCCCCTAACCGTTGTAGCCGAGCGCGAGATGAACATCGCCAAGGGCCAAATCGCGTTTGTGCCGTTTGAGGCTCCCGTCCGCTATACCTACGCTCTGCTGACGCCTGCCCTTCGCCCGCCGTCTCAGCTTGCCATACAAGTCCGGGAAAAGTGGATGAGCACACTTCTGAACATGTTGGAGGATATCGGTGCCTCGCCGCAACTTGGCGTTCATTCAGCTACCGAGGAGTAACTCGGCCAACTCGGTTTGATAGGCAAACAGCGATGCAAGCCCCCCGGTGTGGACAAAGAGCACCTTGCTGCCTTCCGCGATATCGCCGGTCTCCACCAATGCCGGAACGGCGGCAAAAACCTTCGCGGTATAGACCGGGTCAAGTATCAGCCCCTCCGCGCGTGCCGCCATTTTCATAGCGTCAAGCGCCGCAGGGCCAATTTGCCCGTATCCCGGGTTCAGCGCGCCGTCCCAGATTGAGATGAGGTCAGACGGGACGTGTTCGAGTTGGGAGCTCAGCGGCGCAAGGTCATCCAGAACCCTTCTGATCCGCGCCTGCTGCAGGTTTGCGTTTCGCCGAACGCAACTTCCAATGACGCGTCCGTTGAACCCGTTTGAGTGGAGCCCTGTCAGCAATCCGGCATGTGTCAGCCCGCTGCCTGACGCAACAACGACCACGTCGAAATCCGACATCTGATCCATGATTTCCACGGCGGCTTTCACATAGCCCAATGCACCAATCGGTGGATGGCCGAGCCCCAACGGAATGACGTAGGGGCGGCGGCCTCTTGCGCGTTCCTGATCTGCTCGCTCATGCAGGGCGGCATCCGCCCCGGCCTCATCTTCCCCTTCGGCATAGTGAATGACCTCAGCACCAAGAAGTTGGTTCAGCAGGACATTTCCAGATGTTTGATAGTGCGTGCCACGATCGGGGACACGATCTTCCAGTTGAACAATCGTTCGCATCCCGAGGCGGGCTGCCAAAGCCGCAGCCGTGCGCACGAAGTTGGATTGGACGGCACCTGTGATCAGGATTGTGTCGCTGCCCTCAGCGATTGCGGCGCCAAGGTAGAAATCCAACTGCCGCGTCTTGTTCCCACCGAACGTAGGTCCTGCCAGGTCGTCCCGTTTGACCCAAAGATCAATACCCAGTGTCTCGGAAAGACGGTTTAACCGTTCAAGGGGCGTGGGTGTCGTAACAAACCCTGCCTGAGGCGCTTCCAAACCTGTTTCCATCCGGACCAATTTCTTAAGTGTCGGAATTGAGCTGCATCGACTTTTGCCTATCACGATTCGAAGGCCCCGTAGTTCGAATTCAAAAGTACCCCTCAAGTGCGCCTTGGCGTCGTTTGCAGGACCAAAAGCAAAAGGAAATGCGCGCCGCCCTCCGGGTGACTTGCAGCGTGCTCCTTCAATATCCGCGAAGCGGATCCACGATATTGACGAGTGTCTCGCCCCGCATCCAACGGCCGAGATTGTCCAGGAATAGCCGGAACGATGCTTCTTCCCATCCCGGAAAGACCGACGAGCAATGTGGCGAAATGATAACGTTGCCGAGCAACCAGAGCGGGCTGTCCTGGGGCAGGGGTTCGGTCTCGAAAACATCGAGTGCAGCCCCCGCCACATGCCCTGTCTTCAGCGCGTCAAACAGGGCCGTCTGATCCACCACGCCGCCGCGCGAGACATCCGCGAGGATCACACCAGGCTTCATCCTTGCGATTTCAGCGGCGCCTATCAGCCCGCGCGTTGCGGGTACCAGCGGAGTCGAGACGGCAATGAAATCCGCACACGGCAGTAGGCCCGGCAGGTCTTCGGCTGCGTGAACCTCGTCGACATGGTCCATCTTCTGGGGCCGGGCACGGGTCCCAAGTACCGTCATGCCAAATGCGTTGGCGCGTTTCGCGACCGCTTGTCCGGTGTTTCCAAGCCCGACGATCAGAAGCGTCTTACCGGCAAGCGGAGTGACCATGCGCGCATTCCAAAGCCGCGCGGCCTTGTCATTCTGCAAGCCTGGAATATCGAGGGTGAAATGCAGAAATCCGCCAAAGATGAATTCCGCCATCATTCCCGACGCGACACCGGCCGCATTGGTGACAGTGGTTTTCGCGGGGTCCCAATGGCCGAAATGATCGGTGCCCACGCCGCCATTGGCGATCCAGCGCGGGCCGCCGGTATCGAATAGGGCTTTGCGCGGAAATCCCGGTGTCCCGGAGAAGCGAACCGAATACACGATTTCGGGCCGAAAGCGTTCGACCAGGCCGGGCAATGCCTCGTAGTTGTTGCATTCCGAGAATTCTGCTTGTGGGTAGGTGGCCTGCAACAGCCGGGCAAGCGGGGCAGTATCACTGTTGTGCAGAATGATGCGCGGGGTATCAGGCATCGGGATCCTTGATGGGCATCCGCACGAGATGTGCCAGTTCCTCGAATTTTGCGTCAGGCTCTGTCAGCCGTGCGCGCATAGCCCAAAGGGCTGCGCGGCGCGGTGCGGACTGCACGCCGGCCATCACGTGGAATTTCGCCTCAACTTCGCTCAGCTCCATCGGAGCCTCGGGCCCGCCGCGGGCATTTACTTCGCCGGAAGCAAGCGTGGTGCCGTCTTTGAGGGTTACCGTGACATCGGACCACCGACCTTCAGGAAAACGCTGGCTGTACCGGGCCTTTTTTCGAACCGTAATACGCTCCAGTAATGCGGCCACCTTCGGGTCGCTCAAGGTTGCACCGGTAATCTCATTTGGGCCGATTTGTCCGTGCACGACCATAACCGCCAGCGCGAACGGAAGAGAATACTGGGCCTGCGATGTTGTGGCGGGCATCCCAGGAAAGAGGGCTGCGGATTCCGCAAACGTGTTCACCTCGATCGCTGCGACGTCACCAGCAGAGAACCCATGTTCGCGCATCAATCCCGAAAGGGCGTCCAGCGCCGCATGGGCCCAGCGGCAGATCGGATAGGGCTTGATATAATTGCGCTCGATCGTCCAGACCTGACCCAGGTCGGACCAGAAAGGCGTGGCCGCCGCGTCTTCCACGGTGATCGCTGGGGCTCCGGTGAACCCGTCCATCGCCAGAAGTGTGGCCATCGATCCCACCAGCGCCCCCATGCCCGAACCGTCGTGCAGCATGGTCGGATTGGCGATTTCGCGCATCATCTGGCTGCGCGGACCGTGATATTCGGCAATGCCCAAGGCCTGCCGCAGCTGGTCTCCGTTTGCGCCCGACAAACGACATCCCATCGCTGCCACCCCCAACGCGTTCCAAGCCCCTGACGTATGGTAGTCGTTGACCGTTGCATGTAGGGCCATGGCCGCCCGCGCAGCAATCTCATAGGACATCACCAACGCTTCCAATGCCTTGCGTGCGGGCAGATCAGGGCGGCGTTCTGCAAACGCGAATAGGGCGGGCACCACGGCACACCCGATATGGCCCTTGGTCGGGTTGTAGCCGTCATGGGCGTCGAGATTGTCGATTTGTGTGGCTGCGGCAAAAGCAGCCCCGGGGATCGAGGCGCGGCGCCCATCGAACATCATATGTGCCGAGTGTTCCGGTGCGCCGGCATTGTGGAAGGCAAAGGCATGATCGCGCGCAAGCCGCCCCGCCTCCAGATCCGTCGCACCAATTGCCACCCCGACGGTGTCGATCAGCAACGTCGCAGCCATATCGAGCGCGCTCTGCGGAAAATCCCGACCCGACAATGCGAATTCGGCGACCCGGTCACAGTTCATAGCCGCGCCCTTTCCAGAAGTTGCCCGTATCCCGGCAGTGCGTCCCCAATCTCAGCCAATTGCATGGCCTGGAATACCATGGCCTGGTTCGAGCTGATGACTGGCTTGCCAATGGCCTCTTCCAGTCGGGAAATGATCTCGACACTGCGCATGTCGGTACAAGACAGCGCGACAACCTCCGCGTCAGGGTGATCGGCAGCGAGGCCCAGCTCAAATACCGCCGTAGGATCAAGCTCGCCCTGCCCGTAATTGTCCAGCGCTTCGCCGACCTCGGACCGGGCAACGGTTTCAATGCCGGCCTCTTTCAGAAACGCGATGGCCATGTCGTTGATCGCGGACACGTAGGGTGAGGCGAAGCCGATGCGGCTCGCTCCAACAGTGCGCAGCGCATGCACCAAGGCCCCGGCCGCCGTTACTGCCTTGGCGCCGCTTTCGGCCTTGATCCGTTCGGCAAGCGCGCGGTCGAAGGCAGGGCCATGCGTCAGCGTGGCTGAGGTGCAGCCATACAGGATCACGTCCGGGCGCACGCCCTGCAACAGGTGCAGCGGCTCGTCCAGATCCGCCGCGCCGAGCCCGTGCATTTGGTCGGCGTCGGGTATCTCATCCTGATCATACCCGCCCATGCGAGCAAAATGCATGGACACACCATTCGGTCGCAAAAGCGTCATGTCGGGTTCGAGATTGGTGTTCGTAAACGGCACCAAAATGCCAAACCGGGCACGTCCGCGCGAATGGGTCATGGTCTTCTCTCCCCATCCAACGTTCCAGCAGCCCAGCCGCGAAGTCGAGGTCTTGCGCGACACCGATGGTCGCGCGCAGGCAATCGCCAAGCTCGGCGGCGGCCTGTGGTCGCAAAAAGACGCCTTCGCGGCGCAAGGCTTCATCGGCGTTTTGCGCCTCCTCTGCAGTCTCGAACTGGATCAGCACGAAGTTTGTGTGGCTATCGGGAAGGTCGAATCCGGCCTCTCGCAATCGGGCGATGAGGCCATCGCGCAACCCGGCGGTCACTGCACAGGTTTCGCGCATATAGGCTTGGTCGCCAAGCGCTGCAGCGGCGGCGACCTGTCCGGCGACGGAGATATTGTTGGGATTCATCACCTTGCGGATTTCGCCGGCAATTTCAGCCGGAAACAGCCCCCAGCCCACGCGCATTCCGGCCAACCCATAGGCCTTGGAGAATGTGCGCAGGACTACGGTGTCGCCACGTTCCACCAGATCGAACAGGGGCTCCTCCAGATGATCGGCGAACTCTCCATAGGCCTCGTCGATCACCAGCAGGATGTCCCCGCGCAGGCCATCGCGCAGGCGCAGAAGCTCGGCGCGAGGGATGCGGGTGCCGGTCGGGTTGCCGGGATTGGCGACGAACAGGATGCGGGTGTCGGGCCTAACCGCTTCAAGCAACTCATCGACCGAAACATATCCGTCCTGTTCCGGGGCACTGTCAAAACGCGCGCGTGCCAACCCGGCGGTAGCGCGAAAGAACGGGTAGGCATGCGCCGGGGCCAACACCGCGTTCCGCTCATCGGCAAATGCGTGGCTCAGGCAGGCAATCAGTTCCATTGACCCATTGCCACACAGGATCCCTTCCATCGGGATGCCGTGCAGATCTGACAGGGCTGTGCGTAAGTCACCCCATTCCGGATCTGGATAAAGATGCGCCGTTGCCAGCGTCTTCGCGGCGGCCTCGATTGCAAGTGGGCTGGGTGGACGCAGGCTTTCGTTTTGCGACAGCGAGATGAGCCGCTTGCCCAGCGGCGCATCCAGCCGGGCCAACGCGTAAGGCGACATGGCCGAGATATGGGAAACAGACGGGATCATGGGTCGAGTCCGTAAATAGTGCGGGCGGCGTCACGGCTTATCAAACCCTCTTTCAGGTCACGCCGGATGTCCTCGGGGCGGCGTTCCGCCGCGGGGCCAAAGCCGCCCCCGCCCGGCGTTTCAAAAATTAGGGTTTCACCAGCTTTCACCCGAACCTCCCCCTTGCCGGGCAGGTCTGGGCCGGTCTCGCCGATCCGTATACGTCCCGCAGTTCCGTCACCGCCGCCATGTCGCCCGCGCGCGGGGTTGCTCACCCGTTCAACTGACAGGAACAGCAGGAAATCCTCATCCCGCGCCGACGTCACCTCGATATGTTGACCCAGCCCCCTCGGGTGCGGCCGGGTCCGCCACTGTCGGGCTTCAGCTCGCGCCGGGTGATCAGGACGGGCGCAACCGCCTCTGTGGTTTCCACCTGGCTTCCCCAAACGCCCGAGGGAAAGGCGGTGGCCGACAGCCCATCGAGACCGGGACGGGCGCCGGTGCCACCACTGAACACGAGTTCCAGTGCAAACTGTTCATGGGCACGGGAGGCCGCCCCGGGCACGTGGCGCAGCGGCAGGTCGTACATGCAGGAAGCGCCTTCGGCGGGAACCAGATCCGGCAGCGCCTGAGATAGACAACCGTAGATCAGATCGGGGGTCATTTGGCCCAGCGTATGCCGCATGGCAACCGGTGCAGGAGGCTGGGCGTTCAGGATACAGTCCTTTGGTCCGGTGACACGAAAAGGCGCGAGCGAGCCTGCATTGTTGGGAATATCCGGTCCGATGATGCAACGAAGCGCAAAGACGGAATAGGCCGTTGCGTAGTTGAGCGGCACGTTGATGCCTTTGCATGACAGGCCCGACGTTCCGTCGAAATCGATGTGCACCTGGCCGTCGGCGATGGTCAGAGCCGCATGCAGCTCGACCTCTTGCTCATAGCCATCGACTTTCAGCACATTGTGCCAAGTGCCCTTAGGCAGCTCGGCAATTGCTTCGATGGTGCCGCGATAAGACGTGCCGATGATGTAGTCGGCCAGATCGCCCAAATGGTCGATACCGAACTCCTCCATCATGTTGGCGAGCCGCGCTGCCCCGGTCTCACAACACGCAATGAGGGCGTAGATGTCGCCCTCATTGGCGATGGGTTCGCGCGAATTGGCTTTGACGATCTCCATCAGAAGCGTGTTCAGCGCGCCCCCGTCCATCAGCTTGCACGGTGGGATGCGCAAACCCTCGTCATAGATGTCAGCCCCCTCCGGCCCCATGCCGAGACCGCCCAGATCGACCAGATGCGATGTGCAGGAGGTAAAGCCGACCACACGACCCTTGAAGAACACCGGCATCATCAAGAGAAAATCGTTCAAGTGTCCGGAGGCGATCCATGGATCGTTCGTCAGATAGATATCTCCGGGCTTCATGTCCTGAAGCCCGAAACGCCCGCGGAGAGTCTTCACCGCTTCGGCCATTGTGTTGATGTGGCCGGGCGTTCCGGTCACGGCCTGTGCCAGCATCCGGCCCTCAAGGTCGAAAATGCCTGCCGAGATGTCCCCACATTCCCGCACAATGGGGGAGAAGGCAGCGCGGATCAGCGCCTGCCCCTGTTCCTCGACCACGGCCAAGAGACGGTTCCACATGACCTGCAATCTTGTATCTGCCACGTTCATTGCATCGTCTCCGGGTTGCGGGTGAGCCAGATATTGTCACCTCCATCCACGCGGGCTTCAAAATCCGCACTCACGAAGGTGGTGGTTTGCGCCTCGATGATCAGGGCGGGCCCCGAAAGCTTGTCGCCGGGACATAGTCCCGCACGATCGTGGATGGCCGCATCGCGCCAGTCACCGGTGACATCACACAAGATGGACCGGTGACCAACTGGCATCGCTTGCCGGGCCACAGGGGCTTCGGGATAACGCTCCAATGCGCGCGGCTCAGAGGATATCACAACCGCCCAGTTCATTATTTCGATGGTCATCCCTGGCACGGCCCGACTGAACTGGCGGCTATATTCCTGCTCGAATGCTTGGCGGAGACCTGCGATGTCTTCTTCCGCCAGCCTCCGATCAGGCAACGGGATTTCGATCTCATGCCCTTGCCCGTGATAGCGCATGAACGCCTTGCGTCGCTGTTCCAGCGCGCCGTCCGGTGCGCCCGCGCGGACTACGGATCGGGCCTCGTGCTCGATGTCCTCAAAAAACGAGTTGAGGCCATCGAGATCGAGCGTTTCAAGTGTGGCATATCGCGAACGGACGATCTCGAAAGAGACGGGCGCAAACAAGAACCCGACAGCCGAGCCAACGCCGGGGTCACGCGGTATCAGAATGCGATCAACCTGTGAGCGCCGGGCGACCCGGGTGGCATGCAGGGGGCCATTCCCGCCAAAGGCGATCATCAGGCGCGTGCTCAGATCTTTGCCTGACTCGACCGCGTGCATCCGGCCTGCACTCGCCATATTCTCATCCACGATTTCGCTGATCCCGTGCGCGGCCTCCGCGGCCCCAAGCCCCAGTGCCTGCCCTACGCCGCGCTCAAGCGCTGTTGCAGCAGCATCCATATCGATCGCAAGCCGACCTTCGGCGAAGCGCCCCGGTTCAATTAGCCCCTGCATCACATCGGCATCGGTCACTGTGGGCTCCGATCCGCCCTTGGCGAAAGCCGCAGGTCCGGGTTCCGAGCCCGCGCTTTCCGGCCCGACCTGCAAACGGCCCAGCCGGTCCACATGCGCGATGGAACCGCCGCCGGCGCCGATCTCGATCATTTCAATCACAGGGATACGCACCGGCATGCCCGATCCCTTGATGAACCTTGCCGCGCGCGCGATTTCAAATTTCCGCGCGCTCTGCGGGCGGAACTGGTCGATCAGGCAAAGCTTGGCGGTGGTCCCGCCCATGTCGAAACTCAGAACGTCGCGCGCGCCGATCTCGGCGGCAATGCGTGCGGCCAGAATGGCACCGCCGGCTGGACCAGATTCCACCAGCCGGATCGGCAGACGCGCGGCCGTATCCAGCGTGGTCATCCCGCCACCAGCGGTCATCATGAGGATCGGACATTCCAGCCCCTCCTGCGTGAAACGCGCTTGGAAATCCGCCAGATAGTGCGCCATCTGCGGCTGGATGTACGCATTGGCAATGGTGGTCGAGAGACGGTCGAACTCACGCGCCTCGGGGCTGACTTCATGCGAAAGAGAGATCACCAGATCGGGTAGCGCAGCTTGCAAGAGGTCACGTAATCTCAGCTCATGCACCGGGTTGGCATAGGCATGCATCAGGCAGATCGCCACCGCACCGGCGCTGCTTTCAGTGAGGTGCTGGATCAGTCTGGAAGCAGCCGCCACATCCAGCGCCTTCAGTTCTCGCCCCTGCGCATCAAGACGCCCGCCGATCGTGAAGGATCGCGATCTCGGCACGATCAAGTCGGGTTTGACCAGATTAATGTCATATTGGCTGTACCGGCGCTCATAGGCGATCTCGAGGATATCGCGAAACCCTTCGGTCGTGACGGTCGCCACGATAGCGCCGCGACGCTCGATCAACGCATTGGTGGCCAGTGTGGTGCCGTGGATGAACCCGGCAATCTGCGCCCAGTTCGCCTTTGCCGAACCCAGCACACGCCTGACCCCTTCCAGCGCTCCAAGGGTCGGGTTGTCGGGCGTGGTTGGCGTTTTGGTTGTGGCGAGTATCCGACCATTGCCGCTTACAAGGACCGTATCGGTGAATGTTCCGCCGATATCGACGGCAAGGCGAAGCCCGTTACTGTTGCGCATGGAAAGCCGACCAAAAGCGGAAAAATGGGAAAGTGAACGTGGGCCCGGACCCTCAGGATCCGAAGCGGAAAACAACCGCGGTCACGTCAAACGACCAGATCACATCCGGTTGCCCGGCGCCCCAGATCCACCCTTTTGCTTTGAGCCAGCATGCAACGGCCTTCCTGCATTTCGCTACCCAGGACGCTGCCTGAGACCAAAAACGGTTGTCAACAAAAAGCGCATCAATCCGGGAGACACGTGCGCTTGGTCAGCCAGCAAAGCGATTCCATCGTTGTGATAGGCATCAAAGCTCGAAATTCGCTGGAAGAAACGCAGTTTCGTTACGCTTGCGCAGGCAGGCACGCTTCGGCCCGCAACGCCAAACTTTCGCGGAGACCGCAGAAATTAGGCGGGCGACGAATTTTCTCTAAGCGGACCAAGTCATGCATTGGCATGCTCGCCCGTTTGAGTGAGCGCCTGGTTGAAACCGCTTCCTGTGAGCGTTGCGGAGGGAGGTTTATGCGGGGCTGTGGCGGCACGCCAAGGTCACTGGCGCGGGCGTCGTTGCCCGCAACGTTGCGCTAGTTGTTTCTCAGTCATTCATAAGACTGTAAAAATGGAATCCATTCATGAGATTTTGGGAAAAGTGGTGCGCTGAAGGGACTGTGATTGAGGGCTTAAGAATATGAAAAATATTGCGCTAAAACAATTGAGTTGTGAGGGGCACCGCCAAATATACCCCCAGATACATTTGCGACGGCCGCCCTAGCCCTGATAGTCGGCCGACTGATCAGGCAGAGACCTGGAATAATGCTAGCATATCGCCTCACAGACTGTCTCAACGGCGCAAAGCCGACGGTGATGCTCTTCCATGGGTCGCCCATCAGGCTCCACCATGCCGCTGTTCGAGAAGGGTGCAGCTATTATGGTCGTTACGGGACAGCAATATGGAACACACAGTTCGCGACGATCGCTACTGATCAGAATCCGAGTTGGGTGGATCATCGTAGACTGACCACCCGAAATCTCCATCGCTCGAAGGCAGGTCTTCCTGCCGCGTGTTTCTTGCCAAATAGGCTTTAGCGATGAAGTTTGCCGTAATCGGTGCAGTTAGAAAGAGAAACAAAGAGATCAGCAACTCATGAACAGAGATGTGTCCGGTCTCCATGTAGAAGAAGATCATGGACGCAATAAGGACCCCGCCAACGCCCAGGGTCGTGGCCTTGGTCGGGGCGTGCAGGCGTTGCAGCGTGTCTTTGAGTTTCACCAACCCATATGAACCGACTAAGCCAAAAAGCCCGCTGACAACGAGGGCGATTGAGATGAGGAGTTCTGCGGCAAAGCTCATGCGTTCATCCTCACTCGATAATGTCGCCGCGCAGCAGAAAGCGGCAATAGGCGACGGTTGAAACGAACCCGACCATGGCGATCAGCATTGCAGCCTCGAAGTAGATCGCCGTGCCCCGCCACACGCCGTAAAGCACCAACAGGGCGATCACGTTGATCACCATGGTGTCCAGCGCCAGGATACGGTCGGCGTCGTCTGGCCCCACGGCCATGCGCCAAAGGTCCAGGATCAGGGCGATGCCATAGCAGCCTGCCGCGAAGAAAAGCGCGTATTCGATCATGGGAAAATCTCCAAAAGACGGCGCTCGTACCGGGTCTTGATCTCGTCACGGATCGCATTGGGATCATCGGTATGCAGGCAGTGCACAAGGATGGCGCGGCCATCGGCCGCCAGCGTCGCCGAGACTGTCCCGGGGGTCATCGTGATGGTGCCCGCTAGGACGGTGATCGCCTCAGCCGAAGTGAGTTCAAGCGGGATCGGGATCCATTGCGAATTGATCGTGGTCTCGCGCTTGAACAAGATGATTGCGGCGACCTGGACGTTGGCCACGATGATATCCCAAAGCACGACCAAAACGTATTCCACCGCCTTCAGAGGCCGGGCAAGGGTCGGGCGGTCCGGCCAATAGGCCGCCGTCAGCATCGGGATAATAAGGCCGAAGCTGGCGCCCAGGATCAGGTTGCCCAGGGTGAAGGTGTTCACGAGGCCAAGCCAGACGAGGATCAGCATCAGGCTGAGCAAGGGATGAGGGACAAGGCGTCTCACCATGGTCAGTGCTCCTCCTCGGCATGTTCACCATGATTTTCTTCACTGCCGTAATCGGTCGTGTCCGCCTCAACCTCAGGTTCAGGTGGGGTCAGGACAGCGTCGACGTAACCCGCACGGTCAAACAATTGCTCAGACGTCCCTTCCAGGTAGGCAGTGACGGGCCCCGCGAAAGCCGCGAGTGCCGCCAGCCCGGCCAAGGCAACCATGGCCGGGGCAACCTGTCCCGCCGTTGCGGGCGCCTGGGCGTCAGCTTTGTCTGCCTTTGGGTCCGCCTCAGCGTCCGCCGGACCGGCCATTGCCGTGGATTTCCAGAACAGGATACTGCCCGCCCGCGCGAAGCCCACAATGGTCAGTAACGACCCGACCAGGATCGCGGACCAGGCCCATCCGATCACTCCCGGCTCCCGTAGGGCGTCGAGGACAAGCAATTTTCCAAGGAAGCCGCTGAGCGGGGGCATGCCTGCCATGGCAATTGCTGCGGCAAAGAACAGCGCCGCGAAAAGGCCGTTTTGAACCGTGGGCGGCTCTGGCCGCAGGGCATCTGTCGCGCGGCGAGTGACGACCAGATCAGCCACGAGGAACAGACAAGCCGCCGCGAAGGTCGAATGGACCATGTAGTAAAGCGCCGCCAGCGTTGCGACTTGCGAGAAGACCGCAACGGCCACCAGCAGAGTTCCCATGGAGCCCACAACGGAAAACGCGATCAAGGGCATCAGACGGCGCGCGCCCAAGACGCCAATCGCCCCAACGGCAATCGTCACAATGGCCGCTGGGAACAGCCACGTCGCGGCCAGATCTTCTGTCGCGGAGATGCCCGGCCCGAAGGCAGTCGTGTGGATCCGCAGGATCGCGTAGGCGCCCACTTTGGTCATGATGGCAAAGAGCGCCGCAACCGGTGCAGGGGCGTTTGCATAAGTGGCGGGCAGCCAGAATTGCACCGGGAAGAGTGCTGCTTTCACCGCAAAGACGATCAACAGCAAGATGACTGCCACGCGGACGAGGGCGGCCTCCTCCGCCGGGATCTCGGCGATGCGCACGGCCAGATCGGCGATGTTGAGCGTCCCGGTTGAGGCGTAAAGCGTGCCCAAGGCAAACAGGAACAGGGTCGATCCGGCCAGGTTCATGACCACATATTGCAGGCCCGCCCGCATCCGCGCCTTCCCGCCGGAATGGATCATCAGGCCGTAGGAGGCGATCAACAGGACCTCAAAGAACACAAACAGGTTGAAGATGTCGCCGGTCAGGAAGGCGCCGCAAATGCCCATGAGCTGGAACTGGAACAAGGCATGGAAATGCCGCCCCCGTGCGTCCCAACCGGTCGTGATTGCGTGGATCAGGACCACCATCGCGAGCGCCGAGGTTAATAGCACCATCAGGGCCGACAGCCGGTCGAGCACGAGGACAATGCCGAACGGCGCAGGCCAGTCCCCAAGCCTGTAGACATGGGTCGTGCCATCCGCCGCCATGGTCGCAAGACCCAGAGCAATCGCCAACAAAATAGCCGTGCCCGCGACCGAGGCCGTACGCGCCAGGGTGATGTCGTGCCGCATCGCGAAGGCGATCATCGGCGCCAGCATGGCGGGCAGGACGACGGGAAGAATGATCCAATGCATCACGCGGCCCCCTCATCCTGGGGGTCGTCATCGTCCGGCTCGATGTCGATCTGGTCGCTGTCCGACTCCAGATAGGCGCCAAGCCCGATCATCACCAGAACCGCCGTCATCCCGAAGGAAATCACGATGGCCGTCAGCACCAGCGCTTGTGGCAGCGGGTCGGTGTAGCTCGCCTCGCCATAGCGCGACAGGATGGGCGATTGGTCAATGGCGAGCCGTCCGCTCGCGAAAAGGAACACGTTTACCGCATAGGACAAAAGCGCCAACCCAAGGATCACCGGGAACGTCCTGAGCCGCAGCAACAAGTAGATCCCACCTGCCGTCAAAACGCCGATACTGCTTGAAACGATCAACTCCATCTCAGCGCTCCGCCTCGTCTTGGGTGTTCTCCGCGGGGTCGTAATCCATCGGATCGACGTTCACCGTCTCACCGGCGAAGCGAGCAATCCGGCTGAGGCTATAGAGCATCAACATGACCGCGCCGAGCACGGTCAGGAACACGCCCAGATCGAACAGCATCGCCGTGGCCAGCTCAAACTCTTCAATCGGGGGGAGGTGCACGTAGGTGTAGGCACTTGTCAGGAAAGGACGCCCCAGAAGCCACGCGCCGACGCCGGTTGCGGCCGCGATCACGACGCCGAGGCCGATCATCGTGTGGTACTCGATCCGCTGCCGTTCCTGCGTCCAAGCGAAACCAGACGCCATGTATTGCATCAGCAACGCAATCGCGATCACCAGGCCCGCGACGAAGCCGCCGCCGGGTTCATTATGGCCGCGCAGGAAGATGTAGAGACCAACGACGATGGCGATAGGCATGAGAACGCGGGTGACAACGACCATCATCAGGGGGTGGCGGTCCCGCGACCGGTCCTGCGAATAATCGGTGTTCTTCAACCGCCGCGCCGCCGGTCCATCCAGCAGCGCATGCATCATTGCGTAGATCACAAGACCCGCGATCCCCAACACGATGATCTCGCCAAACGTGTCATAGCCCCGAAAATCCACCAGAATGACGTTGACCACATTGGTGCCGCCGCCACCCTCATAACTGTTGGCGAGGTGGTAGTCCGAGATCGTCTCGATATCGCGCACCAGGAAGGCATAGGCGAGCGCGGCCACGCCTCCGCCCGCCCCAAGCGCAATGACGCCATCGCGCATCTTAAGGCCCGTGGGGCTCTCCTTCGGGGTCGTCTTCGGCATGAAATGCAGCGCGAGCAGCAGCAGCATGATCGTGACCGTCTCAACCGAGATCTGGGTCAGCGCCAGATCTGGCGCTGAGAGGTAGGCAAAGCCCGCGGAAATCGAAAGCCCGATGATCCCGATCAGCACAAGCGCCCGGAACCGGTGGTGGTGCATGGTCACGACCGAGATCGTGGCCACGATCAACATCACCCACCCCACCGCCATGACCGGCGGCACCGGCAGCAACCCTCGGGTCGGAGCGGACAGACCGCTGGAGGAATAGGCGATCCAGCCGAGGCCCACAGACGCGACGGTGAAAATGGCGAGGTAGCGGCTGATCGCGCCATTATGGGTGTCATCCGAGATACGGCGCGCCGCCGCGACGATGGCTTCAACCAAGCGGTCGAAGATCGCCTTCGCCTCTGGCCGCGGCAAAGCATTCCAGACCCGATCCAACGGCGTGTGCATGGTCAAAAGGATCGCACCGCCGAGCACGGCAATGATCGACATCCAAAGCGCCGGCGTGACCCCGTGCCAGATCTTCAAATGCGGGTGCAGATCGGCGCCGGTCACGGCATTCGCAGCCGCCGTCACGATTCCTTCCGCCAGGAACGGCGCGACCCCGATGATCACAACCAGACGTGACCAGAAGCGCAGGAGCGGCCCACATGCCAAAGGGCGGATCGTGGGGCTTGCTGGGGTAGTCATCCCGCACAGGTCCAAAGAACACATGGAAGATGAAGCGCAGCGAATAAGCCACCGACAGAAGCGCGCCGATCGTGGCCATGACTGGGACGGCGTAGGGGCTGCCCCACCAATCGGTATGCGATGCCTCTTCCAGCATCATTTCCTTCGACAGGAACCCGTTGAACAATGGAATACCTGCCATCGACAACGCCGCGACGGTGCCGATCAGGAAGGTGATCGGCATCAAATGCCGCAAGCCCCCCAACCGTTTGATGTCGCGTGTATGCGTCTCATGATCCACGATGCCCGCCGTCATGAAGAGCGCGGCCTTGAAGGTCAGATGGTTGATGATGTGGAACACGGCGGCGACGGCGGCGGCCTGCGTGCCGAACCCCAGAAGCATCGTCAGAAGGCCAAGGTGGCTCACCGTCGAGAAGGCTAAAAGCGCCTTCAGGTCATCCTTGAACAGCGCGATGAGTGCGCCCAACACCATCGTAATAAGGCCGATCGTCGTGACGATGTAGAACCATTCGTCGGTCCCCGCGAGCGCGGGCCACATGCGCGCCATCAGGAACACGCCCGCCTTCACCATCGTCGCCGAATGCAGATAGGCCGAAACTGGCGTGGGAGCCGCCATGGCGTGCGGCAGCCAGAAGTGGAACGGGAACTGTGCCGACTTGGTGAACGCGCCCAGAAGGATCAGGATCAAGGCAGGCAAGTACAACTCGGACGCGCGGATCTGGTCGCCCGCCTGCAAGATGTCGGTCAGGTTGTAGCTGCCCACGATATTGCCGAGGATCAGCATCCCCCCGATCATCGCAAGGCCACCCGCCCCAGTGACCGCCAGCGCCATGCGCGCGCCTTGGCGACCCTCTGGCAAGTGCTTCCAGTAGCCAATGAGCAGGAAGGACGACAGCGATGTCAATTCCCAGAAAATGAGCAAAAGCAGGATGTTATCCGACAGGACAATGCCCAAGCATCGCCCCTTGGAACAGCAACAAATAGGTGTAGAACTGCCCCATCGGATCGTCGCCCGACAGATAAAATCGGGCATAAAGAATGATCAGTAAGCCCACGCCGAGGATCATCCCCGCAAACAAAAGCCCCAACCCGTCGAGGAAGAACGAGGCCGACAAGCCCAACTGCGGCAACCATTCGAGTTCGGCCTGTATCACCTCGCCCCTCAGGACAGCCGGTGCCAGTACGACAAGCATCGTCAGCGCAAGCGCGGTCGGCACAGCCGTCGCAATCGCACAGGCATTTCGCCCGGCCCGTATCATCAGGCCCGGCAACAGCGCGCCGACAAAGGGCAGTACCGCGATTATTAGAAGGATCGTCCCCGCGAGGCTCATGGTATGGCCTTGTCGTTTTTGGTGGTTATCGGGATTTGTAGCGGGGGCGACGACGCACTACAACCAAACGGTTCTTGCGAGCTCTCCTGCCTTCTGAACGGTTTCTGCTTTTAGGTGTATCTTGTGGCCAATACAGTGACTTCTAAGGATCGCGAACCTGCAGGTTGGCAAGATTTCGGCAAACTGAAAATGTGGTAGTCGGAGTTGAGTGTTTTCGCGATGGCAAGTAGCAGCATGAAAATGCGGCTGATTGTAGGTACGGCCCTGTTTGCGGCGGTTTCAGATAGCGCTCTAGCGGAGCAGATCACGGGTGCAGCATATGTGCGTGACGCCGACACCACTGTGATCTCAAGGACAGAAATTCGCCTGTACGGTGTCGATGCTCCAGAGCCCTACACTCGTTTGGGCCGGCAAGCAGCTATCTTCTTGCATGACCTACTCCAGGGCGAAACCGTGCGATGCGACGTCGAGAATGCGTCAATGGGGGAGCCACTGCTTGGAACTTGCTACATTGAAGTCGATGGAAACTACTCGGACATAGCTGCGATCTTAGTTTCTGTCGGCCATGCATTGGATTGCCAAGCAATATCGGGAGGGCGTTACAGAAATCTTGAGCAACCGGAAGTTAGGTCGCGTTTCACTCCTGCCGAATGCTGTTGAACGCTGAAAACGGCCCAAACCGGACCTTCGCAATGCGATCGGTATGCTGCGCTCGCAGCCCGTTTAGCGGACATTAATGTGCAGCCCGCATTTCAAGACCTATGAAATTTGCGATACAGCGCCATTCCAGCTGTTTGTCGTTGTTTTTTACACAGAGTTCTCATTTACAACGCCTTCGCTTGATCCTGTAGTCCTTTTGGGCTCTGTAACTCGGACAAACGCGAAAATCCTTGCGTAACTAGAAAACTAGGCCCTCTGCAAACCGACAGCACGAGGCGATGGTAGCTGGCTTCGCAATGAGTTTGACCGCAAAACGGCACGTGTTGATACCACCAAGAGAGACGATCCAAAGCCCAAGAGGTTTATTTCGTGAGCTGCCCACTCAGCTCAATTGGATCTCCTTATTCAGTCGTATGTCAGAGTTGCACCGTCATCAGGTGCGATAACCCGCCCCTCGAGGCCGGCACGCGACGCTGCCGACAAAACGTCAGACCGTGTGACTTTACAGTGGCTGATGGCCCCGATGTGATTTGCAACAACGACGCCTTGTGTGAGTTTGGCGATTTCGACCATGTCTGACGCGTTCATTATGACCTCGCCACCGATGTCAAATTGGGCTCCTCCGGCGGGAGCGACAACGACGTCTGGCTTATGCGTTTTCATAAAAGCTATCAGTTCGGAAGTCAGAATCGTGTCGCCCGTAATCAGCAAGGACGGGTGGCCTGGCAGCTGGATAAAATAGCCGACACCGTGCTCCATCAACGCTCCGATCAAGCCGCGACCGTGCGTGCATGGCGTTGTTTGAACTGTTCCATTGAAGAACTGCTGATCCACGCCAAAGGCGCGCCTTAGCGGCAGCGTTTGCAGTCCTTTTTTCGACAGCACATCTGCGTCCTTCTGTGTACACAAGATGGGGAGATTTCGGCTGCGAAACCACCGTGCCCCGGCCCGATCAAGATGATCAAAATGCCCTTTCTGGAAATGAGTGATGAGGCCGTGGGTGGCCGTTTCCATCAGGTCGAATGCGCCGTCTGGCAGCTCGACAGTCGGATTTCGCGCGCGATATTTGAACAAGCGTACCGGAGGAATTGCGTCCTTAACGGCCAGCATCGGATCGACAAGCAGCCGCACGTCTCCAAAGTCGACAAGGAGTGTTGCATTGCGGATTTGATGGATCTTCATCGCGAGTTGTCCTCTTTCAAATCGCGCACAGCGGGCGCTTTCGTGGTCATAGGTGAGTATCCGCAGAGCGCGGAGTCACATCTGGATTGTGAACAGGATCGCGGCGCACGATGCGGGCCGGAACACCAACCGCCGTGCACGCCGCAGGGACGGGTTGCAAGACAACGCTTCCGGCTCCGACCTTACTGTAAGACCCGACTTCGACGTTTCCGATCACGCTTGCACCCGCGCCAATCATGGCCCCCTTGCGGATCTTTGGATGGCGGTCCCCCAGTGTTTTTCCGGTCCCACCTAGCGTCACGTTTTGCAGAATCGTGACGTCATTCTCGACGACAGCGGTTTCGCCGATCACGATACCCGATCCATGATCAAGAAAGACTCCTACACCCAAGCATGCCGCCGGATGTATGTCGGTGCCAAAAACCGCGGATGCACGGTTGGAAAGCCAGAATGCCAGCTCTCGCTTGTTCTCTTGCCACAGCCGGTGCGCAACGCGATGCACCTGCAAGGCGTGGTAGCCTTTGAAGTTCAGAAAGGCATGCAGATGGCTCGAGCAGGTCGGGTCCCGCATGTAAGCCGCAACAAGGTCCTGCACCGCATCGAACGCAACGGACGGATGCCTGGCCACTACGCTTGTAAACATCTCTACATAGCGGTCTTTGGGGCATTCCGCGCTCGCAAGCGCGACCGACAATCGGTTTCCCAAAGCATCCTGAAACGAACCCGCGCTGAGGATCACTCTACTCACGATGCGAGAAAGAAACGGTTCCGCCGCGGTCAACGCGCGCGCATCCCTTTGGACATAAGTCCAAACCTCACGCATCAATCCGTCGTCATGGGCCAAATCTGCCATCAGCGGGCGACTTTCTGGTTTCGCGCGGTGGCCGTCGGCATTGATGAGGGTGTCTGATCTATCTGCCCTGGGGCATGCATACCCGTGGATGACCCCGACGTCAGAACGGCAAGCCCGGCCACCACCAACACAAGGGCCAGGGCATCGGCAACATCAGGAACCTGCCCCAAGACGGGGATTGCCAGCATTGTTGCTACGCCAGGTGTGAGGGCCGACAGCGTGCCTGCCATATCGGGGATCAACACTAGGCCACGACTGAAGGCGTATAAAGCTAGCAATCCAGACAAGACCCCTTGGAACAACAGCTGAAACGTCACATCCGACAATGACGCTTCCCGCAAATTGGACAGGTCGGAAAGGAACCAAATCGGAAGTAGGACAGCACAAGACAAAGAGCCAACGACCGCTGTTGCAAGAAATGACGAAACCGCCGTTGATTGCATGGTCACGGTAAAGCTGGCCCAGCAAAGCGCGCCTGTCAGGAAAAGAACATGCCCGCGCCACAAATCCTCGTGGCCGAAGGGATCGGTCCCGTGCAAGAGGGTTGTCGCCGCGCCGGACAGGATCAAGAGTACGGATACCCACTGCCGCATGCCCAGTCTCCGAGCGAGGAACACCACACCAAGCGCAAGGGCGAAGACAGGCATGAGCCTCGGAACAAGCGCACCAGCGTGTGAAACGGGTGCATGGCTCAGGCCCAATCCGACAAGAAAGATGAATGGAGCGCCGTATGCCGACAGACACAAGCATCGCACCAGACCAAGGCGTACAATGTCTTGCCGGTGGCGCCAAAGAAACGGTGCTAGCACCAGCGCCGGAATCAGCGCCCTAAAGACGGCAAGGTCGGCGAGCGAAAGTGCAGTGGTTTGACCCGCCGATGTCAGCACGAGCCAACTGGACCAGATTAGAACCGCGACGGACATCCACACATATCCCCTGAACCGCGACGACCTTGGACGAGTGCGATTCATTGCCGGCATGAATCGCCACGCTGGTGCATGGTGAACTGCGCTACGCGCGGCAAGTTCCGGCCATGTCGCTTGTTCGCAGATCGCACAGGCATCAGATTTCCCATCAGCTTAGTCCTCCTCCTGACATTTGACCTGCTCTGCGCTGCTACAAGCCGCGATTGAGACAAAACACGATTTCCGCACAGTAAAGATCGAAGAAGAGGGCGCCGAATGCGTCGGAGGGCAGGCTCAGCATTCGGCGCTCCACGGTGCCTTGAGGCCTGGCACTGTTACTCGCGCTCAGCGCGAATGTCGCTCACTTGGCGGCCTTGTATGCCCCAGTTTTCGAGCGGCACCTCATCGATCACAACAAACGTTGTGGCTGGATCCTTGTTGAGGACGATCTTTAGCAGATCGGTTACGCTAGAAATGAGCTGGGCCTTCTCCTCAGCCGTTGGGCCGGTGCCATCTGTGCCGCCTTCCTGCGTCACCTTGATATTTACGTAGGGCATAGTGTTACTGCTTTCTTTCGACGAACGAGAAAACCTTTGTCAGCACGCGCCAACCTTTCTCGGTTTGAATGATTGTCAAAAGGTCCTGATAGTTGCGGCCCATCATGGTCATCCGCGCTTCGACAAGACCGATCTGATCCCCTTTGAAGGTGATCCGTTCGATCACCTCTTCTCGGGGGTCACCGCGCGACGACGGCGGGGTCCGGGCGTCGATCCGGGCCATATAGTCCTCGAGCCCCATTTGTTCATAGGTCCCCGCCGTACCATTCACATAGGCAAGATCAGGGTGGAACACGGTGCGCAACACCGCACTATTGGACTGATAGAGCCCATCGAAATAGCGCTGCATCAGGTCCTTCACGTGGGCTTCGTGTTGTTTGGTCATCACGCCAGCCCCTCGGCCTTGAACGCAGCCTGAGCAGATGGACGACCAGCTATCCGATCCACGTAGCGTGACAGATGTGGCCAAGTCGCAAGGTCGATGTCTTTGAAGTTGGCCCAGTAGGCCATGACAAACGTGTAGGCGTCGGCCACCGAGAAAGTGTTGTCGACCAAATAGTCGCGCCCGTCGGACAAGACGGACTCAAGGTAAGAAAGCTTCCCCTTCACCTTGTCCCGGGCCGCTGCCCTTTCCGCATCTGTTGTGGCGTCGTTGAACAACGGTCCCCACGATTTGTGTAGTTCTGCTGCCGCGTAGTTAAGGAATTGCTGTAGTCGCGCGCGTTCGATGGTGCCAAGAGCTGGCGCATAGGCATTTTCCGCGTTGTTATCTGCGAGATACTGGAGGATGGCTACACCTTCGACCAGGATCTCACCGGTATCAGTTTCGAGCGTGGGCACATAACCGTTTGCGTTGATGTCAATGTAGTTGCGTCCACTGTCCGTGACCCCGGCTTTGGTATCGACGGACTCAATGTCAAAGTTTGCCCCGACGTCATGCAGCATGATGTGGCTCGCGAGTGAACAAGCGCCGGGTACATAGTAGAGTTTCATAGCAGGCTCCGTATTGCGTTGAGCCTAAGACGTAGTTGCCAATCCAACAAATTGATAACATCGAGTTTTCATGGTTATGATCCAAAGAATAGATCATTTGGAGCGCATCATGACGCTGAATCAGTTGGCCGCATTCGAGGCGATCGTCGCGACAGGAACCTTTCGTGCAGCTTCGGAGCGCCTGAACAAGGCACAATCTGCGGTCAGTCATCAGATTCGGAAACTGGAGGACGAGCTGCGCTTTGACCTTTTTCTCGGGAAAGCTACCGCCCAATGCTGACTGCTGAAGGTGAAGTGTTTCACCGTGAAACCTTGAAGGTGCTGCAGCAATTCCGTGCGCTGAAAGTAACGTCCGATAGCCTAGCAGGCGAGTTTGAACCGATTGTTCGTGTCGCTGTAACCGCGACGCTGTCACTCGACCCGTTTCTTGGCCTGCTGGCCGACGTGGGCGGGCGCTTTCCAAGTACGCATATCCAGGTCGCCAGCGAAATGATGGGCGGGCCGATCGCCCGCCTCATGCAAGACGAGGCAGACCTGGTGATCGCGGGACTGGACGGAGTGCCAATCGAGCAAGTCGAGACCTTGCCCGTAGGTTCCGTATCCATAGTCCCGGTGGCACATAAGGAATACCCCGTCGCACAATCGCCAGGCATCCGCGCCCGTGCCGAGATGCAGGGATATACACAGGTCGTCGTCGCTGGAACGGGCGGTCGAGCTTTTGAACAAAGCCGCGACGTCATTCCAACGGCGCAACGATGGACGGTCTCGGACTTTGCCACAAAGAAATCCGTCATTAAGGCGGGTCTTGGATGGGGCGGCATGCCGCGCCACCTCATCGAAGACGACCTTCGCAATGGCGAACTGATCGAGCTGAAAGTCGAGGGGTTTCCGACCCGGCATACAGAGATTTTCGCTATCCGGCGAAAGGATCAGGTCATGGGGCACGTCGCGTCTGCAATCTGGTCAGAACTCGGAACGGATGACACTAGTGCTGTGCCGCTCGCTTGAGGTGTTCAAGAAGTGCTGAAACTCTGCTGGGGAGGTGTTCGGTCTCAGGATGGACGGCATGGATGACGGCGTCATCGCGCCAAAAATCCTCCAGAACCGGCACAACTCGCCCTGAGGATATCGAGTCATCAAATCCATCCTCAACCATGTAGGCCACACCCAAACCTGCTTCGCAGGCGGCGCGAATGGCAGGACCGGAGTTGAAGCGCAGCCGGCCATGAATTGCTACCTCCCGCCTGCGCCCGTTCTCGGTAAATGACCAGGAATTGGTATGTGTCTTGATGCATTCATGATGGCGGAGGTCCGCCGGTCTTTGCGGTTTGCCATGCTCCTCTAGGTACTGCGAGCTGGCAGCGGCCACGCGCCGTCGCGCCACAAGTGGGTGAAATGTCAAGCCGGCCCGGTCGCTGGTGTCTGCCCGGATCGCAAGATCGTAGCCGTCGTTTATGATGTCGACCCACCGAGGACTGAACTCGACGTCCAGTTCGATATCAGGATGATCGCAGGCAAACGTAGCCAGGGCCTCGGCCATAAAGCCGCTCTCAAAAGACCCTGTTGGTGCGGCGACGCGCACGCGACCAGACAGCGTCACCTGCCCAGAGCGCACTTCGTCTAAAGCCAGATCCAAGTCCTGAGAAATTCGCTCGCAGTGCTGTCGCAACCGTTGACCCGCGTCAGTCAAACGCACAGACCGCGTTGTACGCTGAAAAAGAACAACACCAAGTTTTGCCTCAAGACGCTGCACCTGCCGACTGACATGTGGCACCGACACATCAAGAGCACGGGCCGCACCTGTGAAGGAGCCCGCAAGAGAGACTGCCAGAAATTCGCCAATTCCGTCGGCTTTCATTGTTTCTCCAAGGTAAATATCAATTGCCAAATGCTAGACTAATATTTTTTCTGGGAAATACCAGTTTCTCTTTCATCTGAAAAAAAGGAGAGAGATAGACTATGGCGAATTCCCTTTTCGACCCGATTGAGTTGGGACGGTACACACTGAAGAACCGGATACTCATGGCACCGATGACGCGCGGCCGCTCTGACGCCGACGGTGCCCCACAAGACATCGTTGCCCAGTATTACGGTCAGCGGGCCGAGGCTGGTCTGATTATCACCGAAGCGGTGGCCGTCAGCCGAATGGGTCATGGCTGGCCGGGCGCGCCCGGACTATATACCGACCACCAACAAACCGAATGGGCCAAGGTCGCAAACTCCATTCACACCGCTGGCGGACGGGTCTTCATGCAGCTCTGGCATATGGGCGGTGCCGTCATTCCCGATTACATCGACGGAGCTCAACCTGTCGCACCGTCAGCCGTCGCGCTTTCGGGGGAAATCCCGGATCGCCAGGGCAACTCAACAGCGTTCGTCACGCCACGCGCTCTGACTCGAGCTGAGATCGCGGACGTTGTTCGCGACTTCTTAAACAGCGCGGAGCGGGCCGTCGCAGCAGGAATCGACGGTATTGAAATCCATGCAGCGAACAGCTTCTTGATCGATCAGTTCCTGCGCGACAGCACAAACCGTCGCACCGACGAGTACGGTGGCACCGTCGCAAATCGCGCGCGGTTACTGCTTGAAATCGTGGACGACATGGCAGCGCGCATCGGCGCGGCCCGTGTCGGTGTCCGGATCTCGCCGACCAATGCCGTCTTTGGGATTTCCGACAGTGATCCTAAGGCGTTGTTTTCCCATGTCGCTGCGGCTCTCTCACAAAGAGAACTGGCCTATTTGCATGTGCTCGAGCCATCCAACGAAAGCGAAAGCTTCATGGCGACCGCCAATCCCACTTTGGCGGATCATTTGCGGCAGGCCTATTCGGGCACGTTCATTCTCAACGGTGGCCTTGACCTCACGGCTGGCACGGCGGCGCTCGATGAAGGACGCGCTGATGCTGTGGCAATGGGCGCGCCCTTTATCGCAAATCCCGATCTCGTGACCCGCCTTGCCGAGGGTATTCCTCTCGCCGCGCCGGACCAGTCCACGTTCTACACGCCAGGTCCAGAGGGCTATTCGGACTACCCGAACGCCCAAACCGCCGCGGCCTGACACCCGGCAATTTTTACCCACAGACACCGGTTCTTGTACCAACTTGGCCGCGTTTCTTGCGCGGCTGCCACTGACCATCCAACACCAGAAAGGATAAACCATGAAACTCTACCACATCCCCGGAACCTGCTCTTTGGCAGTTGAAGCGATGCTTCAAATTGCGAACATTCCTCATGACACAGTGTCACTAGCGTTGTTTGAAGAGAATGCAGACCACAAGGCCGCCAACCCACTCGGCAAGGTTCCGGCGCTTGATACAGGCGATCAGTCACTGGTCGAAGGCGCGGCCATCAATCTCTGGCTTTCCGCGCGGCATCCGGAAACGGGGATGATGCCTGATCTGGCGTCTAACGAAGGGGCACAGGCGCTGCGCTGGCTCATCTTCGGATATGCAACGATCCACCCGGCATGGAGCCGCGTCTTTATGCCATCGCGTTTCATCAACGATCCGGATCAGGAAGCGGCCGTCAAATCGATCGCCGAAGCGGACCTGCACAAATACTTCAGCCTCGTGGCGGACCAGGTTCGTGACGGCGGTTTCGTCGCGGGGCAAGATTTGACGCTTGCTGATCTTTATCTCGGCGTTTGCCTGCACTGGGAAGTGCATCTCGAAGAGAAGCTCACAGAGGCCTTCCCTGAGCTCGCCAGCTATTTGTCCCGCGTAAAGGCAGACCCGCGCCTTGCGACTCTGTACGGAGATGAGTTTGCCAGTGCGGCTTGATCCCCCGAAACGGGCTCTCGTGGTTCTGGCACATCCTGAACCGCAAAGCTTCAACGCCGCCCTTGCGAGGGCGGCGGTATCCACATTGGAGAACAATGGTTGGAGCGTAACATTTACTGACTTGTATGCGACGTCCTTTGACCCCGTGTCAGACCGCAAGAACTTTTCTAATCCCAAGCCATCGTCGCAAGTTCTTCGGCTGCAGACTGAGGAACGGAGCGCGGCCGAAACAGGAGCCTTCGTTCCAGTCCTCGCGCAAGAACAGGACAAGATGCTGAATGCCAACCTGGTCATTTGGCAGTTTCCGCTTTGGTGGGGAGGAATGCCTGCGATCATGAAAGGCTGGATCGACCGTGTGCTCGCCTCTGGTGTTGCCTATGGCGGAGGTCGCAAGTTCGACACTGGCGTTCTACGCGGGCGCTACGGCCTTTTGTCACTGACCACCGGTGGCGCAGCGGAGACATTCGACGCCCAGGGGTTCGGAGACATGGATCAGGTGTTGCATCCAATCCGACGCTGCATCCTCGAATTCGTGGGGCTCATAACACTTCGCTCGCAGGTCGTCCACCAACCGGAAATGCTCCTCAATCATCAGCGCACCGCAGAGATTGAGCTTTGGAAAGACCGCCTATCTAGGATTGAGTCTGAGTTCGCCCAGCGCGGCGTTGAGGATTGACCCAAAAGTCACAAACCCCAAGTCCATCAGAGTAAGTGCGCCGCCGCCATCCAACTTGCCGCTGTGACTACGGCGGTCACCGTCCTGACGTGGTTCAGCTTCGTCCAGTGGCTCGCATAGATCGGCCAAAACTCTGATATTTCTTTCGGTTTATTGGCCATCGCATCAAGCCGGTTGTTCAAGGGGACGTTGCCCATGACGGTGACCAGAAGCACACCTACGAGATAGGCAAGCGCCCCTGCAATGCACAGGATCTGGACCGCGCCTGAAAGTCGCCAGATCGCAAGAGCCGCAATCAGGGCCGCGACCGGAACAAGCCCCAGCAATCCAACCATGAAAATGGATCGATAGACTGTGCGGTTCAGCCCAACCATCCCGTCTGCCCCATGTGCATCGGGTGCCTGCGCAAGGCCGCGCATGACAAAATCCGAAAAGCTAAGGAAGACACCCGCTACCAAAGCCGCGATGAAGGCCGCACACGCCAAAGATACCTCAATCATGCTGCTCGCCTCTTCAACTAGAAATACCGACTGCGCGACCGATATATGACCGCTCGACCACTTGACGGGTCAGGAAGCGGGCGACATCGGCACGCGCGATTTTCAGATCAAGCCCGCGCGCTGTGATCGGCACGTCCTCGACAACGACACGCCGGGTCGCCTGTTCCGTGAAGGCTCCGGGTCGCACAATGGTCCAGTCAAGGCCGCTTGCCTCAACAAGGTGCTCCTGCAGTTCATGGTCGCGAAAGACCGGCGCAAGCAAAGCCCCAAACATGACGCGCTTCCACCAGAAATTCAGATTGCCCCAACTGTCGCGTGCACCCAGCGTCGACTGACAGATTAGCCGCCGCACGTTGTGCAGTTGCATTGCTTTGACGACATTCAGAGTGCCCTGTGATCGAATGACGCTTCTGCGGGACATCCCAGCACCCAGCGTTACTATAACCGCATCATGGCCGCGAACAGCATCGTTGACGTTCTGCGCGTTCAAGGCATCCCCAGCGATCAACTTAAGCGTGGTATTTGCCAGTCCAAGCTTTTCAGGCGTGCGGGCGAACGCCGTGACGGTGTGGCCGGCCTGCAAAAGACTTTGCACGGTAAGCCGACCGACTGTTCCGGTCGCACCAAAAACGATGACCTTCATTCTAGCCTCACTTGACACATTGTAAACTTGACATCGTGTCAAATGGATGCAACTTGACACTATGTCAAGCCCTTCGCTGAACACGCGCCAGCGCGCCCTCGATGCAACATGGAAACTCTTGGAAGCCAGAGCCGACCAGGTCAGCATGTCCGACATAGCCAAGGCCGCCGGGATCAGCCGTCAGGCGCTATATCTGCATTTCGCAAGCCGTGCAGAGCTCTTAGTCGCGACCACGAAGTACATCGATGGAGTCAAAAACGTGGATGCCCGCTTGGCTGAAAGCCGCGCTATCAAAGCCGGGCTGGCAAGGCTGGATGCTTATGTCACAGCGTGGTGCAACTACATCCCCGAAATTCACAGCGTATCCGTGGCCCTGCGTGCCATGCGCGCAAGCGACGCCGAGGCCGCTGCCGCTTGGGAAGACCGCATGAAAGCCGTCCGGCACGGGTGCGCCGCAGTTGTCGAGGCGCTGGGCGCAGATGGTAAGCTTAGGCGAGACCTCTCCAAGAAGTCCGCAACCGATCTTCTTTGGGTGTTCCTCTCGGTAGAGAATTGGGAGCGCCTCGTCGGAGAATGCGGGTGGGACCAAGAAACCTATGTCAGGTCGATGAAGACCATAGCAGCGTCGGCAATTACTGCCAGCCAACCGGATGAATAGCGGCCCAAAGCGGAAGTTGAAACCTCCTTCGGTAGCTGCAACGCGGCTTCGCTAAAGCGGACGTTCCAAAGACTTGCTCAGGACCAATCGAAGATAGGTGTTCGATGCGGCTGTGATTTCGGCGCACTCAGGCCAGTGTTTTGGAGCTGGAACCTGCGATCACCCTTATCCTGGCCCACAAAAGATCGGTAGCAATGCAGTTCCCGAAAAGACTACTGCGTCCAGAAATCCGCTAACGCTCCGATTTCCCTGTCAACTGCAAGCCAATATGACGCCGCGAAGTTCTGCCAGGCCCCTAAGCCGTCCGATCAACGGATAGCCTGGGAGGGTTGTACCAGAGCGATCATGTAACAGTGCGTGCCCATGGTCTGGTCGCATCGGAATACTGTGATCGTCCCGACCTTCGGCCTTCCGCCGTCGTTCTTCCGCTAAAAGGGCTCGCACGGTTTCGACAATGCCAGTGTCGCCATGTAGGTGCTCCGACTCCATGAAGCTGCGTTTGGCTCCGTCGCGCGCGCGATCGCGCGTTGTATTTCGCAAATGAGCGAAGTGGATGCGATGCCCATGCTGATCAATGAACTCAAGCGGGTCGAAGTCTTCGTTAACGCCAAGCGATCCGGTGCAAAAGGTTACCCCGTTGGAGCGACTGTCAACGGCGTTCAAAATGCGTGTGAAGTCCTCGAGGGTGGACAGCACCCGAGGCAAACCGAGCAGCGAGAATGGCGGGTCGTCCGGGTGACAGCAGAGCCTCATGCCGAGCGCCTCTGCGGTTGGAATTACTTCGGACAAGAAATCGATTAGGCTCTGTCTCAGATCATCCGGAGTGGTGCCTTCATAGACCGCGAGCGCTTCGAGGATGCCGGAAAGTGTCCAGGTGTCATTTGCCCCGGGCAGACCGGCGATGACATTCTCGACGAGAGTGGTCTTGTCCGGATCGCTGAACGTCGCAAACCGCGCGCGCGCGTCTTCTATCGTTTCCAGGGTGTAGTCGCAGAGCGCGCTCGGCCTTTGGAGCAGAAAGCAATCGAATATCGCAAAATCAACGATGTCAAAGCGCATCGTGTACCCGCCATTCCCTAACGGATGCCGAAGGCCCGTACGAGTCCAATCGAGCACCGGCATGAAGTTGTAGCAGACGGTCCGAATGCCACACTCGGCCAGGTTTCGGAGGCCTTGTTTGTAGGCGTCCAAATGTGCCGACACCGGACCGTTTTTTGATTTGATGGCCTCGGAAACGGGGAGGCTTTCAACAACATCCCATTTCAACCCGGATGGAATGCCCCCAGGGTTTTCCACCTCGCGTTGCCGCTTGTGAATTTCGGCCTTGGTCCAAACCTGCCCGTTCGGGATGTGGTGTAGGGCAGAGACGATACCGGTTGCCCCAGTCTGCTTTATGTCGGCGATGCTGATGGGATCAGCGGGACCGAACCATCGCCAAGTCTGCTGCATTTGACCTCACCCTTCTGCATATGCATGTTCGTTTGAGGGGACGTTCACATGTACCAGTGCGCCTTTGCCTGCGACCACTTGACGGGCAATGAAGCATCCGAATTCAATTCCGGCACGCAGGCTTTTCCCTTGCAAAAGAACCGCCAAAACACCTGCGTTGAAACTGTCGCCTGCTGCGGTTGCGTCGATCACATTTGATACAGGCTGAACCTCGGCAACATCGCGTTGGTTACCGTCTTGAAATTCGATCGTGCCGTCGCCGTTTTTGACAACTATTTGCGGGACGCCTTCCTTTGCATAACGCTCAAGTGTATCGGTTGGGCTTCGATCTCCGAACCAAGCCGCTTCGTCATCGAACGAAGGCAAGACGATATCCGCACATTTCGCAGCCGCCATAGTGGTTTCCATCATGTCTTCGGCGGAACCCCACAATTGGCGGCGCAGGTTGGTGTCAAAGGCGATGGTTTTACCAGATGCGCGGTGCTCCCTCACGGCGTCGAGGAACAAGGTTCGAGAGTGCCGATCAAGGATGGCGAGCGAGATCCCGGAGAAATAGATGAGATCGGCGGACGTCATCGAACGGTTTAGTGCTGGAACATCTGATGCGAATTGGCGCGCTGCGGACTGGCTACGCCAGTAGGAGAAACTGCGTTCACCCTTCTCCAGGTGGATCATATATAGGCCGATGGTCTTTTCAGAGTGACGCGCAACGTGCGTCGTGTCGATGCGGCTTTGCTCCATGAACGAGACCATCTGATCCGAGAGACGGTCAACACCCACGGCAGTCAGGAATTGGACCTCAAGCGCAGGCGCAACCCGGGCGAGATACCAGGCCGTGTTGAAGACATCGCCCGCATAGCCGAGGGAGAACTCCCCAGCTTGTCGAGAAGGCGCAAGTTCGGCCATGCATTCGCCGATTGCCAGAACGCGCATATTGGTCACAGGAAATCGTCGCGGCGGGGCGTGAAGCAATCCACCAGAGTTCCGGGTTCAAGACAGACGCAGCCATGGGTCTGGCCCGAAGGAATGACAAAACTGTCGCCTGATTCAAAAACCTGCTCCGCATCGCCGAGTGTGAAGCGAAATCGACCGCTTTCGACATAGGTTGATTGAACGTGGGGATGATTATGCAACTCACCGAAGGCGCCTGTCGCAGCGAAACGAAAAGCAACAACCATCAGATCCGGATGATCCGACAACACTTGTCGGGTGACATTTTCACCGGTTGAGACGATCGGAAATTCAGACATGGTCGGCTCTTTCTTCGACTAGGAGAACAGCATGCCGCCGTTGATGTCGATATTGGCTCCTGTGATGAAGGCGCTGTCGTCGCTCGCCAGAAACAATACAAGGTTGGCGGCGTCGTCGACGTGACCCTGGCGTTTCAAAGGCGCGTTTGTCTCAAACCCGCGACGGCCCGCATCCGGAGTGTGGATGTTGTGGAAATCCGTGTCGATCATGCCGGGGCATAGCGCGTTGACGCGAATATCGGGGCCCACTTCTTTGGCCAGGCCGCGCGTCATTGTCATGACTGCCCCTTCGATGTTGCATAGGCCACAGCGCCCGGTCCGCCGCCATCGCGGCCAGCTTGGCTTGCAAGATTGACGATTGCGCCTGAGGTCATCTTTTCAAGACAGGCTTTCGTCATCAGAAAGGTGCTGGTGAGGTTCAGGCGCATCACGGCCTCCCAATGGTCCAGCTCCATCTCAGCCATCGTCTTGCGTGCGATCAGGCCGCCGGCGTTGTTCACCAAGATATCGATACTTCCAAAGGTCTCTAGTGTTTTGGAAACGAGGGCTTCAACTTCCACCGCATTGTTAAGATCGCCTTGCATTGCAAAGGCTTGCCCGCCCGCCGCCTTAATCTCAGCCACAGTTTCGTCCGCCCCGGCAGAGCTGGAGAAGTAGTTTACGGCAACCTTCGCCCCTTCCGAAGCTAGTTTGATTGCAACTGCCCGGCCGATATCGCGACCACCTCCGGTCACAATGGCGGTTTTATCAGTCAGTTTCATGTCTGTCCTTCCTTTGCGGAATGCGAGTTGCGCACGGGTAAATCTTGAGACGAAGCGGTTCTGAGCATCATTCTGGGAACGCGCCCGGCATCAGCGTTTGGGGGAGCCAGAGGATGATCTCTGGGAAGGCCGATAAAAGGATCAGGATGATCAACATAGGGGCCAGGATGAACACAACCTCACGCAGCACTTGCACCACGTTGAGCCCGCCGATTGCTGCCGAGATCAACAGGCACAATCCATAAGGTGGCGTGACGAGGCCAAAGGCGAGCGAGACGATTCCGATGATTGCAAAGGCAATCGGATCAAGGCCACCGGCTTGTGCCACCGGCATCAGGACAGTGCCGAGGATAATGATGGTTGGGATGGCATCAATGAAGAGACCAAACAGAAGGAATAGCAGTGCGATCAACAAGGCAGTTCCAAACGGGCCAAATTCCCAGGCCGTGAGAACGCTGACCAGGAGGCGTGGCGCATTGTAGAACGAAAGTAGCCAGCCGAAGGCCGAAGCTGTGCCGATTGCAAACAGCGAAATGGCCGCGAACCGGGCAGTGTCATAAAGGATATGCCCCAGATCCTTGGGCGTGACTGTGCGGTAGACGAACATTCCAAGGATCAATGCATAGCCCGCCGCAATAATGGCGCTTTCGGTTGGTGTGACGATACCGCCCACGATACCGCCGATCACAAAGATAGGGGTCAACAGCGCAAGAGCCGCACCTTTCCAGGCTGACCAGAACTCGCCCCAATTTGGCGTGGCTGTCACGGGGTAGTTGCGGATTTTGGCGAACGCGTAGACCGTGCCCATCAGCGCCAGACCAATCAGAAGCCCTGGGATGGCACCGCCAAGAAACAATGCACCGACTGAGATCTGCATGACCCCGCCCCAGACGATCATCAGGATCGACGGTGGGATGATGACACCCATAACCGATGAGCACGCGGTTATCGCCACCGCAAATCGGGTGTCATAACCCTCGCGTTGCATGGCGGGGATGAGGATTTTGCCAATACCAGCTGCATCGGCGGTGGATGAGCCTGAGATGCCCGCAAAAAGCATCGAGACCGCGACATTTACATGCCCCAAACCGCCGGGCATCCAACCTGTCAGCACGCGGGCCAATTCGATCAGACGGTCTGTCACCTTGCCCGAATTCATCAGATTGGCCGCGAGGAGGAAGAAGGGCACTGCAAGCAGGATGAACGAATTATAGCTCTGAAACATCCTGTCGAGGACTATGAACGGGGTCAGCCGCAATTCGAGGAGAACGACGGGGATTGTGGCAAGCCCGAGGGCGAACGCCACAGGAACGCGAATGAAGATCAGAGCAAGGAATGCCGCGATCAACATGATCGCCGCGGTTGCGGTATCGAGGATCAATTTAGCGTCCTCCCGAGACTGAAAAACTGCGCGAAGTCCTCGACCAATCGGTAACCCGACAGGACCAACCAAAGACCACCCGCAATCGGAACCGAGATGTGTGTGATTGCGAGGTTCGCGCGCATCATTACCGAGCGCTGATTGCCGCCAAATTCTGTGTATTCGATGCCATAAAACAGGAACAACGCCCCAAAGATCATGATGGCGAGGTGGACGGTGCCGTTCTGGATCAGCCGAAAGATCGGCTTTCGTGCGTCGGGCGTGATCCGAACGTCGAAATGCGTCCCATCCCAAACTGCGACGACCGATCCAATCATGACGATCCAGACGAAGAGGAAGGTCGCCAGTTCTTCGGTCCAGAGGTATGTTGGAATTATTCCGGTGTAGCGTGACAGGACCTGCATTGCGACCGGCACAGCCAGCGCGCCCATGAGGATGCCGAGCGCGACGCGAAGGGCCGCGCAAAAGCGGTCGAGTAGAGTTCCAAGCATATCTTGCCTCGATCGAAGAAGTCGGACCGCGATGCGTCAAGCGATGATCCGGCGGGCGAGGTATAATCTCCTCGCCCGCCAGTTGGGAGATTACATACCGCGAATGGCTTCGAGCAGTTCGGTCGCACCAAGCTCTGCTGCGTAGGCATCTTGAACCGGCTGAACCAATTCGAGCATTTGCTCACGACCTTCGAATTCGTGCACTTCGATCTGGCCTGCCTCGAGCATCTCTTGCAGAATTTCGCCATCTGCGCCGCTCTCAAGTGCGCGTCCAAAGGCGCCAGCCTCTGCCCCGGCCGCCATGATGGCGTCTTGCAGGTCCGCAGGCAGTCCGTCGAACGTGGCTGCCGACATCACGATGGGGCGCACCGTAATCGTGTGTTGGGTCAGCGAGATATGCGGCGCAACTTCGTAGAAGTTGAGGTTCTGGATCGAAGCGGCTTCGTTCTCAAAGCCCGCAATCACGCCTGTCTGGATTGCGTTGTATACTTCGTTATAGGCAATAGCGGACGGTGCGGCGCCAACAGCATCGAATGTTTGGGCTTGGATCGGAGCACCCATCACACGCATCCGGTGTCCAGCCAGTTCTTCCATGTTGGTTATCGGTGCAGCGGACGCGAGGTTGCGTACGCCACCGCCGTGGTAGCCGACGATTACAATGCCCGCCGCTTCGCGCAGGTCATCTTCGAGGGGCGAAAGGACGTCTGAAGAGAGCACCGCATTCCAGTGTTCCAAGTCGCGGAACAGGAAGGGCATATCCATCAGGGGGATCGACTCAGAGAATACAGCCATGTTGGAGGGGGCGAGGATCGTGTAGTCGACTGCGACACCCTGGTTGAGATACGTCACATAGTCCGATTCAACGCCCAGTTCGCCATTCAAGCGTAGATCAAAGGCAACTTCACCGTCATAGTTTTCGGCCACGAGACGTTCGAATTCTCGCAAAGTCTGCGTAAAGGCATGCTCCTCGTCGAACATGCTTGCACCGCGTAGTGTGACGTCTTGCGCCTGCACCGTGACGACGCTTCCCAACAGGATAGCCGTAGCAGCCATCGTCTTGATCGAAAAATTGAACATTCGTTCCTCCCAGATGAGATTCAATTTGTTGTCTTTCATCCCGACAGGGCCGGGACGGGCTTCGGAGTCACAAGGATCCCGTTGCCGCATTCGGTCATGCTTGCTTTTGACGTCTCAAGCCTCCCTTAAGACGTCAGCCAAACCTCAAACTGGGATACTAGTCAACTAAAATATGTGATCCTATATCGTGAAAAAGCCGCTTTCGATAAGACTATCGGGGAATAATTGAGCTTCTAGTATCCCAATTTAACCTGTTCTTTTCCCGATTGCTCTGCCACAGTGCTGAGAAACCTAGGCAGGATGTGCAAGCGATGGCAGGGATAGACACACTCGATCGGGCAACCAGTAGCGATATGGTATTCGACGCACTCTACGCGCGAATTACCCAGTTGGATTTGCTGCCGGGCACCAAGATCTCCGAATCGGAAATTGCCAAGTCGTTCGGGTTGTCGCGACAGCCAGTTCGAGAAGCATTCACACGGCTTGCTAAGCTCAACTTGCTATTGGTTCGTCCGCAACGCGCGACAGTTGTGCGCCCTTTTTCACGCCAGTTGATCGCAAACGCCCGGTTCGTCCGTACAGCGGTGGAGTTGGAGGTCGTTCGCGCTGCGTCCTTGGAGAGAGACCATTCAATAGATGCTGAGCTGAAATCCAACTTGAAGGATCAGGCAAATGCCGTGGCCGCAGAGGATGCGCGAGCGTTCCATGATCTCGACTACGAATTTCACAGACTTCTGTGTGCTGCAGCTAAGCAAGTATTTGCGTTCGAGATTATTTCCGAGAACAAGGCGCAGGTTGACCGGCTTTGCATGTTGGCGCTGACGAGCAAGGATGCGATGGCTGCGCTCCATGAAGACCATCAGTTGCTTTCGACTGCGTTGTTCAACGGGGATGCCCATACAGCAGATGAAATCCTGCGGGTGCATCTGAACCGACTTACACCCACGATCGACGCCATTTACACCACCCACCGGGCTTACTTTGACGACTGATCGCTCTTAGGCGAACCCTTTGGCGCAAGAGTACACAACGGTTTTCTTGTGTTTCGGCCCGAAGCAGACGTTCAGTAGAGCCAGAAGATGCCGCGCTGCGGCGTGCCGAAGGAGACATTTGCCGCTATCCAATGCCAAAGGCCAAGCAACCGAAAAGCGCTGTCTAATTCGGTATATTTGCTGCGTTTCTTGCGCTAACGCCGTACCTGCAAAATGCTCGTCCACCTGGCACAAGGTATCTCCAGAAAGGGTTTGGTGTTTCCCAATGGAAATAGGCCACGATTGATTAAGACGGTCAGCGTGCAAAAAAGTGCCCTAGAGCGGCGCTGCTCACGATGCGCGTCGTGTGAGTGCCGGCACGCCAAGGCTCAACAAGAGAGGTCGCGTAATTGAGCTCCCAAGGGGACCATTCTTGCCGCGATTTGCGCATGTACAATAACTTGCGCGGTCAAGGAATTTAGCACTGCACACCCAGCGTGAGCGCCCCATCTACCACCAGGTTGGTTCCAGATACAAAACTCGCCGCCGGGCTCGCCAAATAGACGGCCGCGCTGGCGACTTCCTCTGGCGTGCCCATCCGTCCCATCGGGTTGGCAGCAACTTGTTTTTTGAAGAAGTCTGGATTGTTCGCTTCGTGTCGGTGGTCCAGGCTGGTACTGGGATTGCGACGAGCCGAAATGATGTCGCGATCTGCCTCAGACGATAGCATGATGACATCGCTGTTGCAGTTTGGGCAGATCGCACGGAACGCATGTTTTCCCTGCAGGTTGAGGTCCTCAACGGTTGAAATCTCCGGGACCACATGACCCTTGCAAGTGACGCATTTGAACGCACCTGGCCGCAAAATGCGCTTGTTCTTTGCGGCTCGGTGTTTGTGGAATGCCTGCACAACGGCACCCCGAAACCGGTAGGGTGCCGGAACGTCAGACGGCTGCAATCCTTCGCCGACCCAATTGGAAACCGTGTTCGCGGTTACCTTGAACATCGTTTGCAGGTCCTCGACACTGTAAACCCAATGCCCTTTGACTCGCGATATCGAGTAAGACCGGCTCACTGGAGCGGGGCCTTCGCAACCAATTTCTCAAACGCAGCAAGTTCGCTCATGCGCCAACGGGACGTGCCGGGGCTCAGCTTGTTCGGTTTAGGAAAGCCTGGGCGGACATCGACCCAACGCCAGACTGTGGACCGCGACACGGAATAGCGCGCAGCGACGTCGATATCCGACATGAACTTTTCAACACAAAATGCGCAGGGCGCCTCGGCGACTTCGCTGGCTGGGAAATCAGAATTTCCGATTTCCGCGTACAGGTCCAACTGATCGGGAAGTACCTCGCGGCTCTCGCCATCAAGCGGCGGACGCTTAGCCATTGCTGTCGTTCTCATAGAGGGCACGAATCTCTTCGACGCGCCAAACAGTCGTCCGGGGGCCAAGCTTGATGGGCTGCGGGAAACGCCCGTCCTCGACCCCTTTCCACCATGTCGATTTCGAAACAGGGATGGAGCCGTCCTGCCCAAGGATCTGGGCCAGACGGACAAAGCCGGTGCGAGGGAAGTCAGGTGCGTTTTTCATTGTGCGTTCCAATCTCAATCGATTGCACGCAGTCTCACCTTGTCCTGACAGGTGTTGAGGCACTCAAGGTCAAAAAATTATCCTCTGAAGTATAACAAAAAATGCCGTTCTTGAGTCCCTATTTTCCCTGAATCGCCGCGCGTGCATCGCTTCCGAGCTGTCTAAATCCGCCGCGTAACGTCTTCTTAAGCACCCTATCTGTGAGAGAGAACCCAATCATCTGGCCCGCGTTTTGAATCTCCTTGGAAACGCGCCCGATGTCGTCCTCAGACAAGAGCCCGTGTTTTTCCACTGCCATGGTTACAATGCCCCGCTGAAGCATAGATTCGGTAAAGTGGTGCAAGGCGGCCTCCCTCAACCCGGGCGATTTCTTCGAACCGGTCCTCCAGAAAGTACAGAACCTCATCTGTCCGCGTGTCTTTCTTGTAGGATCTGAACAGGGCTGTGTAGTCCACGGTCCGAGGCTCAACGCCGACCGTCAGGAGCGCGGCCTCTGCCAAGGTGATCACCTACGGCAGAATGCCAGTGCGCCTTTTGGGGAAGGCGGTCGTCTACGGCCCAGCCTCCTGCAAACCAATCCGGGGTGGCCGCCGTCAGCGATCAGATACAGGCGGATAATTTGTGATGGATACCGTGCTCAAAGGCGAAGGGGTTCGTCTGAAGGCCGGTTGCGTCGCAGTAGCCCTGCATAAGCTCCTCGGTTGAAATGGTTCGCAAACGAGCTTCAATGTCGCCGCGAAAGGATTTGAGCTTCCTTTCAAACTCCATAAAGATTTGAAACGGCTCGGGGCAAATTCCCTTCAGTATCCGAGGCCTTTTCCATTAGGCCAGCTCGCCCAGTGCCAGATCTACCGCTTTTGTGATCAGCGGGTCTCGTCCTTCGTCGGTCATTCACTCGGGTCCAAGTGTTGGTCTCTTCCATGCCCATCCAAGGGTGCGCCACGCCAAGTCATAGCGAACATGGTCTGGCACAGGGTCCCAATTGGTCTCAAGAGGGCCGGGCGCGTCTAGCGTTCTGCGCGCCGCTCCTCCAGCTATCCAGCCCACCAATCCATCATCCTGATCCGCTCCTCCCAATGCTCGCCCCGCGCATAGGCGCGGCGGAAGGCGTTGGCCTCGATGTGGGCGAGTTGCCGTTCGATGGCGTCCGGGTTCCACAGGCCGCTCTCATTTGCCAATGTAGAGAATGTCGCGCGAAAGCCGTGGGCGGTCATTTCTTCATTCGTGTAGCCGATGCGGCGGAGGGCTGCGTTCAGGGTGTTCTCGCTCGTGGGGCGTTGAAGGTTGCGCAGGCTGGGGAATAGGTAAGCGCTTTGGCTGCTCAGGGCTTGGAGTTCGCGTGCAAGGGAAACGGCTTGAACGATACTTGAACCGCCACAAGCGCGAGCCGCTCGGATTGACCAAAAGGTGCAGTCCGTCGAAATCCGCGAGCTTGAAAGGCTTATCGCGCGGTTTGATGTTTCAGAATCTGTGTGTCTGACAACGGCATGGTTGGGGGTATCGTCCTTGGGGGTATTTCGCGAAACCCCCAGATTATACCCCCAATGGGGGTACATGTCCCGGGCCTTGGATGGACCTTGCTGGACAAAGAGATACCGCAAAGACCTTATATTTAAGGTCCTATCGGATGTCTCTAACCATGTCTGGATTGGAAGGTGGTGCCGCTGAAGGGACTCGAACCCCCGACCCCATCATTACGAATGACGTGCTCTACCATCTGAGCTACAGCGGCGTAACCGCGGCGCTATTAGCAAGGCGCGCGCGGGTTGAATAGACCTAATTTCGCGTTTCTACCGTGACATCCGCGTCCTCAACCTCTGAGGAAGTCGCGTCTTCACTTGTCACGCTGTCGTCTGTCGAAAGTGCGATTTCGGGGACCTCCACGATATCAGCATCTTCTGCCGGTGCGGAGTGGTCTTCCAATGCGCCTACGATCAACGGCAGCATCTGTGCCGGGCCGGCCAAGGCAGCCTCGGATTGGCGCACTTCGGACCAATCCAGCGTGTCAAAGCTATCGCAATTGCCGCAAACCGGGCGCCAATCCTCATGGACGTGCCCGCAATTTCCGCAGACCCATTGGTTCCCGCGAGAGGCTGTGACAGCGCGCGCCAACCAGCCGCGAACGACGCGGTCTTCCGCGCCTTCGCCCCGTTCAATAGCAGCCATCAATGTCAGAGAGCGCGCTGTGGGGCTGGTTTCCGCCAGATCGCCGAGCGCTTGGCGCGCGGCCGGGAAATCCTCCGCCGCAATCTGCAGCTCGGCCTCCAGCATCTTGGTCTCGGGATGCCCGCGATGCTTGGCGAGAAGGGGACGGAACCGGCGCAGGCGCAAGGCAGGGGTCTCATCGGGTTCGATATCCGCGAAAGCGGCGGCCAGGTCCGGGTGCGGGGCCTGATCCCAGGCCTTGCGAATGGTCTTCACGGCCTGACGCTTGTTCCCGGCCTCGGTTGCCAGACGCGCCGACATGACGGAGGCCGGCACAAGGCCCGGGGCCAGGCGGCTCGCCTCGGCCACATCGCGGGTGGCGGTCACAACCTGCCCCTCAGCCATCGCCTCACGCGCATGGGCGAGCGCCAGAACAGCATCACGGCGACGGTGCAGATCGCGGGGCACATTGCCTGATTTCAGCGCTTGCGCGAGCGTGCCGCGCGCTCCCTGCCAATCTTCATGGCGTGATTGCAGCGAGATAAGAGTGGTCTGTACCTCGGCATTTTTAGGGCGCAGCGCCAGAGCCTTTTCCCCAAGTTTCAGGGCCGTATCCGTATCGCCCTCCTCAAGCCGCTGCTTCATCAGCCCGCGCACGCCGACAAACCGGGTGCGATCATCCTGGACCAATGCCTTGAAGGTCTCGGTCGCCAGCACCCGGTCCCCCACCATTTCCGCGCCCTGCGCTTTCACGAGGTTGGTCAGTTCGGGACGGTTCAAATACTTGCCCGCCCGCTCCGCCTTGCGGATCGCCAGACGGCCTTCGCCCGCGGCCAGCGCCATCATGCCCTCGCTCAGTGCCTCGAAGCCTTTGCGTTCCGAGCGGCGGTCGAAATAGCGGCTGACCGCAGTCTCATCCCCGTTCAGGAAGCGCAACGTGGCGACCAGAAGGCCCACGACCTTGAACAGGATCCAAACCGCCAGCAGCAGCACAAGCGCACCGATCACGGCCTTCACCGGCGTGATGATGTACTCGGTACCCAACACGATCAGAGTGCCAAGGTTGTCCATCTCGAACAACGCCGTCACGCCAAGGGTGAGGCCGACGACGATCAGGATGAACAGGATGATTTTCAGTAGCGACCAGAGCATGTCCCGCTCTCCTTAATTGTCGAGCGTGGCGGCAAGCTCCGCCAGAGCTGCATCTGCGTCGGCGCGGGTTTGCACTTGTGCGACCCAATCCGCCAAAGGCTGCGCGCGCCTTCAGGCAGGCTCTCGATCTCGGTGAGGGCCGAGGCAAGATCGCCCGCCTCTACGGCGGCGCCGACACGGCTGAGCACGGCATCCGGGTCATCGCCTTCGCGCGGCACAACGGACCGTCCGCCAAGCTGGTTTTGCAGGAACGCGCCAAGCCCGCCCATCACGCCATCCTCGGCGGTTTCTCGGTTGGCCTCGGCAAGTGCCGCCCGGGCTGCAGCGGGGTAGGCGGCTTGCAGGTCTTCCAGTGTCGGCACGCCAGTTTCGGCCACGGCCTGCAAAGCGTCAGGCACTTCGACATCCATACCCGATAGTGCCTCAGCAAAGGGATCACCGGCGGCCATGGCGATTTGCACGCGGCTCAGTGCGGCCTGCGCCTGTGTGGCGGCGGCAGTGGCTTGTGCTTCGGCCTGCGCCTCGGCAATTGCGGCCTGTGCCGCGTCGGAGGCTGCTTGCAATTCGGCGGCAGCAGCGGCCTGCGCGGCTTCAGCGGCGGCAACTGCCTCGGCGGCGGCATTGCGTTCTTCCGCCAGCCGGCCTTCAAGCGCTTCGACGGCGGCGGCCATCGCCGCGCTGTCTTCATCGATTTCGCCCGTGAAGACCGGTCGCTCTTCAAGTGCCACAACGCGGCCGGTTAATGCCTCAACCGCTGTACCGACGCCCGCAACATCGGACGCAACGCCTGCGATTGCGTTTTCGATGCCGGACAAATCCACCTCGGGCATTGCGGGCGGTTCAGCTGCGGCAAGCGCCGCGATCTGTTCCTGCAATCCGGCAATCGTGCCTTGCTGAGTCTCGATCTGTTCCAAGGCGGCCGTCAGGGTCGGGTCAGCTTCGGGGGCCTCACTGGGCCGCAATCCGAACAGGGCGGCCCCATAGCCAAGGGCCGCTGCAACCACACCCCCGATCAGGAGCGGACCAAACCCCGGGCCGGTCCGTTCCACCACACGCTCCACCGTCACGGGCGCAGCGGGCGCCTCCTCGACCGTAGTGGCACCTTCAGCTGGGGCGGTATCTTCCACAATCTCGGTTTGCGCGGGGTCATCATCGGCGCCTTGGGCCGCCGTTGTATCGCCCGGCTCGATCGTCACGCGATCACCAGGATTGGGTTCGGCTGCCACGGCATCCTCGCCCAACGTATCATCCCCCAGCAAAACCGTATCGCCGCCCAATTCGCCTTCACGCGCCTCAGTGCTCACGCTCTCTGCGTCTGGCGAAACACTTTCTTCTGCGTCCGACTTGCGCGATTTCCGGCTGCCCGAACGGGAGGACGTTTGCTTCGCCATATGCTGAGGCCCCTCATCTCTGTCATACACAAGCTGTCAACGTAACCTGACAGGGGCTCCGAGTCAGCCCGGTTCAAACTGTCACGACGCAGCAGCGGCTTCTAGGGGAATTCCGCCGCATTCCATACGGTTCCAATGCCTTGCGCATTTCTTCGCCATTGGGCTCTGAAATTACCTTCACACGCGTCTGGAGCGCTGCAGGGAGTGTGTCTTTCACGGCATCGCTCATCGCAAAAAGAACTGAATTTTCAGCAGGTTCCGGCGCCGCGTCCGCGAACAAGGCGGCGGAGCGCGGCGAGAAGAGGGGCACAAGCACCTCCGGCTGCCTAAGCGCCGCGTGAAACGTGGCGTCGGGCGGTAGGATGGCCTGATCATAGGCGGCAATCCCACGCGCATCGAGGCCCGCATCGCGCAGATGCCCCACCACATCCCCACGCGTATGCCGACCATGAACATGCAAAAGCGTGCCCGCCAGGCGACGCGCCACCAAGTCCGCAACCAGCGCCTCAGCATTCGGACCGGATTCGACGGCATCAAACCCGGCTTGGGATGCCGCATGGGTCGTCCGCGGGCCCACGCAAAAGGCGGTCAGGGCGGCCTGCGGTAGGAACGGGACTGCATTTTCAGAAGTCAGGATCAGGGCCGAGATACCATGCAGCACAACCGGCGCACCCGTCGGAACAATCTCCATCAATGGTGCAATGACCACATCGAACCCGTCCAAACCTTCTGCGAACCGCTCGGATGCTGCGCGCGGGCGGGTCAAAAGCAGGGTGGGGCGCGAGTGGACAGCCATGGACCACGGTGTTACCCCGCATGGGCTTGGCAGACAACGGCAGCGCGCGCCCATGACCCTGACGATCCTCGGCATCGAAAGCTCTTGTGACGATACTGCCGCCGCCATCTTGCGCGGCTCGGGCGATGCGCCGCAGATCCTGTCAAACGCAGTGCGAAATCAGACGGATCTACATGCAGCCTACGGAGGCGTTGTGCCTGAGATCGCCGCGCGCGCCCATGCCGAGGTGCTTGATCTGATGGTTGAACAGGCGTTGGCGCAGGCCGAAGTCTCGCTGTCAGATGTCGATGCGATTGCCGTCACTGCGGGGCCGGGGCTGATCGGGGGCGTGCTGTCGGGCGTCATGGCCGCGAAGGGCCTGGCGATGGGGCTTGGGAAACCGCTTGATCGGTGTGAACCATCTGGCCGGTCATGCCCTGACCCCGCGTCTGACTGATGGGGTCGCCTTTCCCTATCTGCTTCTGCTGGTCTCAGGTGGGCATTGCCAATTCCTGCGTGTGGAGGGGCCGGACGCATTCACTCGCCTCGGCGGCACCATCGACGACGCGCCGGGCGAGGCGTTCGACAAGGTCGCCCGCCTTTTGGGCCTGCAGCAACCCGGTGGTCCGTCCGTCGAGCTGGCCGCGCAAGCGGGCGATGCGAAGCGCTTCAAGCTGCCGCGCCCCCTGTTGGATCGCTCGGGGTGCGACCTCAGTTTCTCGGGTCTTAAAACCGCCGTGTTGCGTGCGCGGGACGATCTGGTGGCAGAGAAGGGCGGGATGACAGAACAGGACCGATCCGATCTGTGCGCCAGTTTTCAGATGGCAGTAGCAGATGTGCTTGCCCAGAAATCGCGCCGCGCGCTGGCAGCATCGGATGTCACCGCTTTTGCCGTGGCGGGTGGTGTCGCGGCCAACAAGACGCTGCGCGCGCGGTTGGAGGATGCCACGGACCTGCCGTTCATTGCGCCACCCCTCGCGCTTTGCACCGACAATGCCGCGATGATTGCCTATGCGGGGATAGTCGCATTTGAGGCCGGGCGCACGGACGATATGGCCCTCAATGCGCGCCCGCGCTGGCCGTTGGATGAAACGGCGGCCCCCATGATCGGATCGGGCAAGAAGGGGGCCAAGGCATGAGGTTGGATGTCATCGGGGCAGGGGCCTTTGGCACGGGCCTTGCCATCGCCTTCGCCGAGGGCGGGATCGACGTGACCCTTTGGGCGCGCGACATCGGGACCTTCACAGGTGGCGAGAGCCATCGACTGCCCGGCCATAAACTGCCGGTAAATATTCGCGCGACGGATGATCTGTCGACCTGTACCGCCGAAACCGCCGTCTTCGCCCTGCCCACCCAAACTCTGGGCGGCTTTTTGGCTGCACGTCGCTTTGGCGCACAAACCGCCATCTCGTGCGCGAAGGGCATCGACCGCGCGACGGGTGCCGGACCAACGTCGCTTATCGCAGCCCACATCTCGCAGGTCGCGCAACTCACCGGCCCCAGCTTCGCGGCCGACATCGCCAAGGGCCTGCCCACGGCCCTGACGCTGGCTTGCGCAGACGATGCCCTTGGGGCGCATCTGCAAACCGCACTCAGTACGCAGGCCCTGCGCATCTACCGCACGACGGATGTGATCGGGGCGGAGCTTGGGGGGCACTCAAGAATGTAATCGCCATCGCTGCGGGCGCTGTCATTGGCGCGGGTTTGGGCGAGTCGGCGCGGGCAGCCTTGATCGCGCGCGGCTTTGCCGAGATGACCCGCTATGCGACTGGAAAAGGCGCCCAGGCAGAAACCCTCACCGGCCTGTCCGGCCTTGGTGATCTGATCCTGACCTGCGGGTCCGAGCAATCGCGCAACTTCCGTTTCGGCCTCGCCCTTGCGCGCGGCGAGGCTCTTCCTGAGGGTACCACAGTTGAGGGCCTGCACACCGCTCGCCAACTTAGCGAAAGTGCCGCTGATACGCCAATCGCAGACACGGTTGCGGCCCTTGCAGATGGCAGGCTGGACATAGCCGGCGCGCTCGACCACCTTCTCAACCGTCCCCTCAAACCGGAGTAAGCCATGCTTGTTGCCATCATTGCCACCGACAAACCGGGGCATCTGCAAACCCGCCTCGACAACCGTGATGCGCATCTCGCCTATGGCAAGGACAGCGGCAAACTGGTGATGGCGGGGCCAATGCTGGACGCCGACGATCAGATGTCCGGCAGCCTTCTGGTGATCGAGGTCGACACCATTCAGGAAGCATACGATTTCGCCGACAACGACCCCTACGCCAAGGCGGGCCTCTTTGAGAAAGTGCGGATCGAGAAGTGGAAGAAGGTGATCGGCTGATGCGCTACTGGCTGTTCAAATCCGAACCCTCAACCTGGAGCTGGGATCAACAGGTTGCCAAGGGCGAGGCGGGCGAAGAATGGGATGGAGTGCGTAACTACCAGGCGCGCAATTTCATGCGCGAGATGGCGTTGGGCGACCGCGGCTTTTTCTACCATTCGCAGAAGGAGAAGGCGGTTGTGGGCATCGTGGAGGTTTGCGCCGAAGCGCACCCGGACAGCACCACCGATGATGATCGGTGGGAGTGTGTGGATATCAAGGCAATAAAGGCGGTGCCTACTCCGGTCACGTTGGATCAGATCAAGGCGGACGAGCGGCTGGCGGACATGGTTCTCGTCAAGAATTCCCGCTTGTCCGTGCAGCCGGTGACCGAGGATGAGTTCAAGGTGATCTGCACCCTCGGTGGGCTTTAGGCTACACTCAGTTCAGCGTGGCCGTTGCGAACAACACGCTGAAATCTTCGCACCAGATAACGACCGAGCCATAGGCGCTTACGTCGACATCCGCCGGGATGCTGTAGGTCTGCGTGCCCTGCGGCGATTGCAGCCGCCCGAGCGATACCCACTGGCTCGCGAGTACCGCGCCGCTTGTTGCGGGGGAGCCATCGACCACCAGCCAGACCTCAAGGTCCGGGCCCGGCGTGACCGAGAATTCCGACAATTGCAGGATCGTGTCGCCGTCCGCTGTTGTGGCGATCGTCGCCGTGCCGTCGCCCTGATGGCGCGCGTCGGCGTCCTGGAACTGGCCGGAGGCCACGGCGGTCGCAGTGGCTTGCGCCTCTGCTGGTGCGGTGAAGCCTCCAAGGCCGGCAAGGCCGACACAAAGGGCAAGGGAAAGGGTGAAAGCGCGCATGGCTTGTCCTCCGGCACGAGATTGGATGCCGCAAACCTAGTCGCGTCGCGTCTCAAACAGGAAATCACGTTCGCGGCACAGCGGCGTGAACACTGCCTTGCCGTAAATAGAAATGGGGGTTCCGACCCCTTGGAACCCCCCATCCACCCACGCGCGGCCTCGCTCCGCTCGTGTAACTGAAATTCGGGTCCGCCTTACTGGCCAGACGACAGCGTTATGCCATTCATGCCGCCCTGCAGCAAAGGAATTGCATTTCGCATTTGACCTAAATGCTAGGGCACTTTGCGTTTTATCTGGGGCATTCTTCCCGCGTTCGCGCCATCGGCGCGAGGCAGCGGGTTGCGATTCAAATCAATCGCAAAGTGCTCTAGCGCTTGCCGGGCGGAAGTTTGGCAAGGCGATCCGATAGATGGGCCACTTCTGCCGCGCTCCATTGCGAATGCACCCGCGTGGTGCTGGCGGGTTGATGCCCCAAGCCCAATGTCTTGCCTTCCCGATGCGCGCCGCGTGGGCGGATCGGCCGCGGTTGAAAGCCTCCGCCGCAAGTTGGGCAGACATTCCGCAAAACCTGTTCCACGCAGTCCGCGCAATAAGTGCACTCATAGGAACAGATGCGCGCCTCCGCCGCGTCCGGTGGAAGATCCTTGTCGCACCATTCACAGTTTGGCCTCAGCTCAAGCATAACCCACTCCTCAAACGAAAAAGGCCCACCCGAATTGGGCAGGCCCTCAACAGTCAACGCATCCGGTCTCAGCCGTAAACGCTCTCTTTGCCGAAATGCTTGGTCAGCATGTAGTAGACCACGGCGCGGTATTTGTTGCGCTCGGAACGGCCATAGGTCTCGATGACCGAGTTGATCGCGTTCATCAGATCGGGGCTGTCGGGCAAACCCAGCTTCTTCATCAGGAAGTTGTTCTTCACGGTTTCCAGCTCGCCTGCCTGCGTTGCCGCCACAGTCGATGCGTCCGCGTCGTAGATCGACGGGCCGCAGCCGATGGTCACTTTGGTCAGCAGCGCCATGTCCGGCTCCATGCCGCACTTGTTCTTCAGGTCATCCGCATATTGCGCGATCAGATCGTCACGTTTGCCCATGGGTTGGTTTCTCCCCCGTTAGTGTTTTCATGTCTCGCACCGGACCTTTCGGCCTGGCTCGCGCGGAGGTTAAACGCGCGCACCCTTTCGAAGAAAGAAAAAGTTGCAGGGAAAAACGTCCCGGCGGTCCCCTGCGCTTATGCTGCAACAAGCGGCGAGACTTCGCCTTCGCGCAAAACATCAGCCGCATAGGCCTTTCGGCCAAAGACCTCACGCACCATCGGCTCAAAATGATCCAGCGTCTCGCTGTCATAGTCCGGGTCGAAACTGGACTGATCCCAGCGCTCGCAGAAGGTCGCGCAGCTCTCGAAGCAGGGATGATCGCGGTAGCGGTCCCGCGCGTTGCGATCCCAGCCATAATGGTGCCCATAGTAGAGCATCTGGAAAAGCCCATGATGTTCCACCACCCAGGCCACATCCCAACGCACGAACGGGCGGATCACTTCGGCTGACATGCGATCGTGGTTTTGCGGGGCCAGCCCGTCGCCGATATCATGCAGGAGCGCGCCAACGATCCAGTCGATGTCCGCGCCGTCCCGTTCCGCTCTGGTGGCGCTTTGCAGGCCATGGTCCAGCCGAGTGATCGGATAACCTTCCAAGGTGATGTGCTCCTGCCGCCGCAACTCGTCCAGTACGCGGTCCGCCGTCAGAGCAAGGAACGGCTTCTCCAGCCGTTCGAGCATTTCGTAGTCGGCCTTCGTGCCATCCTTCATCTGCGTGAAACTGACGGTCTCGCTCACAGCTTGGCCCCTTCATACATCGCCACATCGGCTTCGGCCCCGGCCGTCAAGGCAGCTGATTGGGCGACCAGAACCTCATTATAGAGGGTCAGATCTCGTGGGTCGAACAAACCGCGTGGCCCGGCAAGGTTGATCCAACCCTGTGCCTTGTCCTTCCCGCGCACGAGCATCGCATAGTCACGATGCAACCCCTGCCGCACGTCCGGCGTGACATAGCGGATCGCGCAACCAATGCGCCGATCGTCCGAGCGGTTGGGCGCCGAGGCATGGAAGCAGCGCCCGTGGTGCAGCGACATCTCACCCGGGCGCAACGGGCCGGGCACCGCGCGCGCTTCATCGACACCCGCAATTTGCTGTCCGCGGCTCAGAAGGTTCGCGTCGTCAAACGTGTCTTCATGGCTGACAATGCCACCGACATGGCTGCCGGGAATGAAGCGCATGCACCCGGCCTCAACCGACACGTCACTTAGCGCAAGCCATGCGGTCACTTCCTCGTCGGTCTCGCCCATGCCCCAATAGGTGATGTCCTGGTGCCAAGTGACAATGGTGCCATCGCCGGGTTCCTTGATGAACAGCTCAACCGACCAGACCAGAAGGTCGGGGCCAAGAACGTCTTCCACTGCATCCAGAATTGCGGGTGTGCGCGCGATCTCAGCCAGAAGCGGGATCACCAATTGCCCATTCACCCTGAAAAACTGGCTTAGGCTGTGACCGCCCGCACCATCGCCGTGGGTTGCCTCCAAGGCCTCAACCTCGGCGCGCAGATCGGCGGCCTCTCGTTCCGTGAAGACCGGGACGGGGTGAAGGACACCGTCCGCACGATACCGCGCGATTTCTGCGTGATTGAGTCCAGCCATGACGAACCCTCCCTTACGCTGAACGGTTTCATTGCGGCTTTGTGGCGTCTGTCACAAAATCGACCCGTGAAGCGTCGCATTTTCTTCATATCGTTAACGTTTCTGAAACCCCGCCACAGGACAAAGCCTGTCGATGCATCACTGCGGGGCTTCTCGACAAGGGCGGCACCGCTTCGACGACGGTTTGAAAACCTGGCCGAAGACAGCCCCCGAATTGGGCCTAGGTCAGGTTTCTCGGACGCGCATATTCCGCCCCGTTAGCACCGGGGATCGAACCGCCGCACCTGCGCGGCGCCGCGTATCTTGTTTGACGGTTGCCCGATCAAACCATCCTAAAGCGAGGCGATGTAGCGATCCGGATCCTGCAACTCGAACGCGCCGAAAAACGCATCGGGCCCGTAATCCGCCATGTCCAATTCTAGGAAATCGGCAAAGATCTCGTGCTCAGCGTCGAACAGGGTGCGGTTGTTCGGGTCTATGTTTCGGACAACAAGAATGCCCGTGCGCGGCGCACCGACAACCTCCAGCACCAGATCGGGGCGGTATTTCTGCAGGATCGGAATGATCTTCCATACATCACCTGTCCAGGCATCGATCTCGTCCAGCGCGCTCAGCTCGCGCGTCGTCATCTCGGCATTGAATGGCAAGATGTCATGCAGCGCGATCACGCCACCCGCCGCCATTGCAGCTTCGGTATTGCGAAAATCGCGCAGCACATAGTCGATCAGATGCATCCCGTCGATGAAGGCCAATTGCGGGCTGATCCCGGCGCGCGCTAGAAAGCCGCCTTCGAAAAAAGTGTCACTCTCTTCCTGAAAAAACAGCTGCGCGCGGGAGGCGTTGAACACATCGGGCACCAGTTTGAATTCAGGATCAACGGCGACAAAGCTGCACTTTCTGTCCTTAAGTGACGATCCCGTGCGGGAGCCGATCTCAAGATACCAGTCGGGCGCCACCTGCGTTTCAAGCCCCGCCAACACACTGCGATACCCCGCCCCAGAGATCTGAGGGAATCCCGGTGCATGCAGCATTTTCCGGCGGGATGATTTGCGTTTGAACAATGGCATGTCAGCTCAGCACCTCACGAACAATGGTTTCAAGGTCACGCGCGATCTGTTCGGGGCGAACGCGCTCGGCCATGGCCTGACCTCGATCTTGTGCCTCAGCCCAATCTGGGCCGTTCCAACTGTCTTTCAGCCGCGCGATGGCATTTTGAATGTCGGGCACGTCGGGCGTATCACACATAAACGGATAGTCTTCGCCCAAAAAAGCCTCTGCGTCATCGACGCTGCGGTTGACGACCATCGCAGCGCCACACCACGCGGCGGTAAAACCCTTGGTGAAAGGCTTGAATTTGCGGTTTGGGGCATCCGCCGGATCGGGGCGGACACAGTAATGTGCCGCCGCGTTTGCCAGGGCCGTTTGCGCCGCCTCGAATTCGGCGGGTGTGCCGCCCTCAATCACGTCCACTTGCGGGCGGATGTCATCTGGTAAATGGGTTGAGCGCGCTGATCCCACATAGATCAGCTTTGGCGCGGCGTCAGGTTGCTTCGGCGGACTGGCGACGCAAGCGGGCATCCACGTTGTGCAAGAGCGTGCGCGCCTCACCCTTGGCGCCGGTCGCCTCGATCCATCTCGCAAGGCCGTCCGTTCCAACAAATGATGTCGAAAGATGCACGTCGACAAATTCCGGCGGCATGACGTCAATATTGCTGTCGACATAATCGGCCAACACGGCCCGGCCCTTCTTGCGCAGCGCCTTAAGCGAAGCGGCAGGCCAATACCACATGACCTGTTTCGGCACGATGAAGACAACATCTTTTGGCAAGGCAGCGATGGTCAAAGCGCGCAGAACCCGATTATGGGTGGCAACCGGCCGCACGATGACATCAATATCGTCCGGCCCATGCTTTTCCATCAGCGCCGAAAGCTGCCGGACCCGCATCAGATGGGAACCCGACTCAGGTGGCTCTAGCTTGCGCAAGAAACACAGCTTGATCGGGTTCGCCATCTTTGGTGCTTAGTACCGGTAATGCTCTGGCTTGAACGGCCCGTCCTGCGGCACGCCAATATAGTCGGCTTGCTCTTTGTCCAGCTCGGTCAGCTTCACGCCGATCTTTTTCAGATGCAGGCGCGCGACTTTCTCGTCGAGCTTCTTGGGCAGGATGTAGACCTGGTTCTGGTACTCATCTCCGCGCTGCCACAGCTCCATCTGCGCCAGCACCTGGTTGGTGAACGACGCCGACATCACGAAGGACGGGTGGCCGGTGGCATTGCCAAGGTTCAGCAGACGGCCTTCGGACAGCAGGATGAGGCGATTGCCCGAGGGCATCTCGATCATGTCCACCTGTTCCTTGATGTTGGTCCACTTGTGGTTCTTCAGCGCCGCGACCTGGATCTCGTTGTCGAAGTGGCCGATGTTGCCGACAATCGCCATGTCCTTCATCTCGCGCATATGCTCGATACGGATCACGTCCTTGTTGCCGGTGGTGGTGATGAAGATGTCGGCGTCGAGGTTTTCTTCCAGCAGCACAACTTCGAATCCGTCCATGGCGGCCTGAAGCGCGCAGATCGGGTCGGCCTCAGTCACCTTCACCCGTGCGCCTGCGCCACGGAGCGAAGCGGCAGAGCCTTTGCCCACATCGCCGTAGCCCATCACAACGGCGACCTTGCCGGCCATCATCGTATCCGTGGCGCGACGGATGCCGTCGACCAGCGACTCCTTACAGCCATACTTGTTGTCGAACTTCGACTTGGTGACGCTGTCATTCACGTTGATCGCGGGGAACGGCAGCTGGCCGTTCTTCTGCAGGTCGTAAAGACGGTGCACACCGGTGGTTGTCTCTTCCGACACGCCTTTGATCTGATCACGCATCTTGGTGAACCAACCGGGGCTTGCCGCCAAACGCTTGGCGATCTGCTTCTTGATCACCTCTTCCTCTTCGGACTGCGGCACGGGGATGATCTCTTCTCCCGGCTTCGGCACGCGCACCGAGCAGAATGTAGAGCGTCGCGTCGCCGCCATCGTCGAGGATCAGGTTGGGGCCGTCTTCAAACATGAAGGACTGGTCCAGATAATCCCAATGCTCTTCCAGCGTCTGGCCCTTCACCGCAAAGACCGGAATGCCGGCCTTGGCAATCGCTGCCGCCGCATGGTCCTGCGTGGAGAAGATGTTGCACGAGGCCCACCGGACATCCGCGCCGAGATCGACCAGCGTTTCAATCAGAACCGCAGTCTGGATCGTCATGTGGAGCGAGCCCACGATCCGCGCACCAGCCAGCGGCTTTTCTGCACCGTATTCCTCACGCAGGGCCATCAGGCCCGGCATTTCGGTCTCTGCAATGTCGAGTTCTTTCCGGCCAAACTCGGCCAGGGCGATGTCTTTGACGACGTAATCGGTCATGTTTCTGCCTCCTGCGGGCGCGTCCAAAATCTTGCTTGCCGCCCCCATAACAGCGCCGCGGATATTGAGCAATGCGGCGCACATGACCGCATAAAAATGAACGGAAAAGGGCCACACCGCGTGGGAGCGGCGTGGCCCTTTCGTATGATTTAACACATCCGTGCGGCTTACTTGTCGCTCGCGGGACCTTCCTGCGTGTTGGGGCCCTTAGGGCCGCCAGCGCCGGGGGTGGTGTGGTTGTGGGGGTTTGGCCGGGGCCTGCGCCGTCGCCTTTTCCAGTCTTGCTCATAAAGGAATATCCTCCGTTCAATCTAAAGTTGCGGGCAGAGGCTAACCTGATCATCGACGGATCACCTAGAACTTTCCGTGGCGCGTTGGGTAGGGCTATCCCTACCGCGCAGGTTTGCTACAACCGCAAAAACGGTTCGGAGCGTTCACCTTGCCCAAACACCCACCCCGCGCGTGGCAACGCATGCTGTCTGGTCGCAGGCTTGACCTGCTGGACCCGACCCCGATGGATATCGAGATCGAGGATATCGCCCACGGCCTCGCATTCGTTGCGCGTTGGAACGGGCAAACCCATGGCGACTATGCCTATTCGGTGGCGGAACATTCGATCCTTGTAACGGATATCCATGTGCGCTTGGCCCCGGACGCGCCGGTCAAATGGCGACTGGCTGCTTTGCTGCATGATGCCCCGGAATATGTGATTGGCGATATGATCAGCCCCGTAAAAGCCGCGGTTGGCCCCGGCTACGGCGCGCTCGATGATCGATTGGCGGCCGCCATCCACCTGCGCTTTGGTCTGCCTGCCGCTTTGCCGAAAACAGTCAAGGCCACGATCAAAAAGGCCGACAAGATTTCCGCATGGCTGGAGGCAACGCAACTGGCGGGTTTCACCGAAGCGGAGGCCGACAAATTCTTCGGCAAGCCCGATCCAACAATCACCCAAGGCCTCACCCTGCATCTGCGCCCGCCATCCGAGGTGCGCGCCGACTTCACCGCGCGTCACGCGGCATTGATGGAGGCCCTATGATCACCGTCCGCAAAGCCCACGATCTTGACGCCCGCGAAATGGCGGCAATCCTGAACGAGGTCATCAGAATTGGGGGCACGACTGCGCTGACAGGCGAGATTGAAGCGCAATACTTCCTCGACCGCATGAAGACTGATCCGGATACGTCATCCTGGATCGTTGCTGAAAAGCCCAACGGAGAGATTGTTGGATTTCAGTGGTTCACGAAAGGCGAAGGTTATTTGCCGCCCGAGGCCGCCGAGATCGCGACCTTTGCCAAGCCCGGGCAGCAAGGTTTGGGGATTGGATCGAAGTTGATGGAGGCGACGAAGGCTGCCGCCAAGGCCAAGGGCTATAAATGGATCAACGCCAATATCCGCGCCGACAATGAAAGCGGGCTGACGTACTACCAATCCCGTGGGTTCGAGGATTACGGCAAGATCGAAGGCTATCAGATGGCCGACGGGAGACGTGTCGACAAGATCCTGAAGCGCTTCGATCTCTAAAGCGCATCGTGCAGGAAAGGGATTTGGGCCCGCACATCTGAGACGCTCTACTTATACCCTGCTTCACAGGATGCCGGTCTGGCGCAGCCACCGACGACGGTCCGCTTCATCGCGGTGGCGTTGCGCCGAAGTGCGATGATCATAGGTCGACCAATGGTCGGGGGCATCCCAGTTCCGCTCCTGCCGGGTTGCGATTTTCAGTGAGTTCGCGAGAATTCCAAACATGGCGTGTTCCTCTCAGATGACTGCCATGTTGATATCCTCTTGCGCGCCGAAGGCCGAGATCCGCAATACTTCCAATATGTCAGATGAGATAACATATGGATTGGCGTGACATCCCCTCCCTCTCGGCGCTGCGCGCGTTCGAGGCAGCGGCGCGCCTCGGTTCGCTGTCTGAGGCCGCGCGCACGCTGAACGTGACACACGCCGCCGTCGCCGCCCATGTACGGACGCTGGAGGCAGAGTTCGGGCAACCGCTGCTGACCCGCGCGGGTCGCGGCATGGTGCCGACGCAGGCAGGCGCTGAACTGGCCCGCGACCTCGGGGCTGGCTTTGCCGAGATTGCTGCCGGCGTTCGCGCTGCACGGCAAGGGCGTGAGGATCGTCCGGTGATCCTTTCCACAACTCCCAGCTTTGCGGAGAATTGGTTAATGCCATGCCTTGCCGCCTTCTGGACTGCCCATCCGGACGTGCCGCTGAGCGTTCAGACAAGCCAAGACCTTGTTGATCTGCGACGCGATGGCGTTGATCTGGTCATCCGCCATGGCGAAGGCCCCTGGCCAGGCTTGGAGGGAACGGTTCTGACTGAGGCGAAGATGGTCGTCGTCGGCAAGCCCGGCCAGTTTGGCCCGGTTCCTGAAAAACTGTGCGGTCGTGCGGCGTGGGATCGTCTGAACACGCTGCCCTGGCTGCTTAATGACGCCAACCAGGAATATAACGATCGCCTTGAGAGCCTTGGTGTCGATGTTGAAAACCTGAAGGCGACAGAGTTGGAATCGAACATGCTTCTTCTGCCGGTCTGTCGATCCGGCGGCGGTGTTTCGGCGCAACCCTATGCGCTGGTCGAAGGCGATATCGCTGAAGGCCGGTTAGAAGTACTCGCCGAAGAAGTCGGCGAACGCTATGCCTACCACCTGTTGCATCTGCCGGGGCCACTCAGCCGACGCGCGCAAACCTTTGTCACCTGGCTGAAACGAGACTTGCAGCGTGGCGCGAAAGCGGGCTGACTGGGCGCAACCAACAGGAGCAGACATGGCCAAATTCAAGGGCTTCGTAAAAATCGCGTCCAGCTTTGACCTGATGGAGGTCCGCATGGCGGTGGCTGCCCTTGAAGGGGCAGACATCATGGCCATCGCACCGGGCACGGAGCTGTCGAATACTCTGCCCCATGCCAGCCTTGCCTTCGGACCGATGGAAATCCACGTCCCCGCCGACAAGGCTGATGAGGCGGCTGCGTTGTTGAACGCGGTCGCAGCTGGCACCGTGATCCCGCACGATCAGCGCGACCTAATGGAAGACCCGGAAGATCCGCCCGAACCCCTGCGCACGGACGCCACGATTGGCGACAAGATCCGCAATCTGCTCGGGTTTGTCGTTGGTGGCGTATCTCAGCCGCTCAAAGGCCTGCTGGTCGAAAAACGCAAACGCGATTAATTGATCGCTAGGGGAGTGCAGGTTTCGCCGGCACCATTCCCTTCATTGCTCCATCCCACCAGATTTCCGTTCCGAAAGACCAGCAAAGGCCCGTCCTGCCAACGAGCGGCAGAGCGGGTGGAAAGATCGCACGGCAGGATTGTCGGCGCACGACCTTGCAGCCGGGTCATCGTTTCAATCACGCCTGCCTGCGCGCGTCCAAAGTCGATCCTTTGGCCAGAGCCATCCACCGAAATGCCCTGCGCATCGTAGGATACCGGAAAGATCGGACGGTCGGAAACCGTCGGAGAAGTGCCACCGATGCAGGCGCCGAGCAGCAGAGGAATGGCGTAAGCCAGCCTCACCGAGGAGAGCGTTTTGCGAGGATGCGCTGCAAGGTCCGGCGGTGCATATTCAATCGCCGAGCGGTCTCTGACACGTTGCGATCGCACAGCTCATAGACACGCTGGATATGCTCCCATCGCACGCGATCCGCGCTCATCGGGTTTTCCGGCGGCGGAGGCATCTCTTCCTCTTCGGCTAGAAGGGCGAAGGTGATGTCATTGGCATCGGCTGGTTTCGACAGGTAGTCGGTGGCGCCCATCTTTACGGCGGCCACGGCCGTTGCGATTGCACCGTAACCGGTCAACACGACAATCCGTGCATCGGGCCGCTTTTCGCGCAAGCGTTCGACAACGTCGAGGCCATTGCCATCCTCAAGCCGCAGATCAACGACGGCATAAGCAGGCGGGCGCGCGGTGGCGATGGCGGACCCGGCCGCGACGGAACCAGCGGCTTCCACCTCAAAACCCCGCTTCTCCATCGCCCGCTCAAGGCGGCGCAGAAATGGTTCATCGTCGTCGACGATGAGCAGTGATTTGTCTGGGCCGATGTCCCGGAGGCTGCGGTCGGTCGTTGCCATTGCGGTCGTCTCCTCTCATCCCTGCCTCTAAGTTATAGGAATATCGGGAAAATGGTCAAACGGTCGCAGGTGAAAAGACTGTTGGCGCAAACGGAAAAAGGGCGCCGCATCGGGCGCCCTTGAGAATTCGACGGTCGAGTTGATCAGACGGCTTCGTCGATCCACTTCTGAAGGGCAGCCTTGGGTGCAGCGCCTACCTTGTTGGACACGACCTCACCGCCATTGAACATGAACAGCGCCGGAATGCCACGAACGCCCAGTTGCATCGGCGCATTCGGGTTTTCATCGACGTTGACCTTCACGATCTTCACGCGGCCTTCATATTCGGTGGAAAGCTCTTCCAGCGCGGGGCCGATCTGCTTGCAGGGGCCACACCATTCGGCCCAGAAATCGACGACGACAGGAATGTCGGACTGCTTCACTTCGGCATCGAAGGTGGCGTCGGTGACGGCGGTGGTAGCCATGGTTTGCCCTCCAGGCACATTTGAATTGGAGTCGGAAGCTATGGTTGGGGGTCGTCCGGGTCAAGCACCCCTAGCGCTTTTCAACGCTTCGGACACGAGATCGTGTGGCAGTTCCATCAAGGTTCCCGTTCTCGACCAAAGGATCGCAGTGGCAATTTCCCGATCCGGATAAACGGCTTGCAGCAATTCCGCATAGGCGCCCATCTGGCGCAGCAGGCCGTCGGGAACCTCTTCTGCCTTTGCCGGGACGGTTGCATTTGTCTTGAAATCCACCGCTGTTACCCGGTGCGGCTCCACGATCAGGCGGTCGATGATTCCAAGCATCGGGGCGTCCAACGTCGCTGAATGCCCGGCGACTTCGACCTCGGCCAAGGTGTCGGGTGCGAAAAGATGGCTGAGGCCGGGATCGGTCAGAACGCGTGTCGCCTCGTCCAGCATCGGCTGAAGCTCTGCATCGGTCACGTCGGAGGCGTGAAGGGCCGCAATGCCGGGGGCCGCAGCGGACCATGCGGCCGCGGGCAAGCGCGGTAAGTGTTCCAGCAAGAGGTGCGTGATCGACCCCCGCCGCATCGCGATTGCGGTTTCATCACCTGCGCCGGGCAGCGCCTTTGCTCCTCCCAGATCAGATGGTGTCCGCGCGTCCTTGTCTTTGGCAGGCGTCTTCACCCGCTCCATGACCCAATCCGGCAGAGCTGTGCCCTGTGTCATCCCCTTGATCTGGTTTGCGCACAGTGGGCCATTTCCCCGTCTCAATGCGCAGGCCTGTGCCCGTCCAGTCCCGGCACGTCCAACGGGCGGGCGCCACTGTCTTGCATCGCGTCTTCCACGATCTTGTACCAGCACGAGGCGGGCTTCTTTTCACTGCCCAACTTGCCCGCGGCCGCAATGATCAGCCAGCTTTCCGCCCGGGTCAGTGCAACGTAGAGCAGGCGGTTGGCCTCTTCCGCTTCCCGGGCCTTGGCGGCCTCCTTGGCCTCCAACACGCCGTCGCTTTCCTCGCCGGATTTGGGCGACCAAACCACCGGACCGCCCTCGGGTGACAGCAGCCTGATCCGCCCACCTTGGCCCCTGTACTCGGCGCAATCCGGCAGGATCACGACGGGGGCTTCCAACCCCTTTGCCCCATGAACAGTCATCACGCGGATCTGCCCTTCGGCCTGGCTGAGGTCGCGCTTTACCTGCACGTCGCCGGATTCCAGCCAACCCACAAAACCTGTCAGCGAGGGCACTTCGCTAGCCTCATAGCTCAGCGCCTGCGCCAGCATCGCGTCGATGGCATCTTCGGCCTCAGGCCCCAGCCGCGCCATCAGGCGGCGACGGCCGTCATGTCGGATCAGGGCGCGTTCCAGAAGGTCATAGGGGCGCAGAAAATCGGCCTGATTGAACAGATCGCGCAGGATCGCATGGGCGTCCGGGAATTCCTCCTTACGGTCGCGCAGGGCTGACCAAAGATACCCGGACCGACCATGGGCCAGATCGTAAAGCTGCGCTTCGCTCAACCCAATCAGGGGCGAGCGCAACATGCAGGCCAGCGACAGGTCATCCTCGGGCGTCGCGAGGAAACGGCACAGCGCCAGCAGATCCTTGACGGCGAGCGGCGAGGTGAGTTGCGACCGGTCTACGCCCGCAACAGGCAGTTCGCGCGCTTTCAGTTCAGCGATGATCTTGTGAAACAGGGGCGAGCGTCTGCGCACAAGGATCGAGGATGTCGCCAGCCGTCACCGCTTTGCCCAGCGCGTATTCGACGGGATTTTCAATCATGTCCTTGATGCGGAGCGCTACGTTTTCCGCCAGTCTTGAGGAATGGTGATCCTCGCTCACCAAGTCCTGCGGGTCGTCCCAGTTGGGCTTTTCGGCCTTCTCAGCCGGGGCGATATGCGGCCAAAGATCGACCCGGCCCGGCTTCTCGAAAAAGGCTTCGTGTTGAACGTTTTGCCCCAATCCCGGGGCGCCGAGGCGTGTTGCGACACGGTCCACCAACGCCAGAATGGGCGGCGACGAGCGGAAGGAATGGATCAGCGCGGCATCCTGAAACGGGGCCTCGATGGCTTTCAGGCGCGCCTCGAAATAGTCGCGCATCCGGTCGAATTCGTCCGGGTCTGCGCCCTGGAACGAGTAGATGGATTGCTTCTTGTCGCCCACCACGAAGATCGTACGTTCAACGTCGGTGCGTGCGCCTTCACCGGCTGCGAAATCCTCGGTCAGGCGTGTGACGATATCCCATTGCCGGGGCGAGGTGTCCTGCGCTTCATCTACAAGAATGTGGTCGATCCCCCCGTCCAGCCGGAACAAAACCCACTGCGCGACGCGGCTGTCTGACAGAAGCGCGCGTGTCTTGTCGATCAGGTCGTCAAAGTCGAGCCAGCCACGCGCCTGCTTTGCCTGCGCGTAGGCCGGCAGAAAGGCGTCGGCGAACCGGTGCAGGGCGTGGGTGCGTTTTGCCGTCAGAAGACCGGTGCGCAGCGGGCGGGCTTCGGCCAGACGCTCCGCCAATGCATTCACCGCCTCCATCGTATCGCCAAGGGCACCGCGCACCTTCGCATTCGCGATGGCATCAATGCGCGGCTCACCCATTTTCGCGCCGGATTGGTACACGAAGATCGCTTCCAGCGTCGCTATGGTTTCAAGCGTTGGCCTGTCCCAGGCTATGGCTTTCAACTTCTCTGCAAGCGTCACATGTGTTTTCGTGCTCGGGTCGAGGTGCGCGCAAATGACATGGGCAATATCCGCCTCATCGCCCTGAAGAACGTCCGCGATGATTTGCGCCTCGGTCAGCCTTGGATCAATCCCGACCCAATCGCAAATCTCGGCCCACTTTGCCGGGGGCGTCATCGCCTCCGCCTTGCCTGCAACGGCGCGGGCCAGCGCGACCGCGCCTTCATCGTCGGACAGATGTTCGGCGATCAGGCCCAAGGCGGCCCGCCCGCTGTCGTCTTCGGCCATCTGGTCCAGCAGGTCCGACAAAAGCCGCGACTGCATCCGCTCATCAATCTCGGTGAAGGCCGGGCTCACCCGCGCCTCCAGCGGGAAGCGGCGCAAGACGGACGAACAGAAAGAGTGGATCGTCTGTATCTTCAACCCGCCCGGCGCCTCGATTGCCCGCGCAAAAAGCGTGCGCGCTGTGTCGAGGTGATCGTCCGCCAAGGCCAAGACGCCGATGTCGGCCAAGGTCTGGCGCAGCGTCGGATCGTCTTTCATTGCCCATTCGCCGAGACGTTCGAACAGGCGGTTCTGCATCTCCATCGCGGCGGCTTTTGTGTAGGTCAGGCACAGGATGCGTTCGGGTCGCACACCCGCCAGCAACAGCCGCGCCACGCGGTCCGTCAGAACACGGGTCTTGCCGGAGCCTGCATTGGCCCCCAACCAGGTTGAGATATTGGGCTGCGCAGCACGGGTCTGGGCGCGGGTTGCGTCATCCATCCTGCGACCCTCCGACCGGGATCACCTTGGCCTCTTGCGTCTCGTCCCATTCGCCGAGCCGGGCGAGATGGTCATAATCCCCCTCAAACCGCGTATCCTTCACAGACCGGCGCGAGGGGAAGCCCACCTGCTTCAGACGATAATGGGTGATCAGTGTTTTCAGACCATCCATGACCTGCGCAAAGGTCTCCGCATCGACGGGTTGTTCCCGGATCTCCGGCTTTGAGCCCAACCCGATATAAGCCAGCTTCGCGACGTCTAGCGGGCGTTCGGCAAAGGCGCCGCCGCGGGCCATCAGCCCTTCGATCAGAAGCTGCTTGTTATACGCAATTTCCTGTTTGTCGGTCGGCAGGTTGCCGGTCTTGTAGTCGTAGATGGCCACGCGTCCGTCCGGCAGCAGATCAATGCGATCACCCTTTCCGGTCAGGCGCAACGACAGGCCGGGAATATCCCAATGCTTGGATTGCTCCAGCATCCAGGGTTCGGCCAAGTTCCGCAGACCAGCCTCCTGTTCGAGATACCAGGGCAGGATGCGGTGCAAGCGCGCGCGCCAGAATTGGCGCGTTGCGGGCCAAGGCGCATCTTCTAGAAGAATACGTTCGGCAATGTTTGAAAACTGCGCGGGGGCATCGTGGGTCAAACCCTCGGACGTCTCGCGAACGAACTCCTCAAGAATGGCATGCACGACATTGCCCCTTAGCCGGGCATCCGGGCTGGCGCGCAGAGGATCAATAGGGCGCAGGTTCAATATGCGGCGGGCGTAGATTGCATAGGGGTCGCGGATGAGCCGTTCGATGTCTGTGACCGATAGCTGCGTCAGGCGAGCGCCCAACAGCGGCGCAGGCGCAGGTCGCGGCGCAGGAGGGTCCCACACATCAGGCCGGGTCAACTTGGCCGCCTTCGCAAGCCAAGCCTCACCCCTTGCGCGCATCTCCTTCAGCGCGTGCGCGGAGGCAGGGCTGGCCCCACCCAGAAGGTTCACAAGCCGATTGACCCAGCGTGCCGGGACCGTGTCTGTCTCATCATCGCGCTTGGATCGGCTCAGCCAGACCTCGCTGCCCGCAATACCCTGTTGGAAGTCATGCGCGCTTAGCCCGATCACCCTATCGGGCAGGCGTAAACCGGCCTCTGCCCGCAAGGGTCTGTTGAGCCAAGGATCGGCCTCCGCGGCACCGGGCCATGTGCCCTCATTCAGGCCTGCGAGAATGGTGATATCCGCCCCTTGGACACGGGCTTCCTGCGTGCCCCAGATCAACACGTCGGCATGGGGACGTAGCGCAAATCGAACCTCACGGTCATGGGCAAGAGAGGTGAAGAAATCAGCGTAATCGCGGGCCGACATGGACCCGCCGTAGTGCGCATCAGCGGCGAGGTCCGCCATGAGCCGCGCCGCTTCGCGGCCCGCCTCCTGTTCGTAAAGCTCACCGCTTTCCTCGGTCCCCGGTCCGCCGGCCAGGCGATGCGCCAAGGCCGTATGCGCCTCAAGATGCTGCGCGATGGGTTGCGGGCCGGTGCGGGTATCTGTCGAAAGAAGAGGGCTTAGCCACTCGGCCCAAGCGACCGCGCCATCGTCATTCTCGCGCTCCTGTGCCCACGCCAGCAGGGCCTCAGTCGTTGGAAAGGCGAGGCCCTTGCGCAGCTTCTGCAGCTCAAAATCGTTGACGCGGCGGGTATGGTCGCCGCGCTCGGCGCCGGTATGGCAAAGTGGATGCTTGAGCAGGGCAACTAGCGTCTCCGCCGTCAACGGCTCTGTCCGGGCTTCGGCCACCTGGCGCAGGAAACGGCCAGGTGCGGTTTGTGCCAGCACGTCCCCTGCGGAATCGTCGGGCTTCACACGCCAACGATCCAGTTGTGCCGTCACTTTTCGCGCCAGCCGCCTGTCGGGCGTCACCAGGGCTGCGCGTTTGCCGTCTTCAATCGCGGCACGCAGGCGTAGCGCAATAGCCGTGGCTTCGGCCTGGGGGAGGGGCCTCCAGCAAGGTGATGTCTGCCACTGCGCCAGCAATGTTCGCAAGCTTGGGTCCTTCTGAGCGCCATTGGTTGGTCACGGGCGCCGGGCGCAGGGCCAGGGAAACGAGGGCGTTCCGCGCGGGTCGCACGGGGGTATGCTTCCCCAAAGAACGACATCGGCGGGATCCATCCCCGCCTCGTCCAAGACGCGCGCTAGGCGATATTGCGGATGATCCTCGCCGGCCAATTCGCGTTTGCGGTCCTCAAGCAAGCGCCGCCACACCGCGCGCGGCAGATCGGTGTCCAACCCCGGCAGGATCACGGCCCCTTGCGGCAGGGTTGCCACCGCCTGCATCAACCGGAACGTCGCGCGGCGAGAGCCGGTGGACCCCGCAACGATCATCGGATGGTCCGGCGGGTTTTGCCGCCATTGGGCCACAAGCCGATCGACCACCATGGCCTGTCGCGCCTCGGGGATCAGGCGGTCATCCTGCGCCAGAAGGGCAGAGGCGATCCCGAGGAATTCCCGCGCGCGGTCCCAATGTTCAGAATGCTTCCCCATGTCGAGCGCCATGAGATCGGCCGGGCCAACACCTTCTTCGACCATCTCGCCCATGAAATCCGCAAGACTGTCGGCCAGATCGTAAAGCGCTGCACGGGGGCGAGGTCGGGGTTCGCGTCGATCAACCGTGCAATCAGTTGCGCAAGCTCAAGCCGTACCTCAAGCGGGGATTTGACGGGCGGCAGACCGTCGAGGTCTGCGGTTTCGGACAGCGACAGGATCGGCCGGATGCGCGGCAACAAGCCCGGGCCGCGTTGCATGTAGAGCGCTTGAAGGCGGCGCTGCATACGGGCGTTCGCGACGAAGATTTCAACGCGGGCCAGCGCCTCGGGCCCCTGGCCCGCCAGGCGCGCGTCCACCCCGTCGATCAAGGCGGCGCAGAAATCGACGCCCAAGGGAGTCGCGAAGATGCGGGGTGTTTCGCTGGGGTCAAACATCGACAGCCTCCAGCATGGCTTCGGCAAGGGCGATGCCTTCGGGGTGGCCCACATCGGCCCATTGCCCGTCATAGACCAGCCCGAACAGCCGCCCTTGGTCTTCCAGCTGCGCCCAGATGTTCCGGAGCGAGAAGGCGTTGCGAGGGTCGGCGATGCAAGGCGCGGGGTCGAGGATTTGCGCGCCAAGATAGACGTAAGCGCCGTGCGTTTTGTCGAGGGTCAGACGACCGGCGGTGTCGATCGAAAAATCTCCGCCATCCTTGCGGCCAACAACCCTTTCGCAGGGCAGAAGAAGCAGCAAGGCCCCCATGCGCGTCGGATCGAAAGCGGCGCTGAGGGCAGCCAACGGGTTGGGCCCATGCCAGACATTGTCGGCGTTCAAGGTCAGCATTGGGTCGTGTCCCAGCACCGCGGCTGCGTTCTTGACCGCACCGCCGGAGTCCAAAATGTCGGGCTGTTCGATCAGGACGGGCACCGTGTCGTCCTGCTTCAAGTGATCCACGATCTGATCTGCCAAATAGTGGGCGTTAACTGCGATCTTTCGGCATCCTGCGCCCCGCGCAATGCCCATGGCGTGATCCAAGAGGCTCTGCCCACGGACCTCGATCAGCGGTTTGGGGCGCGTTGCGGTCAAGGCCCCCATGCGCGTTCCAAACCCAGCGGCCAGGATCAAGCAGGGCGCGGTCATGGCGCGGCCCAATGTGCGGTTCGATCCAAAAGCTCTGCCACGGGTTGACGGAGCGCGGGCAATTCCTGCGCTGCCCGTTCCACAAGCGCCGCTGTGCGCGGCAGGAAGGCGCGATACTGCGGTTTGCCATATTGCGTGGCAAGCCGATGAAAGATGCCCAAAATCCGCAGATTGCGTTGAAGCGACAGAGTGTTGAACCGCGCATGGTCTGTCACAAGCGAGGTCTTCCAGATCTCGGGCACGTCGCGGCGCGGATCGTCAAGCAGGGAGGCCAGATCATAGCCATCTGGCAACATCATCGCGTCCTGGTAGTCCAACAGACCGATCCGCGCGACACCAAGGCGATCCGGCAACCAGATCAGATTGTCTGCATGCACGTCGCGCAGCGCGAGGGTGCGCAAGCCAGATGCATGGCGTTCCAATGCTTCGGTCATTGCAGTCATCAGCTTGCTTCGAAGGGCATCACTGTCCGGCAGTAGATCAAAGGTCAGGCCCGTCATCGCCGCCATGCCCGCAGCGTTCGGAGCGTCCAGTCCGGATGGTGGATCAACGGCCAGATGTGGAAGCATCGCGGCGGCCTCCGCATATGCCCGTTCCGCGGTATTTGGGTCCTTAACCAAAAGGTGGGACAGGGTCAGATCGCCAAGGTCTTCCAACAAAAGCAGGCCATGTTCGGTGTCCGACGCAAGGGTTAATGGCGCGGACAATCCAAGGCTATGCAGATGGGCGCCGATCCTCTGAAATCGGAAGAGATTGGCGCCATCGGAATCCTCCATCAGGATCGCCGTTTGGCCATCCATCTGAAGCCGCGTGTAACGCCGCGCTGACGCATCGCCCGCAAGCGGCGCGCGTGTCGCTTCGCCCCATCCGTGCCGGTCAAGAAACGCCTCGATCATTCCGTGAAAGCCTTGGCCAAACGCGTGGCCATCGTAACGCCGGGCGCAGCCATCAAAGTGGCGCGGCGGGTATCATCATCCTGGCGTACCAGGTGCAAAAGGCAGGCCCTTGGCCAATCGGGCGCGATCCGATCCGGCCATTCGATCAGGCAGAGGGACGCGCCAAATGCGTCATCCAGCCCCAATTCAACCAACTCCTGCGGATCGGATAGACGATAGAGGTCTGCGTGCCAGATTTCGCCACGGTCTGACGCATAGGTCTGCACGAGTGTGAATGTCGGGCTGGGGACAGGTTCATCCGGGTTGCCCATCCAGCTTCGGATCAGAGCGCGTGCAATATGGGTTTTCCCAGCCCCTAGCGCGCCGGACAGCAGCAGCGTGTCGCCCGGTTCCAGCACCACGGAAAGGCGGTGTGCCAAAGCGTCCGATGCCGCTTCATCAGCGAGGTCGATCTGTGTGGACACTGGCCAATCGGGCAGGATTGGCGCGTCGTCACTAGGCAAGGATACGGGGTCGGCGGAGTTCATGGTCCGCCGGAGATTAGAGCACTTTTGGCGGAACATGAATCAGAAAACGGGAGGTGGCATGCGATCCGTGTGGCGCAGGGCTTCCGGGTCGCTCAAGCGGTCTTAGCGGTGTCTTCCGTCTTTCCAACGGCCCGCGCGGCATCAAGAAGCGGCGTGGCGCTGTCTTGGTCGATCTCTGCCAAAGGATCCGTCAAACTGTCGTCCATCGGCATGAATTGCACCACGGTAGCCCGCCCCTTGGCTGGAACCATGCGCACCGCAAGCCGGACACCGTCGCGCGAGCAGACTTCATCCACCCAAGGCCCCCGCTCAATCTCATGGGCCACGAAGGAGCGTATGTCGGCCCAAACGCCCGACGGCTCACAATGGGCGGCCCATAGGGCCGTGCATTCGCCGAGGCCCGGCATATGCTCGAGCGTTGTCACATCTTGCCCCCAAAGCCGGGCATAGCCGCTATTGGCGCTAAGCATCGTGCCGTCGGCCTTAAACACGGCCAGTCCGACCGGAAGCGTATCCAGAACGGCCTGATACATCGCCAAATCAGCCCTGAACTGGCGCGTCAGCGAAACCTCGGCACTGATATCCTCAAACATGAACGCGATGGCCCCGTCGGGGTGCGGGCGCCCCAGAACGCGGAAGGATTTGCCGTCGGGCAGTTCCCATAACTCCTGATAGGTTCCGTTTTCAGCACCTTCTTCGAGGCGGGTGATTTCATCGCGCCAGGCCTTGTAGTTGCGCGGCTCCGGTATCCGTTGGCGTTCGCGCAGGGCGTCCAGAAAGCTGCTGAGGTCGGGCCGCGTAGACAGAAAATCAAACGGGATGCCCGACAGGTTCAAAAGCGCCGGATTGAACGTCACCAACTCGCGCCGCCTGTCAAAAACGGCCAATCCGATGGGCAGAGCCGCGAAGGTCTTGGTGGAGGTTTGCAAGAAGGTGCGAAGCGAAGTTTCTGCCGCGATGAGGCGGTCAATCCGGTGCGCCGTGAAAAGCGCTGCACCGCCCGGCAGCTCCTCCCGGCTGACTTCGAACCAGGCGGGTTCCTCCCGATCTGGCAGGGTCAGCTGACATCGACGCATGGTGCCGTCGGTCGGGGCCGGGTCCAGTTGGTCAGGGAACAGGTGGGGCATCGGCCAACCCGATGTCTCCCCGTCGCGCATGCGTTCTGCCATGTGCACGTAGGCCGCGTTTCCCCAGATCACCCGGTGGCGGTTGTCTTCGCGCCAGATAAGGGCCGAGTTGCTGTCCAATGTGGCCCGGAGATCAGACAGCTCAGCTTGCAATGTTTCCAGCGTGGCTGTTTCCACGATTTGCCGCCCCGCCGTCTCCCCACCCGGGCCGACTGTCAGGACAAGTTCACCATCTTCCTCACGCCCACCGATGGAGACCAGATCGGAGCCGATGCGCGCATCCAGCAAGAAGGCTTGCCCCCGATGTTGCAACGCGTCGATGTGGTCGGTCATCTCAGGACTTAGTGGTGTGAGGACGCCTAAAAGCTCCCGGAACGCGTTGGAGCGGTCCGTGTCGGTATCCAGGAAGGCGTCATCGGGAGAAATATCTGACAGCAGATAGCCTTCGCGAAACCTGTAGCTGTGGAACAGACCGGTTGAGACACTCGTGCTGCCGGTCGCACGGGCCATTGGATCGCGTTGCAACAAGAGGCGTGTGGTCAGCCCGACTGCCAAAGCAGCGGTGCACAGCACAATCGCAAGAAAGATGAGTGTCGCCGCATTGTCCAAGATCGGCACCGTTTTCTACCCGACACGGACATTGCGGAAAAACGGTTAATGGGTGGTTAACAAGGCCCCGCCGATCGAGGCTTCATTGTATCCCATTTGGAAACAGCCAGGGCGGCTCAATCGGTGATTTGCATGTTCTGGCCAAGCGGTTCGTCAGGGCGATCTGCCAGGAATGCATTGTCTGGCCAAGTGACTTCGACCATGGCTCCGGTCAGGCCCGCCGCGTCGTCATCTGTCAGGAATGGGTCCCCTGCATTGAGAAAGCGAACCTTGGCGCCAGATCGTTCGAGCAAGGTTTTTGCGATGAACAGCCCCAGGCCCATCCCCTCATAGCCCGGGCGCCCATCGCTTGGGCCCGGGCTGCGGCGGCGCAGGAAAGGGTCGCCGAGGCGTCCCAAAAGATCCGGCGGAAAGCCTTTGCCATCATCCGTGATGCGAAGCCGAAGGGACGTCTCGTCCCACTCACCGCTAATCCAGACCTGTTCCTGGGCGAAATCGACCGCGTTTTGCACCAGGTTTCGAACGCCATGGATCACCTCGGGCTTGCGCCAAATGTGCGGCTGCTGCTGGGGGTCATCCGCGTCGTCTGGATGGCTCGGGTGGAAATCGTAGTGCAATTCTATGCCACGATCGGCATGTGGATCAGCCGCCTCCTTGATGACAGCCCCAAAGGGCGCACGCCGCAGATGCAGGTCGTCTTTGCCGGCCCTTCCCATCGACCGCAGGATATCACGGCATCGATCCGCTTGGTCACGGATTAACGCCGCGTCTTCCGCCAGCTCCGGTTGCCCGTCCAATTCATCAAGAAGCTCGGACGATACCAGTTTGATCGTTGCCAACGGTGTCCCAAGCTCATGGGCCGCGGCCGCAACCACGCCGCCAAGATCCGTCAACTTCTGCTCCCGCGCGAGGGCCATTTGAGTGGCCAGCAAGGCCTGGCTCATCCGGTGCGTTTCCAGCGCAACGCGGCGGGCATAGGCGGACAGGAACAGGATGCCGATGACGATGGAGGACCAAAAACCAAGGATGAACAGGCTTGGCAGTTGCAGGACCTCCCCCGCAACGGTTGTTAGCGGGAGATACCAAAGAGCCAGGCACGAAATCAGGAAGATCGCCAAGACGCCGAGTATGAAGGTGGAGCGCAGTGTCAGCGCCGTTGCCGAAATGGTGACCGGGGCAAGGATCAGAAGGGCAAAGGGGTTGTTGAGGCCGCCGGTCAGGAACAGCAGGAAGGCCAGTTGCGACAGGTCGAACAGCAAGGTTAGCATGGCATCCCGATCGCTGAGGCGCTGGTTCTCGGGAAAGATCGACATGGCGATCAGGTTCGACACGACAGAGGCGCCGATTGCCATGAAACAAAGCCCCAGCTCGACCCTAAGGCCCAGGTAGAACGCCGCAATCACAACGGCCACCGTCTGACCCAGAATGGCCAGCCACCGCAGCACAAGAAGCGTCCGCAGGCGGACCCAATCCACGCGGCTTTCCTGTTGGACCAGCTTCAAGGCCGGGTCGTTCACGGGTTCGGTCACGGCCATGCGGGTCATCCTGTCACATCAACGGCTTCGTGAATTGATAGGTCGCGGTGCTTAGGTATTCAACGGAACGACGCTTATGACACGAGGTTTGGTGAAATGAAGAAATGGATTTACGCGCAGGCCGCAGTCTCAACACTTGGTGTGGTGCTGATCGGCACTGGTGCCTACATTTATTTCGCGCCCCTGCCTCCGGTGATCAATTCGCGCAGTGCCGCCAGGGCGTTGTCGCGGGCGGTGCCGGCGCAATTGGTGGCCCCTTCACGCTCGTCAGTGAGACCGGCGAAACGGTGACCGACACCGATGTCATCACAGAGCCCACGCTGATGTATTTCGGCTATACCTTCTGCCCCGATGTCTGCCCCCTTGATGCAGTGCGCAATGCGGAGGCGGTTGATATTTTGGACGGCCAGGGGATCAGCGTGCAGCCCACCTTCGTGACGCTCGACCCAAATCGCGACACGCCTGAGGTCTTGTCCGCGTTTACGGACAATATCCATGAACGGATGCTTGGCCTGACAGGAACGCCAGAGCAGACCGATGCGACGGCGGATCTCTACCGGGTCTACTACCAAAGCCACGACGATGGCACGGATCCGTACTACCTCGTGGATCACACGGCTTTCACCTACCTCATGCTGCCCGAGATTGGCTTTGTGGAGTTCTTCACGCGCGACACGTCGCCCGCGGATATGGCAGCGCGCACGGCCTGTTTTGCGAATGCTGCGAGTTGATACGACCAACATTCCGGACCGAAAAAGGGCGCCCGATTGAGGCGCCCTTTCAGTTTGATCCGAGCCACAGGGAGGAGTGGCCCGGAGGTTCTGCAAAACTTAGCGGTTTGTGAAGTCCGGATAGGCTTCCATGCCAAGCTCGGTCACATCGAGGCCGTTGATCTCTTCCTCTTCGCCCACACGGATGCCCGTGACGGCTTTCAGGATGAACCAGATCACCAGCGAAGCAACGAAGACGAAGCCGCCGATTGCCGCGATACCGAGGATCTGAGCACCCCAGCCGCCAGTGTAGAAGGCGACGGCGAGTGTGCCCCAGATACCTGCAAACAGGTGGACCGGAATGGCGCCGACAACGTCGTCGATCTTCAGCTTGTCGAGAAGCGGAACGGTGAAGACCACGATCACACCACCCACAGCACCTGTCAGCAGCGAGCCGAACAGCGACGGAGCGAGCGGTTCAGCCGTGATCGACACCAGGCCGGCCAGAGCGCCGTTCAGCACCATTGTCAGGTCCGACTTGCCATACATGATCTGCGTGAGGATCAGGCAGGTCACGGCACCGGCAGCAGCCGCCATGTTGGTATTGGCGAAGATGCGCGACACGTCGGTGACGTCGTTGATCGTGCCCATGGCAAGCTGCGAGCCGCCATTGAAGCCGAACCAACCCAGCCACAGGATGAACGTACCCAGCGTCGCCAGCGGCATGTTGGAGCCTGGCATCGGGTTGACGCGACCGTCCTTGTACTTGCCCAGACGGGGCCCAAGCACGATGGCACCGGCCAAGCGCTGCGAAGCCACCTGCTGCGTGCACGAGGGTCGAACCAGCGAAGTCAGAGAAACCTGCTGCGGACAACCAGCCGCCGCCCCACTGCCACGATGCCTCGATCGGGTAGATCAGGCCGGTCAGCACGAGAACGAAGATCAGGAAGGGCCAGAGCTTGATACGCTCGGCCAGAGTGCCCGAGACGATCGACGCGGTGGTGGCACAGAACATCAGCTGGAAGAAGAAGTCCGAACCATCGGAGGCATAAGACAAGTCCACGTCTGTGGTGCCGACGGGTTGCAACACGGCTGTGCCAAACGCGCCGAGATAGCCGATCACGCTGACGGTGCCGTCTTCGGCCTCGGACAGCGAATAGAGCGTCCAGTTGATCAGGCTTGTGTCGACGGCATCCATGCTCTCAAACGCCATTTCACCCAGCGGGTACATGACGTTGTAGCCGATCAGCCAGTACATGATGGCGGCCAGCGAGAAGAGCGCGATGTTCTTGGTCAGCTGCATCGTGACGTTCTTGGACCGCACAAGCCCTGCTTCGAGCATTGCGAAGCCTGCGGCCATCCAGAACACCAGGAAGCCACCGATCAGGAACAGCAAGGTGGTGAAGATGTAGCCTACATCGTCCAGTGACGAGGGCGGATCGTTCGCCCAGGCTGCGGCTGGGAACGCAGCAAGTGCGGCGGCCAGCGGAAATAGAAGTTTCTTGTTCATGTCTCTCATTCCCCTTGGAGATTTCCGAGCGCGATCAGAGCGCGTCGTCGTTGGTTTCGCCGGTGCGCACCCGAACGGCGCTTTGCACGTCGAGAACGAAGATCTTGCCGTCACCAATCTTGTCGGTCTTGGCGGTGGTCTGGATCGTTTCGACGACCTGATCGGCCATGGACGCTGCTACGACGATCTCCAGTTTCACCTTCGGCACGAAATTCACGGCATATTCGGCGCCGCGATAGATCTCGGTGTGGCCGGATTGAGAGCCGAAGCCCTTGATCTCGGTCACCATCATGCCGCGCACTCCGATGGCGGTCAGTGCTTCACGGACCTCCTCCAGCTTGAACGGCTTGATTGCTGCAATGATGAGTTTCACGTTTTGTCACCCCTTGCGGTTGTTGACTGTCCCCACGGCCACATGGCCGGGCCTTGTTTGTGCGACCCGAGAACGGGCCGGATACGGGGGTTAAAACAGGCTTAAGGGGCGGGAAGGGCAACGAAACGGCTGGGTTTTTGCAGCCTTCCAGAGAGGCATTTGCAAAATTTTTGCGCAATTTTGGGCGTGTGCATAATTTTTGTGCGACGCGATAATCGGCAGTGTCGTGCTGCCCCCTTCGCAAGCGACTCGAATTTGCCTATCTTCATGTCCAAATGAGGTTGGCCCCGGCATGTGCCGCAATCGGGCCCCCGACAGAGGCAAGAGACGAAAATGAGCCCATCAGGAAATGGCAGGCGTCGGCTGGTGGCTGACCGTCGCAGCAACCAAGCCCCCAAAAAGCCCGCGAAGAAAAAGCGTGCGACTTCGAGTGGCGGCAGTGGCGGGCGTGGGTCTGGCGGCCGGCGGCGGCGGCAGACCCGGCGCAAAGCCCCACAGCGTGGCGGCATCCTTGGCTTCGTCGCCCGCATTATCCGTTTTGTCTTTCGCCTGATCTGGAGCGTGATGTGGCGCGGCGCGGTTGTCGTCACCCTTCTGGTCGCGATGGGTGTCGCCTATTATTACAGCACGCTTCCCGAAGTTGACGAGTTGCTGGACGCCCGCGCACGCGGCTCCGTCACGATGCTGGATCGACACGGGGAGATCTTTGCGTGGCGCGGCGAGCAGTTTGGCGGCGCGATTGATCCGACCAACACGTCCATCCATTTGGTGAACGCCGTGGTCGCGACGGAAGACCGCCGCTTTTGGTGGCATCTGGGCGTCTCTCCGCGCGGCATTGCCAGCGCCATGCGGATCAACATGCGGGAAGGCCGCGGTCCGTTGCAGGGCCATGGGGGTTCGACCCTCACGCAGCAGACTGCGAAATTGATGTGTCTGGGTCGTGAATTCGATCAGGACATCTGGGACAGTGAGGCCGCATATGAAGCCGACTGCCGGCGGACGACCCTGTGGCGCAAGGTGCAGGAGATGGTCTTCTCTTTCGCGATGGAGCTTCGGTACACCAAATCCGAAATCCTCTCGATCTATCTGAACCGTGCTTATCTTGGCGCGGGTGCCCGCGGGTTTGAGGCCGCGTCGCAGCGGTATTTCGGCATCTCGTCGACCGAGGTGAACCCGCAGCAGGCCGCGATGCTGGCGGGTCTTCTGGTGGCGCCTACGCGCTACGCGCCGACCAACAACCTGACGCGCTCGCAAGAGCGCGCGAACCTCGTCCTGGGCCTAATGGAACAGCAGGGCTATCTGAGCGCCGAGGCCGCAGATCGTGCGCGTGCGAACCCGGCGACGCTGTCCGATGCTGCGCGCCAGGACACCGGTGGGTATTTCGCGGACTGGATCATGCAGTCCGGGCCCGACTTCTTGACCAACGAGACAACGGAAGACGTCATCATCCGCACGACCTTCGATCCTGAGATACAGGCCGCGGCAGAGGCGGCGGTTGCCAATGTCTTCGCCAACCAGGTGCGCGAAGGGTCTGAGGCGGAAACTGCGATTGTCGTGATGAGCGCGGATGGCGCTGTGCGTGCCATGGTGGGTGGGCGCGATCTGGCCGGGGGTGGTCTGTTCAACCGTGCGGTGCAGGCGTTCCGACAGACGGGATCGGCCTTCAAACCGTTCGTCTACGCGACGGCGTTGGACCTTGGGTTCCGCTTCGACGATCTTGTTCTGGATGCAGAGCTGACGATCAACGTGCCGGGCTCTGGCCCCTATCGCCCTGAAAACTACGATGGACAGTTCCGTGGCGAAGTTACTCTGACCGATGCCTTGCGCCATTCATTGAACACGCCCGCGGTGCGGTTGTCCGAGGAGGTGGGTCGCGATCTGGTGCGTACGGTCGCCTCGCAATTCGGGATCGAAAGCGATCTGGCCGCTGGCCCGGCGCTGGCACTTGGCGCGTCGGAATCGACTCTGATCGAGATGACGGGTGCCTATGCGGGTATTTTGAACGGTGGCTCTGCCGTTCGGCCCTATGGCCTGACAGAATTGCGCCTGATGGGTGAAGACAGCCCGATGTTTGAGCAGGATACCGGCATCCGTGAACGCGTGATCTCGGAATTCTCGGCGCAGCAGCTGACCTATATGATGAGCCAGGTCACAGCCGCAGGCACCGGTCAGCGTGCGGCGCTGCCCGACCGGCCCACTGCGGGCAAAACGGGGACCACGAACTCCGCACGGGATGCGTGGTTCGTTGGGTTCACGGCAGATTATGTTGCGGGTGTCTGGATGGGATATGATGACAACCGGCCGCTAAGCGATGTGACGGGCGGCGGCCTACCTGCCGAAATCTGGCGGCAGGCGATGGAGGAAATCCATGCAGACCTTCCGCCACGCCCCTTGCCGATGATCGACCCGATTGCAGAAGCGCGGCCACCGGAGCAGCCGCAGGTGTTGAATGCGGAAGGTTTGGTGCGGGATGGCACGGGCCAGCTTGTGGGGCCAGTCACGCCGCGCGGCACACGCATCCCGATTGGCAACGCGCAAGGGCAAGGCAATCTGGGCAACGCCATCAACGATGTGCTGAACCAGATCTTCGGGCCGCGGAACAACTAGGCAATGCGGATTTCGCGCGAAATCCGTGCGGAAAACGCGCGTTTTCCGGGCGCGCTCTAGTAGCCGAGGGCGATCCCGTCCTTGCGCGGGTCGCTGCCCCCTTCGAGCACGCCGTCGGGCCGGATGCGGATCGCCTGCGCGCCGCCCACCGCCGTTGCAGGGATCTGAACATCATGACCCTTGGCGGCGAGCCCATCGTGGACGTCCTGCGCATAGCCGCGTTCAACCTTGATATGCCCGGCCTCCGCAAAGCTGCGGGGGGCGTCGATGGCGGCCTGCGGGTCAAGCCCGTAATCCACCACGTTTGACACAAACCGCGCATGGCCGGTGGACTGATATGCGCCCCCCATGACCCCGAACGGCATCAGGCTGCCGTCGCCCAGTTTGAGCATGCCGGGAATGATTGTGTGCATCGGGCGCTTGCCGGGTCCAACCTCGTTCGGATGCCCCTCCTCCAGCGTGAAGCCACCGCCCCGGTTCTGGAAGAGGACGCCAAATTTGTCAGAGGCGAAGCCGGAGCCAAAGGAATGGAAGATGGAATAGATCAGGCTGACCGCGCGACGATCCTTGTCGACCACCGTGATATAAACCGTGTCTTTGTGGACATTGTCGGAGGCGGCCCGCGCGTCGGGCATGGCCGCGTCGGGGTCGATCAATCCGACCAGGTTCTTGGCGGTCGTCTTTGACAGCATGTGATCCAGCCGCGTGACATGGTCCATATCGGCGATAAAGCGGTCGCGGGCGTCGTAGCCGAGCTTGGTGGCCTCGGCCTCAAGATGTGCGCGCATGGTGCCGAACGGGTCTGTCTGCGGGTCCATCGTTTCAAGCATGTTGAGGATCAACATGGCCGTGGCACCCTGTCCATTGGGTGGAAGCTCAAGCAATTCGGCGTCACGGTATTTGGAGCGCAGCGGTTCGACATAATTGCATTCGGTTGCCGCGAAATCGTCGAGCGTGTGGCTGCCGCCCAGTGCACGAAGGGAGGCGACCATATCTTCTGCAACTTCGCCCTCATAGAACCCGGCACGCCCTTGGGCAGCCACGCGGCGCAGAATTTCGGCCTGTCCCGGCGCCGTGAACCGCGCGCCAACGGGAAGGGGCGCATCGTTGTGCAGGAATATGCTGCGGGCGTGCCCCGACAGGACGGAGCCGCTCTGCTCATAATCGAAGGCGACGCGCGGGGCGACAGGAATGCCGGCTTCCGCATAGTGGATCGACGGGGCCAGAACGCGGTCGAGCGACAGCTGCCCGTGATCCGAATGCAGTCGGCAAAAGCCATCAACCGCGCCGGGCACGGTGACGGCAGCAACATCGTAAAGCGGCATGTCAGAATGGTTCGCGCGAATGGCATCGGCATCAATCCCGGCCGGGGCGCGGCCCGATGCGTTCAGTCCGATGATCTCTCCATCGGGTTGGGCCACCAGCGCGAACATGTCGCCACCGATCCCGGTGCTTTGCGGTTCACACAGGCCCAAGAGGATGGCGGCACCAATTGCGGCGTCCACGGCATTGCCACCGGCCTGAAGCAACGCAATCGCCGTTTGCGCAGCCAAAGGATGTGAGGTGGCGCACATGCCTTGATCTGCATAGGCCGTCGAGCGGCCGGGTTTGTGAAAATCGCGCATGGTACATCCCCCTTCTTTCAGAAGGCGAACCCTAGGCGGTCGCGCACAAAGGACAAGGGCAGAAACGCCTGCGTTGCGGACAAGCCGTGCTGTTGCTGAAAGTATTGGGATTTGTGGCCGCAGAGGACCTCGACGCCACGCACTGGGTGGGGGCTTTGACACGCGACGTCGAGGGAAGCCTCTGCAGCTACATGTTCGGTATCGACGTTATTCGCGGCTTGCATTTGCTCGAAATAGGGCAATCTCGTGTCGGAAGGTTCAATCTTGTCGACAATAAACTGAAATTTCCCTGATTGATCTTCGATATTGGGAAATCGCGCCGCGGGAAGGACGTGGCCGCGTCAGGTTCCGTCCTTGGGAATCGAAAAGACCAGCTCGTTGCGCCCGCCGTTCCGCGTATAGGTAAGGCCCGTCGTCATCATGTTGATCATGGCCCATCCAAAGCCACCCTCCGGCAAACTGTCGGGATCGTCTGGGTCGAGGTCGGGCATGCCGCCATTAGGGGCTTCCCTTCCGGCATGGCCACGCCTTCATCAACAACGCGGCAGTTCAGTGCATCCGGGCCGAACGAGAGCTTCACATGGATCGGGTGCCCGGCCTCATATCGGTAGGCATGCTCCACAACATTGTTCAGCACTTCCGCGAGGATGATCTGGGTCGTGTCACCGATCGCCCGGTATTCTGGCACTGCGTCCATGCTATCCCGAACATCGTCCAGGGCGCGGCGCACATGTTCGGTATCCGACAACACGGTTGTGACAATGTCAGGTGGGGCCAATCTGTTCGGTCCTTGTTCGACGAGATTTACAGGCGATGCGGTCACTCCGCCGCGTGGGGGCTGCCGCGGCGGCAAGGGCATCGTCCAGTGTTGGGAAAATCGCGAAGACCGTGTTCATGCGCGTCAACGTCATGACCTTTGCAACGGCAGGCTGTAGGCCGGCTAGTGCCATGGCACGATTCGGCCCAAGGCCTTTGAAGACGGCGACGATTGATCCAAGGCCACTGGAATCGAGGAATTCCACTTGCGACATTTCAAGGATGACGTCGCCACCCCCATCCGTCAGGTTGCGGAAATCTTCCTTAAATTGAATGGCGATGCTGGCATCGAGCCGGGTGTCATCCACATGGACAACCTGTGCATAGTCATGATCACTGGACGAAAGAGGCATGTCGTGTTCTCCAACAAGTCGATTTGGTGGGAACGCTAGATGGCAAGTCTTACAAATTCGTTGTCATCCCCTCGTCTGTAGGAGGCAAACATGGATCAAGTTGTCATTACCGGGGCGTCGCGCACGCCAATGGGCGGTTTCCAAGGGGGCTTTCGCCCCTGACAGCGTCTGAACTTGGCGGGGCCGCGATCCGCGCGGCGCTTGACGGTGCGGGCGTAAGCCAAGTCGACGAAGTGCTGATGGGCTGTGTCTTGCCAGCGGGGCAGGGGCAGGCCCCTGCGCGTCAGGCAGGGTTCCACGCGGGTCTTGATGAAAGCGTGCCAGCGACGACGCTTAACAAGATGTGTGGGTCTGGCATGAAGGCTGCGATGATGGCGTTTGATACGCTCGTCCTTGGGCAATCGGATGTCATCGTCGCCGGCGGCATGGAGTCCGATGACGAACGCACCCTACCTCATGCCGTCGATGCGCGGCGGCGCCCGGATCGGGCATCAGAAAACGCTGGACCACATGTTCCTCGACGGTTTGGAAGACGCCTATGACAAGGGCCGCCTGATGGGCACCTTTGCCGAGGATTGCGCGGAGGCCTTCCAGTTCACGCGGCAGGCGCAAGACGCCTACGCCCTGGGCTCTCTCGAAAACGCGCTAGCCGCAATCAATAGCGGGGCATTTGCGGCAGAGGTCGCACCCGTCACAGTCAAGACGCGCAAAGGTGCAGTTGAGGTTGCAACAGATGAGCAGCCCGGCAATGCGCGCCCTGACAAGATCCCGCAGCTGAAACCTGCCTTCCGCGAGGGTGGAACGGTGACGGCGGCGAATTCATCTTCGATCTCGGACGGTGCCGCCGCATTGGTGCTGACGCGCGCTGAGGTTGCAGAGGCTCAGGGCCTGCCGGTTCGCGCACGCATCCTGGGCCATGCCTCGCACGCCCACGCGCCCGCGCTTTTCCCGACTGCGCCCGTCCCTGCGACGCAGAAGCTCTTGTCCAAGCTGGGTTGGACGACCGACGATGTCGACCTGTGGGAGGTGAATGAAGCCTTCGCCGTTGTCCCCATGGCCTTTATGCACGAAATGAACATTCCGCGCGAAAAGGTGAATGTGAACGGCGGCGCCTGCGCCCTTGGCCATCCCATCGGCGCGTCCGGCGCTCGGATCATGGTGACTTTGCTCAACGCGCTGGAGGCGCGCGGGCTGAAACGCGGGATTGCGGCCATCTGCATCGGCGGTGGCGAAGGCACGGCCATCGCGATTGAGCGCGACTGACCCCATCTTTGTTCCATGAATATGCAGAATCCGACCCTGGCCGACTACGCAACACTAGCTAAGACCATCGCCTCCCTCACCGAGGGCGAAACCGACATGGTCGCCCTTATGGCAACGGTGGCCTGTGAGCTGCACCATTCCGACGACCGGTTCGATTGGACGGGCTTCTACCGTGTGACAGAGCCGGGATTGCTGAAGATCGGGCCGTACCAAGGGGGCCATGGCTGCCTGGTGATCCCGTTCGAGCGCGGCGTCTGTGGTGCTGCGGCGCGGACGGGCGAGTTACAGCTGGTGCCGGACGTGGATGCATTCCCCGGCCATATCGCTTGCGCGTCGTCGACCCGGTCCGAGATTGTCCTGCCTGTCCGCAATGCCAGCGGAGAGATCATCGCCGTGCTCGATATCGACAGTGACCAGCCGGACGCTTTCACGGAAGAGGATGCTGTCGCGCTTGATGCGATCCTGACCGCAACCTTCGCGCGCTAAAGCATTTTGCGTTTTATCTGAGGCATTCCTATCGCGTTCGCGCCACCGGCGCGAGGCAGCGGGTTGCGATTCAAATCAAACGCAAAGTGCGCTAGTCGTCGTCGCCGTTCACCACGGTAAGTTCGGGCGCCGAGAGGGAGCGCGGCACAGCTTCGACCCGCGGCGCCTCTTTCAACTCGTCCGCCGGAGCCTGAACAACCTGCATCGCTTCCAGCTTGCGGGCCGACGGCAAGACACGCGCCTCAAGTGAGCCCATCGCCTTGTTATAGCTGTCGACGGACCGGTTCAGGTTTGTGCCGACCTTCTGCAGGTTGGCCGCAAAAGTCGCCAGACGTCCGTAAAGCTCCTTGGCCTCTTTGTGGATCGTGATGGCGTTCTCGGCAATCGCCTCCTGCTGCCAGCCGAACGCAATCGTGCGGAACAGGGCCACAAGGGTGGACGGCGTGGCGATGACCACGCGGGCCTCCAGCGCACGCTCGATCAGACCCGGATCCGCCTCAACCGCCGCCGACAGGAAGACGTCACCGGGGATGAACATCACAACGAAATCGGGCGTGTTTTCCAAAAGGTCATGGTAGCGCTTGGACGACAGGGCGCGCACATGGTCGGCCACTTGCCGCGCATGGCGTGCAATGGCGATGTCTCGCGCCTCGGGCGTCTCCGCCTCAAGCGCATCAAGATATCCATCAAGCGAGGTCTTGGCATCCACCACCAGAGACCGCCCACCGGGCATGTTCACGATGGCATCGGGCCGTTGCAGGCCCGTGTCGGTCTGGTGGCTGACCTCGGTGCTGAAATCCACGTGCTCGGTCATGCCGGCCAGTTCGCAGACCTGCCGCAGCTGCATTTCACCCCAACGCCCCCGCGTCTTGGGCGCACGCAGGGCTTGAACCAGCTTGCGCGTCTCACCGGTCAGGGCCGATTGCCCCAGCTTCAACTCCTCCACCTGCGTGCGGATGGTCGAATAGGCCTCCGTCCGTTTCTGCTCCATATCCCGCAGGACCGTATCAAACGCGCCGAGCTTCTCGTTGAGCGGTTTGACCATCCCGTCGATGGCTTTCTGGCGCGCGTCCATCTCGGCCTTGGCGGTCTCCGAATGGGTGGCGAAGCGTTCGGTCACACGGTCAAGAAAGGCCTTGGAATTGCCTTCCAAAACCTCTCCGGCAAGGTTCTTGAACTGCGATTTCAGCGCCTCGTTCAGGCCGTGCAATTCTTCCAACCGTGCCTTGTGGGTGGCCTGTTCCGTCTCCAGCCGCGCTTCGGCCTGGTTGAGCGCGCCAAGCAGGCGGTCGCGTTCCTCCCGTTCTTCGGTCAGCGACTGTTCCATCTGCGGCAAGCGCTCCGTGCGCGCCTCCATCGCGGCCATCTGACGGCGCATTTCTTCCAATCCGGCCAGATCACGCGCGGCGCGGCGAAGACGTGCGCCCCGCACAAGCCAGGCGACAAACAGGAACAAAGCCGCCAAGAAGCACCAGCAGGAAATAGGCAGGCAACGGATCGACGTCGGGCCCGAAGGGGCTGGTGGACCGCAGACGCGTCGCGACGCTATCGAGGAAGGCAAAGAAGGGGGCGTTTTCCATGGCTCAGGTCCGCCCGAAGAGGCGTTCGATGTCGGACAGCTTCAGTTCCACGTAAGTCGGCCGCCCATGGTTGCATTGCCCCGACATTGGCGTCGACTCCATCTCGCGCAGACAGCGCGTTCATCTCGTCCGCGCGCATCTGGCGGCCGGAGCGGATGGAGCCGTGGCAGGCCACGCGGCTCAGCACCGCCTCGACCCGGGCTTGCAGGGTCTGGCTGTCGCCCAGATCGTCCAACTCATCCAGCACGTCGCGCGATCAGCGCCTCGGCGTTGATCTCTCCCAGGATGGCTGGGGTCTCGCGTACGGCGATGGTGCCGGGCCCGAACGCCTCGATCAGCAGCCCGAACCGTTCCAACTCCGCCGCGTGATCCAGCAAGCGGTCGGCATCCGCGCCAAGCGTGATGATCTCGGGGATCAGCAGCGCCTGCCGCGCGACGCCGTGTTCGGCCATCTGCGCCTTGAGCTTCTCGTAGACCAGCCGTTCATGGGCGGCGTGCTGATCGACCAGAACGATGCCGTTCGGCGTCTGCGCGACGATGTAGTTCTCGTGCACCTGTGCCCGTGCCGCGCCCAAGGGGCCGTCGCTTTCCATGACCGCCTGATCGATACGGGCGGACGGGGCATTGCCCCAATCGGGCTGCGCTTCGGCAAAGCCGGTCATGCGCCCCTGTGCGGGCCGGTCCATCTGATAGACACGCGGTGCCCCGGAAAATGTCGGCTGCGAGGATGGGACCTCGCCCAGAGAGCCACGAGGAGGGGCCGAGAAGGCCTGCAAGGTCGCATCGGCCACGGTCGACGAGGCGCGGTGCCCGGCCTCGGCCAAAGCGTGGCGCAGGCCGGATACGATCAACCCGCGCGCAACGCCCGGTTCGCGAAACCGCACTTCCGACTTCGCGGGGTGCACGTTCACGTCCACCCGCTCGGGCGGGCAATCAATGAACAGAACCGCCGCCGGATGTCGGTCGCGACTGAGCACATCCATATAGGCCGCGCGCAAAGCCCCGGTCAGCAGTTTGTCGCGAACCGGGCGGCCATTCACGAACAGGAATTGCGCCACCGCAGAGCCGCGCGAATAGGTTGGCAGCCCGGCATAGCCGGTCAGGCGGATGCCCTCGCGCTCTGCATCAATCGCCAGGGCATTCTCGGTAAACTCACGTCCAAGAATCGTCGCCAACCGCCCGCGCAACGCGTCAAACAGATCACCGGTCTCCGGGGCCGCGCGGAAGGTTAGGCGCTCGCCCTCGGTCACATCCTTCAGCGTAAAGCCGACCGCTGGCTCGGCCATGGCCAGACGCTTCACAACATCCGAGATCGCCTGCATCTCGGCCCGGTCGGAGCGCAGGAATTTCAGCCGCGCAGGCGTGGCGAAGAACAGGTCCCGCAGTTCCACCACGGTGCCTCGGTTGAGAGCGGCGGGCTTCACGGCCTCGTGCGTGCCGCCGGTCACGCGGATCACATGACCCGCGTCTGAGGCGCGAGACGTGATCGCCAGCCGCCCGACGGAGCCGAGCGAGGGCAGAGCCTCGCCCCGAAAGCCGAAGGAATGGATGTTCAACAGGTCGCTGCCGTCGATCTTCGACGTCGCGTGGCGCGACAGGGCCATCGGCAGGTCATCGGCCTCCATCCCCACACCATCATCGGTCACGCGGATCAGCGTCTTGCCGCCATGGGCGACCTCGATCACGATCCGCCGCGCCTCGGCATCAATGGCGTTCTCGACCAGCTCTTTCACGGCCGAGGCGGGCCGTTCGACAACTTCACCGGCCGCGATGCGGTTGATCGCGGCTTCATCCAGCTGACGGATCACTGGGCGCGCATCTGCGCGTATGTTGGGGTTTGGGGCGGCCATGCCCCTAGGGATAGCATGACCGCCAGTCTCTTGGAACCGATCTCGCGCCCTAGTTGGAGGGCTCCAATCCCTCCGGTCGACCAACCACCACAAATTGCAGCGTTTCCGGGTTGATCACACGCTCAGCCACCCGCTGGATATCCTCCAGCGTCACGGCCATCACGCGCTCATTCCGGGTGTTGATGTAGTCGATGGGCATGTCGTCGGCCTGCATCGCGGCCAGCGTGCCGGCAATGGAGCTGTTGCCTGAGAACCGCAGCGGATAGGCCCCGGTCATGTAGCGTTGCGCGGCTTCAAGCTCTTCCGCTGTCACGCCATTCTCAGACAGGTCCGCCCACTCGGCCAGCACCACGTCGATGGCTTCAGCCACCAGATCGTTGGACGAGCTGAACGCGCCCTGATGCATCGCAATGTAGTCGGACAGACCGGTCCATGTGCTGATGCCGTAGGTCAGGCCACGTTCCTCACGCACTTCCTGGTTCAGGCGAGAGCGATAGCCGCCTGCGCCGAGGATCTGGTTCATCACGAAATAGGGGAAGAAGTCGTCATCCGTGCGCGTGATGCCCACATTACCGAACAGGACCGAGGATTGCGGGACCGGGAAATCCACGACCTCGATGCCGCCTGAGGCGCGAGGAATTCCGCCGGGCTCAGGCAAGGGCAGGTCCGAGTCCGGCAGATCGCCGAGCAGGTCATCAAGCAATACGCCCAATTCCTCGGGCGTGATGTCACCGGCCACACCGACAGAAACGCGATCCCGCACAAGGGCAGAGCGATGGGCAGCAACGATATCATCCCGGGTCAGGCCCGCCACGCTCTCAACGGTGCCGTCGAGGCTGGTGGCATAAGGATGATCGCCATAAGCCAAAGCATTGAACGTCTGGCCCGAGATCGTGTCGGGGTCGGTCAGGTCGTACTCGATACCCGAGATCACCTGCTGGCGCACCCGCTCCAGCGCGCCCTCGTCAAAAGAGGGCTCCACAATCGCGCCGCGCAGCAGCGCCAGCGCCTCATCACGGTTCTGGGTCAGCACCTGCGCACTGACCGCAACTTCATCACGGTAGGTGTCAAAGCCAAAGCTCGCGGCCAGCCCTTCCTGGGCGGCTGCAAATTCCTGCGAATCCAGATCGCCCGTGCCTTCCTCAAGCAAGGCCATCATGAGGTTGGTTGCGCCGCGCGCGCCCGGACGGTCCAGCGAGCCACCGCCGTCAAACCACATCTCGATGGCCATGAAGGGAATGGAATTGTCCTGCACCAGCCAGGCCTCGATCCCACCGGGGGAGGTGACAAGCTGGATGTCGATGATTGCCTCGACCGGCTCCATTTCCTCGGTTGCAGGCTGCGCCTGTGCATGGAGCGTGACCGGGGTCGTCAGCAGCGTGGCGGCAAGAAGCGGGGTGACAAAACGGGTGAAGGTCATTGCGACACCTCCTCTTCTTCGGCTTCAACGTCTGGGGCAGGGCGGGTCAGATGGCCGATCACGGCGGGGTCTTGGGCGAACAAGGCGCGCGCCATCTCCATCACTTCATCGGTGGTGATGGAGGCCGTGACCTCCAGCCAGTTTTCCCAATCCTCGACGCTATAGCCGGTGGTCAGCGCCGTGCCGAGGCTGCGGGCCTGACCGGCCGCATCGTCTTGCGCATAGATCTGGCTTGCCTGCCACTGGAACTGGATGCGGTCAAAGGCGGCCTGGTCGATACCGTCTTCCAGGAAGTCCGCAACAACGCCAAGAATGTCTGCTTCCGCCTCTTCAAGCGACCGGCCTGGGATCGGCATGTTCAAGAGCGTGAACGGCCGGTGATCGAGACTGGTGGAGCTGTAATAGGCGGCTGCAAACAGCGAGACCTCGTTCTCGATCTGCAACTCGCGCGCAAAGACCGAGGTGAAATCACTGTCGCTCAGCACGGCGCGCAAAAGCTCCAGCGTTGCGGCAGAGCGTAGGTCATGCACGAGGGCATCGGTTACGGGGAATTGCATGGACACATAGGGGTTCGCGACGCGGGGGTCTTCGTAGATCACGCGGCGAAGGGCGTTCTGCGGCGGCTCGGTCGGGCGCACCCGCGCCTCTTCCGAGGCAATGTCAGGGTTTGCAGGGATCGGGCCGTAATGCTCCTCGGCAAGCGCGCGCACCTCTTCCGGGGTCACATCGCCGGCAACAACCACGATGGCATTGTTCGGATGATAGTGCAGATCATACCAATCCTGAGCCATCTCAAGCGTCAATTCGCCAATCTCATGGCGCCAACCGATGATAGGCTGGCCATAGGGATGGTTGCGGTAATAGGCAGCCGTCATCTGTTCGTTGAACAAGGCACCGGGCGAGCCATCCGTGCGCTGCGCGCGTTCTTCCTGGACCACCGAAGTCTCGGTTTCAACTTCCTCCGGCACTAGGACCAGATCGCGCATCCGGTCCGCCTCCATCTGCATCATCAGCCCCAAACGGTCTGCGGCGACAGTCTGGTGATAAGCCGTGTAGTCCCATGACGTGAACGCATTGTCCGACCCGCCATTGGCCTCCACCGTTTCCGAAAACTCACCGGGGGCCATGTCGTCCGTGCCGTTGAACATCAGATGTTCCAGCAGGTGCGCGATCCCGCCCTGTCCGGGCAATTCATCGGCGGCCCCTGCGCGGTACCAGATCATGTGCGTCACAGAAGGAGAGCGGTGGTCTTCGACAACAACAACCTGAAGGCCATTGTCGAGGGTAAAGTCGCTGATCTCACCCGTGGCCTGAACGGCAAATGGGGTGAAGGCCAGGCCAAGCGTCAGGCCGAGGCGTCGGAACATGTAGGTTCTCCGGCAATAATGTGTCTGCCGGTGAATGTATGGGAATGCCGGGGCGCATCAACCGCCATGACGCAGACGTTATGCGCAAAACGGGTTGGGTTTCCCGCACTGGCGGTGCGTTGGCTTATTCCGGTGGAGGGGCAGACGGCGTTTGCACACCCATGCGGCGCAGGCGCTCAAGCTCCGCATAACGGTCCAGCGACTGGTCCTCGTACGCGTCGAAGTAGACATTGTTGCGGAACAGACGTTCCAGCAAACGGCCATCATTTTCGCGGCGGAATTGTTCATCTTCCGCGGCCAAAGTCCCCCGGATATCGCTGGCCACGCCAAAGCGTCCCGCATAGGAGACCAGGCCACCCGCGCTGGGTGCTGCATTGATATTGCCGCCCAGTGCTGCAATGGCGTCTGCTTCCGGTGTGGGGTCTGCGCGGTTGATGCCGCCGGGCGTCGGCGAAGGCAATTCGCGCGATGTGGGCATCTCAAGCTCACGTGTCGGGACAACGCTGAACTCATCCGGGCCGGATTCCGTGTTCCGCAGGTTCATCAGCGTCGGCACAGCATCCGAGCATGCCGAAAGAGTCAGCACAGCCACGGTCAAACCCAAAATCGTAACGCGCATTGGCATCCCAATCTCTCCTTGCAGGGTCGGTCTAACGCATCTTCGCATGGGCGTCACGGGGTATCAGGTGGCCTCTTGGCGAGAATTTGCAAAGAAGATCAGCCCGAACGCGCCCGCAAAGATACCGACATCCGCAATGTTGAAGGCAAAGGGGTTCACGATCCCGCAGCACGACATGTTCAAAAAGTCGATCACGGCGCCATGGATGGCCCGGTCCAGCGAATTGCCGAGCGCCCCGCCGATCACGGCACCCGCCGCCAGCAGGGCAATCGGGCGCGTGAGCCCGGTTTTTGCCCAAAAAAGCAGCCAACCAACGATCACAGCGGCCACGCCAATCAAGACCCAGCGCATCACCTCCGGCCCGCCGCCGAAAAGGCCAAAGTTGATGCCGGTGTTCCAACCCAGATGGAAATTCAGCAGCGGCGGCAGCACTTCAAGGTGCCGCACTTCGATCAGATTAAGGCCGTAAAGCACGCCGTATTTCGACCCCTGGTCGAGGGCGAACCAGATCAGAGCGCTGAAGAAAACAAGCCGCATAAGGGGAGCCTTTCGAAACTCGGTTGCGTCGTAGATAGGTCAGTCTTGCGCAGCTTGCACCTCTGCAATCAGCTCGTCGACCGGGCTGCTGAGGATATGGACCAACGTTTCGCACCCTTGATGCGTCAAGGCGAGGTTTGACGCCCACATCCGTGCGCCGGCCTGCGGGTCGCCGTCATAGATCGTTCCGATGATCGTATCGGTATCGCGCAATCCCATGGCGTCGCCGACCACGCCATCCAATGCAGCGGCAAGACCCTGCGGGTCTACCGGTTCATCTTGATAGGCGCAGGGGCTGCGCGCGATGTCCTGCAATCCGGCAAGGGCCAGGGCGCCGTCTGCAAATGCGGGCGATGCTGCGAGGAGGGTCGGCGCCGCCAGCAGCGCCGAGCCTGTGAGGGACGTGAGGCGCATCGGGCGTTCCTTAGTGTCTGAAATGACGCATGCCCGTGAAGACCATGGCAAGCCCGGCCTCATCGGCGGCGGCAATGACCTCCTCATCCCGCATCGAGCCGCCGGGTTGGATCACTGCGGTCGCGCCCGCCTCTGCTGCGGCAAGAAGGCCGTCGGCGAAGGGAAAGAAAGCGTCCGAGGCCACAACTGAGCCTTTGGCCGGAGTCTCCGTCAGCCCCAGTTCATCCCCCATCCGCGCAGCTTTCAGCGCGGCGATGGTGGAGCTGTCCACGCGGCTCATCTGTCCCGCGCCGATGCCCACTGTGGCATTGCCTTTGGTGTAGATGATCGCGTTGGATTTCACGTGCTTGGCCACGGTCCAGGCAAAGCGCAGATCGGCCATCTCCTGTTCCGATGGCGCGCGCTTGGTCACGACTTTCAAAGCGTCCGCTGGGACGTGGCCCGTATCCTTGTCCTGCACCAACAGCCCGCCTGCGACCTGTTTGAACGCGGTCACCTGCGTGCGCGGATCGGGCAAGCCGCCGGTCGTCAGCAACCGTAGGTTCTTCTTCGCCGCAAAGACCGCCTTGGCGTCATCATCCGCGTCGGGTGCAATCACGACTTCGGTGAAGATCTTCACGATCTCTTCTGCCGTCGCCCCATCCAGCGTCTGGTTCAGTGCGATGATCCCACCGAATGCGCTGGTCCGGTCACAATCAAAGGCGGCCTTGTAGGCCTCCAGCACCGTCGCGCCCTTCGCCACACCGCACGGATTGGCGTGTTTGATGATCGCCACGGCAGGGCCCTCGGCGGGCGGGAATTCCGCCACCAATTCAAAGGCGGCATCCGTGTCGTTGATGTTGTTGTAGCTGAGCGCCTTGCCCTGATGCTGCGTCGCGGTTGCCACACCGGGGCGGTTGGAGCCATCCAAATAGAAGCTCGCCTTCTGATGCGGGTTCTCGCCATACCGCATTTCCTGCGCCAGCGTTCCTGCAAAGGCGCGGTGGGGCGGTGTGTCGATCCCGGCGGCACCGGCCATCCAGCTGGAAACCGCCGCGTCGTAGGCCGCCGTGCGCGCATAGGCAGCCTGCGCCATGCGTTGGCGGAAGGCGAAGGTGGTGCCGCCATGCGCCTCAAGCTCCTCCAGCAGCTCCGCATACTGGCCGGGCGTCGTCAGAACCGTAACTGCACCATGGTTCTTCGCGGCTGCGCGGATCATCGCAGGGCCGCCAATGTCGATATTCTCGATGCAGGTCTCGTAATCCGCACCTGCCGCGACCGTCGCCTCAAACGGGTAGAGGTTCACGCACAGCAAGTCGATCGGCCCAATCCCATGCTCTTCCATTGCTGCGATGTGGTCGGGATTGTCGCGCAGCGCCAAAAGCCCGCCATGGATCATCGGGTGCAGCGTCTTCACGCGGCCGTCCATCATCTCGGGGAAGCCGGTCACCTCGGACACGTCCTTGACCGCCAATCCCGCCTCGCGCAGTGCCTTGGCCGTGCCCCCGGTGGACAGCAATTCAACCCCGCGATCCGCCAGCGCTTTCGCAAATTCCAGAAGTCCGGTCTTGTCGGACACAGACAGCAAAGCGCGGGTCAGCGGGGCGGGATCTTGCATGGGCAATCCTATTCGGTGGCCGCTTCTCAGAACGGCAGATCAGGGGCGGGCAAAAGCGCGGCAGGGCGCGCAATGGACCAGGACACGGCTGCCCCATAGCCCCTCACGCGGTTGGTTAAAACGATCTGTTTTGTCGCGCGTGGCGTCAGGCGACCCGCATCGAAGTAGACGGAAGGTTGAATGGAAAGCTCGCCCTCGCCGCCATGGCGGAAGACCCAGACCTCTTCATTTGGCAAGGTCAAGGAGATCGCGGCACCGCCCATATCCAGCTCAACCACAACATCCGGATGCAGATGGAACCGTGCAGCAAAGCGCAGGCCCACGTCTGAGGGCAGGTTTCGGTTGATCGACAGAAACTTCTCGCGGTCATTGGCGTCAAGCGCCGCCAAACCATCCTCGCCCCGCAACAGGTTGCCATGATCTTCCAGCGTCAGAGACCGCAGATGCACAAGGCCATGGGTGCGCCGCCACCCGTCATGGGACAGGATCACGCCTTCGCCATTGGCGATCTCGGCCCATTGCACGGACACGTCCGATGGCCCTTCGGCAAAGCCAAGGCGTTCGGGCGGCTGGTCGCGCGCTTTTTCGGTGAAGCGCGATGAGGAATAACCCTGCAGCGAAACGGTGGAATGGCTGACAGTGGCGCGGCCCGCCCGCCGCCAATCGGGGCCAAAGGCGGCACCCGAGCCTGCGTTGACGATCAGCGGGTGGTTGGCAGACGTCATCTCGAACGCCAGCGTCCCTGCATGGGCGTTGGTCGATGCCGGGCCGATCTGTGGTGGCGCTGCATCCGTGATCACCGTCACGCGGCCTGCGGCCATGCGGGCGAACCCCATGGCGAGGCCCTTCATGCGCGACGGGCGCACGCCTGATTGGATCAACGCCCCAATCAATCGCCCCGGTGCACCGCGCCCGCCGCCATGGGCGCGCGCCAGGCTGCCGTCGGCGTGCCGGATAGCGCGCAAAGTGGGTGCAATGCGCAAAATGGCGGTGTCGATGGCCGGATCGGCCTGCTTCCCGGTCTCTTGCATGATCTGCGCGGCCCAGGTGAGAAGGACGAAAACCTCCAACAATTCCTCGGGGTTGCGGGTGACGATGCCGCCTTGGCTGTCAATCTCGCGCGCGCATTCCCGGGCGAGGCCATTCAGGGCCGGATCAAGTTGCGTCTCCATCCCGATCAGGGCGCAGGCGGAATAAATCAGGCCAGTCAGCGCCTCGAATCTCGGCAACCCGCTGGTGGTCTTGGGCCAGGTTTTTGCAAGGTACGCCGTCTGGCGAGAAAGAGCCGAATGGAAGGATTTGCTGTCGTCCGGATCTTGGCCGTTCATCAAGAAAAGCGCCTGGCTGATCCACCTAATTTGCCGCCGTCCGGTCAGGTCCGGGCTCCAACCGGGGCCTTTGCCTTTGCCGATAACGCACCAGCCAATCGCCAAGCCAGGCTTGCGCGGTTGCGCGCCCGCCGCCATCGGGGATCGCCGCCAGATCATCGAGCCAATCGAAGCCATGCAGGGCGGCCTCGAACGCATCGGTCGGAGCGTCGATGTCCCACGGGCTTTGGCCAGCGCCCTCGACCAGCGCGCCCCCAGCCGGAAATTGCCTGCCAAAAGCTGCCGACCGCGCGCGGCTGAGCCGGGAAAACGCGGCTCAGGCTGCCATAGAAACCCCTGCATTTGCGGCCCGAACCCCGCCCGCCACACGGCCCAACGATGCCCGCGTCGTGCATCGCGCGCGCGGGGCCTGCCGGGGGAGGGGTTTAGCGGCTCGGACATGGTTTGATGGCTGCTCGGACGTTGGTTTTGGCGAGGAATATAAGGGGTTTGATGGGCAGAGTCACTCGCGGGTCAGCGCCGCCATGTAAAAGCCGTCAAGGCCGCCCTTCTCCGCCCAGTGGGACGGGAACAGGCGCAGGCCGCCTTCGGGGCTGGCCCAATCGGCCTCCCCACCAAGCGCAATCGGATCAGCTGGGATGACACGCAGATCGGCGTGGCGTTTCAGGGCGGCGGTGATTTGGTGTTCGCCTTCGACCGGCAAGAGCGAACAGGTGCAATAGACCAGCGTACCGCCGGGGTTCAGAAGCGTCAGGGCGTGGTCGAGAAGTTGCATTTGCAGCTTGGTCAGCGGCTCGACCTCGCGGCCATTTTTGACGAAAGGCAGGTCGGGATGACGACGGATCGTGCCGGTCGCGGTGCAGGGGGCGTCGAGCAGGATCGCGTCATATTTTGCTTTGTGATCAAAGGCATCTTCGGTGACAAGTTTCGCGGTCAGACCGGTGCGGGCGAGGTTCTCGGCGACACGCTCCATGCGCGGCTCAGATACATCAAGCGCGGTCACATCGGCCCCGGCAGCGGCAAGCTGCATCGTCTTCCCGCCCGGCGCGCAGCAGAGGTCGAGGACAGATTTTCCTTTGAGATCAGCGAGAAGTCGGACGGGCAGCGCGGCAGCGGCGTCTTGCACCCAGAAGGCACCATCGTCGTAGCCCGGCAGCGCGGTGACTTGCGGATGCGTGTGGAACCGCAGCGAACCGGTGGGCAGCCGTTCCGCCCCTTCCATTGTGAAATCGGGGTCCTTCGGTGTGATGTCGAGCGGTGGGGCCTTGGCATGGGCGGCCTGGATCGCGGCGAGGCCATCCTTGCCGATCCGTTTGCGCAAAGCCTTGTCGACCCAGGGCGGGACACGCTGGGCGGGGGCGGCGGCAAAAACCTCAGGCCCATCGGCAATGACCTTGCGCAGAACGGCATTGACCATGCCCGATGCCTTTGCCGATTTGGGATGCTTTTTGGCAATGGAAACAAGGTCATGGGTCACGCCATGGGCGTCTTCACCGTTGCCCAGAAGCTCCACCACCCCCAGCCGCAGGATGTTCTGCACGGCGAGCTGTGGCTTGCGCATTGCGTAAGGTTCCAGCACGGCGTCGGCGGCCCCGATCTGGCGCAAAACCTGCGTGGCAAGGCGGCTGGCGCGGGCGGCCTCAGGCCCCTCGGCCGGGACCCTCACATGGGCGAGCATGCGCTTTTCGCGCAGGACAGCATCGAGAAGGTGAAGGGCGGCTTGGCGGGCCTGCATTGGCTCGGAATCCTTGTTCTGGAACAAGCGCCGCGTATATCAGGGGGGACGGATGAGACAAGCAGAGGCTTGAGCGAATGACCGATAAGACCGAATTGCCGCCCGAGGCGCAGCGCGCGCTGGCCGAGGCGGAAGAGCGCCGGAAAAAGGCGAAAGAGCTGGACCTGCCGACGGAACTTGGCGGGCGCGATGGGCCGGAACCGGTGCGCTACGGCGATTGGGAGAAGAAGGGCTTGGCGATCGATTTTTGATCGCTGATATCTGCTCAACTGAACGAAGATGCGTGCATCTGAGCAGGTTTTTCAGAAAAAGTGCGTTCAGATGAGCGGAGTTTGCATCGTGCGCGCGGCGCGCTGAAAAACTGCTCACCTGAACGGGATTTGGCCGGGTTCAACGGATGCGGAAATCCGCGATGTCGCCGGTGCCCTGATCGGCGTGGAAGCGGATCGAGTTGCCATCGACGGACACGACCTGGCAATTGCGCCCAAACTGACGGTCCCCTGCATCGAGCGTGCGGCAGAACATGCCGCCCTCCCAACTCCACGTGCCGGTCACGTTGCGACCAAGTGCGCGGCCTGCGATGGAGCCGTCAGGGCTGACTTGCAGCGAGACGCCGATGCGGCTGAGTTCACGCCCCTGCACGTAGGACAAGAACGTGCCTCGGTCGCTGACGCGGGTGAGGTCAGCCAAGGCTGGCGCCGCAAGGCAAAGCGTCGCCACGGCGGCGGTGAAGAGGGTCTTGAGGGTCATGATCGGTCCTCCGCGCTCTGAATTGGATGCGGAGGGAGGTAGACCGTTTCGGCTAAAGGCCAAGCACGTCCATCATGTCGAACTGGCCCGGCCCCTTGCCTTGGCCCCAGAGTGCTGCCTTGAGCGCGCCGCGTGCGAAGATGGCCCGATCCGTCGCCAGATGGCGCAAAACGATGCGTTCGCCATCGGCGGCAAAGATCACGTCATGCTCGCCCACGACATCGCCACCACGAATGGCGGTGAAGCCGATATTGCCGCGATTTCGGGCCCCGGTGATGCCATCGCGGCCGCGGTCTGCGACATCCGTCAGAGACACGTTTCGCCCTTCTGCCGCTGCTTCGCCAAGCATCAGGGCGGTGCCAGATGGGGCGTCGACCTTGTGGCGGTGGTGCGATTCCACGACCTCGATATCGAAATCCTCATCCAGGGCGGCGGCGACCTGTTGCGTGAGTTTCACCAGGAGGTTCACGCCAAGGCTCATATTGCCCGCGCGGATAATGGTGGCGTGGCGCGCGCAGGGCTCCAGCTGGGCGATTTCATTATCGCTCATTCCCGTGGTGCCGATGACGTGGACGCAGCGCGCCTGCGCGGTCAACTTTGCGTGAGCCAGCGTGGCGGCGGGGGAAGTGAAGTCGATCACGGCCTGCGCCTTGACGATGGCGTCGAGCGGGTCGCCCACGACCGGAACCCCCGTGGCGGCACCGCCCATCGCCTCGCCCAGATCGCGCCCGACCCAAGCATGGCCGGGGCGTTCTGTCACTGCGATCAGATGCGCTTTGTCCGAGGCATTCACGATCTCGATCAGCATTTGGCCCATGCGGCCTGACGCGCCCATGATTGCGATTGCAGTGCTGTCCATCTTGCGGCCTCCGGTTTTGTTGGAAAGCGTCGTAGCGGAACCCTGCCGGACAGGGAAGCGTCGCTTGCGGGCGCGCGTGCATGGCCTACCTCTGGGGCGGAGTTAAGGACGACCCGATGGCACGCAACACCCACCATGATGGCCCCGGCCCCTCGCAGCGGCAGCTGCGCGTTGGCGAATTGATCCGCCGCACGCTGTCGAGCGTGCTGTCGCGGGGCGATGTGCATGACCCGGAACTGAACCAGATGTCGATCACGGTCGGCGAAGTGCGGACCTCGCCCGATCTGAAGGTTGCGACGGTTTACGTGATGCCCTTGGGCGGGGGCGCGCGGGAGGAAGCGATCCAGGCGCTCAAGCGCAACAAGGGCGAGCTGCGGCGTGCGCTGATGAAGGACATGACGCTGAAATATGCACCGGACCTGCGGTTCATCATCGACGAGACGTTCGACCGGATGGATGAAACGCGCGAGATGTTGTCCCGTGCGGAGGTGCGCCGGGATGTGGAAAAGGGGGATGATGCGTGATCCGCGCGATTGCCCTTTTGACGGCCCTGTTGGCCCCGACCGCGTCCGGCGCGCAATGTGAGACGGTGCTGTTCGACGAGGCGGAGTTCACGGCCTGTGCGGTAGATCTGAGCGAGGCGGACGTGCGCCTGTTCCTGCGCGACGGCGAGGGGGCTGTCTTCGGCACCTTTGGCCGTGTGGAAGAGGCCTTGCCCGAAGGGCGGCGCCTGGGCATCGCCATGAATGCGGGCATGTTCCACGAGGACCGCTCGCCCGTTGGCCTATACGTCGAGGATGGTGAGCAGGAGATGCGCATCATCACCTCCGACGGGCCGGGGAATTTCGGGCTGCTGCCCAATGGTGTGTTGTGCCTGGGTGAGGGCGAGGCGGCGGTGGTTGAAAGCCGCGCCTTTGCCGAAGATCCGCCCGCCTGCCTGCACGCCACGCAATCGGGGCCGATGCTCGTGATCGATGGTGATTTGCACCCGCGCTTCATCCGCGACAGTGACAGTCTGAACATCCGCAACGGTGTGGGTGTCGATGAGACGGGCAACCGGATGTGGATGGTGATCTCGGACCAGGCGGTGAACTTTCATCACTTCGCACGGTTCTTCCGTGATCATCTGGGCACGCCCAACGCGCTCTATTTCGATGGCCGCGTCTCACGCCTGCATGCACCGGATATCGGGCGGTCTGACCTGGGCTTTCCGATCGGGCCGATCCTGGGCGTTGTCGTCAGCGACGAGGCCGCGGCTGCGGGCGACGGTTGGCGCGAATGGCGCGCAAGCGGAAGGGCCGGGACGTTTCAGGATGGCTGTTGGTGGACAAGCCTGCGGGCCTGACCTCCACCGCCGTGGTCAACAAGGTGCGCTGGTGCTTTGATGCCAAAAAAGCGGGCCATGCGGGCACGCTGGACCCGGACGCGACAGGGCTTTTGCCGGTCGCTTTGGGCGAGGCCACGAAAACGATTGCCTATCTGGGCGACGCGCTGAAGGCCTATGAGTTTCGGATGCGGCTGGGGGTTTCCACGAAGACCGATGATGCCGAGGGCGCGGTGATCGAGGAGCGTTCCGAGCGCCCCAGTGATGCCGAGATCGAGGCCGCATTGCCCGCCTTTGTGGGAGAAATCCGGCAGGTTCCGCCGCAATTCTCGGCCGTGAAGGTGGATGGTGAGCGCGCCTATGACATTGCGCGTGGCGGCGGCGAGATGGAGCTGGCGGCGCGGGATTTGTATGTGGACGAGCTGTCGATGATTGGCCGCGTGGATGCGGACCATGTGGATTTGCGCTTTGTCTGCGGCTCGGGTGGCTACGTCCGCTCCATCGCGCGGGATCTGGGCGAGGTTTTGGGCTGTCTGGGCCATGTGATTTGGTTGAAGCGGGTCTGGGTCGGGCCGTTCGATCTGGAAGAGGCGGTTGGATTGGACCGGGTTGAGGCGTTGGCCAAGACGCCGCAGATTGACGCCTTGTTGCAGCCCGTGGGGCTTGCTTTGGATGGCATGCCTGAGGTGAGGGCGACCGAGGCAGGGGCTGCGCGGTTGCGGAACGGGAACCCCGGGCAGGTTTTGCCGGGGGAGGTAGAGTATGGCGATCTGGCCTGGGCGTCGCTGGACGGGGTGCCGGTGGCCGTGGGGCGGTTTCGCGCGGGGGAGCTTCATCCGGAACGTGTGTTCAATTTGTGACGGCGGGACGGGCCGTGGCGCAATGCCCGCCCACCCACCCCATTGCGCCACGGCCCGGTGCTTTGTTTGCGGGTGATGGCCCTAGAGGAGAGGGCGGATTTGCATATTTTTGGAACAAAGAGGGCGCGTGTGTGATCGAACGAGAGCATCTGAAGGGGGATGCGGCCTCGGTCGCGGTGTATTCGCCCTGTGAGCTGTATCGCTATTCCCTGACGCGGGTTTGGGACGAGGGCGGGCGGAAGGTTGCGTTTGTGATGTTGAACCCGTCGACTGCGACCGAAGTGCAAAATGATCCCACGGTGGAGCGCTGTGAGCGGCGGGCGCGGGCCTTGGGGTTTGGGGCGTTTCGGGTGCTCAACATCTTTGCCTGGCGCGCAACCGATCCGCGCGACATGCGGGCCGCGGCGGACCCGGTGGGGCCGGGCAATGATGCGGCGATCATGTCGGCACCGGATTGGGCGGATACGGTGATTTGTGCCTGGGGCACCCATGGCGCGCATCTGGGCCGGGGCCCTGAGGTGGAGTGCATGCTGCGCGGGGCGGGGGTGGAGTCTGATGCATCTGGGCCTATCGAAGGAGGGGCATCCGAAGCATCCGCTTTACATTGGCTACAAGGTGCAACCGGAGGTGTGGCATGCCGATTGAGGGATTTGCGCAGAGCTTTGTTGAAGTGGGCGCGGTGCGGCTGAGTGTGCACCGGGCGGGATCCGGCGCGCCGTTGATCCTGCTGCACGGATTTCCGCAGAACCACCATTGCTGGGAGAAGATCGCACCTGCTTTGGCCGAACGGTTCGATGTGATCATCCCGGATCTGCGCGGATATGGGCAGAGCGACGCGCCCGATGGTGTGGCGGCCTATGCCAAGCGAGAGATGGCGCGCGATATTGTCGGGCTGATGGATGCGCTGGGATTGGAGCGCGCCCATGTGCTGGGGCATGACCGGGGCGCGCGGGTGTCGTATCGGCTGGCGTTGGATGCGCCGGAGCGGGTGGATCGGCTGGGAATCATCGAAATTGTGCCGACTGGGGATTTCTGGGCGGCTTGGGACGCGGAGCTGGCCCTGGCGGCCTATCACTGGACCTTCCTCGCGCAGCCCGCACCCTTGCCGGAGCGGATGATCGCGGCGGACGGGCCAGGCTATATCGACTGGACGCTGGCCAGCCTGGACCCATGGCCGGTCGCTGGATGTGTTCGGGGCGGAGGCGTTGGAGAGCTACCGTGCGCAGGGGGCGGACCCGGTGCGGGTTGCGGCGATGTGCAACGACTACCGCGCAGGCGCGACGATTGACCGGCGCATTGATGCGGAAAGCCGGGCGGCGGGCGCGAAGATCAAGGCGCCGATGTTGTTTGTCTGGGGCGCGGGCGGGTTCCCGGCCAAGACGGGCGATCCGTTGGGCGTTTGGCGCGATTGGGCAGAGGATTTGCGGGGGGTTGAGCTGGAAGGCTCGGGCCATTTCGCAATGGAAGAGGTGCCGGAGGCGGTATTGGCAGCGGTTCTAGAGCACTTCTGCTTAGGTGGCGGTGTCGCAATGAAATGCCCCCGCAGATACCTGGATCTGCGGGGGCGCACTGCTCGGGCTTTTATGATGTTCGTCAGGCGCTTGTGCGCAGGTCGATGACACTTGGGTCGAGGCCCTGCGCGCCCGCGACGCTGAGAATGACTTGCCCGTTCAGGACGATATCGGCGCCGGAGCCGTCGGCAAAGTCCTGCACTTCGATCACGGGGTTCGGGGTGACAGCGGGATCGTAGATCACCTCAATCCGGTCTTCGGACGGGTTGAAATCGGACACGGTTCCAGCGGACGCATCGTCGGTGATGTGATCGCCGCTGACAAAGGTATCCGCCCCTGACCCGCCTTGGGCGACATCGTTATTGCCCAGAATGATCTGGTCATCGCCACTGCCACCGAGGAGCAGGTCGCCTGCATCCTGATCCCCGCTGCCATGGCTGAAGGTGCCGTTGAGCGTGTCATTGCCGGAGCCACCGTTGAGGGTATCTGCACCTGCGCCGCCGTGCAGGATATCATCCTCGCTGCCGCCATAGAGCGCATCATCGCCCTCGCCCCCGAACAAGGCGTCGCGGTCCGCGCCGCCGTCTAGCGTGTCATGGCCCTCGCCGCCATCCAGGAAGTCGATGCCGTCGCCGCCATGCAGGTCGTCATCCCCGAAATCGCCGTGCAATTCATCATTGCCGCCGCCACCGGAGAGGAGGTCATTGCCGTCGTCGCCGAACAGGGCATCCTGGCCGTCGCCGCCGGTCAGCACATCGTTGTTGAAGCTGCCGGTCAGCGCGTCGACACCGCCGGTTCCGAAGGCGGCATCGATATCACCGCGCGCATCCAGCATGTCGCCGGCGCCCCCCAGATCGGACAGGTTCGATCCCAGATCGTCCATAATGGCATCAAGCACCGCCGCGCCGGGGACGCCATCGCTGATGGTTTCGACCACGTCGACGATTGGGTCGATCAGGGGCACATCACCAAGGTCTTCGGGCAGATCAAGCGGCAGGTCCGGGACCAGGCCGGAGCCATCGATCAGACTGATGCCATCCTGCTCATCCTCACTCATTTGGACGAAAATATCCTTCTCGGACATGTCAGCGGCATCCTGCACGATGGTCACGGGTTGCCCGTTGGCATTGATGATGGCGTCTTCCGTGTCAGGATCCGCGTCCACGGTAATGACGGGCATGTCTTTTTCGCCGCCCTCAAAATCCATGACCAGCATGTCCGTGCCGGGCCAGAAATCGGTGACGAGGGGCACTTCTGCCCCGTCGTCCAGCAGGGTGGTTTCCGTCACCTCTAGCAGGGTATTCCCCGCGGCAGCCTCGGCCATTGGAGCTGCGTCAAAGGTGTCGGCCTCAGCCGCATCTTCATCGGCCATGTCGACATCGTCGAGCGGCGTGTAGCCAAGCGTTTCAGCGCGGGCTTGAAGAGAGGGATCTTCCGCCTCGTCCTCGGAGAAGAGCAGATCATCGAGGGTGGTCATCCCCGTAGGCACATCTTCGGGGGCATCACCCCCGTCTGCAGCACCGTTTGCCTCTTCCTCCTCCTCCGTTTCGGGGTTGAACAGGCCATCCACGGTGAGGCCCGCGAGCAATAGGGCAAGGACACTTCCGGCGACGAGCATTTGGGTTCCCTCAGATTGATGGGCTAGGTGAAACAGATTCAGGAGACATCGACCCCAAGGGGGCCTGACCCGGCCTTCTGGCAGAGTTCCGGTTCTTGGCGCATCGTCGCGGATCGCGTCGGGCACAGGTTTGGCAGATCCGGGATAGCCCCTGACGTCTTGCCGAACCCTAAAGACCAAGCCCCATAATACCGAAAATTTGACCCATTGGCGCCGCCGAATTTGGCCTTTGGTTAATGGCGCGGGGAGGGAGGGGTTTTCACAGGGAAGGATTCGGTGTACGGCCCCGCATCCGCCATTGCGCGGACCCTCCACGGGCCCTGCTGGACGACATCCCGGCTTGCGCCATACCACACAAACCCAAAGGAGACCCCGATGTCGATTACAGCTGAAGAAAAGCAGCGCCTGATGAAGGAATTCGCCACGAAAGAAGGCGATACCGGTTCCCCTGAAGTTCAGGTGGCCATCCTCACCAGCCGCATCACGACCCTGACCGAGCACTTCAAGACCCACAAGAAGGACAACCACGGCCGCCGTGGCCTCCTGAAGATGGTCGCGCAGCGCCGGAAGCTTCTGGACTACACCCGCGCCAAGGATGAGGCCCGCTACCAGGACCTGATCAAGCGCCTGGGCATCCGTCGCTAAGACGGACGTTCGGACAGCGAAAAGAAGGGCCCCGGTGGGGCCCTTTGTTTTTGGGGCATGGCTTTGTTAGAGGCGGCTGGTAGGGTGTCGGAGCTCTGCGGGAGAAGCCGAATGACACATGATGAGGTAATCGACGTCATTTCCGAATCCTTCGCGGTGCGGCCGGTATCCGCGCGCTATTTCTGAGCGGAAGCTACTGCAACGGGCTTGCCGATGAACACAGCGATATCGACTTTCTCCTTGTCTCAGAAGACGGCGCAACGGATGCGATGGCGGCCCAATGGCGCGCGGCAATCGAACGGACCGGCGAGATCGTGCTCTGGTGGGACCAGACCACTGCCCCGGTCCTGATCAACGCGATCACCGAGGACTGGACGCGCACGGATGTGGTGATCCTGAAACCCGACCAGCTTGGCCGTCAGACACAGAGCGCGTTGAAGCCGCTCTTCGACCACGACGGCCTTACGAGCAACTCGCCGCACGTCCGCTTGAAGTGGCACCGGATGCCAAACGGTTTCGGTATCAGGTGGAGGATCATCCGCATCCTTGGCCTGATCCCGCTGGCCGTGGGCGAAGAATACCTCAACGGGGCGCTTGCCGTTTCATTGCTGCGCAACAAGCTGGTCGATCTGATGGTCGAGAACGAATGCCACGAACCGTGGGGTATCTTGCACCTCAATCGACTCATAACCGCAGAGCAGAAGGCGATTTTGATGTCGATGCCCCCGCTCTGCCGGAGGGATGCGATGATCGAAGCACAACTGGCTTATGCAGCGTTCATTGCTTCGAGACTTGCGCGCCAGCGGGCCGACTCGCCTTGGGCTATGAATTCTCGTGCCTTGGAACAGTTCGAGGCCGTGACTCTGGTCCCGGTTGAAAGAAATGCCTAGAGATCGAGCGACTCTTACGCCATGAGCGGCGCTGATTAGGTGGGTCAGACCGCGAACTTATGCGGCCTGAGGATATGCACCGGCTCCACATAGGCGATGCCGGAATAGTGCTGGAAGTAGCGGTCAGCAATGGTCTGGATGATGGCCTCGGCCTTCTCAGCATCGCTGACAATCGCCTCGATCTTCACGTTGGACAGGACGCCGCCCACGCCGGGGCGGTTGGCCGAGCGTTTGCCGCGGCTGCCGCGTCCGCCCGCATCGACATGGGTGTAGCCGGTCGCGCCGCCCTCCATGATCAGCGCGGCGACGCCGTCGAGGATGCTGCGTTCGGTGATGATCACGAGTTTGGTTGCGTCGTACATGTCAGCTCTCCGCGTCAAAGGCCGATTGTGAGGTCTGCGAGCGCGATCCAGAGCGGGATCGACAGGATCGCAACTGGGGTGCCGAGGCCGGTGGATGTGCCCACGTAGGACGAGGGGTTCGCCTCGGGCAAGGCCCCGCGCAGGGTGGGTGGGCCGGAGATGTCGGAGGAAGACGCCGCCATGACCGCCAGCAGGACAACGCCGCCGCCGGAAAAGCCGGTGAATTGGTGGACGATCAGGCCTGCGCCGAAGCCAAGCGCGCCGTGGACGAGGGGCGCGAGGAGACCGTAGGCGATGTATGCATGGGCCACGCCCTTGAGCTCCGACAGGCGCGACCAGGCCTCCATCCCCATGATGAGCATCAGGATCGACAGGAGGCCCCGGAAGAGGATGTCGTAGAAGCTTTCGTAGACGGAGTCCGGCCGGGCGAGGATGCCGAGGGCAAGGCCGAGGAGAAGGGCGGAGATGGCGGCTGAGCGGAAGGTGTCGACGAGGATGCCTTTGACCATCCCTTGCGCCAGGCCTTGCGGCCCGGCGTTGGCGGTGGCGGTTCCGCCGGGGGAGGCGTTGATGGCGGCGGCGGCTTTGCGTTCGGCGGAGAGGCGGGCGAGGACAATGGCGGTGACGAGCGCGGCAATGTCCATGAACGGATAAAGCGCGCCAATGAAGCCCTCATATGCGATGCCTTCACTGTCGAGCATCGCCATGGCCGCGGCGAGGGTGGAGGCGGAGACGGCGCCGAACAGGCCCGCCGTGGCGTAGCCGTCCATCGGGTTGACCTTCTTGAAGCGGGCGAGGGTTCCGATACCGAGAAGCACAATGGCGATGCCGACAAAGGCTGCGAAGAGGGCGGGGACGGCGAGGGCGAGCAGGTCGGCCTCCCGCACCGAAATGCCTGCGCCGAGGCCGACTTTCATCAGCAGCAGGAAGACGATCCACTTGTAGACCGGCTCAGGAATTTCAAGCTTGGAGCCGAAAGCCGCCAGTGCCATGCCGCCGATCAGAAAGGCGAGCGTGGGCTTCTGCATCTGTTCCACAACGGTTGTGGCAATGTCGATCAGCATGGGCGTGCCCCCGATTGGGTGTGTCGTTTCGGGGGAAATAGCGGCGAGCCTTTCAGATAAAAAATATATCTTTCTTCACGTAATGTTCTATTTTGTGGAACATGGACCAGTTGAACTATCATCATTTGCGATACTTCCGAGATGTGGCCCATGAGGGAAACCTGACGCGCACGGCGGAGAAGCTGAACGTGTCGCAATCGGCCCTGTCGACGCAGATCAAGCAGTTGGAGGCGCGGCTGGGGCATGCGCTGTTTGAGCGGGTCGGGCGGCGGCTTGAGCTGACGGAGGTGGGGCGGATCGCGCTGGACCATGCGGACCGGATCTTTGCGACGGGCGCGGATTTGATGGCGGTTTTGCAGCAGAGCGGTGCGCGGATGCCACCGTTGCGGGTGGGGGCTGCTTCGACCCTGTCGCGGAATTTTCAGCGGCGGTTTTTGGGGCCGGTTCTGGGACGGGAGGATGTGGAGTTGATCCTGCGCTCAGGCTCGGAGGCGGAGCTGGTGGACGGGCTGACGAGCCTGTCGCTGGACGTGGCGCTGATGACGGAGCCGCCGCGCGGGGATGGGCGGGCCGAGCTGCGTGCGCATAGGCTGGCAGAGCAGGGCGTGGGGCTGCATGGGGTGCCGGGGCTGATGGCGGGTACGTTGGAGGCGCTGCTGGCGGAGGGGCGTTTTCTGGTGCCGACAGACCCGACGATCAACGCGGGCTTCGTGGCGTTGGGCGAGCGGTACGGCGTGACGCCGCAGATCGCGGCGAGCGTGGACGACATGGCGATGGTGCGACTGCTGGCCCGTGAGGGCGCGGGGATTGCGGTGACGCCTTCGGTGGTGGTGGCCGATGAGTTGGAAAGCGGGCGGCTGGTGAGCGCGCCGTACGATCTGGGCATTGCGGAACGGTTCTTTGCGGTGACGTTGAAGCGGACATTTCCGCATCCGTTGTTGGACGGGCTTATTGAGGCGGCGGGGACATGAGGTGGCTTCTGGCGCTCTTTGGGCTGGCAGCCCTCCTCGCAGCTGTGTTGTGGCAGGTGAGCCGGGCACGGGAGTTCCAGGTCTTTGGCGAGATCGTCACGCGTGGGGATGGATCGGCGCAGATTGTGGCGCTGACTTTCGATGATGGACCGACGGCGCGGCATACGGCGGCACTGTTGGAGGGCTTGGGGGACGCAAGGGCGACGTTCTTTCTGGTAGGGCAGGATCTTGTCGCGAACCTGGAGGCGGCGGAGGCGATTGTCGCGGCGGGGCATGAGATTGGGAACCATTCGTGGGACCATCCGCGGATGGTGTTGATGTCTGCCTCTGCCGTGCGGGCGCAGATCGAGGACACGGACGCGGCGATCCGGGCCGCTGGGATATGAGGGCGCGATCCCGTTTCGGCCTCCTTTCGGGAAAAAGCTGTTCGTGTTGCCTTGGGTTCTGTCGCAAATGGGGCGGCCCTCCGTGATGTGGTCGATGGAGCCGGATACGGTGCTGGGGGCGGAGATGACGGCGGAGGACCTGACGGAATATCGTCGTGGAGGGCGCGGAGGCGGGGGAAATCATCCTGCTGCACGGGATGTTCAGCGGCAATGTGGCGACGCGTGAGGCTTTGCCGGGGATCGTGGAGGGGCTGGCCGAACGAGGGTTTGAGTTCGTCACGGTCAGCGAGATTTTGGCGGAGTGATCACGCGTGATCAAGGTTGAAATCGGAGCTTTGAGCGGGATTTATCGTTTGAAAACAATGGCCGGCCTTCGAGAATAGTTCTATGATTATAGAAATGTCCGAAACATGGTTAACGGGGTGTCTCGCGCTTCGAGAAAGGTGAATCGCCAATACCTGCCACGCCTTCGGCGCTCTCGGGACATTGGCGATAAGGGTCGTCTCAACGATTTCTCGAAACGCTTGGACGCAGCGTTTTGCTTCGGGTTGTGGGGCGTGTCGAGCTAGGGTTCGTGCAAGGAGGGACGGACCATGATCCCAACATTGCGCGTCTTGATCCATATGGGCGGATTGCAGCGGTTGGCGCCGTTTTGGGTGGCTGGTCTGGTGCTGTTTGCGGTGAATTTCGGAGTGGCTTGTTTGTGTGGCCGTCCTCTACGGCGTCGTGCTGCAATTCTTCGTGGAATACGTCCTGCACCGGTTTGTCTATCACCGCGAGCCTCCGACGGAGCAGTCGCCGTTCAACGCGCTCTACCGGGCGCATATCGGGCACCATGAGTTTCCGAATGAGCCGGAGTTCTTCACCGGCGGGGACGATTGGTTTGCGGTGAAGTTCGGGGTTGGGGCGGTTGTTTTGCATACGCTGGTGTTGTGGCCTTTGCTTGGGTTTTGGGATGCGGGCCTGTTCGGGGCGGTGGCGTTGTTCGTGGGGTCGGTGAGCGCGTTCACGTTCTATGAATATTGCCACACGCTGGCGCATCTGGACGTGCCGAAGGGGTGGTTCGGGAAGCGTGTGACCCATGAGCATCTGCGGCACCACTTCAACGACCACGACAGCAATTTCCATGTGAGTTTCGGGATGGGCTGGATCGATGCGCTGTTCGGGACGGGGTATGATCGGGACGTTGCGAAGGCGCGGTTTGATCGGGGGACGGTGATGAGCCTGGGGATGGACCCGGAGGACTTGCGGCTGGTCACGGCGCGGAAGGCTTGGGGGTTGCCGGAGCGTGGTTCCGGGCGCTGAACACCGGCGTCGACGGGCCTGGGTGCGGCGATCCGGACGGATGTGGGTGGCAGTTTATGGTGGCCGAGTTAGTGTGACCAATTGGCGGAGCGCTTGGGGTGGCCAAATCGCCGGGCCCGGGGCAGGCCCGTCCCTTCTCGGTATATCGCGTTGCGATACCCTGTCAGGCTATGGGTGGTAGGGCGGATTTTGTCCGCAGTTAATCCGCCAACCAAATAGCGCGCGCAAATGGCACTTTCGGATCTTGGCAATACCAATTTCCTTATTGCATTACTCCAGCGCAATTTGGGCGCAACCGGCGAAACCGGATCGTTTACCCTTCTGCATTTTCTTTGTTGTCCAACGAACTGTTCTTCCAGAAAGCGTTGCCATTCACTTCAGCTGTGGGACGTTTCCAATCTATCCGGTAGAGGCCTGAGTGACGGGAATAGCTGCGTCTGGATCAAACAACGCGATGTTTGAAGCCTTTATGCTTTCCTCTTCTTCCGAACGCCCGTCTTGCTTCCAACCGTTTGACCAGAACGAAGTACGATAGGCTAGTCCATGAAAGCCCCGTTCTTTGAGGGCAGACGCCAATAGATTGCAGGTGCGATAGTGTAGTTCGCGCTCTGCGTCGGAAACACGTCGGGATACAAATTCGGTTGTTTGGAAAAGAAGCCACGCATCGAGTGCCTCTTGCGATGGGGATTCATCAAGCCAGCCTAACGGTATGCCGCCTTTCTTTAGAAGTTTTGCCAAGCGTATTGGGCGTACAGTGCGAAATTTTGCTACGGTGCAGGTATCGGTGGACAAAGCTCGTGACTCGGATAGAGCCACTTCAATTGAAGTAGACAAATATAGGACAGGATTGAGTGGAGGATTAAACCTTCCCAGAAGCGTTCTTTCGCGAGGGGGCGCTCCAATATCGCTTCCTGTCAATGGATAGAAATCAATATGTCCAGGTCGAGAGGTGTCATCTTCGATGTAATCCTTGCGCGCACGAAAGGCCGTAAAGCCCTCATCCAATGCTTCCTCGTCACCTACGCGCACGACCGCGTCCACAATTCTTTCAGCAGAATCGCATGCGGCGCGGAGATCGATCAGCCCTCCAAGCGCCAAGGAGTCCGCGATTCTACTTGGATGATGTTCACGACTGCTCAAAGCATCTTCTCTTTTCAAAAGGTTGGGATCGCAACCTTATTGCGTTGGCAGCGATGCTTTCAAGCGACGGCAAACAAGAAGGCAGTTGAGTTCTACGCGTTCCACCCTCCCCTTCCCAAACCCCCTGAACCCGTGTATGTGCCGCCTCATCTGAGACGAGGCGCTCTGACCCGGCGTTCGCAACGAGGATAAGGGTCGGCGGCAATGGGGCCGCCATATGGATGAGGGACGCGGGCAAGGGGCCTGCGAGTGCCCTCGAATAGGAAACGCAGATGTTCAACATTGTTAAGAAAGAGATCCAGTGGGGCGAAGAGACGCTCACGCTGGAAACCGGGCGTGTGGCTCGACAGGCCGATGGGTCTGTGATTGCGACGTTAGGGGAAACCTCCGTCATGGCGAACGTGACGTTCGCGAAGGCTCCGAAGCCGGGAATGGATTTCTTCCCGCTGACGGTTCACTACCAAGAGAAATACTACGCCGCCGGTAAGGTTCCGGGTGGCTTCTTCAAGCGTGAGGCGCGGCCGACCGAGAAAGAGACGCTGACCGCGCGTCTGATCGACCGTCCGATCCGCCCGCTGTTTGTGCCGGGGTTCAAGAATGAGACGCTGGTGATGTGCACGGTGCTGTCGCATGACCTCGTGAACGACCCGGATATGGTTGCGATGATCGCGGCCTCCGCCGCCCTTACGATCTCGGGCGCGCCGTTCCGTGGGCCGATCGCGGGTGCACGGGTTGGTTTTGAGGATGGCGAGTACATCTTGAACCCGACGGTCGACGACATGCACGACCTGCGCAACAACCCTGAGCAGCGGCTCGACCTGGTTGTGGCGGGCACGAAAGACGCCGTGATGATGGTGGAATCGGAGGCCTATGAGCTTTCGGAAGCCGAGATGCTGGGGGCGGTGAAATTCGCCCATGAGAGCATTCAGCCGGTCATCGACTGCATCATTGATCTGGCGGAAGAGGCGGCGAAGGAGCCGTTCGATTTCCAGCCGCCGGATTATTCGGAGCTGTATGAGACGCTGCGCGCGGCTGGCGAAGACAAGATGCGCGAAGCCTATGCGATCAAGGATAAGCAGGAGCGTCAGAACGCGGTGGCTGCTGTGAAGGAGGGCCTGAAGGAGGGTCTTTCGGAGGAGCAGCTTGAGGATCCGAACCTGTCGTCGGCTTTGAAAAAGCTGGAGAGCACGGTTTTGCGGTCGGACGTCGTCAAGAACGGGCGTCGGATTGACGGTCGGGCGTTGGATGAGGTGCGCGATATCGTGTGCGAGACCAAGGTTCTGCCGCGGACGCATGGCTCGGCCCTGTTCACGCGCGGTGAGACGCAAGGTCTGGTCGTGACGACGCTGGGTACGGGCGACGATGAGCAGTTCATCGACGCGCTGCACGGCAACTTCAAATCCAACTTCCTGCTGCACTACAACTTCCCCCCTATTCGGTGGGTGAAGCCGGTCGCGTGGGCCCTCCGGGTCGCCGTGAGATCGGGCACGGGAAGCTCGCGTGGCGCGCGCTGCAGGCGGTTCTGCCTGCGGCGACGGATTTCCCCTACACGGTGCGTGTGGTGTCGGAGATCACCGAATCCAACGGCTCGTCGTCGATGGCGTCGGTTTGCGGCGGCTCCCTGTCCATGATGGATGCGGGTGTTCCGCTGAAGGCGCCGGTTGCCGGTGTGGCCATGGGTCTGGTGTTGGAAGAGGACGGCTCCTACGGGATCCTGACCGACATTCTGGGTGATGAGGATCACCTGGGCGACATGGACTTCAAAGTGGCAGGCACCGAAGCAGGGATCACCTCGCTCCAGATGGACATCAAGGTTGCGGGCATCACGCCCGAGATCATGGAAAAGGCGCTGGAGCAGGCGAAAGCCGGGCGTCTGCACATCCTGGGTGAGATGAACAAGGCGGTCTCCGAGGCCGGTGAGTTCTCCGAACACGCGCCGCGCATCGAGACGATGCAGATCCCGACCGACAAGATCCGTGAAGTGATCGGCTCGGGCGGTAAGGTCATTCGCGAGATCGTGGAAGTGTCGGGCGCCAAGGTCGACATCAACGACGAAGGCATCATCAAGATCGCATCACCCAACGGCGACTCGATCAAGAAAGCCTATGACATGATCCACTCGATCGTGGCCGAGCCGGAAGAAGGCAAGGTCTACAAGGGCAAGGTCGTGAAGATCGTCGATTTCGGCGCCTTCGTGAACTTCTTCGGCAAGCGCGATGGTCTGGTGCACGTGTCCCAGATCGAGAACCGCCGCCTGAACCACCCCTCCGACGTCCTGAAAGAGGGCCAGGAAGTGTGGGTCAAGCTGTTGGGCTTCGACGATCGCGGCAAGGTCCGGCTGGCCATGAAGATGGTCAACCAGGAGACCGGCGAAGAGATGGCCAAGGAAGAGGCTGAGTAAGCCCTTTCTGCCAGAGACTAGGGAGAGGCCCTGCGCGTTGCGTGGGGCCTTTTCGTTTGGCTGCAGACATGAGGCTTGGCTGTGGCCATGAGGCGGAAGACGGGTTCGAGCCCCACTCTGCCGAACGCTGCGGAGTGTGCGAGGTTCAGCTCAGGCGATTATGGATCATACGCTTTTTCGTGTTGGTTTTCGGCGTCATAGCTCTTTCTGCATGTCTATCCGTTTGGGGCCTTCCGGGTAATCAAACTGAGCGAACGTCTCATACCCCATACGCCTGTAGAATTCTTCCGCTTGGAAGGAGTACGTGAATAGCATTGCGCGCGTGGCCCCTCGCTTTCGCGCCTCATGCTCAATCGCAATCAACAGGTTTCGCCCGACCCCCTGCCCTCGAAGTGCCTCGTCGACCCATAGACCGCGAACCTCGAGAGCGCCCATGTTGATGATGCCACGTCCTCCGGCTGCGATTTTCCCGTCGCGGCGGACAACGCAAGAGTAGCTACGCCAATTCCAAGTCGAGTTAGCTGCATTATACTTCGAGAAATTGGCCGAGTATTCGGCGTAAACCAAATCGTCGGACTCGACCAATTCGATGGATTGCATGTTGCTGTTGTCCTATTTCAGCGATGACGGATCGCGTGATTTGGTGGGCCGAGGTTATTGAACGGCCGACCGTTGCTCAACATCAGCGGCCGGAGCAATTGCCCCGCAAGGCTACCATGGCCGGGACGTCAACCAACCGTGGCGTCTGCTTTCCATCGAATTTGTGGATGCTATTCCGCGCCCGGAACGCTTGTCCAATCCACATGCTGGGTGCCGCAGAATTGGTAGGCCTGACTGATGCCGTCGCTGATCCGGTCCAGCCCGTTGGCCTGATTGAAGGCGACCCATTCGTTGAAGATGTCCGCCACGCCGGTAAAGCGGGTGTCGGCAAAGGCGCCTGCGACCTCGACCTCCATATCGAATTGCTCGGATTCCATGATGTGCACGACCATGGCCATGTTGCGGGCGACGTCTTGCCGTTCACGGAAGACCGCAACGCTTTGCGCATCATCGGCAAACACCACAGCCAGGGATTGGTAGAGCCCGCCGCACAGGACGGGAACGCGGGTCTCGGATGTGGGGTCAGCCGCCTCGAACACACGGTCGAGGAAGGCGTCGTCCGTCTCTTGCGCTGCAACAGGGAGAGCGGCGAGGGACAGCAGACAGGCAAGAAGGGGTATTTCATCCAAACTCTCCAATAGGGTCAGAGGGATAGAAGCAGGGCGTGGCCATGGCGCACAATGCAGGGGAACCTGCCCCCAGTTCGCGCGTTTCCCCGTAAGAATCGCTTCCAATTGTGCCAGATTGGCCGCATAGGCAGGTTTCACTTACGCAGAAGTGACTGAAATCGCCGGACAGGGGACTTGTCCACAGGCCCTCGATTGCAAACAATAGGGCAAGCGATTCTAGACGTTCAAAGCTGCCAGACGACCGATAAGGACAAGACCATGTTAACCCGCCGCCACTTCATTATCACCACCACGACGCTGTTTTCCGGCGCGATTGCTGCGCCTGCCCTGGCGCAAGACGCTGTGGAGCTTGGCGTGGACGAGGCCCCCGATCAGGGGCCGATCGCCGGCGCAAACAACCCCTGGGGCTTGCATCCGCGTTTCATGCCGCAGCGTGTTCAGGCCAATGATGGTTTGACACCGGGCGATATCCACGTGGACCCGACATCGCGCTACCTCTACCATATTGAGGATGGCGGCACGGCCATGCGCTACGGCGTGGCCATCGGGCGTGCAGGCCTGTACCAGGCCGGGCGCTTCCGCATTGGTCGCACGGCGGATTGGCCGTCCTGGACGCCGACCGCCAACATGATCGCGCGCGAGCCCGAGATTTACGCGCAATATGCCGGTGGCGTGCCGGGTGGCCCAGACAACCCGCTGGGTGCGCGGGCGATCTATCTCTACACCGGCGGGCGCGACACCTATCTGCGCATCCACGGCACGCCGCAGCCCTGGTCGATCGGCACCTCGGCCTCTTCCGGCTGTGTGCGTCTGGTCAATGACCACGTGATCCAGCTGGAGGCCAATGTGCGCGTTGGCGCGACGGCGGTTCTGCACAGCTGATCCGACAGGCCGTTCGAACGCAAAAGCCCCGACCGATTGGCCGGGGCTTTTCTTTGCGGCAGACCAAGTTTGCGCCCGCTGACGCGGTCGCCCAAGGCGAGGGTCGGACATTGTGCGCCATCGGTTCGAGCATGATGGACGACGCCCTCGCGCTCCCCGAGGTATTTCAAACCAGTGGAAGACGGGCGCGGGCCATTCGATTGTTCACCCTGGCAGTTTTGCCATGCGCAGATAGGGCAGTTTCTTGTCGATGGCGCCGTATTTGGCGATGGCGTCCTCATCCGAGACGGCCACGGGGACCACGACATCTTCGCCCGGCACCCAGTTGGCGGGGGTGGCGATGTTTTCGCGCGCCGCCGTCTGCAGGCCATCGAGCGCGCGCAGGACTTCGGCGAAGTTGCGGCCCACGTTCATCGGGTAGGTCATCGTCAGCTTCAGCTTCTTGTCTGGCCCGATGATGAAGACGGAGCGCACGGTGGCGGTGTCGTTGGGCGTGCGGTTCTCGGGCAGGGCCGTTTCCGCGGGAAGCATGTCGAACGCCTCAGAAATCGCGAGGTCGGTGTCGGCGGCGATGGGGAAGCCTGCTTTGGCGCCGCCAACGGATTCGATATCGCCTTTCCATTTCACGTGATCCTCGACGCCATCGACGGAGACGCCGAGCACCTTGGTGTTCCGTGCGGCCCATTCATCGGCCAGCTGTGCCACGGCGCCGAATTCGGTTGTGCAGACGGGCGTGAAATCCTTGGGGTGAGAGAACAGGATCATCCAGCTGTCGCCGATGTAATCATGCAGGGTCATCGTGCCCTGATCGGTGGTTACGGTGAGGTTGGGGATTTCGTCGTTGATGCGCAGGCCCATGGGAAAGCTCCTCTCTCGCGTGCAGGTGAGTCCCGGGTGACCATAGGCGTTGACGTGGCCCGCGTGAAGCGGGCTTGCGCCGCCGTTCAAGCCCTGTCACGGTCCCGCGCGAAATCTGCTTCGGGAGGCGGTCATGGACAACGCTAAGAACTTCTACATTGACGGCAAATGGGTGGCCCCGGCCAAGGCCCGTGACTTTGACGTAATCGACCCCTCGACCGAGGAGGTCGGCGCGGTGATCTCGCTTGGCGATCAGGCGGATACCGATGCGGCGGTGGCCGCCGCCAAGCGCGCGTTCGAGACCTGGGGCTGGAGTGATCCGGCGGAGCGCATCGCCTTGGCCGAGAAGCTGTTGGAGATCTATAAGGCGCGGTCCGAGGAGATGGCGCAGGCCATCAGCCTTGAGATGGGCGCGCCGCTGGATCTTGCGCGGGCGCAGCAGGTGGGCGCGGGGTCGTGGCACCTGGAAGGGTTCATCAACGCGGCCAAGGACTTCGTCTGGGATCATCCGCTGGGGGATTGGGCCCCGAGCGAGCGGACGGTCTATGAGCCGATTGGCGTTTGCGCGCTGATCACGCCGTGGAACTGGCCGATGAACCAGATCGTGTTGAAGGTTGTGCCCGCGTTGCTGGCGGGCTGCACGATGGTGTTGAAGCCGTCGGAGATTGCGCCGCTGTCGGGCATCCTGTTCAGCGAGTTCATGGACGAGGCCGGGGTTCCTGCTGGCGTCTACAACATGGTGAACGGCGATGGCGCGGGCGTAGGCTCGCAGCTTTCGGCCCACAAGGACGTGGATATGGTGAGCTTCACCGGATCGACGCGGGCCGGGCGGCTGATTTCGAGGGCGGGTGCGGACACGATCAAGCGCGTGTCGCTGGAGTTGGGCGGCAAGGGCGCGAATATCATCTTCGCCGATGCCCATGAAAAGGCGGTCAAGAACGGCGTGATCCGCTGCTTCCGCAACACCGGGCCAGAGCTGTAACGCGCCGACGCGGATGCTGGTGGAGCGCTCTCGGTATGAGCAGGCCGTGGAAGAGGCGACCGCGGCGGCGCAAAGCGTGACGGTTGGACCGGCGAATGAGGAGGGGCGGCATATTGGGCCGGCCGTGTCCGAGCTGCAATTCAACAAGATTCAGGACCTGATCCAGGTGGGGATCGATGAAGGTGCCAAGCTGATGGCCGGTGGAACGGGTCGGCCCGAGAACCTCAACCGGGGCTACTACATCCGGCCTACGGTCTTTGCCGATGTGACGCCGGACATGACGATCTACCGCGAGGAGATTTTCGGGCCGGTTCTTGGCGATCATGCCGTTTGATGATGAGGATCACGCGGTGGCGATTGCCAATGACACCGATTACGGGCTGACGAACTACGTGCAGACCGGCGATCAGGAGAAGCTGCGCCGGGTGGCGCGGCGGCTGCGGTCGGGGATGGTTGAAGGCAATTCGCAAGGGTTCGCGATGGGCTCACCCTTTGGGGGCTACAAGCAATCGGGCAATGGGCGCGAAGGCGGCCGGTTCGGGCTGCATGAGTTCCTGGAGACGAAGGCTGTCAGCGGCTGGGGGTAATGCTGCCTGACGGGGGAGACGCTGGCCTTGCGGCCTCGCCCCTCCCACCGTCCCGCAGGATTGAGTTCACCAACACGCAAAGAAAGGCGGGCTGATGCAGCCCGCCTTCCGATATCCGATGAGCTTTCCGGTTAGAACGTGAAGCTGAGGCCCAGCGAGTATTGCCGGATATCAATGAAAGGATTTCCGGCAATCTCGGAATTCGACGATCCGTAGCCCGCAAGGACCGACGCGCCGCCGCCAAGGTCGTATGCTGCGGAGAGGCCAAAGCCTGCCCCGTCAAAATAGTTCAGATTTGCAGATGGAACATCGACGTCCAGCACACCGTAATTCGCGTGGAAGCTGAATTCATCTGCAGTCAGACCAATTCCGACCGCATGGTGGTAGGCCTCAAAAGGAGTGCCCAAAATGCGTGTCGCCTGCACTCCGATACCGAAGGTGTCGATCGCGCTGCCCTGCAAGGTCCAAACCGCAGCAAGGCTGCCACCGAACTCCTCTGCATCGAAGAAAGTGAGAGGGAAAAGTGCTGTGCCATCAAATTCAAGCAACTGACCGGTGAGCTCAGAACGACCCTGGTAACCGATACCGGCCCGAATGTTCAGGTTGTCGTAGTCACGTTCATAGCTGAGCCCGATGCCGTAGATCGGGTCGAGTGTGCCGCCGGCAGGATCGTCGTCCATTTCCACCGACAACTGCCCGGTAAAGGAGTCGAACGTATAGCTGAAGCGCGCGATCTGGCCGTCATGCGTGCCATCAAGGAAGGAGCCGCGATAGCCCCAATGGCTCGTGCTTTCATCGTTGATGGACCCAGGGTTCAGGATATTGCCCGCCTCGGTCAGAGCCGCGTCGAGCGCGCCGTCGGTATCGCCAAGAAAGAAGGCACTGTTTCCAGACTGAATGAAGACAGTGACGCCACCGTCATCTTCGCCAACGGCTTCTGCATCTTCATCAAGGTCGATGGCGGCCCCGAAAACGATCCCGTTGTCGCTTTCGCCGGACATCGTGAAGGTCACATCGATGTCCTGACGAAATTGCAAAGGTCGATCAAGAATGGTGGTTCCGGAAACGCTTGCGCGACCACCGGACACGCCCATTTCGGCGCTGCCGGTCAAGGCGATATCTGCGGCCGCGACGCCGGCTGTGGCACACAAAACGGTGGTTGAAAAAGGATTGTACGCATTTCGGTCCCTCGAACAGCGCTGAATTCTGGTGATTTGACGGTTACGGAGGGTGCATTTCAATCGGCGCCGAACAGAATTGGGCGTGCAGTGTTGCAATCCTGCCGCCTTGTTTTGTTGTCTAAAACGGAACCGGAGCCCGAAAAGTCATTCCAATTCCGCCATTTGGATGACGCAGCTTTAGGCTTTCGGCGTGGAGCATCAGGCGGGGGAAATCGCGCGCTGCGCCGGTGGCATAGAAGGGGTCGCCGAGAATCGGGTGGCCGATTTCGCGCATGTGGACGCGGAGTTGATGGGAGCGGCCGGTTTTGGGAAACAGACGCATGCGGGTGGTGCCGTCTTCGATCTTAAGGCGACGCCAATCGGTTTGGGCGGGTTTGCCGGTCTCGATAGTTGACGTGTTGCAGCGGGCGGTTGGGCCAGTCGACAATCAGGGGCAGGTCGATATGGCCCTGCTTCTCGGTCACCTCGCCCCAGACGCGGGCGACGTAGGTTTTCTTCATGTGGCGGCGTTCGAATTGCAGGCCGAGATGGCGCTGCGCGGCGGGTGTGCGGGCGAAGACCATGATGCCGGAGGTGTCCATGTCGAGTCTGTGGACGAGAAGCGCCTCGGGGAAAGCGATTTGCAGGCGGGCGATCAGGCAATCGGCGAGGTGGTCACCTTTGCCGGGCACGCTGAGCAGGCCCGCGGGTTTGTTCACGAGGATCAACTCATGATCTTCGTGAATGATGTCGAGGGGCGTGTCTGGGGGTGTAGACGAAGGCGTCTGACATCGGCTTCGGCTCAGCCCGATGCGTTGAGGATGTTCATCGCATTCATGGCGATCAGGACGAAGGTGAGAAAGAACAAGCGTCTTGCGTTCCTGTTTGTCTTCTTCGCTGGTCAGCCAGTATTTCACCTGCGCCATGAAGCCGCCAGTGGACGGGAAGGCGCCGCCGGTCTGATCTTCGTTGCGGCGGCGAAATTTGAACAGGACGGAATACATCATGAAGGCCCAGGCGATGAAGACAAGCGCCTGCAGGATAAGGCGGATGATGGCGCCGGTGGTCATTCTTGCGGGTCCTTCCAAAGCTGCCATGCGGACCAGAGCGGCTGAGCCGCCGAAGAACGCCCCGCCGATGATCACGATTTCAAGCGAGGCGATACCAAAGATGCCGGTGCGCGCAAAGCCCCCGATCAGGAAGGCCAGCCCTGCGAGGCTGGCGATGAGGCGGAATTTCAGCTCGCCACGGGAGGGGCCGAAGCGGTTCACGCGTCCGCTTTGACGGCGTGGATGTACCAGCCCGGGGCAGACGACCAGACGGTTTCGCCGCGCCGCCCGGAATAGTGCGATGCGCCTTTGAAGCGCGCGCGGGCCTCAAGGATGTCAAAGGTGGCGGCGATGGTTTCGACAAGTCCACGGATGGCCTTGTCGCCGCGTCCCTTGACGGTCAGCGCCGATGTGCGGCGCCCGAAGACGAGGGGCAGAAGGCTGGCTTGTGCATAGCCAAGCTCCTGTAAGGTGGCGAACCACCAGCTTGGCGTGTGGCGGTGGAAGTCATCGGGGTGGCCGTGGACCGGGTAGATCCAGGGTACGATGATATGACAGCTTCCGCCTGGCTTCAGAACGCGGGTCACTTCGGTCAGCGATCCGACATCGTCCTGGATATGTTCGAATACGTTGAAGCTTGTCACGGCGTCGAAGCGGTTATCCGCGTAGGGCAGAGGCGCGCCGACTTCGACCAGGTCGGTTGGGTTGAATTCCTGCGAGATGTTCACGGATCGAACCGTCGGCCCGTCCGGCAGGAGGGCGCTGTAGCTGGTCGTCTCACCGCCGCCGAAATCCAGCACCTCCCCGGCGAGGTGGAGGTTGGAGATCAGCTCATGCTCCATCCGGCGCAGCATGGTCCGTTTCGCGCCATAGGCCCGCAGACTGCGGAAGCGTGCGAAACTGGGCAACGGGGGTTGCTGAGTTCGAATGTCATGGGGCCGCCCTTGAGTTCACCACCCTCCGTTTCCGGCCTAAATGGCCGGAATGCAAGGGTGGTGCTGCGCCGGTGCGATCAGATCCCGAGGAAGGGTTGCGCGATGCGGGGCAGGAGGCCCTGGAACTTGAGCCGGGCGTCGGTGGCCACAAGGCAGATACAATCCTCGCCCGGTTCGGCGATGGGGGTGTGGCTGACATTCGGGTCTGCGACCTCGATATCGCCCCGGGCAAAAACGCCATCTTCGTCGCGGAAGGCGCCTTTGAGGACCAGGGTCATCTCGGTCCCGTTATGGCTGTGTTCCGGCATGGAGCGGCCAGCGGGGATTTTCAGCAGCCGGGCCGTGCCGTTTTCATCGGAATGCAGCACGCATTGCTTTACGCCGCGGCCCACATAGCGCCATCGCACAGCCTCTTCATCGCCGCCTACGACGGATTGCAGCGGCGTGGGGAAGGTGCCGGGCATCATGATCGGGACGTTCCGCCGGAGCGCCGCCGGTGATTTTGGCGAGCGTCTGTTCCAGGCTGTCTTCGGCCACGTCGACTTGGTCAAGGTCTTCGAGGACGGCGCCGCCGACGGCTTCGAACGCCTCAAGGCGCGCGCGCGCGTCATCGCAGAGCGACACATGGGTTGCGATCACAAGGTCAAATGCCTGCGGCAACGCCCCTGTCGCATAGCCCATGAGAAGATCGTCGGGCGCTTGATGTTGGATATCGGTCATTGGTCTGTTGTCTGCTTGGTCGGAATTTGTCTTGTAGAAGTCTGCTTAGTTCATCGAATGTCTTAACCGTTCCAAGGCCAACCTAATGCGGGACTTGATCGTGCCAAGGGGCAGACCGGTTTCCGCAGCAATCTCGGAATGGGAGAGATCGCCGAAATAGGCGTGCTGGATCAGCTCGCGTTGCTTTTCCGGGAGTTTGGCCAAAGCTGTGGCCAGACGTCCGGTATCTTGTTGCAGGGCGATGACATCCGCCTGATCGGGCGCCTGTTCGGGCCCCCAGGGCAGATCTTCGGGCTCGGGCCGCGCGTAACGGCGCAACAGATCGATCTTCCGATTGCGGGCAATCGTAAAGATCCACGTCGCAACGGAAGCGCGCGACGGATCATACATGTGAGCCTTGTGCCAAAGTGTGGCCATGACGTCCTGCATACATTCTTCAGCGAGGCTTTCGTCGGCCCCGGACTTCATCAGAAACGCCTTCACCCGTGGGGCGAAATGCCGAAAGAGTTCGGCAAAGGCCTTCCTGTCTTGGTCCTGCGCGATGGCTGACATGCGTGTCACCCAATGCGCATCTGTGGTTTCATGTGCCGTCACGGTCTTTCCACGCAGCTTTAATCGCACCGGACTTACCGTTTTAGCGGCAGGGATCGGCGCGGCAACTGTCTCTTCAGCGTGGTCGTTCGCGAACAGCATACCCGTCTTACGGGGATTCCCTAGGGTGGATCACTAATACACGCTCAGAGAAAAGATTTCATGTGAAAAGGAATGTTTTTCGGAGGTTTTTCTTTGATCTACTTGCGGTTGCGCCCCGTAACCCGATCAACCAGAAACGTGAGGTCAGGGGGAATGAATGCCGTTTGAAACGCCGGGTGCTGTCCCGAAACGCATTGCTGTCATCGGGGCCGGGATATCCGGCATGTCGGCGGCCTATCATCTTGCAACCGACAACCATGTAACCCTGATTGAGGCCGAGGGCCGATTGGGTGGGCATGCGCGCACGGTTGTGGCGGGAAAGAATGGCGATCAGCCGGTGGATACGGGCTTTATCGTATTCAACCGTGTGAATTACCCCAACCTTTGCAAGCTGTTCGAAGAGTTGGACGTTCCGGTCACGGAATCGGACATGTCCTTTGCCGCGTCCATTGGGGGCGGTCGCATCGAATACGGGCTGCGCAGCGCCAAGGCACTGTTCGCGCAGCCGAGCAATGCGTTGCGCCCCGGTTTCGTTCGGATGGTGCGCGACCTGTTCCGGTTCAATGCGCAGGCCGCTGAACTGGCCACGGACAGCACGATCACTTTGCGGGAGTTCCTTGACCAGCTTGGCATGGGCCGCTGGTTCCGCGACTATTACATCACACCGGTTTCGGGCGCGATCTGGTCGACCCCGAAAGAGGAGATCATGGATTTCCCGGCCCAGGCGATGATCCGTTTCTTCCGCAATCACCACCTGTTGCACCATACCGGGCAGCATCAATGGTATACGGTGCAGGGAGGCTCCATCGAATATGTCACCCGGCTGGAGCGTGCGATGCGCGGACGCGGGATCGACATTCGCCTTGGGCGCGGGGTCGAGGCTGTGAAGCGCACCAGCGCCGGTGCTGAGGTTCGTATGGGCGGGCATTGGGAGGCGTTTGATGAGGTCGTCTTCGCCACCCATTCCGACCAGACGCTGGCCATGCTGGCCGACCCGACCCCGGCTGAGGAAGCCGCGCTGAGTGCCGTACGCTACCAGCCCAACCGTGCGGTGCTTCACGCGGACGCGAACGCCATGCCGAAACGGCGCGCGACGTGGAGCAGCTGGAACTACACCGAGCGTCCGGGCCATGAGGGCGGGCCGATTGACCTGACCTATTGGATGAATTGTCTGCAGCCGATCCCGGAATCGGATCCGCTGTTCGTGACGCTGAACTCCCGCGCGCCGATCAACGAGGCGTTGATCTATGATGAGGTCGATTTCGCGCATCCGGTCTACGATCTGGCCGCTTTGGCGGCGCAATCCACGATCCGCGATCTGAACGGGGACAATGCCACCTGGTTCTGCGGGGCCTGGATGAAGAACGGGTTCCACGAAGACGGCTATGCCAGCGCGCTGGACGTCGTCGAAGGGTTGCGCACCAAGGATCGGAGTGTTCTGGCCGCATGAGCGAAGGCGTCGATCATATCGCGGGTGAGACCTTCCACGGGCGCAAGGGCGCTGTGGAGAACGCGTTCCGCTATGGGATCGACTACGTGATGCTGGATGCTGAGGCGGGCGCGCGGGGCCCGGCTTTGTTCGGGCGCAACCGGGCGGGGTTCTTCTCACTTCAGGACAAGGATCATGGCGGCCCGCCGAAGGAGGGACGCGGTGCGCCCTGGGCGCGGGAGGTTCTGGCGGCCCATGGTCTAACGGGCGTGACGGACGGCAAGCTGATGCTGCTCGCGCAACCGCGGGTCATGGGGCATGTGTTCAACCCGGTCTCCTTCTGGTTGGCGCAGGATCGGCAGGGGCGGCTGCGGGCGGTGATTGCTGAGGTGACGAACACGTTCGGCGACCGGCATTCCTATCTGTGCGCGCATCACGATCACCGCCCGATTGAGCGCGATGATCACTTGAACGCGACGAAGATCTTCCATGTCTCGCCGTTTCAGCCCATCGACGGCGGCTATGCCTTTCGGTTTGATATCCGGCCCGACCGGATCGGCATCTGGATTGAATTTGTCACGGGCAATGAGGGCGTGCTGGCGACACTGACGGGCAAACGGGCGGAATTGACCAACGGCTCCATCCTGAAGGCGGCTTTGCGGCGGCCCCTCGGCTCGCGCCGCGTGCTGGGGTTGATCCATTGGCAGGCCCTGAAGCTGTGGTGGAAAGGCGCGCGGTATCGTGTGCGGCCCGAGCCGCCGGTGGAAGACGTCAGCCGGTAAAGACCGGCCCCGAGTCTTAGGCGATGTTCCGCGCCCGTGAACTTTCCCCGGATTGCAGCGTTGCGCCTGTGACATATGTTTTTGAGACGGTGCACGGCACCTGAGATTTTGGCGGTCCGGCGCTTGGGCCGAACGGATACACTGGAAAGGACGAACGATGCGGGAATGGAGCGGGAAACGCTATTGGCTGGTGGGCGCATCGGAAGGGCTGGGGCGCAGTCTGGCCCATTGCCTGAGCCGCGCGGGGGTGGAGTTGGTTTTGTCCGCCCGCACTGCCGACCGTTTGGAAAGCCTTGTGGAAGAGCTTCCGGGCCAGGCCAGCATCGTGACCGTGGATGTGGCAGATACCGAAGTCTGTGAAGGCAGCGGCTGCCGAGGTGGGTGAGATCGACGGGATGGTCTTCCTGGCCGGGCTCGGCACTCTGATCAAGACCCAGGAGTGGGACGCGGAGAAGGTCGAACAATTGTTCGACGTGAACCTGACCGGCGCCGCGCGGGTGATCGGGCAGGTGATCAAACCGATGGTGGATCGCAATGCGGGCCATATCGTTCTGACCGGCTCCCTTTCCGCCTATCGCGGGCTTCCGGCGGCGGTGGGGTACTCGGCGTCGAAGGCCGGGCTGATGTCCTTGGCGGAGTCGATGCATGGCGATCTGAAGGACACCGACATCAATGTTCAGATCGTGAATCCCGGCTATATCGAGACGCGGATGCAGGACGATAACCCCTATTCCAAGCCGTTCATCATGACGCCCGATGCCGCCGCGCAAGAGGTGTTCGAGCACATGAACACCGACAATTTCCACAAGGCCTTTCCCTTCGGCTTCAGCCTGCTGTTCCGCCTGTCACGCCTGATGCCGACAGCGTTCTACGAATGGATGTTCTTCCGCCGATAAGGCCCGCTCACGCGCAATTTGCGCTGAATCAAGGCGCGTCGTGTATCCTCCTGTTTGAGTAACCCTCGTGAACAGGAGGAAGACCCCATGGAAATATCAGCACGGGCCGTGGCGCAGGTGATCCTGATGGGCCATGAATTGGAACGCGCGGAGGGCGAGTTGCGCGGCTTCGTGGATCGTTTGGGACGCGAAGAGCAGGCAGAGTTGGTGGCACTTTTCTGGGTCGGGCGTGGATCGTTCGAGGCGGAGGATTTCGCCGAGGCGCTTTCGACGGCCAAGGCCGAGGCCACGGTGCCGACAGTCGACTACCTGATGGGCAGCCCGCATTTTGCCGACCATCTTGAAGCGGGGGCGGAGGCGATGGGCCTCGACGTGGCAGGGCAAGAGGAAGACCTGCTTTAGCAAGGGTTTGCGCCGGCTTCGCCGTCGCCCGGGGCGCGCTCGGGCTGACGCCCTCGCGCGCCGGGGACTTATTCGACCAGCGCGGCTTTGAAGGTCTGTTCGGCGCGTGCCCAGACGCCGGTTTGGTCCTTGGGTAGATCCAGAAGGCTTGGCAAAAGCTGCTCCGCGTAATCCTCCGCGCTTTCCAGCGGCAGAAGGGAGGGCAGGTTGTCGATGGCCATGACGTCAAGCGGCGGCGTGTCGGCCACGCGCAGGACCGGATCGGCCCATGTGGTCGTGCGGTCATAGACCTTGATGGGGGAGAAATCGCTGTCCGGATCGCAGGCAATGTCCCCGATCACGGACAGGCGGCGCGGCGCGGTCTTGGCGTTTTCAGGCACAAAGACGGGCACGCCGGGTGTAGCGAGGATGCAGTTCAGGAACAGGTCGTGTTGCAGGATTTCGGGGAACGGCCCGCCATGGGCGGTCTCGGCCATGTCCCAGCGTTGTCGGGTGAATGCCGAGCACTTCCAGCAGGGCTGCGGCGCCCGAGCCGGTCCGCCCAAGCGCGCCGATGATCAGCGCGGTGGGGCGGCGGTGGCCGATGGTTGCGAGGGCCTCAGTGAGTTGGAGGATCAACGCCTCCTTCCCTGGCCAGTCGGTGACGGCGGGCATGGCACGGCCTGCCTGCTGCGCGGCCCAGGCGGCGACGGACAGTCCAGCGCCGACATATCCGGCCCAGAAGCCGAAAGCCGCAACGCGGCGACCGCTTTCATCGACAAGGTATTCGAGGTCGAGAAGGGTGCCGCCGCCCTCCTTGAACCGGTCGAGCAGGTGGCGGCCTGAGGGTTGGCCTTTGAAGGCATGGCCGAACAGGATGTGGCGGTGGGACAGCGGGCCGGTATCGTCCGGCAACTCCTTCAGCCCGAAGATGATGGCGTCCGAGGGCGCGGTGCGCCAGCTGCCTTGCGGGGCGATGCCGATCCCTGCGGCACGGTATTCGGTGGTGGGAATGATACGATCCGGGCTGTCTTCGATCGTCACTTGCAGACCCGCCGCCAGCAACGCTTTCGCCCCTTCCGGGGTCAGCCCGACACGGCGTTCATTGGCGCGTTCCTCGGCGCGGACCCAGAGATGTGTCATGGCTGGTTGCTCCCTTCACCGTGCCAGTATCACTGCCAGCTGACGTCGCCCAGAAAGATGTAGCCCGCCCCGTAGATCGTCTTGATGAGGCGCGGGTTTTTCGGGTCTTCCCGCAGCTTGGTGCGCAGGCGCGAGATGCGGACATCCATGGCGCGGTCGAAACTGTCGCCCGCAACGCCGCCCAGACTTTCCTGCATCTGCTGGCGGGAGATCAGCCGCTTCGGCGCTTCGAGGAACAGGCGCAGCACCTCGCCCTCGGCATGGGAAAAGGGCGTATCCGTCCCATCCTCGGCGGTCAGGATGTAGCTGTCGAATTGCGCGATCCAGCCATTGAAATGGGCGGTGGAGCGAGCGCGATCCTGCGTCTTTGGCGTGCGGAGGCGGGCACGGACACGGGCGACAACTTCGATGGGATCGAAGGGTTTGATGATGTAATCGTCGGCCCCAAGCTCCAGCCCCGTGACGCGGTCCTGCACTTGGGCGCGGCCCGAGATGATGATGATCGCAGCCCCAGATTCCAGCGCCAGGCGGTGGACGACGGCAAGGCCGTCACGGTCGGGCAGGCCCAGATCGACAAGGCAGACATCGGGCGTGGTACGGCGGAGCGCGGCCTCGAACTCCGTCGCGCGGGCGAAGGCGGCGGTGCGGAAGCCTGCATCTTGCAGCGCATCGGAGAGCATGGCGCGGATCTGCGGCTCGTCGTCAAGGATGGTGACAAGCGGCGGGCTCATGCGGCGACCTCAGCGCTGAGAAGGCGGTGCAGATCGCCAGGGGTGACGGGTTTGGACAGGACGGGCCAGCGGGCAGCGCCCTCCGCGCGGAGCGGGTCCGTTGCAGGTAGTGAGGTCATCAGGGCGAGGTTCAGATCAGGGTGCCGTGCTGCGATGCTTTTGCAGAGCGCAACGCCGTCTCGGCGACCCAGTCTGATGTCGGACAGCACCCAATCGAGGCCCGGCAGATCGGCGAGCGTCTCGGCCTCCTCCGCCGAGGCGGCTTCGATCACCTGATGGCCCAGGTCGGTCAGCATTTCTCGCACGTCAGCGCGCAAGTCGGGCATGTCGTCGACCAGCAGGATCAGACGCGGCCGTGCCTCGGCCTCCGCAGGTTTCAGGGGCAAGCGCAGCGAGACGCGCGCACCGGTTTTCGTGTTGGACAAGCGCATCGTGCCACCGGTCAGCTTCACGAGATCATAGACCATGGTGAGGCCCAGACCGGAGCCTTCATCGCCCTTGGTCGTAAAGAAGGGATCAAGGGCGGAGGCCAGCGCATCGTCAGAGAAGCCCGCTCCGGTATCATCGACGGTGATTTCCAGCCAAGTGTCCTTCACGGGTCGAAGCGTCATTGTGATCTGCCCCGCGCCGTCCATCGCATCCCGCGCGTTCAGCACGAGGTTCAAAAGACTGTCTGACAGCGACCCGGCGTCGAGCATCAGGGCGGGGTGGGTGACCTCATGCGACAGGTGGAGGGTCACGGTGTCGGGCAAGGCTGCGCGGGCCAGCGGCGCGAAGGTGTCGAGGAAATCCTGCACGACGACGGGCGCGGTCTGCACAGCGCGGTGCCCGGTCATGCCTGCGATCTTGTCCAGCAGGGTGCCGCCCCGACGCACGGCCATACGGGTGGCTGAGGTCAGCTCTTGCGCACCGAGGGGTAGGGGCATCTTTTCCAGACCGGGTCTGCAGGCCAAGGATGATGGTCAGCAGATTGGCAAAATCATGGGCAAGGCCTGAGGTCAGCTGCGCGGCCAGTTCCCGCTTGTGGGTTTGCAGAAGCGCGGCGCGCGCCTGCGCTTCCTCGGTCACGTCGGTCGACAGCAAGTAAACGCCGCCTTCTGCGGTTTCATCCGGCGTAAAGGCGGACCGGATACGGCGCCCCGTTGCAGGGTCGGTGAATTCGCGCACCGACGCCTCGCCTTGTGCTGCCCGGGTCAGGTTGTCCTGCAAAAGCTGCGCTGTGTCTGGGCCAAGGGCCTCGGCAAAGCTGAGGCCGACAATGTCGCTGTGCCGATCTGGCAGAAGGGCCGACAGGCGGCGGTTGGTGAAGGTGTAGATCCCTTCCTCATCCACATGGGCGATGTGGGCCGGGGTCATCTCTGTGACCAAACGCGTGCGCGCCTCCATCTCGGTCAGCTCGGCTTTGGCTTCCTGCAGTTGTGCAATCGTCGCCTCTAGCCGCCGGTTCGTCAGCGCGAGTTCCTCGGCGTGGGTCAAAAGCTGGTCGGACAATTCCTCGGACCGGGCGCGCAGCAGGGCCTCCTGCCGTTTGACGGAAGTGATGTCGGTATAGACCGTCACCCACCCCCCTCGGGCAACGGAGAGCCTTCGACCGAGATCGTGCGCCCATTGGCGCGGGTGCGTTCGACGTAATGGGCCACAAAAGCCAGCGCCTGATCCACCTTGTCGGCAACAAACGCATCGGCATCCTCGACATGGCCGTATTCACCGGTCTCCACGAGGTAGCGGATCGTGTCATCAAAGCGTGCGCCGGAGGTGACGAGGCGCGTGGGCAAGCCGAACATCTCTTGAAAGGGGCGGTTGCAGACGGCCAGCCGCAGATCGGCATCATAAATGGAAAGTGCCTGCTGGATCAGGTTCAGGCCCGCGCGCGTGAAGCTTTCCGTTGTCCGATCCCTAGGCAATCCCGCGCCCTCCTTCTTTCATGGCTAGCCGCTGAAATGGCCCGCGCCAAGGCCAGGCTGCGGTCTGTTACAATTCGAAAGGTTTGCGAAAAAGTCAGGTAACGCTTGACCCATCATCTTCCTGTGGCACGGTACGCAGGCGGAGGCCCGGCGCGAAAGATCGCGGCCCCGTGCACGCCGGTTCGGGAGATCGGCGAATGGGAGGACTAGATTTGGCCGATATTCAACCGTCTCCGGACGCGCCCCAATCCGTGCCTGCGCTGCTGCGCAGGAACGCAAGCCAATTTGGATCAAGCCCCGCCTACCGCGAAAAGGAATTCGGCATCTGGCAAAGCTGGACCTGGGCCGAGACCGCCGATGAGATCGAGGCGCTCGCCCTCGGTATGCTGGCCCTTGGCCTGAACCGGGGCGACCATGTCGCCGTGATCGGCCGCAACCGTCCGGCGCTTTACTGGTCGATGGTTGCGGTGGAAATGGCGGGCGGCGTTCCCGTACCGCTCTACCAGGATGCGGTTTCGGAAGAGATGGCCTATGTGCTGGACCATTGCGGCGCGCGGTTTGTGGTGGCGGGCGATCAGGAGCAGGTCGACAAGGTCATCGACGCGCAGGAAAACGGCCCCGGCATTGAACATACCATCTACCTCGACCCGCGAGGCCTTCGGAAATACGACCATGCCCGGCTGAGCTCGTTTGCAGACGTTCAGGCGAAGGGCCGCGCGGCAACGGAGTTGAAGGCGGAACTGGCGACACGCGAGGGCGAGCTCACCTACGACAGCACCTGCGTGATGCTCTACACCTCGGGCACGACGGGCAAGCCGAAGGGTGTGGTCCTGTCGAACCGCAACATTATCGAAGCCTCGAAATCTTCCAGCGAGTTCGATCACCTTCGCCGCGATGACGAAGTTCTGGCCTATTTGCCGATGGCCTGGGTCGGTGATTTCATCTTCTCGATCGGTCAGGCCTACTGGACGGGCTTCTGCGTCAATTGCCCCGAGAGTGCCGACACGATGATGACCGATCTGCGTGAGATCGGTCCGACCTACTTTTTCGCCCCGCCGCGCGTGTTTGAGAACCTGCTGACCAGCGTGATGATCCGCATGGAAGATGCCGGGCGCTTCAAGAAGAAACTCTTCGACCGGGCCATGGCGCGCGCGAAAGAGATTGGGCCGAAGATCCTGGACGGGAAACCAGTGACCGGGGCTGAGAAGCTCGCCTATGCGTTTGATCGGGCCATGGTAATCGGACCGCTCAAGAATACCCTTGGCATGAGCCGGGTGCGGGTGGGCTACACTGCGGGCGAAGCAATTGGGCCGGAGATTTTCGATTTCTACCGGGCCTTGGGGATTAACCTGAAACAGCTCTACGGCCAGACCGAGGCTTCGGTCTTTATCACGCAGCAGCCCGACAGTGAGGTGCGCCCCGATACGGTCGGCGTTCCGTCCCCCGGCGTGGAGTTAAAAATCGGCGACAATGGCGAGGTCTTCTACCGCTCGCCCGGCACGTTTGTGGAGTATTTCAAGAACCCTGAAAGCACGGCAGACACAAAGGACCCGGAGGGCTGGGTTGCCACGGGCGATGCGGGCTTCATCGAGGAAGATACAGGCCATCTGCGGATACTCGACCGGGCGAAGGATGTCGGCAAGACGGCAGCGGGGGGCTTATTCGCGCCGAAATATGTGGAGAATAAACTCAAGTTCTATCCCGACATCCTGGAGGCTGTGGTCTTCGGGAACGAACGGGAATTCTGCACGGCCTTCATCAACATCGACCTGACGGCGGTGGGCAATTGGGCGGAGCGCAACAACATCGCCTATGCCTCCTATCAGGAACTGGCCGGGCATCCGGATGTGCTGGCCTCGCTGCAAGGCCATGTGGAGGCCGTGAACCGGTCAATCGCCGAAGATCCGATGCTGGCCCATTGCCAGATTGCGCGGTTCCTTGTGCTGCACAAGGAGTTGGACGCCGATGACGGGGAGCTGACCCGGACGCGGAAAGTGCGTCGGCGGATCATCGAGGAGAAATTCGGCGACCTGATCGAGGCGCTTTATGACGGCTCGACCGAGAAATACACCGAGACGGAAGTGACCTACGAGGATGGCCGCAAGGGCAAGATCTCGGCCACGTTGGAGATCCGCGATGCGGCGACGGTGGGTGTCGAGACCGCGCAGATGGCGGCGGAATGATGGGCGGGTTTGCTGCGCAAATACGCTCGGCCACGTTCTTTTGCATGGCAAAGAACGCACCCTTCGCCCCTCCCACCCTCCCGCAGGGGATGCGCGCGTGATCGTCGTGTTTGCCATAGGAACAACGTTGCTGGTGCTGGCATTGCCGGCACCGGGCGATGGGCCGGTTCTGGCGCGACCGATGGTCAAAAAACGGCTGTGGCAGGTGGGTGTGGCCTTGTGTGCGCTGGCGATTGTGGCGGGCGATTTTCATGCAGGCGGCGTCTCGGCGCTGTTGCTGGTGGTGACGGTGTTGGGCACCGCGACGGGGTTGCTGTTCTGGCTGGATGGGGGCCGTTTCGATGCGCATCACACGCGGCGTTCGCTTGGCTGGTACTTTGTGAGATCTGGGCCGGGTGGCTGGCCGATGGGTGGGCACCGGATGATGGCTTTGATCACTGCAGCGCTGCTTTTGGGGATGTTGGCGTTGCGGCCTGTGGCGCGAGACCTTCTTGGGCTGGATACGACAGGCATTGAGGCCGTGATGATCATGATGGGGGTGGCGTGATGCTGGACCAGAGCACGGGTGGATACACCACTGCGGACGGGCGCAAGATCGGTGATGTTGTGATGGAGATGCGCGGAATTACCCTGCGATTTGGCGGGGTTGAAGCGATCAAGGACATCTCGTTCGACGTGCGCGAGGGGGAAATCCGGGCGATCATCGGGCCGAACGGGGCGGGCAAATCCTCGATGCTCAATGTCATCTCGGGCTTCTATCATCCGCAGGAGGGGGAGGTGCTTTACAAAGGCTCCAAACGGCCCCCGATGAAACCCTATCAGGTCGCGCGCCAAGGTATTGCCCGCACGTTTCAGAACATCGCCCTGTTCGAAGGCATGAGTGTTCTCGACAACGTCATGACCGGGCGTCTGAACCATATGAAGACCGGCTTTTTCGCGCAGGGGCTTTGGTGGGGAAAAGCCGAGGCGGAGGAAACCAAGAATCGCGCCAAGGCTGAGGAAATCATTGATTTTCTTGAGATTCAGGCGATCCGCAAGACGCCGGTTGGGCGCTTGCCCTATGGCCTGAAAAAGCGGGTGGAGCTGGCGCGTGCGCTGGCGGCCGAGCCGCAGATCCTGCTGCTGGATGAGCCGATGGCGGGGATGAACGTCGAGGAGAAGGAAGACATGTCGCGCTTCATCCTCGACGTGAATGACGAGTTCGGCACGACCATCGTTCTGATCGAGCATGACATGGGCGTTGTGATGGACCTCAGCGACCGCGTAGTCGTGATGGATTACGGCAAGAAGATCGGCGACGGGACGCCCGATGAGGTGCGCAACAATCAGGAAGTGATCGACGCCTATCTTGGGGTCTCGCATGACTGAAGCACGTGCCACCTGCATGAAACGTGGATTTTCCATTTGTGCGGCGGCGGCTGTCGCGGTGGCTCTTGTCGGACCTGCATCGGCGCAAGAGCCCGATGGCGCGGTGTTTATTGAGGCGGTCGAAGGATGCCTGTCCTGGGCAGATATGGGGTTCGAGACCGCTACGGCATTGCAGAACAGCGCCAATTTCGAAACCTCGACTGGCTTCATGATCGATGAATTGTACGTCCATGAGCCCAGCGGTATTCGGGTCGTGATTACGGGGCGCGTGTGTTCTGTAGAGAGCACGGCGGGCGCCGAACTTGACGGTGACACCAGCAACGCTCTGGTCGCGCGGATGGAAGAGCTGGTCGTCGCTGGCCGCGCCTATAGTCAGGGACCGATGGAATACCTTCTTTGCACCGAAGTGCCGGGGGCGTTCACGGCGGGGCCACACGGGGACGCGTTCTTCGCGGTTTTCACCCACGGTCTGGAACGGACCTTGGAAAGTGCGGCGGTGCTTTGTGATGGATGATTGGCGCGTCTTCCTTTCCGCAGCATTCCTTGCGCTGCCCGCCCATGCGCAGGTCAGCGATACGCTGGCTGAATTCGAGGCGCGGTGCCTGACACCGATGATCGAAGTGCGCGAGAGCGACCTGAGCGGGCTGGAGCGCATCCCGCACCGGGCGGCTTGGGAGAGCTGGGTGCCTTCCGAAGGGAATTGGGAATTGCGCCGGGCGCTGCCGGGGGCGGTCGCGCAGTATTGCGCGATCTTCGGGGAGTACACGCACGCCGAAAGCGAGGCCTGGGCCGAGGCGGCCGTGGCCTCGGGTGACTACGAGGTGGTGGAGACGGAACCGCTGCGCCTGCATTCGACGTTTATCCGCGAGCCGGTGATCGAGGTGGAGTTCGACATTCTGATGCCGAGCGTGACCGTTATCGAGACGAATTTGGAGAGTTGAGGGTGAAGCGAGCGACTCACATCGTCTGTGCTGCACTAACCGTTTCTAGCATCGGTGCCTCGGCGTCAGTCTATGCACAAGATGCGACTTGGTCCGATGTCATTTGGTCTTTGAGTGCGTGTGTGGATCAATTCAGGAGCCAGCAATACGCTTACTACGAGTCTCAAACCGATTGGTTCACGGAGCAATTCGCGGGGACACACCCTTTATCGAGCGGAACTTGCGCATCGTTCACGGCCGCGAATTAACGGACCGGCGATTTCCGCTGCAGGGTTCGTGGTGGGTCGAATACGGTATGGAAGGTGAGTTCGATCAAACGCGCTTCTTCTGTCGCATGATCGGCCCGGGGCCTGCGGATCACCATTCAGAAGACGCCTTAATGGCACGCTGGATTGAACGCGGGATGGACGATGGCGTTTTCCAAGAGTTGGGCCATGCGTCCGCAGATATTAGCGTGTGCAACGCGGGCGGTCGGTTGGCGCATATCGATCTTGACCCTTCAGGCGTCGAATTGATTTTCGAACTGCGGACACAAGTCAGGACCGATCTGGACGCCGTTCATCCCATACCAAACTGCGAGTCGCCCTTCCGCATACCCATCGGGCTCTTGAGCCGACCCATTAGGAACCTCGAATGACTGCGACTAAGCCAACTATGGAGCAGCCCAATGCCTGACCAGTTAATCTTTGCTATGGAAGTGATCCTGAACGGATTGCTGAATGGGGTGATGTATTCGCTTGTCGCCTTGGGCTTTGTCCTGATCTTCAAGGCATCCGGCATCTTCAACTATGCGCAAGGCGTGATGGCCCTGTTCGCCGCGATGACGCTGGTGGGCATCCAGCAGGGGCGGGTGCCGTTTGGCCACCTCATCAACGCCATCTTCGGGACGGACATCCACTATTTCGGGTGGGAGGTTCCGGCGCTGGCGGCGATCCTGATGACCGTGCTGATCATGATCGCCTTCGCCTATCTGGTGCAGCGGTTCGTTTTCAAACATCTGGTGGGGCAGGAACCGATCATCCTGTTCATGGCGACGATTGGCCTGGCGTATTTCCTTGAAGGCGTGAGTGACCTGATGTGGGGCTCGGAAATTCGCAACCTCGATGTGGGTCTGCCGCAGGGGATCAACGACTGGATCGACGTGACCACGTTCGAGGCGTTGGGCTATGGCTTCTTCATCGACAATCTCGACATCGCGGCGGCGATTATTGCGGCGATCCTCGTGATGAGCCTGATTGCCTATTCGCAATACACCAAGAATGGCCGTGCGATGCGGGCGGTGGCGGATGACCACCAAGCTGCGCTCAGCGTGGGGATTTCGCTGAACTACGTGTGGATTTTGGTCTGGTCGCTGGCGGGCATGGTGGCCCTTGTGGCGGGTGTGATGTGGGGCTCAAAATCGGGCGTGCAGTTCTCGCTTTCGCTGATTGCATTGAAGGCTTTGCCAGTGCTCATGCTGGGCGGCTTTACCTCAATCCCCGGCGCGATTGTGGGCGGCCTGATCATCGGTGTGGGTGAGGCGCTGTTCGAGTTCGCCATCGGCCCGATGATCGGTGGCGCGACGGAGAATTGGTTCGCCTATGTGCTGGCGCTCGTGTTCCTGGTGTTCCGGCCGCAGGGCCTGTTCGGGGAGAAGATCATTGAGCGGGTTTGATGTGGCGTCGGCGGATTGGATGGGTCCTGATCGGCCTTGTGGGGGCCATGGCGCTTTTGCCGGGCGCAATCGTCGGAGCGTTGCGCCTGTGGTGGCGGTTGACCGATCCCGAGCGGTTCGAAACGACCTCGTTCTTGATACATTACGATTGGTGGGCGTGGCCTCTGATCGGCGTGATGGGATTGGGTGGTGCGGCATTGATCTGGTCGGCCCGGTTGGACCGATAGGGAGAGGCAATCACGATGGCGCAAGACCAACCCAAACCCCTGTTCGTGCGACTGCTGCTGTTCGTGCTCGGGGGCGGCTGCGCGCTGATCGTGGTGACCATGGCCATCTTCATCCCGTTGGCGATGGTGGCCGATTGGGGTGGCGGGTCACGCGGGCGCTCGGTCGGCGGGTTCGAGTTGCTGGTGGGCCTGAGCATTCTGGACGCGGGGTTCGGATTGCCGCACGTGATCTTCGCGCGGGACACGGTGAACTGGAAATGGATGGTGGGCATTCCCGGTGTCTTGGTTGCGGGCCTGATCTGGGCCCATTTGGATCAAGCCGGGGACCTGTTCAGCTATTTGATCATCATCGCAATCGCGGTCGTGCTGGGGATGGGCTTTTTCTTTTCCTTCCGCGCGCTTTCAGGGCGCGCGCCGCCGCAGGCATGGCGGGACAAGCCATGAGAATTTCGCAAGGGAGCGTAGAGCATGCTGTATCGTGAGGCCGGTGATTTCTCGACCACCTATAGCCAGGACAACCAGACGTTCCCGATCCGGTTTGATCGGATGGGCTATTACTTTGCACTGCTGATCGGCGCGGTCGTTATCCCGTTCCTGATCAATGACTATTGGGCGAATTCGCTGCTGATCCCGTTCCTGATCTACGCGATTGCGGCGATTGGGCTGAATATCCTGACGGGCTATTGCGGGCAGGTCTCGCTTGGGACCGGTGGGTTCATGGCGGTGGGGGCGTATACGTCCTACAAGCTGATGACGGCGTTTCCGGGGCTCGACATGATCTCGATCACGCTGTTGTCGGGGTTCATGACTGCGATGGTGGGGGTGGCGTTCGGGCTACCAAGCCTGCGGATCAAGGGGTTCTACCTGGCCGTGGCAACGCTGGCGGCGCAGTTCTTTCTGGTGTGGATGTTCAACAAGGTGGGGTGGTTCTACAACTACTCCGCCTCGGGCCAAATCAGTGCGCCGGAGCGGGATTTCTTCTACTTCATTAACTTGCCGGTGACGGGGCCGAATGCGGAATCGTGGGTGAAATACCTGTTCTGCTTCCTGTTTGTGTTCGTGCTGTCCTGGGTGGCGCGGAACTTGACGCGTGGCTCGGTCGGGCGGCAATGGATGGCGATCCGCGACATGGATATCGCGGCGGAGATCATCGGGGTGAACCCGCTCAAGGCCAAGCTGACGGCGTTTGCTGTGTCCTCGTTCTACGTCGGTGTGTCGGGAGCGTTGTTGTTCACCGTCTATCTGGGCGCGGTGGAAGTGGGTGAGGTTTACGGCATCACCAAGAGCTTCCTGGTCCTGTTCATGATCATCATTGGGGGGCTAGGCTCGATCTTCGGCTCCTTCGCGGGGGCGGCGTTCATGGTGCTTTTGCCTGTGTTCTTGAAATTGCTGCTGGTGGACGGGCTTGGCTTTGACACGGCGCTGAGCGCGCATTTCCAGTTCGTCATCGTAGGTGCGTTGATCATGTTCTTCCTGATCGTGGAGCCGCACGGGCTCGCGCGCCTCTGGTCGCTGGCCAAGGAGAAACTGAGATTGTGGCCGTTCCCGCACTAGGCGGGGTCGCCCAAACGGGGCGCTCCGCAAAGGAGCGTGCCGCCAATACCCCGAGGCTCATGAGGCCCGGGAAAACCGAAGTCGGAAAATATCCAAGGGAGGAATGACCCGATGAAGAAACTGACAATCCTGGCGCTGACAAGCGCGATGATCGCGGGCACACCTGCGATGGCGGACCTTGTGTTCCCGTCGCTGAGCTACCGGACAGGGCCTTACGCGGCGGGCGGCATCCCGTTTGCCGATGGCTATGCCGACTACATGACGCTGCTGAACCAGCGCGACGGTGGCATCGGTGGCGTGGAGACCCGCGTGGTGGAGTGCGAAACCGCCTACAACACCGAGCGTGGCGTGGAATGCTATGAGAGCACCCGCGGCGAAGGCGCGCTGGTCTATCAGCCGCTGTCGACTGGCATCACCTACCAGCTGATCCCGCGCACGACGGCGGACGGTATCCCGCTTCACACAATGGGCTATGGCCGGACCTCTGCCGCCAACGGCAACGTCTTCAGCCACACCTTCAACTATCCCGCGAACTACTGGGACGCGGCAAGCGTGATCGTGAATCAGCTGCTGGAAGAGAATGACGGCAGCCTTGAAGGGCAGACCATCGCGCTCCTCTACCACAACTCGGCCTATGGCCGTGAGCCGATCCGCACGCTGCAAACGTTGGCGGAACAGGAAGGCTTCACCCTGACCGAGATTGCCGTTGACCATCCCGGTCAGGAGCAGGGCAACCAGTGGCTGCAAATCCGCCGCGAGCGTCCTGACTATGTGGTCATGTGGGGCTGGGGCGTGATGAACCAGGTTGCGGTTCAGGAAGCCATCAACACCCGTTACCCGATGGAGAATTTCATCGGCAACTGGTGGTCGGGTGCGGACCATGACGTGGAGCAGGCCGGTGCAGATGCGGCGGGCTATCGTTCGCTGAACATGAACCGTCTAGGCGACATGCCCGTGTTTGCCGAAATCCAGGAGCATGTGATTGATGCAGGGTTGGCAGCCGGTGACGGATCGAACCTGGGTAACGTGCTGTATACGCGCGGCATGTATGCGGCCTTCCTGGCGGCAGAAGCGGCGGCCTTGGCGCAGGAGATGTCGGGTGAGAGCGAGATCACACCTGCCCATATGCGCGACGCGATGGAGGCACTTGTCATCGACGCGGCGACTATGGAAGCCGCTGGCATGCCGGGCATTGGGCCGGAATTCGCGGTTTCCTGCGAAGACCACGGCGGCACCGGCATGGCGATCATGCAGCAGTGGGATGGCGAGCAGTGGGTGACACTGACCGACTTCATTGCGCCCGACGACAGCGTGACCCAGCCCCTGGTTCTGGAAGATTCGGCGCAGTACGCCGAGGAAAACGGGATCGAGCCGCAATGCGCGGAAAGCTGATCCGTTGATCTGAAACCTCCGGCGGCGGCGCGTGCTGCTGCCGCCGGAATTTGCATATTTTTGGAACAAAGATGGGCAGGGCGTGCCCGGATATGCGACCGCTGCGAGGAGGGCCGGAGGCCTGAGGCGTAAAGGTCGCGCGCGCGCCGTTAACCTTAATCGGGGATGAAGATGCTGGATCAGACCACTGAGACGGACGTGCAGGCGGAGACGCTGCTGGAGGTCAACAATATCGAGGTGATCTACAACCACGTGATCCTCGTGTTGAAGGGCGTGTCGCTGAAGGTGCCCAAGGGCGGGATCACCGCCTTGTTGGGCGGCAATGGGGCTGGCAAGACCACAACGCTGAAGGCAATTTCCAACCTGCTGCATTCTGAGCGTGGGGAAGTGACCAAGGGATCGATCCTGTACCGCGATGAGCCGGTGGCCGATCTGTCACCGTCGGACCTTGTGGATCGCGGTGTCATTCAGGTGATGGAGGGGCGGCATTGCTTTGAGCATCTGACTGTCGAGGAAAACCTGCTGACCGGCAGCTATACCCGCAAGGACGGGCGCGCGGCGATCGCCGCCGATCTGGAGCTGGTCTACGATTATTTCCCGCGCCTGAAAGAGCGGCGGACGAGCCAGGCGGGCTATACCTCGGGCGGGGAACAGCAGATGTGCGCGATTGGCCGCGCGTTGATGTCCAGGCCTGAGACGATCCTGTTGGATGAGCCGAGCATGGGCCTTGCCCCGCAGCTGGTGGAACAGATTTTCGGCATCGTGAAGCGGCTGAACGAGGAGCAGGGCGTGACCTTCCTGCTGGCCGAGCAGAACACCAATGTGGCGCTGCGGTTTGCCCATTATGGATACATTCTGGAGAGCGGGCGCGTTGTGATGGACGGCCCGGCGGCGGAATTGCGCGAAAACCCGGATGTGAAGGAATTCTACCTCGGCATGTCCGAGGAAGGGCGGAAGTCGTTCCGCGATGTGCGGTCGTATCGTCGCCGCAAGCGTTGGTTGAGCTGAGGGAGCGCGGGTGATGCTGGACAAGATCCAAGGCCATTTCGACGCGCTGGAGACGCGCAGCGCGGATCAGCGCACGGCGGAGCATTTGGCGGCGCTGAATGCGCAGTTGGAGCGCGTGGCGCAGGCGCAGGACAGTTGCCTGATTTCAGGGCCTTTGGAAGATCTGTCCGGCCTTGCGGCCCTGCCTGTTCTGCGAAAATCCGATCTGGTCGCGTGGCAGGCCGAGACCCCGCCCTTTGGCGGCATGGCTGTGTCCAATGCGGCGCACATCTTCCAAAGCCCCGGCCCGATTTATGAGCCCGGCGGGATCAGCCATGATTGGTGGCGGATGGGGCGGTTCCTGCACGCGGTGGGCATCGGTGCCGATGATATCGTGCAGAATTGTTTCGGCTATCACCTGACGCCGGCGGGGATGATCTTTGAGTCTGGCGCGCGGGCGGTCGGCGCGACCGTTCTGCCGGCAGGTGTCGGACAGACCGAATTGCAGGTGCGCGCGGCCAAGGACATCGGGTGCACGGCCTATGCGGGCACGCCGGATTACCTGAAGGTGATCCTCGACAAGGCCGATGAGATGGGGGAGGCGCTGTCCTTTACCCGCGCCGCGGTTGGAGGTGGGGCGCTGTTCCCATCGCTGCGGCAGGAATATGCGGATCGGGGGATCACCTGCCTGCAATGCTATGCGACGGCTGATCTGGGCAATATCGCTTATGAGAGTCAGGCCATCGAGGGGATGATCCTCGATGAAGGCGTCATCGTGGAAATCGTGCGCCCGGGCACCGGCGATCCGGTGGCCGAAGGTGAGGTCGGGGAGGTTGTTGTGACCTCGCTCAACCCCGACTACCCATTGATCCGGTTTGCCACAGGCGATTTGAGCGCCCTGATGCCCGGTCAAAGCCCGTGCGGGCGCACCAATGCGCGCATCAAGGGATGGATGGGGCGCGCCGATCAGACCACCAAGATCAAGGGCATGTTCGTGCGGCCGGAACAGGTGGCGGATTTTGTCGCCAAAACCGGTGTGGCCAAGGCCCGCGTCATCGCCACGCGCGAGGGTGAGATGGACGCGATGATTGTGCAGGTGGAAGGGGACGCGCCGGATGCGGGGCGTCTGGCTGATGCGGTGGTCGCGACACTCAAGCTGAAAGGGCAGATCGACATCGTGGCGCCTGGCAGCCTGCCGAATGACGGCAAGGTCATCGACGATCAGCGCAGCTACGACTAAAGCACTTTGCGTTCTATCAGAGGCACACTTATTGCGTTCGCGCCATCGGCGCGAGGCAGCGGGTCGCGATTCAAATCAAACGCAAAGTGTTCTAGGGCTTAGCGATTGCTGCTTTCGGCAGCGCGCAATTCGGCCGGGGTGGCATAGCCATTGCCGTCCACATCCACGCGATTGAATGCGATCCCGTAGGCGCCAAGGTTGCGGATGCGGCGCGACATGGGCGCGCCGATTTCGGCCATGGTGGCAATGAAGGTGCGGAATTCGTCCGGGGTAAGCAGCTCATCCCCGTTTCGATCTGCAGCGAGGAAAGCCTGAACGCTTTCCTCTTCATATTGCGCCTGCGCGGCCGAGGGCAGACCAGCAAGGGCCGCCAGAATGGCCATGTGTCCGAGATATCTCATGGTGATCTCATTGGGTTCGATTGAAGCGTATATGGAATATAGGAACGCGGACGATCACTTGCCGGTTCCATTGTCGTGAGCACACTCGGATCGGCGGCTATTCGCCAAAGGCGCATGCCTCGTCATTGGATGACAGCGTGATGGCCCGGCCCGGCCAATTCCCCGTTATCGTTTAGCGTCTGGCCTGCATGCTAGAAAAATCGCAACGAAACGAATCGACGGAGACGACCCGAAATGCGTGCCAGCCTCATCGCCCTGACTGCCGGCCTGATTGCCAGTTTATCGCCCATCGCGGCCGCGGCCGATACGGCCCTTCTGATCGTCAACGACCGCTACAGGAACGCCCAGAACCTGCGTGAAGGGGGATCCGTCGAGGCATTGGGTGCTCGGCTGCAAGATGCGGGCTTCGATGTGATCACAGTGGCCGATGGCGATGGCGCCGATATGCGCGACGGGTTGGAGCGCCTTTTGGCTGCAAATGAAACGGACCGCGTTCTGGTGGCCGTTGTCGGCCATTTCGCCCGCTCGCGCACCGACAGCTGGCTGTTGGGTAGCGGCGTGGACGAGCCAAACCTGGCCACTGTCAGCGGAGATGGCCTTAGCCTGTCCGTGCTCATGGAGGCCGCGGCAAGCGCGCCGGGCCGCTCGGTCATCCTGTTGGGGCTGGAGCGACGGCGTATCACCCTTGGCCAAGGGTTGGGCGCGGGTGTGGGCCGGGTCGACGCGCCGCAGGGCGTCACGGTTGTGGCTGGGATGCCGGAAGATGTGGCCGATTTCGCACGCTACCAACTGCTTGCGCCGGGCACCGACCTTGAAGCGGCCCTCAACGCGGCGCAGAGCCTGCGCAGCTTTGGGTTTGTCTCGTCTGAACTGCCCTTTTTCCCGGCCATCGCCCAGGCCCCTGCTCCAACGCCCACGCCGACCCCACAGCCGCCTGCGCCGTCGCAGCCCAGTGCGGATGAAACGGCGCTGTGGGAGGCAGCGGTGGAGCTGGACACAGCGGGTGCTTACCGCGCCTACGTGACCCGCTATCCCAACGGCTTCTATGTCAACGATGCGCGCGCGCGCATTGATGCGTTCGAGAATGATCCCACCGCTTTGGCGCGCGCCGCGGAAGATGCGTTGAACCTGACGCGCGACCAGCGCCAGCAGATACAGCGCAGCCTGTCGATCCTCGACTACGACACGCGCGGCATTGACGGTATTTTTGGCACGGGCACGCGGACGGCCATCCGGGGCTGGCAAGAGGCCAACGGCCTGCCGACGACAAGCTATCTGGATGCGCCGCAGATCAATTCCCTGTCGCAGCAAGCCTCGGTCCGCGCGGCGGAATTGGAGGAAGAGGCCCGCATCGCCCGCGAGGCGGCGGAACGGGCCGATCGGGCCTATTGGCAGGTGACGGGTCAGGGATCGACCGAAGAGGGGCTGCGGGCCTATCTTGGGCGCTACCCGGACGGCCTGTTTGCTGAACTCGCGGAGGACCGGCTGGAGCAATATGAACGTGCGGCCCGAGCCGAGGCTGAGGCGCGCGACCGCGCAGCCTGGGATGTCGCGCGAGGCACAGATACGGTGCCCGCCTATCAGGGCTATCTGAACGAGTATCCGGACGGTTCCTTCCGTGATCAGGCACAGGCCCGGATCAACCAGCTTCAAGGCAATGATGGGGGCCTGACGGAAGCGCAGCGGGCCCAATTGCTGGCACAGGAAAACGCGCTGAACCTGCCGCCGGTGACCCGTTCGTTGATCGAGCAGCGCCTGGCCGCCCTGGGGCTGGAGCCCGGACGGATCGATGGCCGCTTTGATGCCAATACCCGCCGTGCCATTCGCCGCTATCAACGCGCGCGGGGTCTGGACGTGACGGGATATTTGAACCAGCCTTCCGTCGTGCGCCTGCTGGCCGAAACGGTCGGCGGCATTCTGCAGATCGATGGGATTATCAACCGGTGAAATATCTCTTTGTTGCGGCGGCCCTGTTCGGGGCCGCACTGGGACCGCAAGCTGCACAGGCTCAGGATGCGGCGGAATTGGCCGCGGCCCGTCAGGTGCTGCTGCAGCTTCAGCCGCGCAGCTTTTCCGAGAACCTTGAATATTGCGGCTATATCGGCCGCATGCCGGATGGGCGGTTGATGGCCACTGAGGTCACACGTGGCGATGCCTGGGGGTGCCTCAGCCGGGGGATGAAAGCCGGTTCGTGGAGGTTGTGGCCAGTTTCCACACCCATGCCGCGTTTGACCACGCCGCGGATAGCGAAGTGCCCTCAAGCGACGACATGTATGGCGACATCGAAGAGCAGGTGAACGGCTATGTCGCCACGCCCGGCGGGCGGCTTTGGTATATTGATCACCGCCGTCAGGTCGCCAGGCAGGTCTGTGGCTTGGGCTGCATGGGGCAGGATCCCAACTTCGTCCCCGGCGATGCGGGTCCGATTGCACAAAGCTACGGCTTGCAGGATCTTTTGCGCCGCGAGGGGCGCTAAGGCGCTTTAAGGATCGAGGGCGACGCCCGCGGGGCAGCCGACGGGGACGTTGCCGTTGCTGTCTGGCGTGCAATCCTGCGTTTGCGCAGCGATCGGCAGGGCGGTCAGGGCGATGAAAAGCGCGGTCAAAATCGGGCGCAGGGTCATGGAAACGGTCTTTCTCTAAAAAAATCTGGTGCAAGATACACGATTCTTTTGCTGCTGCGCTACGGCGTGAAATCCGTAGGCGGAAATCCGATCATCTCACAAACCCGGCATGAAAAAAGCCGCCCCGATTGGGGGCGGCTTTTTGGTGGGTCGCTCAGATGACCTTAGCCCTGGCGGGCTTTGAACCGGCGCTGCGTCTTGTTGATGACGTAGACGCGGCCCTTACGGCGCACAACGCGGCAATCGCGGTGGCGGTTCTTGAGCGAGCGGAGCGAGTTCTTGACCTTCATGGGTCTTCTCCTTCGTCGCGGCGCGTCAGCTGCGCCTGGTTTCGGTCTGGGCGCGCAATGCCGCGCCCGGTGAATATCTCGTGGCCCTGATCGGGGCCTGTGGTCTGGTCCGATTTCAGACTTTCCTACGGAAAGTCGAAACTCGGTTGCCGACACTTTGTTGCACAAAGTGCGGCCTGGTGGGCGATACTGGGATCGAACCAGTGACCCCTTCGATGTCAACGAAGTGCTCTACCGCTGAGCTAATCGCCCTTTTACCTTTGCGGAGCATCTTTGCCGGGCAAGTCTGCGCAAACAGACGCCAAGCCCAAGGCGCGCTGACCGCGTGGGTGAGCGGTCGTATAAAAGGTTGCCCGGACCCGTGCAAGGGCTTTTGGCTTCGGTGGAAAAGCCGCTATATTCGAGGGTAACGAATTTGACTGGAAGCTTTATGCACGCCGCGTTCCGCCTCGATCTGCCACGCGAAATTACCAGCTGTGTCACAGTGGCCTCGCCGCATTCTGGGCGCCATTACCCGACCGCATTTTTGCGGGCGTCTGTGCTGGACGAGCGTACGATCTCGCTCATCGGAGGATGCGTATATTGACCGGCTTGCGGCGGCGGCGCCTGCCTTGGGCGCGCCACTGCTGGCCGCCGAATGGCCGCGGGCTTATCTGGACCTGAACCGGGCCGCGGATGAGTTGGATCCGGGTGTGATCGACGGGGTGGGCCGCGCCGTGCAAACGCCGCGGATCAATTCCGGGCTGGGTGTGATCCCGCGGGTCGTAGCCAATGGGCGCGCGATCTACCGCGGAAAGCTGACCCGCGCCGAAGCGGAGGCCCGGATTGCGCAGATCTGGCAGCCCTACCATGGGGAGTTGGAGCGACTTTTGCGCAATGCGCGCGAGGAATTCGGACAGGCGGTTCTGATCGACATGCATTCCATGCCCCATGAGGCGCTCGATTCGGTGGCGCGACCGGGCACGCCACGGCCCGAGGTAGTCTTGGGCGACCGCTTTGGCGCATCTGCAAGCACCGAGATTGTCGATGTATTGGAGCAGAGCTTTCTGGAGGCGGGCCTTGTCGTCAGCCGAAATGCCCCTTTCGCGGGCGCTTACATCACGCAGCGCTACGGGCGGCCGACCAAAGGGTTTCATGCCGTTCAGGTGGAGATCGATCGCGCGCTCTACATGAATGAGCGCATGGTGCGCCCGAATGCGAATTTTGAGGCGGTGAAGGCCATTGTAGCACAGGTGCTGGCCCGCGTGATCGGCGCGTTGCCCGGACGGATGCCTTTGGCGGCGGAGTGACGTCGGCAGACGCTCGTCCGGCTTGGGCCGAACATCGCCCCTCCCACCGTCCCGTATTCCAGCGCGCGGGAGTCGCGTTTGTGGCAAGGTCACGACCCTAGCGGAGTGCGCGCCCTTTCAAGATAGCATCTGAGCCGAACCGGTCGCGGATCGCGTCCGAGGCGCGTTCGGCCTTGATCCTCGCGGCCTCCTGTGGATCCAGGAGATTGCCTTCACGATCGGCCTGATCCTCAGCAATCAGGTCCGAGACGCCGACACCCAGCAGACGGTAGGGTTTTGGATGGTCCATGTGATCGAAAAGCGCGCGCGCGGTGCCGTAAATGCGGTCTGCGGTTTGTGTCGCGTCAGGGCAGCGTGTTGCGCCGCGTGATGAGTTTGAAATCCGCGCGTTTGAGTTTCAGCGTGACGGTGCGACCCGCAATGCCCTTGGCCTTGAGGCGGTCCGCGACCTTTTCGGCCATGCGCCATATATGGCCGTCAAGCAGATCGACCGAGGCGATGTCGTCGTTAAAGGTTGTTTCGTTAGACACGCCCTTCACGGCACGGTCGCGTTTGACAGAGCGATGATCTTCGCCGCGCGCGAGGTGCCAAAGCCGTTCGCCCATGGACCCGAAGCGCTCGCCCAATGCCTCCCGCTCCCACCGGCGCAGATCGGCGAAGGTGTTGATCCCGGCCTTGTTGAGGGAGGCCTGCCCGACCTCGCCGATGCCCCAGATCATGCGGACCGGTTTGTCTGACAGGAAATCGAGCGTCTCTGCTGCGCCGATGACCGAAAAGCCGCGGGGTTTTTCGAGGTCCGAGGCAATCTTGGCGAGGAATTTGTTGTGCGACAGGCCGATTGAGCCGGTGATGCCGATCTCTTCCCGCATCCGTTTCACGAGGCCGCGCCAGCATCACGGCGGGGGGCTTGCCATGCAGGCGCGCCGTGCCGGTGAGGTCCATGAAGGCTTCATCCAGGGACAGCGGTTCGATTGAGGGGGTGAGCTCCTCCATCAGCGCGCGGACTTGTTTGGAAACCTCGACATAGGTGTCCATCCGACCTTTCACCACAACCGCTTCGGGGCAGAGTTTGAGCGCCTGGAACATCGGCATGGCCGAGCGCACGCCTTTGATCCGTGCGATGTAGCAGGCGGTAGAGACCACGCCGCGCCGCCCACCGCCGATGATCACGGGCTTGTCGCGGATCGCAGGGTTATCGCGCTTTTCGACAGACGCGTAGAAGGCGTCGCAATCCATGTGCGCGATGGAGAGGTCGAAGAGTTCCGGATGCGCATGTCACGCGCGGCGAGCGGCACACCGGGCATCGGCGCGCATCATCGAAGGTTTCCAGGCAATCGCGGCAAAGGGCGGGCATGGGGGCAGGATACGCCTGTGCGGGCGGAAGCGGAAGGATGGGAATGCAAATAAATTAGTAATTGCTAATATTAATGATTGCTAATATGAAGCCGCCATGACACAGGAAGATCCCTTCAAGGCCCTGGCCGATCCGACCCGGCGCGCAATCCTTGACCGGCTGCGCGCGAGCCCGGCCAGCGTTGGGGATCTGACCGATGGGCTTCCAATCAGCCAATCGGCTGTTTCGCAGCAGCTTGGCGTGTTGCGGGCTGCAGGTTTGGTGAAGCAGGAGCGGGATGGCCAGCGCCGCATTTATTCTGTGGATGGCGACGGCTTTGCGCAGGTCCGCGATTGGATCACGCACTATGAGGCTTTCTGGGATGAGAAGCTGGACGATTTGGCTGCGCATTTAGCCAAGGGACGGAATTGATGGGCGTGCGTGAGATCATCCGCGAAGTAGACTTGCCGCATCCGCCGGAGCGCGTTTGGACCGCGTTTTCGACCAGTGCAGACTTGGCCGCGTGGCTGATGCCCAATGACTTCCGCCCCGAACTGGGTGTGCCGTTCACCTTTCGCGCCGATCCTGCACCAGGCTTTGACGGATCGTGCATTGCGAGGTGCTGAAATTTGATCCGCCGCGGCTTTGGCAGGTCAGCTGGAAAGCCGGGAAGGTCGATACCGTTTTGACGATTACCCTGGCGCCAGCGCCGGGAGGCACGCGTCTGCGTCTTAGCCATACGGGGTTTGGGGCGGGCACGGTGTTGCCGAGGGTCGTCCTCGGCATGGGCTGGACACGCCTGTTGCGCGGAAAGCTGATGGATTTGCTGACAGAGGAGGGCTGAGAGATGGCGAAGAAATTGGAAGAGCGCGTGGCCTGCCGGACCCCGGCGGAGGGAAAGGGCGGGACAAACAATATCCCGGTCTGGAAATACGAGGCCGTCAGCACGGCCATTCGTAGCGTTTTGGAAGAGGCAGGCGCGGAGGGTATGCTGAACAAGGACTTGCGCGCTGCGGTGGGCGCACGGATGAGTGCGGAGGATCTGGAAAACCTCGGCAAGCTCGGATGGCACGTTGTGACCGTGAAGCTAGAGATGGAAGTGCGGGGCGAGGTTGTGCGCCTTCCCGGAAAAGGTCCGCTAAAGATCGCGGCGGCTTAGCCATTTTTCCATGTAGATGCGGGGGAACCCGTGTTCGACCACTTCGCGGTAGGGGCGGTAGCCCAAACGCCAGTAATAATCGCGATCTCGATTGCATCCGGGCGTGGGTGTAGAGGCGGATCAGATCGTATTCCATATCCGTGGCGCGCGCTTCGGCCAAATCCATGAGGCGGCGGCCATGGCCCTTGCCCTGTGCGTCCGGCGCGACAGCGACATTGTCGAGAAGCAGGGCATCGTCCAGAGGGATCAGGACCAAGAGAGCCTCGATGCGGTCCCCCTCCAGCACTGTCACCTGACCCTTGGCGATATGCGCGGCATAATCGTCCAGCATCGGGCCCGGTTTTGCGCCGATGATCGCCATCCAGGGCGCGTAAGCCGCCTCAACCAGCGCCTCAACCTGCGGGAGATCGGCGGGCGTGGCGGCGCGCAAAATGACGTTGGCCATGGGCAACACCTGCTTGAATTGCCGGGATTCCGCCGTCGATTGGGGGTGGAGTCGCGCGCGCGGAACCCTCATATCCTTTTCACATGAAGCTAGAAGACCAGATCAGAGGATTTTTGGCCATGCTTGAAGACCTGTTGGGCGATTTGCTCGGCGGTAGCGGGTTCGTGCTCGCCATCGCACTTTTCATCATTCTTTGCATTTACCTTGGTATTCGGATCGTTCCGCAATCCGAAAAGCACGTGGTTGAGCGGTTCGGCCGCCTGAAATCGGTGCTCGGGCCAGGGATCAACTTCATCATCCCGTTCCTGGACCGGGTGGCGCACAAGGTGTCCGTGTTGGAGCGCCAGCTGCCGACGGCCAGCCAGGATGCGATCACCTCGGATAACGTGTTGCTGGTGGTTGAAACCAGCGTGTTCTACCGCGTGTTGGAGCCGGAGAAGACGGTCTACCGCATCCGCGATGTCGACGCGGCGATTGCCACCACGGTGGCCGGTATCGTCCGCGCCCAGATTGGTAAGATGGAGTTGGACGAAGTGCAGGCCAACCGCGCCACGCTGATCGCCCAGATCAAGGAACAGGTCGAGTCGGCCGTGGACGACTGGGGGATCGAAGTGACACGCGCAGAAATCCTCGATGTGGGTCTTGATCAAGCAACGCGCGATGCGATGTTGCAGCAGCTCAACGCCGAGCGTGAGCGCCGCGCCGCCGTGACCCGCGCCGAAGGTCAGCGTCGCGCGGTGGAGCTTCAGTCGGACGCGGAGCTTTATGCCGCCAGACAGGAAGCAGAAGCCCGCCGCGTGTCAGCGGATGCCGAAGCCTACGCCACCGGCGTCGTGGCCGAAGCGATCCAGAAAGGCGGGCTGGAAGCCGTGCAATACAACATTGCGCTGGAGCAGGTGAGGAGCATTGCTAAGGTGGCCGAAGGGCAGGGCAGCCAGACGATTATTGTGCCTGCCGACGCGGTAGATGCCTTCGGCAAAGCGTTTACAATGCTGAAAGGCCGGGGCTGATGGATCCGTTCTGGGGCCAATGGTGGGTCTGGGGTGTTGCGGCGGTCGCGTTGGCGGTCGGCGAGGTTCTGTTACCGTCTTACGTGTTGTTGGGCTTTGGCGTGGGGGCGGGGATCGTCGCCCTTCTGCTGTTGATCGGAGTTCCGGTGGCATCCTCTCTGCCGGTCCTGTTGCTGGTCTTCGCAGTCACGTCGCTGATCGCATGGATCCTGCTGCGGCGCTTTCTGGGCGTCTATAACGGCCAGGTGAAGACGTTCGACCACGACATCAATGACTGACTTGAAAGAGTATGCGCCGCTGTCCGACCGGGTGGCGGCGCTGGGCGAGCATGACGACCTGCTGATCGACGCAAGCGCCTTTGGCGATCTGGCCGAGATCACCCCATTTCGGCGACATCATCATCGACAATGGCTACCGTCGGTCGATTGGGTGGGCTGGGCCGGGCGAGGACCGACCCTATGAAATTTCTGATCGCACCGTGGGCGTCATCACCTACGCAGAGCCTGAGGCGCTGCGCCGGATCGGCCTCTGGATGCTGCATCTGCTGTTCTCGGGGCGCGAATGGGGCGGGCTTGAGCTGACGCACCCGACCAGCCGGGTGAAGCACCTTTATGTGGAGATCGAGCAGCCCGAGCCTGTGCCCTACTTTCTGAAGACGGAAGGCAAGCTACGCTACACGGCCTATGAGCATTGGCCGAAGGAGGTGCGCCGCCATCCGTTCGCGGAAATCGGCATGTCGGGGGTGCACCGGGTTGAGCCCGAGGATCGCCCCCTCTTTGCCTTTGGCTGGAGCGAGCGGCAGACCGCTATGGCCCCGAAAGTCACAGAAGCGGACCAACTTATCATCGCGCTCTCCCCGCGGGCCTGTGCGCCATGGCGAGCCTGTTTTTCGATATTGGCCACAAGACGCTTGGCCATAACGAGGTCGATATGGAACCGCCGATCGTGGGATTTGCGGCGACCCAGCCCCGCTCCATCGAGGCTCGGTTCTGGATGCCGGGCTCGCTAGGCTTCTATGCCGACAGTCTGGACGGCATCACGCTGCCTCCGGTGCCGGAGGACTAGGTTCACGCCAACTCGCTCAACACTCGCTCGGCCGCTGCTTTCGGGTCCTGATGCTGCCATATCGGTCGGCCCACAACGATATGGTCGGCCCCGTCGGCAATGGCTTGTGCCGGTGTCGCCACGCGCTTCTGGTCGCCCAAGGCAGCCCCGTCGGGGCGCACGCCCGGGGTGACGATCAAACGCCCATTTGCCTCTGGCAACGCGCGGATCATCGAGGCCTCTTGGGGCGAGGCGATGACGCCATCGGCGCCGGCGTCAAACGCTCGGCCCGCGCGCTCCGCCACGAGATCGGGGATTGCGCCGTCGCGGATCAGGGAGGCGTCAAGATCATCACGGTCGAGCGAGGTCAGGATCGTCACGGCAAGGATTTGCGTCTTTGATCCGGCGGCCCCTCTTTCGCGGCCCGCACGACATGAGGGTCGCCGTGGACCGTCAGGAAATCCAGATCGAACTGCGCCAGGCCGCGCACGGCGGCCTCGACTGTTGCGCCGATGTCGAACAGCTTCATGTCGAGGAAGATACGTTTGCCGTGGTCCTGCTTGAGCTCATTGGCAAGCGCGAGGCCGCCACCCGTCAGCATCCCGAGCCCGATTTTGTAGAACGAAACGCTGTCACCGATCTGTTCGGTCAGGGCCAATCCCTGCAACACGTTTGGCACATCAAGTGCCACGATCAGGCGATCATCGGCCATCTGAGCTTCCCCCGTTCCAAACCCGCGCCTTGCTTAGGCGCGCGGACGGGGAAGTCCATCTTAGGCGGCAGCCAAAGCTGCGTCGCGCAGGCCACGCGTGATGCGCTGGAATTCGGCGGTCAGTGGTGCACGCAGTTGCACGACACGGCGGTGGATGCCGGTGGCGTCGAGGTATTGAACCTCGGCGCGGAAGGCTGAGGCTTCGGGGTCATAGGCGACGCGATGCAGGCTCAGGCAAGGGGTCGACATTGGGTTTCTCCAACAAAATCGACGGCAATTGACGCCATCTGTGGGGGTTATGTGGGAAGTAAACGCAATATGTCGAGGCGGGTTCCCCTTACCTCAAACGGATGTGAATCGTCGTGACAGGCCAAAAAAACGGTCCGGGCCGCCCAACACCAAAGGCAACCCGGACCTGACGCACACATATAGGGGCGTGTGCGTTTTTTCCCGAACTGCACTGGGGATAAGAGGTCGTGCGGTCCGATGGGCGCTCTGGATGCGCCCGATGAACTCTATATGGGGGATCGAAGCGGGATTGTTGCGGGGAATAAGCGCCCGGGTTTTCCCCTGCTTGTGTGCGCCCCGCCTGGGCTGCAAGATCGGCGAATGCGGCAGCCCAAGGATATAGCAGCGGCCTTCGAGGCTTTTGATGGCACTCACGTTGATCCGCTGCGGGGGCTATTGGCCGGGCCGCTTTCGCCGGACGCCGAAGGCACCCTTCTGGCAGCCATTCCTGGCCCGGATGAAGTGGCCGCGACCTGGTTGATCAAAGCCTTGGTCGAAAAGGGAAAGCTGGGTGCAGGGCAGGTGGCCCATGCGTTTGAACGGTTTGATCAGGTCACCGAACCCGATGCGGCCCTGCATCTTTTGCAATGCGCACAATATGCACCGCAGGCCGCCCCGCTCCTCCGCCCTCATCTGACGCCGTATTACAGGCATGCCAAGATCCTGCTGCGGGTCTGGGCCTTTGATGCCTATTGCCGTGGCGCGCCACCGGAAGAGGATTTGACGGAGCGCATCAAACAGGGCCTTCGGATGCGCCACGCCTCCATGCGCGCAAGGTCCAAAGCGCTGGCGCGCGACTTTGGCATTGATCTTGAGAACGGCAATTAGCGTTCCCATCTAACGATCAAGGCCCGACGGGTCGCGTGCCGCCAAGCGGGCGTGGCCAACCTGGGCGCTTGAAAAAGGAGAGACGACATGAACGTGGAGAAGTTCACGGATCGCGCGCGTGGTTTCATTCAGGCCGCGCAGACGATTGCACAGCGGGAAGACCATCAGAAGCTGGTTCCCGAACATTTGCTGAAAGCTTTGCTTGATGATGAGGAGGGGCTTGCCTCCAACCTCATTACCCGTGCGGGTGGCGCGCCCGAACGTGTGCGTGAGGCGCTTGAAGGCGCGATTGCGAAACTGCCCAAGGTCACGGGCGACGGTGCGCAGGTTTACCTCGATAAGCAATTCGCCAAGGTGCTGGACGAGGCGGAGAAGGTCGCGACAAAGGCGGGTGACAGTTTCGTGCCGGTTGAACGGCTGCTGACCGCTTTGGCGATGGTCAAATCCGGCGCGAAGGATGCGTTGGATGCGGGTGCGGTGAACGCACAGGCGCTGAACGCCGCGATCAATGATTTGCGCAAAGGCAAGACGGCGGATTCGGCAAGCGCCGAAGACAATTACGATGCGCTGAACAAGTACGCCCGCGACCTGACCGCCGCGGCGCGCGAGGGCAAGATCGACCCGATCATCGGCCGCGACGAGGAAATCCGCCGCGCGATGCAGGTTCTGTCGCGCCGGACGAAAAACAACCCAGTCCTGATTGGTGAGCCCGGCGTGGGTAAGACTGCGATTGCCGAGGGCCTGGCGCTGCGCATCGTGAACGGTGATGTGCCGGAGAGCTTGCGCAACAAGACGCTGATGTCGCTCGACATGGGTGCGTTGATTGCGGGCGCGAAATATCGCGGCGAGTTTGAGGAGCGGTTGAAATCCGTCCTTGGCGAGATTGCCAATGCCGCCGGTGAGATCATCCTCTTCATCGACGAAATGCATGTGCTTGTTGGCGCGGGCAAAACCGATGGCGCGATGGATGCGGCCAACTTGATCAAACCTGCCTTGGCGCGGGGTGAGTTGCACTGTGTGGGCGCCACCACGCTGAACGAATACCGCAAATACGTCGAAAAGGACGCGGCGCTGGCCCGCCGCTTCCAGCCCCTTGTGGTGGAGGAGCCGACGGTGGAAGACACCGTGTCGATCCTGCGCGGCATCAAGGAGAAGTACGAATTGCACCATGGTGTGCGCATCTCCGACAGCGCGCTGGTTAGCGCGGCGACGCTCAGCCACCGCTACATCACCGACCGGTTCCTGCCCGACAAAGCCATCGACCTGATGGACGAGGCGGCCTCCCGCCTGCGGATGGAGGTGGACTCTAAGCCTGAGGAGCTCGACGCGCTCGACCGTCAGATCCTGCAGATGCAGATTGAGGCCGAAGCGTTGAAGAAAGAAGACGATGCGGCGTCCAAGGACCGGCTGGCGAAGCTTGAGAAAGAGCTTGGCGATTTGCAGGAGCAGTCCGCCGAAATGACCGCCAAGTGGCAGTCCGAGCGGGACAAGCTGGAATCGGCGCGCTCCATCAAGGAGCAACTCGACCATGCGCGGGCTGAATTGGATCAGGCCAAGCGGAACGGTGACCTCGGGAAAGCCGGGGAGCTTTCGTATGGCGTGATCCCGCAGCTGGAAAAGCAGTTGGCCGAGGCCGAGGATCAGGACGAAGACGTCATGGTCGAAGAGGCTGTGCGCCCGGAACAGATTGCCGAAGTCGTTGAGCGTTGGACGGGCGTGCCCGTGGCCAAGATGCTCGAAGGCGAACGCGAGAAGCTCCTCCGCATGGAAGACGAGCTTGGCAAACGCGTGATCGGTCAGCATCAGGCCGTTTCCGCCGTCAGCCGCGCCGTGCGCCGTGCGCGCGCGGGCCTGCAGGATGAGGGGCGGCCCTTGGGCTCCTTCCTGTTCCTCGGGCCGACCGGCGTGGGCAAGACCGAACTCACCAAGGCGCTCGCGGAATACCTGTTCGATGATGATCAGGCGATGGTCCGCATCGACATGTCCGAGTTCATGGAAAAGCACGCGGTGGCCCGCCTGATCGGCGCGCCTCCGGGTTACGTGGGCTATGACGAAGGTGGCGTTCTGACTGAGGCGGTGCGTCGGCGTCCGTATCAGGTGATCCTGTTTGATGAGGTCGAAAAGGCCCATCCCGAGGTCTTCAACGTCCTGCTGCAGGTTCTGGATGACGGCATCCTGACCGATGGTCAGGGTCGGCAGGTCGATTTCAAGCAGACGCTGATCGTGCTGACGTCGAACCTCGGCAGCCAAGCCTTGTCACATCTGCCCGAAGGCGCAGATGCGGGCCAGGCGCGGTCCGATGTGATGGACGCTGTCCGCGCCCATTTCCGGCCAGAATTCCTGAACCGTCTGGATGACATGATCGTCTTCGACCGGCTCAGCCGCGCGGATATGGATGGCATCGTGAAGATCCAGCTTGGCCGGCTTGAAAAGCGTCTGGCCGCCCGCAAGATCCACCTGGATCTGGATGATGGCGCTATGATTTGGCTGGCGGATGAAGGCTACGATCCGGTCTTTGGCGCGCGCCCGCTGAAGCGGGTGATCCAGCGGTCGCTGCAAGACCAACTGGCCGAGATGATCCTGGCCGGCGATGTCATGGACGGGGCGCAGGTCAGCGTGTCTGCCGGGGCCGATGGCCTGATCGTGGGCGACCGCGTGGCGCCGTCGAACCGGCCTAAACCGGACGACGCCGTGGTTCACTAAATCCGTTCAATCACCAGAAAAACCAAGCGCCCCGTCGGATCACCTGGCGGGGCGTTTTTGTTTCTCCAACTCGCTGTACGGGCAAACATCTTCTTCAAACGGCACATGGCGTCTGCGAAAGCTGGTCCCTTCCACCGATTCCGGTGCGCTGATCCGATCCATGCGGAAATGGCGGAAATCGTCGCGCGTGGGATCCCAGGCCACCAGATACCAAAGCGGCGGCAGGATCAGCATCGCTTGCGGCTCGACCTCGCGCGTGGTCACGCGGCCTTTCGCATCGCGATAGCCGAACCGGATCATCTGCCGCCCCAGAAACGCGGCCTCAAACGCGGGCAAAAGCGCGTCGTCCATCTGCCCCATATCCGACAGATCCTGAAGCGGTGAGTTTTGCCCTATGTGCAGACAATCCAAAAAGGCCCGCAGATCGCGCACTTTTTCCTTGGGCAAGGCGCGTTCGATTTTGGCCAGCCCGGCATCGGCCAAACCGCCAAACGGCAGATTCCCGGCTGCCCGCATTGCCGCGACGCTGATGAGCAGCGCAAAGACCTCGGGCACGGACAGCCGCGCGTTGGTTTGGACCGAGGTCGGATCAAGCTGCAAACCGCCCCCGCGCCCAACGTCTGAGTGGATCACAAACCCTTCGTCTCTGAGGGCGCTGATGTCCCGCAGGACCGTGCGGCGCGACGCCCCGACTTCGTCTGCGAGGGTTTCAACGGTGGTTGTCCCGTTGCGGCGGAGGCTGCGCACGATGGCGTCATGGCGGATACGTACATTCATTTCTCAACCATAGCATTAATGGTGACACATTTTGGCACTATTAGATCTTGGACCGATCTCAGCAACACGAAATCAAAGGAGTTGAGACTATGGAACGCAATGCAGTGAACCCTTGGGATTGGTCGATCAAGCTGGGTTACAATCAGGCCGAGATCATCGATGGCGCAACCCGGCAGGTGATCGTCGCCGGTCAGACCTCCGTCGATGAAAACGGAGCGCCTCAGCATGACGGTGATATGCGCGGTCAGATCGCGCTGGCGCTAGACAATCTGGAGGCGGTGTTGGCCGAGGCCGGAATGACGCTGGCGAACGTCACCAAACTGGGCGTTTACGCTACCGACGTGGACGCGGCTTTGCAGAACTTCGATCTGATGGGGATGCGCTTTGGCCCGCATCAGGTGCGCCCGCCCATGACCCTGTTGGGGGTACAGCGTTTGGCCATTCCAGGCCTGATGTTCGAGATTGAAGCCACCGGAATGGCATGATGTGCCGCAATGTCGTGAGTTGGAGTTGAGCGAGAAACGGTTTTCGTTTTTAGATCAGTTGGTTAGACCCCGGTTGCAACCTTGCAACCGGGGGTCAATTGCGTAGTGCTGGCAGCCCGATCCCCGTCGCGTCGAACCCGCCATCCACGGCAAGGCATTGCCCGGTGATGTAGCTGGCCTTGTCAGAGCACAGGAAGACAATCGCCCCCGCAAGCTCTGCCTCGGTGCCGTATCGGTTCAGCGGCAGGGCATCGTGATAGGCGGCGATGATATCGGGCGTGTGGACGGCCATGGCCAACTTGGTTCGAACCGGCCCAGGTGCCACAGCATTGCAGCGGATCCCATACTCTCCCAACTCCACGGCCTGTTGTTGGGTAAGTGCGATAACAGCGGCTTTCGAGGTTCCGTATGCGACCCGAAGGGTGGAGGCGCGCAGTCCAGATATGGACGCGATGTTCACGATCGCGCCGCTTGTGTCCTTGAGCGCGGGCGTGGCGGCCTGGCTCATCAGAAAGGTGCCGTCGAGATTGATCGACATGACCCGTCGCCATCTTTCGAAATCGGTATCCTCAATCGGCCCGAAATCAGCGATCCCGGCGTTGTTCACCAGCGCATCGATCTGTCCGAAGGCGGCAAGGGTTTCGCGTATCGTTGCGTCGACCTGCTGCGGGTTTGAGATGTCGTGGGCCAGTGCGATTGTATTGTCGCGCGATGCAGCCGCTTTCGCCAATTCATCACCGTCCCAATCGACCATCGCAACGGACCAGCCGTCCGCAAGGAAGGCGTCCGTTGTCGCCAGCCCAATCCCGCGGGCTGCACCAGTGACGATGGCGGTTTTCATAAGTCTCTCCCGTGTTCTTGTCTTTGCGCAGTGAACGGGAAACAGGCGAGGTGGACAAGAAAAACCCCCGCGCTGCGTGTGCGGCGCGGGGGAGGCCGGGGTGCGAAGGGACAAGGCGCCCCGGAATAGGGTGCCGATCAGTGCGGCAGGAGCACAGCATCAATGATGTGGACCACGCCGTTGGAGGCGAAGACATCTGCGGTCGTGACTGAGACATTGCCATTAAGGTGGACGCCAGAACGACCGTTCACGCGGATGTTGCCGCCCTGGACCGTGGGCACGACGCCATGTGCGCCGGCAAGCGCCGAAGCGGGGTAGTAGTCGCCCGAGACATGGTAGGTGAGCACGTTGGTCAACGCGGCGGTGTCGGCGAGCAGGCTGTCCAGAACGCCAGCTGGCAGATGCTCAAACGCGCGGTTGGTCGGTGCGAAGACGGTGAAGTTGCCGGGCGAGGCCAGCGTGTCGACGAGGCCTGCAGCTTGGACAGCGGTTACAAGCGTCGAGAGGTCGGGTGTGGCAACGGCCAGCTCGACGATGTTCGACGAGCCGGTGACGGCCAGCGCGGGCAGAGAAGTAGCGAGGCCCGCAAGCGGTGCAGCAGCGGCAAGGCCTGCGGTTTTGGTGATGAATTGACGACGGTCCATGATGGTCCCCTTTTTCCTGTTTGTGGTGTTTGGTGTTTGTAGGTGGGCAGATGGTCCGCCCACCCATGGTCGCCTGCGCGCTTATTGCGGCGGCAGGAGAACGCTATCGATGACGTGGATTACGCCATTGGAGGCTTCGATGTCGGCGGCCACAACGTTGGCGTCGTTGATCATGACGGGGTCGAGCGAGACGGTGATATCGGCACCATTTACAGTGGCAGCGGTCATGCCATCGGTGAGGTCAGTGGACATCACGGCACCGGCCACAACGTGGTAGGTCAGCACGGCGGTCAACGCGTCCGTATCGGCCAGAAGACCTTCGACCGTGCCTTCGGGCAGGGCGGCGAACGCCTCATCCGTGGGGGCGAAGACAGTCAGGGGGCCTTCGCCGGACAGCGTTTCAACCAAGCCAGCGGCTTCGGCTGCGGCAAGGAGGGTGGTAAAGGAGCCAGCCTCAGTCGCGACATCGACGATGGTGTTGGAATGGCCGTCCGCGAAGGCGGGGGCTGCGAGTGCAGTGGAGGCCGCGAGGGCAAGGAGTGCGTTACGCATGGTCTCTCTCTTCTCTGTGTCTTTTGTTCCGTGCAGCGAGGATGCGCCGCTCAGGGCCTAGCGGGGTCTGCCCGGTGCCGAGGGGCCAGATGCGCTGGAGCAAATTCGTTTCAAGCGAAGCGAATTCCCGCTGATAGGCTTGACGGAGGGGCAGGCGCGCCTAAGCCACGCCCGAAAAGCCGTTCCAATCACAAACCGGTGAAATCATGTGAACATTCGTTAGAGAGTGAGCTGATTTTCACCGCACCCGTTGCCGTTTTCGAAATGCGGATGGCATGGTGTGCGAGATGATTTGGGAGGCGTGAGCCATGGATATGCCGAGCATGGAGAATGTCAGCGTCTTTCTGGAGGCGATGGCGGTGGCCTTCTGGCTGGTCATTGGGCTGATCGCGCTGGCGGCGGTGGTGCTGTTTGTCATCGACCGGACGCAGAAGGCCGATGCGATCCGGCGCAATTACCCAGTGCTTGGGCGGTTCCGGGGCTTGTTCAGCACATTGGGCGAATTCTTCCGGCAGTATTTCTTTGCAATGGATCGCGAGGAATTGCCGTTCAATCGGGCGCAAAGGGAATGGGTGAAGCATGCGGCGCAGGGCAAATCTTCGACCCTGCCGTTTGGAAGCACGCGGAACATAACCGTGGTGGGCACGCCGTTGTTCGTGCCATCGGCCTTTCCGCCGCTAGACGACCAGTTTTCCAAGGCTGAGCCGCTGCTGATCGGTCCCCATGCGGCGACACCTTATAATGCACCCTCTTTTTTCAACCTGTCGGGGATGAGCTACGGCGCGATCTCAAAGCCAGCGGTGCGGGCTCTGTCGCGGGGCTGCCAGATGGCTGGGTGCTGGATGAACACGGGCGAGGGCGGCCTGAGCCCCTATCACCTGGAAGGCGGCTGCGACGTGGTCTTTCAGATTGGCACCGCAAAATACGGGGTGCGCGACGCCGAGGGCAATCTGAGCGACGAGAAACTGCGCGAGGTAGCGGCTCATAAAACAGTGTGCATGTTTGAGCTGAAACTGGCGCAGGGGGCCAAGCCGGGGAAAGGCGGGATTTTACCGGCGGCGAAGATCACGGATGAGATTGCCGAGATTAGGGGCCTGCCCAAGGGGCGCGATGGGATCAGTCCGAACCGCCATCGCGAGGCGGCGAATGCGGAGGAGTTGCTGGATCTGATCGGCCATATCCGTGAGGTGACGGGCAAGCCGGTGGGCATCAAGACAGTGATGGGTGATCCGCAAGTGTTTTTGGACTTGTTCGAGGCCGTTGATGCGCGGGGCGCAGCGAGCGCGCCGGATTTCATCACGCTCGACGGGGGCGAAGGTGGCACGGGTGCGGCACCAATGCCGTTGATCGATCTGGTCGGGATGTCGATCCGGGAGGCTTTGCCGATTCTGACCGACCTGCGGAATCGTGCGGGTCTGAAGGAGCGGGTGCGAATTGTGGCCAGCGGTAAGCTCGTGAACCCCGGCGATGTGGCCTGGGCGCTGGCGGCTGGCGCGGATTTCGTCGTCTCGGCGCGGGGGTTCATGTTCGCGCTCGGCTGTATTCAGGCGTTGAAGTGCCACAAGAACACCTGCCCCACGGGGATCACGACGCATGACCCCAGGTTTCAGGAGGGGCTGGTGGTTGAGGACAAGGATATGCGGGTCGCGAATTTCGCGAAGGCGTTGATGAAAGAGGTAGAAGTGATCGCGCATTCGGTTGGCGTAAGTGAGCCGCGGCTGATGCGGCGATCCCATGTGCGGTTGGTGCAGCCGGACGGGTCAAGCCTGCCGATGGATCGGCTGTTTCCAGACGGGATCGCGGCGGAATAGCGGCGCCGTGGTCTTTCACACCTCCTAACCCTTTCGTGAGATATGATGTCAGTGCTTGGGGAATTGGCCCCGGGTAGCGCATATAGTCGTCAACAAAGGACGAGGAGACCGCCATATGGCCCGCCGCTACACATCCAAGCTGACATGGGACGATGTCACGCCGGAACATCTTTACCTGAACCGCCGCCAGATCATGGCGGGCACGGGTGCGCTGCTGGGGGCCGGATTGATTGGCGGCCAAGCGCAGGCGCAGGATCTGGAACCCAACACTTGGGAAGAGATCACGACCTACAACAACTACTATGAGTTTGGCACCGGCAAGGATGACCCTTCACGCAATGCGCATACGCTGACGACCTCGCCCTGGTCGATTGAAATCGACGGGATGGTCGACAATCCCGGCACCTACTCGTTCGAAGATATCATGGACGGCATGACAGTCGAAGAGCGCATCTACCGTTTCCGCTGTGTTGAGGCCTGGTCGATGGTGATCCCTTGGAACGGCTTTGAGCTTGCCGACCTGCTGGACCGTATCGGCGTGCAAGACGGCGCGCGGTATGTGGCCTTCGAAACCGCAAACCGCCCCGACGAAATGCCCGGTGTGCGCGTGCCGGTGTTGGATTGGCCCTACCGTGAAGGTCTTCGCCTGGATGAGGCGCGGCATCCTCTGACGCTGATGGCGACGGGCATTTATGGCCGTGACATCCCCAACCAGAATGGCGCGCCGATCCGGTTGGTCGTGCCGTGGAAGTATGGCTTCAAGTCGATCAAATCTATCGTACGGATCACGCTGACCGATGAAGAACCTTTTGCCAGTTGGAACCAAGCCAATGCGCGTGAATACGGCTTCTATAGTAATGTGAACCCGAACGTGGATCATCCGCGCTGGTCCCAGGCGTCCGAGCGGCGCATCGGTGGTGGGCTTTTCGCACGCCGCGAGCCGACGCTGATGTTCAACGGTTACGAGGAAGAAGTTGCCAGCCTTTATGAAGGCATGGATCTGGAAGCCAACTTCTGATGCGGTTTGCGGTAGCTTTGCTGTTTGGCATCGGCCTTGCCAGTGCGTCGCTGGCAGAAGGCGTGATGCCCACGAACGAAGTCGCCGCGGACACTTATATTAGCACCTTCCCGGACACCGGTGCACGGATTGCCGTTTTTGAGGCCGGGCAGGGCTTCCGTGAAGAGCTGTTCGAACGCGACGTGGCCGGCGTGTTCGACACGCTGATGCCGGGGCAACCACCGATCACGGCCGCGGATATCATCATCGCGCGGGTCGACACTTGGGCGGAGGCGTCTGAAGTCTTTGCGGGAACGCCGTTGCAGCCACTAGCCGGAATTGCCAGCGGTCTGGCTGCCGATCAGCCAACGCTGATCCAACAGACGCAACTTTTTGGTCAATTGGATGTGCTGACCTTCACGGTATTGAACGAAGCGAACGGCGAGATCGTCCACGCACGCTGCATGGCGCGGCTTGTCATTGATACGCTCTATAGTGGCGAGGAAACCGACTTTGATCTGGCTGCGTGTTCGCGGGAGTTGAACTGAGATGATCGCCACGTTGAACCAAACCATCCGCAAGGTGCCGGGCTGGGTCCTTTACATCGTCGGTGCCGCTTACGGAGCATGGCTCTTTTA